>CAVXDI010000001.1:0-1818498 GCA_963760585.1 uncultured Actinomycetota bacterium
CCCGCCCGGCGGTCAAGCTCCGCAGCACCATTGGGTTCGGTGAGAGGGGGCATTCCCCCGAGACAACTGTCGGGCCTCCAGGGCGAGGTGATTCCTGCGTGCGACCGGGCCGCGTGCGCACCTCATCGATAACCCACGATAGAGGAGCCTGCGATGCCCACCTTCAACGACCCGATGGCCGATACCGACGAGCTCTGCGAGGCCGCCCGTGGTCTGGCGCACGCGACGAGGTCCCTCGCTGATCCGACCGAGATCTACACCCTGCTCGGTGCCCTGGGTTCGTCGCTCGCGTCGATGGCGCAGTCGCTTCACCAGCTCGGCGACTTCCATGGTGGCCAAGCCACGAAGACGGCGATGGTGAAGGTCGACGGGACCAGGGTCGGGCGGCGTCGTACGCGCGTCATGGGAACTCCACCGCGCTGCCGAGATGCTCCACCAAGTCGGAGAGTGCGTCGATCGGGCCCACGAGATCGAGGCGACAATCGCCTACGCCAGCGCAGCACGACCCGATCGCCGCACGGCGTCCCGCCCCGAACGCGGGCTGTCGCTGTGACCGACGACGAGCGGCTGCACACCTCGGTCCTGGTGTCACCGGCCCGGGAGCGACGTCGGGACCGCAAGACTCCGCAGACAGCCGCCCGTTCGATGGTCAAGCGACGACCGCGACACCCGCCGTACGACGGCCAAGCGGGAGCACGACGAACTCAAGGCCGAGCGCCGCGAGACCGCCGTACTCCCCAAGGCCGGCGAGCCCGGCCCAGCCGCCCTGCGGACCCCCGGCCGGTTCCGGCTCCCCCGGCACCAGGACACCTCCGCCACCCTCGCTGGTGCGTACCCGTTCCTCGCCGAAGGCGGCCTGGGCAGCGAGGGCGTGTTCGTCGGCCAGGACCTCTACTCCGGGCGCTCGTTCGTCTACGACCCGTGGATCCTCTACGCCCGCGGACTCATCACCGCACCCAACCTCGTCCTCGCCGGCATCGTCGGCTCCGGCAAGTCGTCGCTGGCCAAGAGCCTCTACACGCGGTCGATCCCGTTCGGACGCCGCGTGTACGTGCCCGGCGACCCGAAGGGCGAACACACCCCCGTCGCCGAAGCCGTCGGCGGTAGAGCCATCGCGCTCGGACACGGAATGGCCAACCGGCTCAACCCACTCGACGAAGGCCACCGACCCACAGGCCTCGACGACGCCCAATGGACCAGCCAAGTCGCATCGCGCCGACGCGACCTCGTCGGCGCACTCGCCGAAACCGTTCTCGAGCGGCGGCTGACCCCACTCGAACACACCGCAGTCGACATCGCCATCGACCGCACCGTCCGCGGCGCCGACGTACCAGTCCTGCCCATGGTCGTCGACCGACTCCTCACCCCCGACCGGCTCGATGACCCCGACGGTCGCCTGACCGAGGACGCGCGACTCGTCGGCCACGCCCTGCGCCGGCTCGTCGCCGGCGACCTCGCCGGCCTGTTCGACGGCCCATCGACCGTGACGTTCGACCCGGCCCTGCCGATGATCTCCCTCGACCTTTCCCGCGTGGCCGAGAACGCGACCCTCGTCTCGGTCTTGATGACGTGTGCGTCGGCATGGATGGAATCCGCACTCATGGACCCCGCCGGCGGTCAACGCTGGGTCGTGTACGACGAAGCGTGGCGTCTGATGTCCCACCCCGCGCTGCTGCGGCGGATGGATGCGCAGTGGCGCTTGGCCAGGCACTACGGGATCGCGAACATGCTGATCTTCCACAAGCTCACCGACCTCGACAACGTCGGCGACCAAGGCTCCGCGATGCGCGCCCTCGCCTCGTCACTGCTCGCGAACGCCGAGACCCGAATCGTCTACCGGCAAGAATCCGACCAACTCGGCGCCACCGCAGCGGCGCTCGGACTCACCGGCACCGAGCAGGCACTCATCCCCACCCTGGGCACCGGCCAGGGGTTGTGGCGGATCAAGAATCGCTCATTCGTTTGCCAGCATCAGATGCATCCAGCCGAGCTCGAATTGTTTGACACCACGGCCAGGATGACCGGAGCAGGTTAGAGGTCCGAGACGATTCGCAGGCCTGACCTGGACGACTCCGGCCCACACTGCATTCCGCCGCCTGCGAAGCGCGTGTACTGCGGTGCCCCTGTCCTAGGCAACGGGCTGCTGGATTCTCGGCGGATCCTGATGTCTGTGGAAGATTGGGGCGACGGTTTGGGTACGTTTGCGCCATGCCAAAGGTTCAGGAGCAGCACATCGCCGTCTTTGGGGAGTCGGGTTCCGGGAAGACGGTTCTCCTCTCCTCCTTTTTTGGACCAACTCAGGAGGGTCCGCACTCGAACGGTCTGTGGGATCTCATCGCGGACGACACAGGTCAAGGCAATCGCCTCTACAAGAACTACCTGGGCATGCGAGACAGTGCGACGGCACCGATGCCGACCCGTTTCAAGATGGAGAGCTTCCGGTTCACGGTGAAGCCGCGGAAGAGCGCCGATGCGGCCGCGAGCCGGTCACCGTTCGATGCACTCAGGCTTGTGTGGCACGACTATCCGGGTGAGTGGTTCGAGGAGTCGCCGAGCACCGACGAGGAGTCCGCTAGGCGGATCGAGGGATTCAGGACGCTGCTCGGCTCCGACGTGGCGCTCCTGCTGGTCGACGGGCAAAAGGTGCTGGACCACCGCGACGAGGAAGAGCGCTACCTCAAGTCGCTGCTGACGAACTACCGCCAGGGTCTGCTGCGATTGAAGGACGACCTGCTCGCCGACGAGGGCCCCCGGGCCGAGTTCCCGCGAATCTGGCTATTCGCATTGACCAAGGCCGACCTACTGCCCGATTGGGACGCCTACAAGTTCCGCGACCTCATGGTCCGAACTGCAGCCGAGCACATCGAGGCACTTCGAAGGACGATCGCCGAGCTCGTTGACACGCCCGCGGCATTGTCGGTCGGCGAGGACTACATGGTGCTGTCCTCCGCGAAGTTCGAGTTGTCGAAGGATGCGGCCGAACCCGACTCGATCGACGTCTCGAAGCGGGTCGGGCTCGACCTCATCCTGCCCATCGCATCAATCCTGCCTCTCGAGCGGCGGGTGCAGTGGCACGACCAGATGGAGCTCCCGCGAAGGGTCTTCGAGACATTCGCCGATAATGCGGACGCTATCGCCGCGGTGCTGGCAGCGGGTGGAGCCGTCGAGAGGCTCCTCGGCCGGCTGCCGAGAGTGGGTCGCTACGCGGCGAGGCTGCATCCGATCTTGATCAGGGCGGTCGAGCGGTCCGGTCAGGGGCTGCAAGACCTCAACGCGCGAGCCCGCGCTGATCACGACTTCGTCACAGCCACGGTCACCCAACTCAAGCTGGACTTCGACAATGGCGTCGAGGCCCGGTTGCTTCTCAGGCGGAAGTAGCGGACAGCGTGACCGAATGGGCACCCGGCCTGGTGTGGGCCACCCGCGGACGCCAGTGGGGTTTCAGACTGCTGCTGACGGCCGGCCTGGACGATCCACTTCGGCAGTACGAGCTCGCCTTCGACGGCGCTGTAGACGAGTCCACGATGTATCAGCGCAACGCCGTCGGAGTCGCACTCCGCTTCCCGGACCCTGACGGGCGTAGGGACGCGGCCGGTCGAGTAATCCCGCACGAGTTCGTGCTGCTCGGATCACTTGCCGACGAGGTGCAAACGGTCGACGACGGTGTCGAGTTGATATGGCCAATGGTTGGGCCCGCCTACGCCCGAGTGTGGGACGCCGCCCATCCGCCTTCCACGGATGTGCTTAAGGCTTAACGGACCTCGGTGCCACCGTCCGCTCAGATGCGATCGAACAACGGGCGATCCGCAGAAGCACCTGGCTGGAGGGTTGAACAGTCGCCGTTTCGGCCGAAACCAGTGCCTAGCGTCATTCCGCCGCCAATGCCGCGTCAAGCTTGGCGCCGAAGCAAAGCGCCAGACGCGATCGCCGAATGGGCGTCCTTGGCGCGCCGGCCACGGACCGCTTGGCATCCCCTGCATGTTGCATCAGGCGCAATAACGCCGCCCCTCACCCGTGGTGCAAGAGGTGTGTCCCTCAGGTATCTGGCGCGTCGCGATGAGTCGGCGAGCGAGCGACGTTCCGCATACAGAAACCTCACGCTCGGCCTCTCGCCATGGGTCGACCCGGTCTGGCTGACAGGCGGGGTTGCAGTGGTCCGGCCGCTTCTGCGGGCGGCCGCGGTTCTCGCCGGTGTTGATTGCCATACTCGTCGAGCAGCTTGTCGGTGAGAAGCCTGTAGCCGAGCCTGGCATCGTCCTCGATGCAGATCGTGAAGGACGTTGATGAGGTGGGCAGCGAAACGGTCCCGCTGACAGACGGAATTCTCGGGCCACTTGAAGTACATCTCGGTCGACAAGCCCGGACCCGTGCACGCCACCGGGGTCAGCGTCGTAGGACGCGGGTCACGCGACGGACGGCTGGATCAAGAGAACGCGTTCGCTCGTAGCCACGGCCAACCTGGTGCCGTCTGGTGAGAATACTGGCCTGGTTGTCGCGGGCTCCGGCAGGTCCACGGTGATCTCCGACCGAGCATCCGCACGAAGCAGGGTAAGGATTCTTCCGTCACAAACGGCAACCGTTGGTTCTATCGGTGACCAGCCAACAAGTGTGCCCGGGACGTTGGACGCGGTTCCGCGTCCCTCAACGTCGTAGACGACGGTCCTACCAGTAGCTTTCGTGGACAGAGAAATGTGTTGGCCATTAGAGGACAGAAGGACCCTGGGCCCGCCGAGGCGCGTGAACTTTAGTCGTCGCAGAGGGTCAGAGGCGATGGCGACGTTAGATACGACCTCCAACCCGCCTGTGTCGATCAGCACCCGCCTAAGCGGCTGTTCACGGTCACCGGTGTAGACGACAAGCGCTGCCAGCGAGCCTGGTAGGAGCTGCAGGAGCAGCACGTCACGCGGCGCGAATCCTAAGGCGAGGCGGGCGTTCAGCCTGCCACTCACACCGTCGTACACCGACAGGCCTGCTGCCTTCTCCAGCCCAATCGAGTTCGCCAGGCCACGGCGCAACGTGAGTCGCCTGCCGACTGAACGGACGAGCGACGTTCCCACGTGCACGAGATCAGGAACGAGTCCGTATGTTGCCAATGAGACTCGGCCGTCATCTGTACCGACTGCCCAGCGAACGGCCTGCACGTAGATGGCGTGGTGGACATGGCTGTTGGCGGCTCTTCGTGCAGACGCCTGCGCGGTCGGGCCAGTAACGAGACCGTCGGCAAGGTCCATGCGTAGCCAGGTGCCTGCACCTAAGACGATTGCGGCATCGCTGTTCAGGCTCGAGATGTATGCCACTGAGTTGAAAGTTGCTGCTGCCTGCGGCAGGGGCAGAGCGGGATAGTCGACACGTCGCATGTCACCCTGCGACCAAACGGCCAGTGGATACGAGACAGCCCAAGGCGGCCCATCACTCCTTGCGCAGTGTTTGTTGAGGACGGGGTCTCAGTTTCGCCGCCAGTTGCGGCGTACGGCGGGCCAGCCACGACTGCGGTCACGAGGTCAACTTGACCCAGGCACACGTCCAGGACAGGACCGTGGCTCTGCTCCCAGTGACTGGGTGCTTAGTGACGTAGCTTCCATGGGCCTCTCATGGCGGCCCTTGGCTGCCTGCTCTTGTTGTGGGATTCCGCTCGTCCCTCACCGGGCTACTACTCGCACGGGAACTCGTGCCGCTGGACCATGCGGGGTTTCGCCCCAGTGCCAGGTCGAGAACCGTTGCAGTGTTTCCCTGCTCCGGTGCGGGCGACCTGCCGCCAAGAGTCGGCGACGGACTCCGCGATAGACAGTCGTCATGTCCAACAGCTTGCCCTTCGGGTCGACCTCCTCTCGAAGAACGTCAAGGAGGGCGCCGGTGAAGGCGGTGTAGGGCTCGCCCGACTGCGCGTGAGCTGTCCGAGTGGCACTGGTTGACGTCAACGTGTAGGAGCCGGCGACTTCGACGTCGCTGCCCGTCAGCGACCCTCCCATGGCGCCGATAGCACGACCGCTGTAGCAGCAGTCGAGCACAACTACTCGATCGGCGGCACGAGCGCCAGCGAGCGTCCTCGCACTACGTCGTAGGGGAGGCTGCGCAATCGACGTCGGGAGTTCGAGGACTCGGGTCGTGGGCCCCCAGTATACAGGTCGCCGAAATCGTCGAGCAGACCGTGACCCGCAAAGTAGAAGCAGATTGTGTCTGCGTCGCGTGCGGCGAGGTCAAGAAGCGCCTCCTCCACGACGGCGGGATCCTGGGGGGTCACGGATGACCAGGGCATGACCAGGAAGGAAGGGTGCGTTCTGTGATGAGGTGAGCACTTCGAGCAAAGACCCCAGATTCCTCGAGACAGCACGGAGTGCCGGTAGCGACTCGTCTGCAGGAGCGGCAGCCGTACCAACGAGGAGGAGCCAGGCTCGCTCGCGCTCAGGGAGTCGCATCTGGTGGTTTCGCCAACCCAGTCATGGCCTCGGCACGGTCAATCTGCCGGTCCCGGTCATCTTTGCTCAAGTGGGCTTCGAGCTCGACCGCACCGTTGGGTCCTTCAACCCGGAACTTGACGCCGCGGCCGCGTGACAAGAAAGGCGCTCAACGCGCTGAGCAAGGCCGTACCTGCGCTTGCCGGACCCAGGACGATGTTAAGTGTCTCTGCGTCGAGTCCCATCCGCTCCGACGCAGCGTCGCCCTCGAGGCGCAACTCCGCTCCCTGTAGGTCGCGCTCACTGCGAAGCCAAGCCAATAGAGGCGCAACTCCGCTGAATGTTCATCCTGTGGGCCGATCAGGGTCACAAGTGCTTTCATGGCGTCTCTGCCCCTATCCGGCCCAGTCCCGCCCCTTTTTGTAGGGGTTGGAGGCGCGTCCCTCATGAACAGAATCCCCCGAATGGCGCCCTGAGGGAAGAGCTAATTTCCTGAGGGCGGCGCCCGTCAAAATCGATCGATTGGGGGATGCGGCTGAATTGCGCCTTCGCGTGGGGCGGGCGGCGGGCGGGGGGTGGCTGACACAGCCGATGTGGAGGAACGAGTTAGCGTGTCGGAGTGCCTGGTGTCATCGAGTGGGCAACAGAACAGACCGACCTGAGGCTCTCTCCTCTCGGTCGGCGTCTCACGCATGTTCGGTCGGTGGCCACCAGGGCCGCTGAGATCGGCCCGGCTGTCGTCGGCGACCAGGCCGAGACCCTGATCGCGGCCGCTCTGCTCCACGACATCGGCTATGCGCCCGAGCTGGCCGTCACCGGATTCCATCCCCTTGATGGCGCCCGGTTCGTTCGCGACCAGGGTCACCCACGGATCGCATCACTGGTGGCGCACCACAGCGGAGCCCGCAACGAAGCAGCGCTGCGGGGCCTGACCGGCTTGATGGACGAGTTTCCCTTCGAGGATTCCCGGCTCTACCGGGCGCTCAGCTACTGCGACATGACCACCGGGCCCGACGGAGTCCGAACCCACGTCGTGGACCGCGTCAGCGAGATCGTCGACCGCTACGGGAGCGAGCATGTCGTCAGTCACGCCGCCCGGATGAACCTGCCCGGCTTCCTCGCGATCGAAGCCGAGATCGAGAGCCTCATGGCCGTCAGCGGATCGCCGGAGCCGAACCGCTCAGCGCGTCAGTGATCCGAAGCCGGATGCTTTCGACCATCGGTAGGCGGGAGGCGTCGACCGGTGTGAAGTACCGGACCTCGAATGACTCGTCACTCACGGCCAGCTCTCCCCCGGCCGGCCGGCAGGCGAAGCAGACGGAGAACTCCTGGCGCACCTCGCCATCGTCGTAGGCGAACACGTGCTTGGGGTCGCTGTAGATCCCGACGATCCCGTACACCTCGACCTCGAGACCCGTCTCCTCGCGGACCTCGCGGACGGCGCAGTCGCCAGCGACTCCCCCAGCTCCATGACGCCGCCCGGCAGCGCCCACATGTCGTTGTCGCGCCGACGGTGCAGCAGGATGCGACCCTCCGCGTCCGTGACGACGGCGGAGGCGGCCGGCACCAGGGAGTTGGCGGCCGGCGCGTCCGGGTCGTCGTAGTAGTCGACGCGTCCCATGAGCGGTCGCCTCCTCAGTTGTCGGCCGGATCGTCATCCTCGCCCATGTGTCGGGCATCTGCCCAGACCCCTTCGAAGTGTGCGGCGAAGCGCGAGAACATCCCGTTCGGCATCAGCCGGCGCAGGTGCAGCATCGGCGCTGAGTGTCCCGGGATCCCGTAGAGATGTGGCGTCACGAGCATCTGGTCGTCGAACCGGAAGATCGAGTTGTAGAGCGGTGCCTCCTGGAAGCGGAAGGCGGCACCGTCGCGGCCGATCAGGGGCTGCAGAGCGTCGAGGCTGCTATGGATCCTGGCCACCACGGTGATGGCCTGATGCTCCTCGGAGTCGCGCCACTCGACATGGGCCGATCCTGGATCGGCCACGGCTACACGAAGCCGGCAGCCCTGCGCGAGCTTGGACTGGAGCAGGTCGACGAGACCGGGATGCTGCTGGGGCAGGAAGTACAGCGTGAACCCGAGCAGGTCGATCTGTCGTTCAGCGCCGTTGAAGAGCTCCCACCAGCGCCTGAGGTCGAGCTCCGAGCGGTAGGCGTACGCCGCCACCAGCTCGGCGGCGGCTCCGGCACCGGCGGCCCCCACCCGACTGGCACCCGGCCAGAGGAACTCCTCGTTCTCGTCCAGGTGCTGCGCCAGGGCCCACCGGTGGCGGGGGTGCGGGACCCGGCCGGAGAGCCACCGTTGGACCGTCTTGGGATCCACACCGACGTCGTGCGCGATCCGCTCCACGGTCACGTCCGCTCGAGCCAGGGCGATGCGAAGGCGCTCGTTGCTCATCACCCACCGCCTCGGGACGTTTCTGGATCGACGCATTCGTCCCAACCGTCCCGCTTGTGCGGTTCCAACGTCAACGGCGAGGTGCCTCAATGGTGGATAACCCGCCAGAGGAGGCTGCGATGACACAGGACACGGTGACCGGCCCCGGGACGTCAGCGCAGCCAGGTGCCACCAGCCGGGCGGCTGGGCCGCTCCAGAACGAGCCGATGCTCATCACCGTCCCCAAGGCCGCGCGGCTGCTCGGCATCAGCAGATCAGCCGCGTACCGCTGCGCAGCCTCGGGCGACCTCCCCACGACGCACCTCGGCGGCCGGGTGTACGTCGTCACGTCTCGGCTGCAGCAACTCCTGGAGTCGGCATGAACGGATCGTGTGCGCCGGCGGGACGAACGGCGACTGGGAGTACCGGTTCGACGTCGGGCGCGGACCCGCTCACCGGCCGTCGCCGGCGACTCGGAAGTCCGGCTTCACGACCAAGAAGGAAGCGCGCCGGCGCAATGCGAGCCGGCGATCGCGGCTCATGAGCGAGGGCCGTTCGGTCCGCAGCCACGCGTCGGACCGTCGCGGACTTCCTCGACGAGTGGCACGCCGCGGTGCAGGCCCGGCCTGCGTCCCATCCACCTGGGTGAACTACCGCGACTACCTCGACGCCTACGTCATCCCGGTCATCGGCGACAGCCGCCTGCAGGACCTCACGCCCGTCCGGCTCAACCTGCTCTACAGCCACCTCCTCGAGACGGGCCGGGTCAAGCGTCCGGGAGGTCTGGCACCCAAGACCGTGCAGAACGTTCACCGGATGCTCCACCGGGCGCTCCGCGACGGAGTCAAGTGGGATCTGATCCCGCGGAACGACGCCGAGGACGCCTCTCCCCCGCGCGCACGCCGGGCCAGCGCCGACCATCTGGACTCCCGAGCAGCTCGGAGCGTTCGTCAAGCACGTCGAGGACGATCGGTTCTACGCGCTGTGGCTGCTCGTCGCGACCACCGGGCTCCGGCGGGGCGAGCTCGCAGGGCTTCGCCGCACCGACATCGATCTCGAGCACGGGCGCGTGTCTCCCAGCGCCCCGCGGGTCGTGGTCGCCGGGCATGCCGAAGAGTCGGAGACGAAGACCGCAGCGGGGAGCGCTCGCTGGCCCTGGACCCGACGACGTCGGAGGCGCTGCGCGACTACCTGATCGCGTGGGACAAGGAGCGCGTACCTGCTCGGGCAGGACACGCGACTGCTCTTCGTCTGGCCGAACGGTCGAGCCGCTGCACCCCGACACCATCACGGCGCTCTTCCACAGGCACTGCGAGGCGAGCCGGGCTTCCCCGGATCCGCCTGCACGACGTCCGGCACTCGTACGCCACGGCAGCCCTGAAGGCGGGGATCCCGCCGAAGATCATCAGCGAGCGCCTCGGGCACGCGACGGCCGCCTTCACGCTGCAGACCTACACTCACGTCATCCCCGGCATGGACGAGGGCGCAGCGAACACGGTGGCCGACCTGATCCTGGCGGACGACTCCGAGCGGCGATGGACGCACATCGGGACGCACTGACGTCGCCGGGATCCTGGAAATGACGTCAGGCCCGGCGGAAGCCGGGCCTGACATGAGTAGCGGGGGCAGGATTTGAACCTGCGACCTCTGGGTTATGAGCCCAGCGAGCTACCGAACTGCTCCACCCCGCGTCGCTGAACACAACATTAGGGGATGCCCCGGAGAGAGCCAAATCGGGGGTGGGGAAGCGCGCTCCCCCACCCCCGACGGGGCCGATCTCACTGCCCGGCGGCCGCCGCGTCCCGCTGCTTGGCCAGCGAGAGCGCCTCGTTCACGAACTGCTGGGCCCGCTCGATCTGCTTGCCGTAGCCCGCGAGGTCCTTCTTGGCCAAGGCCTTGTCGGCCCGGGCGAAGGCGGAGTCCGCGTTGTTCAGCGCCGTCCGGATCTGGGTGTTGAGGCTGCCGGTCGGCTGGTCGCCGCCGTTGCCGCCCCCGTTGCCCGACCCGTTGTCCTGCGGCAGCGGCGTCGTGCCGGAGACGCCGAGGACGTCGCGCAGCGCGCCGCCCAGGGTCCGCCCGATGCCCACGTCGCCGCCGTAGGAGACGAGCACGAACTGCAGGATCGGGTAGCCCGACGTGGAGCCCGCGCGCACCGCGTACACCGGCTCGACGTAGATCAGGCCGTCGCTGACCGGCAGCGTGAGCAGGTTGCCGAAGATCGGCGGCGCGTTGCCGGACTGGTAGGGCAGCAGCTGGGCTCGCACGTCGTTGTTCTGCGCGAACTCGTTGGCGATCAGGCTGGGCCCGGGGGTCCGCTGGTCGGGCAGCTGCAGCACCTGCATCCGGCCGTAGGTCTCGGTGTCGGTCGCGTCGGAGTCGACCGAGACGAAGGCCGACAGCGTCGCCTTGTTGTACGGCGTGAAGACCGAGGTCAGCGAGAACTTGCCGACCGACTGGCCGTCACCGGACTCCGACGGCTCCTGCACGAAGAGCCGGTACGGCGGCTGCAGGCTGCCCTCGGTCTGGCTGTTCGGGTCCTCGGGAACCTGCCAGCGGTTGTTGCCCTGGTAGAAGTCACCAGCGTCGGTGACGTGGTAGCGGGCGTACTGGTAGCGCTGCACCTTGAAGAGGTCCTCGGGATAGCGCAGGTGGTCGAGCAGCGAGGTCGGGATGTCCGCCTTGTCGGTCACCGAGTCCGGAAAGACGTTGCGCCAGGCCGCGAGGATCGGGTCGCTCTCGTCCCAGGCGTAGAGGGTCACGGTGCCGTCGTAGGCGTCCACCGTCGCCTTCACCGCGTTGCGCATGTAGTTGATCTCGTCGGTGGGCAGCGTCCGCAGACCGGTGCTCGTGGTCTGCAACGAGTCGTCGGTCATCGTCTTGAACGACTCCCGCTCCGAGAGCGGGTACTGGTCGGTGGTCGTGTACCCGTCCACGATCCACAGGATCCGGCCGTCCACGACCGCCGGGTAGGGGTCGCTGTCCATGGTCAGCCACGGGGCCACCTTCTGGACCCGTTCGCTCGGGCGACGGTTGTAGAGCACGCTGCTCTCGGAGTTGACGCGACCGGAGAGCAGGAAGTTCGGCTCGCCGAACTTCACCGCGTACATCAGCTTGTTGAGCAGTCCGCCGACCGGCACCCCGGACGACCCGTCGTACGTCGTGGTCTTGTCCTCGCCGCCGTCGGTGTTGTCGGTGCTGCCGAGGTCCAGCTCGACGTCGCCGCTGCCGGGCTCGCGCCCGACGATGGAGTAGTCCGGGCTCTGCTCGCCGAAGTAGATCCGGCTCTCGTAGTCGCCCAGGGAGTTCTGCACCTCGGGGTCGTCCTGCGTCGGCTGGCCCTCCGCCCACTGGATGCTGGTGCCCTCGCGGGAGTCGTCCTCCGGGCGCTGGTTGGCGAACGCCGCGATGACGCCGTTGCCGTGGGTGTAGACCGTATGCAGGTTCGACCAGTTCTGGTCGGCCGAGTTGATGCCGCTCTGGTCGAGCTCGCGGACGCCGAGCACGAGGGCCCGGTCGACCCCGTCGATCGTGTAGCGGTCGACGTCGAGGACCGGGGCCACCGAGTAGTACGCCCGTGCCTGCTGCTGCTGCTCGAAGGTCTGGCGCACCAGCTGCGGGTCGACCAGCGGCGTCGAGGAGGTCTGCCGGTCCAGCACCGGGAGCTTGCTCGCGCTCGCCGTGGAGGCGCTGGTGTACCCCTCGGGCACGACGTCGGAGACGTCGTAGGCCTTGCGCGTCGCATCGATGTTGGCTGCGATGTACGGCTCCTCCTTGTCCGCCTCGGAGGGCTTGACCTGGAACTGCTGGACGACGCCCGGCCAGATCAGGCCGAGCAGCACCGCGGACAGCACGAGCAGGGCCAGGCCCACCGACGGCAGCAGCCAGGTGCGCCGCCAGACGTTGAGGAAGAAGAGGATCGCGCAGATGACCGCGATCCCCATCAGGATGTTCTTCGCCGGCAGCACGGCGTTCTCGTCGGCGTAGGTCATCCCGGTGATCAGCTGCCCGCCCTGGTTGACCAGGTCGTAGCGGTCCAGCCAGTAGTCACCGGCCTTGGCCAGCACGAAGACCCCGAGGAGCACCGAGAGCTGGGCCTGGGCCGCCCCCGAGAGCCGGTCACGGCTCGCCTGCAGGCGCACCCCGCCGTACAGGTAGTGCACGAGACCCGCGGCCAGCAGCGCGACCACGGTCACCGCCATCACGAAGTCGACGACGAAGTGCAGCCACGGCAGGTCGAAGACGTAGAAGCCGATGTCCTTCTTGAAGTACGCGTCGGTCGAGTCGAAGGAGCCACCGTTGCGCCACAGCAGGTAGGGCCGCCACTGGCCCACCGCCGAGCTGCCCCCGAAGAGACCGATCACGACGGAGACGCCGACCAGCAGCGCGGTGCGGATCGGGGTCACCGCCTCGCGGTAGCGATCCAGGCCGTTCTGCTCCGGCGAGTTCGGGCGGAACATCGGGCGCAGCCGGTAGGCCAGCAGCATGTTGCCGGCGACCACCAGCGCCATCACGGAGCCGAAGACCAGGAACAGCCCGGTGCGGGTCCAGAACAGGGTGCCGAACACCTCGGAGAACCCGCCGGTCTTGTACCAGAGCCGGTCGGTGTAGAGGCTGGCGAAGGTGCTCAGCCCGAAGAACATGAACACCAGCACCACGGCCGTGACCAGCAGCGCCCGCGAGCGCCGCGGGGGGCTCTGCGGGGGCGGCGGGGTGTCGCGTGGGTCGTCGTCGAACAGCTCGCTCATGCTGATTCATCCTCCAAGGTGGCACCGAGCAGCGCGAGCAGCTGGGGTACCAGGTCACCGCCGCCGACCACGGAGTGGTCGTCGTCGTGGGCGCGCAGACGCAGCGCGCAGTACGTGGATCCGGTGCGGGTGACGCCGGCGACGATCCGCACCTCCTGCCGATCGGGGTGGTCGCGGGCGAACTGCTCGGCCGCGGACGGTTCTTCGGGGATCTGGTCGTCGACGTCCGGTGGGAGCACCAGCCTCTCCACCACCGCGGCGCAGCCGGCCACGTCGGCCGGCCACACGATCGACTCCAGCACCGTCTCCAGGGGACGGTCCGGCGAGAGCTGGTCCTGCTCGACCGGGGTCAGCGACCCCTGGGCGGAGGAGGCGTCCAGGCCCATGGCGGCGGCCAGGGCGGGCTCGCGCGCCACCAGCTGCGCGGTCTCGACCAGCGCGTAGAGCCGGGCCGGCTGGTCCCAGCCGCCCTCGGCGATGTGCGACTCGATCTCGAGCACCGCCGCGGCCAGTGCGGGGTCCACGTCCAGGTCCGGATCGGGCGTCAGCTCGGGGTAGAACTCGGCATCTGACTCGCTCACGAGTCCCCTTCACAGGTAGGCAGCTTCGCGTCGTGGTCCTCGACCCAGGCCTGGATCGACTCCCGCGCGGAGTGCATGGTGGTGGCCCTGACCAGGCGCATGTCGCCGTTCGGCGCGCCCTGCGCGTCGGCGCAGTTGCCGGGTGGGACCAGGAAAAGGCTGGCGCCGGCGTCGCGGGCGCCGACGATCTTCTGCTGAATGCCGCCGATCGGCCCGACCCGGCCGTCGGCGTCGATGGTGCCGGTGCCCGCCACGGTCGCCCCGCCGGTCAGGGAGCCCTCGGTCAGCGTGTCGTAGATCCCCAGCGAGAACATCAGGCCCGCGCTGGGGCCGCCGATGCTGTCGTCGATGTTGACCGAGACGTCGAAGGGGAACTCGTAGCCGGTGCCGTACTGGATCCCGATCATCGGCTTGCCGCCGATGCGGCGCGGCGTCAGCTCGACGTCCGTCCGCTGGCCCGCGCGCCGCACGACGAACGAGACGGACTCGCCCGGAGCGGCGTCCGCGATCGCCCGGACGATCTGCTGGTCGGAGGTGACCGGCGTGCCGTCCACCTCCAGGAACAGGTCGCGGACCTCGAGCGTGCCGTCGGCGGGCGAGCCCTTCTTCACCGAGAGGACCTCGAGGCCGGGCCGGACGTCGTAGCCGAGCTCGCGGAGCGCGGTCGCGATCGCGGCGTCCTGCGAGGTGACCATGTCGACGGCGCCCTGCTGCCGGTTCTGCTCGGTGGTCTCGTCGGGGCGGTAGACCGCGTCGTAGGGGTAGACCGATGCCTCGGGGCTCAGCCAGTCCTGCATGAGCTCGAACAGGTTGACCCGGGCGTCGGGCTGGGTGACGTAGACGGTGGTCATCCGCAGCTGGCCGTCGTCGCGGTAGGTCCGCTCACCCTCCACCTGGATGATCTCCTTGCCCTTGGTCTCCGCGAGGACATCCACGGTGAGGCCGGGCTCGTAGGTCACGTAGGGCAGCGGAACGGCGACGGCGGCGATCCACAGCGCGATCAGCAGTGGCACCGCCATCAGCCCGGCAAGGGTGCGCTGCGTCATGGGCCAAGCCTCTCATCCGGCCGCAACAGGGCCCGCGACGGCTCAGGCGGAACGGCGGCTGCGCGGCTCGGTGCCGGCCGGACGGGCCGCCCGGGAGGGCCGCACGGCGATGCCCGTGCTGCGGTCGCGGGCCGGCGTGCGGGCGGCGTAGCGCGCGGACCTCTCGATCCGGTCCTCGCGCTGCAGAGCCTCGGCCAGCCGGCGGACGGCGACGTCGCGGTCGACCTCGCCGCGGCCCTCACGGCCCAACCATCCCACCCACCCCATCGCCACGACGGTGATGACGAGGGGCGGCAGCAGCCAGAACAGGATCTCCACCCGCCAAGGGTAGGCACCCGGGCACCCGGTGCACCGGCGCCACGCGGGAGCAGTCGGGCCGGTGCCTGGGGCGGGCCACCGGCCGGTGCTGGCCAGTGGGCCGGCAGGCGGGCTGCTAGGGAGAGCCGACCCACTCGTCGCTGCCGTCGCCGAAGCGCTGGTGCTTCCAGATCGGCACCTCGGACTTGAGGGTGTCGATGAGCGCCCGGGACGCGGTGAACGCCTCGCCCCGGTGGGCGGCAGTGGTGGCCACGATGACGGCGATGTCGCCGATGGCCAGCGTGCCGGTGCGGTGCACGGCGGCCACCCCCTGCACGTCGTACCCGTCGGCGATCCTGGCGCACACCTCGGTGAGCTTACCCAGCGCGCTCGGGTGGGCGGAGTAGTCGAGGCCCTCGACACCCTTGCCGCCGTCGTGGTCGCGCACCCGGCCCACGAAGAGCGTCAGGCCCCCGGACGCGTCGTCGTCGAGGGCGGCGACGACCTCGGCGACGTCCAGCGGGGTCTCGCGCAGGTCGACGAGGCGCAGTGCGGGATGGCTCACGTCCACGACCCTAGCCAGTCCCCGAACCGGCCCTGCGTGGGGTTGCCGACTCCGCGTACCGTGGAGGGCATGAGTGACCACGGCGAGAACACCCCCGACGAGCCGGACGAGGGCAACCAGAACCCCTTCAAGGGCACCCCTTTCGAGCAGTTCTTCGGTGGCGGCTCGGGGGCCGGCCCCGGCGGCGGGGGCTTCGGCTTCGGGTTCGGCGCGGGTGCTCCCGGCTCCGGGCAGGGCGGCGCCGGCGGGCCGGGAGGGATGCCCGGGATGCCGGACCTCGGCGCGATCTTCAGCCAGATCCAGTCCCTGATGCAGCCCTACGAGGGCGCTCTCAACTGGGACTTCGCCCTCGACCTGGCCCGCAAGACGGTCGCCCAGTCGAGCGACCCGTCGATCACCCAGCGCCAGCGCGACGCGGTGGCGGACGCCGTCCGTCTCGCCGACCACTGGCTGGACGAGACCACCACGTTCCCCTCCGGCGTCTCCTCCGCGGTGGCGTGGAGCCGGGCCGAGTGGATCGTCGGCACCGCCGAGGTCTGGAAGGTGCTGGTCGAGCCCATCGCCGACGGCTCGGTGGCCGCCATGGGCGCCGTGATCCCGGAGGAGGCGCGGGCGATGTCCGGGCCGATGATGGGGATCCTCGGCAAGGCCATCGGCGCGATGCTGGCCCAGCAGGTCGGCACCGGGCTCGGTGCGCTGGCCGCGGAGGTGCTCAGCGTCTCTGACGTCGGGCTGCCCCTCGCCGCGACCGGCCAGGCGGCTCTCGTGCCGGCCAACGTCACGACGTTCGCCGAGGGCCTCGACGTCACCGAGGACGACGTCCTGCTCTACCTCGCCCTGCGCGAGGCCGCCCACCAGCGCCTCTTCGCGCACGTGCCGTGGCTGCGCGAGCACCTCATCGGCAGCGTCCGGGACTACGCCCGCGGCATCGAGATCAACGCCGAGAGCATCCAGTCCCGCGTGGAGGAGCAGATGCGCGGCATCGACCCGATGAACCCCGAGTCGATGCAGGGCCTGCTCGACGGTGGGCTCTTCGACGTGCCGAAGTCGCCGGCGCAGGAGTCCGCGCTGCAGCGGCTCGAGATCACGCTCGCCCTGGTCGAGGGATGGGTCGACGAGGTCGTCGGCCAGGCCACCGCGACACGCATGCCCGCCGCCGCGAAGATGCAGGAGGCCGTGCGCCGCCGCCGCGCCGCCGGCGGACCGGCCGAGCAGACCTTCGCCACGCTCGTCGGTCTCGAGCTGCGCCCGCGCCGGCTGCGCGACGCCTCCACCCTGTGGGGATCGCTGCGCACCCGTCAGGGCGCGGAGGCCCGCGACGGCGTGTGGATGCACCCCGACCTGCTGCCCAGCGCCGCCGACCTGGACGACCCGCTGGGCTTCCGCGAGGACGCCGCGGCGCCCGACTCGATGAGCGAGGACGACTTCGACAGCGCGCTGCGCGAGCTGCTGGACGGCCCACCCGCATCGGACGGCCCACCTGCGTCGGACGGCCCGGCGACGGACGACCCGGCGACGGACGACCCGGACAGCAACGCCCCCGGCCCGGACGGCCCGAAGCCGGAGTGAGCCTGCACGCCGACGCGGTGGGTGCGCTGGCCTCCTGGGCCGCGCCCACCGCGCAGCAGGAGGCCCTGCGCGCCCGCTTCGTCGACCATCTCCTCGCCCAGCCCGACGGGCTGCTGCGCGACTGCTTCCCCGACCACCTCACGGCCGGGACGCTGGTCCTCGACGAGACCGGCGACCGGGTGCTGCTCAACCTGCACCGCAAGGCCCGACGCTGGTTCGCCTTCGGCGGCCACTGCGAGCCCGGGGACGAGACGCTCGCCGGTGCGGCGCTGCGCGAGGCGGTCGAGGAGTCCGGGCTCACCGACCTGCGCTTCGACCCCGTCCCGGCCCACCTCGACGAGCACGTGGTCGGCTTCTGCGACCCGCGCGGCGAGGTGCACCACCTCGACGTCAGGTTCGTCGCCCGGGCCCGCTCGCAGGTGGGGCACGCCACCAGCGAGGAGTCGCTCGACGTGCGCTGGTGGCCGGTGGACGACCTGCCCGAGCTCGAGGCCGAGATGCACGAGCTGATCGCAGTCGCCCGGCAGCGCCTCGCCTGAGCCGCCCGTCAGCCGGTAGCGTCAGTCGCCCTCGAAGCCGGGCGGCAGCGGCAGCCGGGCAGCGGCCGACCAGCCCGAGAGGTAGCCCCGGGCCCGCTCGGCCTGCGGGTAGCGGGCGACCCAGGCCCAGAACGCCGCGTCGTGGCCGGGCTCGAGCAGGTGGGCCAGCTCGTGGACCAGCACGTAGTCGATCACCCAGGCCGGCATGCCCTGCAGGCGCACCGAGAGCCGGATCGTGCGGTCACCCGGCGTGCAGGAGCCCCAGCGGGACTGCTGGTTCTCGACCCAGCGCACGCTGTCGGGCGTGGCCAGCCCGCCGAGGTAGCGGTCGTTGAGCCCCTTGGCCCGGGCCAGCAGGGCGTCGTCGGACGGCGTACGACGCGCCTCGGACCTCGCCAGGCGCTGCACCATCTTCGCAACCCACTCCGACTCCTCCTGGGGGGTCAGCGAGGCCGGGATCATCACGATGATCCGGTTGCCGTCGCGGTAGGCCGAGACGGTACGACGCCGCCGCTTGGACCGGCGTACCTCCACCTCGGGATCGGCTGACATGACAGCAAACTAGCCGTTCGCCCAGGCCAGCAGGCGCTCCTGCGGCCACGTGTTGACGATCCGGTCGGCCTCGATGCCCGCCTGCTCGGCCCGCTCGCAGCCGTAGACGAGGAAGTCCAGCTGCCCCGGTGCGTGCGCGTCGCTGTCGATCGAGAAGAGGCAGCCGGCGTCCCGGGCGAGCTCGAGCAGCGCGGTGGGCGGGTCCCGGCGCTCGGGGCGGGAGTTGATCTCGACCGCCACGTCGTGCTCGGCGCAGGCCTCGAAGACGGCCCTGGCGTCGAACTGCGAGGCGGGCCGGGTGCCGCGTCCGCCGGTCACCAGCCGGCCGGTGCAGTGGCCCAGCACGTTGGTGCGTGGGTTCCGCACGGCCGCGACCATCCGACGGGTCATCGCGGCGGACTCCATCTTCAGCTTGGAGTGCACGCTCGCGACCCGGACGTCGAGCCGGCCCAGCAGCTCGTCGTCCTGGTCCAGCCCGCCGTCGTCGAGGATGTCGACCTCGATCCCCGTCAGCAGCGTGAACCCGGCCCCGGCGAGGTGCTGGTTCACCGCCGCGACCACGTCCAGCTGGCGGGTGAGCCGCTCGGCGCTCAGCCCGTGGGCGACGGTGAGCCGGGGTGAGTGGTCGCTCAGCACCAGGTAGTCGTGGCCGAGCTCGATGGCGGTGAACGCCATCTCCTCGATCGGCGAACCACCGTCGGACCAGTCCGAGTGGGAGTGCAGGTCCCCGCGCAGGGCCGCGCGCAGGTCGTGCCCGCCGGTGGTCAGGGCTCCCCCGTGCTCCCGCTCGAGGTCCGCGAGCCGCTCGGGCAGGAGCCCGTTCACGGCGTCGGCGATCACCCGCGCCGTGCTCGCCCCGACGCCGGGCAGGTCGCTGAGGCTGCCGTCGTCGACCGCCGCCGCGACGTCGTCCTCGTCCAGAGACAGGATCGCCGCGGCCGCCCCGCGGAACGCCTTGACCTTGTAGGTGTCCTCGCGACCCCGCTCCAGCAGGAACGCGATCCGGCGAAGCGCCGCGACCGGCCCCTCGTCGTACGCCTCACGTTGCGACACGTGCACGCCTCCCCGTCTCTCCTCCACAGGCCCGATCCCGGCCTCCGAGCTGTTCAGGGCAGCGTACGACGCTCGACCCGGGCGTGTCGTGCACAGGTTCGTCCCGAGGTCTGCGTCGGTTGTCCACCGGTTCGGCCAGTTGTCCACAGGCCTGTCCACAGCTGTCCAAGCCGGTCGAGCAGGCGCTACTCCCCCGTGAACCGGGCCGGACGCTTCTCCTGCACGGCCCGGATGCCCTCCTGCAGGTCGGCCGTGGCCAGGGTGACCGGCTGCGCCAGCGCCTCCCACTGCAGGGCGCTCTCGATGTCGGCGTGGCCGTTGCCCTGCAGGGCCAGCTTCGTCAGCCGGCTGGCGATGGGCGCGGTCGCGGCGATGCCGGCGGCCGTCTCCAGCACCTCGTCGCGGAACGACTCGCGGTCGATCACCCCCGAGACCAGGCCGAGGCGCAGTGCCTCGTCGGCGTCCACCAGGCGCCCGGTGAGGAAGAGGTCGCGGGCGTGGGCCGGGCCCACCACGTCGGGCAGCAGGTAGGTGCCGGCCATGCCCGGGTGGATCCCGAGCTTGAGGAACGGCACGCCCATCCGGGCTCCGGTGGCGGCGTAGCGCAGGTCGCAGGCCAGGGCCAGGCACAGGCCGGCGCCGATCGCGGGGCCGTTGATGGCGGCGATCGTCGGGACCTCGAGCCGGCGGATCGAGAGCCAGTCCCGGTAGAAGGGCATCATCCGCTCGCGCAGGTCGTCCACGCTCGCGTCCGGCTCGCTGGCGAGCCACGACACGTTGCCGCCCGAGGAGAAGGCGGAGCCCTCACCGGTCACGACGACCGCGCGCAGCGACCGGTCGGCGGCGAGCTCGTCGACGGCCTCGACCCAGGCGGCGGTCATCTCGTCGGACATCGCGTTGCGCTGCTCGGGGTTGTCCAGCACCAGCAGCGCGACCCCCTCGGAGGGGCGCTCGAGGCGCAGGTGCCGGGCGCCGGTCGTGGGGTCCGGGGAGGAGTCTGGGGTGGGGTCTGTGATGGGGGTGGGCATGTCCGACAACCTACGCAGGCTGGTCACCGCGCGTCGTGACCCGGTCCACCCCGGCGGTGCGCCTGATGCGCGCCCGCGCGGGTGTGTCGTAGGGTCGAAGCGGTCCGGCGGCACCCGCTGCTGGGCTGACCGACGGGCATCCCCCTGGTTCCCCGTCGCGACGACCACGTAATTCATAGGCAAGGAGGCCGTCATGGCGGAGACCTGGAGCGGCGAGTTCTACTGCGTGAAGTGCAAGGAGAAGCGCGAGGCCGAGGGCGAGGTGAGGGTGAACGACAAGGGCACCCGCATGGCCAAGGCCGTGTGCCCCGTCTGCAGCACCAACCTCAACCGCATCCTCGGCAAGGCGTAGCAGCCCCCACGAGCAGCTGTCACGGCGGCGTCGCCCGGTCTCGACCGGGCCGCGCCGCCGTCGGCATCTCCCCGGGTCCGCCACGGGCGTCGGGGCCCCGGTCGAGGTGCCTGTGGAGAGCGCCCGGCGTCGGTGCGTCCGCGTGCCTAGGGTGCCGGGATGGAGCCCCGCCACGTCCTGCGTCCCGGCCTGCACGTCGTCCGGCGCGACGACGGCCACCTCCAGGTCGGCCTCGATGCGCCGTACCGGCTGGTCGTCGAGGACGACCCCGACGTGCGCCGGGTGCTCGCCGACCTGCGCGCGGCCCGGCGCACCGCACCCGTCACGCCCGCCGGCCACCGGCTGCTGGTCCGGCTGCTCGACCTGGAGCTGCTCGTCGAGGCGGACCTGCTCGACGCGGCCCTGGAGCGGGTGGCGTCCGCGGGCGGTGAGCGCGCCGCGGTGCTCGCCTGCTTCGCCCGGCACGGGAACGGCGCCGCCGTCCGGCTCGAGGCGCGCTCCGGGGCCACCGTCGCGCTGGACCTCCCGGGGAGCCTGGCGCCGACCACGGCTCGGCTGCTGCGCGCGGCCGGCGTCGTGACCGTCCCCGCCGTCGGTGCCACGGATACCGGTCGGGAGACGACTGCGGCCCTGATCGTCTCCGCGGGCGAGCCCTCGCGCTCGCGGGTGGACCCCCTCGTGCGCGCCGGACTGCCGTACCTGCTGCTGAGCGGCGGGGCCTTCGGCACCACGCTCGGACCGTTCGTGGTGCCCGGGGTCACCGCCTGCCTGCGCTGTCTCGACGCGCACCGCGGCGAGCGGGACCCACGCCGGGCGACGGTGCTCGAGCAGTGCGCCCGGGCCGACACCGACCGTGGGCCCGACGACCTCGCGCAGGTCTCGGCCGCGCTGGCCTGGGCTGTCACGGAGCTGGTCGCCTTCGTCGACGGAGACCGGCCGACCACCTGGTCGGCCACCCTCACGTGGACCGGCGACCCCGTCCCCAGGAGGCGCTCCTGGCCGCGGCACCCGCACTGCGGCTGCGCCTGGGACGCCCTGCCCTCGACCGGCTGAGCCTCCGTCGGCGGACCTCAGAAGTACTCGCTGTCGAGGCGCCCCTCCATCGACCGCACGTGCGCCCGTGAGCAGTCGGCGCAGTAGCGAAGACGACGACCGTTCTCGACCGAGACGGTCCAGGTCAGCCCCGCCTCCGACTCAGGGGCCCGGCGTCCGCAGAAGTCGCAGGTCAGGGTGCTCACCCGTGCAGGTTAACCCCGCCGCTCCCGGCGTGCCGGGCCGGCGAGAGTCGGGACGGCGACGGTCCGGGACAGCACGAACCGGGCACGGCGTCGGGGCGTCGTGCCCGGCTCGGGCGTCCCTGCTCTGCGGCCCACGGGTCACAGCGCCCGGGCGAGGGCGAGGCGGGCCTGCTGCGCGGCCTCCTCGGCCTTGCGGCTCAGTCGGCGGGCGCGGGCCACTTGGTGACCCTGTCGCAGCTGCTGCGCCTCTCCCAGGCGCGCGGACATGTGCGCGCGGGCCAGGTCTTCGTTCATCAGACTCATCTCGGTGCTTCCGTTCTTCTCGGTGCCGGTGGTCCCGGTGGCGGTGCCGGTCGTGGTGCCGGTCGTGGTGCCGGTCGTGGTGCCGGTCGGGGCGTGCGAGGTGCTGGTCGTCACGTGCTTCTCGTTCCTGGGTCGGGCGCTCACAGGGAGCGGGCGATGCTGAGCCGGGCCTGCTGCGCGGCTCTCTCGGCCTTGCGGTGCAGACGACGGTCGCGGGTCAGCTGACGCCCGCGCCGGAGCTGCTGCGCCTCTCCCAGGCGCGCGGCCATCTGGGCGCGGGCCAGGTCTTCGTTCCTGAGGTCCATCGGGTGCTCCTGCTCGGTCTGGTCGGGTGCTGCAGTTGGGTGGTGCAGTGCTGCGGGGTGGACGTCGCTCAGGCGACGGCCTCGTTCTTGCGGGGCCGGCCCCGGGGGCGCTTGCGCGGGACCACGACGCCCTGGAGGAAGAGCTGGCCACCCCAGACGCCCCAGGGTTCCCGTCGGTCGAGAGCCCCGTCGAGGCACATCGCGCGCACGGGGCACGCCTGGCAGAGTGCCTTGGCGAACTCGACGTCGGCGGGGGTCTCGCCGAACCACAGCTCGGGGTTGTTGACCCGGCAGGGCAACGAGTCCTGCTCGACCCGGCCGGCCCGGTCGTGCAGCCGGCCCAACGACGGCTGGTCGCTCTCCTCGGTACGGGTGAGAACGCTGCTGGTCATGTGTTCACCTCCTTCTCGTTGACCGGTCGGTGCGAGTGGTGCGCTGGCGGGAGAAACAGAAAGGCCGCGGATCCCTGGAAGGGTTCCGCGGCCTGGAGGCGCCGATGTCGAGGTGCTGTCAACAGATCGGTGGTCTCCAGGCGGTGGTCCCCCAGAAGCTGTCCGGGATCAGGCCGAGATCGCTGGCGAAGCCGCCCTTGCGGTCATCCACGATCGTCGCCTCGACGCGCGAGACGACGATCCGGGCGGCCGTGGTGCGGGCGCAGCCGACGACGGGCATGCCGAAGGCGGACGGGATCTGAGCCGTCATCGGGTTCGTGAGGGTCATCATCTGGTCCACCTCCTTGCTCTCATCCGGGGAATTCGTCGGGCACCGGCCGTGCCAGGGCCGCGGTGCGCGGGTGTCGTGAAAGGGAAACTATCGCTACTCGCGTGTCATGGGCAAACCATTTAATGAGTATCTTCCGCTTGGGCTGGGAACCCGTCAGTTGACGAGCGCGAGGACGTCCTCGCCGTACTTCTCCACCTTCGAGCGACCGATGCCGCTGATCTTCAGCAGGGCCTGCGCGGTGGCTGGCTTGTGCTCGGCGATGAGTTGCAGCGTCGCGTCGGTGAACACCACGAACGCCGGCACGCTCTCGTCCCCGGCCCGCTCCTTGCGCCACTCCCGCAGGCGCTCGAACAGCTCCTCGTCGTAGGAGGCCGGGCAGTCGGTGCAGCGGCCTCGCTTCTTCTCGGGGCCGGTCATCAGCGGTCGCCCGCACTCGCGGCAGTTGGCGACCCTGCGGTTGCGGCTCGCGGCGGCCTCGACGCGCTGCTCGTCGGGCAGCAGCCGGTCGAGGAAGCGTGACGGCTTGCGTGAGGCGCGGCCACCGGGGTTGCGGGCCAGCGACCACGACAGCGAGAGGTCGACGCGGGCCCGGGTCATGCCGACGTAGAGGAGTCGACGCTCCTCCTCCACCGCGGCCGGGGTGTCGGCGTAGGTGATGGGCAGGGTGCCGTCCTGGAGCCCGCAGAGGAAGACGGAGTCCCACTCGAGGCCCTTCGCCGCATGGAAGGTCGCCAGCGTGACCCCGTCCGCAACCGGCGCATGCTGCTCGGAGGCGCGTCGGTCGAGGTCGTCGACGAAGTCACCGAGCGTGGAGCCCGGCGTCTTGGCGAACTCGACGGCCTGGTCGACCAGCGCCTGCCACGACTCCCAGCGGTCCCGGGTCTGGCCCCGGGCGGTCGGCGCCTGGCTGGTCCAGCCCATGCCGGAGAGCGTCCCGTGGACGGTCTCGAGGAACTCGTCGCCCTCCCCCGACCTGGCCGCCCCGCGCAGCCGGGTGACCGCCTCGCGGACCTCGGGGCGGTCGAAGAAGCGGGCGGCGCCGCGGATGACGTAGGGGATCGCCCGCGCGGCGAGGGCGTCCTCGTAGGCCTCGGACTGGGCGTTGATGCGGAAGAGGACCGCGACCTCGCCGAGGCTGCGGCCCGCGCTGCGCAGGGCGAGGATCTTCGCGGCGACCGCCTCGGCCTCCGCGACCTCGTCGGGGCGCGGCGTGAACGTGACCGCGGGCCCGGAGGGGCGCTGGGCGCGCAGCTCGACGCCCCGGCTGGCGGAGCCTTCCAGGAGCCGGTTGGCGGCCGTGACGACCTCGGGGCTGGAGCGGTAGTTGCGCACCAGCTCGATCGAGGTGGTGTGCGCGTACTTGGCCGGGAAGTCGCGCAGGTAGGCGGCGTCGGCGCCGGCGAAGGAGTAGATCGTCTGGGCCGGGTCCCCGACGACGCAGAGCTCGTCACGCCCACCGAGCCACAGCTCGAGCAGCGCGGACTGGATCGGTGAGACGTCCTGGAACTCGTCGACGACGAACCACTTGTACTGCCGCCGGACCTGCGCCGCGACCCGCTCGTCCTCGGCGAGCATGCCGGCGGTCAGGAGCAGGACGTCCTCCATGTCCATCCGCCCCTGGCCGCGCTTGACCTCCTCGTAGCTGCTGAAGACCCGCGCGACCGTGTCGTGGTCCTGCCCGGTGACCGAACGGCCTCGGGCCGCGGCGACGCGCAGGTAGTCGTCGGGGTGGACGTTGCTGACCTTGGCCCACTCGATCTCGGAGGCGAGGTCGCGCAGCAGGGCCTGGTCGGCGCCGATCCGCTGTCGACGGGCCGCCGTGGCGAGCAACCCGATCTTGGAGTCGATCAGGGTCGGCAGCTCGGTGCCGTGCACGTGCGGCCAGAAGTAGCGCAGCTGGCGCAGCGCCGCGGAGTGGAAGGTGCGTGCCTGCACCCCGGAGGCCCCGAGCGCGCGCAGCCGCCCGCGCATCTCGCCGGCCGCCCGGGTGGTGAAGGTGACCGCGAGCACCTCGGTCGGGGCGTAGACGCCGGTGTGGACCCCGTAGGCGATCCGGTGGGTGATAGCCCGTGTCTTGCCGGTGCCGGCGCCGGCCAGCACGCGCACCGGCCCCCGCAGCGCCTCCGCGACCCGGCGCTGCTCCGGGTCGAGCGCCTCGAGGAGGTCGTCGGGACTGGCCATGCGGGAACAACTCCTGTGCGGGACTGGTTGGAGCGGGTACTGCCCGAAACCCTAGACGCCGGAGGCGACAGTCCGAATGAGCGGTTCCTTCACGATGTACTCCACCCCCTGGTGTGGCTACTGCCACCGCCTCAAGAGTCAGCTCGACCGCGAGGGCATTCCTTTCACGATCGTCGACATCGAGCAGGACCCGGACGCCGCGAAGATCGTCGAGAGCGCCAACAACGGCAACCAGACCGTCCCGACGCTGATCTACAGCGACGGCAGCGCGCACTCGAACCCGTCCCTGATCCAGGTCAAGGAGAAGCTGGCCTCCCTGGCCTGAGCCACGCCGCCGGCCGAGCCTCGAGACCGACTGCCCGACCGTTGGTCGAGGTGCGAGGTCGCCCCGCGACCGAGCCTCGAGACCGACTGCCCGACAGCTACCAGCTGCCGGGCAGTTCCGCGCCGTACCAGTGCTCGACCAGCGAGCGCGAGATCGAGATCCCGCCGGGCAGCACCAGCGTCCCGGCCTCGGCCTGCTCGCGCATCTGCGCGCGGGTGAGCCAGCGCGCCTCCTCGATCTCGTCCTCGTCGACGCGGATCTCGGTGGTCTCGGCGCGGGCGGTGAAGCCCAGCATCAGGCTGGCCGGCAGCGGCCAGGGCTGGTTGCCGAAGTAGGCGACCTCACCGATCCGGACCCCGACCTCCTCGGCGACCTCGCGGCGTACGGCGTCCTCGAGCGTCTCGCCGGGCTCGCAGAAGCCGGCCAGCGTGGAGAAGCGGCCCTCGGGCCACACCGCCTGGCGGCCCAGCAGGCAGAGCTCCTCGTCGGAGCCGGGCTCGCCGGAGGTGACGAGCATGATCACGGCCGGGTCGGTGCGCGGGAACTGGCGCCGGCCGCAGCCCTCGCACTGGAGCTCGTGGCCCGCGGCGATCGGGCGGAGGTGGTGGCCGCAGCGCGGGCAGAACCGCGTGGTGAACAGCCACTCGGCGAGCCCGATCGCGTGCAGCACCAGCGGCGCCTCCTCGGAGCCCACGCCCGCGAGGTGCGGCAGCACGCCGCGCAGCCCGAACCATGCGCCCTCGTCCCCCGCCGCCCGCTCGGGGCCGGTGACGACCGCGAAGTGGGTGCGCCCGTCCCGATCGCCCAGCAGCACCCGCAGCCCCTCGGGCGCGTCGGTCGGGGAGACCCAATCGATCCGCCCGTCGAGGGGGCGCACGAACGTGCCGGAGACGACCAGGACCCGCGAGCTCGGGTCGGCCCACCGCTCGTCGAGCCACTGCTCGTCGGTGCGGCGGACGCCGGTGCGGTCGTGCGGGTTGGCGGCGAGGCGCAGGTGCGGAAGGGTCACGCGCCGAGGCTAGCCCGGACGGCCCTGCGGAGCTGATCGGCAATACCGGGCGGCCCTGTGGTGTTGCACCGGCGTGGAGACGTACGACGCGATCGTCATCGGGGCCGGTCAGGCCGGGCTGTCCGCGTCGTACCACCTGAACCGGCTCGGCGTCCCGCACGTCGTCCTCGACGCCGAACCCACCCCGGGTGGTGCCTGGCAGCACCGGTGGGACTCGCTGAGCATGCACGACGTGCACGGGGTGGCCGCTCTGCCCGACGCCGGGTCGCCGGAGGGCGCCGCCGGTCGGGCGAACACCGTGGTCCCGGCGTACTTCGCCGACTACGAGCGCACCCATGACCTCCCGGTGGTACGCCCCGTACGGGTCGACCGGGTCACCGAGGCGCCCGACGGCCTCCTCGTGGTGCAGGCGGGTGCACGCCGCTGGGCCGGCCGCACCCTCGTCAACGCCACCGGGACCTGGACGCAGCCGCACCTGCCGTACTACCCCGGCCGGGGGAGCTTCCGCGGCGAGCAGCTGCACACCGCGGCGTTCCCCGGGCCCGAGCACTTCCGGGGGCGGCGCACGCTCGTCGTCGGCGGCGGAGCGTCCGCGGTGCAGTTCCTGGGCGAGCTGGCGCCCCTCACGGACACGTTGTGGGTGACCCGACGCGAGCCGGTCTGGCGTACCACCGACTTCACTCCCGAGGCCGGTCGCGAGGCGGTAGCCCTGGTGGCGGAGCAGGTACGGAGGGGGCTTCCGCCCGCCAGCGTGGTCGGCGTGACCGGGTTGTCGCTGCGCGAGCAGGAGCGGGAGGCCGAGCGTCGCGGCGCCTACCGCCGCCGCCCGATGTTCGCCGCCGTCGAGCCGGACGGCGTGCGTTGGCCCGACGGCGGCTTCGAGCGCGTGGACGTCATCCTGTGGGCGACGGGCTTCCGGCCCGCGGTCCGCCACCTCGCACCTCTGCACCTGCGCTCGGAGCTCGGAGGCATCCAGCTGGTGCGCGACACCACCGCGGTGGCCGACCCGCGGGTACAGCTGGTCGGCTACGGACCTTCGGCCAGCACCATCGGCGCCAACCGGGCCGGCCGCGCCGCGGCCCGCGGCGTCGTGCGCTGGCTCGAGGATCACGCCGTACCTGAGCCAGCTGCTGGGTGAGCGCGACCCACGCGTGAACGTGGGGAACACATTTTCGATTGCATCTCACCATGCGGGATCTGGGCCGTTCAGCGGGCCGTGACTGTCGGTGGTCCCTGGTTGAGTGGGGTCATGGAAGGCACCACGTTCTCGCCCACGACCCCCGCCGAGGTGGTCGCGGCGGCGAACGCGGTGCTGCGCTCGTTGGACGAGGTGCTCTGGGCGGCGAGGACGCCGGACGAGATCGTCGAGGTCGCCGCGACCCTGGAGACACTGCGCTCCCACCTGGCCGCGGTCCAGGCCCCGGTCCTGGTCGAGGTCGAGGGCCGCAAGATCGCCAAGCAGCACCTGGCGTGGTCCTCGACCGGGGACTGGTTCACCCACCTCGCCGGGACCTACCACGGCACCGGGCGGCGGGCGGTGCGGCACGCGAAGCTCCTCGTCACCGACCGCTCGGCAACCCGGGACGCGTTGCGCGACGGGCTGGTCTCCCCCGAGCAGGCCGGGATCATCTGTGACGCCATCGAGGAGCTCCCCACCAACCCGGACCTGCGCGAGCAGGCCGAGAAGACCCTCCTCGACGAAGCCGGCCGCCTGCATGCCACCGATCTGGGCAAGGCCGCCCGCCACCTCATCCACGTCATCGACCCCGAAGGCACCGAACGCAAGGCCGAGAAGGCCCTCGCCGCCCAGGAACGGGCCGCGCACCTGGGCCGGTTCCTCGCCCTCACCGAGGACGGCGCCGGCGGGATCCGCCTCAAGGGCCGAGGCACCGTCGAGGACGCCGCCAAGATCAAAGCCGCGCTCCTGCCCCTGACCAAGCCGTTGCCCGCCGCCGGACCCCGGAGGGTGGGCGGGGATGACTGTGCGGACGCGGGGGACGTCCGGGACCACGGGGCCCGGCTCTGGGACGCCCTGGTGTCGACCTGCGAGCACGCCCTGGCGACTGATCTGCCGCCCGACGCCCACGGCGCCCGGCCCCGGATCACGGTCACCACCAGCCTGGAGGCCCTGAAGGGCCAGCTCGACTGGTCGACGATCACCGACGACGGCACCGAGCTGTCCCCGGCCGTCGTCCGACGCCTCGCGTGTGACGCCGACATCATCCCCGTCGCCCTCGGCACCCACGGCGAGGTCCTCGACGTCGGTCGTACCCACCGGTTGGTGACCCCCGCTTTGTGGCGGGCCCTGGTCTGCCGCGACCAGCACTGCGCGTTCCCGGGCTGCACGAGGCCCCCGGTGATGGGCCACGCCCACCACATCACCCACTGGGCCGACCAGGGCCCCACCGCCCTGGACAACCTGGTCCTGCTCTGCGGGCACCACCACCGCACCCTGCACCACACCCCCTGGCAAGTCAGGCTCAACCCCGACGACGGAACACCCGAGTTCCGCCCACCCCCGAAACCCGGACGACACCACCCGCCGCCGGGGTGGATCAGGTCACGGGCCCGACGCGAGTGATCGTCGCCGGGTTTCGAGGCTCGCTGCGCTCGCACCTCAACCAACGCTGGGGCCGGGTTTCGAGGCTCGCTCCGCTCGCACCTCAACCACCGGGGGCTCGCCGTTGGTCGAGGTGTGAGGAGCGCCAGCGACGAACCTCGAGACCCCGGGGCGCGGGCACGCGGGTAGTCCGCTCACCGGGTTTCGAGGCTCGCTCCGCTCGCACCTCAACCAGCGGGGGCTTCCGTTGGTCGAGGTGTGAGGAGCGCCAGCGACGAGCCTCGAGACCCTGGGCACGTAGGCACGCGGGCAGTCCGCTCACCGGGTTTCGAGGCTCGCTGCGCTCGCACCTCAACCAGCGGTGGGGCCGGGTTTCGAGGCTCGCTGCGCTCGCACCTCAACCAGCGGCGGAGGGGTTCCGGTCGCGGCTCAACCAGCGGGGTCCGGTCGCGGCTCAACCAGCGGCGAGGGGTCGGCCGGTCAGGAGGGACTCGATCTCGTCGCGGCCGGGGAGGTCCGCCGGCTCGACGACTTCGCCGGTGCGCACGTAGTAGAAGGCGGCCCGCACCCGCTCGACCGGCACGTCGTGCAGGTCAGCCCAGGCTTGACGGTAGAGGCCGAGCTGGAGAGCGTCGGCGCCGGCCCGCTGGTTGGTCTTCCAGTCGACCACCAGGAAGCCGTCCTCGCCGTCGACGCGTTCGGCGTACACCGCGTCTATGCGCCCTCGCACCACCTGGCCGCCAACGACGAGGGCGAACGGCGCCTCCACCGCCACCGGCATCCGCTCGGCGAACGGGCCCGACTCGAACGTCTCGATCAGGGCGGCCAGGTCGCTCTCGGAGTCGATGCCGCGGTCGCCCTGGCCGGGCAGCTCCTCGGGGTCGAAGAGGTCCTGCTGGCCGAAGCGGGCCTCGACCCAGGCGTGGAAGCGGGTGCCGAACCGGGCCGCCGGCGAGGGCTGGCGCGGCATCGGTCGGGCCAGGTCACGGGCGAAGTCGTCCGGGTCATCGCGCAGCCGGGCCACCGCGGTCGCCGACAGGCTGCTGGGCAGCGACACTTCGACGAGGCCGGAACGGTCCCGGCGGGCCTCGGTGAGCAGCCTCTCCAGCTCGGCGTCCCAGTCGGCGACCACGGCGGCCTCGACCATGTCCATCTCGGGCTCCACCAACGCCCCGTCCGCATGCTGCGCCATCGCGGCACGCACCACCTCGGCGGCGTCGAGGCGGCGCAGTGCCTCGGCGGTGTGCTCGGTGACCGGCCACGGCGCGGCGCTGATCCCGAGCTGCATCGGGTTGGGGGTCCCCTTCTCGGGCTTCTCCTCCCAGCGGTCGGGCTCGAGGCCCCAACCGCGCAGCGCCTCGAGGACCGCCACCTGGTAGGGCGAGGGGCCGAGCGGTGTCTTGCGGGTCTCGTTCCAGACGTAGGAGGAGACCACGAGCAGGTGCCTTGCCCGAGTGAAGGCGACGTAGCCGAGCCGCAGCTCCTCCTGCGCCTCGTGGGTGCGCGAGGCGACCCGGAGCGCGTCGAGGTCGGCCTTCTCGTGCCCGCGCAGCTGGGGCAGGTCGGCGGCGTCCCCACGCAGCGGCGAGGGCAGCACGGCCGGGCCGTTGGGCCACAGGGTGCGGCTGCGGGTGGTCGGGAACTTCTCCTCGCAGACGCCGACGCAGAAGACGGCGTCCCACTCCAGCCCCTTGGCGCGGTGCACGGTCAGCAGCTTCACCGAGTCGGCCTCGGAGGGGGTGGCGATGTCGAGTCCGGTGCCCATCTCGTCCTCGGCGGTCAGGTAGGCCAGCAGCGCCGCGAGGCTCACGGCCCCGTCGACGGCCCGGAACTCCGCGACCGCCTTCACGAACAGGTCGAGGTTGTCGCGCCGAGCCCGGGCGGCGGGGCTGACCGACGAGGCCAGCTCGACGTCGATGCCGGTGGTGTCGATGATCTTGCGGACCAGGTCGAGCAGCGGCTCGCTGACGTGGGTGCGCAGCATCCGCAGCTCGGCGGAGAGCAGCGCGAACCGCTCCCTGGCCGCCGCCGAGTAGCCCGCCTCCCCCGGGTCGTCGAGCGCGTCGCACAGCGAGCTGACCTCTGTCGGGTCGGCACCGTCGACGGCGGCGGCGAGCTGGTCGGCGATCTCCTGCTGCCCGGGGGCGTCCGCGTCCACCGCGAGCGCTCGGGCCCGGCGCCCGAGCAGGGCGAGGTCGCGGGGCCCGATCGCCCAGCGCGGACCGGTGAGCAGGGTCAGCAGGGCGGCGTTCGCGGTGAGGTCGTGCAGCAGGGTGAGGGTGGCGACCACCTCGGCCACCTCGGGCAGGCGCAGCAACCCCTGGAGGCCCACGATCTCGACCGGGATGTCCGCCGCGGTGAGGGCGTCGAAGACGTCGGCAGCGCTGGCGTTGTCGCGGGTGAGCACGCCGATCTCGCGCCACGACGGCTCGGTCATGGTGGCGTGGGTCGCCGCGACCTGGTCGGCCAGCCAGGTCAGCTCGGCGGCGTACGTCTCGTGGACGATCGCGCGCACCGCGCCGTCACCGGCGTCGTCGGCGGCCTCGAGCTCGCGGACCTGCGGGAACTGCGCGTAGAGCGGCGCCGCGAGCCGGTTGGCGACGTCGAGGATCCGGCGGTCGGAGCGCCGGTTCACCGTGAGGGGGTACGTCGCGACCTGCGAGGCGCCCTCGGCGGTCGGGAAGTCGTGGCCGAAGCCGAGGATGTTCGAGACCGACGCCCCGCGCCAGCCGTAGATCGCCTGGTTGGGGTCACCGACCGCCGTGACCGCGTGACCCAGGCCCCGTCCGGCCTCGCCCGAGAAGAGTCGCCGCAGCATCCGGGCCTGCGCCACCGAGGTGTCCTGGTACTCGTCGAGCAGCACGATCCGGAACTTCGCGCGCTCCAGGCGCCCGACGTCCGGGTGCTCGTCGGCGAGCCGCGCGGCCAGCGCGATCTGATCGGAGAAGTCCATCAGCCCGAGGTCCGCCTTGAGCCGGCGGTAGGTCCGGACCAGGTCGAGCAGCTCCTCGCGGCGGCCCAGCGTGTGCAGCGCCTTGTCGATGTCGCTCCTCGCCCGGGCGGTCTCCCGGGCGGTCTCGAACGCCGCGCGCTCGCGGCGCTGGAAGTCCCGCACGGTCGCGTCGTCGACGAGGTGCTCGCTCATCGCGCCCTCGAGGCCCAGCAGGTAGCCCACCACGGTCTCGGGATGGTCGCTGAGCAGCTCGACGCGACCGGTGTGCCGGGCGATCGCCCGGGCCGCGAGCTGGTAGCGGGAGGCGTCGGCCATCACCCGGGTGTCGGGCTCGTGGCCGATCCGCAGGCCGTGCTCGGTGAGCAGTGCGGAGGCGTAGGCGTTGTAGGTGGCGACGGTCGGCTCGAGGACCTCCTCGTCGTCCAGCGGTCCGGCCCCGCGGCCGTGCCCGGCGGCGGTGAGGCTGTCGCGGATCCGGCGACCGAGCTCGCTGGCCGCCTTCGTGGTGAACGTGAGACCGAGCACCTCGTCGGCCGCGACCTGCCCGGTGACCACGAGGTAGACCACCCGGGCCGCCATCAGGGCGGTCTTGCCGGAGCCCGCCCCGGCCACCACCACGGCCGGCTCCAGCGGCGCGGAGATCGCGCTCCACTGCTGCGGGCTGACCTGGAAGTCGGTGCCCATCACCCGCTGCAGGTCGGCCGGGTCCTCGATCCGCACCCGGGGGGTGGACGGGACGTCGTCCGCGGCGCCCTCGTCGAGGCGGGGCTCGCTCATGACAGCACCGTCCCGGCGCCCTTGACCGGGCAGATGGCGACGAAGTCGCAGGTGTCGCAGTGCCCTCCGGCGCGGGCCGGGAAGGTCTCGTGGCGGATCGCCTCGGCGGCCGCCATCAGCTGCACCTCCACGAGGGTCGTGCCGTCCTCGCCGGGCTCCTGCGGTGGCTGGGCCTGGGTCTTGACCTGGCCGCGGGACTCCTTGCGCAGGTGCACCAGCTCGGCGCCCCCGGGTCGGCCGGGCGCCCCGTCGGCTCCGAGCAGGTCGTCGACGGCACCGTGGGTCACGGCGTACTGGTAGAGCCCGAGCTGCGGGTGCTCGGCGACCTCGGCGCCGGTCGGTGGGTACTTGCCGGTCTTGAGGTCGACCACCACGACCCGGCCGTCGTCGTCCACCTCGAGCCGGTCGGCGAAGCCGTAGAGCCCGATGCGCTGGCCGTCCGGCAACGTCACCTCGGCGCGCAGCTCCCGCTCGGTGGCCAGCAGCGTGCGGGCTCCCGGCCGGCGCTGCCAGGCCACGAAACGGGCCAGCGCGGCGCGCACCTCCTCGCGCTCGCGGCTGCCCGACCAAGGGGTGCGGAAGGCGATCCGGCCCCACACCCCGTCGACGTGGGCCATCAGCTCGTCCACGTGCGCAGGGTCGTCGCTGAGCTCGCCGTTCGCGATCCGCTCGGCGAGCGCGTGCACCACCAGGCCGAAACCCTGGGAGGCGGTCGAGGCCGTCGTCCCGCCGGCCTCACGCTCGAGGAACCAGCGCGCCGGGCAGGCCAGCAGCGAGGTGAGCGCACTGGCCGACAGGGTCACCGGCTGCTCGACCGGACGCAACGGCACCTCCGAGCGGGTGGCCGCGCGGGTGCCCCACCAGGTCGCGGGGTCGGCCTGCGGCACCAGGGGACGCTGCCCGAGGTGCGGGCCGACCCGCTCGTCGGCCAGTCGCGCGAGCCGGTGCGCGGCGGCGGTCCGCAGCCCGTCGGGCTGCTCGGGGTCGGCGACCGTGCGGCGCAGCTCGGAGACCAGGCCGGCCATGGACAACGGTCGCACCGGACGGCCCTGGAGGTGGCGCTCGTGGACGCCGAGCTCGGCGAGGAAGCGCGACGGCTGCTCGCCGTCGTCGTCCTGCGAGGCCACCGCGGTGACGACGAGGCGCTGCCGGGCCCTGGTGCAGGCGACGTAGAAGAGTCGCCGCTCCTCCATCAGCGACTCGCGCAGCGACAGCGGCGGCTGCGGGCCGTGGGTGCCGATCCGGTCCGCCTGGAGCAGGGTGCCGCGCCGGCGCAGGTCGGGCCAGCCGTCCTCCTGCACGTGGGCCACCACCACGAGCCGCCACTCCAGGCCCTTGGAGCGGTGCGCGGTCAGCAACCGGACGGCGTCCCCGCGCACCCCCCGCTCGGCCAGGCTGTCGGCCGGGATCTGCTGGGCGGCGAGGGTGTCGAGGAAGTTCGCCACCGAGGTGTGGCCGCGCTGGTCCTCGGTGCGGGCGGCGGTCTCGAAGAGCGCGCACACGGCGTCGAGGTCGCGGTGCGCCAGGCGGGCACCCGGACCGCCGGACTCGACCGACGAACGCAGCCGCGCCGGCCAGGAGGTGCCCGCCCACAGCTCCCACAGGACCTCCTCGGGGGTGGCGCCCTCGTCCAGGCGGGCCCGAGCGCGCCGCAGCAGACGGGCCAGGCCGCTCACCCGGGCGGCCACCGGGCCCTCGGCCCCGGCCAGCACCGCGGGGTCGACCAGCACCTCACGCAACAGCTGCGGAGAGGCTCGGGGGGTCTCGTCCGCCGCGGCCGCCCGTGCCTTCTCCCGCAGCCGCAGCAGCCGGGAGAGACCACGCACGTCGGTGGCGTCGAGCCCGACCAGCTGCGAGACGAGCAGCCCGTGGGCGCGGTCGGGGTCGAGGAAGTCGGGGTGCTGCGGGTCCTCGTTGTCGAGGTTCACCACCGCGCGCAGGGCCTCGACGAGGGGCTGGAGGGCGGGCTCGGCCACCAGCGGGGTGTCGTCGGCCGCGACCTCCACCGGCACCCCGGCGCCGACCAGGGAGCGTCGCAACCCCGGGATGCTGGCCCGCCCCGAGCGCACCAGCACCGCCATCTCGGACCAGCCCACGCCGTCCTCGAGGTGGGCGCGGCGCAGGAGGTCGGCAAGGTGCTCGGCCTCGGCGCGCTCGGTGTCGAAGGTGAGCACCTCGACCCGGCCGTCGCCGAGGTCGTTCGGCGCCGCGACCGGCTCGAGGAAGGCCCGCCGGGCCTCCTCCTCGATCGTCCCGGTGAGGCTGAGCCGCCTGGCTACCCGCTGCGAGGCGAGCAGCACCCGGGGCCCGAACCGGCGGGTGGTGCGCAGCGCGACCACGTCCGCCCGAGCGCCGTCGCGACGCGGGAAGGCGCTCGGAAACTCGAGGATCCCGCGCACCTCGGCGCCCCGGAAGCCGTAGATCGACTGGTGCGGGTCGCCGACGACGGTGAGATTGCCGCCGTCGCCCACCAGCGCCTTCAGCAGCGCCACCTGACCGGGGTCGGTGTCCTGGTACTCGTCGACGAAGACGTGGCTGAAACGGGCGCGCAGCTCGTGGCGGTGGGCCTCGGCCTCGAGCACGGCGCGCCGGATCAGGTCGGCGTAGTCGATCGCACTCTGGGCGTCGAGGACGTCGAGGTACTGGTCGAGGAAGAGCCCGGCGGCGACGTACTCGGGCAGGTCGGCGTCGATACCGAGCTTCTGCAGCGAGGGGCCGTCGAGTCCCTTCTCGCGGGCCCGGGCGAGCACGGACTGCACCTCCGCGGCGAAGCCCCGGGTGCCGACCGCCCGGCGCAGGGACTCGGGCCAGGGAACCGACTCCGGGTGGTCGGTGAGCAGGCTCTGGAGCACGACGTCCTGCTCGGGGGCGCTGAGCAGCTGCAGGGGGGCGGCGTACAGCTCGGGCGGGGAGTACTGCCGGATCAGCCCGTAGGCGAAGGAGTGGAAGGTCGAGCTCAGCTGGGTCGAGGTGGTGCGACCCAGGCGCGCGGTCACCCGGTCGCGCAGCTGCTCGGCCGCCTTGCGGGAGAAGGTCAGCGCCAGCACGCTCTCGGGTGCGGCCCCCCGGTGCTCGATGCGGTCCACGATGGCCTCGACCAGCGTGGTGGTCTTGCCGGTGCCGGGGCCGGCCAGCACGAGCAGCGGGCCGCCCTCGTGGTCGACGACCCGCTGCTGGTGCTCGTCGAGCCGGGGCACCGCGACGTCCGCGGTCGACCGCACGAGGCGGTACTGCGTCGTAGGGGCCGGCGAGCTCATGGGCGCTACTCAACCACCCGGGGCGGACAGTCCCCGGAAGCCGGTGCCGGTGCCGGCGTGCACCTGCCGTTCCCCCGGCCCGGGTCGAGGTGGTTGGCTCGTGCCATGAGCCGAACCCCCGACGCCGGACCCCTGAGCGACCTCGTCGTCCTCGACCTGACCCGCGCGCTGGCCGGACCGCACGCCGCGATGATGCTCGGCGACATGGGCGCGCGCGTCATCAAGGTCGAGGCGCCCGCCGGCGACGACACCCGGTCGTGGGGCCCGCCGTTCATCGGGGCGGACGACGAACGGGAGTCGACCTACTTCCTCTCCGCGAACCGCAACAAGGAGTCGCTGGTCCTCGACCTGAAGTCCGAGGCAGACCGGGACGTGCTGGCCCGCCTCGTCGAGCGCGCGGACGTGCTCATGGAGAACTTCCGGGCCGGCGTCCTGGACCGGCTCGGCTTTCCTGTCGAACGGCTGCACGCCCTCAACCCCCGCCTGGTCGTCCTCTCGATCACCGGCTTCGGCCACGACGGGCCGGAGGCGCGGCGGGCGGGCTACGACCAGATCGCGCAGGGTGAGGGCGGCCTGATGTCGCTCACCGGCGACCACCAGCCGACCAAGGTGGGGGTCCCGATCGCGGACCTGCTGGCCGGGATGAACGGCGCCTTCGGCGTGCTGGCCGCGCTGCACGAGCGCGCCGTCACCGGCGTCGGCCGGGTGGTGCGCACCTCGCTGCTGGCGGGGATGGTCGGGGTGCACGCCTTCCAGGGCACCCGGTGGACGGTCGGCGGCGAGGTGCCGGGGCTGGCCGGCTCGCACCACCCGGCGATCGCGCCGTACGGGCTCTTCGAGACCGGCACCGCGCCCCTCCAGATCGCCTGCGGCTCCGAGAACCTGTGGCGCGCGCTGTGTGCCGCGCTCGCCCTCGACCCGGCCGACGCGCGGTTCGCGGACAACCCGCTGCGCGTGCGGCACCGCGACGAGCTGGTGGCGCTGCTGGAGAGCCACTTCGCGACCGACCCCGCCGAGCACTGGCTCGAGGTGCTCGCCGAGGCCGGCGTGCCGTCCGGCAAGGTGCGCACCCTCGACGACGTCTACGCCTGGGAGCAGACGCTCTCCCAGCACCTGCTGCTCACCGTCGAGCACGCCACCCAGGGCGAGCTGAGGATCCCCGGCTCCCCCATCCGCTTCGACGACAACGCCTTCTCCGGGGGCCGCTCCGCCCACCGGGCGCCCCCCACGCTTGGGCAGCACAACGAGTCGATCCGGGCGTGGCTCGACTCCTGAGGGACTCCCGGTGGCCGCCCCCCGGGACTACGCTGGCGGGACGAGCAGGAACCCCGCAGGCCCCAGGAGGAGCCATGCCCGCAGCGACCGAGTCCGTCTCCGTCCTCTCCCGAGCCCTCGACCAGACCGGTGACGTCCTGACCGCCGTGCACGCCGAGCACCTGATGCTGCCCACGCCCTGCGCCGAGTGGGACGTCGCGCGGCTGGTGACCCACGTCGTCCAGTCGCCGCGCGCCTTCCTGGCCCTGGGCCGCGGCGAGGAGGTCGACTGGATGGCCGAGCCCGAGCCTGTCCTGAGCAACTGGGCCGCCACGTTCCGCTCCGCCGGCGACGACCTGCTGCACTTCTGGCACCAGGCCGGGGACGGCGTCGCGCCCGGGCAGGTCGACTGGCAGACCACGGAGTTCGCGGTGCACACCTGGGACCTGGCGCGGGCCATCGACTACCCGGGCGCGCTCGACCCGGGGGTGGCCGAGCGTGCGCTGGCCTTCATGTCCGCCTCGCTGGCCGACGAGAACCGTGACGGTGCCTTCCATGCCGAGGTGAGCGTTCCCGCGGACGCGCCGGTCCACGACCGGCTGGCCGCCTTCGCGGGACGCTCCCCCGGCTGGGCCGTCAGCCCAGGTGCTGCTTCCACGGGCCGGTGATGGCGAAGACGTGGCCCGGCTCCTGGACGTTGCCGAACAGGATGGCGCCGTCGGGTGAGAAGCACGGCCCCGTCATCTCGCTGTAGACGCTCTGCCCGTTGCCGTTCTTCTCCTGCACGATGAGGTTGCGGGCGATCGCCTGGGCGCCGGTCTCCCGGCTCCAGCTCAGCAGGTGGTTGGCGGTGGCGCCGTCCTCGGAGAGGACCAGCGAGCCGTACGGCGAGACGTGGCAGCCGTCGGGGCCGTCGAAGGCCAGGTCGAGGCTGCGGCCCAGCCCGGTCTCGGGGTCGATCGTCTCGCTGTGCAGCAGCGGGTTGTAGGGGAAGTAGGCCACCAGGGTCAGGGTCTGGTCGCGGTAGCGGTAGTACCAGAGCTGGCCGTCGTGCGGCGTGGCGTCGGCCGGGTAGTCCCCCGGGGCGTAGGCGAAGCTGGCCACGAAGTAGGCGCCGTCGTCGTCACCCCAGGCGCCCTCGAGCTTCTTGGAGTGGGTGACCTCGCCCGGCTGGAACTGGTTGCGGGTCGAGGTGGTCGCCGCGTGCCGGTCGGGCACCGTGACCCAGCTGGTCGCGAACGGGCGACCGATCTCGGCCGAGGTGACGTAGGCCAGGTCGGGCAGCACGCTGCCGTCGTTGTCGTGCACCGCGAGCGCGGCGAGCGTGCCGGCGTCCCTGCCCAGCTGCCGGGCGATGCCCTTGGCCAGCCTCAGGCCCGCGGGGGCGCTCCAACGGTAGAACAGGCCGGTCGGTCTGCTGGCGTCCTCGGTGAGGTAGGCGCGCGTCCGGCTCGGCTCGATGACGACGGCCTCGTGCGGGAAGCGTCCCCAGGCCTCGATCGGCTCGGGGGCCTGCTCGCCGGCGGCGAAGACCTCGAAGACGTAGCCGTGGTCCTTCTGCAGGGTGCCGGTGCCGGCCCTGGCCTCCGTCTCCTCGCAGGTCAGCCAGGAGCCCCACGGGGTCGGGCCGCCGGCGCAGTTGCCGATCGTGCCGGACAGGCCGACGGTCTCGAAGCGGCGGGCACCGCGGCGGTTCAGATCGATCAGGGTGCAGCCGCCACCGAGCGCGCCCGGGTCGTAGACGGTGCCCTCCATCAACGGCACCGGCTGGCTGCTGCCCGGGCTCGCCTCGTGGTTCTGGATCATCCGGTAGCCGGACCCGGTGCGGACCACCAACGTGCCGTCGGGACGCTCGGGGGTCTTGCCGATCGGCGTGCCGTCGGCGTCGACCACCTCGGTCTCGCCGCTCTTCGCGACGACCTGGTAGGAGAAGCCCTCTGGGAGGGCGAGGAGGTCACCGGGCTGCGCGGTGAGCGGGCCGAAGAGGCGGCCGGCGCTCCCGTGCCCGTGCCCGTGCCCGTGCCCGTGCCCGCCCCGGCCGCCGGCAGCGTCGGCGCGACCGCCCAGCAGGGCGGAGCCGGCCACGACGCCGGCGCCCGAGGCGGCGGAGGTGCTGATCAGCTGTCGTCTGTTCATCGTCATGGGCCGAGAGTCGACGATCCCGGTGAACAGCAGGCAAACACCCCCCGAGTCCGGGCCGAAGACCCCGTGAGCAGCGAGGCGCCGGGGCACGGGGGCACGGGGGGTTCAGCCCAGGTCGACGATGGCGGCGACGGGCCCGCCGCCGTCCGGGCCCTGGTGGGCGGCCGAGACCGAGACGAAGACGGCGGGGTCGCCGGTCACCGCGGCGGTGACGCCCCCGACGGCTGCCTTGATCTGGCGGTGCCAGTGCACGTCGGAGTCGTCGAGCATCGCGTTGCGGCGACCGCGCACGACGCCGTCCTGGCTGACCTCGCACTTGAGGAAGACGTTGACGAGCCGACCGTCGAGGTCCGAGCTGTGCGGGCGTCCGGGCAGCTCGAGGCCGGCGTCCCTGATCGCGGCCCAGATGCCGTCGGCGTCGAGCGCGTCGGTCATCACCGAGTGCCCGATCCGGTAGCGGCCACCCACCCCGGTCGCGTTGCCGACCACGACGACCTGCGCCCGGTCGAGCTCGACGCCCGAGGAGCAGGAGGCGACCGCGGAGAACAGCCCACGGTTGTGCATGACGTCGGCGTCGGTCGGCATCTCGATCTCGCCGAGCGCCACGGCGACGCCGAGCGCGGTGGTGCCGTTGGAGAGGTCCATCGACTCGTGGGTGTGCTCGGTCCACACCGTCTCACCGCGGGACTTGGCATCGCGAATGGTGTGCACCGTGAGCAGGGGGGTCTTGGTCTGCACGTAGTGGACGTCGGCGACGTCGCTGATCCCGGCCTTCTCCATCGCGACCTCCACGGCCTCGGCGACCTTGGAGACCATCGCGACCCGGCCGATGTCCTCGGGCAGGAGAGGCTCGCTCATCGCGAAGCCGACGGTCAGTCGCGGCTCCTCGCTCGGCACGGCGTCCTCGGCGGGCACCGTGGCGAAGATCGTGGCGTGCGGCGAGATCACCCCGTCGGTGCCGCCGGACCAGACGATCGGGATCTGGCTGACCCGCTCGGGTGCCGCCCCCTTCTCGACCAGGACCTCGCGGAACGCACGGTCGGAGATGATCCGGGTGTAGTCGTTGACCCCGCCGTTGCCCTCGGTCTTGCCGATGATCGCGATCACCCGGTCGGCGGCCATGACCCCGTCGTCGATCAGCCTGGCCAGCTCGGAGGCGTCGGCGACGGAGTGGATCGGGACCTTGCGCACTTCGATGGCGTCCGGCCGCTGGGCATGGGGCATGGGTGTTCTCCTTGTCAGTGCACGACGACCGTGCCGGCGTCTCCGGCGACGGCGTCGACGATGTGGTCGAGGTTCGTGATGACGGCCCGGGTGCCACCCTGCTCCACGAACCGGCAGGCCGCGTCGACCTTGGGCCCCATGGAGCCGCTGGCGAAGTGGCCCTCGGCCTCGTGGGCACGCAGCTGGGCGAGCGTGACGGTGGCGAGGGGCTCGGCGTCGGGCTCGCCCCAGCGCAGCACCGCCGCCGGGACGTCGGTGGCGATGACCAGCACGTCGGCCCCGATGGTGCGGGCCAGCACGGCGGCACCGAGGTCCTTGTCGATGACGGCCTCGACACCGCGCAGCTCGCCGTTCGCAGCCCGGACGACGGGAACGCCGCCGCCGCCGTTGGCCACCACGACGAAACCCGACTCCGCCAGCGTGCGCACCGCGGCGGCGTCGAGGACCTCGATCGGCTCCGGCGAGGCGACCACGCGGCGCCAGCCCTTGGCGCCCCGGTCCTGCCAGGTCTCGCCGTGCCCCACCAGCAGCTGCGCCTCCTCGGCGCCCAGGTAGCGGCCGATCGGCTTGGACGGTGTCGTGAAGCCGGGGTCGTCGGCGTCGACCAGGGTCCGGGTGACCAGCGCCGCCGTGCGCTTGTCGATCCCCCGGGCGGCGAGGGCGGCGTCCAGTGCGTTGAGCAGCACGAAGCCGAGCGTGGCCTGCGTCTGGGCGCCGCACCAGTCCAGCGGGACCGGCGGGACGACGTGCGCCGCGATCTCGTTCTTGACCAGCAGGTTGCCGACCTGGGGCCCGTTGCCGTGGGTGACGACCACCTCGACGCCCTCGGCGACGAGACCGGCGACGGCCGCCATGGCCACCTCGGCGGCGGCGATCTGGTCCTCGACCCGGGCCCGGCCCTCCGCGTTGGTCATCGCGTTGCCGCCCAGCGCGAGGATGACCTTCATGGGCTCGAACCTAGTGAGCCGCCGGCCCGGCGGGCACCGTCAGGTTCGGCCAAGGGATCACCCGGTCGCTGGCAGGTGTTGCCATGCGGGTGGGCCCGGCGGGTGGGGCCGGCGGGTGGTGCCGGGCGTGGGTCGCGGTCAGCGGCCGCCGGCCACCCGCAGCGTGGTGCCGGTGACGTACGACGCCTCGTCGCTCAGCAGCCACGCGACGGCGGCCGCGACCTCCCCGGGCTCTCCGGGCCGGCCGAGGGGAACCCGGGCGCCGACCCGCTCGAGGCGTCCGGCGTCGCCGGCGTCCTCGTGGATGCGGGTCCGGACGAGTCCCGGCGCCACCCCCACCACGCGGACGCCGTCGTCGGCCACCTCCTGGGCCAGACCCGTGGTGAGCGCGTCGACGCCGGCCTTCGCGGCGGCGTACTGGACGTACTCCCCGGGGGCACCCAGCGTGGCCGCGCCCGAGCTGACGTTCACGATCACCCCGCCGCGTCCGCCGTACGAGCGGCCGAGCGCGCGGACCGCGGCCCGGGCCACGAACAGGGCGCCGGTGAGGTTGAGCTCGACCGTGCGGGCGATCACCTCGACCGGGGTCTGCGCGAGTGGTCCGACGTGAAGGGTCGCGCCGGCGTTGTTGACGACCCCGGTGAGCCGGCCGTGCTCGGCGGCGCGGGCGAAGAGGTGGTCGACCGCGGCGGGGTCGCGGACGTCGGCGCGCACGACGGAGCACCGGGCGCCGGCGTCCTCGACGGCCAGCCGGGCTTCCTCGGCCGCGGCGTCGTCCCGGGCGTGGCCGAGCACCAGGTCGTGCCCCGCGGCCGCGAGCCGCAGCGCCGTGGCGGCGCCGATCCCGCGGGTGCCGCCGGTGATCAGGGTGAGCGGACGGTCCATGCCGGCAGTCAAGCAGTACCCACGCGTGGCGACGTGTGCTTGGCTCGCAGCATGGACCCGATCCTCGCCTGGCGTGCCGCCCGTGACCGTGTCAGCGACCTCGTCGCGTCGCTCGACGACCAGCAGCTCGGCTCACGCGTGCCCGCGTGCCCCGACTGGACGGTGCGCGAGCTCCTCTCCCACATGGTCGGCCTGGGTGCGGACGTGCTGGCCGGGGACGAGCCCGACGACCACCCGGCCGGCTGGACGCAGGCGCAGGTCGATGCACGAGCCACCCACGACGCTGGCCGGCTGCTCGCCGAGTGGGCGTCCCTCGCCGAGCCGCTGGAGGCCTGGATGCAGGAGCACGGCAGCCGGCCGCTCAACGACGTCGTCATCCACGAGCAGGACCTGCGGGGCGCGGTCGGCGTCCCCGGAGGGCGAACCAGCGAAGGCCTGCTCATCGTCCGCGACCGGATGGCGGCGCGGCTCGGCACCGCCCTGGCCGCTCTCGCCGACCTGCCGAGCCTGGCCCTCGTGGCGGAGCCCCGTCCCGGCCAGGCCCCCTGGCACTGGTGCCCCAGCGGAGAGCCGGCGGACGCCGCGGTGCTGGTGCACGCGCCGGGCTTCGACCTCTTCCGGGCGCTGACCAGCCGTCGTACCTCCGACCAGCTGCGTGCTTGGACCGTGCGCGGCGACATCGGCGCCCACCTGGAAGCCTTCGCGCTGCTGGGCCCGTTGCCCGGGCAGCAGCTCGCGGAGTAGTCGGCCAGCCACGTGTCGGCCAGCCATGTGTTGGCCGGTGCCGTCGCCGGCGCCCGTGGGCGTACCCGTGGCGCGACGGGCTACCCCTCGCGGCGTCGTTGCTCGCGCGCCCGGTGGACGGCCTCCTCGTCGAAGCTGGGGTTGGCCAGGAGGTACTGCGAGCCGAGGCCGGGCGCGGGGTGCGGCGGGCGCTCGGGCTCGGGCACCATCCGCCCCTCGGCGGCGTCCCAGAACGAGTCGGCCGCGCGCAGCACACGGCGGGCGAGCCGTCCCCCCAGACCTACGTGCGGGGCGAAGGGGTGCGGCCGGCTCGGCGCGCGCACCTCGGCGTGGTGCAGGCGCTCGGTGAGCCCCTCGAGCTGCTCGTCGGTGAGCCGGGCGGCCAACAGCTCGGCCAGCGCGAACTCGTGCCGGCGGTGCTCGGTCAGGGCACGGTCGACGTCCCCCCAGACCGACCGCCAGGCCCGTCCGGCCTGGAAGACCGACCCGTACTCGCGGGCCTTGACGTGGGCCAGGGACAGCTCGAACGCCTTGGCCGCCTGGAGGTAGTCATGGGCCACCGCGCGTGCCTTCGGCCCGTGGCGTCGGGTGGGCGCGACGAGGACGGCGTCGACGGCCCCGAGATGCTTGCTCGCGACCGCGAGGAACGTGTCGATCTTCTCGTAGCCCTTGCGCGGCTGCCCCGGTGTCGAGAGCATCGCGCTGGCCTCGTCGAGCTGCACGGCCAGTGACTCGTGGGTGAAGAGCACGGAGCTGCGGAGGGCATCGAGGGTGTCCATCGGCCTCACCTCGTCAGGACGGGCACTGCCTTCGAACGTACTCCGCGAGCCCCACCCGACCAAGGGACGGGCGTCGTTGGGGAGGCCTGCAAAGGTGGAGCGACCAGCCCAACCTGATCCAGGAGGACCCGTGCTCCGTGACACCCCGCCCTTCCGCGCCGATCACGTCGGCAGCCTGCTGCGGCCGCGCCCCCTGCTCCAGGCCCGCGAGGACCTCACGGCCGGGAAGATCGACGCCGCCGAGCTGCGCCGGATGGAGGACGCCGCGGTCCGGGACGTGATCGCCCTCCAGCGCGAGGCCGGGATGCGTACCGTCACCGACGGGGAGTTCCGTCGGGCCTCGTGGCACATGGACTTCATCTACCGGCTCGACGGCATCAGCAAGGCCAGCGACAACCTGACCGTGCACTTCAAGAACGCCGAGGGCGACCTGGACTTCACGCCCGCGGCGCTGCGCGTGGACGGCCCGCTGGGGCTCTCGGAGACGATCTTCGGCGACGACTTCTCGTTCCTGCGCGAGCACGCGTCGCCGGGCCAGACCCCGAAGCTGACCATCCCGTCGCCGAGCATGGTCCACTACCGCGGCGGCGCCGCGTCGATCGATCCCGACGTGTACGGCGACCCCGAGGCCTTCTGGAGCGACCTCACCGCCGCGTACCGGGAGCAGGTCACGCGGGTCCACGACCTCGGCTGCACCTACCTGCAGCTCGACGACACGTCTCTGGCCTACCTCAACGACCCCGCGCAGCGCCGGGCCATGGCCGAGCGCGGGGAGGACTCCGAGCACCTGCACGAGGCCTACATCAGGCACCTCAACGAGGCCCTGGCCGGTCGTCCGCCCGGGCTGACCGTGACGACGCACATGTGCCGCGGCAACTTCCGCGACTCCTGGGTGGCCGAGGGCGGCTACGACTTCGTGGCCGAGGAGCTCTTCAACGAGCTCGACGTCGACGGCTTCTTCATGGAGTACGACGACGAACGCTCGGGCACCTTCGAACCGCTGCGCCACGTGCCGAAGGACAAGCTGGTCGTGCTCGGCCTCGTCACCACCAAGCGAGGCCAGCTGGAGTCCAAGGACACCCTGCGGGCCCGCCTCGACGAGGCCTCGAAGTACATCGACCTCGACCAGGTCTGCATCTCGCCGCAGTGCGGCTTCTCCTCGACCTCAGAGGGAAACTCGCTCAGCGTCGAGCAGGAGAAGGCGAAGCTCGCCCTGCTCGTCGAGCTGGCCGACGAGATCTGGGGCTGACCCCCGGTCGAGCGAGCGCCGCGAAGCAGCCCCGCTGGTTGAGGAGCGAGCGCAGCGAGCGTCTCGAAACCCAGTGGCCGGGCACGGTCGGTAACGGTCACGGGGGTCTCGAGGCTCGTCGCTGACGCTCCCCACACCCCGACCAACGGCAAGGTCCCCGCTGGTCGAGGAGCGAGCGCAGCAAAGCAGCTCCGCTGGTTGAGGAGCGAGCGCAGCGAGCGTCTCGAAACCCGGCGACGAGGCAGCCCAGCTCACCGGGTCTCGAGGCTCGTCGCTGACGCTCCTCACACCTCGACCAACGGCAAGGTCCCCGCTCGGTTGAGGAGCGAGCGCCAGCGAGCGTCTCGAAACCCGGCGACGAGGCAGCCCAGCTCACCGGGTCTCGAGGCTCGTCGCTGACGCTCCTCACACCTCGACCAACGGCAAGGTCCCCGCTCGGTTGAGGAGCGAGCGCAGCGAGCGTCTCGAAACCCGGCGACGAGGCAGCCCAGCTCACCGGGTCTCGAGGCTCGTCGCTGACGCTCCTCACACCTCGACCAACGGCAAGGTCCCCGTCGGTTGAGGAGCGAGCGCAGCGAGCGTCTCGAAACCCGGCGACGAGGCAGCCCAGCTCACCGGGTCTCGAGGCTCGTCGCTGACGCTCCTCACACCTCGACCAACGGCAAGGTCCCCGCTGGTTGAGGAGCGAGCGCAGCGAGCGTCTCGAAACCCGGCGAGGCAGGGGCGGCACCAGCTCACCGGGTCTCGAGGCTCGTCGCTGACGCTCCTCACACCTCGACCAACGGCAAGGTCCCCGCTGGTTGAGGAGCGAGCGCAGCGAGCGTCTCGAAACCCAGCGACGAGGCAGCCCAGCTCACCGGGTCTCGAGGCTCGTCGCTGACGCTCCTCACACCTCGACCAGTGGGGGTGCTCCTCGCTCAGACCAGGTCGACGGAGGCGTGGGCGGCTCCTCCGGCGAGGCGTGCGTAGCCCGGGCCCCGGTCGAAGAATGCCCCGCCGGGGGCTGGCCGGGCGGCCCGTTCCGTCGCGGTGGCGGCCTCGTCGAAGCCGAGGGCGTCGTCGTCGAGGGCACCGGTCAGCACCACGCCGTACGAGGCCAGCGCCGCCTCGGGTGACACCTTGCGCCAGACCACGTCGCGCACCACGAGCCTCGGGTCGCGGACCAACGGGTTGCCCCAGCCGCCACCGCCGGTGGTCCGGATCCGGATCAGCTCCCCGGCCTTGACCGGCTCGTCGTCGGCGAGGGCGTCCACGACCCGCTCGTCGGGTCCGCCCGCGTCGATGACGACCTCGAACGGCTGGCCGGCCAGTCCGCCCTTGACGCCCCAGCAGGCCAGGATCGACCGGTCGGCGATGGACATGAAGTGCCCGTCCTTCAGCATCCGGACGTGCTTCTCGTAGCCGAGCCCGCCACGGAACTGCCCGGCGCCACCGGAGTCCATGGCCAGGCCGAGGCTCTCCACCCGGAACGGGAAACGCGCCTCGGTGAACTCGCTGGGCAGGTTGCGGGAGTCCGGCACGACGTGGATGGTGTCCTCGCCGTCGGCGTAGTACCGGCCGCCGGAGCCGCCACCCAGCACCTCGCGCATCAGGTACGGGCGGCCGTCGAGGTCGTCGCCGTACACGCCGGTGTAGCGGATGGTCTCCTGATCGGCCGGCATCCGACCGTCGACCGCCTTGGCCACCACACCGGCGAGCACGCCGAGGAGCCGCAGGATCACGAACGTGCGGGCGTTGGTGGGCGCCGGGAACACCGGCGTCAGCAACGTGCCCGGCGGCGGGAAGCGCATCTCGATGAGGGGGACGATGCCCTCGTTCACGTCGAGCTCGGCCATCCGCTCGGGGGTCTCCGCGAGGTTGCGCAGGATCGGCGCCAACCACTTCTTGAGGAAGACGCCGTCGCTGTAGTCGCCGCAGTGGTTGATCGGCCCCTTGGCCTGCGGGCCGGTGCCGCCGAAGTCGAGGATCAGCCGCTCGCCGTCCCGGTCGTCGGCGGCCGTGCGGGTCATCGTGATGCGCTGGGTGTGCAGCCTCGGCTCGTCGACGCCGTCGTGCTCGGCGTAGTCCTCCCAGACCCACTCCCCCACGGGGATCTGGGAGAGGATCTCGCGGCGGTACGTCGTGGTGGTGCGGTCGATGATCGCGTCGAAGCAGGACTCGACCGTCTCGGTGCCGTACCGGTCGAACAGCTCACCGAGCCGGCGCGCCCCCATCAGGCAGGCCGAGCACTCGGCGTCCAGATCAGCGCTGAGCGACTCCGGCATCCGGGAGTTACGGGTCATGATCGCCAGCGCAGCCCGGTTGGGGACGCCGGCCTCCCAGAGCCGGATCGGGGGGACCATCAGGCCCTCGGAGAAGACGCTGGTGGCGTGCGAGGGCATCGAGCCGGGAACCGCGCCGCCGATGTCGTCGTGGTGGCCGAACGCCTGGACGAAGGCGACCACCGACCGCTCGCCCTCGGGGCCGCTGAAGACCGGGACGGTGACGCACAGGTCCGGCAGATGGCCGATGCCGCCCTCGGAGCGGTAGACGTCGTTGTGGAAGAAGACGTCTCCCTCGCGCATCTCCTCGAGCGGGAAGTCCCGGGCGATCGGGTGCACCAGCGCGGAGTACGACCGTCCGGTGAGCTTGCGCAGCAGCCGGTCGTGGATGCCGGCCCGGAAGTCGTGGGCGTCGCGGATCATCGGGCTGCGCGAGGTCCGGCCGATGGCGGTCTCGACCTCCAGCTCGACCGAGGCCAGGGAGCCCTGGACGATCTCGACGAGGACCGGGTCGGCGCTCGCGCCGGAGTCCGCGGTGAGCATCCCGAACGGGAACTGTGTGGGGGCTCTGCGCGACCGGCTGGCCGAGCTGCCGGCGGAGCCGTCCTCGAGATCGTTCACTGCTGGCTCCTCGTCACGATCAGGTTGAGGTACTCGTCGACGCGGGCGGTGAAGCCCGGGTGCAGCGGGACCGTGGAGCCGAACTCCTCGATGATCGCCGGGCCGGTCACGGCCGTGCCCGGCGCCAGGTCCGGGCGCCAGAGCACCGGGGTATCGACGTAGCCGTCGTTCGGGTCGAAGCAGACGGGTCTCGAGCTGCGGGGGTTTCGAGACGGTTGCTGCGCAACCTCCTCAACCAACGGCGCGGCGCGGGCCCGCGGGTTTCGAGACGGTTGCTGCGCAACCTCCTCAACCAACGGTGCGGCGGGGGCCCGCGGGTTTCGAGACGGTTGCCGCGCAACCTCCTCAACCAACGGCGCGGGGTGGAGGGGGTGCCGGCGCATCTCGGGGCGCTGGATGGGGCCGATGCCCGAGACCCGCAGGTTGACCCACTCGACGGGCTGGTCCGCATCGCCGGCGAAGTCGTAGCCGTAGAGCGCACGGTGCGCGGCGTGGAAGCGGTCGGCGACCTCGTCGAGCGCGTCGCCGGTGACGGCCCCCTCGGGCACCGGCACCCGGACCTCGTAGGCCTGGCCGAAGTAGCGCAGGTCCGCAGTGCGCACGTAGGCGTGCTGGGCCTCGGCGAAGCCCTCCGTGAGCAGCGCGTCGCAGGCCCGGCCAGTCAGCGACGCGAACAGATCACCCACGGCGGCCGGGTCGAGCGCGGCGGCCAGCGAGACGTGGGTCTGCACGTAGTCGTTCTTGACGTCGACGGTGAGCAGGCCGAAGGCCGAGACGTTGCCCGGGTCCGGCGGCACCAGCACCGCGCGCAGGCCGAGCACGTCGACGAGACGGCATAGCAGCAGGGAGCCCGAGCCGCCGAACGTCGTGAGCGTGAAGTCGCGGACGTCGAGCCCGCGCTTGACCGTGACCTGGCGAAGGGCGTTGGCCTGGTTCCACGTGGAGATCTCCAGGACGCCGTTCGCGCAGGCCTCCGGGCTCAGGCCGAGCCGCGCGGCGAGCCGCTCGATGCCGACCCGGGCAGCGGTGAGGTCCAGCGGGATCTCACCGCCGAGCAGGTGCGGGGGGATCCGACCCAGGAACAGGTGGGCGTCGGTGATCGTCACCGACCCCTCGTCGGGGCCGACCCGGCCGTAGCAGAGCGGGCCCGGGTCGGCGCCCGCCGACTGCGGCCCCACCTTGAGGGTGCCCTCGGGAGAGAGCCAGGCGATGGAGCCGCCCCCGGCGCCGACCGTGACGACGTCGATCATCGGGATCTTGGAGGGGAACGCCCCGACCGAGCCCTCGGTGGTCAGCGTCGGCTCGCCGTCGATGACGACCGAGACGTCGGTCGAGGTGCCGCCGCCGTCGCAGGTGAGCACCCTTTCGAACCCGGCCACCCGGGCGATCAGGGCGGCCCCGAGGGCCCCCGCGGCCGGGCCGGACAGCACGGTGGTGATCGGCTGGTGGACGACCTCGTCCGCGGAGAGGACGCCACCGTTCGACTTCATCACGTAGAACGGCACCCGGCGCTCACCGGCGTAGTCGGCCAGGCGCGCCCTGATGTTGGAGACGTACGCCGAGAGCCGCGGTTTCACGGCGGCGTCCACCAGGGTGGTCATCGCCCGCTCGTACTCGCGGTACTCGCGCAGCACCTCGCTGGAGAGCGAGACGACAGCGTCGGGGTGCTCCTCGCGCAGCACCTCGCGCATCCGCTCCTCGTGCACGGGGTTGGCGTAGGCGTGCAGGAAGCAGACCCCGAGCGTGGTGATCCCCCTGGCCCGGAACCAGCGAGCCGTCGTCCTCGCGGCCTCCTCGTCGAAGGGGCGGACCTGCGCGCCGGTGAAGTCCAGCCGGCCGCCGACGCCCCGGACGAGGTCGCGGGGCACGATCCGGGCCGGCTTCACCCAGAAGTAGGAGTTGCCGTAGCCGTCGGGCACGGACTGACGGGCGATCTCGAGCATCGCCTCGTAGCCGGCGGTGGTGATGAAGCCGAGCCGCTCGACCTTGCCCTCCAGCAGCTGGTTGGTCGCCACCGTGGTCCCGTGGCTGACGGCACCGATCGCGTCACCGTGCCCCGCGGGCAGCCCGAGCAGGCCGAGGACCTTGTCGATGCCCGCCATGAAGCCGTCGGCCGGGTTGCCCGGCGTCGAGGGGGTCTTGGTGGTGACGAGCTCGCCGGAGTCCTCGTCGAGGGCGACGACGTCGGTGAACGTGCCACCGGTGTCGATGCCGATCCGGATCCTGCGGGCCGAGGCTGCCATGCCCCAGATTCAATCGCCCGCCAGCGCGGTCGGCCACGGCACATGTTGCCGACGGAACCGCGGGTCGTGGGCAGGTTCCGACAGGCCGGCGTGCGCGCTCACGCCTCCGTGGGGCGCTCGTTGTAGATCCCTGCCTCCTCCTGACCGGAGAGCCCCTGGATGGCCGTCATGATCCGGTCGGTGACCTCCCGGCGCGCGCGGCCGAGGGGCACGCCCTCGTAGGTGCGCGCCACCTCGATCGGCGGGCCGAAGGCGACCTCGACCGGCACGATCCTCGGCAGGTTGGCGCCGACCGGCTGGAGCTTCTCGGTGCCACGCAGCCCGACGGGCACGACAGGCACCCCGGCGGTCAGGGCGAGGTGGGCCACGCCGGTGCGTCCCCGGTAGAGCCGACCGTCGCGCGATCGCGTGCCTTCGGGGTAGATGCCGAACGCCTCCCCGCGCCCGAGCACCGCGAGCGCGGTGTCCAGGCTGGCCAGGGCGGCCCTGCTGTCGTCGCGGTCGACCGGAAGCATCCCGAGGCCCTCGAACCAGCCGCGCATCAGGGCGCCACGCACCCCCGTGCCGGTGAAGTAGTCCGACTTCGCGAGGAACACCACCTTGCGCGGCACCAGGCACGGGATCACCACCGAGTCGGCGAAGCTCAGGTGGTTGCTGGCCAGGATCACCCCGCCGGTAGCGGGCACGTGCTTGAGGCCGGTCACCTTGGGCCGCCACAGCGCCCGGGCGAGCGGCGGCACGACGCCGTGCAGGACGGCGTACATGCCGGGAGCGGCGTTCCGAGGGACGCGGGTGGTGGCCATGGGTCCAGTCTCGCCGATCGGCTCGCCCTCGGCGAGGGGCGTCGCCCTCGTGGACCTCCTCGTCCGCCGAGCAGCGCACCGGCTCGGTGCTCACCGACCTCGACCCGCTCTGGGGCTCGTGGCCGAGTCGCTCCGCCACGGCAACCAGTTCGGCCACCCGGAGATCGCGGCGGACGGCACGCTCAGCGCGAGCCTGCGCGTCCCGCCGGGCCCACTGCCTGCGTCACGGCCGGCACGGGGGCGTTGCTGCGCAGCACCAGGAGGGCGATGTCGTCCTCGGCCCCGTCGTCGATCAGTCCGAGGAGGTGGTTGCACAGCTCCTCGGCGTCCAGGTCGGCCCGGCCGTCGACGACCGAGACCAGCCACTCGAGGCTGCGCTCCATGGCGACGCCGCGCCGCTCGACGAGACCGTCGGTGTACATCAGCAGCGTGTCGCCGGGACCGAGGCCGAGCTCGTGGTCGGTACGGGAAGCGGTCGCGTCGAGACCGAGGAGGAGCTCGGGATCGGGCTCCAGCAGGCTGGCCCGGCCGTCGGCCCGGATCAGGACCGGCGGCGGGTGCCCGGCGTTCGAGAACCGGAGCGAGGCCTGGCCCGGGCTGCCGTCAGGAGTGGGCCGGACCTGGGCCAGGACCGCCGTCGCGACCACTCCCACGCCGAGCCCGTCCATGGCCTGGTCCAGCCCCGTCAGCACCCCCGCCGGGGTCTGCTGCAAGGAGTAGGCCACGCCGCGCACGAGGTTGCGCAGCTGCCCCATCGCGGCCGCCGCCTCCTGGTCGTGCCCGGCGACGTCGCCGACGACCATGGTCAGCGCCCCGTCGGGCAGCAGGAACGCGTCGTACCAGTCGCCGCCGACCTGCGCCTGCTCCGACGCCGGCTGGTAGCGGACGGCCACCTGCAGGTCGCCGAGACCGGCGGGGTGGGTCAGCAGGCTGCGCTGCAGCGCCTCCGAGAGGCTCCGCTCGGCCTCGCGGGCCGCGATCCGGACGACGGCCTGGCTGATGGTCGCGGCCAGCAGGCCGAGGAAGTCGAGGTAGTCCTCGTCCGGGGCGAGCGCGTCGCTGAGGCGCACCACCATCGACGAGCGCGCGTTCTGCTCACCGGCGGAGAGCGGCAGCCAGACCGTGCGGCCCCCGGGCCCCTCCTCCAGGTGGGCCCCGGTGAGCGCGGACTGCGCGACCGGCCGGCGCGGCAGGGAACCGATGCCGTGGCCGCTGGGCGCACCGCGCAGCCGCACGTCCACGGCCGGCAGGTCGGCGGGGTCGGTGGCCAGCACGGCAAGCGCGCGGGCGGGCACGTCGTCGACGCGGTCGACCGCCGCGAGCTCGTCGGCGAGGTGGCCGAGCAGCACGAGGCGGCGACCGAGCACCACCGACCGGGTGGTCTCGGTGGTGATGTCGATGATGCCGACGATCCGCGCCTGCGGGTCACGCACCGCGGAGTAGGAGAAGCTGAAGTAGCACTCCTCCAGGAAGCCGGAGCGCTCCAGCGGCAGGAGGGTGTCCTCCGACCAGGTCGTCTCGCCACCGTCGAGGACGTCACTCAGCATCGGGCCGACCATCTCCCACGCCTCCGGGAAGACGTCCTCGGCCCGGGCGCCCAGGGCGGCCGGGTGCTTGCCGTCGATCAGCTCGAGGTAGGCCTGGTTGTACACGAGCACCAGGTCGGTCCCCCAGAGCAGCGTCACGGGGAACTTGTTGCTGAGCATGAGGTCGACCGTCGTCAGCAGCGTGGAGCTCCAGCCCGACACCGGGCCGAGCGGTGTCGAGGCCCAGTCGACGCGCTCGTAGTCCGCGCGCAGGGCACCCGCGCTGCGAAAGGGGTCGGACAGCATGCAGGGGAATCTAGTCGCCACGGCGGCCACGCAGCGCCACTATCGGGGCCGCCGAGCGTGGCGCGCCAGGGATACCGCCGAACTTTCACCCCAGCGGGTGAAGACCGAGCGCCGACTCGAACGCCGCCGCAACCTCGAGCAGCCGTCGCTCGGCACCGTGGCGGGCCACCACCTGGATCCCCACCGGCAGGCCGTCGGGCGTGTGCCCGGCCGGCACGGAGATCGCGGGGCACCCGGTGACGGTGATCAGGTACGCCGCCCGCATCCAGTCCAGGTAGGTCTCCATCGGTCGCCCGTTGATAGTGGTGGGGAACTCCTGCTCGGCCGGGAACGGCGCCACCTGCGAGACCGGCAGCACCAGCACGTCGTAGGAGCCGAAGAAGGCGCGCATCGTCTCGCCCAGGGCGGTGCGCCGGGTGTACGCCGTGGCCACGTCGGCCCCGGTGAGCCCGGCCCCGAGCCGGATGTTGTCGGCCAGGGACTGCTTGAACGCCCCGGGGTGCTCGGCGAGAAGGGCCCCGAACTTCGCCTGGAGGTGCCAGGCCCGCAGTGTCCGGAAGGTCTCGTCGGCCCCCCGCAGGTCCGGGTGCGCGTCGACCACCTCGGCGCCGGCCGCGGTGAAGACGTCCGCCGAGCCGGCCACCACGGCCGCCACGTCGTGGTCGACCTCGAAGGCGCCGCCCAGGTCGGTCGACAGCGCCACCCGCAGCCCCGCCAGCGAGCCGGCCAGCGGCGGCTCGAAGGCCGACCCGGGCTCGCCGAGCGCCTGCGGGGTGCGCGGGTCCGGGCCGGCCATCACCGAGAGCAGCAGCGCCACGTCCCCGACGTTGCGGGCCAGCGGACCGCCCACCGAGGTGGACTCGAACTGGTTGTAGGCCGGCCACTCGGGCACCCGCCCCAGCGAGGGTCGCAGGCCCACCACCCCGCAGAAGGACGCCGGGTTGCGCAGCGAGCCGCCCATGTCCGAGCCGTCGGCCAGGGGCACCATGCCCGAGGCCAGCGCACAGGCCGCTCCCCCGCTGGAACCGCCCGCGGACCGGGTCGGGTCGACCGGGTTGAGGGTGGTGCCGAAGACGGTGTTGAAGGTGTGCGAGCCGGCCGCGAACTCCGGCACGTTGGTCCTGCCGAGCACGACGACCCCGGCCCGGCGCACCCGTTCGACGATCAGCTCGTCGGTCTCGGGGACGTGCTCGGCGTAGAGCGGCGAGCCGTACGTCGTGCGCCAGCCGGCGACCGCGTGGGTGTCCTTGAACGCGAAAGGCAGCCCGTGCAACGGCCCGACCTCGTGACCACCGGCCAGGTGCTCGTCGGCGGCGGCGGCCCCCTCGCGGGCTCGTTCCTCGTCGAGGGAGACGATCGCGTTGAGCCGGGGGTTGCGCTCGGCGATCCGGGCCAGGTGCAGGTCGAGCAGCTCCCGGGCCGAGATCTCGCGTGCCCGGACCGCCGCCGCCTGCTCGCGGGCGGTCGACCCGACGCCCAGCCCGCTCATGCCCGCCGTCCGAAGGTGCCGCCGACCACGACGCCGGCCAGCACGAGGACCGCGCCCAGGACGACGCCCTTGACGAAGTCGTCCTCGACGCGCATCCCGATCGGTCGGGCCGGGGCGGTGAAGACCCCGGGGCGGGCCTCGCTGCCCACCGGCGCCGCCCCCGGAGCGGAGGCCACCACGGCCCGGGCCTCGGCCAGCTCCGGTCCGCCGGCGATCGCGCCGCCGACGTTGCCGAAGAACTCCTTGGCCATCCGCCGAGAGACGCTGGCGAGCATCCGCTGACCGACGCCGCCGACCATGCCGCCGACGACCGCGTCGGCGTCGTAGGAGACCCGGGTGCCGCCGACGACCTCGTCGAAGTGCACGTCCACGGTGGCGTCGATCGTGCCGGGGGCGCCGGCGCCCTGGAGCCTCATCACCAACGAGCGGTGCGGCTCGAGGTCGGAGAGCGCGCAGGAGCCTGCGTAGGTGCCCTTGACCGCGGCGACGCCCGCGGTCACGGTCATCGCGTAGGAGTGCTCGCTGGTCGCCTCCAGGCGCTCGCAGCCGGGGATGGTCGCGACCAGGACGCGCGGGTCCAGGACGGCGTCCCAGACCTGCTCCACCGGGTACGGGAGGGTGTCGGCACCGCTGATCTTCACGAGAGCTCCTTGTGGGTCTGGCGCAGGGCGAACAGCTCGGACGGCGAGATGGGCATCGCCGTGATCGCGAAGCCCTCGGCGTCCTCGATCGCCGCGGCGAAGACCGCCGCGGAAGGGATGACGCCGGCCTCGCCGGCGCCCTTCAGGCCCAACGGGTTCAGCGGTGAGGGCGTCTCGAGATGGTCGATGTCGATCCCGTCGGGGACCTCGGTGACGTAGGGCATCAGGAAGTCCATGAACGAGGCGTTGAGCAGCTGCCCGCTCTCGTCGTAGACCATCCGCTCGTAGAGCGCACCGCCCACCCCCTGCGCCACGCCGCCGTGGATCTGCCCCTCGACGATCATCGGGTTGATCAGGTGGCCGCAGTCGTGGACCACGGCGTACTTGAGGATCGTGATCTCGGCGGTGAGCGGGTCCGTCTCGACGATCACCGCGTGCATGCCCGCGGCGAACGTGGCCCGCTCCGGCGAGTAGAAGTCCCGGCCCTCGAGGCCGGGCTCCTCGTCCTCGGGCACGGGCGGCTTGCCCGGGTCGCCCACCGAGAACTGGGTCGCCGCCCCGGACGCCTCGTCGAAGGCGTAGCGCAGCGGGTTCGAGAGCACCGAGACGGTGCCGAGGTCGATCGAGGTGTCCGGCGACCCCTTCACCGAGACCACGCCGTCGACGATCTGCAGGTCGGCCGGGTCCGCCTCGAGCGCGTCGGCCGCGATCCTCAGCGCCTTCTCCTTGGCGCGCCTGGCCGCGAGATGGATGGCCGAGCCGCTCATCACGGCGGCCCGCGAGGCGAACGTGCCGACGGCGTACGGCATCCGCCTGGTGTCACCGGTGACGACCTCGACGTCGGAGAAGCGGCAACCGAGCTCGTCGGCGACCAGCTGCGCGAAGACCGTGGCGTGCCCCTGGCCCTGGGTGGTCAGGCCGGTCGCGACCTTGACCTTGCCCGAGGTCTCGATGTGCACGTGCGCACCCTCGTAGGGGCCGACCCCGGTTCCCTCGACGTAGCAGGCCAGCCCGATGCCCACGTGTCGGCCGGCCGCGGCCATCTCGGCGCGGAACGCCGGGAAGTCGTCCCAGCCGACCAGCGCCTTGATCTTCTCCAGCAGCGCCGGGTAGTCACCGGAGTCGTACTCCAGCTCGCGTCCGTCCTGGAAGATCATCCCCTGGTCGTAGGGGAACTCGTCGGGCTGGATGAAGTTGACGGCCCGGACCTCGGTGCGGTCCTTGCCGAGGTACGCCGCGATGGCGTCCATCGTGCGCTCCATCGTGAAGCAGCCCTGCGGGCGACCGGCGCCGCGGTACGGCGTGACCATCACGGTGTTGGTGTACAGCGACTCGAAGACCACCCGGTAGCTCTGCGGCTTGTAGGGGCCGAGCAGCTGGGTCGAGGTGATGATCGGGACGATCAACCCGTACGGCGAGTAGGCGCCGTGGTCGTGCCAGAACTCCACGTCGAGCCCGAGGAGCCGACCGTCGTCGTCGAAGCCGACCTCGACGTGGTGCACCTGGCCGCGCTCGTGGGCGGAGGAGATGAAGTGCTCGCGCCGGTCCTCGGTGAACTTGACCGTGCGGCCCAGGGCCCGGGCCGCCAGCGGCACGAGCAGCTCCTCGGGCCAGGGGTGGTTGATCTTGACGCCGAAGCCGCCGCCGACGTCGGGGGTGATCACGTCGACCTGGCCCAGGTCGAGGCCGAGCTTTGCAGCGACCGCCGCGCGGACGCCCGTCGAGGTCTGGGTCGAGGTCCACACCTGGAGCCGGTTGGTGTCGCCGTCCCAGCGCGCAACCGTGCCCCGACCCTCCAGCGGCGTGCAGGCGCTGCGCTCGATGGTCAGGTCGAGCTCGAGGCGGTGCGGCGCCCGGGCGATCGCGGCGGGCGCGTCGCCGACGTTCTGCTCCAGCCGGGCGCCGACGTTGCCGGGCACGTCCTCGTGGACGAGGTGGTGCGCGGCGCGTGCGGCTTCGAGGCCCACCACGGGAGGCAGGATCTCGTAGCGCACCCGGATCCGGTCGACGGCGTCCTCCGCGAGGTAGCGGTCCTCGGCGACGACGAAGGCGATGGCCTCGCCGACGTGGTTCACCTCGTCCCGGGCCAGGGCGTACTGGGTGCGGCCGTGGGTGAGCGCGGGGTGCGGGATCAGCAGCGGCAGGGGCTCGGCCATCCTCGGGGCCAGCGGCCCGGTGAGGTCGTCGTAGGTCCACACGGCGTGCACCCCGTCGAGGTCGAGCACCTCGTCGACGTCGATCTCGAGGATCCGGGCGTGGGCGTGCGGCGAGCGGAGCACGGCGGCGTGCAGCACCTGCTCGCTGGTCTCGACCCCGATGTCGTCGACGTAGCGGCCCAGCCCGCGCAGGAAGCGCTGGTCCTCGACGCGCTGGACCGGGGTGCCGAACAGCTTCGTGGTCATCGGCTCGCCCCGTTTGCGCCCGGGACGTCACCGCTGGTCGAGGAAGGCGCCCCAGCGCCTGTCTCGAAACCGACCCCGCCCGCCTCCCGCACGACCCCGCTGGTTGAGGAAGGCGCCCCAGCGCCTGTCTCGAAACCGACCCCGACTGCCTCCCGCACCGGGTTTCCAGACGGTTGCTGCGCAACCTCCCCAACCACCGCGCCACCTGCCTCCGGCATCTCACCGCTGGTTGAGGAAGGCGCCCCAGCGCCTGTCTCGAAACCGACCCCGACTGCCTCCCGCACCGGGTTTCGAGACGGTTGCTGCGCAACCTCCTCAACCACCGCGACACCTGCGCCCGGGGCGTCACCGCTGGTCGAGCAAGGCGCCCCAGCGCCTGTCTCGAAACCGACCCCGACCCGCCTCCCGCACCGGGTTTCCAGACGGTTGCTGCGCAACCTCCTCAACCACCGCGGCACCTGCGTCCGGCATCTCACCGCTGGTTGAGGAAGGCGCCCCAGCGCCTGTCTCGAAACCGATCTCGGCGGCGCGCTCGACGGCCTTGACGATGTTCTGGTAGCCGGTGCAGCGGCACAGGTTGCCGGAGACCATGTCGCGGGCCTCGTCGTGCGTGGGCGCGGGGTTCTCACGCAGCCCGGCGGTGATCGTGGTGAGGAAGCCCGGCGTGCAGAAGCCGCACTGCAGGCCGTGGCACTCGGCGAACGCCTGCTGCACCGGGCTCAGCGAGCCGTCGGGACCGGCGAGCCCCTCGACGGTCGTGATCTCGGCGTCCACCGCGGAGACCGCGAACATCAGGCAGGCGCGGGTGGGGCGACCGTCGAGCAGGATCGTGCAGGCGCCGCAGACGCCGTGCTCGCAGCCCACGTGGGTGCCGGTGAGGCCGAGGTCGTGACGCAGCGCGTCGGAGAGCAGGCGCCGGGCGGGCACCCGGACGTCGTGGACGACCCCGTTCACGACCAGGCGGACGTCGTGCAGGGTCTCGGTCATGGCGCTCCCCCGGTCCCCGGGCCGGCAAGGCCCTGCGTGGCAGCCTTCGGGAGGCCGGCCCGGGCCGTCGCGGCCCGGACCACCCGCTCGGTGAGCACCCGGACCAGCTGGGCGCGGTAGGCCACGCTGGCGTGGATGTCCGCAGCGGGCTCGAGCTGGGCGAGCGCGGCCTCCCCCACGTCGGCGAGGGGGACGCCGCTGAGGTCGACCACGGTGGGGACGTCGGCCACCGAGACGAACGCCGCGCGGACCGAGCCACCCCCGACGTGGGCGGCCACCCCGCACAGGGCGTAGTCACCGCGGCGGCGGGCGATCTCGTCGAACGCGACCCCGGCACCGGGGGCCAGCGCCGGGAAGAAGGCCGAGGTCGCGATCTCGTCGGGGGCGAGCGTCGTCTCCAGGGGGCCGGCGAACAGCTCCTCGGCGGGGATCGTGCGGCTGCCGCGCACCGAGACCGCCTCGACGCTGCCCCCGAGCAGCACCAGCACCGCCGGCATCTCGGCAGCCGCGTCGGCGTGCACGATCGAGCCCAGCGTGGTGCCCCGGTTGCGGATCGTGGCGTGCGCGACGTGGGCCAGTGCCTCGCAGACCAGCGGCTGGACCCGGCGTACGTCGGGTGAGGCGAGCACGTCTGCGTGCCGCGCCAGCGCCCCGAGGCGGACGCCGGACCCGTCGACGGTGACGGCGCCCAGGCCCGGGATGGCGTTGATGTCGACCAGGGCCGCCGGCGACGCGAGGCGCATCGACAGCAGCGGCACCAGGCTCTGGCCGCCGGCCAGCACCTTCGCGTCCGGCTCGCCGGCCAGGGCCGCGAGCGCCTCGGGCATCGAGCCCGGGCGGTGGTAGTCGAACGGCGCTGGCTTCACGACGACCTCAGTGCTCCCCCTGCCCGGGCTGCGGGCCGGTTCCTCGAGGGCCAGTTCCTCGGCGGCCAGTTCCGCGCGGGCCGGTTCCTCGCCGGCCGGTTCCTCGCGGGCCGGTCGGGGCCGGGCCGGCGTGCCGGCCGGTGTGGTCCTCGAGGTGGGCGTCCGGGTGGCCGACGGCCAGCATCGTCCCCTCGCCCGTCCCTCGCGGGGCCACGGCCCGACCCAGGTGGTAGCCCACGACGATGATGATCGTCCCGGCGGCGATCCCACCCAGCGTGAAGCTGTCGGTGATCGGGAAGAACTTGTCGGTCCCGAGCCCGATGCCCATGATCAGGCCGGCCGCGACCGGGACCAGGTTGACCGGGTTGCCGAAGTCGACGTTGTTCTCCTTCCAGATCTTGGCGCCGAGCAGGCCGATCATCCCGTAGAGCACCAGCGTGATGCCGCCGAGCACGGCCGGCGGCGTCGCATTCACGACCTGGCCGAACTTGGGCACCAGGCCGAGCAGGATCGCCACGGCTGCGGCCACGTAGTAGGCGGCCGTCGAGTAGACCCGGGTGGCGGCCATGACGCCGATGTTCTCGGCGTACGTCGTGGTGGGCGCGCCACCCACTGCGGTGGCGATGACGGTGCCGACACCGTCGGCGGCCACCGCGCGCCCCATGACCGGGTCGAGGTCGGTCTTGGTCATGCCGGCGACCGCCTTGACGTGGCCGACGTTCTCCGCGAGCAGGGCGATGACCGCCGGCAGGACCAGCAGGACGAAGGCGACCGAGAAGGACGGGCCGTGCCAGCCGACGTCGGCGTAGCCGGCCGTGAACGCCTGGTTGCCGACGATGCCGTCCGCGGTGTGCGTCGGGAAGCCGAACCAGTCGGCCGCCCGCACCTGGGACCAGTCCACGCGCAGGTGCCGCACGGCCTCGCCGCCGGAGCTCGGCGTCACCGAGGTGATCGGGCCGAGCACCCGGTCGGCCACCCAGGACAGGGCGTAGCCGAGGATCAGCCCCAGGAAGATGGCGATCCGGCCGGCGAAGCCGCGCAGGCCGACGGCCATGAGGATCACCGCGGTCATCGTGACCAGGGCCATCCAGTAGTCGGCCGGCATGTAGGTCGTGGTCGCGACGGGGGCCAGGTTGAAGCCGATCAGCATCACGACGCCGCCGGTGACGACCGGCGGCAGCACCGCGTTGACCAGGCCGGTCCCCGCGAAGTGGATGAAGACGCCGACCAGCGCGAGGACGACTCCGGAGACCAGGATCGCCCCCGTCACGTCGGCCGGCCCGCCGCCCTGGGTGTAGATCGCGGCGGCACCGCCGACGAACGAGGCCGACGTGCCGAGGTAGCTGGGCACCTTGTTCCGGACGATGAGCAGGAAGCAGATGGTGGCGATCCCGCTCATCATGATCGCGAGGTTCGCGTTGAGGCCCATGATCAGCGGGAACACGAAGGTCGCCCCGAACATCGCGACGACGTGCTGGGCCCCGAGGCCCACGGTCTTGCCCCAGGCCAGTCGCTGGTGCGGCGCGACGGCCTCACCGGGGCCCGGGTCGACCAGCTCCCACTTGAACATCGACAAGACGGCTCTCCTTGGGGGTTCGCGTTCTCCGGAAGTCGTGGGCCCCGAGGACCACAAACTAGTGATCCTCATCAGACACCCACGAGGGCGACACGTGCTGAAGGAACACGGAATCCGCTGGCACCTGTTGCCTGCGCGTTCGCCGGCCGTGACCCGGCGAGCCCTGCCCGCCGTCGGGTTCCGGCCCCGCGCCCGCTCCTCGGGTGCTCAGGGCGCGATCTCCAGCACCCGCAACGCCACGGCCACGTCGAGGCGAAGGTGGGGGTCGCTCGAGATCGGCCCGAGCAGGCGCTCGAGCTTGCCCACCCGGTAGCGCATCGTGTTGTAGTGGAAGAACTGCAGCCGCGCGGCCTCGGCGACGTTGAAGTTGGTGTCGAGCAGCACCTGCAGGGTGGTGCGCAGGTCCGTCGCCTCGGTGGTCGGCTCGGCCAGCGGACCCAGCACGTCGCGGGCGAAGGCGCGCAGCTCGCCGTGGTCGGGGATCAGCGCGATCAGCCGGTGCAGCCCGAGCTGGTCGAAGAAGGTCGTCGACCCGCCGCCGTGCACGCGTCGGCCGACCTCGACGGCCCGCCGGGCCTGGGCGTAGGCCTCGGGCAGCTCCTCCAGGCAGCGTGCGGGTCGGCTCACCCCCACCGAGAACGGACGCCGCCCGCCGCCCCGGTCGCCCGCGACGGCGGTGACCGCTCGACGGACGACGCCGTGGCCGGGCACCGGCGCCTCGTCCCCGTCGACGAGGGGCAGCAGCGTGACCACCTCGGAGGAGAAGTCGACGCTGGGGATGCCCGCGTCGAGGCTCCGGCTGACCTGGTGCCACGCGGCACTGAACCGCTCCTGCCACAGCCGCCGGGTGGCGCGCGAGGGCCGCTCCTCCTCGGCACCGGCCGGGTCGATCTCGGCGGCCACCACGACGACCGGGCGTCGCAGGTCCCAGCCGAAGGTGTCGGCGTGCTCGACGACGTACTCCTCCGCACCGGCGCGGCTCAGCAGCAGGTCGCGCAGGAAGTCGCCCTGGTACTTGCTCTCGACCGCGGCGACCGCCTGGTCCCGGGTGATCAGCAGGGCCGCGACCGCCGCCGCCCGCTCCAGGGCGTGCACGTCGGCGGCGGAGATCGTGGCGTGCGCCCGCAGGCAGACCAGCCGCGCCAGGTCGACACCCCCTGCGGCCACCCGCAGGCAGCGCACCTCGCCGGTCCCGACCCGGACGCCCTCGGCGTCGAGCCGTTCGACCCGGAGCCGGCCCGTGGGGTCGACCAGCGCGGCCTCGTCGAGCCGGGTGCGGTGCTCGGCGCTCAGGGCCGCGGCCCGCTCGCGCCCGTCGGTCGAGGTGAACATCAGCCCGACGTCGAGCACCCGTGCCACCTCGGCCGCGATCCCGTCGAGGTCACCGCCCTCGAGGACGATCTGGGTGAGCCCGGTGTGCAGCGTGTCGACGCGGGCGAGCGCGGCACTGGCCTCGTCGTCGCTCATCAACATCTGCACTCCTTCTCGAGGATCGTTGGCACAACCTCACATCGAAGAACCGTAGTGCGCCCCACTAGCGTCGACGGTGTGCTTCCCCCAGTGATCCGCACCGGGACTCCCGACGGGGTTCCCCGGGCCGCCCTGGCCGTGAGCGCGCCGGCGCGGGTGCGCGACCGGTTGCGGGCCGCCGCCGACGGCGAGGTCCCGGTGCTGCACCGGGGCCGGCACGCCGTCTACCTCGACGTCGAGGGTCATTGCGTCGGGGTCGTCACCGGCCGCGCCGCGCTCGTGCCGTGCGCGCTGCGGCTGGCCGCCGAATCCTTTACCCCACGCCCGCCGCAGGTGGCGTACCTTCGAGGTGGGCTGCTGCACCTCGACGGGCGACCGTTGGTGGTGGGCCGGACGGTGGACGTCCGCGTCCCTCGCCTGGCCCCGGTGGCCTCCGGATCGACGGACTCGGCCACGTACGTGGTCACCCCCCCGGCCGCAGTGGCCGGGTTCGTCTCCGGTCTCGGGCTCACCGCGAGGTGGGCCCCCGACGAGATGTCGCGGTTGCTCCCCTCGCTCGTGGGCCGGGGCGACGGGCTGACCCCGCTCGGCGACGACCTCGTCTGCGGCTGGCTGGCCGTCCACCGGGCCGTCGGCGGCGCGACCCCCGACGTCGACCGCGTGGTCCGCGACCTGCTGCCCGGCACCACCTCGCTCTCGGCCGCGCTTCTCGACTGCGCGCTGCACGGCGAGACGCTGCCGCAGGTAGCGGCGTACCTCTCGGCGCTCGGGAGCTCGGACGAGCCCCCCGCGACCGAGGCCCTCCTCGCCGTCGGCCACACCTCCGGTGCGGGTCTGCTGCACGGCGCCCGACTGGCCCTCGCCGGACTCACCGCGATCGGAGCCGCCGCATGAGCGCCACTCCCCCCGCCACACCGCCCCACAGCCCGCCCGCCGGCTCGCCGGCACCTGAGGAGGTCCGGCACGTGGAGCTGCGGCCCGGGGCGTACGCCGACTCGGTGACCTTGCTGCAGGTCAGCCGGGTCGTGCAGGGCCTCGAGGGCGTCCTCGCGGCCCAGGTGGCGATGGCCACCGCCCTCAACGTCGAGGTACTGGCCCAGATGGGCTTCGAGGTGCCGTCCGAGGCCACCACGAACGACCTCGTCGTCGCCGTCCGGCTCACCGGTGCCGCCGTCCTGGGCGACGCCCTGGCGGGGGTCGACCGGGCCCTCGGCGAGGCCAACCGCCGCGACGACACGGTCACCGAGGTCGCCCCGCCGCGCACCACCGCGAGCGCGCTGCGTCGGACTCCGGACGGGCTGGTGCTGGTCTCGGTACCCGGCGCCAGCGCCCTGGTGGAGGCGATGGACGCCCTCGACGCGCGCTGCGACGTGATGGTCTTCAGCGACCACGTGCCGCTCTCCCAGGAGCTGGTGCTCAAGCGCACCGCGACCGCGCGGGGGCTCCTGGTGATGGGACCCGACTGCGGCACCGCGGTGGTCGGCGGGCTGGGCCTGGGGTTCGCCAACGCCGTCGACCCCGGCCCGGTCGGCATCGTCGCGGCGTCCGGCACCGGTTGCCAGCAGCTGCTCGCGCTGCTCGACCACGCCGGGGTCGGGGTCACCTCCGCGCTCGGCGTCGGCGGGCGCGACCTCTCCGCCGAGGTGCGCGGGCTCTCCACGCGCGAGGCGATGCGCCGCCTCGACGCCGACTCCTCGGTCGAGCTGGTCGTGGTCGTCTCGAAGCCGCCGGCCGCCGAGGTGGCCGCCGAGATCCGGGCGTACGCCGACGAGCTGGCCACGCCGGTCGAGCTGGCTCTGCTGGGCACCGGACGCCCCGACCTGACCGCCGCTGCCGAGGCGGTGCTGGCACGTCTGGGCCGTGAGGTCCCGAGCTGGCCGGTCCACGGCCGGGCCTCGCCGGCCACCACCGGCCACGCCCTGCACGGGCTGTTCGTCGGCGGCACCCTGTGCGACGAGGCGATGCTGATCGCGAGTCGGGCGCTGGGTCCGCTGCCCAGCAACATCCCGTTCTCCCCCGGCCTGGCCCTCGGCCCCGGTCTCGCCGCGCCGGTCGGCAGCACCGGGCACACCATGGTCGACTTCGGGGACGACGCGCTGACCGCGGGCCGGACCCACCCGATGATCGACCCCACGTTGCGGCTCGAGCACCTGGCCCGGGTCGCCGCCGACGACGACACTGCCGTCGTCCTGCTCGACGTGGTGCTCGGGCACGGCTCCGAACCGGACCCGGCCGCCCGGCTGGCCCCCGCGATCGCGACGGTCCGGCAGCCGGTGGTGGTCACGGTGGTCGGCACCGGCGGTGACCCGCAGGGTCTCCGTCGCCAGGTCGGGGCGCTGGTCGAGGCCGGCGCCGAGGTGCACCTGTCCAACGCGTGCGCCACCCGTCGCGCGCTCGAGCTCCTGGAGGGTCCCCGATGACCAGCCCGGCGACCGGTCCCACGAGAGGCCCGACGAGCAGCCCCAGCCACGTCGTCTCCGCCGGCGCGGACCTCTTCGCCGACGCCGTCGCCGCCCAGGCCCTCGCGGTGAGCCGGGTCGACTGGCGGCCCCCGATGCCCGGCACCGAGGCGGACCTCGCCACCGTGGCCGGCGACCCGTTGCGCCACGCGGCCAACCAGCGGGCGCTCGGGGCGATGCTCGGGGTCACCGCCCGGCTGGTCGACGTCGCGCCCGCCAGGGACGTGCTCGGCCTGACGGCCGGCCAGTTCCTGCACGCTGGCCCCCCGATCAGCTGGGAGCGCGCCTCCGGGCCGCTGCGCGGCGCCCTGATGGGCGGCGCGGCGCTCGAGGGCCTGGTCGCCGACCCGGAGGACGCCGTCGCGCTCTTCGAGTCCGGCGCCGGCGTCTCGCTGGACCCGTGCCACCACCACCGGACGGTCGGCCCGATGGCCGGCGTCGTCACCGCGAGCATGTGGATGTTCGTGCTCGAGGACCCGGCCACCGGCGCCCGCACCCACTGCTCGCTCAACGAGGGCCTCGGCAAGGTGCTGCGCTACGGCGCCTACTCGCCGGAGGTGCTCACCCGGTTGTCCTGGATGCGTGACGTCCTCGGGCCGCTGCTGCAGGGCGCCGTACGGGCGGTGGCGGCCGACGGTGGCGGGGTGGACGTGAGCGGCATCCTGACCCAGATGCTGCAGATGGGCGACGAGGCCCACAACCGCAACCGGGCCGGCACCCTGATGCTCCTGCGCGACCTCTCCCCCGCGCTGGTGACCAGCGCGGCCGCAGCCGGCGTCGCGTCCGGCGACGTCGCCGAGGTCCTGCGCTTCGTCGGCGGCAACGACCACTTCTTCCTCAACCTGGCCATGCCGGCCTGCAAGCTCGCCCTCGACGCGGCCCGCGGCACCGCGGGCTCCACGATGGTCGTCGCGATGGCCCGCAACGGCACCGACTTCGGGATCCAGGTGGCCGGCACCGGGGACGACTGGTTCACCGGGCCTGCCCAGGTCGCCGACGGGCTCTTCCTCGGCGACTACGGCCCCGCCGACGCCAACCCCGACATCGGTGACTCGGCGATCACCGAGACCGCCGGCCTCGGGGGCTTCGCGATGGCGACCGCCCCGGCGATCGTCCGACTGGTCGGCGGCAGCGTGCCGGACGCCCTGGCCACCACCCGGCGGATGCACGAGATCACCCTCGGCGAGAACCCGCGCTGGACGGTACCGGTCCTGGAGTTCGAGGGCGTCCCGAGCGGCATCGACGTCACCCGCGTGTGCCGCACCGGCATCCTGCCCCAGATCAACACCGGGATGGCCGGCAACCGGGCGGGGGTCGGCCAGGTGGGCGCCGGGTTGGTCACCCCCCCGGCCGAGATCTTCCCCGCCGCCCTGGCCAGGCTGGCCGAGCTGTCCCGGGCGCGGGGCTGAGCCCGGTTCCGGGCACCCTCGGCACCCGGCTGAGCCCTCGTGCTCAGTCGGGTGAGTACCCCGGCACTGGCGCACCCCGGTCCGCCTGCGTCTGAATGGGCCCATGACCCGTTACGCCGACCCCTCTCGCTGCCCCGACTGCGGCGCCGGGCTCCCCACCGCTCCGGCCACCTGCCCGGCCTGCGGCCTCCCGCTGCGAGGTCCGCTGGCGGTCTCGCTCCTCCACACGCTGAGCACCGCCGACGAGCTGCTGGCCCGGCTGCGGGCCTCCGCCGCGGCCCCACCCCTCCCGGTTGACGTGCCGCTCGGCGCGTCGCCTGACCCACTCCGGCCGCGCGGCGGGCCGCGGGTCGGGTTGCGGGGCGGGTTGCGGGGCGGGTTGCGGGGCGCCTCGGTCCCGTCGATCCTGCTGGGCCTCGGCGCCCTGTGCCTCCTCGTCGCGGCGGTGACCTTCCTGGCCGTGGCCTGGTCCTGGCTGGGCGTGGGCGGCCGGACCGTCGTCCTGCTCGCCCTGACCGCGACCTCGACGGTGCTCGGCTCCTGGTTGGCCGGCCGTGACCTGCGGGTCGCCGCCGAGGCCCTCACGCTGGTCGCCCTCGGGCTGCTCACCCTCGACGTGGTGGGGGCCGAGGACGCCGGCTGGCTGGGCGACCTCTCGGTCGCGGGCCTCCTCGCCGTGATCGGCGCCGCGCTGCTCGGGGCCGCCCTCGGCCTCCTCCTGCTCGCTCCCGGACGGCTGGTGGTGCCACAGCTCGCGGCGAGCGTCGGCCTCGGGGTGCTGGCCGTCGGGGTCGCCGGGTCGACCCCGCACGACCAGGTCGTCGACGCTGCCGCCGTGCTCGCCTTCGCCGGGCTCGTCGCCCTCGGTCACCGGCGCGACGCGCAGGCGCTCACCTGGGCCGCCGTCGCGGGCGCGGCGCTGGCGTGGCTGCACCTCGTCGGGCTCGCGCTCACCGACGCCGTGGCGCACGCCTCCGCGCGCGGCCTGTGGTGGGACGGCCATGGTCTCGGGCTGCTGAGCGCCACGGCCCTCCTGCTGCTTCCGGTTGCGGTGCCGCGGCTCCCCCGTGGCCTGCGCCTCGGCGCGCTGGGTGCCGCAGGCTGCCTGCTCACCGTCACGGTGGCGCTGCCAGGGGTCGACGACGGACCCGGTCCGGTCGGCGCGGCCTTCCTGCTCCTGCTGCTCGGGTGGTCCGGGGCGAGCGCGGGGCTGCCCCGGGCCTGGCGCCCGGTCGCGCTCGCACCGGCGCTGCTCGCCGCCGTCCCGGTCGGTGCGGTCACCGCGCACCTGCTCGCCGACGCCTGGGCGAACGCACTGGCGGCGGGCGACCCGCTCTCCGGCCCCTTCTCGGGATCGCTCTCCACCACCCTGCCCGACGTCACCCCGTGGGCGCCGAGCGCGCTCCTGGTGCCCGGCGTGCTCGGGCTGCTGGCCGCGGCGGCCGCGGCCGGGCCCAGCACCGGGCTGGTCAAGGGTCAGGAATGGCTGCGCGCGGCACTGCCGGGCGTCGCGGCGCTCACCGTCCTGGCCGGTGTGGCCACCCTCGCGCTGCACCCGGTCCCGCTGTGGGCGATCACCGTCCCGCTCACCGCCACCGCCCTCGCACTGGTGGTCGACGCGCTGCGCCGCACCGGACGGCGCGCCGCCACCCAGGCCGCCGCCGGCGGACTGGTCGCGCTCGCCGCGGGCGTCGTCGCACTGCCGAGCGCAGGGCTGGGGGTCCTCGCGGCAACCGGCCTGGTGCTCGCCGGGACCGCCGTGGTGGTGACCGGCCGCTTCCCCGGCGCCCGACCCGGCGCCTGGTCGGTCCTGCCCCTGGCGTCGGCCTGGCTGGTGTGGTGCCTGGCCGAGGTGGCCTCGCTCGACGTGGCCCACCGCGGCGTGCCCGTGCTGCTGGTGGTCGGCGTCCTGGCCGTGGTGGCGCCCCGTCTCGAGGCGGAGTCCGCCGCGGCGCTCGCTGCCGTGCTGGCGAGCGCCGAGGCCGTCGCCGCCGCGAGCGACGCGAGCGTCGCGCTCGCCGTCCACCTCACGGTGGCCGGCGTGCTGGTCAGCGGGGACGCCCTGCTCCACCCGGGACGCCGGCAGCTCGCGTGGCTGGGTGGCGCCCTGCTGGCCGCGGCCACCTGGGTGCGCCTCGCCGACCTCGGCGTGACCGCCCCGGAGGCCTACACGCTCCCGAGCGCCGTGGCCCTGCTGCTGGTCGGACTGCGCCGGCTGCACCGCGACGCCGCCGCCGCCAGCCTGGGCACCCTGACCTCCGGCCTGGTGCTGGCGACGGTGCCGTCGCTGCTGTGGGTGCTGGGCGGCGACACCTCCTCGACCAGGGCCGTGCTGCTCGGCCTCGGGTGCCTCGCGCTCGTCCTGGCCGGGACCCGGCTGCGGTGGAGCGCCCCCCTCGTGGTGGGTGGCGTGGTCGGCGGGCTGCTCGTCCTGCACGAGCTCGCGCCGTACGCCGCCGCCACCCCGCAGTGGGTCCTGATCGGCCTGGCCGGTCTGCTGCTCACCGTCGTCGGGGTCACCTGGGAGAGCCGGATGGGCGAGGTCCGGCACGCCGCGGCCTACCTCGGCCGGCTCCGCTGAGCGCGGTCCGCCGGATCAGGGGGGCGACGCGGCGGGGCTCCAGAAGGCCTGCGCGAGGTCGACGTTGCCCGACGCCCGCAGCGGGGTCCCCTCGGCCAGGTACGCCTGGCGGGCCTCGGCGTCGTGGCTGGGCGGCAGGGAGCCGTCCGCCCGGACCACCCGCCACCACGGCACCGCGCCCCCGTGCCTCGCGAGGACCGAGCCGACCTGACGCGGGCCGCCACCGCCCAGCGCGGCGCCCACCACCTCGGCGACCGCGCCGTAGGTCGTGACCCGCCCGCACGGCACCCGCTCCACGCAGACCAGCACGTGCTCGACGTACTCCTCCGGGTCGGGGCCCGCGCGAGCTGCTGCCATGGCGGGAACCTATCGCCCTCGGCGGGCCCCCGGGGGCCGGGCCCGGGTCGGGCCCGCCCCCCGGGAGTTCGCTCAGAGGACCGGCGAGAAGGGCTCCGTGCCGTTCACGAGCCGGAGTCCGGCGAGCCCGGAGTGCTGCTGGGCGAAGGCGAGCTCCCGGGAGAGGTCGCCGATGTTGTTGGACGCCGGGAGCGGTGCGAGCCCGAGCGTGGAGAGCGTGCCGACGGCCCGGCCGTCCTGGCTGAGGAACGCGGACCCGGAGTCGCCGGGCACACCCGGCGTGACGGTGTAGAGCGGGTGCGACCAGCCGCCGTCGGCGGGGTCGTCGCCCAGCGACTTGCCCTGGTGGGGCGAGAGCGCCGCGATCCCGGCGCGCAGGCTGGAGTTGCCGTAGGTGTAGACGTCGTCGCCGGCGGCCGTGCCGTCGGTGTCGATCCCGGTCGGCCCACCCCAGAAGGGGACCGACGGGTTGACCTCGGCGACGTCCGCCGCGGCGACCTCGACCAGCGCGAGGTCGTTGTACGCACAGGTGTTCGGGTCCGTGGTGCCGAGCTGCTTCTCGGTCAGCCAGGACGAGTAGGCCAGCGTGCCGGTGCCGACCTCGGTGCCGCCGTCGACCAGGCTGCCGCCCTCGACGAAGCTCACCTTCGTGCCCAGCGGCAGCGAGTCGGCCCGGCAGCCGTCGGTGTCGGTCGCCGACCCGAGGCCCGCGCAGTGCGCCGCGTAACCGACGTAGGTCGTGCCGGCCGTGTCGGTGTAGACGAAGTTCGCGGTGCACTGGGCACCGTCGGTGTACATCATCGTGCCGGGGTGGATCCTCGCGGTGCCGGCCGGCGCGTAGCCGGTGGGCTGAGCACCTGCGGGGGCGCCCGCAGTGGGCGCACCCGAGGACGGCGCGGCGAGGAGGGCCGAGCCGAGGACTGCGGAGCCGAGGACCGGGCCGAGGAGGGCGCGGGCCGTGCGGCGCGTGAGACGGCGGGGGTTGCGGCGGGGGGTGCGGCGGGGGGACGTCGAGACGCTCATGGGTTCCTCTCGTCGGAGCCTGGCCAGGTGTGACCAGCGGTCGACCGGGGCCGACTGCGTCCGACGCCCACGGTCTGCAAGGCCCAACGAGCACGCCGCGGTCGGGTTACGCCCGGACGCGACCGTGGCCCGGCCCCTGGGTCAGGGGCCGGGCCACGGTGCTGCTCGACGGGTGCCCGTCGGGGCGGGTGCGTCAGTACGACGGCTGGCTGGGGTCGATCTGGTTGACCCAGGCGACCACCCCGCCGCCGACGTGCACGGCGTCGGAGTAGCCCGCACCCTTGAGGACGGCGAGGGCCTCGGCGGAGCGCACCCCGCTCTTGCAGTGCAGGACGACGGGCGTCGTCTGGGAGAGCTCGCCGAGCGCGTTGCCGTTGAGGAACTCGCCCTTCGGGATCAGCACCGAGCCGGGGATCTGGTTGATCTCGTACTCGTTGGGCTCGCGCACGTCGACCAGGACGAAGTCCCGCTCGCCGTTCTCGCGCTCCTTGAGCATCGACTCCAGCTGCGTGACCGAGATCGTCGATCCGGCGGCCGCGTCGGCGGCGTCCTCGGAGATCGCGCCGCAGAACGCGTCGTAGTCGATCAGCCCGGTGACGGTCGGGTTCTCGCCGCACAGCGCGCAGCTCGGGTCCTTGCGGACCTTCAGCTTGCGGTACTCCATCTCGAGGGCGTCGTAGATCATCAGCCGGCCCACCAGCGGGTCACCGATGCCGGTGAGCAGCTTGATCGCCTCGTTGACCTGGATGGCGCCGATGCTCGCGCACAGCACGCCCAGGACACCGCCCTCGGCGCAGGACGGGACCATGCCCGGCGGCGGCGGCTCGGGGTAGAGGCAGCGGTAGCAGGGGGCGTCGTCCGCGAGGGACGGGGCGAAGACCGAGGCCTGGCCGTCGAAGCGGTAGATCGAGCCCCAGACGTAGGGGATGTTCAGGAAGTACGCCGCGTCGTTGACCATGTAGCGGGTCGCGAAGTTGTCGGTGCCGTCGACGATCAGGTCGTAGCCCTCGAAGACCCCCATGACGTTGTCGTTGTCGAGGCGCTCGTTGTGCAGCACCACCTCGACGTACGGGTTCGCCTCGAGGATGGACTCCTTTGCCGACTGCGCCTTCGGCTTCCCGATGTCGGACTGGCCGTGGATGATCTGGCGCTGCAGGTTCGACTCGTCGACCTCGTCGAACTCGGCGATACCGAGGGTGCCGACCCCGGCGGCGGCGAGGTAGAGCAGGGCCGGGCTGCCGAGGCCGCCGGCGCCGATGACGAGCACCTTGGCGTTCTTCAGCCGCTTCTGGCCGGTCATCCCGACGTCCGGGATGATCAGGTGCCGGCTGTAGCGGCGCACCTCGTCGGTGGTGAGCTCGGAGGCGGGCTCCACGAGAGCGGGAAACGACACGAAGGCTCCTCTGGGTGGATCTCGGATGGTCTGGTGTGGACGGTCTGCAGGCACAACGCTGCCTCCCCCACCAGATGTTCCTCCCATGCTCCCCGCGTCGACCGGGCCTGGCGCACGTGTCCCGTCATCCGGACCCGCCGCCCCGGGCCGCCCCGGTGCCGCCCCGGTGCCGCATGGTCGAGGCCGCTGACCTCGTAGCGTTAGGCTTCGGCGCGTGACGCACGACGGGCAAGACAGGGGAAGCCAGTGAGCACCAGCCGGTACGACGACACCGGGATTCGCCCGCGCGGCGGCCGGATGCCTCGTCGGGAGCGCCGCGCCCAGCTGCTCGAGTCGGCCCTCGAGGTCTTCGTCGCGCAGGGCTACCACGCCGCCGCGATGGACGACATCGCCGAGCGCGCCGGCGTCTCCAAGCCCGTCCTCTACCAGCACTTCCCCGGCAAGCTCGATCTCTACCTCGCCCTGCTCGACAGCTCGTGCGACATGATCATCGACAACTGCCGGGTGGCGTTGAGCGCCACCCAGGACAACAAGCTGCGCGTCCAGGCCACCATCGAGGCCTTCTTCGAGTACGTCGCCGGCGACACCGGGGCCTTCCGCCTCGTCTTCGAGTCCGACCTGACCAACGAGCCCGCCGTGCGCGGGCACGTGGAGCGGGTGACCACCGAGTGCGCGGCGATGATCGCCGAGGTGATCCACGACGACACCGGCCTGCCCGGCCCCGCCTCGCGCCTGCTCGCCGTCTCCCTGGTGGGAATGGCACAGGTCAGCGCGCGGTTCTGGCTCTCCGAGGCCGGCGGCATCACCAAGTCCGACGCCTCGGCCCTGGTGGCCGGGCTCGCCTGGCGCGGCATCCGCGGCTACCCGCTCGACCACTGACTGTCCGGCACGATCCGTCTGCACCACCCCGTCGCCCGCGAGGGCGGCTACCGAGTCATAGGAGGACCTGTGGAGGTCAAGATCGGCGTCCAGCACGCCGCGCGAGAGCTGCTCGTCGAGACCGACGAGTCCGCCGAGGCCGTCGAGAAGATGGTGTCCGACGCGGTCGGCTCCGACGGCGTCCTGGCGCTGAACGACAGCAAGGGCCGCCGGGTCATCGTCCCGGCGGCGAAGCTCGCCTACGTGGAGATCGGTGGCGGCGTCGCCGGCCACGTCGGCTTCCGCTCCTGAACCACGCCGGACGACGACCGGCGCGCACCCCGCGTCGGTCGTCGGCTCGCGTCCGGGGCTGCCGGGGTCAGCTGTCGAGGCCGAGCTCGGCCATCCGCTCGGTGTGCCGCTCGGTGATCCGGGCGAACATGCGCCCGATCGCGGCGAGGTCGAGACCGGGACGGTCCACGCCACCGGCCAGCAGCCCGGAGAGCGCGTCGCGCTCGGCGGCCACCCGCTGCGCCTGGATCAGCGCCTCCCCCATCAGCCGGCGTCCCCAGAGGGCGAGCCGGCCTCCGAGCCGGCTGTCGGCCTCGATAGCGGCCCGCACCCGGTCGATCACGAAACGGGAGTGCCCGCTCTCCTCCAGCGTCGCCACGACCAGGTCGCGGGTCTCGGGGTCGAGGTACGCCGCGATCTCGCGGTAGAAGTCGTTGGCCATCCCGTCGCCGACGTAGGCCTTGATCAGGCCCTCGTACCAGTCCGACGGTGCGGTGTGGGCGTGGAAGAGCTCGATCGGGTCGCGGAACGGCGCCATCGCGGCGTACGGCTCGGCGCCGAGCTGCTCGAGGCGACCGAGCAGCAGTGCCACGTGACCGAACTCGGCCGCGGCCATCGTGGCGATGGCGACCTTGTCCTCCAGGGTGGGCGCGAGCTTGGCGTCCTCGGCCAGCCGCTCGAAGGCCGAGATCTCGCCGTACGCGATCGCCGCGAGCAGGTCGAGCACGGCCTCGCGGTACTGCGGGTCGCGGAAGGCCTCGGGCACCTCGACATGCAGCTCGGCGGGCGATTCAGTCATGCGAGCACCCTAGCGATAGACTCGAGGAGATCGAGTGCCGCTCCCGCAACTCCGGGGTCGCGGCCCGCGACCGGCGAGAAGGCCCGGTACGACCAGCTTGTCCCGCCTGAATGTGCGCGGTTGACGCTGTCGGGAGCACTGCCCGAGGCAGGCCGATGAGTCCACCGCACTCCGTCCGACTCAGCAGCCCGACCCCACGCAGCCCCCAGCACCACCGGGCTGCCGCCTCACGAAAGCAGAAGACACTGACCACGTTCCGAGAGCTCGGGGTCCACCCCGAGATTTGCGACGCGCTCGAGCGCGCCTCCATCGTCACGCCGTTCGCCATCCAGGAGATGACCCTCTCGGTCGCCCTGGTGGGCACCGACCTGATCGGCCAGGCCCGTACGGGCACCGGCAAGACCCTCGCGTTCGGCATCCCGGTGCTCCAGCGCAGCGTCTCCCCCAAGGACCCCGACTACGCCGAGCTGCCCCAGGGCAAGCCACAGGCGCTGATCGTCGCCCCGACCCGTGAGCTGGCGCTCCAGGTCTCCAACGACCTGATGCTGGCCAGCAAGGACCGCGGACTGCGGGTCCTGACGGTCTACGGCGGCGTCGGCTACGACGGCCAGCTCGAGGCGCTCGAGTCGGGCGTCGACATCGTCGTCGGTACGCCGGGTCGCCTCATCGACCTGTGCAACCGCCGTGCCCTCGACATCTCCCACGTGCACGCCCTGGTGCTCGACGAGGCCGACGAGATGCTCGACCTCGGCTTCCTGCCCGACGTCGAGCGCATCTTGTCGATGACCCCCGAGACGCGCCAGACCATGCTCTTCTCCGCGACCATGCCGGCCGCGATCGTCTCGCTGGCGCGCACCCACATGCGCCACCCGATGAACATCCGCGCCGAGTCGTCCTACGACACCCAGCTGGTGCCGGCCACCGCTCAGCACATCTACCAGGCCCACGACCTCGACAAGCCGGAGATCATCGGCCGCATCCTCCAGGCCGAGGACGCCGACAAGATCATCGTCTTCACGCGCACCAAGCGTCAGTCGCAGCGTGTGGCCGACGACCTCGCCGAGCGCGGCTTCGCCTCGAGCCCCCTGCACGGGGACATGGCCCAGGTGGCCCGCGAGAAGGCGCTGACCAAGTTCCGTGGCGACACGCTGCGGGTGCTGGTCGCGACCGACGTGGCCGCGCGCGGCATCGACGTGCAGGGCGTCTCGCACGTCATCAACTACACCTGCCCCGAGGACGAGAAGACCTACGTCCACCGGATCGGCCGCACCGGCCGCGCCGGCGCCACCGGCATCGCGGTGACCTTCGTCGACTGGGCGGACCTGCACCGCTGGAAGATGATCAACAAGGCGCTCGACCTGCCGTTCGACGAGCCGCAGGAGACGTACTCGACGTCCGAGCACCTCTACCACGACCTCGGCATCGCCCCCGGCACGAAGGGTCGCATCAAGGACCCGGAGCCTGTCGAGCGTGCCCCCCGGTCCGAGCGCGGCTCCGACCGGTCGGGTCCTCGCTCCGGTGGTGGCCGTTCCGACGGTGGCCGCTCCGCTGGTGGCCGCTCGGGTGGCGAGCGCTCCGGCGGCGAGCGTCCCGGTGGCGGCCGCTCCGACGGCGAGGGTGAGCGCTCCGGCGACCGGCCCGCGCGCAGCCGTAGCCGCAACCGGAACCGGACGCGTGCGCGCGGCGGCGAGTCCGCCGACGGCGCCTCCGCCACGAACGCCCCCGCGGCGTCCGCCCCTGCGGCGACCGCCCCGGCCGCCGGCTCGGCCACGTCGAGCTCGGCGGCGTCGGGTGCCGAGGGCACCTCGACCGGCCGTACCCGCCGCCGGCGTCGTCCCTCCGGGGAGGACACCACCAGCGCCTGACGCCGACCCGTCGGCTGTTCACGCCGTACGACGCCGACCCGTCGCCCGTTCACCGGAGCCTGTGGTGAACGAGCGACGGGTCGGTCGTCTCTGCACGTCAACATGCGACGGGTCGGCGTTCCCCGTGGTCGACGCGCGACGGGTGGATCAGGCGGTGACGACGACCGTGGTGCCGAGGGGGGCGAAGCGCCACAGCGCCTTGGCGTCCGAGCGCCTCTGGCGGATGCAGCCGTGCGACTGCGGCGTACCGAGGTCGTCGTAGCCCTGGACCCGCTTGCCGTCGTCGATCGGGATGTCGTGGAAGCCGATCGCGGCGTTGTCGCCCCGGGTGAAGCGCACGAAGTACCTCATGGTGCCGGAGTCGTCGATGCCCCAGGCCTGCTCGGAGCGTGAGTAGACCTCGAAGGTCCCCGGGTCGAGGTTGTCGTAGAGGCTGCCGGAGACCGGGTAGGTGCTCAGGACGGCCCCGGACGCCCGGACCAGCCAGACGCGCTGCCGGCTCTCGCTGAAGACCACTCGGCGTCCGCTGCCCGAGCGACGCGGCAGCGCGGTGTCCTCGGACGGCGCCGGGGTGGCCTCGCTCGACCCGGACGGCGTGCCGGGGGCGTCCGGCGTGACCGCGGCCGGACGGATCGCCGCACGCGGCGCAGCGGCCGACGCCGCGTCCGTCGAGGCACTGGGCAGCACGCCGGCGCCGCCGAGCACCGCGACCACCGTGACGGTGACCGAGCCGGTGAGCGCCACGATCCGTCCGTACCTCGGCCGCGGCCGCTGACGGGGTCGGGTCATCGGCTCAGCCCTTCGTCGACTTCGCTGCGGCCCCGGAGGCCTTCGTCGCCTTCGCGATCTTCTTCGCGGGCCGCGCCGCCTTCGGTCGCTTGGCTCGCTCGACGAGGTTCACCGCGACCTGGCGGTAGGCCTGCGCGCCCTTGTTGGAGCGGGCCGCGGTGGCCAGGATCGAGCGACCGGCAGCGGGCGCCTCGGCGAACTTGATGGTCTTCGGGATCGGCGGCTCGATGACGTCGAGCTCGTAGGTCTCCGAGATCGTGTCGAGCACCAGCCGGGAGTGGTTGGTGCGCCCGTCGAACAGCGTCGGCAGCACGCCCCAGACCTCGAGCCTGCGGTTGGTGAAGCGGCGTACGTCGTGCACCGTGTCGAGCAGCTGGCCGACGCCACGGTGGGACAGGGTCTCGCACTGCAGCGGCACCAGGACGCCCTGCGCGGCGGTCAGGGCGGCCACGGTCAGCACTCCGAGCGACGGCGGGCAGTCCAGCAGCACCCAGTCGTAGGCGTCGTCACCGAGGTCCTCCTCGAGGGCCTCCAGGGCGGACTTGATGACGTGCTCGCGACCGGTGCGGGTCAGCAGGTCCGCCTCGGCACGGGCCAGCTCGATCGTCGCCGGCAGCAGGTCGACGCCGTCCTCGGTCGCGATGAGGATCTCCAGCGGGTCCAGGCCCTTGGTGAGCACGTGGTGGACCGACAGCTCGAGGTCCTCGGGGTCGATGCCCAGCGAGAAGGTGAGGCAGGCCTGGGGGTCGAGGTCGACGAGCAGCACCCGGTGGCCGAGCTCGGCCAGGGCGGCCCCCAACGAGGCCACCGTGGTGGTCTTGGCGACGCCGCCCTTCTGGTTGGCGATCGCGAGTGTGGTGGTCATCGACGCCCATCATGCCGGACCGGGTTGCCCAGATCACGGCGACACCTGTTTGCTGGGGGCATGTCTTTGCCTGCCGCTGACCCCTCGCGCCGCCCCGGCACCGCCCTCGTCACCGGTCCAACCGCCGGGATCGGCCACGCCTTCGCCGTCCGTCTGGCCCGCCGCGGACACGACCTGGTGCTCGTCGCCCGGGATGCCGAGCGCCTCGAGGCGGTCGCGGCCGGGCTGCGCACGGCCTACGGCGTCCAGGTCGAGGTGCTGCCCGCCGACCTCGTCGACCGGGAGCAGCTGGCGCGCGTCGAGGCCCGCCTGGCGGACCCGCAGCGCCCGGTGGAGCTGCTGGTCAACAACGCGGGCTTCGGTCTCAAGGAGCGCTTCCTGGACAACCCGGTGGACGCGGAGAACGCCATGCTCGACGTCCTGGTGACCGCGGTGCTGCGCCTGAGCCATGCGGCGCTCGGCCCGATGGCGGACCGCGGGCGCGGCGGCGTCATCAACGTCTCCAGCGTGGCGGCCTACCTGCCCCGCGGGACCTACAGCGCGGCCAAGGCGTGGGTGAACAGCTTCAGCGAGTGGGCCGCGAACGAGTACCGCCCCCGCGGTGTCCGGGTGATGGCGCTCTGCCCCGGCTTCACGCGGACCGAGTTCCACCAGCGCCTCGGCGCCACGACGGACTCCGCACCGGACTTCCTGTGGCTCGACGTCGACGAGCTCGTCGCCGCAGCGCTGCACGACTTCGACCGCGGGCGCGTCGTCTCGATCCCCAGCGGGCGCTACAAGGCGCTGACCGCCGTCGCGCGGGTCGTGCCGAGCCGGGTGCTGCTGCGCTTCCAGGGGCTGGGCCGCAAGTAGGCGTCCGGGGCCTGCTCAGCCGCGCAGGACGGTCGGCGTCTCGCGGCCGGCCCGGAGGGCCGCGGCCGCGGCCAGCTCGAGCAGGCGGTCGTACTCCTCGGGGGCGGTGGTGTGGACCCCCAGGTCGTGGTCGATCTTGCCGGTGCCGTGGTGGTCGCTGGAACCGGTCACGACCAGGTCGAGGTTGCGGGCGATGGCACGCAGACGCTCCCGGGCACCCGCGGAGTGGTCCTGGTGGTCGACCTCCAGGCCGCTGAGGCCGATCTCGGCGAAGCCGGCGATCGTCGCCTCGTCGGGCAGCTCGCTGTCGTGGCGCCCCCACGCGTGCGCGATCACGCTGACCCCGCCGGCCTCGTCGACCACGCGGATCATCGTCTCGAGCGACGCGGCGTACTTGCGGGCGTACGCCGGTCGACCGGGGTTGAGGTACTGCCGGAAGGCATCGGTGCGGGTCGCGACGACCCCCAGCTCGACCAGTGCGTCGGCGACGTGGGGGCGACCGGTCGCGGCGGTGCCGTCGGCGACCCGGTGCACGTCGGCCTCGGCGATGTCGATGTCGAGCGCGCGCAGCTGGCGGATCATCGCCGGCAACCGGGAGCTGCGGCCCTCGAGGATCCGCGCCAGCTCGGCGTCGAGGGGTGGGTAGGCCGGGTCCGGGAGGTAGGCGAGCAGGTGCACGCCCCGGCCGTCGTGGATGGTGCTGATCTCCATGCCGCGGACCAGCTCGAGCCCGACCTCGACGGCGGCGCGGGCGGCCTCCGCCCACCCGTCGGCGGTGTCGTGGTCGGTGATCGCCAGGACGTCCAACCCGGCATCGGCCCCGGCGCGCACCAGCTCCGCCGGCGTGTGGGTGCCGTCGCTGGCCCGCGAGTGGGTGTGGAGATCGATGCGCACGCCAGCAGCGTAGTGGGCGACGCCGACCTCACCACTGCGGCGTGGGACCCCCGAACGGCATCTCCACCAGCTGCGGGCCCTTGGCCGACACGTCGCTCAGGATCCAGTCGTCGCGCAGCAGCAGCACCGCGGCCGCCGGCCGGACGACGATCCACAGCCATCGTCCGCCGGCCTCGCCGGCCAGCACCGAGCGGTCGAGCTCACGCTCCGAGGTGCTCGTCGAGACCACCCACAGCGGCACCGACCGTGCATCGAGGTGGACCTTCACGACCGGTGGCTCGTCGTGCACGTCCGGGCCGGGTCCGTCCCCGGAGAGTCCGGCGCAGCGCGCACCGAGACCGGTGCCGGCCTCCTCGGCGACGACCAGGACGTCGACCGGACCGTCGAGCCGGCTGGTCCCCGAGCAGCAGCTCATGGTGGCGCGTGGCGCCTCGGGGCGCCCCCGCACGACCCCGAAGTCGCTGACCGCCCACCCCGGGCCCAGCGGCCAGGGCAGGTAGGTCGGGAAGTCCGCGGCCACGCCCAGGTGCTCGACGAAGTCGTCGTACGACGCCGCCTCGGGTCGCCACAACGGCCGTACCGGCCCGTGGGCGGGGCAGGCCCACGCAGTGGGATCTGCCTCGGAAGCTGTGTCGGGGCCCCTGTCCGGGCCCGTGCGGGTCAGCGGCGTCGGGCAGCGGGGGCATCCGGCGGCCAGGGGCATGCGTCCACGGTGGTCGGCCGGTCCCGACCCGTCAAGACCCGGGCGACATCGGCTGCCGGTGGACCGGGTCAGGAGTTCCAGCGCAGCACGACCGGGGACTCCCGCTCGTGCCCGAGTACCGACACGGTGGCGGTGTCCAGCCGGAAGTGCCGGCCGTCGGCGACCGGGAGCCCCAGCCAGCGCGCGGCCAGCACCCGCAGCGAGTGGCCGTGCGCGAAGACCAACGAGGTGCCCTCGGTGGCGGCGAGACGGTCGACGACACGGTCGAGGCGCTCCCCCACCGCGGCGGCGGACTCGCCGCCGGGGACGTCGCCCCTCCAGATCGTCCAGCCCGGTACGGTCCGCCGGATCTCGTCGGTGGTGATTCCCTCGTAGTCGCCGTACTGCCACTCGGCGAGGTCCTCGACGAGCTCCACGTCCTCGAACCCGGCGAGCTCGGCGGTGCGGCGCGCGCGCTGCCGGGGGCTGCTGAGCACCAGGTCGAACGCGGTGTCCGCGAGGCGGTCCCGCAGGCCCCGGGCCACCTGCTCACCGTCCGGTAGCAACGGCAGGTCGGTGGTCGAGGTGTGGCGCCCGTTGCGGCTCCACTCGGTCTCACCGTGCCGGACCAGCCAGACGGTACGTGCGTCAGGAGCAACCATGAGGTGATTCTGGCAGGCCCGGGGCCTCCTGTGCACCCGACGACGAGCCCGGCCTGGTGCGCCGCAGCTCCTCGGCGAGTGCGGCGACGTCGCGGCGCAGGCCCCGGAGCTCGGCGCGCAGGGCGTCGTCGGCCCGGTCGTCCTGCTCCTCGAGCTCCTCCACCGTGCTCAGCGTCACGGACTCCACCAGCCAGGAGGCCAGGCTCGCCGAGACCGCACCGAGCAGTGCGAGTCCGGTGACCATCAGGCTCACAGCCACCCACCGCCCGGTCGTCGTCACCGGGTAGAGGTCGCCGTAGCCGACCGTGGTCATCGTCGTCGTCGCCCACCACGCGGCGTTCCCGAACGTCGTGATGCTCGCCCCCGGGGCGTCCCGCTCCGCGTCCAGGACGGCGAGCGCGGCCACGAAGCCCATCAGCGTCGACCCGACGGCGACGTACAGCCCCACGCGGCCGCGCAGGGTGGCGCTCGCCGAGCGGTTGAGAAGCCGGACCAGCGAGACCAGCCGCAGCAGCCGCAGCGGGCGCAGCAGCGGCAGGGCGATCACCGCGAGGTCGAGCAGGTGGGTCACAAACCAGTGCCGCCGGTCGCCTGCCTGCACGAGACGGACGGCGTAGTCGATTGCGAACACCACCCAGGACGCCCACACGACGGCCGCGCAGACGAGGGTCCACGGTCGGCCGAGGGCCGGATCGAGCACCGGCCACGCGTAGGCGGCCAGGAAGGCCACCGCCAGCGCGACCAGGGGCAGCTCCGTCCTGCGCTCCCAACGAGTCATGGCCGCAAGTCTCGCACCGCGGATGCGACCGGCTGCGCCACCCACGCCCGACCCCCGCCGGTCGAGGACCGAGCGCCGCCGGAGGGCCCACCGCCTCCGGTTGAGGAGCGAGCGCAAGCGAGCGTCTCGAAACCCGGTGACGGAGGCTGCGTCGTCTCGCGGGGTCTCGAGGCTCGTCGCTGACGCTCCTCGCACCTCGACCAGCGGGACGCCGCCGGTTGAGGAGCGAGCGCAAGCGAGCGTCTCGAAACCCGGTGACGGGGGCTGGGCCGTCTTGCGGAGGTCTCGAGGCTCGTCGCTGACGCTCCTCACACCTCGACCAGCGGGACGCCGCCGGTTGAGGAGCGAGCGCAGCGAGCGTCTCGAAACCCGGTGACGGAGGCTGCGTCGTCTCGCGGGGTCTCGAGGCTCGTCGCTGACGCTCCTCACACCTCGACCAACGGGACGCCGCTGGTTGAGGAGCGAGCGCCAGCGAGCGTCTCGAAACCCGGTGACCCGACCGCGGGCATGCCGGTGGCCCCGCCGGGGTGGCGGGGTGCGGGGCGGGGGAGCTACTGGTCGGGTGGGTGCGCGCAGGGCCGGGACGGGTTGTTCGCGGGTGACGTCGAGGGTGCCCTCGTGGTCACGCAGGTACGACAGGCCGTGCGGTGAGGCCCAGAGGTAGGTGCCGCGTTCGACCTGGGTGTACCGCCAGCGCGCCGTGGGTCTTCAACCGGTGGTGCCGGCGACACAACGGGGCGATGTTGCACGAACACGTCGGGCCGGCGGAGTTGTCGGGTGCGTAGGGGGTGATGTGGTCACAGTCCGCGTCGCGCTCATCGGGCCGGCACCCGCGGGCGGGGCGGGTGCACCACGGGAAGACACAGGTGTGGTCCACCAGGACGGCGACCTCGTGCATCCGGTCGGGGACCTCGTAGGCGTCGACCCGGACATGGTCGTTCAGGTCGATGACCGGCTTCACGGTCACGGAGGTGTCGGGGGTGCCGCACCAGGCCCGGACCTGCTCGGCGGTGACCAACGACCGGGTGTTCTCCAACCGGCCCAGACGGCCCAGATCCCCGAGGCGACCGTTCACGAGGGCGGCGTCGGAGAGGTGGACGTAGAGCACCACCCGCCGCGCCTTGCGCCGGGGCCTGAGATCAGCGCCGGTGTCGGTGGTGTGGGTGGTGAGGTCGAGGGTCTGCTGGTGTCGGGCGAGGTCCCCCACCGCGGTGGCGCGTCGGACGTCGACGGAGTCGGTGGACCCGAGGGCCTTGAGGTGCTCCGCCCCGGCACTGACGGCGGCATCGAGGTCGAGGGCGTCGGCGACGTCCAGCTCACCCCACACCGACGCCGTCCCGCCCAGGGAGGTGTTGGTGGTGTCGATGTCGAAGCGCCGCCCGTCCGCGGCCGCCCGGCGGCGGTTCTCGGCCTCCTCGGGCATGAACCTCGCGATGGCCTCCTCGACGAGCCGGTCGAGGACGTAGGGCCCGATCTTGTGCGCCACGGCCGCGACGTGGGCATCGACGAACGCCGCGGCCTCCCGGGACAGGTGGATCGTCGCCCGGGCGATGCGGCGGGCCTTCCACGCCACCAGGTCACCCGAAAGGACCCGGGCCCAGACCCGGGGCAGGCGGTAGCGGAGTTCGACGGCTTCCCCGAGGTAGCCCCTGCCGGCGTCGGTGGAGACCCCGATGGCGGCGGCGAGCTCGGCGACGCAGAACTCCGCCACCAGGGGTGCCCCGGGTCCGGCGACCGGGACCCCGGTGTCGCCGTAGTCGCGGTCCCACTCGGTCGCCGCGTCGGCCAACGAGTCCACTGAGTGCATCGCCGCCCAGTCCACCGCGAGCCGCAACTGACGGGCGGCCTCGGCGTCTTCGACCCGGCGGGCCGAGCGCACCGCAGCCAGCACCGCCGAGGGTGCCTCGGGGCTGCTCATCGTCTCGGCCATGACCCCATTCCAGCACCGACCACCGACAGTCAGACCCCGGAACCACCCCATCCGAGGGACGGTGTGGAGAAGAATTTTCGGTGACGTCGGCTGCCTTGGCTCACCGGGTCTCGAGGCTCGTCGCTGACGCTCCTCACACCTCGACCAACGACGCGCGACCTCCCCCGGTTGGTTGAGGAGGGAGCGTCAGCGAGCGTCTCGAAACCCGGCGACGGAGACAGCCGGTGGTCTCCGGGTCTCGTACGCCAGCGAACGTCTCTAAACCCGGTGGCGCGGGCGGGGCGTCTCACCGTCGATCGCGGGGACTCGTCGCTGACGCTCCTCACACCTCGACCAACGACGCGCGACCTCCCCGGTTGGTTGAGGGTGGAGCGTCAGCGGGCGTCTCGGAACCCAGCCGCGGAGGCAGCCTCGACCGGCGGGGGCGGCCGGGGTCAGGTGGTGGGGCCGGGCCAGTTCTTGTCCGGCTGCGGGGTCGGGCGGCCGGGCTGCTCGCCGCCGCGCGCGGTGAGGTAGCTGTCCTTGGGCACCATCACCTTGCGCCGGAAGACGCACACGACCTTGCCGTCCTGGTTGTAGCCGATCGTCTCGACGTGCACGACGCCACGGTCGTCCTTCGAGGTCGACTCCCACTTGTCGAGGACCCGGGTCTCGCCGTAGAGCGTGTCCCCGTGGAAGGTGGGCGCGACGTGGCGCAGCGACTCGATCTCGAGGTTCGCGATCGCCTTGCCGGAGACGTCCGGCACCGACATGCCCAGCAGGATCGAGTAGACGTAGTTGCCCACCACGACGTTCCTGGCGAACTGCGTGGTCTCCTCGGCGTAGTGGCTGTCGAGGTGCAGCGGGTGGTGGTTCATCGTGAGCAGGCAGAACATGTGGTCGTCGAACTCGGTGACCGTCTTGCCTGGCCAGTGCTTGTAGGTCGCCCCGACCTCGAACTCCTCGTAGCTACGACCGAACTGCACGGGCTCTCCTCGGGTGGTACGGCGCGGCTCGCGCGTCGCGCGGGGCCGCCAGGACTCCGCTCATCCTGTCGGAACCTCCAGCCCCGCGGCAGTGCCCGGACGTATGGGGAACCTCACGACGGCCCCGGTCCGCGCCACCGGGCTCAGGAGCCCCCGCCACCGGCCTTGCGCCGGTGCAGCTTGGGGGCGCCGCCCACGACCTCCGAGCCGTGCGCCTTCTCCTTCACCGGTCCGTCGGCGGGGACGCCCTGGTCGTGGGCCTGCTTGCGCGCCAGGGCCTCGCGCATCTTGGCCTTGAGGTCGTCGTTGTCGGGCATGGGTCCTCCTGGAGGGAGCTGGCTGCGGAGCCCCACCATGTCACGGCCGCCGCGCGGCGGTCGAGGCAGTTGGACGAGGTCAGTCGTTGTCGAACCAGTCGGGCACGACCGTCTCGCCGCCCACGGAGCGCAGCAGGGGGGACCGGGCGCTGCCGGCCGTCCGGGCGTGGGCGTAGCGCGAGGCGTACAGGTTGTTGACGTGGCGCTGGTAGTGGCGCACCATGCCGGGCTTGTTCATGATCCGCACCCAGACCTCGTCGGAGCGCTGCGCCCGCTTGCTCCAGTTCGGGGAGCCGGTGAAGACCACCGAGGCCGAGCGGTCGCCGGCGTACACGCCGCTGACCGCGAGCGCCTTGAGGTGCAGGTAGCGCTCCGGGATCCCGTCCCCGTTGCGGTCGACGGTGACCTCCCGCATCGGCACCGGGCCACGGCCGTAGCGCTGCTTCATCGTCTGGTTCACGCCCCGACCGGCGAGCGTGGTGACGATCCTGACGTCGCAGCCGCGGTCCCACATCTGGCGCAGCCGGTCGGCGATCTGCTGGCCGTAGGCGTCGAACCAGCCCGCGATCGCGATCCGCACCACGGTGCGACCCGCGGCGTTGCCGGTGGCGCCCCGGGCGCCACGGCAGCGGACCTTGTTCAGCTCGTTCAGCACCGGGTTGCGCGGCTGCGCCGGGAACAGCGTGGAACGGAACGGCGGGAACGAGCGCACCTCGTACGGGCTCGAGACCGCCCGGTCACGGGCGAACTGCCGGAACTTGGCGACCCAGTACTTGTAGAGCCCCGCCTTGCGGGTGGTGACCAGGTCGTTCCACTGCCGGTTGCCGGCGGGGGTGGTGAGGTTCGTAGAACCGAACATCGAGATGTGCCGGGCCCGGTGGACCCGGCTGAAGAGGAAGATCTTGACGTGCGTGATGGCCGCCTTGCTGCGGCAGGCCCCCCGGCACTGGCGGGCGAACGTGTCGTCGGACCTGTTGCGGTTGAAATTGGCCTTCAACTGGTCCCAGTTCGGGTTGTCGACGACCCCGGAGACGACCACCTGCACGGTGACGCCGCGCCTCTTGGCGTTGATCAGGGCGCGCACGACGGGGCGGTCGTTCAGGTTCCACACGAGGATCCGGATCGACTCGCCCCTCGCGGTCTCGCGGATCGACTTGATCACCCGGGCCAGGATCACCCGTTGCCGACGGTAGATGCCGGGGTCGTTGAAGAGGGCACCACTGGGCGGCGTCCAGGCGGCGCGCTGGACGGTGGCCGCGGCGAGCCCCGAGGCGAGTCCCTTGGCGGGGGACGCGGCAGCGGCGGGCTCGGTCGATCGGACGGTAGCGACAGCGGGGACGAAGGACGTCACCAGGCTGAGCAGAAGGGCACCCATGAGCACCTGGGTCGCACGACGCATCGGAGAGCTCCTCGGACGGGGTGATGGTCTGGAGATCGAGCAGGACACGACGTTAACCCAGATCTGGCCCCGGATCCCCATCCCTTGCTCGGGCGACCGGGCCGGTCCCGCGCACGCGAGCGCCCGCCCCGTGGACCTCGGGACGGGCGCTCGGTCAGGCTCTCGGCCCGGCGGCAGCCGGGCGCAGGGCACGCGTCAGTCGGCCTCGAACCAGTCCGGCGTGATCGTCGCGCCGGTGGCCGAGCGAGCCAGCCCCCGGTCGCTCGTGGTCGTCCGGGCGTGGGCGATCGGCAGGCTGTACAGCTCGTTGACGTGGCGCTGGTACTGGCGCACCATGCCGGACTTGTTCATGATCCGCACCCAGACCTCGTCGGAGCGCTGGGCCCGCTCGCTCCAGTTCGGCGACCCGGTGAAGAGCACCGAGGCCGAGCGGTCGCCGGCGTACACGCCGCTGACCGCGAGCGCCTTGAGGTGCAGGTAGCGCTCCGGGATGCCGTCGTTGTTGCGGTCGGCGGTGACCTCCTTGATCGGCACCGGGCCACGGCCGCCGCGGGCCTTGAGGATCCGGTTGACGCCGCGACCGGCCAGCGTCGTGACGATCTTGACGTCGCAGCCCCGGTCCCACAGGGTGCGCAGGCGCTCGGCGATCTGGCCGCCGTAGGCGTCGAACCAGCCGGCGATCGCGACCCGGACCACGGTGCGGCCACCGTTGCCGGTGCCGCCGTTGGCGCCCGTGCACCGCACCCGGTTCAGCTCGTTGAGCACCGGGTTGCGCGGCTGGGCCGGGAACAGGGTCGAGCGGTACGGCCCGAACGAACGCTGCTCGTAGGGGTTGGCCAGCGCCTGGTCGGCGGCGAACTCGTCGAACTTGCGGACCCAGTAGTCGTAGAGGTCCGCCCGGTGGGTGGTCACCAGGTCGTTCCACTGCCGGTAGGCCGCCGGGCTCGCGAGGTTCGTCGAGCCGAACATCGAGATGTGCTGCGCGGTGTTCACGCGGCTGAACAGGAAGATCTTGGCGTGCGTGATGCCCGCCGAGCTGCGACAGGCCCTGCTGCACTTCCGGGCGAACGAGTCGTCCCGGCGGTCCTCGCTGAAGTCGGCCTTGAGCCGGTCCCAGTTCGGGTTGTCGACCCCCGCGGAGACGACGACCTGCGTGATGACCCCACGGCGGCGGGCGTTGATCAGCGCGTTGACGACCGAGCGGTCCTCGAGGTTCCAGACCACGATCCGGACGTAGTCCGGGGCCACGGTCGTGTTGATCGAGCGGATCACGCGGTCGAGGATGTCGCGGCGCTTGCCCTTGACATCCGGGTGGTTCAGGACGGCCCCCTCGGGGGGCGTCCAGGCGACCCGCTGGACGGCGGTGCGGGAAGGCGTCGCGGTGACGTCGGCCGTGCCGGCGGGGCTGGCCGTGGGAACGGCGGCTCCGGCCGGCAGTGACGTCATCACGAGGCTGAGAAGCACGGCACCCATGAGCACCTGGGCAGCACGACGCATCGAGAGAACTCCTCGGTTGGTATGGGATGGTCCATACCACCCCTACCGGGACGATATCCCACGTTCGAGGGTCTCTCGCGCCAGAGCCTCGGCCCCGGTGGAAAACCACCCGTTCGGGGGGCGCCCCTCCCCCGGACGGCACTCAGGCGCCGGGCACCCCCAACGTCGTGGTCAGCAGCGAGTGGTCGGTGACCCGGTCCACCTCGGGCCCGTCCACGAACGTCGCGCGACGCACCGGCAGCTCCGGCGAGGCGAAGATCCAGTCCAGGTGCATGGCCTGCGGCGGCCGGCAGGTGCCCCCGGTGTTCGAGCCCCCCGTGACGGCCTCGAGGTCGGTGCGCCCGGTGACGGTGCAGAAGACCCGGGCCCGCTCGTTCATGTCACCCAGGAGGACCACGGGGACCTTCTGCTCGCGCTCGGTCAGCAGGTTCGCCACCTCACGACGCACGGCCTCGTCCCGCTCGCCCTGGCGCTGCGTGGTCCGCCCGGACACGTTGTGCGCGTTGAGCACCCACAGGTCACGGCCCGTCTGCACGTTGCGCAGCCGCACCATCGCGTTGGGTCGGGTCCGGCCGAGGAAGGGGACGTAGACGTCCCGGCTGCCCACGAGCCGCCACTGGGTGGTGTCCCACATCACGCTCTGCCAGACCTTGCGGGAGTCCTTGGTGGTGCCCGGGTACCACGCGAACTGGGCGCCGGCAGCACGCTGCAGGTCGAGGAACTGGTCGGGCTGGATCTCCTGGAAGCCCACAATGGCGGACCCGAGGTCCTGCAGGATGCTGGTGGCCCACTCGCTGCGGATCCGTCCGGGGGCGTAGTTCTTGGCGCCGCCGCCGGGCTCGGTGTGCTGGCTGCCGAGGATGTTGAAGGTCGTCACGACCACCTGGGCGGGATCGGCCACGCGGGGCGCGGTCCGCGCGACACTCACCCGGACGCCGGGCGCGGTCGCCCGGTCCAGGCGGTCGCCGCGGGCCAGCTGACCGTGCTCGTTGTTGCCCCAGCACTGCAGGGAGTCGTCGGGCGCGAGGCCGCAGGTGTGCAACCAACCGGCGTCCAGCGCGACCCAGGTCCGGTCGCCCGCCACGGCGACCGGTGCCAGCGCCGTGCGATCGCTGCCGTCGCCGAGCTGGCCGTAGCGGTTGCCGCCCCAGCAGTAGGCCGTGCCCCGCGCGTCGAGGCCGCAGGCGTGCTCATCACCGACGGCGACCGCGGACCAGGTCCGGTTGCCCAGGACCGCGACGGGGGCCGTCCGGGTGACGCGGGTGCCGTCCCCGAGCTGTCCCCGGTCGTTGAGGCCCCAGCACTGGATCCGGCTGCCGGTGGTCAGGCCGCAGGTCGAGGACCAGGTGGCCTCGAGCGAGGACCACTCGACGCTGGAACCCACCCGGGTGGGAGCCAGCCGGGCGCCGACGACTCCGGTGCCGAGCTGACCGAGGTCGCCGCGACCCCAGCACCAGGCGCTGCCGTCGCGTCGGGTGGCACAGGTGTGCCACCCGCCGGTGCTGACCGAGGTCCAGTCGGACGCGGTGCCGACCCGGACCGGCGCGGAGCGCGCGTCCCGGGTGCCGAGGCCGAGCTGGCCGTCGGAGTTCTCGCCCCAGCAGTACAGCGCACCGCCGGTGCGCACACCGCAGGTGTGCAGCCAGCCGGCCGAGACCTGCTTCCAGTCGGTGGCCGTCCCGACGGGCTGGGGCCACACCCGGCCCGGGCCGCCGCCGAGGCCGAGCTGTCCCCGGTTGTTGGTGCCCCAGCAGAAGACCGCGCCGCTGTCCTTGACCCCGCAGGTGGTGGCCCCGCTGGTGCTGATCTGCCGCCACTCGCCGGCCGCGCCGATCCGCACCGGGGTCGTGCGGTCGGTGGTGGTGCCGTCACCGAGCTGGCCGTAGGAGTTGGCGCCGACGCAGGTGGCCGTGCCGGTGCCCTGCACCTGGCAGCTGGTCTGGCCGCCGCCGTCCACGGCGGAGACCGTCCCGGTGCTGGTGGAGACGATCGTGAGCGACCCCGCGCCGGCGGAGGTCGCCGGCGCGCTGTTGCGCACCCGGTAGGTGACCGCCCAGGTGCCGGCGGAGGCGACGCGGCCGGCGAGCCGGCCGGTGGGGCTCAGGGTGACGCCGGGCGGCAGGCCCTGGACGTCCTCGAAGACGGCGGTCGAGGCGTGGGGCGCGCCGACGCGCACGGCGACCTGGCGGGTGAGGTCCTCGCCCGGGTGGGTGGCGATCGGCGCGGCGGCGACCGGGCGTGGCCAGGCCGACGCGCGGTCCCACAGCCGGGCGGCCACGTCGCGCAGCGCCGGACGGGTCGCGGCGTCGTCGTACGTCGCGTGCGCGGCCAGGGAGCGCGTCGCGGACCAGCCGCGCAGGTCGCAGACCAGGTCGCCGCGCTGGCACAGGGAGACGACCTGCAGGTCCTGCGTCGGGGTCGGGACGTCGGCCTGGGCCGTGAAGAGGCGGGTCAGCACCCCGGAGCCGGAGGTCGAGGCCACCGGGGCACCAGCCAGGTCGGCGCCGGTGCCGGCGCGCCGGTCCGGGTCGCCGACCAGGCCGGCGCCCACGATCCGGCCCTGCAGGGTGGCGTCGGCGGCCAGACGCACGAGCACGCGGTGCACGACACCCGCGCCCTGGGCGGCGCCGGTGAGCGCGAAGGACTGCTCGGGGCAGGCCAGCGCCGCTGTGCGTACCTCGGTCAGCAGCTGCTTGATGGCGCTGCCCATGCCGCCGCGCCAGGCCCGGGCCGTCCGACGGGTCACGGACAGGTCGGCCGCCCGACGCGTCGCGGCGGGGTCGACCAGCACGGAGGCGTCGGCGAAGGCGACCCCGAGGTGGCGGGTGGCGACGGTGCTGCCGGCGCGCACGCCGCGCGCCGCCAGGGTGCGGGTGACCAGACGTACCGGCGCGGACGCCGCCCGTGGGTCGTCGCTCCAGCCGGTCCCCCGCTCGTCGACGCCGAGCACCGCGAGCTCGGCGCACGGGGCCCCGGCCGCGAGCGCCAGGTCTCCGACCCCGGCGCTGCCCGTCCTCGGGGAGCTCGGGGCACCCACGTTGCTCGGGCCGGTGGCCGTACTCGTGGCGACCAGCACCGTCGCCACGAGAGAAAGTGCAGCGACACGACCGACGACAGCAGCGAATTTCACGTCCGTAAGGTATGAGCCGTGACTCGTGTGACGCCAGTGAAACCGAGGTGCCGGTGGGATCTATGACCGATCGGTCATTTTCATTTCGCCCGATTGCACCATCAAGTCCGACGGAACCCGCGAAATCACACGTTCAGAGCCGGTAGTCCTTCAGCAGGGAGCGCCCGATGATCATCTTCTGGATGTCCGAGGTGCCCTCGCCGATCAGCATGAACGCCGCCTCGCGGTAGAGGCGCTCGATCTCGTACTCCTTGGAGTAGCCGTAGCCGCCGTGGATGCGGAAGGAGTCCTGGACGACCTCGTTGCAGTACTCGCTGGCCAGCATCTTGGCCATCCCGGCCTCGACGTCGTTGCGCTGCCCGGAGTCCTTGGTGCGGGCGGCCCTAACCATCATCGCGTGCGAGGTCTCGACCTTGGTCGCCATCTCGGCGAGGCGGAACAGGATCGCCTGGTGCTGGGCGATCGGCTTGCCGAAGGTCTCGCGCTGCTGCGCGTAGGCGATGGCGAGCTCGAAGGCCCGGTTGGCGATCCCGCAGGCACGGGCCGCGACGTTGACGCGACCGACCTCGACGCCGTCCATCATCTGGTAGAAACCGCGGCCCGGCTCCCCACCGAGGATCTGGTCGGCCGAGATCCGGTGGCCCTCGAAGACCATCTCGGTGGTGTCGATGCCCTTGTAGCCCATCTTCTCGATCTTGCCGGGCACCGTGACGCCCTGGGCGGTCTCGCCGAAGCCGGGCTCCTTCTCCACCAGGAACGTCGTCATCTTCTTGTAGACCGACGTCTCCTCGTCCGTGTCCTCGTCGGTCCGCACCAGGACCGCCACCAGGTTGGAGGAGCCCCCGTTGGTCAGCCACATCTTCTGGCCGGTGATGGCGTAGCCCCCCTCGGGCCCGTCGTCCTTCACGGCCTTGGTCTTGATGGCGGCCACGTCGGAACCCAGCCCGGGCTCCGACATCGAGAAGGCGCCCCGGATCTCGCCGGTCGCCATCCTGGGCAGGTACTTCCGCTTCTGCTCCTCCGTGCCGTGCTTCATCAGCAGGTGGGCCACGATGAAGTGGGTGTTGATCACGCCGGAGACGCTCATCCAGCCGCGGGCGATCTCCTCCACCGCCAGGGCGTAGGTGAGCAGGGACTCGCCCAGCCCGTCGTACTCCTCGGGGATCATCAGCCCGAAGATGCCGAGCTCCTTGAGGCCCTCCACGATGTCGGTGGGGTACTCGTCGGCGTGCTCGAGCTCGGTGGCGACGGGAAGGATCTCCTTCTCCACGAAGCTGCGCACCGCCTTGAGGATTTCGGTCTGGTCCTCGGTGAGTCCTTCGGTCTCGCACAGACGGCCCATCAGGCTGGTCCCTTCCATTCGTCGCGGGGTGCTCCGGCCGCTCGCGGCTGGCCGGTTGCGCCCAGTATGGCGACGAGGGGGCCGCCCGCCACCGGAGTGTGATCTTTGCGACCAGCCCGGGTCAGTGCCCGAGCCCGAGCGAGCGCCGGAGTCTCCCGGCCACCCTGCGGTGCAGCGGCCGCAGGACCTCGGCTGCGGGTCCGGGCGCGGGTCCGGCCGCGGGACGGCGCGACGCCTCGAGCCGGTCGCCCCGGAGCTCGAGCAGGGTCGCGATCGCGGCGGTGGCGGCCGCGGCGACCTCTGCCTCGGGGACCTCCTCGCCTCCGGCCGGCCCGAACGACGACGCGAGCGGGACCAGGTCGTCGAGGTCGCCCACGACGTGCAGCCCGCGCTCGCGGACGCCGTCGACGACGGAGTCGGCGTAGGCCCGGCACCACGCCTCGTGCTGCTGCCCGACCAGCGCCCGGGCGCCGCGTTGCGGACCGAGGACGCCGACGGCGAAGAAGCGCTTGCCGACGTCGCCGTAGACGTGCCGCTGGCGGGTCCGGTCGGGCAGGGCCCGGTTGACCCGTCGCAGCACCTCGCCCTGCACCCGTCCGATCGAGCTGTTGCTCCGGTCCACCTCGGTGTCGAGCCGGTCCACCGGCACCCCGAGCAGGCCGGAGAAGCGCTCGAGCAGCAGCCCGGGGTCGCTGCCCGCCGGTGGGACGGTGACGACGTGGATCCGCTCGGGCGGGACGACCCGGGCCCAGCGGTCGACCACCGCGAGCACGTCCTGCCCGGGCCAGAAGCTGCGCGACGCCGGCCCCTGGCGGCTGAGCACCCCGGCGACGAACTCGTCGAAGCCGTAGTCGCGCCCCGACTGCAGGGCCTGCTGCCACGACGAGGGGATCTGCCGGGCGACGTCCCGCACGGTCAGCACCACGTGCAGCTCCCGGCCCGCCAGGGCCCGGCCGAAGCGGGCCACCTGCGGCGGGGTGGCCGCCGAGAGCGACTCCTGGCTGATCAGCACCCGGCTCGCCCCCGCGGCGTCGAGCTGACCCGGGAGACGCTCCAGCGCGTCGGCGACCCGCGGCGGGTCGGACGCCGGGCGGTAGCGGCCCCGCACGTCGAGCATCAGGTGGAAGGTCTCGCGCCTGGTCGGGGGCACCAGCTCCAGTCCGGTGGCCCGCAGCTGTTCCTGGGAGTTCCAGTAGATGCCCTGGAGGAAGGACGTCCCGGTCTTCATCAGCCCGATGTGCACGTGGACGGGGGCTCGGCTCGGCATGGCCACCATTGAACCGCAGGGACCGGTCCGGTCGGGGCGCGACGGCGGGACCCCGCGGAGCAACTAGAGTGCGGCACCATGACGACGAGCCCCGCCGACGAGCCGCGTGCCCAGCCCCGGGTGCTGGTGGTCGTCCCGGCCTGGAACGAGCAGGGCGCGGTCGCGCAGACCGTCGCCCAGATCCGGTCGGCCTGCCCCGGCACCACCGTCCTGGTGGTGGACGACGGCTCCACCGACCGCACCGCCGAGCTCGCCGCCGCGGCCGGAGCCCTGGTCTGCCGGCTGCCCTTCAACCTCGGGGTCGGCGGCGCGATGCGCGCGGGCTACCGCTACGCGCTGCGTCACGGCTACGACGTCGCCGTCCAGATCGACGCCGACGGCCAGCACGACCCGACCTACCTCCCGGTGCTGCTGGCCGCACTGGAGCACGCCGACCTCGTCATCGGCGCCCGGTTCGCCGGGGAGGGCCCGGTCTACCAGACCTCCTTCCCGCGGCGGGTGGCGATGCGGGTCCTGGCCGGGACGCTCTCCCGGATGACCGGCACCACCCTGACCGACGTCACCAGCGGCTTCCGGGTCGCCAACCGGCGTGCGGTGGCCCTCTTCGCGGCGCACTACCCGGCGGAGTACCTCGGCGACACCGTCGAGTCGACCGTGATCGCCGTCCGGGCCGGCTGCACCGTCACCCAGGTGCCCGTCGAGATGCGGGCCCGCCAGGCCGGGCAGGCCAGCCAGACCCCGGCCCGCGCGGCGATCTACCTGGCTCGCGCCGTGGTGGCGCTGGTGCTCGCCCTGGTCCGCAAGTGGCCCGAACAGCCCCCGCTGCCGCTCATCGACGAGGAGGCCCACGCATGAGTGCGAACGTGACCCTCGGGATCATCGGATCCGTCGTGATCCTGATCGCGCTGTTCGAGATGCTGCGCCGCCACCGCCTGCGCGAGAAGTACGCCCTGCTGTGGTTCTTCGTCGCCCTCGGCGTCCTGGCCCTGGCGGTGTTCCCCGGGCTGCTGACCGGTGTCGCGCAGCTCGTCGGAGTCGAGGTGCCGGTCAACCTGCTCTTCTTCGTCGCCAGCCTCGTGCTGCTGGTGCTCACGCTCCAGCACAGCTACGAGCTGGGCCGGCTCGAGGAGAAGACCCGGGTACTGGCCGAGGAGGTCGCGCTGCTGAGGCTCGAGCAGGAGCTCTCGTTGCGCCCGGCCCCCGGCGAGCGCACCGACCGTCCCGGCGACCAGCGCCCGCCCGACGGGTCCTGAGGCGCGGGCGCTCAGCGGCTGGGTGCGTCGTGCTCGGGGATCACGACCTGAACGTCGACCAGCGGGTGGTCGCTGATCGACCCGCGGGTGCCCCGGTTCACCCGGGCGGAGCTCAGGGTGAGGTCGCGGGTGCCGAAGATCCAGTCGACCCCGCCGTAGGCCGGGGTGCGACAGGCCCCGCCGGTGCTGCCCCCGGCGAACGAGGCCAGCAGCCCCCCGCCGGTGAAGCCGCAGAACACCGTGCGGCGCTCGTTCATGTCCCCGGCGAGGAGCACCGGCGTGGTCGGTGAGCCCGCCCGCAGCGCCCGCACCTTGGCCAGCTCGATGCCGCGTGCGCGGTCGCGGGCCGGCTGCTGGTTGCCCTGCTTCTTGGTGGAGGCGGGGTTGTGCACGCCGATCACCGTGATCTCGGCGCCGGTGGTCCGGTGGCGCAGCGTCACCGTCGGCATGTGCAGGGTGACCTGCCAGGGGACGGTGAACTCGCCCCCGGAGACCAGTGACCAGGTGTCGCGCCGCCAGGCGATCGCGTTGCCCCCGGCGTTGCCGCTGCGGAACCGGTTGTTGGGGGTGGCCCGGTGCAGCGACCAGTCGCCGTCGGCCAGGACGACGTTCGCCTGCGGTGACTCGAACTCCTGCAGCGCCACGACCGAGACCCCCGAGCCCTCGAGCACCGAGAGCCCGCGCGCCATCCGGACCGGGCCCGGGCCGTAGCCGGGCTTGTCACCGCCGGGTCCGGTGAGGTGGGAGCCGAGCACGTTGAAGGTCGCCGCCCGGAACAGCGTGCTGGCGACGGGCTCGGGTCCGTCCCCGGCCCGGCCGCCCTTCCTGCCCTTCTTCCGGGGCTCCTCCGGCGGCTCGACGGGCAGGGCGGGCTCGGCGGGCTCGGCGGTGGCGGCTCCGTGGCCGGTGAGCCAGGACAGCGGGTCGACCGCTCGGGCGCCGGTCGCGGTGGCCACGGTGAGCGTCAGCAGGAGTGAGCAGTGCTCGACGCGGCCGAGGTCGCCCACCTCGCCCAGCTGCTGTCCCACCAGCACCGAGTCGCCGGAGCTCACCGCCGGGCGCTGGACGTGGGAGTACCACATGACGGTGTCGGGCTTCTCGCGTCGCACCGCGATCTTCCACGGTCCGGCGTCCCGGTCGTCGCGCACGACCCGCACGGTGCCGGCCGAGGCGGCGAGCACGGGGGTGGCGCAGCGGGCGGTGAAGCGGGTCTCGTGGGGTGCCGCCCCCGCCGCGCCGGCCGGCGCCACGGAGTACCCGGAGCCCGCGGGCAGCGGCAGGCCGGCCGCGTCCGTGGCGGTGACCCGGCAGCGTCGCGGCGCGGTGGCGCCGCTCTCCACGGCACGGGCGACCTCGGCACCACCCGACGCGTCGAGCCGCGAGAGCAGCAGCACCGCCGCCTCCCACGAGCCCTCGTAGGCGAACGGGTCGGGCGAGCCGGAGGCCCGGTGCGCCGCCAGGGTCGGCGGCAGGGCCGACCACCCGGGGGTGGCGGTGAGCCGGCGGTAGAACGCGGTGACGCTCAGGCCCGGGTCGCGGGAGCCCGTGCTGCGCGCCATCAGGTGGCGCGGCGCGTCCGCCGGGGCGAGACCGGACTCGACCATCGCGGTCATCAGCGCGACCGCCTGACCGCGGGCGGGCACCCCCAACCGCTCACCCGTCGCGGCGATGCTGCGCGCGACGTCGGCCCGCGGCGGGCTCAGCAGCGGGACCCGGGGGGCACGGGCAACCACCCGCACGCTGCGGGCGGGGGCCGGGGTGGCGCACGCGGCCACGGCGCCCCGGGCCCGCTCGGCCCGGTCTGCATCGGACCCCGGTGCCGCCGAGGCGCCACCGAGCACGCTGGTCACCGAGCCCACCAGGACGGCGGCGAGAGCGCCGACCAGCCACCGGGTGCCGGTCCGTCCGGCCCCGGGCCTCACCGGAACACCGACGTCTGGCCGGGGAAGAGGATGCGCGCGGCGCGCCACGGCGCCCGGCGCCCGGCGCGGGCGAGATCCACCCCGAACCGACCGGCGTCGGTGCGGAACCAGACCGTGGCGGTGTCGGCCGACGGACCGGGACGCATCCGCGGGCTCTCGGGTGACCCCAGGTCGGGCACCCGAGCCGGGTCGGTGCCCGCGTAGGCCTCCCGGGCACCCGCGGTGAGCAGGGGGCGCAGCCGCTTCCACCACCGCGCCTCGGGCTGCTCCGGCGAGGACCACCGGGCCAGCACCTCGGCGGCCGCCAGCACCTGCGGCGAGCCGGGCGCGGCCGGGGCCGGTCGCGGGTCCGGCCGCGGCGCGGATGCCCGCGCCGGCGCCGGCGCCGGATCGTCGGAGCGCCCGAGCAGGGCCCAGGCGGCACCGCCGCCGCCGACCAGCACCAGGACGAGGAGCACCGCGAGCAGGATCCGGCGTCGGTCGGGAGGGGCGTAGGAGTAGGTGAGCCGCGACTCGACGGACGGCTGATCCGGGCCCGGTCCGGCCTGCGTCGGGTCCGAGGGCCCGGTGTCAGGGCCGGCGTCAGGCCCGGTGTCAGGACCGGTGTCAGGACCGGTGCCAGGACCGGTCCCGGTGGGACTCACGGGGAGCCCACCCCTGGGCGCAACCGCCGACGAGCACGACGCATCGAGTCGCGCAGGGAGCCCGGGACGGCGGCCTTGCCCTCCGCGCGCCCGCGCAGCCGCTCGTTCTCGGCACTGAGCCGGGCCACCTCGCGCAGCAGGTCGCCGGTCGCGTCGAGCGAGACGTCGAGCAGCTGAGCGTCGCTCAGGTCGGCCGGTTCCGCCACCTCCGTGGGGCCCCCGGAGGGCGGGAGCAGCTCGTCGAGGTCACCGATGACGTGGTGGCCGCGGGCGACGATCCCCGCCGCCCAGCGCTCGCCCTCCGCCCGGACGTCGTCGCGTCGGGCGGGCGGGAGCACGACCCGTTCGCCGGCCTGGCGGCGCAGGATCTCGCTGGCGTAGAGACGCTTGACGACGTCGCCGTAGACCCGCTCCTGACCGCGTCGCGGGAAGCGCTTGTTCACGCTGCGCAGCACCTCCGTCTGCGCCATGCCCAACGAGGCGTTGACCTGCCGCTGGGGCAGCTGCACCGCCTCCGGGGGAACGTCGAGGACCTGGGCGAAGCGTCGCCAGAGCTCGTCCGGAGCGGCCCCGGGCGGCGGGCCGGTGACCACGTGCACCCGCTCGGCGGGCAGCCGGCCCGCCCAGCGGTCGAGCACGTCGAGGGGGTCCTGGGCCGACCAGAACCGGGCGCGCAGGCGCCGGGCGGCCGGGTCGAGGCCGGACGGGTCGTCGAGCGTGGCCTCGAGGAAGGCCCGCCACGGCATCCGCCGGCCGTGCTTGACACCCTCCTGCCACTCCGCCGGCAGCTGTCGGGCCAGGTCGCGCAGGGTGACGACGAGATGGACGTCGTCGGTCCCGAGCTCGGCGAGCACGTGCTCGGCCTGCTCGCGGGTGGCGAGGCAGAGCAGCTCGTTGCTCACCACGCTCGTGCCGTCGTGGGCGCGCACCGCCTCCCGGACACCCTCCCAGGCGGCGCGGCCGACGGCGTCCGAGCGACCCCACCTCGCCGAGCGCCCGGTCACGTGCAGCGTGGAGAGGAAGACCTGGCGACCGTCGTGGTCCGGCACGAGCACGCCGTGCCCGGCCAGGGGGTCCGCGTTCTCCCGCAGCACGCCCTGGAGGAACGAGGTCCCGGTCTTCGGCAGCCCGACGTGGAGGACCACGCGGCGTCCGCTCACCTCAGGACCACCGGTCCGCGCGGCAGCCGGGTTCGGCACACGTGAGTACCTCCGGACGGGGGCTGGTGAAGGGACCGCGAGGGGGCCGACGGGAATGTCGATCGAGCCCCCTCAGGATACACGCGGCACCCCGCCGACGACCCGCTTCGCTCAGGCGTCCGGACGGGCACCGCAGGCCAGCGAGCCGATCTCGGACAGCTCGGTGTAGCCGGCACCCCGGTAGAGGTCGACGACCTTCCGGCGTTTCGGCGACCGCCCGGTGCAGGCCAGGTCCACGCCCAGCCGGTCGAGCGCGTCGGTGACCTTCTCCTGCTTCGGGAGCCGGCCCTGGGCACCGGCCACGCCGTACAGCAGGCGCCGCGCCTTCCGGTCGGCCCGGGGCTCCTGGATCTGGACGATGAACCACTGGCGGGGCACCAGCGGGAAGAAGTCGGTGGTGTACATCGTGAGCACCTTCATGCGCTTCGGCGGCAGCAGCACGTCGCCGCGCGGGTCCCGGGCCGCCAGGAGCCGGACGTCGCTCAGGGCGCCCAGGTCGACCTTCCACTGCGGGGTGCTGGTCACGCTGACCTCGCCGCCGTGCCCGGTGTGCGACCACACCGGGCGGCCGCCCACGACCAGGGCCAGCACCAGCACGAGGCCCCCGGCCACCGGCACCAGGCGCGCGAGCGTCGCCCGGGCGGGGGCGACCCGCGGGACGGGCAGGGCCAGCAGCAGGCCGACCAGGATCGGGATCGGTGCGCAGTAGAGGAAGCGCCACAGGATCGGCCCGGAGCCGGTGACGGCGTTCACCAGCGGCAGCACGCCGGGCGAGAAGGCCGCCACGCTGGCCAGTGCCGAGAAGCCGGCCAGGGCGGCGGGGGCGCCCCGCCGCGCGAGCGCCGGCGCCAGTGCGAGGACGACCAGGACGAGTGCGACCATCGCCCCGATGTCGCCGAGCACGAACCGGAAGCTGTCCTCCGCGGAGCGCGCCACCGGTTCCTGGCCGCCCACCCCGGTGGAGAACAGCACCACGATCGCGCCGTAGACGAGCGGACCGACGGCCATGGCGGCGCCCGCCAGCGCCAGGATCCGCGAGCGCAGGGCCAGGGCTGCGAGCAGCACGGCCCCGAGCATCGCCGGGCCCCAGATGACCGCGGTGGGGGTCAGCCCGGCCAGCGCGACCCCCGCGGCGAGCAGCATCAGCAGCGCCCAGCGGCGCTGCCCGGCGGTGCGCGCCTCGTGGGCGTCGGTGAGGTAGGCCCAGATCAGCGGGATCAGGAAGGCGACGGCGATGACCTTGCCCTGCCAGATCCGCACGATCCAGAAGTTGCCGAGCATGGAGTCCCCGCTGAGCAGCAGGAAGACGACCGCGCCGAGGAAGACCAGGAAGGCCCGGCGCGGCGCCCACGCCCGCGCCAGGCGCCACAGCGCCCAGATCGCCAGGGCGGTGGCGACCGGGGTCGCCACGAGGTAGGTGACGGTGCCCGCCAGGGTGCCGGTCATGTGCGCGACGACCCCGAACAGGGCCTCGATCGAGGCGATCGGCACGCCGCCGCCGTACGGCGAGTTGAAGACCTCGGGGCTGAACATGGTGTCCAGCAGCGCCGCGTTGCCCTTCTCGGCGACCCACACCGACCGGTTGAGGTAGTAGGGGTCGTCGGTGTCGGGCAGGTGGATCAACAGGCTGGCGGCGCTCACCGCGAGCAGCACGACGAGCACGCCGAGGTCCTCGATCAGCGTGCGCCGGGCGTGCCCCGGGCCGTCCGTCGTGCCCTCCGGCGCATCGGTGGCGGGGCCGGGCGCCCAGCCCCGCAGGTGCGTCCAGGCGAGCAGGGCCAGCACCCCGAGCAGGGTGGCGGCGAAGGTCGGGGCGAAGAGGCGTGGCTGCCAGACGACCCCGCCGACAGCGGCGAGCGCCGTCGCCGCCAGCCCGATCACCAGCGCGCCGCGCGCCCGCCCGTCGGGGGCCCCCGACAGGGCCACGGCGACCGGGGCGCTCCGGCGGCCCTCCCCCGGGCCCGCACCGGCTGCGGCGGCCCGGGGTCCGCGCACGGCCGCGAGCACGCGCCAGCCGACGAGGACGAGGGTGAGCAGCACCCAGAGCCAGCCGCTGGGCCACAGCGACCACTGGGTGGCGAGCGCGACGGTGTAGAGCAACGTCCAGACGGCGAACGAGAGGACGGCGGCGTCCAGGAGCGCGTCGAGGATTCTTCTCGGCATCGGTGCGGCCTCACGGGTGCTGGATCGGGGGCGGTCGGTGCGTGTGGGCGTCCCCGCGGAGGGTCCGTCCGCGCCGTAGTATGCCCGCATGCCGACCCTCACCGCCGTCATGCTCGCGTGGGGCGACGAACCAGTGCTGGTCGAGGCGGTCGAGGCCGTGCTCGCCTCCGAGGGCCTCCACGGCCCCGACGGTTCCGACGGTCTGGAGGTCGACGTGGTGCTGGTCGACAACGGGTGCACGAACGACGCGGTGGCCCGGCTCGCCCCGCACCCCCGGGTCAGCGTCGTCTCTCCCGGCGAGAACCTCGGCTTCGCCGGAGGCTGCAACGCCGGTGCCCGGCGGGCCTCGGGCGACTTCCTGGCCTTCGTCAACGGCGACGCCGTCGTCCGCCCCGAGGCGCTGGCGCGGCTGGTGGCGGCGGCGGACGACGCGGGGGTCGGCCTCACCACCTCCTCGCTGAGGCTCTACGACGACCCGGAGACCCTGAACTCCGCCGGCAACCCCGTCCACTTCACCGGCCTGAGCTGGGCCGGTGAGCTGGGCCGGCCGGCGAGCGACTTCCCGGAGCTGCGCGACGTCCCCTCCGCCAGCGGGGCCGCCACCGTCGTCCGGGCCGACCGGTTCGCGGCGCTCGGCGGCTTCTGCGAGCCGATGTTCGCCTACTGCGAGGACACCGAGCTGAGCCTGCGCTGCTGGCAGCGCGGCTGGCGGGTCGTCTACGTGCCGGACGCGGTGGTCCTGCACCGCTACGAGTTCTCCCGCAACGACCACAAGATGTACCTCCTCGAGCGCAACCGGCTCTTCCTGGTGCTCACCCTGTTCTCCGCGCGGATGCTGGCGCTGGTCGCACTCCCGCTGCTCGCCTTCGAGGCCGCCGTGCTGGCGGTGGCGATCAAGGACGGCTGGGGCCGCCGCAAGGTGGCCGGCTGGTGGTGGCTGCTGCGCCACGCCGGCGAGGTCCGGTCGCGGCGGCACACCGTGCAGGCCGCGCGCACGGTCGCGGACCACGACCTGGCCCACCTGTTCACCGGTGACGTGACGCCGGGGGTGTCCGGACTGTCGGCCCCGCCGCTGCTGCGCCGTGCCTCGCGCGCCTACTGGGCGATGGTGCGCCGTGTCCTGTGAGCGGGCGCGCCACACCGACCGGGGCCGACCCGGAGCCGGTCCGGAGCCGACCCGACGCCGGGAGCACCCATGACCAGTGACCGCAGCGCCCCGCCCACCCTGCGCGTCGACCGGGTCGACGCCGAGGGCATCCTCGCCCACGGGGAGGACGTCGTCCTCGACGTCCTCTTCGACGACCGTCGGATCTGGTCGTTCTGGCTGCAGCGCGACAGCGAGGCCGCCCCGGACGGCGGCCGGTTCATGGCGTGGCCGCACTCCCTGGCCAAACGGCTCGACGGTCACGTGCGGCTGACCGTGCGCACCCACGTCGAGGAGCGGGTGCTGCACGACGCGGAGGCGTCGTTCGGCACGTCCGGGGAGCGGATCGTGGTCGTCGACGGCGACGGCAAGCCGCTCGGCATCGACAAGTCCGGTCGGCTGACCCGCACCTTCGAGACCCGGAGCGCGGCCCAGGTGGAGCCGTTGCTCGACTCCCTCGAGGCGGTGCTCGCGGCCCTGCACGAGGCCGGCGTGGAAGCCTTCCCGGCGTACGGGACGCTGCTCGGCGCGGTGCGCGAGGGCGCCCTGATCGGCCACGACTCGGACGCCGACATCGGCTACGTCAGCCGCCACACGGTGCCGGTCGACGTGACCCGGGAGTCGTTCGCCCTCGAGCGCCGGCTCAGCGAGATGGGCTACGCCATCACCCGCTACTCCGGTGCCGGCTTCAAGGTGCTGGTGGCGGAGTCCGACGGCTCGATCCGTGGCCTGGACGTGTTCGGCGGTTTCATCTCCGACGGTCACCTCATCGTGATGGGCGAGATCCGGGTGCCCTTCGAGGAGGGCTGGATCTTCCCGCTCGGCACCACCACCATCGAGGGCCGCACGCTGCCGGCCCCGGCCGACCCGGACAAGTTCCTGGCCGCGACCTACGGGCCCTCCTGGCGGGTCCCCGACCCGGCCTTCGTCTTCACCACCCCGGACAGCACCAAGGAGCGTCTCGACGACTGGTTCCGCGGCACCCGCGTGAACCGGGCGGACTGGGACCGGCGCTACCAGCACAAGCGCCAGGTCGAGCCGCGCACCTGGCCCGACCCGCTGGCCCGGATGCTGCTGGAGCAGGAGCGCGCCCGCGGGACGGACCCCGCCCTCGTGGTCGACGTGGGGTGCGGCCGGGGGCACAACACCCGCTGGCTCGCCGAGAAGGGGCTGCCCGCCCTCGGCCTGGACTTCTCCGTGCGGGGCTTCGAGTACCTCGACCGGTGGACGGCGCAGCACCCCGAGGTGCCCCTGGAGTTCGGCCACCTCAACCTGCTGGACACCCGCCACGTTCTTGGCTGGGGCGCCCGGCTGGCCCACCGCCCCGGCCCGAAGGTGCTGCTCGCGCGACACGTCGCGGACGCGCTGGTCCCGCTCGGCCGCGCGGGCCTGTGGCGCTTCGCCGACATGCTCGGCCGCGCCGGGGGACGCGTCTACCTCGAGTTCCTCGTCGGCGCCGAGGCCGACGACCCCTGGGTCGCCAAGCACCTGCTCCGCCCGCTGGACCCCGACCGGGTGTCCGAGCAGTTCACCGGTCGCGGCGGCGCGATACTCTCCCGGGACGAGGTGGACCACTCCCCCACGGATCCGGACGCGAGCGGCGCGTCCCCCACCTCCTCACGACGGGTCTGCCGAATGGTGGTCGAATGGACAAGCTGAACCTGACCGGTGCCCGGGCCCTGGCGGCCCGGCTGCGCACGCTCCCCGGCGAGGTGGACCGCCTGCACGAGCGGGTCGCCACGCTCGAGGACGAGCTGCGGGAGAGCCGCCGGCACCAGCAGCGCCTCGCCGAGCTGACCGACGTCGTCCAGGAGCTGCTGCTCCCGGCCGCCCAGCGCGACCAGGCGGGCATCGACGAGGTCCTCGCCCGGTACGCCGACCACCTGGCCTGATGGCCCGCCGCGTCTTCGTCCACATCGGCCTGCCCAAGACCGGTACGAGCTACCTGCAGACGATCCTCTGGTCCCATCGCGACCAGCTCCGCTCGGCCGGGCTGCTGGTGCCCGGCCGCGAGCGACGCGACCACCTGTGGGCCTCGCTCGTCGTCCGCGAGGACCCGCGGGTGGGACGGCGCAACCCGCGGGCGCCGCAGGCCTGGGAGGTGCTCACCGCAGAGCTGGACGCCTGGGCCGGCGACGGCGTGATCAGCCACGAGTTCTTCTGCTCGGCCACCGCCGAGCAGGCCCGGCGCCTGGTCGCGGAGCTGTCCCCGGCCGAGGTGCACGTCGTGGTGACCGCCCGCGAGCCGCTCGGGCTCTTCACCTCCAGCTGGCAGGAGTCGCTGAAGAACAAGGGCACCACCCGCATCGAGGACTACGCCCGCAGCGTCTCCGAGGACCCCCGCAAGGTCTGGGACTGGCGCGCGCTCGACCTCGGGCTGGTCCTGGCCCGCTGGGGCGACGTGGTGCCCCCGGAGCGGGTGCACGTCATCACGCCGCCGCCGTCCGCGGCGCCCCGCGACGAGCTCTGGAACCGGTTCTGCGCGGTGCTGGGGGTCGAGGCGAGCGTCGCGGGCGACTCCGAACGCTTTCCCAACGCCTCCATGGGCGTCGTCGAGGCCGAGACCCTGCGGCGCGTCAACGAGCAGCTCGAGGGCTTCGGCCGCGCCTTCGACAAGGGCGTGTGGATCCGCACGTTCCTCGCCGACGAACGGCTCGTGCCGCGCGACGGCGAGCGCTTCTGGCCCGGGGCCGACCAGCAGGAGGACTGCCGGCGGCGCGGCCGGGAGGCGGTCGAGCTGGTCCGCCGCAGCGGCTACCACGTGGTGGGCGACCTCGACACGCTGCTGGTCCCCGACGAGCTGCCGGAACGCCGGCACCCCTCGTCGGTGACCGACGCCGAGGTCGCCGAGGTCGCGGTGTCCCTGGTCGCCCGGCTGCTCGGCGACCTCAAGGACCGTGCGAAGGGCTGACTAGGCCATGCAGGAGGACATCGCGACGCGGTAGCCGCGGTCCTTCTCCAGCGGCCCGTCGGTGCGGTGGACGGTGCCGGTGCGCACGGCGTAGTAGCGGTCGTCGTAGGTCACGAGCTTGCGGCCGAACTCGCAGTAGCGGTCCTCGACCTTGACCCGCTCGCCGTCGGCGACGCAGCCGTCGTACTTCGCCGGGAGGGTGCTGCCGTCCTTCCAGACCGACGCGCAGGCCGGGCCCTCGGGCCCAGTGGAGCTGCCAGTAGAGCTGCCGGTGGAGCTGCCGGTGGAGCTGCCGGTGGAGCCCCCGGAAGCGCCGGTGGCCGAGCTGGAGGGGCTGGCGGGGGCCGTCGACGACGACGTCGCGGGCGTCGGGTCGGACGCGCTGGTGGTCGTGTCGCTGCCGCACGCGGTGAGCAGGGCCAGTGCCACGGCCAGTGGGAGCACCAGCGCGGCGGGGAGTCCTCGCGTCGTCATGGGTGGAGTCTACGCGCGCGGGGCCTTGCCGTCCCGGTAGCGTGTCTGGCCGTGAGCACCACGCCGTCGCGCATCTACGCCGCCCGCCTCGTCGGGCTGCCGATCTTCGACCCCCAGGGCGACCAGGTCGGCAAGGTGCGCGACCTCGTCGTGTCGCTGCGTTCCGAGGCAGCCCAGCCGCGCGTCCTGGGCCTGGTCGCGGAGGTGTTCGGCCGGCGGCGCATCTTCGTGCCGATGACTCGGGTCACCAACATCGACAGCGGGCAGGTGTACACGACCGGGCTGCTCAACATGCGCCGCTTCGAGCAGCGCTCCACCGAGACCCTGGTGATGGGCCAGCTCCTCGACCGCCACGTCGGCGTCCCGGGCTCCGGCGTCAGCGGCACGGTGTACGACGTGGGCATGGAGCAGGCGCGCAACCGCGACTGGGTGCTGAGCCGGGTGGCGGTCCAGGAGCCCGCGAAGGGTCTGCGCCGCCGGGGCCAGACCCATGTCGTGGAGTGGCGCGACGTGACCGGGCTGACCCTGCGCCAGGAGGCCCAGGGCGCCACGCACCTGATCGCCGCGCTCAACGAGATGCGTCCGGCCGACGCCGCCAACGTGATCCACGACCTGCCCGTCGAGCGTCGTACCGCCGTCGTCGCCGCCCTCGACGACGAGCGGCTCGCCGACGTGCTCGAGGAGCTGCCCGAGGAGGACCAGGTCGAGATCCTCAGCCACCTCGACTCCCGACGCGCCGCCGACGTGCTCGAGGAGATGTCGGCCGACGACGCCGCCGACCTGATCAAGGACCTGCCGCCGGAGACCGCGGCGATCCTGCTGGAGCTGATGGAACCGGACGAGGCCGAGGACGTGCGCCGGCTGATGTCGTACGCCGAGCACACGGCCGGCGCCATGATGACCCCCGAACCGGTCATCCTCGGCCCCGACGCCACGGTCGCGGACGCCCTGGCCCACGTGCGCAACCCCGAGCTGTCCGCCGCGCTGGCCGCCCTGGTCTACGTGTGCCGCCAGCCGCTGGAGCCGCCGACCGGGCGCTTCCTGGGTGTCGCGCACATCCAGCGGTTGCTGCGCGAGCCGCCCTCGACCCTGGTCGCCGGCGCGCTCGACAACTCCACGGATCCGCTGCGCCCCCAGGCCAGCATCGACCAGGTGGCGGCCCACCTCGCCACCTACAACCTGGTGGCCGCCCCGATCGTGGACGACGACGGGCGGCTGCTGGGCGCGGTGACCGTCGACGACCTGCTCGACCACATGCTGCCGGAGAACTGGCGCGACCAGGCGATCCGCGCCAACCGCACCGAGGACGGCCGCTCGGGGGTGAACCGTGGCTGACGCACGCGGCCAGCGGGCCCGGCTCGACACGCCGCGCGAGACCCGGCGACTGCTGGTCCGCCGGCCGGCGTACGACGCGGACATGTTCGGCAGCTTCGCCGAGCGGTTCGCCCGCTTCATGGGCACCGCCCGGTTCCTGATCTACATGTCCCTCTTCGTGCTGGTCTGGGTCGGCTGGAACTTCGCGACCCCGGCGGAGTGGACCTTCGACTCCTACCCGTTCATCTTCCTGACCCTGATGCTGAGCCTGCAGGCCTCGTACGCCGCGCCCTTGATCCTGCTCGCCCAGAACCGCCAGGAGCTGCGCGACAAGGTGATCGCTGAGCAGGACCGCCAGGCCAACGCCCGCGCCCACGCCGACATGGAGTTCCTGGCCCGCGAGGTCGCCTCGCTGCGCATGTCGGTCGGTGAGGTCGTCACCCGCGACTACCTGCGCTCGGAGCTGCGCTCCCTGCTCTCCGACCTCGACCAGCGAGCCGACGAGCGGGACAGGTCCGCCGACCAGGACGGCGTCGGTCCCGCCTGAGATCCGGCACCGCGGCGGGATCGGGGGCCGGCACCCGGCCCGCGGCGGTCGGGTTCGCCTGCCTGACCTACGATGGAGCATCATGAGCACCCCTACTCTCGAGCAGGTCAACGCCGCTCTCGCGACCGTGAACGACCCCGAGATCAAGCGACCCATCACCGAGCTCGGCATGGTCGACTCGGTTGAGATCGACGACGCCGGGAAGGTACGCGTGACGGTGCTCCTCACCGTCTCGGGCTGCCCCCTGAAGGAGACCATCACCCGGGACGTCACCGGGGCCGTGGGCCGCGTCGCGGGCGTCACCGACGTGGACCTCACCCTCGGGGTGATGACCGCCGAGCAGCGCGCTGCCCTCAAGGAGACCCTGCAGGGCGGGCAGGCCCAGCGGGAGATCCCCTTCGCCCAGCCCGGCTCGCTGACCAAGGTCTTCGCGATCGCCAGCGGCAAGGGCGGAGTGGGCAAGTCCTCGGTGACCGTCAACCTCGCGCTGTCCATGGCCAAGCAGGGACTGCGGGTCGGCATCGTCGACGCCGACATCTACGGCCACTCGGTGCCGGCCATGCTCGGTGTCGCGGACACCCGGCCCACCCAGGTCGACGACCTGATCATGCCGGTCCCCACCTCGTCGGGGGTCTCGGTCATCTCGATCGGCATGCTGAAGCCGCGTCGCGACCAGGTCGTCGCCTGGCGCGGCCCGATGCTCGACCGGGCCCTGGTCCAGATGCTCAGCGACGTCTACTGGGGCGACCTCGACGTGCTGCTCCTCGACCTCCCGCCGGGCACCGGCGACGTCGCGATCTCGCTGGGCCAGCACCTGCCCGGGGCCGAGGTCGTGGTCGTCACCACGCCGCAGGAGGCCGCCGCCGAGGTCGCCGAGCGTGCCGGCACGATGGCCTCGATGATGCACCAGCGCGTGGTCGGCGTGGTCGAGAACATGAGCTTCCTGCCGTGCCCGCACTGCGGCCCCGAGCACCGGCTCGAGATCTTCGGGACCGGCGGCGGCGACCGGGTGGCGGCCACGCTCTCCGAGCGCTTCGGCTACACCGTGCCGGTGCTGGGCCGGATCCCGCTCGACAACTCGCTGCGCGAGGGCGGTGACGCCGGGAAGCCGATCGTGGACGCCGACCCGACGGCCCCGGCCGCCGCGGAGCTGGTGAAGGTGGCCGAGGCCCTCGCCGGTCGCGGCCGCGGGCTGGCCGGCATGCAGCTCGGGCTCACGCCGGCCGGCCGGGCCTGAGCCGTGTTCGGGATCGGGCTTCCGGAGCTCGCCGTCATCGCCTTCGTGGCGGTGCTGGTCTTCGGGCCCGATCGCCTGCCCGACCTCGCCAAGCAGGCGGGGCAGATGATCCGCAAGGCGAAGAGCTTCGCGAACTCCGCCCGGGACGAGCTGCGCACCGAGCTCGGCCCGGAGTACGCCGACCTGGAGCTGCGCGACCTCGATCCCCGCACGATCGTGCGCAAGCACATCATCGAGGCGATGGAGGACGCCGAGCGTGACGCCCCGGCCCGCCGGGGGCTGCGACCGCTCGACGACGGCGAGCTGCCGCCGTACGACTCCGACGCCACGTAACCCGCGCCGGTAGGCACCGCCGGGTCAGCCGCGGTCCGCGTCCCGGCTCTGGACCGCGGCGAGCGCTGTGAGCGCGACCAGCACCGTGCGTGTCGGGCCCACCCGCGCCTCGACGAAGTCCGCGCCGACCCGCAGCAGCACCGCCTCGTGCCGGCTGCCGTCGACGAGGTGCAGCACGCAGCGCTGGGCGCTCTCCGCGAGCCGGCGCAAGGTCGAGCCGAGTCCGAGGCGCGCGACCGGTGACCAGGCCACCTCGGGCACCGCCCGCTCCGCAGCGCCGTGCAGCTCCTGCACCGCGGCCAGTGGGACCACCCAGTCCTGGGCCGGCCCGTGCAGCAGGAACCACCCTGTGCCGACGCGCTCCACGGTGCCACCGATCAGCCCCACCCCGCGCAGGTCCACGTCGACCGGGTGCCCGACCGAGGCCATCAGGCGCGCCGCCAGCGTGACCTCCTGGTAGGCCGAGCGGCTGCGGTCGGCGAGCTCGACCGTGCGCTCGGCGTCGTAGAGCGCCGCTGCCTGCTGCTCGAGGTCGTCGAACAGCGCGAAGAGATCGTCCTCCCAGCTCATGGGCCAACCCTGCCACGGCCTGCCCGGTCGTGGGCCCCCTGTGGATCAACGGTTGACGCCGGGTCCGAACGGTCTTCTACTTGAGCAAACGCACGCAAACGCAAGGATTATGCTTATGTCGGACTCACCCACCGCTGGACCGGGTCGGTGCCTGGGTGTCGCCGGCGGAGCGAGCGCGGGGCTCGCGCTGGTCGCGGCCGTCCTGCTGCCGGAGCTGGCCGCGGCCCGGGCGGCACTCGTGAACCCGGCCAGCCCGTCCTTCGACCAGCTGCTGGTCTGGTTGTGCGCGGCGACCGGTCTACTCGCGGCGGCGTGGCTCTGGGCCGCGACCTGCCTGGTCAGCCTGGCCGCGGTCCGCGGCCGGGACACCGGCGTCGTCGGCGTCCCGATGGCCCTACGGCGGCTGGTGCTCGCGGGCTGCGGCGTCGCCCTGGCCGGGACAGTGCTGGGCACCGTGTCCGCGACCGCCGCGGGGCCGGGCGGCACGGACCCCGGCGCGGTCCGCGCGGAGCGCCCGAGTGCCGGCCGAGCGGGGCAGCTGAGCGGCCTGCCACTTCCCGACCGCGCCACCGGGGCAGGTCTGCGCGGCACCGCCCCCGGCGTCCACCCGTGGCGGCCGCGAACCTCCGGAGGGGCCCACTTCCACGACGAGGTGGTGCGGGTGCGCCCCGGCGACACGCTCTGGGCCCTCGCCGTCCGGCACCTGCCTGCCGGCGCGGACGACGCCCGCATCACCGCCTGCTGGCAGCACATCCACGAGCTCAACCGCGACGTGATCGGCGCGGACCCCGACCTGATCCTGCCCGACCAGTGGCTGCGCCTTCCGCGCCACTGACCCCAGAGAGGAGACACGTATGTCCCACGCCCAGGAGAGGGTGGTCCCCCTGCGGGTCCCGGTCCCTGTACCCGTTGGAGTCCCGATCGCCAGCGTCCAGGGCACCTTGGCCCTCGACCTCGACGCCCACCGGGACCCGCCCGCCGGTCCCCCGGACCGGACCGGGGCCTCGGGTCGGACGGTGCCACCGGCCGGTGACGTCATCCCGATCGACGTGCACCGGCGCCGCACGGTCGAGCAGTGGGCATGGCGCTACGCGCAGGCAGCCGTCGAGATCGTCGGCGGCGACCGGCCCGTCTCCCAGCTGCTGCGCTGGTCCACGCACGAGGTGTACGACGACCTCGCGCGCCGGGCACTGCTCGTCGCGCGGGCCGGCGACCACCGACCGGGGCAGGGGCGGACGCAGCCGGTGCGGCCCGTCGTGGTCAACGTGCGCAGCTGCTTCCTGCGCCCGGAGGTCGCCGAGGTCAGCGTGCACCTGCGCTACGGCGAGCGCTCCCGGGCCCTCGCGGCCCGCTTCGAGCTCCGGGCCGAACGGTGGCAGTGCAGCGCCCTGCAATTTGCCTGACCAGCCCGCCGCGAGGAACGAGCGGCGGGCGTGGGGCAGGCAGGTTGAGCAAGCGACGCGACTGAGGAACGAAGTCGCACGAGCGCGACGAAACCCGGTGACACACACGACAGGCGGCGACCCCGAGGTCACCGCCCTGATCTCCGTTGGCGTGGTTTCGAGGCTCGGGCGCGGGGCGCCCTCACACCTCAACCAGCGAGCAGCGTCACGCGACGAGGAGCGCGACGGGCAGCGCCGGACGACGACGCGACGCTGAGCGAGCGCAGGTTGAGCAAGCGACGCGACTGAGGAACGAAGTCGCCCGAGCGCGACGAAACCCGGTGACACACACGACAGGCGGCGACCCCGAGGTCACCGCCCTGATCTCCGTTGGCGCGGTTTCGAGGCTCGGGCGCGGGGCGCCCTCACACCTCAACCAGCGGAGGTTTCGAGGCTCAGGCGCGGGGCGCCCTCACACCTCAACCAGCGGAGGTTCCAAGGCTCAGGCGCGGGGCGCCCTCACCCCTCGACCGGCGGACGGCGGCCCGCGTCAGCCGTTCACGCGCGTGGTCAGGCCCGTCGGTCCGCCTGGAGCGCCGTGACACTTCTTGAACTTCTTGCCCGAGCCACACGGGCAGTCGGCGTTGCGGCTGACCCCGGCGTACTCGTCGTCGGTCTCCGTCGACGTGACGACCTCGGCCTCGCCGTCCACGCTGGGGGCCGAGTACGACAGCTGCTGCGGGCGCTGCGGCACCTCGAGACCCTTGGCCCGGATCTGCGGGACGTCGCGCGGCTTCTCGACCTCCAGCACAGGTGCTCCGTCGAAGACGCCGCCGAACTCGCCGCCGGGACCGTGGTCGTGACCGGCGTGTGCGTCGGGCTCCTCGACCTGGACCTCGAGGTTGAACAGGAAGCCGACCGCCTCCTCCTTGATGCCGTCCATCATCGCGGCGAACATGTCGAAGCCCTCGCGCTGGTACTCCACGAGCGGGTCGCGCTGGGCGTAGGCCCGCAGCGAGATGCCCTCGCGCAGGTAGTCCATCTCGTAGAGGTGCTCGCGCCACTTGCGGTCGAGCACGGAGAGCACGACGCGCCGCTCGAGCTCGCGCATCACCTCGTCGCCGACCTCGGCCTCGCGGACGTCGTAGGCCGCGTTGGCGTCGGCCTTGAGCTTCTCGATCAGCTCACCCCGGTCGAGATCGGCGCGGCTGCCGGCCTCCGCCTCGAGCTCCTCGATGCTCAGCGAGATGGGGTAGATCTGGCCCAGCGCAGTCCACAGCGCCTCGAGGTCCCACTGCTCGGCGAAGTCCTGCGTGGAGCCGGTGACGTAGCCGGTGACGACGTCGTCGATGAAGGTGCGGATCTGCGACTCCAGGTCGGCACCCTCGAGGACCTGCCGGCGCTCGCCGTAGATGACCTCGCGCTGGCGGTTCATGACGTCGTCGTACTTGAGGACGTTCTTGCGCGACTCGAAGTTCTGCGACTCGACCTGGCCCTGGGCGTTGGCGATGGCGCCGGTGACGCGCTTGTTCTCGATCGGCACGTCGTCGGGGATCTTGAGCGCCTGGAGCACCCGGTCGACCCAGTCGGACTTGAAGAGCCGCATCAGCTCGTCCTGGAGCGAGAGGTAGAACCGGGACTCGCCCGGGTCGCCCTGGCGCCCGGAACGACCACGCAGCTGGTTGTCGATGCGGCGCGACTCGTGCCGCTCGGTGCCCACCACGTAGAGGCCACCGCTCTCGCGCACCTCGTCGTGCTCGGCGGCGACCTGGTTCCTGACCCGCTCGACGGCGGCCGGCCAGGCGGCCTCGTACTCCTCGGAGTGCTCGACCGGGTCGAGGCCCTGGGTGCGGAGGTCGGCGTCGGCGAGGAAGTCGACCGAGCCGCCGAGCATGATGTCGGTGCCTCGACCGGCCATGTTGGTGGCGACCGTGACCGCACCGCGGTGGCCGGCCATCGCGACGATCTTCGCCTCGTCGGCGTGCACCTTGGCGTTCAGGACGGTGTGCGGGATCCCGCGGTCGCGCAGCTTGTTCGACAGGTGCTCGGACTTCTCGACCGACACCGTGCCGACCAGGATCGGCTGTCCCTGCTCGTGCCGCTCGGCGATGTCCTGCACCACGGCGTCGTACTTGGCCTCCTCGGTGCGGTACACGAGGTCGGCCTGGTCCTTGCGGAGCATCGGCTTGTTGGTCGGGATCGGGACGACGCCGAGACCGTAGATCTTGTCGAACTCGGAGGCCTCGGTCATCGCCGTACCGGTCATCCCGGAGAGCTTGTCGTAGAGGCGGAAGTAGTTCTGCAGGGTGACGGTGGCGAGGGTCTGGTACTCCTCGCGGACAGTCACGCCCTCCTTGGCCTCGATCGCCTGGTGCAGGCCGTCGTTGTAGCGGCGACCGGCGAGCATGCGGCCGGTGTGCTCGTCGACGATGAGCACCTCGCCCTCGATGACGACGTACTCCTTGTCGTTGCGGAACAGCTCCTTGGCCTTGATGGAGTTGTTCAGGAACGAGATGAGCGGTGTGTTCGCCGACTCGTAGAGGTTCTCGATGCCGAGGTGGTCCTCGACCTTGGTGATGCCGGGCTCGAGCACCGAGATCGTGCGCTTCTTCTCGTCCACCTCGTAGTCCACGTCGATGGCGAGGCTGCGCACGATGCGGGCGAACTCGGCGTACCAGCGGACCTCGTCCTGGGTGGGGCCGCTGATGATGAGCGGGGTGCGCGCCTCGTCGATCAGGATCGAGTCGACCTCGTCGACGACCGCGAAGTTGTGGCCGCGCTGGACGCACTCCTCGATGGAGCTGGCCATGTTGTCGCGCAGGTAGTCGAAGCCGAGCTCGTTGTTCGTGCCGTAGGTGATGTCGCAGTTGTAGGCGACCCGACGCTCCTCGGGGCGCATCTCGGGCAGGATCACGCCCACCTCGAGGCCGAGGAAGTGGTGGATGCGGCCCATCATCTCGGACTGGAACTTCGCGAGGTAGTCGTTCACCGTGACGACGTGGACGCCCTTGCCCGACAGCGCGTTGAGGTAGGACGGCAGGGTCGCCACGAGGGTCTTGCCCTCACCGGTCTTCATCTCGGCGATGTTGCCGAGGTGCAGGGCGGCGGCGCCCATCACCTGCACGTCGAAGGGACGCATCCCGGTGACCCGCTTGGCGGCCTCCCGGACGGTCGCGAAGGCCTCGGGCATCAGGTCGTCGAGGGACTCACCGTCGGCGTGGCGCGCTTTGAGCTCGGCGGTCATGCCGCGCAGCTCGTCGTCGCTCATCTTGACGAAGTCGTCCTCGATGGCGTTGACGGCCTGCGCGATCGCCTCGAGCTGGCGCAGGATCTTGCCCTCACCGATACGGAGGAGCTTGTCAAGAATGGCAGGCACGACGGTGGAACTCCCTTGTATTGAGTGCAGCGCCACTCTACCCAGCGCGCGAAGCGCACCCTAACGCAGCAACGCCCCGGCGAGGTCGCCCCGTGCCTCGAACGTGACCTCGGCGAGCCCCAGCCAGCCGGCGAGCTGCCTCAGCTCCGCACCCAGCTGCTCGGCGGTCTCGGGCGGCGCGCCCGGCTCGGCGTACGCCGCCTTCACCACCAGGCGAGAGGCCTGCCGGTCGGCCTTGAGGTCCACGCGGGCCACGATCCGGTCCCCGAGGAGGAACGGGAGCACGTAGTAGCCGTGCACCCGCTGCGCGGCCGGGACGTAGATCTCGATGCGGTACCGGAAGTCGAAGAGTCGCTGGGCCCGTTCCCGCTCCCACACGACCGGGTCGAACGGGCTGAGCAGCGCCCGGGCGTCGACCCGCCGCGGGCGTCTGGCGTCGCGGTGCAGGTACGCCGGCCGGTGCCAGCCCTCGATCGTCGCCGGCAGCAGCTCACCGGCCTCGACGAGCTCCGCGATGGCCGGGCGGGCGTCCCCGGGGGACATCCGGTAGTAGTCGCGCAGGCAGCCGGCGGTGGCGATCCCGTGCGAGCGGGCGGCCCGGCGCACCAGCTCGCGGTTGGCCTCCGCGAGCGACGGCGTCGGCCGGGCCAGGATCTCGGCCGGGATCACCCGCTCGGGCAGGTCGTAGAGCACCTCGAACTGGCTGTTGCGGCCCGCGATCGCGAGGTCACCGACGGTGTAGAGGTAGTCGAGGACCCGCCGGGTGCTCGACCAGTTCCAGCCCCAGTGCTCCTTGGTGCGAGGCAGGCCCTCGTCGAGGTCGCGGGCGGTGCAGGCCCCCCGGTCACGCACCTCGGCCAGCAGCTCGGCCTCGAGCTCGGGCGCCTCCTCGACCACGCCCCACTTGCCGCGCCGGGCACGGTGACCGGCCATCCGGTGGGCCATCACCGGCCACAGGTCGACCGGCATGAAGGCCTGGACGTGCGCCCAGTACTCCACCACCCGTCGGGGCGAGCGGGCGGACGACTGCTGGGCGCGGTCGAGCAGCGAGACGTCGTAGGGCCCCATCCGGGAGTAGAGCGGCATGTAGTGCGCGCGCTGCAGCACGTTGACCGAGTCGACCTGCAGGACGCCGGTCCGGTCCAGCGTGCGCTGGAAGGTGCGCAGCGACGGGGTCGCGTGGCGCGGGTCCAGGAAGCCCTGGGCACCCAGGGCGACCCGTCGGGCCTGGGCGGTGGACAGGGACTCCATGGCGGGAGCGTACGGCGGGGTGCCGACGGTGGGTGCCGCTCGTCGACCTCTAGCCCCCCGCAGACACCTCACCGGGTCTCGACACGCCGGCCGCGAGCTCGTTCCTCGCTCACGCGGCGGCGCGATCAGGGCAGGTCGAGGAGCTTCTCCTTGACGGCGTACATCACGGCCTCCATCCGGGAGTGCAGCTGGAGCTTCTCCAGGATGTTGCGCACGTGGTTCTTGACCGTGTTCTCGCTGATGAACAGCTGGCGGGCGATCTCCCGGTTGTTCATGCCGCGCGCCACCAGCCGCAGCACCTCGAGCTCGCGCTCGGTCAGGCGCAGGCCGGAGCTGTGGTTGCGCTCGGGGCGCGACATCTGCTTGAACTCGTCGATCAGCTTGACCGCCATCGACGGCGAGATCAGCGACTGGCCGTCGGCGACGACGCGCACGGCCTGGGCGACCTCCTCGATCGAGGAGTCCTTGAGCAGGTAGCCGGCGGCACCGCTCTTGACGGCCTCGTAGAGGTCGGCCTCCTCGTCGGAGACGGTGAGCATGATGATCTTGGCCGAGGGCACGGCCTCCTTGATGGCGAGGCAGGCCTCGATGCCCGAGCGCTTGGGCATCCGGATGTCGAGCAGCACCACGTCGGGGGCGCTGGAGACGGCCAGGTTGGTGCCCTCGACGCCGTCCCCGGCCTGGCCGATGACCTCGATGCCCGACTCGACGCCGAGGAGCATCACCAGCCCGCGCCGGAAGAGCTCCTGGTCGTCCACGACCAGCACGCGGATGGGCTCCGGACTGACCTCGCTCGCCTCAGCACTCACGCCCGCAATCATGGCACGTCCGGGCCGCCCATGGGGCCCGAACGGGTGGTGAGGCAGAACGAGGGGTGGCCCGATCGGGCCACCCCTCGCTCGCCGACCGGTCAGTCGCCGGCGGCGACGTCCAGCGAGATCACGCCGTAGTCGTAGCCGCGGCGTCGGTACACGACCGCCGGGCGGTCGTTCTCCTTGTCCACGAAGAGGTAGAAGTCGTGGCCCACGAGCTCCATCTCGTAGAGGGCCTGGTCCAGCGTCATCGGGTTCGCCGCGTGGGTCTTCTCCCGGACGACCAGCGGACCGTCTCCGGTGACGGTGATCGGCCCGACCTGGCGCTCGGTGACGACGTCCTCGTCGGACGGCTCACCGCCGGCGAGGGGCTGGTCGGCCAGCGCCTCGGCCACGGACACCGGCGCATGACGTCCGTGATGGACGCGGCGGCGGTCGGCGGCCTTGCGCATCTGGGCCGCCATCTTGTCCAGCGCCATGTCCAGCGCGGCCATCTTGTCGGCGGCCGCCGCTTCGGCGCGGATCACCGGGCCCTTGGACAGAGCGGTCAGCTCCACGCGCACGGCACGGTCGTGCTGGCGCGGATTGCGCTCGCACTCGACCTCGACCTGGACGCGGATGATGCGGTGGTCGTGCTTCTCGAGCTTGGCGAGCTTCTCCTCGACGTGGCTGCGATAGCGCTCCGACAGCTCGCAGTGTCGACCTGTGACCGAAACTTCCATGTGAACCTCCCGTTGAACAGTTGGTTTCCTGGTGTCACCCCGCGTGTGGCCTCGACCGCGCCGGTCCCGCCCGGGGGGTACCCGTGGACGCGACCTCGCGCGGTGAGGATGGAGCCCGCCCGGCCGACCTGGTCTTCGACCCCACAATCGCCTGCAGAGGGGTTCGCAGCTTCTCCGCCACTACTGCCCTTCTCCCGACGTACGCCGTATCTGACGGCGAGGCCGAGGCAGGACTTACGTCTAAGCCGCACCGTGATCGGCTGGGTCCGGGACCGTGACGAGCACGGGTCCGGGCAGCCTTACGTGGACCGTTTCGCCTGCGACTGGCATCGGCTTGTCGTCCGGGCGCCCCGCTCGTGCGAGGCGTCGATGTGACGCAACCACGGACCCGGACGGACTCCATGGCCTGACGCTAGCCGGTCAGTCAACGGCACGGTAGTTGCGGAGATGAAGATTCGCTGTGTCTGTGACCGAACGCACGGGGTGCCGCCGACGGGTCGCCGCCACCACCGCGACCGCCGTCACCCGCAGGCCCACGGCCTCCAGTGCGCGCTGGGCCTCACGCGCCGTGGCCCCGGTGGTGAGCACGTCGTCGCAGACCACGAACCAGGCCCGCGGGCACCGCGCGGCGAACCGGCGGAGCCCCGCCGTGGGGCAGCACATCGAGCCGGCGAGGTTGGCCGCCCGCTCCACCGCGCCGAGACCGCGCTGGTCGACCACGCCGGGGCGCGAGCGCAGCAGCCCGGCCACCACGGCGTCGGTTCCTGCGCCGCGCAGCACTCTCGCGGCCCGCAGGCTCACCGCTCTTGTCGGCTGGTGACCGCGGGCGCGGGCGCTGGCGGACCGCGACGGGACCGGCACCAGCACCACCGGACCCCAGCCCGGCTCCTCGCCCACCGTGTCGCGCAAGGCCGCCCGGACGGAGGCGGCGAGCAGCTCGCCCAGCGGCGCACGCAGCGCGAGCAGGTGCTGCTCCTTGAGTCCCACGACCAGCTCCCGGACCACCGCCTCGTGGGCCGCGGCGGCGTACGACGGCGCCAGCCCGGGCGGGGGTGGCTGCGGGCCGACCGGGTGCGCCCCACGGGGCAGCGCGGCCCGGCACTGCTCGCAGAGCAGGCGGCCGGGGCGGGCGCACCCCACGCAGCTGGCCCCGAGCAGCAGGTCGATGACCGGATCCAGCAGGCGCTCGAGCACGACGCCATGCCAGCACCCCGGCCCGGCGCGCGCAAGGCGCCCTTCGACGCCTGTGGAGCGGCCGGGCCGGCGGGGCTCAGCCCACGTAGCCGAGCGAGGAGACGTCCGGGTCGAGCGCCACGTCGGCCCGGGTGGCGTTCGACAGGTCGAGCAGGCTGCTGCGGGTCACGGCGTAGAGGCTCTGGGACGCGACCGGCGCCCCGGCCAGCCCCAGGATCCGGCCCCGGAGGGTGATCGAGAGGCTGTCGACCCCCGGCGGCGAGCCGTCGACCGAGACCGTGCGGACCTGAGCGAGCTCGTCGGTGAGCACGTTGAGGACCGCCACGCTGGTCGGGCTCGCCCAGGCGATGTCGCGGATCTGCTGGGCGTCACCGGAGCGCCCGGTGAGCGGCCGGGCTCGGCTCGCCCCGACCACCCGGCCGTGGCTGTCGTGGCGCAGCCGGCTCACCACGAGCCCGTCGCCCTGGCCGGGGGTGTGCACGGTCGCGACCAGGCGGCTGCCGTCGCGCGAGACCAGGAAGCTGCGCACCGCGCGGCCGGTGATCCCGGGGACCTCCAGCGCCGTGGGCAGGTCGCCCTCGACGAAGGAGACCCGGGCCCCGTCCCGGGCCCGGTCGAGGAGCCACAGCCGGTCGGCGACGTCCCAGGCCGGCGCCAGCAGGTCGTGGGCGCCGCTGACGACCTCGCGCACGGTCGCGGTGCCGTCGACCGGTGCCCGCAGCACGGCACGGCCCTCCCCGGAGACCGCGGCGGCCCGGGTGCCGGTGAGGTTGACCGACACCGCCTCCAGGCCCAGGTCCTCACGACCCAGCGGGCCGTCGACACTGGCCAGGTCGCCGGCCGGCCCGGTGACCAGCAGCCCCTCACGCAGCCCGTGGAGCAGCGAGCTGGCCCGCCGTCCGCTCGGGTCGAAGGCGGCGCCCTCGCGGACGCTGACCTCGGTGACGCCGCCGGGCAGCTGGAGCTGCTGGCCCCCGATCGAGAGCCGCAGCGCCCGGATGGACGGCTCCTGGCGCAGCGTCCACGCGAACTGCGCCAGCATCAGCTCGACCGCCTGCGGAGTCTGCTGGCCGGCGTCGCCCTTCAGGGCGATGTCGGCGACGCCGTCAGCCGAGACCGGCACCGAGAGCCCGAAGGTCAGGTCGGGCGGGATGAAGCTGCGCGAGACCTGGTCCAGCTCGGCGCCCGGCCCGCGCAGCAACGCCTTGATCAGCGTGGTCGCCAGCTGCTCGCCGCGCGGAACGAACACCGGCTCGGGGACCAGGATCTGCGCGGTGGGGTCGAAGAAGTACAGCGAGACCTGACGGAAGCGCTGCTCGAACCACGACTCCGGGACGATCAGCGCGTCCGGCACCCGGGAGATGCGCCACTGACCGCCGTCGCTCAGCGTCATCGGGAAACGCAGCTCCTGCCGGCCGCTGCCGAGCGGACCCCGCCAGGCACCGCGCTCGTCGAGCCGGTCGGCGCCGGTGAGGGTGAGCGACACGACCGGCCCGCCCTGCGGCGTCGAGGCGTCACCGTAGGCGATGGTGGCACGCTCGGGGCTCCACGAGGACGCCGCGTCGGCGGTGAGGAACTTGCGCGCCACGGTGGTCTCGATCGGCGTCGCCGTCATCGCGTCGAGGAAGCCCGTGACGATCGCCGCGGGCGAATCGCCCTCCTGGGGCGGCTTCGGGTCGATGTAGATGGGACTGTCCACGACGGCGCCGGCTCCCGCGGTGGTCTCGACCACGGGCCCGTCCTCGGGCATCCGCACGCAGCCGCTGGCGGCGAGCAGGGCCAGCCCGACGACCAGGCCGACCAGCGCTCGGGCGCGAGGCTGTCCGCTGCTCACGAGACCGGCTCCTCGGCGTCGGTGGGCACCAGCGGCAGTGGGCTGGAACGCAGGTGGTCACCGGCGTGACGGGGCAGGGTCAGCCGGAACTGCGCACCGCGCCCGCGCTGGCCCCACGCCTGCAGCCAGCCCCCGTGCAGGTGGGTGTCCTCCAGCGCGATCGACAGGCCCAGGCCGGTGCCACCGCTGGTGCGCGCGCGGGCGGGGTCGGCCCGCCAGAACCGGTTGAAGACCATCGCGGGCTCGCCGGGAGCGAGTCCGACGCCGTGGTCGCGGACCACGATCGCGGAGGCGTGGTCGTCGCCGGCCAGGAACACCTCGACGTCGCCGGACTCCGCGTGGTCGATGGCGTTGGTGACCAGGTTGCGCACGATCCGCTCGACGCGGCGCACGTCGGCCTCGGCCAGGCACGGGCGCTGCGGGTCGCGCACGACGATCCGGACTCCGCGCTGCGCGGCCAGCGCCCGGGTGGCGTCCACCACCCGGTGCACCACGTCCGCGAGGTTCACGTCGCCGGCCTCGAGCACGGCCGCCCCGGCGTCGAAGCGGCTGATCTCGAGCAGGTCCGCGAGCAGTGTCTCGAAGCGGTCGAGCTCGACCTGCAACAGCTCGGCCGCCCGGGCGGTCGCCGGGTCGAAGTCCCGACGGGCGTCGTGCAGCACGTCGCCGGCCATCCGCACCGTGGTCAACGGCGTTCGCAGCTCGTGGGAGACGTCGGAGACGAAGCGACGCTGGACCCGGCTGAGCTCCTCGAGCTGGCGGATCTGACGTTGCAGGCTGCTGGCCATCTGGTTGAACGACGTCGCCAGCCGGGCCAGGTCGTCCTCCCCGGAGACCCGTAGCCGCTCCTGGAGGTGCCCGGCCGCGAGCCGCTCGGCGACCTGGCGCGCCAGCCGCACCGGGGTCACGACCTGGCGGGTGACCAACCAGGTGAGCCCGGCGACCAGCACCAGCAGCAGCCCCCCGGCGGTGAGCAGCGCCCGGGTGACCAGGGCCAGGGTCTCGCGGTCCTCGTCGAGCGGGTACAGGTAGTAGAGCGTGTAGGTCAGCCCGTTGGAGGGCAGCCGGACCTGGGACCCGACGGCGATCCCCGGGCGCGCCCGCTCCAGGCTCCCGTCCCCGGCGCCGCTCGCCGCCAGGCTGGAGGTGCCGCTGGCGGTGTCGAGAGTCCGGATGCTGGTGTAGGACCACGCGGTGGGCGCCAGGCGCGCGAAGTGCGTCTCGAGGTCCCTCGGCACACTGGCCGTGTCGAGACCCGGGGTGAACTGCGCGCCCCCCTGGGAGATCCGCCGGCCGCTGGGGCCGACGGGCCCGGCCAGCACGACCCCGAAGCCGCGGGTCTCGCCGCGCGCGATGATCGGCTCGACGAGGTCACGCTGCTGGGAGGAGAAGTCGAGGTCCGTCCCGGAGGCCGCCAGGAGCCGCGTGCGGGCGTCGCGGGTCTCGTTGCCCGCCTCGGCGACCACGGCGTCGACGCGGTGGTCGAGCAGCCCGTCGCGGGTCTGCTGCAGCAGCAGCCAGCCCACGACGCTCACGACCACCGCGGAGAGCACCACGGTGCTGGCCACGACGCGGGCCTGGATCGAGCGCCGCCAGAAGGTGAGCGCACGGCGCAGGCCGGCCCGCAGGTCCGCGGCGAAGTTCCCCGACAGGCCTGCTCGCCGACCTACCGGGACACCTGCTGGGACACCGGCTGGGAAACCTGCTGGGACACCGGCCGGGACGCCCGCTGGGGGACCCGGTGGGAGGCGGGAGGACACGGAGCTACACGGTCCCGGCCTTGTAGCCGACGCCGCGCACGGTGACCACGATCTCGGGGTTCTCGGGGTCGTGCTCGACCTTGGAGCGCAGGCGCTGCACGTGCACGTTGACCAGGCGCGTGTCGGCGGCGTGACGGTAGCCCCAGACCTGCTCGAGCAGCACCTCCCGGGTGAAGACCTGCCAGGGCTTGCGGGCGAGGCAGACGAGCAGGTCGAACTCCAGCGGCGTCAGGCTGATCGGGTCGTCGCCCCGAGTCACCGCGTGGCCCGCCACGTCGATCCCGAGGTCGCCGATCACCAGCGACTCCTGCTCGGGCGGGTCGAAGCGCCGCACCCGCGCCCGGATCCGGGCGATGAGCTCCTTGGGCTTGAATGGCTTGACGACGTAGTCGTCGGCACCCGACTCCAGGCCCACGACCACGTCGACGGTGTCGCCCTTGGCGGTCAGCATCACGATCGGCACGCCGGACTCGGCCCGGATCTCCTTGCAGACGTCGATGCCGTCCTTGCCGGGAAGCATCAGGTCGAGCAGGACCAGGTCGGGACGGTAGTCGTGGAACTCGGCCAGCGCGAGGTCCCCGCGCCCGCACATCCGGCTGTCGAACCCCTCCTGGCGCAGGACGATCGTCAGCATCTCCGCGAGGGAGGCATCGTCGTCCACGACGAGGATGCGCCCCTTCGGGGCGAAATCGACCGGCGGGCCGGCGGGATGACTCATGGGTCAATCCTGCCAGCCCGCCGGGCGGAGCACGTCGTTACGGGGGTCAGTACCGGTACGCGTCGGACTTGTAGGGGCCCGCGACGTCGACGCCGAGGTACGAGGCCTGGTCGTCGGTGAGGGTCGTCAGCCGGACGCCGAGCGCACCGAGGTGCAGGCGGGCGACCTCCTCGTCGAGGGCCTTGGGCAGCACGTAGACGCCGACCGGGTAGTCCTGCGGCTTGGTGAAGATCTCGATCTGCGCGAGGACCTGGTTGGTGAACGAGTTCGACATGACGAACGACGGGTGGCCGGTCGCGTTGCCGAGGTTCATCAGGCGGCCCTCGGACAGCACGATGATCGAGTGCCCGTCCCGGTCGCCCTGGGCCGGGAAGCTCCACACGTCGACCTGCGGCTTGACGTTCTTGCGGACGACGCCCTCGAAGGTCTCGAGGCCGGCCATGTCGATCTCGTTGTCGAAGTGGCCGATGTTGCCCAGGATCGCCTGGTGCTTCATCTTCGTCATCTGCTCGACGGTCACGACGTCCTTGTTGCCGGTGGACGTGATGATGATGTCGGCGACGTCGAGGACGTCGTCGAGGGTGGCGACCTGGTAGCCGTCCATCGCCGCCTGCAGCGCGCAGATCGGGTCGATCTCGGTGACGATCACCCGGGCACCCTGGCCACGCAGCGACTCGGCCGAGCCCTTGCCGACGTCGCCGTAGCCGCAGACGACCGCGACCTTGCCGCCGATGAGCACGTCCGTGGCGCGGTTGATGCCGTCGATCAGCGAGTGGCGGCAGCCGTACTTGTTGTCGAACTTCGACTTGGTGACGGAGTCGTTGACGTTGATCGCGGGGAAGAGCAGGGAGCCCTCGCGCATCATGTCGTAGAGGCGGAGCACCCCGGTGGTGGTCTCCTCCGTGACGCCCTTGATCTCGCCGGCGATCTTGGTGTAGCGGTCCTTGCTCTCGGCCAGCGAGGCGTTGAGGACGTCGAAGACGATCTTCTGCTCGTGGCTCTTCGCGGTGGCCGGGTCAGGGGCGTGGCCGCTCTTCTCCGCGTCCACCCCGAGGTGGACGAGCATGGTCGCGTCGCCACCGTCGTCGAGGATCATGTTGGCGAACACGCTCTGACCGTCCCGGGCGGGCCAGTTCAGGATCTGCTGGGTGCACCACCAGTACTCCTCCAGCGTCTCGCCCTTCCAGGCGAACACGGGGACGCCCTGCGGGTCCTCGGGGGTCCCGTGGGGGCCCACCGCGACCGCGGCGGCGGCGTGGTCCTGGGTGGAGAAGATGTTGCACGAGGCCCAGCGGACCTCGGCCCCGAGCGCGACCAGCGTCTCGATCAGCACTGCGGTCTGGATCGTCATGTGCAGCGACCCGGCGATGCGAGCGCCGGCCAGCGGCTGGCTGTCGCCGTACCGCTCGCGCATGGCCATCAGGCCCGGCATCTCGTGCTCCGCCAGCGTGATCTCGGTCCGGCCGTAGTCGGCCAGGCTCAGGTCGGAAACCTTGTGGTCCATCGAAATGCCCCCTCGTTCGGTGCTCATGGCTGTGCTCATGAGATTAGATCGGGGCACCTCAGGGACAAGAATCCTCGCGATCAGTGACCGGCCGGCGCCGGCGGCTCCGGGCGCTCGGCGGGCTCGTAGTCGGCGCGGAAGATGTCCGGCTCGAGGTAGATCACCTGGGCGGTGGCCTCGACCCCCCGGACGTTGCGCTCGGCCGCGTCGATGGCGTCCGCGACCGCCTCGGCCGTGGCCCCGTGCGCCACCGCGATCTTGGCCGCCACCAGCAGCTCCTCGGGCCCGAGGTGCAGCGTCTTCAGGTGGATGAGCGACTCGACGCCCTCGGTCTCGCGCAGGGCTCGGGAGATGCGGGCCTGGGCCTCCAGGCTGGCGGACTCGCCGAGCAGCAGGCTCTTGGTCTCGATCGCGAGCACGATCGCGACCACCACCAGCAGCACGCCGATCAGGGCGGTGCCGGCCACGTCGAAGTACTGGTTGCCGGTGACCAGGCTGAGCACGACGCCGACGAGGGCGAAGCCCAGGCCGGTCAGCGCCGCCAGGTCCTCGAGCAGGATGACCGGGAGCTCGGGCTGCTTGGCCCGGCGCACGAAGGTGGCGAAGGAGGCCTGGCCACGGATCTTGTTGGTCTCGATGATCGCGGTGCGCAACGAGAACCCCTCGAGCGCGATCGCGATCAGCAGCACGACCGGGGCGACGAACTGCTTCCAGCCCTCGGTGCCCTCGGCGTGCCCGGCCCGGACCTCCTCGAACTTGTGGAAGGCCTCGTAGAGGGCGAACAGGCCGCCGACCGAGAACAGCACGATCGCGACGATGAACGAGTAGATGTACCGCTCGCGCCCGAAGCCGAACGGGTGCTCGGGGGTGGCCTCCTTCTTCGCCTGCTTGCCGCCCAGGAGCAGCAGGCCCTGGTTGCCGGCGTCGGCCACCGAGTGGATCGCCTCCGCGAGCATCGAGGAGAAGCCCGTGAGTAAGAACGCCGCGAACTTCGTCACCGCGATCCCGCTGTTGGCCAGGAGCGCCGCGACGACCGCCTTGGTTCCACCATCTGCTGCCATGCGCGGAAGGGTAACGGGTCGCCTCCGCCGGCGCTCCCCCGGTTCGGGCCCGGCCGGGGCCGTCAGTTTTCGACGAGCCCCAGTCGCAGGTACTGCGCCGCGTAGGTGCCGCTGAGCAGCAGCGAGGCGTAGCGGGCCACTCCGGTCGGTCCCTCGGCGGTGAGGGTCTCCACCCGGACCCCGCGCTCGTCGGCGGCCGCACGCAGCCGGCCGCGCTGCTCGCGCACCACGGCGTCCTCGGACCCGTCGTCGAGAACCAGCAGCATCGGGCGTCGTTCACCCCCGCCACCGGTGGCGAAGGGGTCGTCGAAGACGTCGCGCGGGCGGGCGGCGGAGATCACCGGCAGCAGGTGCTCGGCGTCCCCGGCCAGGGCCGTCCGGCCGCTGGAGCGCCGGATCGACTCCGCGACCCGACGGGCGGCGCGGGCGGCGAGCACCGACCCGCCCCACACCAGCGGGGCGCTGTCGGCCAGGGCGATCGCCAGGATCTTGGCGGGGTTGACGGCGAGGTCGCGGTGCGGGGAGCAGTCCGTCGCGACGGCGTCGAGGGCCTCGGCCACGCGCTCGGCGTCCGCACGCGGGCCGAGCTGGACCCGGTCGAGGTACTCCAGCATCACCACCGCGGTCGCCAGCGGGTCCCGCGTCACCGTCGGCAGCACGGTGCTCCACCGTCCGGCGGCGTGCTCGGCCACCATCGAGGTCGGCGGGCAGGCCACGACGACCTGGCAGCCGCGCCGGACGCCCTCCGCGACGGCCGAGGCCGTGCCGGGGTCCGCTCCGTCGGGGGCGAGGACCACGACGAGGTCGAGGCTGCCGGCCCAGCCGGGAAGGCCGGGCGCGGGCCAGGCCACGAAGGGCACCGGACACCACGGCTCGAGCACGGCGCGCAGCAGCCGGGAGTCCGGGCCGGCGGCGATCACCGCTCGCGGACGGGCGTTGTCCTGGGTGCGGGCGACGGCCTCCGCCGCCGCCTCGGCGGCGTCACCGGCCTCGCGCCGGACCCGCGCCCCGGACTCGGCGAGGCTGCGCAACGCCTCGTCCCCGGCCGCGGTGTCGTCGTCGAGTCGGGACTCGTCGAACCAGCTCACCATCGGCTCAGGCCGGCTTGCGGGCCTCGTCGACCAGCAGGACGGGGATCCCGTCCCGCACGGGGTAGGCCAGGCCGCACCCGTCGCAGACCAGCTCCTCCCCCGTGGGCGTCAACGTGGAGCGGCACTGGGGACACACGATGATCGCGAGCAGCGCAGGGTCGAGGGTGTGGCTCATCGGTCGCTCCTGATGATGGTGAGGACGGCGTCGCGGACCTCGGCCATGGTGGCCCGGTCGCGACCTTCGGCGTTGAGCCGCAGCAGCGGCTCGGTGTTGGACGCTCTGACGTTGAAGGACCAGTCGTCGTGGGTCACGCTCAGCCCGTCGAGCCGGTCGGTGCGGACGCCGTCGTACCCGGCGTACGCCGCCTCGACGGCCGCCGTGGCGCCGGCCTGGTCGGCCACCGTCGAGTTGATCTCGCCGCTGACGACGTAGCGCTCGCAGGGCGCGAGAAGCTCGGAGAGCGGGCGGTCGGTCTCGGCCAGCGCCGCCAGCGCGTGCAGGGCCGCCAGCATGCCGGAGTCGGCGCGCCAGAAGTCACGGAAGTAGAAGTGCCCGCTGTGCTCGCCGCCGAAGATCGCACCGGTCTCGGCCATGGTGGCCTTGACGTAGGAGTGCCCCACCCGGGTGCGCACCGCGGTGCCGCCGAGCTCGGTGACGATCTCGGGTACCGCCCGGCTGGTGATCAGGTTGTGGATGACCGTGGCGCCCGGCTCCTTGGCCAGCTCGCGGGCGGCGATCAGCGCGGTCAGCGTCGAGGGAGAGACCGCGCGGCCCTGCTCGTCGACGAGGAAGCAGCGGTCGGCGTCGCCGTCGAAGGCCAGGCCGATGTCCGCGCCCTCGGCGAGCACCCGCTTCTGCAGGTCGACGAGGTTGGCCGGGTCGAGCGGGTTCGCCTCGTGGTTCGGGAAGGTGCCGTCGAGCTCGAAGTACATGGGCACCAGCTCGACCTGGTCGGTGCCGAGGCGACCGAAGACGGCCGGGGCCGTGTAGCCGGCCATCCCGTTGCCGGCGTCCACCACCACCTTGAGCCGGCGACCCGTGACGGGGGCCAGCGTGAGCAGGTGCGCGGCGTACGCCTCGAGCACGTCGTGCTCGTCGATCGAGCCCTGGCGCGGCGCGAGGGGACTCTCCCCCGTCGCCACCACGTCGCGGATCTCGGCCAGGCCGGTCTCGACCCCGATCGGGGTCGCCCCGGTGCGGCACATCTTGATCCCGTTGTACTGCGCGGGGTTGTGGCTGGCGGTGAACATCACGCCGGGGTGCCCGAGGTGGCCGGAGGCGAAGTAGAGCTGGTCGGTGGAGGCCAGCCCGATCAGCACCACGTCGGCGCCGGCCTCGCTGGCGCCGTCCGCGAACGCGCCGGCCATCCCCGGCGAGGTGGCCCGCATGTCGTGCCCGACCACCACCGTGTCGGTGCCGATCACCCGCACGAAGGCGCGTCCGGTGGCGCGCGCCAGCTCCTCGTCGAGCTGTTCGGGGACGAGCCCGCGGACGTCGTACGCCTTGAAGACGGCGGCGAGGTTCTCGGGGTCCAGGGTGTCGACCATGGCGCGAGCCTAACCGGGTCCGGTCCCGTGTGGCGGCGCCGGTGCCGGCCGTGGCTCAATCGCTGGTGAGCATCCGCAGGTGGCCGCGGCGACCGACCTCGCGGCCGGTCTCCTGGGCGGGCGTCGGCCGGGGTGCGGGGGCCGGGCGGGCAGCCTCGCGGACGGCGTCGGCGAGCGCCAGCAGGTCGTCGGAGGAGGGCCCCTGGGCGGCCGGGTCCGGCGCGAGACGCAGCACCTCCCAGCCGCGCGGGGCGGAGAGCCGCTCGCTGTGGGGGGCGCAGATGTCGTAGGCGTGCGGCTCGGCGTAGGTCGCGAGCGGGCCGAGCACGGCGGTCTGGTCGGCGTACACGTAGGTCAACGTGTTGACGGCGGGACGGCCGCACGCGGTGCGCGAACAACGACGGGCGGGACTCACGTCGCAGACCGTACCCCGCGCCCACGGCTCTCCCGATTAGGCTCGCGGCGTGGACGACGCGAGCCCGGCAGCGGGCACCCCGGCCGGCCGGTCCTCCCCCCGCCGGCGCGAGCGGCGCGGCCGCGGGATGCGCGGGCCCGGCGTGCTGCCGGACCGCCCGGGCGCGCCTCGGCCCCGGACGCCTCGCCAGCGCTTCGACGACCTGGCGCTGGGCATCGTGACGGAGGTCGACCAACGCTGGCAGGACCGGCTCGGGCTGGTGGAGTACGCCGTCGAGGACGCACCGCAGATCCCCGACGACTGGGACGGGCTCACCGTGCCGCTGGCCTCCCTGGTGCGCGGCAGCGGCGCCACCCCGACCCGCCTGGTGCTCTTCCGCCGGCCGATCGAGCACCGCTGCGAGACCCGCAGCGAGCTCGAGGCCCTGGTGCTCACCGTGGTCGTCGAGGAGATCGCCGAGCTCCTCGGCATCGACGCCGAGCTGGTCGACCCCCGCTACGACCCCGACGCCTGAGCCGGGACAGTCCGTGACGTAGATGTCGTCAAACCGCCCGGAGAGCGACATCTGCGTCACGGACCATCCCGGGTTCTGCGCCCTCAGGACAGGCCGGGGCGTACGGCGGGCACGAGGCCGTTGCGGGCCAGGTCCACCAGCGGCAGGACGGTGGCGCCGTTGCCGGTCACCAGGACGCTCCCGCGGACCGGGGCGTCACCGGGGTCGACCAGCAGGAGGCGCAGGGACGACGGCAGGCGGACGTCGGTGCCCCGGTCCGGCGCGACCTCGGCGCGGGTGCGCAGCACGCGTCGCCCGGTCGCCGTCCAACCGGTGACCCGGACCGTGCCCGCCGACTCGGCCCCGGCCAGCACGAGGCGCGCCCGCCCGCCCGGCAGGACGACGGCCGCCTGGTCCTCGAGCGGCGTCGAGGCCGGGGTCTCGGAGAGGTCCCCGTCGGCGACGCTGCGCAGCGTCGCGGTGACCGGGGCACCCGAGGTCAGCCGGAGGCCGAGGGCGCCGTTGCGCAGCGGGGCCTGCAGCGCCGCCGCGATCGAGACCCGCTCGGTGCTGCCCGGTGCCACCCGGATCTCCTCGACCCCGGCGGGCGTGAAGGAGGCGTCGGTGGAGACGACCTCGAGCTGGACGCGCACCTCGTCCGCACCGGGGTTCGCGACCAGCAGGGTGCGGCTGCCCGCACCGGGGGCGAGGCCGAGGAGCAGGTTGTCGGTGGCGGGCGAGCCCTGCCCCGCCAGCCAGTCCTGGCTGCGGCGTCCCGCGCCGAGCTCGTCGACGGAGTCCAGGACGGTGCTCGCGAGCCGCCCACGCGCGGTCACCACGCGCAGGGTGAGCTCGCCGCGGCGCGGAGCCACCGCCCCGAGGTCGAGCCGCACGCTGCCGTGACCGCGCACCGCCACGCCACGCAGCCTCGGGACGTCGATCGGTCCGGCCGGGCCGAGCACGGTCACGTCGGCCACCGCCGGACCGGCGTCGGGGTTGACCAGCTCGAGGACCGAGGAGTGCCGCGCCCCGGCGCCGACACCGGTGAACCACTGCTCCGGCGTCGGGGCCGGGCAGCGGCTGGCCGCAAGCCGCGGCGCCCCGAACCGGCCACCCAGCAGACCCGGCGCGAGGTCCCCCTCCCCGGCCACGGTGAGGGGCCCGGCCCCCCGGTCGATGCCGGTGAGCCGGCCGAACCTGAGGTCGGCGGTGCTGCGGCCGCCGCCGCGACCGGCGCGCACCTCCACCGGGCCGGCCGCTCCCGGCTGGGCGGTCGAGACGAGCGCCTCCCGGCCACCGGGCAGCGCCGCAGGGCAGACGATGGTGGCGCTGGTCAGGGCGGTGCGCGTCGGCGCCCGGGTGGATGCCACGGGCGTCTCGGGCTGCACCAGCGCCAGGGCGCCGGCGGTGAGCAGCGGCAGCACGACGGCCAGGGCCGCGAGCGCGTCGAAGCGGATCCGTCGGCTCGAGGACCGGGCTCCGGGGGCGAGCTGGCTCATGCCGGCGTCCTCCTGTTCGTCGTGGGCGCGCAGAGCACCGCGACCACCACGATGGCGAGCCCCTGGAGGACGAGGAGCAGCACCCGCCACCAGGAGCCGGGGCCGTCGACGGCCCTCGGGTCGAGGTCCCGGTCTACCTGCCAGGCCCGGGTGGAGCGGTTCTCGGCACTGGCCTGGACGAGACCACCGGTGGCGTCGAGGGCCGAGGCGACGGCGCCGTCCGCCGGGGCGGGCAGCACGACGTACTCGATGCCCCGGGCGGCCAGCCCGTCGACGACCTGCGAGGTGGGCCGCGAGAGCAGCGTGCGCACGTCCCGGGTGAAGCCGGTGTCCTCGGGGGTCAGGTCGAGGATCTCGTCCTCGCCGAGGGTGACCCCGTCGCCGCGGCGCACGGTGTAGGTCAGCCCGTCCGCGACGTCGCCGCGCACCACGAGGATCCCGTGCGCCGGGCCGAGCATCGAGCTCTGCACCATGTACGCCGGGATGCCGCTCCCGGCGTCCTCGCCGAGGACGTCACCGGTGCCCACGACGAATGACGCGAGGCCACCGACCGGAACCACCGCGGCGACCAGCCCCATCCCCACGGCTACCGTGCGCCGCCAGGTCCAGGCGTCGCCGGAGCCGCGGGAGCTGAGCGCCTGGGCGCCGATGAACGCGGCGACCACGAACGTCCCCTGCAGGAGCACCAGCACGAAGCCGAGCCCGGCCGGGGTCGTCGTGTCCGCGACGGCGAGGTCGACGACCCCGAGCACCGCGGCCGCCGCGGCCCCGGCCAGGGCGACGATCCAGCAGACCAGCACGGGGATCCGGGTGAAGCGCGGCACCAGGGCCAGTACGGCCAGCACCGCCAGCACCGCCCCGAGCCACCAGGGCGCCCCCAGGGTCCCGAGCCGGCCGAGCACGAGGTCCCCGGTGCCGAGCAGCGGCGCCGGCACCGGCCCCCCGTCCAGCAGCAGCGTGGCGCCCGCACCGTGCACGAGAGCGGGTACCCACCACGGCGCGAGCAGCAGCGGCACCACGGCGACGGCGGTGGCCGGTGGGGCCCAGACCGAGCGGTCGCGCGCCACGGCGGGGACGATCGCGAGCGCGGCGGAGACCACCACCAGGCCGAGCAGGAGGGCGACCAGCCAGGCTACCGGCGAGAACGCGGCGGTCAGGGCCAGGAGGAGGCCCGAGCGCCAGGCCGCCCGCCAGCGACGGTCGGGGGCGGGGTCGGCGAACCCGAGCACCGCGTGACCCAGCCACGGCAGCAGGGCGCCGACCGCGACGACCGCCAGGCGCCCGTCCCCCCAGGCGCCGCTCGCCACCGGGACCAGCGCGTAGGACACCGAGCCCCACAGCAGCAGCCAGCGGGGGGCGCCGGCGGGCCGGACGAGCCGGCCCACCACGCGCAGGAAGCGCCAGGCGCCCCACAGGGCGAGCGGGACGGCCAGCAGGAAGACCGCGCTGACGGCCGCCGCCGGGCTGCCGCCCAGCAGGGTGGCGAGCAGGGCCAGCGGGAGCAGGTAGGCCGGGGCGGGCACGGCGCTGCCCTGGCCCAACGGGTGCCAGGACTCCAGGTAGAGGCGCCACCAGTCCCCTGCCTCCTGCGGGGTCGGGGACAGCCCGCCCCCGGACAGCGAGCCGAAGGCCGGTCGGGCGCCGACGAGCGCCAGCACCACGACCAGGGCCGCCAGCACCGCCACCGGGTTGGTCAGGAAGCGCGCCACCACCCCGGTGTCCGCACCGAGGGAGTCCTCGTCCGGCCTCGGCGCGGCCGGACGGGTCGTTCCCGCCGTCCCGGGCTGCCGCGCGGCCGCCGCGCGGCGCCGTTCGGCGACGTCCGAGGCCTGGTGCGTGACCGCGGCGGCCATGTCGCCGAGGAAGTCGAGGCCGTGCCGGTACGGCAACCAGGTCGGCGCCAGCAACCGGTTCGCCGCGGCCGGGTCGCCGGCGGCGCTCCGCTGCCGGTGGCGTCGGGCACCGAGGATCGCGCGGGGGTGGGCGTAGAGGGAGACCAGCGCGGCCAGCTCGTCGAGCGCCTGCCCGACCGAGCGGACCAGCACGAAGCCGAGCATCCGCAGCAGGGTCCCGAGCCCCAGCCGGACGAGCTGGAAGGGCAGGGTGCGAGCCTGGGAGTTGACCAGCAGTGTGTAGAGCGCGGCCCGCCGCTCCTGGTAGTGCGTGTGGCGACCCGTCAGCGGCGTACGCCGGGTCCCCCGGTGGGCGGCCTCGGCGTGGAAGACGACCGCCTGCGGCACGACCACCGTCCGGTACCCCGCCGTCGCGGCGCGCCAGCCGAAGTCGAGGTCGTTGCCGAAGATCGGCAGCGCCGGGTCGAAGCCACCGAGCTCCTCGAGCACCCGGCGGCGCACCAGCATGCCGGCGGTGTTGACCGCGAGCACCGTGCGCACGTCGTCGTGCTGGCCCTGGTCGTACTCGCCGCGCTCGAGACCGGTCTCGCGGCGTCCGGTGCCGGAGATGGTCACGCCGAGCTCGAGCAGCCGCCGCAGCGAGGGCCACTCGCGCAGCTTCGGTCCGAGGACGTCGGCCTCCGGGTCGGCGTCCGCCGCCGCCAGCAGTGCCTCGAGGGCACCGGGGTCGGGGTTCGCGTCGTCGTGCAGGATCCAGATCCACTCGGTCGCTTCACCGCTCTGGTCGAGGTGGGCGAGGCCGAGGGTGATCGCGTCCGGGAAGCTCGTGGAACCGGGGACCCGCAGCACCTCGCCGAAGGCCTCCTCGAGGAGGGCGGCGCTGGCGTCCTTGCTGCCGGTGTCGACCGGGAGCACCCGGTCGACCGCGGCTCGCTGGGTGCGGAGCCCCTCGATGACCGCGGGGAGCCAGCGCTCCCCGTCGTGGCTGACCAGCAGCGCGGCAACCGAAGAACTCACGATCCCAGACCCTAACGGCCCCGGGGTCCGATTCTCGCGGCGGCTGGGCGGCCGCTCAGACCGCGCGCTTCTTCAGCTTGCGCCGCTCACGCTCGGACAGACCGCCCCAGATGCCGAAGCGCTCGTCGTTCATCAGGGCGGACTCGAGGCAGTCGTCGCGGACCTCACACGTCAGGCACACCTTCTTGGCCTCCCTCGTCGATCCCCCCTTCTCGGGGAAGAACGCCTCAGGATCCGTCTGCGCGCACAACGCACGATCCTGCCAACCCGCTTCCTCGGCGTTTCCGTCGAGGAGAAGAAGTTCTCTCACGGCACTCGCCCTTTCGACCCTGTCGTGCACCCGTACCACCTGTGGCCCCCCACCGACGTCCCGCCGGGAAGACGGGGGACGAATGCGAAGAACACTGAGGGAATTACATGCCTGTCTTACCCGTAAGTCAAGCCCGCCTCTGGTATGCACCCCAACCACCCGTTCGGGCTATTGCCCGGTGCCAAGAGGGCCTGGTGAGAGTATGGGGGCATGCAGAAGATCACGGTGCTCTCCGGGGGAATGGGTGGCGCCCGGTTCCTCCAGGGACTGCTCCACGCGCGTGACAGCGGCCTCCTGCCGGGGGTGTCCACGGACGCCGAGGTGAGCGTCGTGGCCAACACCGCCGACGACCTGTGGGTACACGGGCTCAAGGTCTGCCCCGACCTGGACACCGTCATGTACACGCTCGGGAACGGCATCGACCTCGAGCGCGGGTGGGGCCGGCGCGACGAGACGTGGAGCGTGCGCGAGGAGCTCTCGGCGTACGGCGTGGAGCCGACCTGGTTCGGCCTCGGCGACCGGGACGTCGCGACGCACCTGGTCCGCACCCAGATGTTGGAGGCGGGCTACCCCCTCTCCCGGGTCACGACCGCGCTGTGCCGGCGCTGGCAGCCCGGGGTCCGGCTGCTGCCGATGAGCGACGACCGGGTGGAGACCCACATCGCGATCGCCGACGCCGACTCCCCCAGCGGGCGTCGGGTCGTGCACTTCCAGGAGTACTGGGTCCGCCTGCGGGCCGCGGTGTCCGCCGAGGCGGTCGTGGTGGTCGGCCTCGAGGACGCAGAGCCCGGCCCGGGCGTGCTCGAGGCGATCGCCGACGCCGACCTGGTCGTACTCCCGCCCTCCAACCCGGTCGTCTCCGTCGGCACCATCCTCGGCGTGCCGGGGGTGCGCAAGGCGCTCGCGGACACCAGCGCCCCGGTCGTCGGGCTCTCGCCGATCGTCGGCGGCCACCACGTCCGTGGGATGGCCGAGCAGATGCTCCAGACGATCGGCGTCGAGGTCAGCGCGGCCGGGGTCGGCCTGCACTACGGCGCCCGCGCCCACGGCGGCGTGCTGGACGGCTGGCTGATCGACGAGCGGGACGCCGACCAGCTCCCGCGGCTGGTCGAGGCCGGGCTGGCCTGCCGCGCCGTGCCGCTGATGATGAGCGACCACGACGCCACCGCGGCGATGGCCGCGGCCGCCGTGGGCCTCGTCGCCCGGTGAGCGCCTCGCGCCACGCCCTGCAGGTGATCGCGCCCGGCGGGGCGCCGGAGGTGCGCGAGGGCGACGACCTCGCCACGTTGCTCCTCGACCTCGTCGAGCTGCACGACGGCGACGTCGTCGTGGTGACCAGCAAGGTCGTCAGCAAGGCCGAGGGCCGGGTGCGGCCCGGCACCCGCGAGGACGCGCTGCCCGGTGAGACCGCCCGGGTCGTCGCCCGGCGCGGTCCGACCTGGATCGTGCGGACCCACCACGGCCTCACCCTGGCCGCGGCCGGCATCGACGCCTCCAACGTCGAGGCGGGCCGCGTCGTGCTGCTGCCCCGCGACCCGGACGCCTCCGCCCGACGCCTGCGCGCCGAGCTGCAGGCCCGGACCGGGCGCACCGTGGGCGTGGTGATCACCGACACCGCGGGCCGGGCCTGGCGCGAGGGGCAGACCGACCTCGCGGTCGGCGCCGCCGGGCTGCTGGTGGCCGAGACCTTCGCCGGGCGCACCGACGAGCACGGAAATCTGCTGGCCGTCACGGCGCCGGCCGTCGCCGACGAGATCGCCGGGGCGGCGGAGCTGGCCCAGGGCAAGCTCGGGGGCCGCCCGTTCGCCGTGCTGCGCGGGCGCGCCGACCTCGTGCTGCCCCCGGACGACGACGGCCCGGGCGCCCGGGCCCTGGTGCGCCGCGACGACGGGGACATGTTCGGCTACGGCGCCCGCGAGGCGGTGGTCCGGGCCCTGCGCGGCGACCCCGCCGAGCGGGCTCCCTTCGGGGCGCCCGCCCCGGCCGGGGACCTCCTGGCGGCGCTGGTCGAGGTGATCGGCGAGCGGGCCGACGTGCAGCCGGACGGCGAGGCGGTGCTGGTGGCGGGGCCCGCGGGCGTCACCGACGCCGTCCGGGCACTCGCCTTCGCGCACGGCTGGGAGAGCGCGCCGGCGCCGAAGGGCGGGAGCACCGTCCGCCTCCGGCTCCGTCCGGCCGGTCCGTAGACTCTGCCCGACACACCTCCCGACCCTCCGAGGAACCGACTCGTGGCCAAGAAGCCCGCCAAGTCCGACCGCCAGGCCGTCATCGAGCAGATGCGCAAGAAGCAGAAGGGCGGCGATCGCCGCCGTGGCTTTGCGATCGTCGGCGTCTCCGCCCTGATCGCCCTGGTGATCGTGGGGGCGGCGGCCTTCCAGCCGATCAAGGACTGGTACGACCTGCGTCAGTACGCCGACACCGAGCTCGCCTCGATCGGCGCGGCCGCCTCGGTCTGCCAGAAGCCGACCACCAAGCCGGCCAACGGCACCCAGGACCACGTCGAGCCGGGCACCCCGATCGCCTACGGCGACGCGCCGCCGGCGTTCGGCCAGCACTACAACGTGCCGGACCCGATGGGGCGCAAGCTCTACACCGCGAGCGACCGCCCGGAGCTCGGCACGCTGGTGCACAACCTCGAGCACGGCTACACGGTGCTCTGGTACGACGAGACCGCGGCCGACGACTCCGGCACGATGCAGCAGATCGAGGCGATCGCCACCAAGTTCAAGGGCACCACGAACCTGCGTGACAAGTTCAAGGCCGTCCCGTGGACCTCCTCGGACGAGAACGGCAAGAAGTTCCCCAAGGGCCAGCACATCGCCTACACCCACTGGTCGGCCGGCGGGGCGAGCGCGGCCTCCTCGGGCGCCGCCGACCAGCAGGTCGGCGTCTGGCAGTACTGCTCCGAGCCCAGCGGCGCGGCCCTGGACAGCTTCATGAAGAAGTACCCCTACCTGGACTCCCCCGAGCCCAACGGCGGCTGAGGCAGGGCGGCGCGGCCGACCTCAGGTGAGGTCGGCACGACCGTCGCGCTCGAGGGCGTCGACGACCCTCTTGACCTCCTGGGCCCGGGCGCGCGTGGTGACGAGCAGCGCGTCGGGGGTGTCCACGACCACGACGTCGTCCAGGCCGACGACCGCGACCACTCGCCCCGAGCCGGGCACGACCAGGCCGGAGGCGCCGATCGCGCGCACCAGGGCGGCGTCGCCCAGCACCGTGGTGCCCTGGTCGCCCTGGTCGCCCCGGGCCAGCAGCGTGGCCAGCGAGTCGAAGTCGCCGACGTCGTCCCAGTCGAAGGACGCCGGCACGACCACCACCCGCCCGGCCGCGGCCGCGGGCTCGGCGACGGCGTGGTCGAGCGCGATCCGCGGCAGCGTCGGCCACAGCTCCTCGAGCCGACCCAGGTCGGCCGCGAGGGTGCGCAGGGCCGCGGCGAAGTCCGGGTGCCAGCGACCCAGCAGGTCCAGCAGGACCCCGGGGCGGACCACGAACATGCCGGCGTTCCAGCGGTACCGCCCGCTGGCGAGGTAGTCGCGCGCAGTGGCCGGCGACGGCTTCTCCACGAACGCCTCCACCGCCTGCACCCCGGCCAGACCCGCGAGCTCGCCAGTGCCCCCGTCGTCGCTCTCGCCGGCCGGCCCGTCGGCGAGCCGGATGTAGCCGAAGGCCGAGGACGCATGGGTCGGCTCGATCCCGAGGGTGACCAGCCAGCCCTCCCGGGCCGCCGCGACGGCGCGTTGCACGCAGGCCTCGAAGCCCGCCCGGTCGGCGATCACGTGGTCGGCCGCGAAGGATCCCATCACCGCGTCCGGGTCGGTGCGCTCGAGCAGCGCCGCGGCCAGCCCGATCGCCGCCATCGAGTCCCGCGGGGAGGGCTCGGCCAGCACGGCGTCGGACCCGAGCACCGGGAGCTGCGCGCTGACCGCCTCGTGGTGGGCGGCCCCGGTGACGACCAGGAAGCGGTCGTCGGCCAGCGGGGCGAGCCGCGCGTGGGTGTCCTGGAGCAGGGAGCGCCCGCTGCCGCTCAGGTCGTGCAGGAACTTCGGCGATGCCGCGCGCGACAGCGGCCAGAGCCGCGTCCCGGCACCGCCGGCGGGGATCACGGCCCAGAAGTGGTCGATGCCAGACATGGGCGGCAGCCTACGGGCCGCGAACGTCGCCCCGGTGACGCAGGAGCGTGGTGCCGAGCCGCGAAGTGGGTAGGTAGGGGACATGAGCGATCACGCCGAACCGCCGCCGGACCGGGTCGTGCCATCGAGAGCATCGGGTCTCCTCTACGGGCTCGGCCTCGGCGGCTTCGTCGACGGGATCGTCCTGCACCAGATCCTCCAGTGGCACCACATGGTCAGCGCGGTGGACCAGTACCCGGTCACCACGGTGGCGGGTCTGGAGGTGAACACGCTGGCCGACGGGTTCTTCCACGTAGCGACCTGGTTCCTGGTGGTGGCGGGTTCGATGGCCGCGCTCGTGGCGTGGCGCAAGGGTCGCCTGGCACCGAGCTGGTCGTTCCACCTCGGCCTCGTGCTGACCGGCTGGGGGATCTTCAACCTGGTCGAGGGAGTGGTCGACCACCAGATCCTCGGCGTCCACCACGTGCGCGACGACCTGGGCGCCCCCTTCGCCTGGGACGTCGCGTTCCTGGCTCTCGGCGGCCTCCTGGTCCTGGGCGGGTGGATGCTGCACCGGCGTGGCCTCGCCCGGATGTCATGACTGCGACCCAGGCCGCGGCCCGCGTCGCCTCCTCCGCCGGCGGGCAGCTGCTGCGTGCTGCCACGGGGCTGATCGCCGTGCGACCGGCGGCCAAGCCCCTGCACCCTCGAGGGTCCGTGGTTCCCGGCACCCTGCGTCGGTTCGGCGCTCCGGAGCGGACCGGGGTGGAGTGGCTGGACGGCGCCGGCGAGGACAGGGTGCTGGTCCGGCGGTCACGCGCGGTCGGGCTGCCCGCTCCCTTGCCGGACGTCTTCGGCCTCGCCCTCCGGGTGCGGGCCGAAGGTGGCCGGAGCGGCGATCTGCTGTTCGCATCGACCGGGCTCGGTCGGCTCACCCGCTACGTGCTGACCCCTGCCCGGTCGCCGTACGGGAGGCCGATGACCACGCTGCTGCCGTACCGGACGCCCGCCGGTCCGCTGGTGCTCTCCGCGGTGTTCCTCGACGAGAGGACGCTCGGTCTGGCCAGGTCCCTCCGCTCCGGCGCCTGGCATCCGTTCGCCGAGCTGGAGCTCCACGAGGACCCGGTCGACGAGGCGGACCCGCCCCTGTCCTTCGACCCGGTCCGGAACACGCTGCCCGGTCTCGAGACCTACGACTGGGTGCGTCGGCTGCGTGAGCCCGCCTACCGCACCGCCCGGCGGTCCCGTACCTGAGGAGCCCCCGGTGACGCTCACGGCTGGAGAGCCGGCTCGGACGCCTGCCCGAGACCCTGACCGAGCGCCGGTGCGAACGCTGGTGCGAACGCTGGTGCGAACGCTGGGAAAACGCTCGCCCTCCTAGGTTCGCGGCATGTACTCGTCGACGCATCCTGACCGGGAGGACGAGCACGACTGCCTCCTCCCGGAGCCCGCGGCGAGATCAGGGCATCCGCGCACGCGACGACTCGGTTCGCGGGCTGCTCGAACGGCTTCCGCGTGAACCAGCACATCGAGCCCCCGGCAGCCGCCGAGGGAGGACGTAGGTGAACACCATGCACGTTCCCCAGAAGAAGAAGCTCGCCCTCGCAGCCGTCGGCGCGCTGGCGCTGACCATGTTGTCGGGGCCTCCCGTCGCCGCCGGCGACGAGGAGTTCAACGCCACGGGTCGCCCGGAGGTGACCAACGTCTTCGTGGGCCCGCAGGGACCGACCCGGTTCACCGACCGGGTGCGGGTGCGGTTCAGCGTCAAGATCGATGGAGCTCACAAGGAGGTCATCCGGCTGCGCCATCCCGGAGGCATCGCCACCGCGAGCTTCGAGCTCGCCCCCGGCGACGCCTTCCCGTGGCACCGCCACCCCGGCCCGGTCCTGGTCAGCGTCGTCGGCGGCGGGGAGCTCAGCTACGTGCGCGCCCGCGACTGCGTGGTGCGCCCCTACGCCGCCGGGACCGTGTTCCTGGAGCCGGGACCCCAGGCCCACACGGCCTTCAACCAGGGGACCGAGACGGTCACCGTGGTGGGCACGTTCTTCGACGTCGAGCCCGGCGAGGCGCTGGCGACGCCGGTCCGCCTCCACCGGCAGCTCAGGCTCGACGACAAGTGCGGCATCGGCACCGTCGAGCCGTAGGCCACGTCAGCCTCGGGGGCCCTGCGCCAGGTCGTGCGGCCGCACGCGGGCGTCGGGCCCCGGGTAGCACAGCCCCTCGTGCCCGTCGGGCCAGCGCACCACGAAGGGCGGGTCCCCGTCAGGTCCTCGGACCCCCACGATCTCTCCCTCACGACGGTGCTGCTCCGCCGAGTTGCTCTCGATCCACAACAGATCGCCCACGTTCGCCTTCATGGCTCCTCCCTTCTCTGCTCGTCTGCTCGTCTGCTCGTCTGCTCGTCTGCTCGTCTGCTCCCACGATGCTCCTCCTGGCGGGTCGAGACAACAGGTGCGTGGTGGTGGGCTGTGCCACGATGAGACATGACGTGGACAGACTCCAGCTTCAGGTCACCGTGCGACTCGACCGAGCTGGCCACCTGCTCGTGGACCGACACCGTCGGCGACCCGGTCGGTGTCGTGCAGATCGCGCACGGCCTGGCCGAGCACGCGGCTCGCTACGACCGCCTCGCGCTGGCGCTGAACGCCGCAGGCTTCGCGGTCCACGCCCACGACCACCGCGGTCACGGCCGGTCGGTGGCCTCCCCCGACCGGTGGGGTGACTTCGGGTCCCCTGGGTTCGCCGGGCTCATCGACGACGTCGCGGCCTACGGCGCCACCCTCGCCCGCGACGGGCTCCCGCTGTTCCTCCTCGCCCACTCGATGGGATCCTTCGCCGCGCAGTCGGTGCTGCTCGAGCACTCCGGGCAGTACGCCGGCGTGGTGCTCTCCGGCTCGACCGCGCTCGACGTGCTGGCCGACAACCTCGCCCAGTCCCAAGGGCCCGTGGGTCTCGAGGCCTTCAACGCCGGCTTCGAGCACCGCACCGGCTACGAGTGGCTCTCGCGCGACGCGGCCGAGGTCGACGCCTACGTCGCCGACCCCCTCTGCGGCTTCGACGTCCCGCCCGACGCCATCCCGCAGATGTTCAGCCAGGCCGGACGGCTCGCCGACCCGGACGCGTTGTCGGGCATCCGCCCGGACCTGCCGATCCTGATCGTCTCCGGGCAGGCCGACCCGCTCTCCGGTGACGGCCAGCTGGTCCAGCTGCTGGGCCAGCGCTACCGGGAGGCGGGCGTGAGCGACGTGATCACCCGCGTCCACCCCGGCGCGCGGCACGAGGTCTTCAACGAGACCAACCGGGAGGAGATCACCTCCGAGGTCGTCGACTGGCTGACCGCGCACCGTTGACCTCGCTCCCGCACGGCCTCCTCCTGCCGGGACCCCGGCGGGACCCCACACGCACCGGTTGGGACGCACCATGGGCAGACGCTTCGAGGAGCTCGACGCACAGGACACCAGGCTCGGTCTGATCAGCCTGCGCCGCCGCATCGATCCGCAGCTCCGGGTCGAGATCTACGAGGTGAAGCTCGGCGACGAGTTCCTGATGTCGAGCCTCTTCACCGTGGCGGAGCGGGAGCTGGCCCGCCTCGGACTGGCCGCCACCCCGGGGGACGGCCTCGCCGTCCTGGTGGGAGGCCTCGGGCTCGGGTACACGGCCGTGACCGCGTTGCAGGACGACCGCGTGCGCTCGCTCGCCGTCGTCGATGCCCTCGGCGAGGTCATCGGCTGGCACGAGCGGGGACTGCTGCCGGACGCCGCGGTCCTGATCGACGACCCCCGGACGACCCTGGTCGAGGGCGACTTCTTCGCGCTGATGAACGGCACCGAGCACTTCGACGGCGCGGTTCCCGACCGCTTCCACGCCATCCTGCTCGACATCGACCACAGCCCGCGCCACGTGCTGCACCCCAGTCACTCGGCGTTCTACACCGCCGAGGGACTCGGGCACGTGCGCCGCCGCCTCGAGCCCGAGGGGGTCTTCGGGCTCTGGTCGGACGACCCGCCCGACGAGGTGTTCCTGGGTGCGCTGACCGAGGTGTTCGCCACGTCGTCGGCCCAGATCGTCACCTTCCCCAACCCCCTCACCCGTGGCGAGTCGACCGCCACCATCTACCTCGCGGGTGCCTGAGCGGTGCAGGGTCGGTCGGTGGTCTCGAAGGGCCCGAGGCGCCACGTGCGGTTCTCGTACCGGTAGGCGACCACCACCTCGACCACCGGCTCCTCGTGGGCCACCGGGAGCGGCACCCCGGCCCGCGTCGCCCCGAGATCGGACTGGTCCGTGCAGCGCACGAGCACGATCTCGGCGGCGTTGTCCTGGAACGACTTGACCGAGGTGGCGCGGGTCCTCAGGACCACCGGCCGGCGCGCGAACCGGATCTCGTCCCTCTCGTAGGCCCTCAGCTGCGCGTAGCCCGGCTGCCACGACCGCAGGTGCTCCCGGTAGAACTCCCGGGCCCGCACGGTGGCCTTCCCGGCGGCGAGGATGGGCTGGAGGCCGGCCTCGAACCTCGCCACCCGTCGCACCGCCTCGCGGGAGAGCGCGAGCTGCTCGGCGTCGAAGGGGCCGGCGCGCGTCGGTGTCAGCGGGGCCGGTGGGGCGGAGTCCTGGCACCCGGCGAGCGCCAGCGTCGCCGCGGCGATCACGCCCGCGGCAGGCAGCCGCGTCCTCGGTGACCCCTTCCTCGGCGGCCCCTCCTTCGGCGGCCCAGCGCGGGGCCTGGCCTCGGCGCCCTTCATCCCTCCAGAGTGCCGCACAAGTCGCTCCCCGGCGAGAGCCGCTGGGGATCGCTGGGCCCATACTCGGTCGCGTGCCCATCCAGGTCGTCGCCTACTGCGCGCTGTGGCCCGCGCAGTTCGCCGTGCTGGCCGGCCACCTGCGCGGGGTCCTGGCCGGTCTCCCGCACGTGCGGGTCGAGCACGTCGGGTCGACGTCCGTGCCCGGGTTGGCCGCCAAGCCGGTCCTGGACATCGACGTCGTGGTCGACGGCGCCGACGTGGCCACGGCCGTGGCGGCCCTCCAGCAGGTGGGCTACGTCCACCGGGGGGATCTCGGGGTCACCGGTCGGGAGGCGTTCGTCGCCCCGGACGACGACCCTCGCCGCCACGTGTACGTGTGCCGCGAAGGGACGCTCCACCTGCGCAACCACCTCGCGGTCCGTGAGGTCCTGCGGCGCCGTGAGGACCTGCGTGAGGAGTACGGCGCGGTCAAGGTGGCGCTGGCGGCGGACCCGACGATGGAGATCGACGCCTACCTCGCCCGCAAGTCCGACGTCCTGCAGAAGGTGCTCGCCGAGTCCGACCTGAGCGCGGAGGAGCGGCGGCTGATCCGGGAGCTCAACGATCCCGGGGCCCCTCCCCCGACCGGACCGCACCGGCTCTCGTGAGGTGCGGGCCGGGTGCCACGATGGCGCGGTGAGCGGATGCGGCGTCGTGGACTTCTTCGAGCTGGCCGACCAGCTGCCCGACGTCACCCGGACCGACAACGGGCGCTACTGGCGGATCGCCGTCGGCCAGCAGACCTTCGGCTACCTCTGGGGAGCCACCCGCACCGTCGGGCTCAAGCAGACCATCGCCGAGCAGCTCGCGCTGGTCGCCGAGCGTCCAGGGACGTTCGAGGTGCAGTTCACCACCAGTGGCTTCGGCTGGGTCGTCGTCCGGCTGGCCGGGGTGGAGCGGGACGAGCTGGCCGAGCTCACCTTCGAGGCGTGGCGGCTGACCGCCGCCGCTGCCCTGGTCGACGCACGGGCGGACCGGCTCCCCCGCTGACCCACGGCCCCGTCGCGGGGGCGGCCGGGCCTCCCGGGTGGCCCGCCTAGGCTGAACCGGGTGACGACCTTCTCCGCCGTGCTCACCCGGCTGCTCCGCTCCGACCCGGGCCGGCCCCTGGTCACGTTCTACGACCACGCGAGCGGCGAGCGCGTCGAGCTGTCCGTGACGACGTACGCGAACTGGGTGGCGAAGACCGCCTCGCTGCTCGTCGAGGAGCACGATCTCGAGCGCGGCCAGCGCCTGCACGTCGCCCTGCCCACGCACTGGCTGGGTCCGGTCTTCCTGGGCGCGGCCTGGACCGTGGGGCTCGAGGTGACCCTGGACGAGGTCGGCGCGGACCAGGGGGGCGAGGCGGCCGGGGGCCCCGAGGGCGGCACTCCCGACGCCGTGGTGTGCGGTCCCGACGGGCTGGCGACGTGGGGGCCGCGGGCCGGTGAGCTGCCGGTGCTGGCCTGCTCGCTGCGCCCGATGGGCGTGCGCTTCGCCGAGCCGCTGCCGGCCGGCGTGCACGACGTCGGCATCGACGTCTGGTCGCAGCCCGACGCGTTCGCGGCCTACGACCCGCCCGGCCCGGACGACCCGGCGCTGCCCGGTCTCGGCCAGGGCGAGATGTGGGAGGCGGCCGCCGCCGGGAGTCTCCTCACCGACGGGGGCCGCCTCCTCACGGAGGCGAACCCGGCTTCCCCACCGGGAATCGCCTCGTTCGTGGAGCCGCTCGTGCGCGGCGGCTCGCTGGTCCTGGTCTCCCACGCCGATCCGGGGCGTCTCGACGCGACCTACGCCGCCGAGCGTGCCACGGCTCGATTCCCGTGAGCGTGGGCCAGGTGAGGGCCGACTGACGCCGGCCGTCCCGCAGGTCGACCTCAGCCGACCAGGTCGTAGGCCTTCATCCCCTCCCCGAGGAACTGGCGCCGCTCGAAACCGGACGTGGTCGCCTTGAGCAGCCACAGCTGACCGGTCTTCCTGGCGCGCACGATCAGGTCGGGGTGCCCGCGCAGGTTCACGTCGCTGACCCCCACCACCCAGTCGTACGCCGAGACGCCGAGGTCCAGCGCCCGTGAGGCGGTCAGGCCTCCCGGGCCGTTGCCCGGCGAGAGCGAGAGCCGGGAGCCCGAGCGGAACAGGCTGTCCGGCGAGCCGTCGCCGTCCCAGCGCCCGACGCCGATCTGCTCGGCCGCGTCGACCTGGCGGTAGGCGACGTAGCTGCGCTCGAGACCCGCGAGTCCGCGGCCGGGGTAGATCCGCATGGCCCCGCCCCGGGGCTGACCCATCAGGTCCGGCCAGCCGTCGCCGGTCATGTCGCCGACGGCCGCCAGCAGCCCGACGTTGCCGAAGCCGGTGCCGACCGTGGTCGCCTTCGCGAAGCCGCCCCGGCCGTTGCCGCTGCGCAGCACCAGCGAGCCGTTGTTCTTGTTGCGGATGAGGATGTCCCCGTAGCCGTCGCGGTCCCAGTCGCCGGCGTTCAGCAGCGCGTCGGCCGCCGGCACCCGTAGGCCGGTCGCGATCGGGCGACCGGTCTCGAAGGTGCCTGCGCTCGGGTAGATCACCAGGTCGCCGCCCCGGCGGGCCAGCAGGTCGACCGAGGAGTTGCCGGCCAGGCCGGCGCCGGAGAGCGCCCGGGCACTGCCCATCGAGGTGAAGGGGCCGAGGCGACGACCGAAGGTGCCGTCCCCCTTGACGGGCAGGAGGTAGCTCCGTCCGCCGGGCTCGTGGGCCATCAGGTCGTTGCGACCGTCGCGGTTGAAGTCGCCGTAGCCGGCGACCGTGTCGTAGCGACCCCAGGTCCCGGGGACCCGCACGGCGGCGCCGAGACGCCCGTCGCCGGTGCCGGGGCGCAGCCACATCCGGTTCTCGGCGTCGCGGCCGAGCAGGTCGGCCCGGCCGTCGCCGTCGACGTCGCCGGTGGCGGCGAGCAGGCCGTACCCACCCCAGCCCCGGCCGCGCGAGACCGGCGCGAAGAACCCACCCTTGCCGCCGCCACGGTAGAAGAGCAGCCGGCCGGCCCGCGGGTCGCGCGCCACCAGGTCGTTGCGCCCGTCGCCGTCGAGGTCGCCGACGGCGGTGATCAGGTCGCGCCCGGCGAAGGCCGAGGTCGCCTTGACCGGCGACCCGAAGCGGCCGGTGCCGTCACCGGGAAGCACCCGGGTGGTGCTGCCGCTGCGGACGAGCAGATCGTCGTGACCGTCCGAGGTCAGGTCGGGCGTCGCCACGACGGTGTCACCGGTCGCGAGGTCGGCGCGCACCGTGCGCGCCTTGCGGAACCGGCTCAGACCACCGGTGGGGATCACGAAGGCCCGCTGGTCGCTGGCGCGGCGCACGATCAGGTCGGGGTGGGCGCTGGAGGCGAGGTTCGACTCCAGCTCGCGTCCGGACCAGCCCTTCTGGGCGGCAGCGGCCAGCTGGCGGATCTGCGGGATCTTGGCGTACAGGTAGCGGCCGGGACAGGCCGTCTGACCGGCGTCGCGGTGGCCGTTGATCGCCCGGAACCTGCTCGAGCCGACCTGCTGGCTGGTCGAGGAGGCGTCGACGCCGTGCAGCGACAGCTTCCAGGCGAACAGCGCGCCGTAGGCCTGGACCATGGCGGCCGGGGGCTGCGCCACGTCGAAGTTGCCGATCGCGGACATCGCGAACGCGTAGTCGTTGTAGCCCAGGGTGTGCGCCCCGACGACGGGTCGGTCGACCCCGCCGTACCGGCCCTCCCAGATGCGGCCGAACCGGTCGACGAGGAAGTTGTAGCCGATGTCGCTCCAGCCCTTGGAGCGCGTGTGGTACGCGTAGATGCCGCGGATGATGCCGGGCACCTCGGCGCGGGTGTAGCTGTTGGCGTTCACCGTGTGGTGGACGAAGCCGGCGTGCACCTCGTAGTAGTGCAGCGAGCCGGCGTCGCGCATCCGCTCGTCGGCGCCCCACTGGGCTCGCGAGTAGATCTTCGGCTTGGGCGTGTACGTGGCCGCCTCCAGGGCGAGAGCCCCGTCGCCCTGTGCCTCGCTGCCCGCGGCGGGGGCGGCGGATTCGCCGACCGCCTGGCCCGAGGTCGCGGAGCCCAGCGCGTCGGCGTCGATGGCCGGTGCTTCCACGGCCACCTGCGCGGTCTCGCCGGGATCGATGACCGCCAGCTCCATGTCGGCAGGCACCTGCTCGCCCTCGGTGACCAGCGCCCGGACCTGGACCTGGTCGACGTCGCCGACCAGCATCGGGTCGGTGCCGGGTCGGGCCGCGCGGCCCTCGTCGCTGTCGGGGTCGGGGCCTTCCTCGGGGTCGTAGGCCAGCGTCGTCCAGTCGGACCACTCCTCGCCGGTGCGGCTGCGGACCTCGAAGCTGAGAGCGTCGTGCGCGGCGTCCTCGCCGGGCGACCAGGTGACGCCCACGGCGCCGTACCCGTCCACCTCCTGCGGGTCGCTGACGACCTCGGTGCTGCCGGTCCGGGCGTTGCGCACGACGCGCGCCTCGGTGGCTGCCTGGGGGGCCGCCTCGGTGCCGGTCGCGCGCAGCGACCGACCAACGGCGGGAGCGGCCGGGGTCAGCGAGTAGTCGGTGACCGTGGGGTCGACGGGCTCGGTCGGCACCACGGACCGGCGGGTGGCGGCACGGGCGTACGCCGAGAGCTCACCCGCGGCGCCGGTCGGCGCCGTCCCGGGGGTCTCGCGGACGACGTCGAGGCTCACGACGCTGGCGGCCGGGGTCAGCGCGGCCAGCACGACGGCCAGGGCCAGCATCTGCTGGCAGGCGGTCACGAAACGGGTCTTGCTCGGGGGCATCACAGCTACTCCAGGTGCGGGGGAAGTTCACACGTGGCGCAACTTTCACACGAGTCACAGGAGGCACGAAAGAGGATGTGAGTAACTACAACGATGTAATTTCCACTCGACACGCCGTAGACTTCGAGAATTGTCAAATTCGCCCAACCCGGACTGGTCGACCTCAAGTGGAGCCCCCTCGAAACCCCCACCCCCCGCTGGTTGCGGTGTGAGGGCCGCCAGGCCCGAACCTCGAAACCCCCACCGCCGCTGGTTGAGGTGTGAGCGAAGCGAACCTCGAAACCACCGCACGGCCTTGCCACCACCCGACCGCGAATCAGGCGTAGAACAAAGTATTCGATTGCGTCTCACCATGCGGGATCTGGGCCGGTCAGCGGGCCGTGACTGTCGGTGGTCCCTGGTTGAGTGGGGTCATGGAAGGCACCACGTTCTCGCCCCGCAGCCCCGCCGAGGTGGTCGCGGCGGCGAACGCGGTGCTGCGCTCGTTGGACGAGGTGCTCTGGGCGGCGAGGACGCCGGACGAGGTGGTGGACGCGGTGGCGGCGTGTGAGGCGGTCCGGGCGCACCTGGCCGCGATCGAGGCCGCCGCCCTGGTCGAGGTCGAGGGCCGCAAGATCGCCCAGCAGCACCTGGCGTGGTCCTCGACCGGGGACTGGTTCACCCACCTCGCCGGGACCTACCACGGCACCGGGCGGCGGGCGGTGCGGCACGCGAAGCTCCTCGTCACCGACCGCTCGGCAACCCGGGACGCGTTGCGCGACGGGCTGGTCTCCCCCGAGCAGGCCGGGATCATCTGTGACGCCATCGAGGAGCTCCCCACCAACCCGGACCTGCGCGAGCAGGCCGAGAAGACCCTCCTCGACGAAGCCGGTCGCCTGCACGCCACCGACCTGGGCAAGGCCGCCCGCCACCTCATCCACGTCATCGACCCCGAAGGCACCGAACGCAAGGCCGAGAAGGCCCTCGCCGCCCAGGAACGCGCCGCGCACCTGGGCCGGTTCCTCGCCCTCACCGAGGACGGCGCCGGCGGCATCCGCCTCAAGGGCCGAGGCACCGTCGAGGACGCCGCGAAGATCAAAGCCGCGCTCCTGCCTCTGACCAAGCCCACCCCCACAGCCGGTCCCGGAGCCGGCCCCGGCGCCGGCCCAGACCTGGACTGTGCGGACGCGGGGGATGTCCGGGACCACGGGGCCCGGCTCTGGGACGCCCTGGTGTCGACCTGCGAGCACGCCCTGGCGACTGATCTGCCGCCCGACGCCCACGGCGCCCGGCCCCGGATCACGGTCACCACCAGCCTGGAGGCCCTGAAGGGTCAGCTCGACTGGTCGACGATCACCGATGACGGCACCGAGCTGTCCCCGGCCGTCGTCCGACGCCTCGCGTGTGACGCCGACATCATCCCCGTCGCCCTCGGCACCCGACGGTGAGGTCCTGGACGTCGGGCGCACCCACCGGTTGGTGACCCCCGCTTTGTGGCGGGCCCTGGTCTGCCGCGACCAGCACTGCGCGTTCCCCGGCTGCACGAGGCCCCCGGTGATGGGCCACGCCCACCACATCACCCACTGGGCCGACCAGGGCCCCACCGCCCTGGACAACCTGGTCCTGCTCTGCGGGCACCACCACCGCACCCTGCACCACACCCCCTGGCAAGTCCGACTCAACCCCGACGACGGAAGACCCGAGTTCCGACCACCCCCGAAACCCGGACGACACCACCCACCGCCCGGGTGGATCCGGTCACGGGCCCGACGCGAGTGATCGTCGCCGGGTTTCGAGGCTCGCTCCGCTCGCACCTCAACCACCGTGGGGCCGGGTTTCGAGGCTCGCTGCGCTCGCACCTCAACCAACGCGGCGGCCCCGCCGTTGGTCGAGGTGTGAGGAGCGCCAGCGACGAGCCTCGAGACCCCCGGGGCACGCGGGCAGCCGGGTAGTCCGCTCGCCGGGTTTCGAGGCTCGCTCCGCTCGCACCTCAACCAACGGCGGCTCTTCCGTTGGTCGAGGTGTGAGGAGCGCCAGCGACGAACCTCGAGACCCCCGGGACGCGGGCACTCGGGCAGTCCGCTCACTGGGTTTCGAGGCTCGCTCCGCTCGCACCTCAACCAACGGGGCTTTCCGTTGGTCGAGGTGTGAGGAGCGCCAGCGACGAGCCTCGAGACCCCTGGGACGCAGGCACTCGGGTGGTCCGCTCACTGGGTTTCGAGGCTCGCTCCGCTCGCACCTCAACCAGCGGGGGCACTGGGTTTCGAGGCTCGCTGCGCTCGCACCTCAACCAGCGGCGGGGGGCTGCGCTCGCGCCTCAACCAGCGGCTGGCGGGTCAGATGTCGGCGCCGAGCTCCTCGTCGTCGAGCTCGTCGGTCTCGTCCGGCTCGTTGGCGGGGTTCTCGTCCTCGTACTTCAGGTACCGGATGCCGGCGTTGACCTCTCCGTCGTAGCCGATCTTGCCCTTCTCGAGCACGATCACGCGGTCACACATCTTGCGCACCGAGGCGGCGGCGTGGCTGACGTAGAAGAGCGTGCGGCCCCCGTCGCGGATCTCCTGCATGCGGTCCATGCACTTCTTCTTGAAGGGCCGGTCCCCCACCGCGAGCACCTCGTCGGCCAGGAAGATGTCGGAGTCGACGTTCACCGCGACCGCGAAGCCGAGGCGGGCGAACATGCCGGAGGAGTAGTTGCCGACCGGGGTGTCGAGGAAGCGGCCGATGTCGGCGAACTCGACGATGTCGTCGAACTTGCGCTGCGTCTCCCGCTCGGTCATGCCCAGGATCGCGGCGTTGAGGTAGATGTTGTCGCGACCGGTCAGCTGCGGGTGGAACCCGGCGCCGGTCGCGATCAGCCCGGAGATCCGTCCGCGGGTCATCACGCTGCCGGCGTCCGGGCGCATGATGCCGTTGACCAGCTTGAGCAGGGTGCTCTTGCCGGAGCCGTTGAGCCCCATCAGGCCGATCGACTCCCCCTGCTCGACGGTGAACGAGACGTCGTCGAGAGCCTTGAAGGTGTTGCTGATGTCGCGGCCCTTGAGCCGCGCCACCGTGACCTCCTTGAAGGTCCGGTGGTAGCGCAGGGTGAACTCCTTTGAGGCGTTCTTCACCACGATCGAGTCGTTCGCGCTCATCACAGACGCTCCGGGATCTTGTTCTCGAGCCGGGTGAAGACCAGCTGGCCGACGAGCAGCACGACCAGGCTGGCTCCGAGGGCGATCAGGCCGTAGCTGAACAGGTGGTCAGGGATGTGCACCCGCTCGGTCTCGGTGGGGTTCTCGGTCGCGCCCACCCAGAAGGCCCGCTGCATGAGCAGCACGGCGTCCGCGATGGGGTTCCACAGGTAGTACTGCGCGAAGCTGCCGAACCGTTCGCTCACGAGGCTGTAGGGGTAGATCATCGGCACGCCGAAGCGCACGAAGTTGGTCAGCACGTTGACGGCGCTGGAGAAGTCCCGGAAGAACACGTTGGCGGCGCTGAAGAGCAGCGCCAGGGCGGTGCCGAGCACCATGATGATCGCCACCGCGAGCACGGCCGCCAGCATGCCGACGGGGTCGGGCGTCCAGCCCGTGACGACGCAGGCGACCACGAGGATCACCAGCTGCGGGCCCACGTGGTAGAGCGAGACCAGCATCGAGGCCACCGGGAACATCTCCCGGGGCACGGCCATCTTGCGCACCAGGGCCTTGTTGCGCACGATCGAGCGGGTGCCGGCGTTGAACGTCTCGGTGAAGAAGTGCACGACGATCAGCGCCGAGAACACGTGGACGCCGAAGTTCGGCACGTCCTTGTGCAGGTTGAGGATGTAACCCATCACGAAGAAGTAGATGCAGAACTGCGACAGCGGGTTGATGTAGGACCACAGCAGCCCGAGGAACGAGCCCTGGTAGCGCGCGCTGATCTCCCGGCGCACCAGCAGGCGCAGCAGGTAGCGGCGCTGGACGACGCCGAGCAGGCCGTTCTGCGCCGACGGCGGCGCCAGCGGGGCGGACACCTCCCGGTGCGGCCGCTCGGGTGTCGCCACGGAGGCAGGCTCAGTCATCGGAGCCTGGCTGCGAGCTCTCGGTGGGCCCGGTGTCCGCGGCCGTCCACGGCGCGAAGGTCTGGTCCCACGCCTCCGGCGAGGTGATCGCCCCGAGCTGCGAGCGGTACTCCTCGGCCAGGCGCGGCCACTCGCGGCGCAGCCGCTCATGGATCTCGATCGTCTTGCGGGTCAGCTCGCGGAAGCGCTCCGGGTCGCGCTGGTAGAGCGCGGCGGAGGAGCCGTCGTTCATCGAGACGACGGCGGAGTCGAGGCTGGCCAGGCGGTACCACTTGGCGTCCATGGCCGGCACCTCGCTCTCCGGGAACTCCCGGGAGAGCCCGCGCGGCGCCTTCAGCTGACGCACGGGCGCCAGCACCGCGGTGGCCAGCAGGCCCCAGCGGCCGGGGATCTCGGTGCCGTCGCGGCCCTTGCGCGGAGGCTTCTGGCGGCGGACCGGCGGGAAGACGTCCGGGTCCACCTCGAGCCTGGCGTCGGTGAAGGTCTTGCGGAAGGCGTTGACCTCGACGAGCTTCGTCGCCAGGTCGGCGTGCAGGTGACCGGGGCCGGCGAGGACGTCCTCGAGCGCCTGGTGGCGCAGCTCGGCGGTGGAGTACTGCATCGAGACCAGGTGCTTGATCTGGTGGTTGCGGCTCTCCCGGATCATCCGTCCGCCCTTGGGGTACGGCGAGTGCAGCAGCGCCGCGATGAAGCGGTTGCGCTGGTGGAAGTAGGCCTGCCAGTCCAGGGCGTCGTTCTTGTCCGTCCACGGGACGTGCCACACCGCGGCCCCCGGGAAGGTCACCGTCGGGTACCCCGCCTCCTTGGCGCGCAGCCCGAACTCGGAGTCGTCCCACTTGATGAACAGCGGCAGGGAGAGACCGATCTCGGCCAGCACCTGGCGCGGGATCAGGCACATGAACCAGCCGTTGAAGTCGACGTCGACCCGCTTGTGCAGCCAGCGCGTGGAGCGCAGGTTGCGGGCCCCGAGGTCCCAGTCGCCGAAGACGCCCGGGGCCGACTGCCACCAGAAGCGCCACGGGTGCACGATCTCCCCGAAGCTGTGCAGCCGCGAGCGGGAGAAGAGGCTGAACATGTGGCCGCCCACGATCGTCGGGCGGCGGGCCAGGTCCCCGAAGGTGACCGCGCGGATGATGCCCTCGGGCTCGCAGACGACGTCGTCGTCCATCATCATCGCGTACGTCGCGGTGCCCTTGCGGACCGACTCGAGCTGGCCGCGGGCATAGCCACCGGAGCCGCCGAGATTGCCCTGCTCGATGACCCGCAGGGTGTCGCCCAGAGCGGCCTCCGCCTTTGCGAACACCGGGGAGTCGGTGACCTTCTTGGTGCCCTGCTCCATCACGAAGACCGTGTCGAGCAGCGGTCGCAGCTCGTCGTCCTCGCCGATCTGCGCGAGCAGCTCGGCGCAGAAGTCGGGGCGGTTCATCGTGGTGATCGCGATGTCCACGGTGCCGTGCTGGGCACGGTCCTCGGGGACGTCGGCGCTCCACTCGGCGCCCTCCACCACGGCGTCCTCGTCGCCGGCGACGACGTTGTACCAGTACCAGCCGCCGTCGACGAAGGGTGTGAGCGAGAGCTCGAAGGTGAAGGTGCCCGCCGACTCGGCGCCCGTGCCCGCGGTGTCGACCCGCTGGGAGCGGCCGTTGGCCATCGACTTGTAGACGGTGACGCTCGCGCCCTGGCCGCGGACGTGGACGGTCAGGGTGACGTCGGTGACGACCGAGTAGCGACGCCAGTAGCTGGCCGGGAACGCGTTGAAGTAGGTGCCGAACGAGAGCACCTCGCCGGCCGGCACCCGCATCCGCGTCCGGGTCTCGACCTGGTCCGGGTGGACCCGGGAGCCGGTCGAGATGTTCTGGCGCATCGAGGCCGCGTTCAGCTCACGGGCCGAGCGGTTGGTGCCGACCTCGTACTTGTCGAGGTCGAGGACGGCCGCCTCGGGGTCGACGTAGAGGGGCATCACGTCGACGTCGCGGTCGAGGGGCAGGATCTGGCGCTGGAGCAGGCGTTTCGTCATGCGAGGTCCCCTCGGAGGTCGGAGCTGAGCGAGCCGTTCGGTCGGGCGCTCATTCGTCGGCCCCGGCGGAGGTGAGGGCCGCGCCGTCGGCGAAGTGCGGCTTGAGCTTGTTCTCGTACATGGTCAGGGCCGAGCCGATCGCCATGTGCATGTCGAGGTACTTGTAGGTGCCCAGTCGTCCACCGAAGAGCACCCCCGACTGCTCGGCCTCCTGCTTGGCGAGCTCCCGGTACTTCAGCAGCTTCTCGCGGTCCTCGGCGGTGTTGATCGGGTAGTACGGCTCGTCGTCCTCACCGGCGGCGCGGGAGTACTCGTGGACGATCACGGTCTTGCCCGAGATGTAGGTGCGCTCGGGGTGGAAGTGCTTGAACTCGTGGATGCGGGTCCAGGGCACCTCCTGGTCGTTGTAGTTCATCACCGCGCAGCCCTGGAAGTCGTCGACCTCCTTGACCTCGGCCTCGAGGTCGACGGTGCGCCACGACAGGCGCCCCTGGGAGTTGCCGAAGTACTCGTCGATCGGACCGGTGTAGACGATCGGGACCTTGCCCTTGAACTCCTCGGCCAGGCCGGTGCCGGCGTCCAGGAAGTCGGTCTCGAGACGGATCTCGATGTTGGGGTGGTCGGCCATCCGGGTCAGCCAGGCGGTGTAGCCGTCGACCGGGAGGCCCTCGTACTTGTCGTTGAACCACCGGTTGTCGAAGTTGTAGCGCACCGGGAGCCGGGTGATGATGTCAGCGCTCAGCCGGGTGGGGTCGGTCTGCCACTGCTTCGCGGTGTAGCCCTTGATGAAGGCCTCGTAGAGCGGTCGCCCGATCAGCGAGATCGCCTTCTCCTCGAAGTTGCTCGCCTCGGCGGTGTCGAACTCGCTGGCCTGCTCGGCGATCAGCGCGCGCGCCTCGTCGGGCGTGTGGGACTTGCCGAAGAACGAGTTGATCAGCGCCAGGTTCATCGGCAGCGAGTAGACCTGCCCGTCGTACTGGCCGAAGACGCGGTGCTGGTAGTTCGTGAACGCCGTGAACCGGTTGACGTACTCCCACACCTTCTCGTTGGAGGTGTGGAAGAGGTGCGCGCCGTAGACGTGCATCTCGATCCCGGTCTCGGGGTCGGCCTCGGAGTAGGCGTTGCCGCCGAGGTGGTGGCGGCGCTCGACCACGAGCACCTGGAGCCCCAGCTCGTTGGCGCAGCGCTCGGCGATGGTCAGACCGAAGAATCCGGAGCCGACCACGACGAGGTCGGGGGTGCCCTTCACGGACGCGGACACAGACAAGGGGTGCTCTCCTGACGGTTGGGGCGGCGGCAAGTCTAGCGACGGGGGGCGGGCGGGCCGGGCGGCGCCGGTCGGGCCCGCATGGAGCGGGCGGAGCGGACGGCCCGGACCACGTTGTGGGCCTCACCCCGTCCACCGCGCCACGGGCTGAGCGCGACCACGGCGATCGCGATCAGGTAGGGCTTGGCCCGCACCAGTGCATTCTCCCCGTAGCGGAAGTGCACGACGAAGAGGTTGCGGAACATGTAGAACCCCTTCCACGTGTCGAGGGAGTGCTGCTGGTCGAAGTCGAGCTGGCGGACCAGCACGGCGTCGCGGACCGCCCAGATCCGGAAGCCGGCACGCCGGACCCGGACGGCGAAGTCCACGTCGTCGTAGAAGATGAAGTACGAGGCGTCCGGCAGCCCGACCGCGTCGATCACGTCGCGACGCACCATGAACCCCTCGAAGGCGACGTTCTCGAGCTCGACGAGCTCGGGCATGGCGGCGCGTTCGCCGTACGTCGTCTCCACGCTGGCCCGCTTGGGCTTGATGGCCAGGGGGTTGCGCAGGTCGAAGTCGACGGCGGCCTTCTCGACCAGCCGGCCGTGGACGTCCTCGCGCACCGACATCAGGCACGGCTCGTCGCGGGCCATCAGCACCGCGAGGCAGTCGGGCGCCGGGACGACGTCGTCGTCCATCAGCCAGATCCGGTCGAAGCCGGCCTCGTGCGCCTGCCGCACGCCGAGGCTGAAGCCGCCCGCTCCCCCGAGGTTGTCGGTGCTGTGGGTGACCCGCAGCGGAAGGTCGTTGCGCGTGAGGACGGCGCGGGTGTGGTCGCTGCTGGCGTTGTCGACGACGAAGACGGCGTCGGGAGCGTGGCTCTGGTGGGCGAGCCCATCCAGCATCCGCAGCAGCAGGTCGGCCCGGTTGTAGGTGACGATCACGACCGCGACGGTCTCGCGCCGCCCCGGGGGCTGGCCGTCCGGGATATGGCCGCCCGGGATCTGGCCGTCCGGGATCTGGCCGCCCGGGATCTGGGACCGGTTCTCGCTCACAGGAGCTCCCGGTGGCCGGTGAAGTCGCCGCGCAGGCCAGCCAGCATCGCCCGGGCGCTCAGCCGCAGGCGCGCGGGCGAGGGCTTGGTGAGCGTGTAGAACCAGACGGTCTTGGCCACGAACATCAGCGCGTGCGGCCAACCGCGGTACTCGCGCAGGTTCACCAGGTTGTTGCGCGCCATGCAGTAGTGCTTGAGCTCGCTTGGCGTGTGGTTGTACGTCGTGCGGCCGAACATCATCGGCGTCCCGAGGTCGCCCACGCTGGGGTGGCGCAGGGTGGCGTCGACGATCGTGGCGACCCGGCCCCCGGCCCGCTCGGCGCGCAGGCGGTACTCGTGGTCGTCGCCCCAGATGAAGAACTCCTCGCGAGGCGTGCCGATCCGCTCGACCAGCGCACGGGTCACCAGCACCCCGTTGAACGGGATCACGACGTCGCGGATCACGCCGTCGTCCGTGGCGGCCCGGACGTCGACCATCCGGTGCACCACGCGGGTGCCGCCGGGCAGCCGGATCGGGAAGACCAGCCGGTCCGGGTCCGCCTCGTCGACCACGACGGGCCCCCAGAAGTCGAGACCGTCGCGGTGCTCCAGCAGCGTGGCCAGGCAGCCGTGGTCGGGCAGCCCGTCGTCGTCCATCAGCCAGGCCAGGTCCGCGCCGCGCTCCATCGCCCGGGCCAGGCCCTCGTGGAAGCCGCCGGCACCACCGCGGTTGGTGGCCAGCGTCCGGGCGGTCACCGGTGTCGCCGGGGACTCCGGGCGCCCGGACAGCCAGGCGCCGGTGCCGTCCGTCGAGGCGTTGTCGACCACGAGCACCTCGTCGACCTCGGGGATCTCGGCGAGCCGGGTGAGCAGACGCCGGAGCAGGTCGAGGCGGTTGAAGGTGACCACGACGGCGACGATGCGCGGCCCTCGTCCGTCCTCGATCACGGCCCACACCCTACGGGTGGACGGGCCGGCAGCCCGCGCCCGCGCGCCGTGACCTCCCCCTCAGTCAGCAGGCCGAGCCCAGGTCGTCGGCCTGGTTGGCGGCGTACCCGTCGCGCAGCGAGCCCTTCGAACCACCGGTGACGACCTCGGTCGACGGCTGCTTCCTCTTCGGCTTCGACGCCGGGGAGTCCCCCTCGGACCGGTCGAGGGCCTGGCGCACCTTCGAGCGGATGAGGGCGATGTCCGGGTCGGCCGTGTTGATCATCGGCGGCACCAGCGAGAGCGTCGAGATCTTCTGGCTCCTCGCCTCCAGGGCCAGCGAGACGAAGCGGCCGAGCTCGCCGCTGGGCACGTTGGTCGAGATCATGGCCGAGCTGGCGGCGGCGATCTTCTGGAAGTTCATCACCGCCGACTGCGGGCTGACCTGGTGCAGCATCGCGTTCATCACGCACTTCTGGCGCGCCATCCGCGAGTAGTCGTCGGAACCCTCGCGGGCACGGGCGTACCAGAGGGTGTCGTGGCCGTCGAGCGTGCGGACGCCGGGCTTGATGTAGCCGGTCACGTCACTGCCGAGGCCGCCGACCGGGATCGGGGAGCGCACGTTGAGCCGCACCCCGCCCACGGCGTCGACCAGGTCCTTGAAGCCCTCGAGGTTGACCATGGCCCAGTAGTTGATCCGCAACCCGGTGATGCCATCGATGGCCATCAGCGTCGCGTCCATGCCGGGCGTCCTGCTGCCGCCGAAGAGCTCGGTGTTGTCCTGGGCCCAGGTGCTGACCCCGTTGAGGTAGTCGGCGTCGAAGCCGTCAGGGAACTGCTCGTCCATCACGGACCCCTTGCGGAAGGGGAAGTTCGTCATGTTGCGTGGCAGGGCGATCAGCACGGTCTTGCCGGTCTCCGCGTCGATGCTCGCGATCGTCATCGAGTCGGGTCGCAGCCCCCAGCGCCCGGCGCCGGAGTCGCCGCCCGCGAGCAGCACGTTGAAGCGGCCGTCGTGGGCCCCGGTCTTGGCACCGTTGCCGGACAGGGCGAGCACGAAGTCGCGCTGCACCCCGACGACGTGCGCGCCGAAGAGCAGGGTGCCCGCCACGGTGAGACACAGGACGCCGTTCACGCCGACGACCGCGCGGCGGTGGTTGAGGTGGAGGCTCAGGGGGTGACCGATGCGCCAGGCGTCGACGAAGAGCGCCGCCCAGCCGACGGCGGCCGCCATCAGCACCAGGCGCACGAGGCCGAGCAGCCACGGGGTGAGCGCGATCTCGAGGACCAGCCCGTTCCAGAGCAGGCCGACCAGCAGGGTCAGCACCAGGACCGTTCCGAGTGCGAACCAGATCCGGGTGGCGATCCGGCCCACCCTGGCGTTGCCGGCGACCAGCTGGGCGGAGCCCGGGAGGGCGAGGGTCATCACCATGAGGGCGATGGCCCGGCGGAAGCGCACGCGCGCCGCGCGGTCGCCCGCGCTGGTGCGCGGGCCCTGCCGGTGGCTGTCGTGCAACCCGGGGGAAGAAACGGGTGGCATCGAGATGCCTCTCTGCTGTGGGGAAGAACTGCTCGCCAAGTATCACCAGTCCCAGGCGTCACAGGGCGGCACGACGCGCCAGAAAGCGCCGGGGTGTCACTCGCCGAACCCGGGACCCGGGGCGCCGACGGCCCGGTGCTGACCGGCCGGCACGCGGCGGCACGGTAGCGTCACCCGCATGGCTGATCGTCCCCGGGGGAACCGGGGTCCCGCCGAAGGGACCCCTGAGTACAACTGGCTCTACGGCAAGAAGGGCGCCGCAGAGACCGGTGGCGACCCCGGGAACGACCCCGACAACGAGGCGACCCGGGCGGTCCCCCGGCAGCCCCGGCCCGACGAGACCCGCATCATGCCGACCGTGCCTCGCGACGGCTCCCGCGGGCAGCGCCCGACCGGCCAGTCGGCCGGTCGGCCCAGTGGCCGTCCGGCCCGGCCGCCGGCTGCTCCCCCGCCCCCGCCGGCCCGCGGCCGGCCGGCGGGCCGCTCGCGCCGCCCGAGGTTCCGGCTGAAGTACCTCGCGGTCCTCCTGCTGCTCTGGATCGTCTTCCTGGCCGCCGTCCCGGTCTTCGCCTGGACCAAGGTCGACAAGGTCGCCTTCGAGCCGTCCGGCAACCGCCCGGACGACCAGTCGGGCACGACGTACCTCCTGGTCGGTAGCGACTCGCGCGCCGGCCTCAGCGCCGCGGAGCGCAAGGCCCTCGGCACCGGCAACGCGTCCGGCAACCGCACCGACACCATCATGCTGCTGCACACCGGCAGCGGGCCGAACGTGCTGATGTCGATCCCGCGTGACTCCATCGTCGACATCCCAGGTCGCGGCACCACCAAGGTCAACGCGGCCTTCGCCTTCGGTGGCCCGAAGCTGCTCGTCAAGACGCTCGAGAACGAGACGGGGATCCGCATCGACGACTACGTCGAGATCGGGCTCGGAGGCATCGTCAGCGTCGTCGACGCGGTCGGCGGCATCCAGATCTGCCCGACGTCCGCGATGCAGGACAAGCTCGCCAACCTCGACATCCCCAAGGGCTGCCAGCAGGCCGACGGCAGCACGGCCCTGGGCTACGCCCGCTCGCGCCACACCTCGAACATCGGTGACATCGGCCGTGCCCAGCACCAGCGCGAGGTCGTCTCCGCGGTCGGCCGCAAGGCCGTCTCCCCCTGGTCCGTCCTCAACCCGGTGCGCTACTGGCGGCTCAACATGGCCGTCCCCGACTCCTTCGCCTTCGGCGACGGCACCGGCCCGGTCCGCGCCGGGCTGTGGGCCTCGGCCATGACCCACGTGAACGGCGAGAACGGGCTGACCTGTGGCGTCCCGATCGCGGACCTCCAGGTGAACTGGGACCAGGAGCGTTCACAGCAGATGTTCAGGTACCTGATCGAGGACAGGACCGACGAGATCCCCAAGGGGCTGTGCACCCCCTCGGGCCTGCCCAAGGCGGTGACCGGATGACGACCTACGAGACCCTGGACTGGTCGGTGGACGACGATGGCATCGCCACCCTGACCCTCGACCGACCGGACTCGCTGAACGCCTTCGACCTGACGATGGCCCGCGAGCTGGAGCGGGTGTTCCTCACCGACGCCCGCGAGGACGACGTCCGGGCGGTCGTGGTGACCGGCGCCGGCCGTGCGTTCTGCGCGGGCATGGACCTCTCCGCCGAGGGCAACGTCTTCGGCCTCGACGAGACGGTCGACCCGACGCCGGCGGACCTGCGCGAGCACCTCACCGAGTCGCCGTACGACCTCGGCGTGCGCGACACCGGTGGCCGCGTGACGCTGGCCATCCACGCGCTGCCCAAGCCCGTCATCGCCGCGATCAACGGGCCCGCGGTGGGCATCGGCGCCACGATGACGCTCGGCATGGACATCCGGATGGCCTCGACCAGGGCCCGGATCGGCTTCGTCTTCGGCCGGCTCGGGATCGTCCCCGAAGCGGCGTCGAGCTGGTTCCTGCCGCGCCTCGTCGGCCTCCAGCAGGCGCTGGAGTGGGTGTACGCGGCCGACATCCTGACCGCCGAGCAGGCCCACGCCGGGCGGCTGCTGCGCTCGGTGCACGAGCCCGAGGACCTGCTGCCCGCGGCCTACGACCTGGCGCGCTCCTTCGTCGTGGGTCGTTCGCCCGTGGCGCTCGGCCTGGCCAAGCAGCTGATCTACCGCAACGGAGCAGCGTCCGAGCCGCTCGAGGCCCACCTGTCGGACTCGCTGGCGATGTTCTTCACCTCGATCGGGGACGGCAAGGAGGGCGTGGCCGCCTTCCGCGAGAAGCGCGAGCCGCGCTTCACCGGCCGCGCCTCGCAGCTCCCCGAGGTCTTCGGGGACTGAGGCACCGCCGCCCAGGTCCACCATCCGCGGCCCGGGCGGGCTCAGGCGGCGTCGGCCTCCAGCCGCTTGCGCAGCCGGGTCAGCAGCCGGGCCAGCAGGCGTGAGACCTGCATCTGGGTGACGCCGACCTCGGCACCGATCTCGGCCTGCGTGGCGCCCCCGAAGAAGCGCATCTCGAGGATCTTCCGCTCACGCGGGGTCAGGTCGCGCAGCACCGGGCCGAGTGCGACCCGGGCCTCGGCACTGCCGAACGCCGAGTCGAGACCACCGAGCCGGTCGACCGGACCGGACTCCCCGTCGGGCGAGGGGGCGTCCAGGGACATGGGCGCGAAGCAGCCGTTGGCGGCCAACGAGTCCAGCACCACGTCGAGCTCGACGCCGAGGTGCTCGGCGACCTCCGTGGGGCGCGGCGAGCGGCCCAGGGACTGGTAGAGCTCGCCCTCGGCCACGGTGATCTTCGACTGGAGCTCCTGCACCGAGCGGGGCGGACGGATGGTCCAGCCGAAGTCCCGGAAGTAGCGACGGATCTCGCCGCGCATGGTCGGCACGGCGAAGCTCAGGAAGTCGGAGCCGTGGCTGGGGTCGAAGCCGCGCACGGCCTTGACCAGACCGAGGTAGGCGACCTGGTCGAGGTCGTCGCCGGCGATCCCCCGGCCGTGGTAGCGCCGCGCGATCTCCCCGGCGACCCCCATGTTCAGCCGGATGATCTGCTCCTCGAGGCCGGGGCGGACCTCGTCGCTCGCGTCCTTGGCCTCGAGGAGGAGCCGCGCCGTCTCGGTACGACGGTGGTTCCTGGCCCGGGTCCGGTCCTCGGCCTCGGGAACGGTGCGCTGCTGGGTCATGAGATCAGCTCCCGGAACGAGGCGTCGAGGGCAGGCTCTGGTTGATCCACGCGGTAGACCCTGACACGTACCGCCGCACCGTCGCCACACCCGGCGGGGTGAATGGCCTCAGTCGTCGAGGGCATCTTCCAGCTCTGCTTTCGTCATCTTCGAGCGGCCCTCGATGTTGTGGTCCCGGGCCTCCGCGTAGAGCTGGTCACGGGTGCGGCCGGCGGCTCCGGAGTGCGAGCGCAGCCCGCCCCGCCGGCCCGAGGAGATGTCCTCGGTCGAGGTGCGGCTCGCCTGCTCGGACTCCCCGGACCTGGCCCGCTCCTTGTTCACCGTGCGGGCTGCGATCTCCTCCGCGACGTCCTCCGAACGGCCACGATCGGTGAGTCCGTCCTTGATGTGCTCGTACTGACGTTCACGCTTGCTGCTCCAGCTCTGCTGCGGCATGTCCACCTCCCCGTCGGGGAGATATCTACCCGCGGGGCAGCGGCTCAATCCTCAAGGATTCAACCGACCGCGTCGTCGCCCAGCGTGCGTCCGAGCAGCGCCTCCAGCTCGTCGAAGTGACGCTCCGCGGCTGCCTCGTCGTACGGCGCGGTGTCGGCCATGGAGTACCCGTGGGAGGCCCCGGGGTAGACCTCGTTCGTGTGGGTGAGCCCGGCGGCGTCGAGGACGCGGCCGAGCTCCTCGATCGCCTCGGCGGGCATGGAGCGGTCCCGGTCGGCGTGGCCGAGCACGAACTCGGCGCGGGCGTCCTGGATCAGGTGGTGCGGGCTGTCGGCGTCGTCGGTGACCAGTCCGCCGCCGTGGAACCCGCCGACCGCCCGGACGACGTCCGGGTGCAGCCCCGCGGTGCGGACGGCGAGCCGGGCGCCCATGCAGTAGCCGGTCACCCCGAACGGCGCGGTCGCGTGCTCCAGCAGCGCCGCGACCCAGAGCCGCGCGTCGGGGTCGGACAGGTCGGGGGTCAGCGCCCCGACCCGCTGCATCGCGCCGTGGAAGAAGGCTTCGCGGTTCTCGGGCACCGTCAGGTCGGTCTGCGGTGCGAGCTCGACGGCGCGGCCGTCGCGGTGGAAGACGTTCGGCACCAGCACGACGTAGCCCCACGAGGCGATCCGGTCGGCCATCGCCTCGAGCTGCGGGCGCAGGCCGATGGCGTCCATGTAGAACAGCACGCCGGGGTGGGGCCCGTCGTCGGGACGGGCCAGGTAGGCCTCCGCCGGGCCGTCGGGGGTCGCGATCTCGATCGTGGGCATGGCCCCGACCGTAGTCACCGCAGCCCGGCCCTGACGCCGCCCCGGACCGCCGGGCCTCCGCGGGCACGGCCCGGTAGGTTCGAGACCCCATCCCGAGGAGCCCCGTGACCGACCCGACACCGTCCGCCTACTTCGTGCCCGTCGGCCCCGGCCGCTACCGGCCCACCCCCCACACCAGTGGCGCCTGGTCGGAGACCGAGCAGCACATCAGCCCGCTCACCGGCCTGGTCGTGCACGCGATCGAGGAGCACGCCGGGCGGGACCGCCCGGGGTGGCTAGCTTTGGGGCTGGGGCTGGGGCTGGGGCTGGGGCTGGGGACGGCAAGGTGCTCGCCCGGCTGAGCTTCGAGATCCTCGGGGTCGTCGCGATCGAGGAGTTCGAGATCACGGTCAGCACGGTGCGCCCGGGACGGACCATCGAGCTGGTCGAGGCGGTCGTCACGTCCGGCGGACGCACCGTCGTGCTCGCCCGCGCCTGGCGCCTCGCCTGCGTCGACACCGCGGCGGTGGCCGGAGGAGCGCCCGACCCCCTCCCCGCCGCGGACGAGCTCGAGGACTGGCCGATGGCCGGGTTGTGGCCGGGCGGCTACATCGCCTCGCTCGACGTACGCCGCAGCCGCACGAGCCGCCCCGGTCGCGCGCAGGCCTGGGTCTCGTCGCGCTCCGAGCTCCTCCAGGGCGTGCCGGTCAGCGCCCTGGCCTCCTTCGTCGCCCGGGTCGACACCGCCAACGGGGTCGCGGTGCGCCAGGCTCCCGAGGAGTGGCTGTTCCCCAACCTGGACCTCACGATCCATCTGCACCGCCAGCCCGGGCCGGGGCCGGTCGGCCTCGACACGACCGTGACCTTCGGCCCGGACGGTCACGGACTCACCGAGACCGTGCTGCACGACGAGAGCGGGCCCGTGGGCCGGGCCGCGCAGATCCTGACCGTGCGACCACGGGCCTGAGGCGAACCTGGGTCGAGGGGGCCGGAAGTCGAGGATCTAGTCGCGGCTGACGCCGACCGGGTCCGCGACGAACGGAGAGGACACCGCGGCGGCCACGGAGTCGAACTGCCGGAACTCGCGGTCCTTGCCGGTCAGGAGCAGCAGCCGGTGGGTCGTCCGTGACGGGGCGACCAGCCGCACCTCGCCGCCCGACCGGACCGCCCGCCACCGGCTGTCGAGGAGGATGCCGAGACCGCAGCCGTCGATGAAGGTGACCCCCCGCAGGTCGAACACCACGTGGCGGGCTGCGGGATCGACGGCGTGCGAGACGGCCGGCACCGCCAGCAGGTCCATCTCGCCCTCGACCTCGAGGATCGCCCACCCACTCGACCGGTAGACGAACACGGACACCGACGGTGTCGGGTGCCCCGTCGACCTCGCCCAGAGGTCGACCACCGGCGGCCATCACAAGCTCCTGTGCCTTGCTCCCAGACATCTCCGACCCTCGTCCCTCAGCCTGCAGCTGATGGCGGGGGCCGGGCCATGTGACCTCTCCAGCATGGCCCCATCCGCGACGGGAGTACATGCTTCGGGGGTCGAATGTTGCGTCTCGAGAGCCTCGGGGCTCGCCGGCGCGGGCTACGGCAGCTCGGACTGGATCCCGGCGAGCAGCTGGCGCGCCATCACGATCCGCTGCACCTGGTTGGTGCCCTCGTAGATCTGGGTGATCTTCGCGTCACGCATCATCCGCTCGACCGGGTAGTCACGGGTGTAGCCGTAGCCACCGAGCACCTGCACGGCGTTCGTGGTGACCTCCATGGCGACGTCGGAGGCGAAGCACTTCGCGGCGGCGCCGAAGAACGTGAGGTCCTTGTCGCCCCGCTCGGAGCGGCCGGCGGCAGCGTAGGTCATCTGGCGCGCGGCCTCGACCTTCATGCCCATGTCGGCCAACATGAACTGCAGCCCCTGGAACTCGGCGATCGACTTGCCGAACTGCTGGCGCTCCTTGGCGTAGCCCAGCGCATGGTCGAGCGCCCCCTGGGCGACCCCGACCGCCTGCGCGGCGATCGTGACGCGGGTGTGGTCGAGGGTCTTCATCGCGGTCTCGAAGCCGGTGCCCACAGGCCCGATCATCCGGTCGGCGGGGATCCGCACGTTGTCGAGGTAGACCTCACGGGTCGGGCTGCCCTTGATGCCGAGCTTCTTCTCCGGGGCCCCGAAGGAGACGCCCTCGTCGGACTTCTCCACGACGAAGGCCGTGATCCCCTTCGCCCCGGCGTCCGGGTCGGTCACCGCCATCACCGTGTAGTACTCCGAGACGCCGGCGTTGGTGATCCAGCGCTTCACGCCGTTGAGCACCCAGAAGTCCCCGTCGGGCACGGCCCTGGTCCTCATGCCCACCGCATCCGAGCCGGCGTCGGGCTCGGAGAGGCAGTAGGAGAAGCCGCCCTCCCCGGCGGCGAGCTTGCCGAGGTAGTGCTTCTTGAGCTCCTCCGAGCCGGCGATCTGCACCGGCAGCGAGCCGAGCTTGTTCACCGCGGGGATCAGGCTGGAGGAGACGCACGCGCGGGCGACCTCCTCGATCACCAGCACCGTCGCAAGCGCGTCCGCCCCGGCGCCGCCGTACTCCTGCGGCACGTGCGGGGCGTGGAAGTCCGAGGCCAGCAGGGCGTCCGCAGCCTCCTGGGGGTAGCGGGCGTGCTCATCCACGTCGGCGGCGTACGGCGCGACCTTGGCATCACAGACGGCACGCACCGCCTCGCGGATCGCCTGGTGCTCCTCCGACAGGGCGTACAACGGGAAATCGGCGCTCATGCCCCGGATCCTACCTGCGAGTAACCAAGCGTCGGCGGCTGGTCCACGGGGCGTCCGGGCGACCGGGCACGCCCTCGTCCTAGATTGGGGGCATGACGACCTGGCAGGACCCCGACGCGGTCCGGTTCATGCTCGACGACTGCGAGACGTGGGCCGTGGTCGGCCTCTCCGGCGACCCGAGCCGCACGGCGTACTCCATCGCCGAGCTGCTGCAGGCGCGCGGCAAGCGCATCGTGCCCATCCACCCCTCGGCCGCCGGAGGCCCGCTCACCGTCCTCGGCGAGCAGGCCTACGCCACGCTCGCGCAGGTCCCGTTCCCCGTGGACGTGGTCGATGTCTTCCGGCGGTCCGAGGCGGCCGGGGAGTTCGCCGACCAGGCGGTCGCGATCGGCGCGAGGGCCGTGTGGTTCCAGCTCGGCGTCGTCGACGAGGCAGCCTTCGAGCGGACGACGATGGCCGGAGTGCCCATGGTGATGAACACCTGTCCCGCGATCGAGTGGCGGCGAACGGGGTGAGCCGCCCGGGCGACGACCTGCCCGTGCCCGCCGGTCCCGGTCTGCCGGCCGGGCTGGTCATCCCCGCCGGCGAGCTGGTCGAGCGCTTCTCCCGCTCCCCCGGACCGGGTGGGCAGTCGGTCAACACCAGCGACACCCGCGTCGAGCTGGTCTATGACGTCGCGACCTCGACGGCGCTGACCGAATCCCGGCGGCGGCGTGCGCTGAGCGCCCTCGAGGGACAGCTGGTCGGCGGCACCCTCGTCGTCGTTGCCTCCGAGCACCGCTCCCAGCACCGCAACCGGGTCGCGGCTCGCGAGCGGCTGGCCGGGTTGCTGCGCAGCGCGGTCGCTCCCCCACCCGCGCCGCGCCGACCCACCAGGCCGACCCGTGGCTCACAGCGGCGTCGCCTGGAGGCGAAGAAGCAGCGGGGCGCCACGAAGGCGCTGCGCGGACGGGTCACCGGCGACTGACGCGACGACCGTCCGTCGGCCTCAGCCTGTCGGACGCTCCAGGAGGAAGATCCGCAGGCGCCGGCCCGTGATGCGCGCCTGGTACGTGCGGTACCCGCGATAGACCTGCTCCGAACGGGCCAGCACCTCCGCCTGCTCGACCTCGCTCGCGGGCCGGGCCACGACCGGCAGCAATGTGCCCCGGTAGGCCAGCGACGCGGCAGGCTCGGCCTCGAGGTTGAGCACCCAGGACGGCGTGGACGGCTGCCCGAAGTTGGAGCCGATGAGCGCAAGGCTGTCCCGGTGGGGGATGGCGATCAGGTGCGTCGTCCGCGGCAGACCGCTCCTGCGGCCCGTGGTGGTCAGGTCGACCACCGGAAGTCCGGCCAGCAGGCTCGGCACGGTGTGCCGGCACCGGGTCAGGCGCTGCATCCAGCTGTCCAGGGTGGGCAGGATGCGCGAGAACACCCACGCCCCACCCCGGGACGCCACCAGCTCCTGGAGCGCACGCTGGACGGCGTTGGCCGGCGTGAACCGGTAGCCGAGATCCTCCGCCACACCCATCTGCCGCACCCTACGCAAACCGGCTCCCGCCCGTCGGTTGAAGCCGCGAAACCCAGCCCGGTCGTTGAGGTGCGAGCGCACCCCGTTGGTTGAGGCGCGAGCGCGAGCGAGCCTCGAAACCCAGTGAGCGGACTACCCGCCCCACGTCCCGGGGTCTCGAGGCTCGTCGCTGGCGCTCCTCACACCTCGACCAACGGGGGGGCGCCGCGCTGGTTGAGGTGCGAGCGGAGCCTCGCCGTTGGTTGAGGTGCGAGCGGAGCGAGCCTCGAAACCCAGTGAGCGGACTACCCGAGTGCACGCGTCCCCGGGGTCTCGAGGTCCCTGGGGTCTAAGACGTCGCTGGCGCTCCTCACACCTCGACCAACGGCCCCCGTTGGTTGAGGTGCGAGCGGAGCCCCCGTTGGTTGAGGTGCGAGCGGAGCGAGCCTCGAAACCCGGCGAGGGATCTACTCGCGTCGGGCTCGTGACCGGATCCACCCGGGCGGTGGGTGGTGGCGTCCGGGTTTCGGGGGTGGTCGGAACTCGGGTCTTCCGTCGTCGGGGTTGAGTCGGACTTGCCAGGGGGTGTGGTGCAGGGTGCGGTGATGGTGGCCGCAGAGCAGGACCAGGTTGTCCAGGGCGGTGGGGCCCTGGTCGGCCCAGTGGACGATGTGGTGGGCGTGGCCCATCACCGGGGGCCTCGTGCAGCCGGGGAACGCGCAGTGCCGGTCGCGGCAGACCAGGGCCCGCCACAAAGCGGGGGTCACCAACCGGTGGGTACGCCCCACGTCGAGGACCTCACCGCGGGTGCCGAGGGCGACGGGGATGATGTCCGCGTCACACGCGAGGCGTCGGACGACGGCCGGGGACAGCTCGGTGCCGTCGTCGGTGATCGTCGACCAGTCGAGCTGACCCTTCAGGGCCTCGAGGCTGGTGGTGACGGTGATCCGGGGCCGGGCGCCGTGGGCGTCGGGCGGCAGGTCGGTCGCCAGGGCGTGCTCACAGGTCGACACCAGGGCGTCCCAGAGCCGGGCCCCGTGGTCCCGCACGTCTCCCGCGTCCGCACAGTCCAGGGCTGGGCCGGCTCCGGGGCCGGCTCCGGGGCCGGCTGACGGGGGGCGGGCTTGGTCAGAGGCAGGAGCGCGGCTTTGATCTTCGCGGCGTCCTCCACGGTCCCTCGGCCCTTGAGGCGGATGCCGCCGGCGCCGTCCTCGGTGAGGGCGAGGAACCGGCCCAGGTGCGCGGCGCGTTCCTGGGCGGCGAGGGCCTTCTCGGCCTTGCGTTCGGTGCCTTCGGGGTCGATGACGTGGATCAGGTGGCGGGCGGCCTTGGCGAGGTCGGTGGCGTGCAGGCGTCCGGCTTCGTCGAGGAGGGTCTTCTCGGCCTGCTCGCGCAGGTCCGGGTTGGTGGGGAGCTCCTCGATGGCGTCACAGATGATCCCGGCCTGCTCGGGGGAGACCAGCCCGTCGCGCAACGCGTCCCGGGTTGCGGAGCGGTCGGTGACGAGGAGCTTCGCGTGCCGCACCGCGCGTCTGCCCGGTGCCGTGGTGGGTCCCGGCGAGGTGGGTGAACCAGTCCCCGGTCGAGGACCACGCCAGGTGCTGCCGGGCGATCTTGCGGCCCTCGACCTCGACCAGGGCGGCGGCCTCGATCGCGGCCAGGTGCGCCCGGATCGCCTCACACGCCGCCACCGCGTCCACCACCTCGTCCGGGGTCCTCGCGGCCCAGAGGACCTCGTCGACCCCGGCCAGCAGGGCGTTCGCCGCCGCGACCACCTCCGCGGGGCTGCGGGGCGAGAACGTGGTGCCTTCCATGACCCCACTCAACCAGGGACCACCGACAGTCACGGGCCGCTGACCGGCCCGGATCCCGCATGATGAGATGCAATCGAAACTTTGTTCTACGGCGGTTCCGCGGCCGGGTGGGTGGCAAGGCCGTGCGGTGGTTTCGAGGTTCGCTTCGCTCACACCTCAACCAACGGCGGTGGGGGTTTCGAGATTCGGGCCTGGGGGCCCTCACACCTCAACCAGCGGTGGGGGGGTTTCGAGGTTCGGGCCTGGGGGCCCTCACACCTCAACCAGCGGCGGTGGGGGTTTCGAGGCTCGCTTCGCTCGCACCTCAACCAACGGGGGGTGGGGGGTTCGAGGTTCGGGCCTGGCGGCTCTGACAGCTCGACCGGCGGGCGGGTCCGGCGTGGCTCGGCGAGCGGAGGACGCGGTGGCTCGGCTCAGAAGCCGAGCTTGGTGGCCCTGGCGCCGCGGACGGTCTTGCCCTTCGCGTGGGCCGAGGCGCGCAGCTCGTCCTGGAAGGCGACCATGCGCTCGCGCAGGGCGGGCTCGGTGGCCGCGAGGATGCGGACGGCGAGCAGGCCGGCGTTGCGGGCGTTGCCGATCGACACGGTGGCGACCGGGACGCCGGCCGGCATCTGCACGATCGAGAGCAGCGAGTCCATGCCGTCGAGGTGCTTGAGCGGCACCGGCACACCGATGACGGGCAGTGGGGTGACGGCGGCCAGCATGCCGGGGAGGTGGGCCGCACCGCCCGCGCCGGCGATGATCACCGACAGCCCGCGACCGGCGGCCTGCCTGCCGTAGGCCAGCATCTCGTCGGGCATCCGGTGCGCGGAGACCACGTCGGCCTCGAAGGTGACGTCGAACTCCGCCAGCGCCTCCCCCGCGGCCTGCATGACGGGCCAGTCGGAGTCGGAGCCCATGACGATGCCCACTCGCGGTTCGCTCATCTGAGGTTTCACTCGCTCTCGTTGCCGAGGTCGCCGCGGAACCAGGCGGCGGCGTGCCGCGCCCGCTCCAGGCAGTCCTCGAGGTCGTCGCCGTAGGCGTTGACGTGGCCCACCTTGCGGCCGGGGCGCAGCTCCTTGCCGTACAGGTGCACGCGCAGGTGCGGGTCGCGGGCCATCGCGTGCGGGAAGCCGTCGTACAGGCGCCCCACCTCGGGGTCGTCGCCGCCGAGGATGTTCACCATCACCGTCCAGCGCTCGCGCGCGGCCGGCGAGCCGAGCGGCAGGTCCATCACGGCTCGCAGGTGGTTCTCGAACTGGGAGGTCACGGCGCCGTCCTGGCTCCAGTGCCCGGTGTTGTGCGGGCGCATCGCCAGCTCGTTCACCAGCACGCGTCCGTCGTTCGTCTCGAAGAGCTCCACCGCGAGGATCCCGGTGACGCCCAGCTCCCCAGCGATCCGCAGGCCGATCTCCTGCGCCTGCCCGGCGAGCCTCTCGTCGAGGTCGGGCGCCGGGGCGACCACCTCGACACAGACGCCGTCGCGCTGCGTCGAGGCGACGACGGGGTACGCCGCGGCCTGGCCGCTGGGTGAGCGGGCGACGATCGCGGAGAGCTCCCGGCGGAAGTCGACGAGCTCCTCGGCCAGCAGCCGGACCCCGGTCTGCTCCGCCACACCGAACGCCTCGGCGCAGTCCTCGAGGGAGCGCACGAACCAGACGCCCTTGCCGTCGTAGCCCCCGCGGGTGGTCTTGAGCACGCACGGCAGGCCGAACGACTCCACCTCCTCGACGGAGGTCACGAGAGCGTTGCGGGGACAGGGGACGCCCAGCTCGGCCAGTCGGGCCCGCATGACGCCCTTGTCCTGGGCGTGCACGAGGGCCTCCGGGCCGGGGCGTACGGCGACGCCGTCCGCCTCGAGCGCGTGCAGGTGCTCGGTCGGCACGTGCTCGTGGTCGAAGGTGACCACCGGACACCCGTCGGTCACGGCGCGGAGAGTGGCCAGGTCGCGGTAGTCGCCGACCTGCTGGTCGGGGATCACCTGGGCCGCCGAGACCCCCTCGGCCTCGGCGAGGAGTCGCAGCGGCAGCCCGAGGGCGATCGCGGGCTGGGCCATCATCCGGGCGAGCTGTCCGCCGCCGATGACGGCGAGGATCGGGGCGGGAGTGGGCACCCGCCCAGCCTAGTGATCGGCCGGCCGGACGGGAGGCAGGGGCCGTCGGGTGGTCTGCGAGGTCTCGAAGCGCAGGCCCTGACCGCGGATGGTGGTGATCAGGTACGGGTGCCGGGTGTCGTCGCCGAGCTTGCGGCGCAACCACCCCAGGTGCACGTCGATGGTCTTCGAGGAGGTGAAGAACGTGGTGCCCCAGACCTCCCGCATCAGCTCCTCACGGGAGACGATCTCACCGGCGCGGGCGAGCAGCAGCTCGAGCAGGTCGAACTCCTTGCGCGACAGCAGAACCTCATCCTGGCCCCGCCAGACCCGCCGGTTCTCGGGGTCCAGCCGGACATCCTGCTCCTCCATCACGCCCCCACGGTAGGAACGCGCTCCGCCGTCCGTGGGGGGAACCGGTAAATCCCCCAGCTGCAACCCCCGTCTCAGGTACGCGTCAGGTCCGGCGTACGGCGACGGGCTCCACGATGCCGAAACCTCGCACCGGCCGCCCGGGCAGACGACGGGTCTCGAACTGGTCCGTGGGCAGCAGCTCGGCGGTGGCGGCGTCGATGATCACCCGGTTGCGCCGCGCGACCGCGGTCAGGCGGGCGGCCATGTTCACCGAGGGCCCGAAGACGTCCCCGAGCCGCATCACGACCAGTCCACTGGCCAGCCCCAGTCGCACGTCGGGCATTCGGGAGTCGCGTCCGATCACCGAGATGATGCCCTCCGCGGTGTCGAGCGCGGCGACCGGATCGTTGTTCACGAAGAGCACCGAGTCGCCGATGCTCTTGATCACGCGACCACGGTGCGCCGCCACCACGTCCGCACAGCGCGACTCGAAGACCTCCACCAGGTCGCCCACGCGGTGCTCGCCGATCTCGTTGGACAGCGCCGTGAAGGCCACGATGTCGGCGAACCCCACCGTGAGCCGGGTGGTGTGCAGGTCCTCCTCCTTGGCCCCGAGCGCCTCGATCCGCGCGACCGCGGCCGCGAGGTGGCGCCGCCAGGCGTAGAGCATCAGCTGCTCGAAGGGCTCGTTGAGCTCCTCGACCATCCGCTTCGCCGACAGGCTGCGGCTGCCGGTCGCCTGGTCGCCCTGCTCGAGCTTCTCGACGCGGTGGACCAGCGTGCCCACCTCCCAGTCGGCGAGCCGCGCCATCGTCTGGCCCAGGGCCCGGGTCAGGTTCACCGCGGTGTCGAAGTCCAGCAGACCGGTGTCGACCAGTGCGCTCAGCCGGGTGACCGCGGCGGCGTCCGAGGTGCTGAACGCCGTCTCGATGCCCTGCTCGGGGAAGCCGAGGGCACGCCAGAGCCGACGCGCCTCCTCGATCGACACGCCGGTCTCGGCGGCGACCTCGTCGGCGTTGAAGACCGGAGGATCGCCGAGGATGGCCCGCTCGAGCGGGTTGCGGGAGTCCTCGGGCTCGGAGCCGGTCATGGCACCTGCGGCGCCACGTCGGGGAGCGGGAGCTGCGAGGGGGCCACCGCCCGATCATGTCACCCCCCGCCGGACCGGTGCCCGCTCAGTCGACCGCGCGGACGTGCACGACGTCCCCGGCCCCGACCGCGACCTCCCCCTGCTGACCGCGGACCAGCAGCCGACCGCCCCGGTCGATCCCGGTGGCCGGGCCGGTCACGCTGCCGCCGGACGGCAGCTCCACGCGCACCGTGCGACCCACGCTCACGCACCCCGCCTCGTACGCCGCCCGCAGGGCCACCCCGCCGTCGGCCTGCCAGGCGTCGTACTCGCGGCCCAGGGCCGTCAGCAGCGCGACCAGGAGCTCGGTGCGGTCCGGTGCCGAGCCACCCGCCAGGGCCACCGACGTGGCGCCCGGCACGGGCAGCTCCTCCGCGGTGGTCGTCACGTTGAGCCCGATGCCGACCACGGCGGCCGGGCCGGTCGGCGTCTCGACCCGCTCGACGAGGATGCCCGAGATCTTGCGGTCCTCGACCAGCACGTCGTTCGGCCACTTCACCCCGGCCGCCAGCCCGGCCTCCCGCAGCGTGCGGGCCAGCGCGTGCCCGGCGAGCAGCGGCAGCCACGGCCACTCGGCGGGCCCGACCCGCGGGCGCAGGAGCACCGAGAACGTCAGCGCGGCACGGGCCGGCGTCTCGAAGGAACGGTCCAGCCGACCTCGGCCCGCGGTCTGGTGCTCGGTGACGACCACCAGCCCCCCGGCCTCGCCGGCCCGGCCCCGGGCGGCCACGACCGGGTTCGTGGAGGGCACGGAGTCCACCACCTCCACCCGGAATCCGGGGACGTCGCGGAGCCGGTCGGCGTCGAGCGGTGGGCGTGCGGCAGGGTCGGGGTTCATGGGCACTACATTGGCCCACGACCCATCGAGGAGGCCACAGACGTGAGTGCACAACCGGGCGAGGGCACCGAGGTCCCGCAGGACCCCGACTCCCCAGACATCCACACGACGGCCGGCAAGCTGGCCGACCTCGAGCGGCGCCTGGACGAGGCCGTGCACGCGGGCTCCGCCAAGGCGGTCGAGAAGCAGCACGCCAAGGGTCGCAAGACCGCCCGCGAGCGCATCGAGCTGCTCTTCGACGAGGGCACCTTCGTCGAGATCGACGAGCTGGCCCGGCACCGCTCGACCGCGTTCGGCCTGGAGAAGAACCGCCCCTACGGCGACGGCGTGATCACCGGCTACGGCGAGATCGACGGCCGCCAGACGTGCGTCTTCTCCCAGGACTTCACCGTCTTCGGCGGATCGCTCGGTGAGGTCTACGGCGAGAAGATCACCAAGGTGATGGACCTCGCCCTCAAGACCGGCTGCCCGATCATCGGCATCAACGAGGGCGCCGGCGCCCGGATCCAGGAAGGCGTCGTCTCGCTCGGCCTGTACGGCGAGATCTTCAAGCGCAACGTGCACGCCTCCGGCGTGATCCCGCAGATCTCGCTGATCATGGGCTCGTGCGCCGGCGGGCACGTCTACTCCCCCGCGGTCACCGACTTCACGATCATGGTCGACGGCACCTCGAACATGTTCATCACCGGCCCCGACGTGATCAAGACCGTCACCGGCGAGGACGTCACGATGGAGGAGCTCGGCGGCGCCCGCACCCACAACACCAAGTCCGGCAACGCCCACTACATGGGCTCCGACGAGGACGACGCCCTCGACTACGTCAAGGCGCTGCTCTCCTACCTGCCGCAGAACAACCTCGACGAGCCCGTCGTCCACCTCGAGAGCGACCTCGGCCCCGGCGCCCTCGAGGTCTCCGACCTCGACCGGTCGCTCGACACGCTCATCCCGGACTCCCCCAACCAGCCCTACGACATGCACACCGTCATCGAGGCGGTGGTGGACGACGGGGAGTTCCTCGAGGTCATGGAGCTGTTCGCGCCGAACATCCTGATCGGCTACGGCCGCGTCGAGGGCCGCCCCGTCGGCATCGTGGCCAACCAGCCGATGCAGTTCGCCGGCACCCTCGACATCGACGCCTCCGAGAAGGCGGCCCGGTTCGTGCGGACCTGCGACGCCTTCAACATCCCCGTACTCACCTTCGTCGACGTCCCCGGCTTCCTGCCCGGCACCGACCAGGAGTGGAACGGCATCATCCGCCGCGGCGCCAAGCTGATCTACGCCTACGCCGAGGCCACCGTCCCGCTGATCACCGTGATCACCCGCAAGGCCTACGGCGGCGCCTACGACGTGATGGGCTCCAAGCACCTCGGTGCCGACATGAACGTCGCCTGGCCCACCGCCCAGATCGCCGTGATGGGTGCCCAGGGCGCAGCCAACATCGTGCACCGCAAGGAGCTGGCCGCCCTCGCGGACGACGGCGGCACCGCCGACGAGGTCGAGACCCGGCGCGCCGAGCTCATCGACGAGTACGAGACCACCCTGGCCAACCCCTACATCGCCGCCGAACGCGGCTACGTCGACGCCGTCATCTCCCCGCACGAGACCCGCATCGAGATCATCCGCGCACTACGCCTGCTGCGCTCGAAGCGCGAGACCCTGCCCGCCAAGAAGCACGGCAACATCCCGCTGTGAGCGACGAGCCGGGCACCCAGCCCCCGGAGCCCCCGGAGCCCACTGGGTCCACGGGACCCACTGACCTCCCGGGGCCGTTCCTGCGCGTGGTCTCGGGCAACCCGACGCCCGAGGAGCTGGCGGCCCTGGTGGCCGTGCTGGCGGCATCCGGGGGTGCCGCGGCGCCTGCACCGCGGCGCACGTCGGCCTGGTCGACCCCTCGACGTCTCGTGCGCCGGCCACCGGCGCACGGCCCCGGCGCCTGGCGCGCGAGCGGCCTGCCGCGCTGAGCCCTCGACGGGCCCCTAGGGTTGCCCGGTGACCGCGTTCGTGCTGGCCTCGGCCTCCCCCGCCCGCCTGACCACGCTGCGCCGCGCCGGCCTCGACCCGGTCGTGGTGGTCTCCGGGGTCGACGAGTCCCGGCTCGACGGGCTGCCGCCCGCCGAGCTGGCGCTGCAGCTCGCCGAGCTCAAGTGCGGGGCGGTGGCCGCGCGCGACGAGCTGCCCCCCGACGCCCTGGTGCTGGGCTGCGACTCGGTGCTCGAGCTCGCCGGACGTGCCCTCGGCAAGCCCGCGGACGCCGAGGAGGCCGTCCGTCGCTGGCACGAGATGAGCGGTCGCTCCGGGGTGCTGCGCACGGGGCACTGCCTGCGCGACAACGCCACCGGTCGGGTGGCCGCGGCCACCGCCTCGACCATCGTCCACTTCGCCGAGGTCGACGATGACGAGATCACGGCCTACGTCGCGACCGGTGAGCCGCTGTGGGTCGCAGGTGCCTTCACCGTCGACGGGCTGGGCGGCGCCTTCGTCCGCGCCATCGAGGGCGACCACCACAACGTGGTCGGGGTGAGCCTGCCGCTGCTCAGGGAGCTGGTCGCCGAGCTGGGGCACTCGTGGACGGCCCTGTGGCGTCGCTGACGTCCTCGACCCGTGGGTCCCGGCCCTCGTGCTCGTGGTGCTGCGGCCGCGACGGCGGGCGCCGGAAGATGATCATCCGGAAGAGGTAGAAGCGCGCGACCAGCCCGAGGAAGAGGCCGACCACGTTCGCCGCGAGGTTGTCCGAGATCGGGTCGTCGAGGCCCAGGACGTTGCGGGTGAAGGCCAGGCAGCCGATCGGCAGCAGCATGGTGACCAGGTTGATGAGCACGAACGCGACCCGCCCCCCGTCCGCCTGGACGGGGGGTCGGTCGCGGAACGCCCAGCTGCGGGTGCCGCGGTAGCTGACGACCATGCCGATGGTGTTGGCGAGGACGTAGGCCCGGAGCACGTGGTCCGCGAGCGGAGCCCGGCCCCCGGAGGCGAACCCGTGGACCAGCAGGTTGAACAGGATCAGGGAGACCACCGTCGCCGCACTGCCGACCACGAGGAAGCGCACCGCCTCGACGAGGCGACGCCGGTGTCTCTCCATGCAGCGAGCATACCCCCCGGGGTACGTCAGCCCGTAAAGAGCGTGGCTGCCTTGCGGATGGACTCCACCAGGCCGTAGGCGAGCGGGATGCCCACCAGGGCCCAGGCGACAGTGATACGGGCGGTCATGCGGTGACCTCTTCCTTGTCGAGATCCGCCGACGGCTCGTGGAACTTCGAGGCGACCGGACGGATCAGCAGGTTGGCGACGAACCCGACGGCCAGGACGGCCACCATGGTGAGCAGGCCGGGACGGTAGTCGCCGGCGACGAGCTCGCCCGGGGTGCCCGCGGCGTCGAGGAACTTGTTGACGATGAACGGCCCGGCCACGCCGGCGGCCGCCCAGGCGGTGAGCAGCCGACCGTGGATCGCGCCGACCTGGAAGGTGCCGAACAGGTCACGCAGGTAGGCCGGAGCGGTCGCGAAGCCACCACCGTAGAACGAGATGATGACCGCGGCCAGCAGCACGAACAGGACCGTCGAGCTGGACCCGACGAGCGCCAGCAGCGTGTAGAGCGCCAGCCCGAGACCCAGGTAGACGACGTAGATGTTCTTGCGGCCGACCAGGTCGGACGTCGAGGACCACACGAAGCGGCCGCTCATGTTGGCGATCGAGAGGACACCCACGAAGCCACCGGCGGCCGCGGCACTGACGCCCGACGTGGTGCCGTCGCGGAAGAAGTCCTGGATCATCGGCGACGCCTGCTCGAGGATGCCGATGCCGGCCGTCACGTTGCAGAACAGCACGGTCCACAGGAGCCAGAACTGCGGCGTCTTGATGGCGTTGGCGGCCGACACGCTGTTGCGGCTCACCATGGCCTTGTGGACCACCGTCGAGGGGTCGAAGCCCTCGGGCTTCCAGTCGGCGGCGGGCACCCGGACGGTGAAGGCGCCGAACATCATGAAGCAGAAGTAGACGATGCCCAGGGTGATGAAGAGCATCGTCACCGCGTGACCGCTGGCGATCGTGGTCGGGTCGGTGGGGTCGTACGACGAGTCGTAGAGCCGCAGCAGTCGGCCGCTGAGCGGGCTGGCGACCAGGGCGCCACCACCGAAGCCCATGATCGCCATGCCGGTCGCGAGGCCGGGACGGTCCGGGAACCACTTGATCAGCGTGGAGACCGGGGAGATGTAGCCGATGCCCAGGCCGATGCCGCCGATCCCGCCGTACCCGAGGTAGACCAGCCACAGCTGGCCGGTGCTGATCCCGAGCGCGGCGACCATGAAGCCGGTGGCCCAGAAGATGGCCGCGACGAACATCGCGGCCCGCGGGCCGTTGGTGTCGACCCAGGTGCCGAAGACGGCCGCCGAGAGACCGAGCATGACGATGGCGATGGAGAAGATCACGCCGATGGCCGTCAGGCTCGAGTCGAAGTGGGTGACGAGCGCGGTCTTGTACACGCTGGTCGCGTACACCTGACCGATGCACAGGTGGACGGCCAGGGCGGCGGGGGGGATGAGCCAGCGGCTGAAGCCGGGCTTCGCCACCGTCCGCTCCCGGGCCAGGAACGAGGGGACCACGAATTTACCTCCGGTGTTGGGGTGGAGCGGGCATTGCAGTGTCGTACCCCACATCGCGCGGGGGACTCACCATGGACTCAGGAAGACTCAGGCGGTGCTGCCGGGTTCCAGCCGGGCACCCGTCGGGAGCCGGACCCCATCGCCGATCACCGAGCCCTTGCCGACCAGGGTGACCGCGTCAGGGTCCCCGGTTCCGTCCGCGGCCGGGTCGGAGACGCGAGCGTCGAGACCGATGGTGCAGCCGGAGTCTACGACGGCCCAGTGCACACGGGCACCCGCCCGGACCAGACAGTCGGCGAAGACCACGCTGTCGTGGACCTCCGCGCCGGTCTCGACCACGACCCCGGGCCCGAGCACACTGCGCACCACGCGGCCGGCGACCCGGGAACCGGGGCTGAGCAGGCTCTCCTCGACACTGCCGCCCGACAGCACCCGCGCCGGGACGCGCTGGGGCTGTCGGGTGAGGATCGGCCAGCCCGGGACGGCGAGCACGCCCACATCGTCGGTGAGCACGTCCTGGTGCGCCTGCAGGTAGTGGTGGGGCTGGCCGACGTCGCGCCAGTAGCCGTCGAGGGCGTGCGCGTGGGTCCGCCCCCGCTCGACCAGCCGCGGGACGAGGTGGTCGCCGAAGTCGCCGAGCCCGGTGTCGCCGGCGTCGCTGTCCGCGGCGAGCTCGCGGTGCAGCTCCTCGAGGACCTCGACCAGCACGAGGGGGTCGTAGGCGATGATCTCGGCCGCTACCGTGCCGCTCTGCGGGTCGTCGGGCTTGTAGGCGAAGCCGGTGACCAGCGACCGGTCGTCGGCCGCCACGACGGCGTGGTCGCCGGCCTCGGAGAGCGGCACCTCGGTGGTGACGAGCGTGCACTCGGCGGCCGCCGCGAGGTGGGCCTCCACCACGTCGTGGTAGTCGAGGCGGTAGACGTGGTCGGCGCTGAGCACCAGCACCACGTCGGGGGCCGCCCGCGCGATCTGGGCCCGGATGCGGAACAGCCCGTCGGCGTTGCCACGCGCGAAGCCCTCCTCGTCGAGGGTGCCGGTGCCCTGTTCCGGCATCAGCAGGCGCAGGCCGCCCCGGTCGCGGTCGAGGTCCCACGGCCGCCCGTTGGCCACCTGCTCCTCGAGCGTGGCGCCCTGGAACTGCAGGGAGAGCCACACGTCGGTGATGCCGCTGTGGGTGAGGTTCGAGAGCGGGAAGTCGACCAGCTGGTAGACGCCGGCGAACGGCAGCGCCGGCTTGGCGCGCTCTCGGGTGAGGACGTCCATGCGGCCACCGGCTCCGCCGGCCTGGATGATGGCGAGGACGTGAGGTCGACTCATGGGCAGATCGTCACACGGGCCTGGTCGAGGAGCTCACTCGACCGGCAGGCCGAGCCCCCGGGCGATCAGCATCCGCTGCACCTCGCTGGTGCCCTCACCGATCTCGAGCACCTTGGCGTCGCGGTAGAACCGGGCCACCGGGTACTCCTCCATGAAGCCGTAGCCGCCGAAGACCTGGGTGGCGATCCGGGTCGCGGTGACGGCGGACTCGGTGGTGTAGAGCTTGGCCACGGCGGCTGCCTGCTTGAACTCGCTCGTCGGTGCGCCGGCGTCCTTCATGGCGGCGGCGCGGTAGGTCAGCAGCCGCCCGGCGTGCAGCATCACCTCGAGGTCGGCGATCTGGAAGGCCACCCCCTGCTTGCGGCCGATCGGGCCGCCGAAGGTCTGCCGCTCGCCGGCGTACTGGACGCTCAGGTCGAGGCAGGCCTGGATGCAGCCGACGGCCAGGGCCGCGATCGCGACCCGACCGTCGTCGAGGGTGGCCAGGAACTGCGCGTAGCCGCGGCCCCGCTCGCCGAGGAGGTTGCCCTCCGGGACGCGGGCGTCGGTGAAGCTGAGCGGGTGGGTGTCGGAGGCGTGCCAGCCGAGCTTGTCGTAGGCCTTCTCCGCGGTGAAGCCGGGAGTCCCGGCCGGCAGCATGATCGTGCTGAGCTCGGGCTTGCCGTTCTCCCGGGTCCCGGTCCGGGCGGTGACCGTGACCACGCTGGTGATCTCGGAGCCGGAGTTGGTGATGAACTGCTTGGCCCCGTTGACCACCCACTCACCGCCGACCAGCTCCGCCTTGGTCCGGGTTGCGCCGGCGTCGGAGCCCGCGCCGGGCTCGGTCAGCCCGAAGCCGGCCAGCTTGTCGCCGGAGACCAGGTCGGGCAGCCAGGTGGCCTTCTGCTCGTCGGTGCCGAACGTCGCGATCGGGTTGATGCCGAGGCCGACGGCGGCCTCCAAGGTGATCCCCATCGACTGGTCCACCCGGCCGATCTCCTCGATCGCGACGCACAGCGAGGTGAAGTCCCCGTCCTCGCCGGCGCCGCCGTACTCCTCGGGCGCGGTGAGACCGAACAGCCCGAGCCTGCCCATCTTCTGGACCACGTCGATCGGGAAGTGGTGCTCGCGGTCCCAGCGGGCCGCGTGCGGCGCGATCTCCGCCTCCGCGAACTCGCGGACGCTGCGACGGAACTCTTCGTGCTCGCGGCTCAGCTCGTAGGTCATGGCACCATGCTAGCCGCACCGGTTAGCGTTTGTTAACCACCGCGGACCCGGGATCGCGAACCGGGCGCGAGGGCTCTCGCGCGGCCGAGGTCACGAGCAGATAAGGTAAGGCGAACCTAACCGCGAGCAGGATGGAGATGACCGTGTCGAAGCGTCCGCTGGCGAGCCTCGCCGCCGCCGTCCTGGGCACCGCCCTGCTGGGCGCCTGCGGAGCCGACGACGGGCCCTCCCTCACCGTCTACAACGCCCAGCACGAGGAGCTGCTCGCGCAGGTCGCGCCGATCTTCGAGGACCAGACCGGCATCCGGGTGAGGCTGCGAAGCGGCAGCGACCTCGAGCTCGCCAACCAGATCGTCCAGGAGGGCGAGGCCTCCCCTGCCGACGTCTTCCTGACCGAGAACTCCCCCGCGATGTCGCTCGTCGACCGGGCCGGCCTCCTCACCGAGGTCGACCGGGACACCACCGAGCTGGTCGCGGCCCAGTTCGTCCCGGCCGACCGGCACTGGATGGGTTTCATGGGCCGCTCCACCGTGGCCATGTTCAACACCGCTGCGCTCAGCGCCGCGCAGATGCCGGAATCGATCCTCGACTTCGCCGAGCCGGAGTGGAAGGGCCGCGTCGGCTTCTCGCCCACCGGCGCCGACTTCCAGGCCATCGTGAGTGCCGTCCTCGAGCTCGAGGGCGAGCGGGCCACCCGGGAGTGGCTGGAGGGGCTGGCCGAGAACGGCACGGTGTACGACGGCAACAACGTCGTCCTCGAGTCGGTGAACGCCGGTGAGGTCGAGGCCGGCATCGCGTACCACTACTACTGGTACCGCGACCAGCTGGAGTCCGGCGAGTCCAGCGACCAGACCGAGCTGTACTTCTTCGGCAACCAGGACCCGGGAGCCTTCATCAGCGTCTCCGGCGCCGGTGTGCTGGCCTCCAGCGACCACCAGGACGACGCGCAGGCGTTCGTGGCGTTCCTGGCCAGCACCCGGGGCCAGCAGGCGATCGCCGACTCCTACGCCCTGGAGTACCCGCTCAACCCCGACGTGGGCCTGGACCCCTCGGTCAAGCCGCTCGCCGAGCTCGAGCCCCCGCGCATCGACGTCTCGACGCTCAACAGCGAGCCGGTGATCGAGATGATGCAGGACGCGGGGCTGCTCTGAGCCGGCCAGCACTCCTCGCCCGCGACCCGGAGGCGCGCAGGGATCGGCCGGACCGGCCGACCCGGCCCACGCCACCCGTGCTGCTGCTGCTGGGGGCCCTCGTGGCCCTGCTGGCCCTGGTCCCGTTCGGCTTCGTCGCCGTCTACACGGTGATCATCGGCCCGGCCGAGGCGTGGGACCTGCTGGTGCGTCCGCGGATCGGCGAGCTGATCTGGAACACCGTGCGCCTCGTCGCCGGCTGCGTCGCCGCGAGCCTCCTGCTCGGGGTCGGCTGCGCCTGGGTCGTGGAGCGGACCGACCTGCCGTGGCGCGGCCTGTGGCACGGCCTCCTGGTGGCCCCCCTCGCCGTGCCGGCCTTCGTGAACAGCTTCAGCTGGATCTCGTTGACCCGTGACGTGCAGGGCTACTTCGGGGCGGTGCTGATCGTGACGCTCTCGTACTACCCGCTGGTCTACCTGCCCGTGGTGGCCACCCTGCGCGGCCTCGACCCCGCGCTCGAGGAGACCGCGTACTCGCTCGACCACTCGCGCCGGCGGGCTTTCGTCCGGGTGGTCCTGCCCCAGCTCCGGCCGGCGATGCTCGGGGGCGGCCTGCTGGTCGCCCTGCACCTGCTGGCGGAGTTCGGGGCGTTGCAGATGCTGCGCTACCCGACCTTCACCACCGCGATCTACGACCAGTACCGCTCGTCGTTCAACGGAGCCGCCGCCAACATGATCGCCGGGGTCCTGGTGGTCTTCTGCGTGCTGCTGCTCACCGCCGAGCTCCGGCTGCGCGGGCACCGTCGCTACGCCCGGGTCTCCCACGGCGCCGCCCGCCCCGTCGAGCGGCAGCGGCTCGGCGCGCTGCGGTGGCCGACGGGGCTCCTGCTCGCCGCCGTGGTCGCGCTCGCGGTGGGGGTGCCCGCCTACAGCCTCGTCCACTGGCTGCGGGTGGGGTCGTCGACGGCGTTCCCGGTCACCGAGCTGCTCACCGCCGCGGGCACCAGCCTCGGCCTGGGCGCGGCCGCCGCCGGGCTGACCGTGCTGCTCGCGCTCCCGGTCGCCTGGCTCGCGGTGCGCTACCGCACCCGCGCCAGCACCATGGTCGAGCGGAGCACGTACGTCGCGAACGCGCTGCCCGGGATCGTCGTCGCGCTGGCCCTGGTGACGGTGTCGATCCGGGTCGTGCAGCCGGCGTACCAGACCTACGCGCTGCTGCTGGTCGCCTACGCCATCATGTTCCTGCCGCGCGCGGTGGTGAGCGTGCGGGCGGCGCTGGAGCAGGCGCCGGTCGTGCTGGACGACGTGGCGCACAGCCTGGGCACCGGGCCCGTGGCGACGGCCCGGCGGGTGACCCTGCCGATCATCGCCCCCGGCCTGGGCGCGGGCGCGGCGCTGGTGTTCCTGGCGGTCGCGACCGAGCTGACCGCCACACTGATGCTCGCCCCGATCGACACCGCCACGCTGGCCACGAGGTTCTGGTCGGCCTCCTCGTCGGTCTCCTACGGCGCCGCCGCGCCGTACGCCCTGCTGATGGTGCTGATCTCGATCCCGGCCACGCTCCTGCTGGGCCGCCACGCCAGCCTCGGCACCCCCCGCGGAAGGATCGACGCATGAGCAGCCTGCTCCTCGACGGCGTGACCAAGTCGTTCGGCGGCGTCGTCGCCGTCGACGACGTCCACCTCGACGTGGCTCCGACCTCCATCACGGCCGTCCTCGGCCCGTCCGGGTGCGGGAAGACCACCCTGCTGCGGATGATCGCCGGCTTCATCGAGCCCGACGCCGGGACGATCCGGTTCGGCGACCGCGTCGTGGCCGGGGCGGGCCGCGCGGTGCCGCCGCAGGCCCGACGGGTCGGCTACGTGCCGCAGGAGGGCGCGCTCTTCCCGCACCTCGACGTGGCCGCCAACATCGCCTTCGGGCTCCCCCGGGCCCGACGCCGCTCCAGCCGGGTCACCGAGATGCTCGACCTCGTCGAGCTGCCGGCGGCTTACGCCTCCCGCCACCCGCACGAGCTCTCCGGCGGCCAGCAGCAGCGGGTCGCCCTCGCCCGCGCCCTGGCCCCGCACCCGACGGTGGTCCTGCTCGACGAGCCGTTCTCGTCGCTCGACGCCTCGCTGCGGGCCAGCACCGGTCGTGCGGTCGTCCGAGCGCTGCGCGCCTCGGGGGCGACCGCGGTGCTGGTCACCCACGACCAGGACGAGGCCCTGTCGCTGGCCGACCAGGTCGCGGTGATGCGCGCCGGGAGCCTGGTGCAGGCGGCTGGGCCGCGCGACCTCTACCGCAACCCCGTCGATCCGGAGGTGGCCCGCTTCGTGGGCGGCGCGGCCGTGCTGCCGGCTCACGTGGTGGACGGCGTCGCCACCTGCGCGCTCGGCCGGGCCCCGGTCGTCGGGCCGTGCCCGGACGGCCCGGCGCAGGTGCTCCTCCGCCCGGAACAGATCCGCATCGACGGCTCCCTGCCCTCGGTCGAGGCGCGGATCGAGGAGATCAGCTTCTACGGCCACGACGCGGCTGTGCGGCTCCTGGTCCTGCCGGCCGGGCCGGCCCTGGTGGCTCGGGTGCCCGGCCTGGACTCCCCCGGCGTCGGCGCGACGGTCAAGGCAGGCATCTCCGGACGAGTGGTCGCCTTCTCCACGCCCGCCGACCCCGACCTTCCCGCCGGGGCTGGTAAGGCAAGCCTCACCTAAGTTAGGCTCGCCAGGTGCCTCCGCTCCTCAGCGCGCCGCCACGCGCCGTCCCCCGCCCGGTCCTCGACCTGGCGACACCCGGACGACGGGTCGCCGTGCGGACCCCGGGCGGCACCGTCAGCTACGCCGAGCTGTCCCAGCGGGTCGGCGACCTCGCCCACGACCTGCTCGGCAGCACCCGGCGCCTCGTGCTCGTCGAGGGCTCGAACCGGATCGAGTCGCTGGTCGCCTACCTCGCGGCGATCCAGCACGGTCACGTCGCCCTGCTCGTCCCGGACGGCCGCCCCGACCAGCGCGAGGAGATCGTCGCGGCCTACGACCCCGACGTCCTGCTCGGCGCCGGGCCGACCGGCTGGACGGCGAGCGAACGACGCGACGGCACCGCCCACGACCTGCACCCCGACCTGGCCCTGCTGCTCAGCACGTCCGGCTCCACCGGCTCCCCCAAGCTGGTGCGCCTCTCCCACGAGAACCTGCGCAGCAACGCGCTCAGCATCGCGAGCGCGCTCCACCTCACCGGCGACGACCGGGCGATGACCTCGCTGCCGATGCACTACTGCTACGGCCTCTCCGTGGTGAACAGCCACCTCGCCGTCGGCGCCGGCGTCGTGCTGAGCGCAGACTCGGTCGTCGACGAGTGCTTCTGGGAGCTGTTCGCCGCCACCGGCGCCACCTCCCTCGCCGGGGTGCCCTACACCTTCGACCTGCTCGACCGGTCCGGCTTCGAGCACCGCGAGCTGCCGACCCTGCGCCGCGTGACCCAGGCCGGGGGCCGGCTGGCGCCCGCGCGGGTGCGCCACTACGCCGAGCTCGGCCGGCAGCGCGGCTGGGAGCTCGTCGTCATGTACGGCCAGACCGAGGCCACCGCGCGGATGGCCTGCCTGCCCCCCGCGCTGGCCGTGAGCCGGCCCGAGGCGATCGGCGTCCCGGTCCCCGGCGGCTCCCTGCGCATCGAGCCGCTCGAGCAGAGCCCCGGGCCCGGCACCGGCGAGCTCGTCTACACCGGCCCCAACGTGATGATGGGCTACGCCGAGGGGCCGGTCGACCTGGCGCTGGGCGCGACCCTGGACGAGCTGCGCACCGGCGACCTGGCCCGCTGCGTCGACGGGATCTACGAGATCGTCGGGCGCCTCAGCCGGCACGCCAAGGTGTTCGGGCTGCGCCTCGACCTCGACCGGGTGGAGCGGTGCACCGCCACGCCCCGGACGCCGGTGCGCTGCGTCGTCGTCGACGAGGTGCTGCACGTCTTCACCACCGACCCCCGCGGCGCCACCCGCCTGCACGAGCGGGTCGTCGACCGGTGCGGCCTGCCCACCGGGGCCGTCCGGGTCGGCGTGCTCGACCGGCTGCCCCGCACGGCCACCGGCAAGCCCGACCACGCCGCCCTCGAGACCCAGGCCCGCCTGCTCGCCGCCCGGTCGGCCCGTTCCGACGAGCCGCGGCCCGGGTCGTCCGGGGGGCCCGTCACCGCGACCGCGGTGCGCGACGAGCTCGCCCTCGTCCTGGGCAGACCCGACGCCGGCCCGCACAGCAGCTTCGTCGGCCTCGGGGGCGACTCGTTGTCCTACGTCGAGCTGTCGACCCGGCTGACCTCCCTGCTGGGCGACCTCCCGGCTGGTTGGCACACCCTCGGCGCGACCGCCCTGGCCCGGGCCGCCCGGCCCCACCCCCCGCACCATCCCGTCCCCCGACCCCCCGGCCGACTCCCCGACCGAACCCTGGGCCGACTCCTGGGCCGACTCCTGGGCCGGCCCCGCGGGCGACCGGTCGACACCGGCGTCGTGCTGCGGGCGCTGGCCATCGTCCTGGTGGTCGGCACCCACGCGAACCTGCTCACCGTCGCGGGCGGCGCCCACGTCCTGCTCGCCGTCGCGGGCTTCAACCTGGCCCGCTTCCAGCTCGCCGCGCTGCCGCGGCGCCAGCGGGTGCGCCACATCCTGGCCGCGGTCGGGCGGGTCGCAGTGCCGAGTGCCCTCTTCATCGGCGTCGCCGGTCTCGTCACGGGCATGTACGACCTGAGGACCGCCCTCTTCCTCAACGGGCTGCTGGGCAGCGACACCTGGACCCTGGACTGGCAGTTCTGGTTCCTGGAGGCGCTCGTCTGGGCCTGCCTGGGGACCGCGGCCCTGATGGCCGTGCCCGCGGTCGACCGCCTCGAGCGCCGGGCGCCGTACGCCTTCGCGCTGGGGCTGGTGCTCGCCGCGCTGGTGCTCCGCTTCGCGTGGACCGGCATCGAGGCCGGCCCCACCGAGCGCTACACGCCGGGGCCGGTCCTGTGGTTGGTCGCGGTCGGCTGGGCCGCCGCGCGCGCCACGACCACGCCTCGACGCCTCCTGCTCCTGGTGCTCGCCGGCGTCGGGTGCGTCGGCTTCTTCGGCGACCTGCAGCGCGAGCTCCTGGTCCTGGCCGGGCTCGGACTGCTCACAGTGGTCCCCACGGTGCGGCTGCCGCGCTGGCCGGCCGCCGCGTGCGCCACCCTGGCGGGAGCGTCGCTGGCGATCTACCTGACCCACTGGCAGGTCTACCCCCACCTCGAGTGGGAGCACCCGTGGCTGGCCACCGGACTCTCCCTGGCCGTCGGCATCGCCTACGCGGCCGCGACCCGGTCGGCCCTGCGCGCGCTCGCCCGGTGGATCCGGGCGGCCGCACGTCGAGGCGGGGAGACCTCGCGACCCGGCTCGCCGGGCAGGCGATAGCCTGCCCAGCGGACATACCGCCCGAGCCCAGGAGCACACGTGCCGGACACCAAGCCACTGCAGAAGGTCCTGATCGCCAACCGTGGCGAGATCGCGGTGCGCGTCATCCGCGCCTGCAAGGACGCCGGGATCGCGAGCGTGGCCGTCTACGCCGACCCCGACCGCGACGCGCAGTTCGTCCGGCTCGCCGACGAGGCCCACGCCCTGAACGGCGCCACCCCGGCCGAGACCTACCTCGACATCGCCAAGATCATCCAGATCGCCGCCGACGCCGGCGCCGACTCCGTGCACCCCGGCTACGGCTTCCTCGCCGAGAACGCCGGCTTCGCCCAGGCCGTCCTCGACGCCGGACTCGTCTGGATCGGCCCCCCGCCGTCCGCGATCGAGAACCTCGGCGACAAGGTCAGGGCCCGCCACATCGCCGAGCGGGTCGGCGCCCCCCTGGTGCCCGGCACCCAGGACCCCGTCGAGAACGCCGACGAGGTCGTGAAGTTCGCCGAGGAGTTCGGCCTGCCGATCGCGATCAAGGCCGCCTTCGGCGGCGGCGGTCGCGGGCTCAAGGTCGCCCGCCGGATGGAGGAGGTCGCCGAGCTCTTCGACTCCGCCGTCCGCGAGGCCGTCACCGCGTTCGGCCGCGGCGAGTGCTTCGTCGAGCGCTACCTCGACCAGCCGCGCCACGTCGAGACCCAGTGCCTGGCCGACCAGCACGGCAACGTCGTGGTCATCTCCACCCGCGACTGCTCCCTGCAGCGCCGCCACCAGAAGCTCGTCGAGGAGGCGCCCGCACCGTTCCTCACCCCCGAGCAGGTGACCACCCTCTACGACTCCTCCAAGGCGATCCTGCGCGAGGCCGGCTACGTCGGCGCCGGCACCTGTGAGTTCCTCGTCGGCCAGGACGGCACCATCTCCTTCCTCGAGGTCAACACCCGCCTCCAGGTGGAGCACTGCGTCTCCGAGGAGGTGACCGGGATCGACCTGGTCCGCGAGATGTTCCGCATCGCAGCCGGCGAGGAGATCGGCTACGACGACCCGGAGGTCCGCGGCCACTCCATCGAGTTCCGCATCAACGCCGAGGACGGCGGGCGCAACTTCATGCCGGCTCCCGGCACCCTCACCGCCTGGGCCCCGCCCAGCGGCCCCGGCGTCCGCCTCGACGGCGGGTACGTCGCCGGCGAGACCATCCCCGGCTCCTTCGACTCCCTCATCGCCAAGCTCGTCATCACCGGCCGCGACCGCACCCAGGCCCTGGAGCGCTCGCGCCGGGCACTGGCCGAGTTCGTGGTCGACGGCATGCCGACCGTGATCCCCTTCCACGCCGCGGTGGTCGACGACCCGGCCTACATCGGCGACGGCACGACGTTCAGCGTCTACACCAGCTGGATCGAGACCGACTTCGACAACCAGATCGAGCCCTACTCCGGTGGGAACGCCGAGGCGGACGAGCCCGGCGAGCGCCGCACGGTCGTCGTCGAGGTCGGCGGGAAGCGGCTCGAGGTGGTCCTGCCCGCCGGCCTCGCCGGACCGGGCGGCCTCGCCGCCCCGGCCGGTGGCGCGAGGACGCCCAGGCGCAGCCAGGGCAGGAGGACCGGGGCCGCCGCCAGCGGCGACGCCGTGACCAGCCCCATGCAGGGCACCATCGTGAAGATCGCCGTCGAGGAGGGCCAGGAGGTCGCCGAGGGCGACGTCGTGGTCGTCCTCGAGGCGATGAAGATGGAGCAGCCGCTCAAGGCCCACAAGGCCGGCACCGTCACCGGCCTGAGCGCCGAGGTCGGGGCAACCGTCACCAACGGCGCGGTCATCTGCGAGCTCAAGGACTGATGAGCGCCCCGGGCCTGCGCGAGCCTCGCGAGCGCGTCAGCCCGCGGGCGCGGGGCATGTGGCTGGTCGGGGCGCTGGTGCGCGGTCTGGTCCTGGTGGGGCTGGTCGTCGCGGCCGGTCCTGTCCTCGGCCTCGTCGACGTGCCCTGGTGGGGCTTCGTCCTGCTCGGTGCCGCCGTGGCGGCCTACGCTGCGGTCGTGCCCCAGTGGCGCTACGCCGTGCACCGCTGGGAGCTCACCGAGACCACGGTCTACACCCAGACCGGGTGGTGGGCCCGCGAGCGCCGGATCGCGCCGATGTCCCGGATCCAGACCGTCGACCACGTCGAGGGGGCGGTGGCCCGGCTCTTCGGCCTCGCCTCGGTCACCGTCACCACCGCCTCCGCCGCCGGCGCGCTCGAGATCGCCGGTCTCGACCGGGTCCGGGCCCGCGAGCTCGTCGACGAGCTGACCCTGCGCGCCGACGCCGTCGAGGGCGACGCGACGTGAGCCCCCGGCGATGAGCGAGCTGGCTCGCGACGAGCACTGGCAGCGGCTCGACCCGCGGATGATGCTGGTGCACCCGGTGCGCGAGGTGGTCCGCTTCCTGCCGGTGCTGATCGGCGTCGTCGTGGCCGGCACGGCCACCGACGGCGGCCGCTGGTGGCAGACGCTGGGCATCGCGATCCCCATCGTGCTCGGGCTGCTGCGCTACGTGACCACGAGCTTCCGGATCGCCTCCGGCCGGGTCGAGCTGCGCCGCGGCCTGCTGAACCGGCACGTGCTCTCCACCCCGCTCGGCCGGGTCCGCACCGTCGACCTCACCGCCTCCCCCACCCACCGGCTGCTCGGGCTGACCACGGTCCGGGTGGGCACCGGGACGGCGTCCACCGACGAGGACGACGCGCTCGACCTCGACGGCCTCCCGGTGGCCCGCGCCCGCCGGCTGCGCGAGGAGCTGCTGCACGCCCTGCCCACCGAGGCCGACCTGGCCGACGACGAGTCGCAGGAGCGGGTCGTGATGCGCCTCGACCCCTCGTGGGTCCGGTTCGCGCCGCTGACCAGCTCGGGCCTGGTGATCGCCGCGGGCGTGCTCGGCGTCGGCAGCCAGCTGCTCGAGGCCCTCGGCTGGCCCGACCGGCTGCGCCCCGGTCGGGTCGTCGACGGCGCCACCGGGGTCCCGTGGTGGCTGGGCGTGCCGCTGAGCCTCGTGGCGCTCGCCGTCGCCGTCTCCGCGCTGTCCATGGTCGGGTACGTGGTCGCGAACTGGGGCTTCACCCTGACCCGGTCGCCGGGCTCCTGGCACCTGAGTCGAGGGCTGCTCACGACCCGCGAGACCACCCTGGACGAGGAGCGCGTCGGTGGGGTGAGCCTCGCCGAGCCGCTCGGGCTGCGCCTGACCGGCGGGGCCCGGCTCTCCGCGATCGTCACCGGGCTCGACCGCCAGCAGGGCAGCTCGGTGCTGGTGCCGCCGGCCCCGGTGGCCGCCGTCCGCGGCACCGCCCGGGAGGTGCTCGGCCAGGCCGCGCCCGTCGACGTCCCCCTCACCGGCCACGGGCCCCGGGCACGCACCCGCCGCTGGACCCGGGCGCTCGCCCCGGCGCTCGTGCTCGCCGCCGGGCTGGTGCTGCTCGTGGCACTGGCGCAGGCGCCGACGTGGCTCCTGGCACCGGCCGCCGGCCTGCCGCTCGCGGCCGCCGCGCTGGCCGCCGACCGGGTGCGCGGCCTGGGCCATGCGCTGACCCACGACCACCTGGTGGCGTCCTCGGGCAGCGTGGACCGTCGCCGCGAGGTACTGGCCACCGACAGCGTGATCGGCTGGACGCTGCGAGCCACCTGGTTCCAGCGTCGCGCGGGCCTGACCTCCCTGGTGGCCACCACCGCCGGCGGGCGCCAGCGCGTCACGGTGCTCGACGTCCCCGAGGCCGACGCGGTGGACCTGGCCCGCCGGGCCACCCCCGGGCTGCTGGACCCCTTCAGCACCTGAGCCGGACCCCCGACACGGGGCCGCGCGGCCGACGACAGCGACGGCCGGGCCGGGCGTCGTTGTCAACCCGCCGTCTCGATCCGAGGTCGGGCCCCCACGCAGGGCCCCGGTGCTTATAGCGTGGGCGCCATGTTCACCAAGGTGCTCGTGGCCAACCGCGGCGAGATCGCGATCCGGGCCTTCCGTGCGGCGTACGAGGTCGGCGCCCGCACGGTGGCGGTCTTCCCCTACGAGGACCGGTGGTCCGAGCACCGGCTGAAGGCCGACGAGGCCTACGAGATCGGCGAGCGCGGACACCCCGTGCGCGCCTATCTCGACCCCGACGCCATCGTCGCCGTCGCGGTGAAGGCCGGCGCCGACGCCGTCTACCCCGGCTACGGCTTCCTCTCGGAGAACCCGGCGCTGGCCGAGGCCTGCGCGAACGCGGGCATCACCTTCATCGGGCCCACCGCCGACGTGCTCACGTTGACCGGCAACAAGGCCCGGGCGATCGCGGCCGCCAAGAAGGCGGGCGTCCCCGTGCTGGCCTCGGTGGAGCCCTCGACCAGCGCCGACGAGCTGATCGCCGCCGTCGAGGCCAGCGACATCCCCTACCCGCTCTTCGTCAAGGCCGTGGCCGGTGGCGGGGGGCGCGGGATGCGCCGCGTCGACGACCCGAAGGACCTGCGCGAGGCCGTCGAAACCTGCATGCGCGAGGGCGAGGGCGCCTTCGGCGACCCGACCGTCTTCATCGAGCAGGCCGTGGTCGACCCCCGTCACATCGAGGTCCAGATCCTCGCCGACGCCACCGGCGAGGAGGGGGGCACCATCCACCTCTACGAGCGCGACTGCTCGGTCCAGCGCCGCCACCAGAAGGTCGTGGAGATCGCGCCCGCGCCGAACCTCGACCCCGAGATCCGCGAGCGGATGTGCGCGGACGCCGTCCGCTTCGCCCGGGAGATCGGCTACCGCAACGCCGGCACCGTGGAGTTCCTGCTCGACCCCGCAGGCCGCTACGTCTTCATCGAGATGAACCCGCGCATCCAGGTCGAGCACACGGTGACCGAGGAGGTCACCGACGTCGACCTCGTGCAGTCACAGCTGCGGATCGCCTCCGGGGAGACCCTCGCGGACCTCGGCCTCTCCCAGGAGAACGTGGTGCTGCGCGGCGCCGCCCTGCAGTGCCGGATCACCACCGAGGACCCCGCGAACGGGTTCCGCCCGGACACCGGCAAGATCACGACCTACCGCTCCCCCGGCGGCTCCGGCGTCCGCGTCGACGGAGGCACCGTCTACACCGGCGCGGAGGTCTCCGGGCACTTCGACTCGATGCTGGCCAAGCTCACCTGCCGGGGCCGGACGTTCGAGAAGGCCGTCGAGAAGTCGCGCCGCGCGGTCGCGGAGTTCCGCATCCGGGGCGTCTCCACCAACATCGCGTTCCTCCAGGCGCTGCTCGAGGACCCCGACTTCGCGAGCGGCCACATCACCACCTCGTTCATCGAGACCCACCCGCAGCTGATGACCTCGCGGGGCAAGGGCGACCGCGGCAGCAAGCTGCTCACCTACCTCGCCGACGTCACCGTCAACCAGCCCCACGGGCCCGCCCCGGTGAGCGTCGACCCCGCGACCAAGCTGCCGCCGACCAACCTCGACGTGCCGGCACCGGACGGGACCCGTCAGCTGCTGCTCGAGGTCGGGCCCGAGGAGTTCGCCCGCCGGCTGCGGGCCCAGGACCGGGTCGCGGTGACCGACACGACGTTCCGCGACGCCCACCAGTCGCTGCTCGCGACCCGGGTGCGCACCAAGGACCTGCTGGCCGTGGCCGGACACGTCGCGCGCACCACGCCCGAGCTGTGGTCGCTCGAGGCGTGGGGCGGTGCGACGTACGACGTGGCGCTGCGCTTCCTCGCCGAGGACCCGTGGGAGCGGCTGGCCGCCCTGCGCCAGGCCGTGCCCAACGTCTGCCTGCAGATGCTGCTGCGCGGGCGCAACACGGTCGGCTACACGCCGTACCCCACCGAGGTGACGAACGCCTTCGTCCAGGAGGCGGCCGCGACCGGCATCGACGTCTTCCGGATCTTCGACGCCCTCAACGACGTCGAGCAGATGCGGCCGGCCATCGAGGCGGTGCGCGCGACCGGCACGGCCGTCGCCGAGGTGGCGCTGTGCTACACCGGCGACCTGTCCGACCCGGAGGAGCGGCTCTACACGCTCGACTACTACCTCGAGCTGGCCCAGCGGATCGTCGACGCCGGCGCGCACGTCCTCGCCATCAAGGACATGGCCGGGCTGCTGCGCGCCCCGGCGGCGCGGACCCTGGTCACGGCGCTGCGCGAGCGCTTCGACCTCCCGGTCCACCTGCACACCCACGACACCCCCGGGGGCCAGCTGGCCACGCTGGTGGCGGCCATCGAGGCCGGCGTGGACGCCGTGGACGCCGCGACCGCGTCGATGGCCGGCACCACCTCCCAGCCGCCGCTCTCCGCGCTGGTCTCCGCGACCGACCACTCCGCGCGCGAGACGGGGCTGTCGCTGGCCGCCGTCTGCGCGCTGGAGCCGTACTGGGAGGCCACCCGCCGGGTCTACGCGCCGTTCGAGTCCGGGCTGCCGTCGCCGACCGGGCGCGTCTACACCCACGAGATCCCCGGCGGCCAGCTCTCCAACCTGCGTCAGCAGGCGATCGCGCTCGGCCTGGGCGAGAAGTTCGAGCAGATCGAGGACATGTACGCCGCGGCGAACACCATCCTCGGCAACGTGGTCAAGGTGACGCCGTCCTCGAAGGTCGTCGGTGACCTCGCCCTCGCCCTGGTCGGCCTCGGTGCCGACCCGTCCGAGTTCGCCGAGGACCCGGGCTCCTACGACATCCCCGACTCGGTGATCGGCTTCCTCAACGGCGAGCTGGGCGACCCGCCCGGCGGCTGGCCGGAGCCGTTCCGCACCAAGGCACTGGCCGGGCGCACCTGGAAGGCGCCCTCCGCGGAGCTCAGCGACGAGCAGCGCGAGGCCCTGCGCCTGCACCCGCGCGCGACGCTGAACGAGCTGCTCTTCCCGGGCCCGACCAAGGAGTTCCTGGAGTCACGCGAGCGGTACGGCGACGTGTCGGTGCTGGCGACCCTGGACTACCTCTACGGCCTGCGACAGGGCGAGGAGCACGAGGTCGAGATCGCGGAGGGCAAGCGGCTGATCATGGGCCTGCAGGCCGTCAGCGACCCCGACGAGCGCGGCTTCCGCACGGTGATGGCGACGATCAACGGCCAGCTCCGCCCGATCAGCATCCGCGACCGGGGGGTCTCCTCCGACGTGGCGGTGGCCGAGAAGGCCGACCCCTCGACGCCCGGCCAGGTCGCCGCCCCGTTCCAGGGCGTGGTGAGCGTCGTGGTGGAGAAGGGCGCCAGCGTCGCGGCCGGCGACACCGTCGCGACGATCGAGGCCATGAAGATGGAGGCCTCGATCACCGCGCCGGTCGCCGGCACGGTGGAGCGGATCGCCATCTCCGGGCCGCAGTCGGTCGAGGGCGGCGACCTGGTCCTGGTGCTCACCTGACCCGGTCCGCCGACCCGTCGCCTGTTCACGCCGTACGACGCCGACCCGTCGCCTCTTCACGCCGTACGACGCCGACCCGTCGCCTCTTCACGCGTGAGGACGCCGACCCGTCGCGGTTCGGCGTGCGGCTCAGGCCCGGCGGGCGACCCGGAAGGTGACCCAGGTCGAGCGCAGGCCGAGCACCGAGCGGAAGGTGTCGCCGGAGACCTCCACCCGGCCCCGTGACCCGATCAGCGTCACCGAGCGGACCCGGCCGCCCCAGTCACCGTTGCCGTCGCGCGTGGTCCTGATCCGGCTGAGGTTGCCGATCCGCGGCCAGGCGTCCTCGAGGCGGGTGTCGGTCACCTGCACCGACCAGCTGTGCACGGGGTTGCCGGACCACCCGTCGTAGGGGTCGCGCTTGGCCGGCAGGTAGCTGAACGAGCCGGCCGACGTCCAGCCGCCGGAGCTGGAGGAGAACTGCGTGAAGGCCGGCCGGCCCCCGGAGAGCCGGACCTCCCGGCTCGTCGCCTCCACGGCGGCGTTGGCGGCGGGGTGCTCGGCTGAGTAGCCGCCGTACACCTGGCACGACGTCGTGTCGCAGACCTGGTAGTGGGCGGCTCGCGGGTGGGCGCGCTCGTAGGCGGCGTAGGTCCGCGCGGCGACGGCCTGCGACCGCACCGCCGCCGGGCGCCACAGCGCCGGGATCTCGAGCGGCACCACGCCCTTGAGGTAGCTCTCGAAGCCCACCGTGTTCACGGTGTCGCGGGCGACGGCACCGCGGGACGGTGCGGCCGCGCGCAGCTTGCCCCGGTAGGCCCGGGTGCCCGCCGGGGTGACGAGCGTGATCGGGTTGCCACGGGCGTAGAACTCGCCCTCCCCCCGCAAGGACGCGAAGCCGTGCCACCGGTTGGTCAGGTAGGCGACGCGGTTGACGTCGCCCCGCCCGCGGGTTACCCGCCAGCGGATGGCGCCGTTGTCGGGCAGCCGGGTGCGACCCCGGGTCCCCGTGTCACGCAGCGTGAGCCGGGAGCGGGCCTCGACGACGAGGTCGTCGGTGGTGTCGGCACTGATCAGCACGCGCACGCGCCCGCCGGCGGTGCCCCACGACGTGTGCGGGTAGTAGAAGCCGATGATCCTGCGGTAGCCGAGCCCCTGGCGGGCGGCGCCCTCCGCGCCGAACTGCGACATGCCGTGGCCGTGCCCGTAGCCGTGCCCCTTGATGGTGAGCGTGGCCCGGCTCGGCACCGTCCAGGAGTTCTCGGCCGAGTGGGCCGGCGCCGCCACCAGCACCAGCGCGGCCGTGGTCACCAGACCCAGGATCCGGCTGCGACGACGGACGGAGGGCAGGGCGAGACGCATCAGGAAGGCTCCGGAGGAAGGCGAGTGACGGCTGTGACGGGTGGGGACAGGTCATCGCACCACGTGCCCCACGGGTCGTGCAATCGGAGTGGATGAACTACGAATCTGTAATTCTCGGCGCCGACGAGTCCCGGCGACAGCAGCGGGAGGTGGGCTGGCTGGCACCGGTAGCACTGCCGGCCGTCGCGGCGGTGAGGTCCGGCTGGTGCGCTGAGGCAACCGACGGGTGCCCTGTTCGACGACGGCTGAGGGGCGTTGACGACCCGGGGCGCCTTCGACGGTGACGCCGGCGCGAGCCACCAGCGGCCCGGCGGCCGCCCCTCAGCGGGCGGCGACGTCCGCCAGGGTGAAGTACGTCGAGCGCAGCCCGAGGCTGCGGCGGAAGCTGTCCCCGCTGACGGTCCCCGTCCAGCCGGTCGAGCTGGTCAGCCGCACGCTCACGGCCCGGCCACCCCACTGACCCTGGCCGTTCCGGGTCTCCACGGCGAGGCCGGTGAGGTTGGTCAGGTTGAAGGCCCTCTCCACGTCGGCCGAGGTCACCGTGGTGCGCCAGCCGTCACCGCCGACGCCGTCGGGGTCGTAGTGGTCGAAGGGGTCCGCCCGGGCGACCAGGTAGGGCTGGGTGGTGGGGCCGGCCACGCTCCAGCCCCCGTTGCTGGCCGAGAACTGGGTGAACGCCGGCTGGCCACCGCTGGTCAGGATCTCGCCCGCGGTGGCGGCGACCGCCTCGTCGGTGCGCGGATGCTCGGCGCCGGCGCCGCCGTACACCTGGCACGACGTCGTGTCGCAGACGTCGTAGTGGCGACCGGCGGGCACGTGGGCGCGCTCGAACGCGGCGTAGGTGCGGGCGGCCACGGCCTGGGCCCGTAGCGTCTCGACCGGCCAGACCGAGGCGATGACCTCGCGCGGCAGCACGCCCCTGAGGTAGCCGTCGAAGCCGATCACGTTGACCGTGTCGCGCTCGGCGGGCTGCCCGGAGGGCGTCGCCGAGCGCACCGCGCCGCGGTAGGCCACCGCGCCCGCGGGGGTCCGCAGCGTGAGCGGGCGGCCACCGGCCGCGAACTCGGCGTCCCCGCCGAGCACGGTCCAGGTCGTCCACCGGTCGGTGAGCGCCGCGACCGCACTGCGCCCGCCCGAGACCGGCAGGATCCGCCACCGGGTCACCCGGCGTCCCGACAGCGCCGTCGGCAGGGTGACCCGCCGGGCGCCGAGGGCCCGGACCGTGAGCCGGGGGCGGGCGTCCACGACGACGTCCGTGGTGGTGTCCTGGCTGACGAGCACACGGACGCTGCCCGCCGCCTTCGACCAGGTGGTGCCGGGGTAGTAGAAGTCGACGATCCCGCCGTAGGCCTGCCCCGCCCGGCCGCGACCCAGCGCGCCGTACTGCGAGAGCCCGCGGCCGTGACCGAAGCCGAGCCCGTCGATGGTGATCGTCGCGTCGTCGGGGACCTGCCACGGTGGGTCGGCCGAGGCGGCACCCGCCGGCACCAGGACGGCGGCGAGCACCAGCCCGAGCGTCAGTGCGGTCCTGCGGAACATCATGCGGTCTCCCCCGGTCGGCGTGCGAGCCCCGATCCGACCACGCCGGGGGGGCCCGCGCCATCGGCCGAACGGACCTACCGGCTCACCCGCCCGCTCAGATGTGGTGCAGCCGCCGTGCGGCCTCGGCCACGGAGCCGCTCATCGATGGGTAGACCGTGAACGCCTGGGCGAGCTGGTCGGCGGTCAACGACTCGGCGACCGCGATCGAGACCGGGTGGATCAGCTCGCTGGCCCGGGGACCGACGACGACACCACCGACCACGATGCCGGTGCCCGGGCGGCAGAACAGCTTCACGAAGCCGTCGCGCACGCCCTGCATCTTGGCCCGCGCGTTGCCCGACAACGGGAGCGAGACCATCTCGGCCTGCATCTCGCCGCGGTCCACCGCCTCCTGCGACCAGCCGACGGTGGCGATCTCCGGAGCGGTGAAGACGTTGGAGGAGACCTTCTTCAGGTCCAGCGGGTGCACGGTGTCACCGAGGAAGTGCCACATCGCGATCCGGCCCTGCATCGCCGCCACCGAGGCGAGCATGAGGACGCCGGTGCAGTCGCCGGCGGCGTACACCCCGCGGGCCGAGGTCCGCGAGACCCGGTCCACCGTGACGAAGCCGCCGTCGTCGAGGACGACGCCTGCCTCCTCGAGCCCGAGATCGGCGGTCTTGGGGATGGAGCCCAGCGCCAGGATGCAGTGCGAGCCCTCGACCGTGCGCCCGTCGGTGAGCGTCACCGTGACGGTGTCGCCGTCCCGGGTGACCGACTCCATCCGCGACTTCGAGAGCACCTTCATCCCGCGCCGGGTGGAGACCTCCTCGAGCACGGCGGAGGCGTCGGCGTCCTCACCGGGCAGCACCCGGTCCCGCGAGGAGACCAGGGTGACGTCGATGCCGAGCGCGAGGTAGGCGCTGGCGAACTCCGCGCCGGTGACACCGGAGCCGACCACGATCAGCTTGCCGGGTGCCTCGTCGAGGTCGTAGACCTGCTCCCAGGTGAGGATCCGCTCGCCGTCCGGCTGGGCCGAAGGCAGGACCCGCGGAGCGGCACCGGTGGCGACCAGGATCGCGTCGGCCTCGAGGACCTGCTCGCTGCCGTCGGCCAGGGTGGCCACGACCCGGCCAGGGCCGTCGAGGCGGCCCCGGCCGACGACGACCTCCACGTCCTCCTTGGCCAGGCGGCGGCCGATGTCCGCGGACTGGTCGGCCGCGAGCTGCTTGACCCGCCGGTTGACCCGGCCCAGGTCGACGCGCAGGGTGGTCGCGGCGTCGCCCTCGGGGTCGGAGAAGCTGACGCCGAGCTCGGCTGCGTCGGCGACGTCGGCCATCAGCTCCGCGGTCGCGATCAGCGTCTTGCTGGGCACGCAGTCGGTGACGACGGCGGAACCACCGAGCCCGTCGCTGTCCACGACGGTGACCTGGGCCCCGAGCTGGGCCGCGACGAGCGCGGACTCGTAGCCGCCGGGGCCACCCCCGATGATGACGACTCTGTTCACGTGCTCACGTCCCTTGGTTGCCGGCCTCGCCGTTCGCGCGCCCACCCCGCTGCCGTTCGGCCAGCGGCCGCGCGCGCTGTCGCCGCGACCGGGTCAGAAGTTGATCATGTGGCCGGCGATGCCGTGGATGGCTTCCTTCACCGACTCGCCGAGCGTCGGGTGGGCGAAGATGTTGCGCGCGACCTCGTCCGCGGTCAGGTCCCACTGCTGGGCCAGCGTGAGGGCCGGGAGCAGCTCGGTCACGTCGGGGCCGATCAGGTGGGCGCCGAGGAGCTCGTTGAACTCCGCGTCGGCCACGATCTTCACGAAGCCGACGGTGTCACCGAGCCCCTGCGCCTTGCCGTTGGCCGAGAACGGGAACGTCGCGGTCCTCACGTCGTACCCCTTGTCCCGGGCCTGCTGCTCGGAGTAGCCGAACGAGCCGATCTGCGGCTGGCAGTACGTCGCCCGGGGGATCATGTCGAAGTTGATCTCCTGGGTCTCGGCCCCGGCGATCGTCTCGGCGGCGACGATGCCCATCGCCTCGGCGGCGTGGGCCAGCATCATCTTGCCGGTGACGTCCCCGATGGCGTAGACGTTCTCGACGTTGGTGCGGCCGCGTCCGTCGACCGCGATCGCGCCGCGCTCGGTGAGCTCGACGCCGGCCTGCTCCAGGCCGTAGCCCTCGACGCGGGGCGAGAAGCCGATCGCCTGGAGGACCTTGTCGGCCTCGAGGACCTCCTCCTTGCCGTCCTTGCTGACGGTGACACGGGCCTTGTCGCCGCTGTCGTCGATCCCCTCGACCTTGGTGGAGAGCAGCACCTTCACGCCGAGCTTCTTGTACTGCTTGAGCAGCTCCTTCGAGACGTCGGCGTCCTCGGTGGGGACCATCCGGTCGAGGAACTCCACGATCGTGACGTCCACGCCGAAGTTCTTCATCACGTAGGCGAACTCGACGCCGATCGCGCCGGAGCCGGCGATGATGATCGAGCCGGGCAGCTCGGGGTCGAGGATCTGCTCCTCGTAGGTGACGACCTTGTCGCTGAGACTCGTGCCGGGGATCAGCCGGGTCTGGGCGCCGGCGGCGATGATCAGGTGGTCGCAGGTGACGGTGCTGGTGTTGCCACCCTTGTCCTTCACCTCGACGGCCTGCTTGCCGTCCTGGGCGCCGAGCAGGGTGCCCCACCCGTCGATCTCGGTGATCTTGTTCTTCTTCATCAGGAAGTGGACACCCTTGACGATGCCCGCGGAGACCTGGCGGCTGCGCTTGTGCGTGGGGCCGTAGGACATCGTCGCGTCGCCCTCGATGCCGAACTTGTCCTTCTCGTGGGTCAGGACGTGGGCGAGCTCGGCGTTCTTGAGCAGCGCCTTGGAGGGGATGCACCCCACGTTGAGGCACACACCTCCCCAGTACTTCTCCTCGATGACGGCCGCGGACTGGCCGAGCTGAGCCGCGCGGATCGCCGCCACGTAGCCACCGGGGCCGGCACCAAGAACGAGAACGTTGTAGTGGGTCACGCGGGCCAGCCTATGACTGGGTCGCACTCACGACCAACGCAGGGACTAATCTGCTCCGCGTGACGCTCTACGCCGCCTACGGGACGAATCTCGATCCGGCCAGGATGGGCGGGCGCTGCCCCCACTCCCCGTTGCGGACCACGGGCTGGCTGACCGGCTGGCGGCTCACCTTCGGTGGCGAGGAGCACGGCTGGGACGGCGCGCTGAGCACGATCGTCGAGGATCCCATCGAGCAGGTCTTCGTCGCGGTCTACGACGTCACCCGTGAGGACGAGCAGGACCTCGACGGCTGGGAGGGCGCCGACTCCGGGCTCTACCGCAAGACCAGGGTGCGGGTGGCGACGATGAACGGCGAGCTGGTCGTCTGGACCTACGTGCTCGACGCCTACGAGGGAGGGCTGCCCTCCGCGCTCTACCTCGGGGTGCTGGCGGACGCCGCCGAGGCCGCCGACGCGCCCGACGACTACGTCGCTGCGCTGCGGCGACGCCCCTGCCGCTCGATCGGTCAGTAGCCGCGGCCCGACCTGGCCGGCGTCGGGCTCAGACCTCGCCCGTCCACTCACCGGCGTGCGGCGCGAAGGCCTCCTCCCAGCGGGCCACCTCCGTGGCCGGGAGCGGGCCGCGACGCGCGGCGGCGGCCACGGCCGCGATGTTCTCGGGCCGGGCGCTGCCGACGATCGCCGTGCTGACACCGGGGCTGTAGGCCGCGAAGCGCAACGCGGTGCCGGCCCAGTCGTCCACCTCGGGCTGCAGACCCAGGTCGTGCAGCCGCTCCCAGTACGACTCGCCGTAGACGCCCACCGGGCGCTCGTCGTGGCGCCACGCAGCGTTCGCGAGCGGCCGCTTGGCGACGACGCCGAGACCGCGGCGAGCCGCCTCACCCAGCACCTCGCGCCGCGAGTGCTGGTCGGCGAGGTTCACCGAGGTCTGCAGCGCCCCGAAGACTCCGGCCTGGACGGCCCACTGCAGCTCGGCGTTCTCCCCGCTGTAGCCGGGGACCCGGACCAGGCCCTCGTCGCGGCAGGCCAGCAGCGCCTCGACCGCCTCGCCGTGCTGCAGCTCCTCCAGCGAGCAGGAGTGCAGGAAGACCACGTCGAGGACGTCGACCCGCAGGGTGCGCAGCGCCTCCTCCACCCCGATCCGGACCGCGGCGGCGCTCCAGTCGCGGTGGCCGGGCACGTCGAAGCCCACCTTGGTCGAGACCACCACGTCGGGACGGCGCCGGGCCAGCCAGTCGCCGAGCCGCTGCTCGGAGGCCCCGTAGTCGCGCGCGGTGTCGAGGAAGGTGACCCCGGCGTCCAGCACCGCGTCCAGCACGGCGTCCGCGTCGGCCTGCTGCTGCCAGTCCCGGCCGATGTGCCCGGCCCCGAAGCCCAGGGGCGAGACGCTCAGACCGGTGGTTCCGAAGGGGTGGCGTTCCATGGGCGAGAACCCTAGGCGAGGGCCCCCGGGGTGCGTGCGTCGACTCGGCACCACGGGCCGCACCGCACTACAGTCGCTCCCCGTGAGCCACCCCGAGCAGAGCCACCCCGAGCAGAGCCCCCAGCAGCTGGCCCAGCTGGCCGCGACCCGCCTCGCCGAGCTGAGCGGCGTCGAGCACCACGACGTGGCCCTCGTGCTCGGCTCCGGCTGGCTGCCGGCCGTGGACGCGCTCGGCGAGGCCACCGCCGAGATCGACACCACCGACCTGCCCGGCTTCTCCGCCGCCGCGGTCGCCGGGCACTCCGGCCGGATCCGCTCGGTGCGCGCCGGCGAGCGCAACCTGCTGGTCTTCCTCAGCCGCACCCACTACTACGAGGGTCGGGGCGTCGACGCCGTCGTGCACGGCGTCCGCACCGCGGCCGCCGCCGGGTGCGCGACGATCGTGCTCACCAACGGCTGCGGTGGGCTGGTGGAGAGCTGGACCCCGGGCACCCCGGTGCTGATCAGCGACCACATCAACCTCACCGGTCGCTCCCCGATCAGCGGCGCGAACTTCGTCGACCTCACCGACCTCTACTCCCGCCGGCTGCGTGCGCTGTGCCGGGAGGTCGACGCGACCCTCGAGGAGGGCGTGTACGTGCAGTTCCCCGGGCCGCACTACGAGACCCCCGCCGAGATCGGCATGGTGCGCGCCATCGGCGGACAGCTGGTCGGCATGAGCACCACCCTCGAGGCGATCGCCGCCCGCGAGGCGGGCATGGAGGTGCTCGGCATCAGCCTGGTGACCAACCTGGCGGCCGGCATCAGCGGCGAGCCCCTCGACCACGCGGAGGTCCTCGAGACCGGTCGCGCCGCCGCCTCGCGGATGGGTGACCTGCTCGCCCGGATCGTGCCGAGGATCTGAGGTGCGGGTCCTCCTCAGCGGCGCCGCCGGCAGCATCGGCCGCGTCCTCACCCCCGGTCTCACCGACCGCGGCCACGAGGTGGTCGGCCTGGACCGGGTACCGCCGCCGGACGGCTTCGACGGCGCCTGGCACCTGATCGACTGCGCCGACCCCGACGCCGTCGCCGCCGTCTTCGCCGAGCAGCAGCTCGACGCGGTCGTGCACATGGCCGGCCACCCGGGCGAGGCCGGACTGCTCGACTCGCTCACCTCGCACGTCGTCACCACCGCCGCCCTGCTCGACGCGATGGTCGAGCACGACGTCCGCCGCCTCGTCTACGGCGGCTCCAACCACGCCGTCGGTCGCACCCCCCGCAGCGACGTGCTCCGGGCCGGCGCCCGGCCCCGACCCGACACCTTCTACGGCGTGGGCAAGGTCGCGGCCGAGGCCGTGATGAGCCTGTACGCCGACCGGTACGGCTTCGACGCGGTGAGCTGTCGGATCGGCTCCTTCCTCGCGGAGCCGGAGACCACCCGGCACCTGGCCACGTGGCTCTCCCACGACGACTGCGTGCGCATGGTCGAGGCCGCCCTCACCACGGTCGACCCCGGCTTCGCCGTGCTCTACGGCATCTCCGCCAACACCCGCGCCTGGTGGGACCTCGAGCCCGGACGGGCGCTGGGCTACGCGCCGCAGGACGACGCGGAGCAGTACGCCGGCGTTGTCCCGGCCCGCGACGAGGACCCCTCGGACGCCGCGCACGTCGGCGGCCCCTTCGCCACCGAGACGTTCCACCGACCCGCCCTCGAGCGCACCTGACCTTGAACGAACGGGTCCCACCCCGTTGAGTGGAGGGCATGAGTCTTCAACAGCGCACCCTCGGCACCACGTCCCCGCTCACCGTCTCGGCCCTCGGCCTGGGCTGCATGGGCATGTCGGAGTTCTACGGCACCGGCGACGAGGCGACCGGGATCGCCACCATCCAGCGCGCGCTGGACCTCGGCGTCAGCTTCCTGGACACCGCCGACATGTACGGCCCGTTCACCAACGAGCGGCTGGTCGGCAAGGCGATCGCGAAGCGTCGCGAGGAGGTCCAGCTGGCGACGAAGTTCGGCAACGAGCGTGAGCCGGACGGCACCCGGCTCGGCATCAACGGCCGCCCGGAGTACGTCCGCGCCGCCGCCGACGCCTCGCTCCAGCGCCTCGGCGTCGACCACATCGACCTCTACTACCAGCACCGGGTGGACCCGAACGTCCCGATCGAGGAGACCGTCGGCGCGATGGCCGAGCTGGTCACCGCCGGCAAGGTCTCGCACCTCGGGCTCTCCGAGGCCTCGCCCGCCACGATCCGGCGCGCGCACGCCACCCACCCGATCACCGCTCTGCAGACCGAGTACTCGCTGTTCACCCGCGACCTCGAGGACGAGATCCTGCCGACCCTCCAGGAGCTCGGCATCGGGCTGGTGCCCTACTCCCCGCTGGGCCGGGGGCTGCTCACCGGCGCCATCACCAGCGAGTCGGCCCTCGAGGACAACGACTCGCGCCGCACGGCGTACTTCCCGCGCTTCCAGGGCGAGGCCCTCGACGCCAACCTCGTGCTGGTCGCGAAGGTCCGCGAGCTCGCGGAGACCAAGGGCTGCACCCCGGGCCAGCTCGCGCTCGCCTGGGTGCTCGCCCAGGGCGAGCGGCACGGCCTCGGCGTCGCTCCGATCCCCGGCACCAAGCGGATCCCCTACCTCGAGGAGAACGTCGGCGCCGCCTCGGTGGTGCTCGCCGAGGACGACCTCGCCGCGCTCGAGAGCGCCGTGCCGCGCGACTCCGTGGCCGGCCCCCGCTACGGGGACATGTCCTCCATCGACGCCTGAGACCCGCCCCTGACATCTGCGCCGACCCGTGGCAGGGTCGGCGCAGATGTGAAGGAGGTCACATGACGGACGAGGAGCAGGACGCCGCCGAGGTCGCGGAGATCGAGGAGGAGCGCGCCCGCCGGCTCGACCCCGAGAACCGCCCCGACGGCGCAGAGGTCGACAACACCGGCGACCGGATGCCGGAGATCGCGAAAACGGCGCCCGCCGGCCCCGAGGCGTCCGTCGGGCACTCCGACCCGAGCGAGGTGTTCCGGGAGAACCCGCCCGACGCCGCCGAGGTCGCGGAGATCGAGGAGGAGCGCGCCCGCCGGCTCGACCCCGAGAACCGCCCCGACGGCGCAGAGGTCGACAACACCGGCGACCGGATGCCGGACTTCGTCAAGGAGGACCTGGGCCGGGCCTGAGCGGGTGCGGCGCGACCGCGTTTCCCCGGCCCGGCCGGGCAGGGGCTAGCGTGCCGCCATGACGACTTCTGAGCTGTCCGGCGACGTGACGGGGCTGCTCGAGCGGGCGCGGACCTGGGCTGCCGAGGACCCCGACGAGCGCACCCGGGCCGAGCTCGAGCAGGTCATCGCCGGCGTCGAGGCCGGCGGCGACCCGGCCGACCTCGCCGACCGCTTCGACGGCACCCTGGAGTTCGGCACCGCCGGCCTGCGCGGCGCGCTGGGCGCCGGCTCGAACCGGATGAACCGCGTGGTCGTGCAACGCGCCGCCGCCGGCCTCGCGGCGTACCTGCGCGCGCACGGCGCCGCGCGCGAGAGCTCCGTCGTCATCGGCTACGACGCCCGCCACGACTCCGACGTCTTCGCGCGCGACACCGCCGAGGTGATGACCGGCGCCGGGCTCAAGGCCTACGTGCTGCCCCGGCCCCTGCCCACCCCGTTGCTGGCGTTCGCGATCCGTGAGCTCGGCTGCGTCGCCGGGGTGATGGTGACCGCCAGCCACAACCCGCCCGAGGACAACGGCTACAAGGTCTACCTCGGCGACGGCAGCCAGATCGTGCCGCCGGCCGACGTCGAGATCGCCGGTCTCATCGCCGAGGTGGGTCCGCTCGCCGACCTGCCGCACGGCCACGCCGGCAGCCTGCTCGACGAGCACCTGGTGGACCGCTACCTCGACACCGTGGCCGAGCTCGCGGTGGACGGCCCCCGCGATCTCGACATCGTCTACACCCCGCTGCACGGGGTCGGCGGGGCCGCGGTCGCGCAGGTCCTGGAGACCGCTGGCTTCGGCCTCCCGCGGATCGTGGCGCAGCAGGAGCAGCCCGACCCCGACTTCCCCACCGTCTCGTTCCCGAACCCCGAGGAGCCCGGGGCGATGGACCTCGCGATGGCGCTGGCCGAGGAGCACGGCGCCGACCTGGTCGTCGCCAACGACCCGGACGCCGACCGCTGCGCCGCCGCGGTGCCCGGCCCGCAGGGCTGGCGGATGCTGCGCGGCGACGAGGTCGGCGCCCTGCTCGCCTCCCACCTGCTGCGCGCCGGTCGCACCGGCACGTACGCCACGTCGATCGTGTCGTCCTCGCTGCTCGGCAAGATGGCCGCCAAGGCCGGGCAGCCGTACGCCGAGACGCTCACCGGCTTCAAGTGGATCGGTCGCGTCGAGGGCCTCGCCTTCGGCTACGAGGAGGCGCTGGGCTACTGCGTCGACCCCGAGCACGTGCGGGACAAGGACGGCGTCTCGGCGCTGCTGCTGCTCTGCGAGATCGCCGCGGGCGCCAAGGCGGAGGGGCGCGGCCTCACCGACCTGCTCGACGACATCGCCGGCGAGTTCGGCCTGCACGCCACCGACCAGGTCTCGGTGCGGGTCACCGACCTGGCCGAGATCGAGGCGGCCCTGGCTCGCCTGCGGGCCACCCCGCCCACCGAGCTGGGCGGCCTGGCCGTCGAGGGCGTGGACGACCTCGCCCGGGGCGGCCACGGGCTGCTCCCGACCGAGGGCCTGCGCTACCGGCTCGCCGAGGGTGCCCGGGTCATCGTGCGGCCCAGCGGCACCGAGGCCAAGCTGAAGTGCTACCTCGAGGTCGTCGTCGCGGTGCACCCCGACGACGGGGTCGAGGCCGCGCGGATCGCCGCCGCCGGCCGGCTCGACGCCCTGCGCGGCGACATCAGGCTGGCCGCCGGGATCTGAGCGCCGGCGCGGCGCCGCACCGGGTCGTCGTCGCTCAGAGGACCAGCGAGGCGACGAGCAGCAGGCCGGCAAGGCCCAGCGCCGCGATCTCGGGCCACGCCGGGGTGCGCCGGGCGCCGGCGGCCAGGGCCAGCTGCTCGTCCGAGAGCAGCTTCACGCCGCGCCGGGCCCGGGCGTCCTCGGCGAGCTGCGCGATCCGCTCCGCGACGAAGTCGGGGTACGACGGCTCCACCCTCGCCGCCGCGGCGGAGCGACGGTCGGGGCGCCCCGCCAGCTGGCTGCTGCGCCGGGACTTGCCGATCGCCGGCGAGACGTAGCGCTCCTCCCCCGCGCTCACGACGAGCACCTGGCGGACGACCACCCGGTCGATGGCGGCCAGCGGGAGGTGGTCGGTGTGCAGCATGTTGCGCAGGACCAGCTCGTCAGCGGTGGCCCACACCTTGGGGCGCAGCATCGCCGCCCAGATCAGGACCCCGCCGAGGAGCGCCCCGGCGAGCACCGGCAGGGGGAACCCCCGGGCGCGGTCGACCAGGCCCATGACCACCACGGCGGCCACCAGCACCAGCCCCAGCACCCCGGTGATCCGGCCGCTGGTCGGGTGGAACCGTTCGACGGGTTCGGTGCCCATCCGTCCTCCTCGTCGTCCCACGATGCGGATTCCGCCACCTGCCGCGCCAACCCTATGCTGGGCCGGTGACCAGCGCTCCCACCCCCACCGCGGCCCCCTCGGGTGCGTCGTCGCGAACGGCCGCCGACGCGGACGCCTTCTCCGACGTCCCCCGCAACGATGCCTCCCTACGGCGGTTCCTGCACGGGCTGCCCGGCGTCGACCAGGTGGGTGCCGAGGCCCGCGCCGCGGCCCTCGGCACGCGCTCGATCAAGACCACGGCCAAGGCGTTCGCGATCGACCTCGCCATCGGGATGGTCGACCTGACCACGCTCGAGGGCCAGGACACGCACGGCAAGGTCCGCGCGCTCGCCGCCAAGGCGATGCGCCCCGACCCGGCCGACCCGAGCTGCCCCCGGGCCGCGGCCGTGTGCGTCTACCCGGACATGGTGGCCACGGCCAAGGAGGTGCTCGGTGACAGCGGGGTGCACGTGGCGGCGGTCGCCACCGCGTTCCCCAGCGGTCGCGCGGCCCTCGACATCAAGCTGGCCGACACCCAGGACGCCGTCGAGGCGGGGGCCGACGAGATCGACATGGTCATCGACCGTGGCGCCTTCCTCTCCGGGCGCTACCTCGACGTGCACGACGAGATCGTCGCCGTCCGGGAGGCCTGTGCCCGGCCCGACGGCACCAGCGCCCACCTGAAGGTGATCTTCGAGACCGGCGAGCTGCAGACCTACGACAACGTCCGGCGCGTCAGCTGGCTGGCGATGATGGCCGGCGCCCACTTCATCAAGACCTCCACGGGCAAGGTGCAGCCGGCCGCGACCCTCCCGGTGACCCTGGTGATGCTCGAGGCTGTCCGGGACTTCCGCGAGGCGACCGGGCAGATGGTCGGCGTGAAGCCGGCCGGGGGGATCCGCACCACCAAGGACGCCATCAAGTACCTCGTGATGGTCAACGAGGTCGCCGGCCAGGACTGGCTGGACCCGGACTGGTTCCGCTTCGGCGCCTCCACGCTGCTCAACGACCTGTTGATGCAGCGGACCAAGATGACGACCGGGCGCTACTCCGGTCCCGACTACTTCACCCTGGACTGATCATGGTTTCGACAACCTCCACCGACGCAGCGAACGCCTTCACCTACGCACCGGCCCCCGAGTCGCGCAGCATCGTCGACATCAAGGCGTCGTACGGCCTGTTCATCGACGGCGAGTTCGTCGACGGCCGCGGCCCCACGTTCAAGACCGTCAACCCCGCCACCGAGGAGGTCCTCGCCGAGGTGGCCGAGGCCAACGAGGCGGACGTCGAGAAGGCCGTCAAGGCGGCCCGCCGGGCGCACGACCGCGTCTGGGGCCCGATGTCGGGCCGTGAGCGCGCGAAGTACCTCTACCGGATCGCCCGGATCATCCAGGAGCGCGGCCGCGAGCTCGCGGTGCTGGAGTCGATCGACAACGGCAAGCCCGTCAGGGAGTCCCGCGACGTCGACGTCCCGACCGTCGCGGCGCACTTCTTCTACTACGCCGGCTGGGCCGACAAGCTGGAGTACTCCGGCTACGGGAGCACGTCGCTGGGTGTCGCCGCGCAGGTCATCCCGTGGAACTTCCCGCTGCTGATGCTGGCCTGGAAGATCGCCCCGGCCCTGGCCTGCGGCAACACCGTGGTGCTGAAGCCGGCCGAGACCACCCCGCTGACCGCCCTGCTCTTCGCGGAGATCTGCCAGCAGGCCGACCTGCCGCCGGGCGTCGTGAACATCATCACCGGCGCCGGTGACACCGGGCGAGCGCTGGTCTCCCACCCGGACGTCGACAAGGTCGCCTTCACCGGCTCCACCGACGTGGGGCGCGCGATCGCGAAGTCGGTCGCCGGCACGACCAAGAAGGTCACCCTCGAGCTGGGCGGGAAGGCCGCCAACATCGTCTTCGAGGACGCCCCGATGGACCAGGCGATCGAGGGCATCGTCAACGGCATCTTCTTCAACCAGGGCCACGTCTGCTGCGCCGGGTCCCGGCTGCTGGTGCAGGAGTCGGTGGCCGACGAGGTGCTCGAGCGCCTCAAGCGCCGGATGTCGACGCTGCGCATCGGCGACCCGCTGGACAAGAACACCGACATCGGCGCCATCAACTCCGCCGAGCAGCTGGCGCGGATCACCGAGCTGTCGGACATCGGTGAGGCCGAGCTGTCCCCCGGCGCCGGCGAGAGGTGGTCCCCCGCGTGCGACCTGCCGTCGACCGGCTACTGGTTCCCGCCGACCCTGTTCACCGGCGTCACCCAGGCCCACCGGATCGCCCGCGAGGAGGTCTTCGGACCGGTCCTGTCGGTGCTGACCTTCCGCACCCCGTCCGAGGCGGTCGAGAAGGCCAACAACACCCCCTACGGACTCTCGGCGGGCGTCTGGACCGACAAGGGCTCGCTGATCCTGCACATGGCCAACCAGCTGCGCGCCGGCGTGGTGTGGGCCAACACGTTCAACAAGTTCGACCCGACCAGCCCCTTCGGTGGCTACAAGGAGTCGGGTTACGGCCGCGAGGGCGGCCGGCACGGCCTCGAGGCCTACCTGAAGGGGGCGCAGGCATGAGCCGCATCGCTGTGAACAAGACCTACAAGCTGTACATCGGCGGCGCCTTCCCGCGCTCCGAGTCCGGCTACTCCTACCCGGTCAACGACTCGAAGGGGAAGTTCGTGGCCAACGCCGCCCTCGCCTCGCGCAAGGACGCCCGGGACGCCGTGGGCGCGGCCCGCAAGGCCTTCGGCGGCTGGTCCGCCCGCACCGCCTACAACCGGGCCCAGGTGCTCTACCGGGTCGCGGAGGTCATGGAGGACCGGCGCCCCCAGTTCGTCGAGGCGGTGCGCCAGTCCGAGGGACTCAGCGCGGCCCGGGCCGAGCGCGTCGTGGACGAGGCCATCGACCGGCTCGTCTGGTACGCCGGGTGGGCCGACAAGATCACCCAGGTCACCGGCAACGCCAACCCCGTGGCCGGGCCGTTCTTCAACCTCTCCACCCCCGAGCCGACCGGCGTCGTCGCTGTCCTGGCCCCGCAGGCCTCGTCCCTGCTGGGCCTCGTCGCGGCGGTCGCCCCGGTGGTGGTGACCGGCAACACGGCGGTCGTCGTCTCGTCGTACGACCGCCCCCTGCCGGCGGTCACCTTCGCTGAGGTGCTGGCCACCTCGGACGTCCCGGGTGGGGTCGTCAACATCCTGACCGGCTCGGCCGCCACCGTCGCGCCGTGGCTGGCCTCGCACATGGACGTCAACGCGATCGACCTCGTGGGACTGGCCGGCGACGCCCGACTCTCGGGGCTGGCCACCTCGCTCGAGGTGGCGGCGGCGGAGAACCTCAAGCGGGTCCGTCGAGCCCCGGCCGCCGAACCCGACTGGACCCTGGACCCCGGCCTGGGCGCGATGACGGCGTTCCTCGAGACCAAGACCGTGTGGCACCCGATCGGGGTGTAGGCCCGGCCCCGTCGCGGCCCCGTCGGCGGCCCCGTCAGGGGCCCTGTCAGCGGCGGGCGCCACGCACCTTCAGGGGCAGCATGTCGGTACGGCCCTCGCGGACGGCGATCATCTCGACGGCCTCCCGGTCGTAGGCGGCGGCGAGCTCGGCGGTGTCCGCCTCGTGGCCTGCCTCGATGGCGGCGTTGATGGACACCACGTAGGCGGCGTGCAGGGCGTTGAGGTCGTCGATGAGGCGTGGCTGCGTCGTAGTGGTCATGTCCGCTTCAGCAACACCGGGCCGCGGGTCCTTCCCCGCAGCCCCCTCGTGTGACCCGACTCTCAGCCCCTCCCAGGTGGTGGGTGAACCGCGCCCCGTGGGCGCCGACCGGCGGGGACGCACGGCTGGGCGCCGGGGTCCGGTTGCGGCAGAATGGCCCGGTGCACGCACAGGTCATCGTCCTCGCCGGTCCGTCCGGGTCCGGCAAGTCCCGCCTCGCCGAGCGGCTGGGCCTGCCGGTGCTGCGCCTCGACGACTTCTACAAGAACGGCGGCGACGCCACGCTCCCCCGCATCCACGACGGGGCCAACGCGGGCCTCGTCGACTGGGACCACGCCGACTCCTGGCTGAGCGAGGAGGCCGTCGCGACCGTGGGCTCCCTGTGCCGCGAGGGCCGCGCCGAGGTGCCGACCTACGACATCGCCCACGACGGCCGCACCGGGACCCGCACGCTCGACCTGCGCGGGGCCGGGCTCTTCGTCGCCGAGGGCATCTTCGCCCAGGAGATCGTCGGCCCCTGCCGGGACGCCGGGCTGCTCGCCGCGGCCTACTGCGTGCGCCAGCACCCCGCGGTCACCTTCTGGCGCCGGCTGACCCGCGACCTGCGCGAGCACCGCAAGCCCCCGCTGGTGCTGGTGCGCCGGGGGTTGGACCTGATGCGCGGCCAGCGTCGCGTCGTCGCCCACGCGGTCGCACTGGGCTGCGAACCGGTGACCTCCGAGGAGGCCGCCGCCGCGATCCGCCGGCTCAGCCCTCCGCGGCGAGCGCGGCGTAGCCGGGCTTGACCACGGCGTCGATGATCGCGAGCCGCTCGTCGAACGGCAGGAACGCCGACTTCATCGCGTTGATCGTGAACCAGCGCAGGTCGTCGAGGCCGTAGCCGAAGGCCTCGACCAGCGAGGTCATCTCGTCGGTCATCGAGGTCCCGCTCATGAGCCGGTTGTCGGTGTTGACGGTGACCCGGAAGCCGAGCTTCGTCAGCAGCCCGATCGGGTGCTCGGCGATCGACTCGGCGGCACCGGTCTGCACGTTGGACGCCGGGCACATCTCGAGCGGGATCCGGGTGTCGCGCACGTAGGCCGCGAGCCGGCCCAGGGTCACCGAGCCGTCGTCCGCGACGGTGACGTCGTCGATGATCCGCACGCCGTGGCCGAGGCGGTCGGCGCCGCACCACTGGATGGCCTCCCAGATCGAGGGCAGGCCGAAGGCCTCGCCGGCGTGGATGGTGAAGTGGGAGTTCTCGCGCTGCAGGTACTCGAAGGCGTCGAGGTGGCGGGTGGGTGGGTAGCCCGCCTCCGCGCCCGCGATGTCGAAGCCGGCGACACCCCGGTCGCGCCAGGCGACGGCCAGCTCGGCGATCTCCATCGAGCGCGCCTGGTGGCGCATGGCGGTGAGCAGCTGCCGGACCACGATCCGACCGCCGAGGGCTTCCTGGGCGGCGTCGAAGCCCTCCTGGACGGCCGCGACGACCTCGTCGAGGGTGAGGCCCTTCCCGACGTGCTGCTCGGGGGCGTAGCGCACCTCGGCGTACACCACGCCGTCCGCCGCCAGGTCCTCCACGCACTCGCGGGCGACCCGGGCGATCGCGGGGCCGCTCTGCATCACCGCGACCGTGTGGTCGAAGGTCTCGAGGTAGCGCACCAGCGACCCGGAGTCCGCGGACTCGGCGAACCACCGCCCCAGCGCCACGGCGTCCGTGGCCGGCAGCTCGTGGGCGCAGTCGGCCGCGAGGTCGATGATTGTCTGCGGGCGCAGCCCGCCGTCGAGGTGGTCGTGCAGCAGCACCTTCGGTGCCCTGCGCACCTGTTCCCGGGTCGGAGCGCTAGGTTCGGTGGAGGGGGCGGTCATGGCCGTCATCCTGTCAGGACCCACCACCAGCGACACGACGGAGTGACACATGCGCGTCTTCACCACCCTCGACGAGATCGCCGCGGCTGCGGGCGAGGAGCTCGGCACCTCCGAGTGGCTCACCATCGAGCAGGACCGGGTGAACCAGTTCGCCGACGCCACCGGGGACGACCAGTGGATCCACGTCGACGTGGACCGGGCGGCCGCCGGACCGTTCGGCGGCACCATCGCCCACGGCTACCTCACCCTCTCGCTGGTGCCCTACCTCGGCACCACGGTGTTCTCGCTGGAGACCCCGGGCGCCAAGCTCAACTACGGCGTCAACAAGGTGCGCTTCCCGAACCCGGTACGGGTCGGCTCGCGGATCCGTTCGACGGTCTCCGTCGGCGCGGTCACCGACCTGCCCACCGGCAAGCAGCTCACCCTCAAGCACGTGATCGAGATCGAGGGCCAGGACAAGCCTGCCTGCGTCGCCGAGTCGGTCGTGCTGCTGCTCCCCTGAGCCTCCCCCGAGGCTCCCTACGCCTCCCGGCCCCTCCCTGCGCGTCCCCCCGAGCCTTTCTGGGCCGATCGCTGATCGGGTTCCGCCCGGCGGGGCGGGTGGCTAGCGTGGGAGGCAGGTGACGTACGTCACAACCGGGAGCCTCCCGGGAGTTCAGGAGGAGTCATGAGCACAGTCATGCTGGTCCACGGCGCCTGGTGCGGCGGATGGGTCTGGGACGACGTCGTCCCCGGGCTGGAACAGCGAGGTCATCGCGTCCTCGTGGTCGACCAGCTGCCGAGTGCCGGGCCACAGGCCGCCACCGCCGGCGGGCTGGACGCCGACATCGCCCATGTCCGGGACGCCCTGGACGGCGTCGCGGAGCCGGTCACCCTGGTGGGGCACTCCTACGGCGGGATGGTGCTCACCGCGCTGGCCGACCATCCCGGGGTCGAGCACAGCGTCTACCTGGCGGCCTTCTGGCCGGCTCCGGGCCAGTCCCTGATGGACATGCTCGGTGACGGACCTCCCGCGCCCTGGATGGTGCCGCAGGACGACGGGACCCTCACGCTCACCGACGACGTGGAGATGCTGCGCGACGTGATGTGCGCGGAGGTGAGCGTGGCCGAGTACGCCGAGGTGATGCCGAAGCTCTCGCCGATGGCGGTCTCCGCGTTCGCGTCGCCCTGCCCGACGCCCGAGCGGGCCCACGCCGCCACCTACCTGATCTGCACGCGGGACCAGGGACTGCCCCCGCAGGCGCAGGAGATGATGGCGGCGCAGGCGGAGGGGACGTTCCGGCTGGAGTCGTCCCACTGCCCGATGTTCCACATGGCCGACGAGCTCGTGGGGGTGATCGACGAGGCGATCGGCGCCACCTCCACGGCGGGCAGCCCCCGCTGAGCGCGACGGTCCGGGTCCGAGACAGCGGGGGTCGGGCGTGCGGGGCGACGCCGTGATTGACGGCCCGGACGGCGACCGGGGCTACCATTCGCGCTCCGCCCCGAGAGGAATCACCACATGGCCACCGACTACGACGCATCCCGCAAGACCGAGGACGAGCAGAAGGAAGAGAGCCTGGAGGCCCGTCGCCTGACCTCGGGCGAGCAGGACAAGACCTCAGGGAAGGTCGACGAGGACGAGACCGAGCTCGCGGAGACGTACGAGCTCCCCGGCGCGGACCTCTCCCACGAGACCCTCTCCATCGAGGTGACCCCCAAGCAGGCCGACGAGTTCACCTGCACCGGCTGCTTCCTCGTCCAGCACGTGTCCCGGCGTTCCGCACCGGCCGCCGACCTCTGCCGGGACTGCGCCTGATCGCTCGGCCCTCACCGGTCAGCTGCCGGGAACCGGCCGGCACGGTGGCACCGGTGCGGCAGTCACGTCGAAGTCCGCCCAGCTGGCGAACCCCCCCAGGTCGGAGACGCCGTCCTGGGAAGGCTCCGACGACGACGGTGCGACGGCCCCTCCCGAGACCGCCATCACGAACACCTCACCGTCGCGCACGGTGCCGGGTGGCAGGGTCACCCGCAGCAGCCGCGAACCGATCGACACCGTCAGGCCCGAGAGCCTCCGCGGCACCGGCGTGTACCTCCCCGGGACACACTCCTGCCGGTCGGTCAGGTAGGTGACGTCCGCCTCGACGCCGTACTTCGCCAGCTCGGCCTCGAGTCCCCGGGCGTCCTCGAGCCGTCGGACCTCGACGGTTATTGTGCCGGAGTTCCCCTCCTGGACCGAGTACGCCGCGGTCGGGCCGAGGCCCGGGACCACCACGACCATGGCGACGGCGGCGGCTACCGTGGCGATCGCGGCGAGCACCAGCCGGGGCCGTGAGGGACGGTGACTCGCCGCGGGCTGCTGCCCGACGTGCCCGCGGAGCCGGGTCAGCAGGGCGGTCTCGAAGGAGTCGAGCGGAGCATTCATGGGGTCACCTCGAAGGGGTCGGGAAGGGGTCGGGCGAGGGATTCGGCGAGGCGGCCTCGAGCGCGGTGGTAGCGGACCCGGGCGTTGCCGGCAGAGATGCCCAGTGCAGCGGCTGCCTCGGTGAGGGAGAGCCCGTCCACGGCCACCAGCTCCACCACCGCACGCTGCCGCTCGGGCAGCGCCGCCAGGGAGCGGTACACCGCACGGGCCGCGCGCTGGCTGTCGAGGCGGGCGACGATGCGGTCGGTGGCGTCGTCGTCCAGCAGCTCCCGCGCGTCGATCCGGCGTTCGACCCGGACCGCCCGGGCCGATGACCGGTGGTGGCCCGCCACCACGCGGCGGGCGATGCCGTAGAGCCAGGCCCGGGGCACCGCCGCCTCCCCCCGGTAGGCCCGGCTCGCGCGGATCGCGGCCAGGAACACCTCGGCGGTCAGGTCGGCGGCGTCCTCGGGGCTCTCCACCCGCCTGGCCACGAAGCGCTGCACCGCCTCGAGGTGCTCGCGGTAGAACGTCTCCAGGGCATCCGGGTCGCGGCCGATCGCGGCGACGTCATCGACGGGCTTCATACCTCATTGTGGTCGCGGGCGCCGGTGGCGTTACACAGCCGACCGGTCCCGCGTCAAGGATCCTCCAGCGGCTGCCCGGTCCGCACCGCCGCGACCGCGTCGTGGATCGCCCGGGTGACCGCGGCGGCGTACTCCGGGTCCTCCACGAAGGAGGCGTGGGTCGCCCCCGGCACGACACGGTGCAGGCTGTTGGTGGACAGGGTGGCCATCTCGTCCTGGGCTGCCATCCATCCCCGGGCGCTTCCGCGGTCGGCGGTCAGGACGACCAGTGGCTTCGCGCCGAGGCTGCGGAGCCTTCCGGCCTCGGCCGCGGACCGGCTGGCGACGCCGAACTCGTCGAGGAAGCCGCTCATCTCCTTGCCGGTGGCGGCCGTGGCCCGCGCGTCGTCGCGGTACCTGGGCGGGAGCTCCGAGAAGCTGGTGTCGGCGACGAGGCGCCCTATCCCGAGCCGTGAGGTCGTGGCGGCCAACGAGGACACGTGCTTCAGGATGCTGTACGAGCCCGCCCGCGGTGGGGGCACGGGGGCGCTCCGGGCCTCGGTGGAGTCGACCAGGACGAGGCCGGCGACCTGGTCGGGAAACTTGGCGGCGTACGTCCGCACGTACAGGCCACCGAACGAGTGCCCGACCAGCACGTACGGACCGGCCACGTGGGCGCGATCCAGCAGCCGGTGGAGATCGGTCGCGATCTGCGCGCCGTCCGGCGGACTCGCGGCCGGGTCGCTCCAGCCACGCCCCGCCCGGTCGTAGACGCACACCCGGCTGTCGCGGGCCACCGCCGGTGCGATCAACCCCACCGACGCCGCGGAGCCGCCGCCGCCGGGTTCGAGGATCACCGTAGGCCCGCGGGAGCCCGTGCACTCCAGGTGGAGTCGGTACGGCCCCACGTCGACGAGCCGCCCGTGCATGACCACCGCGGGGTCGGTCGAGCGGCTGATCGTCTCGTACGAACCGCCCAGCGCGAGGATGAGCAGGACGACCAGCACCGGGTTCAGCAACCACGCCCTGCTCCGGCTGCGCAGCTTGCGCCGGGCCCGGGTCCAGACCAGACCCAGACCACCAGGGCATAGGCCACCAGAGCCGGCGGCCACACCCACCCCAGCGCGTCCTGCAGCGCGCCCGGGGCCATGAGCACCAGCAGCCCGGACAGCACCATGAAGATCGCCGGCGCCGCGGCCCAGCGTTGCGGTTGGTCGGTATGCCGGGTGGACAGCACGGCCATCAGCGCCCACCCGAGGGCGAAGCCGAGCAGCACCATGGCGGTGGAGAAGTCCGCATCCACCATGCCGACCGGGAGGAACGGAAGGATCACCGCCGCAGCGAGACCCACGGCGAGCGATCCGGCCACGACGCCGCCGACGTGCGCGTGCCGTGGCCCCGGGCCGGCGGGCGCGGCCTCGTCGCCGCTCGAGGACGCCGGCTCACTCCGCAGCCTCATCGCAGGCCCCCTCGGCCTCCCCGAGGTGTCCGCACACCCCGCCCACCGAGCATGCGCTCGACGGCGTGGCAAGGAAATAGCCCGACCCCCCGGTCTTGCGTCAGTCTTGCGGTTATCCCGAGCCTCCCTTGCACCGCCCGGGTTAGCTTTACCTCGAACCGCCGGAGACCCGAGACTCCGGCGGTTCTTCACATTCTGTACCACCTCGACCACCTCCCGAGCGCGTCGCGAGATGCCGGTGCGCGGCACGATCACACCGGCTACGTCCGCAACGTCCCTCACTGGCCTAGATGGAACGCGCGCCGCCGTCCCCCGTGCCCCCTGGAGGGAAGCGGTTGGACACGACCACCTTGCGGCTGTACCGGCCGCACCGTCCGCATTCCTGCCATCGAGCACCGTGCTGCGCTCGTGTCACCCACGGGTGGAGACCGATCCAGCAGCGGAGCGATCGCCCCTGTTCGCCGTGCGTCATGACCGACCTCTCTCCGGGACTCTGTCGGCCCGAACGTAGCGCCTGCGGCGCTGTCCGAGCCGGGACTGCGTGAACGACTCCCGGCACCACTGAGTCAGGACGAGCTTGCCGACCTGCTCGCGCGCAGCGGTGGGGACTGGCCCGTGCTGGGCGGGTGGAAGACCCCCTCGTGCCACATCCGGCGCTCCGGCACGGCCCCGTCCGGCCAGTCCTCGGGCACCCCGCAATCGACGAATCCGGCGCGGGTGTAGCAGCGGATCGCGCCGACATTGTCGTCGCGCACCATCAGGCACACCTGCTGCCCGCGGGCCGCGGCCCACGCGACCACCTGGTCGATCAGGCGCCCGGCGAGGCCGCTGCCGCGCCGGCTGGGCGCGACCCACATCGAGATCAGCTCCGCCTCCCGCCCCGAGTCGGCTCCTGAGACGACACCGACCGGCCCCTCGTCGCTGCGCGCGACGAGCGTGAACGGCACCGCGGTCAGGCGCTCTCGCCAACGGTGCTCGGCGGCGTCCACCCAGTCGGCGTGGTGAGAGCCGAATGCGCCGGGGGCGTCTTCCAGGGCCGCGAGACGCACCTCCCGAAACTCACACCAGTCCTCGGGGCCGATGCGGACCAGCTGGACGGCGTGCACGCCAGGAAGGGTAACCGTGGCAAGGCCCGCGGGACGTCAGACGCCCGGAGCCATGGAGCGCACCACCCGTATGACGTCTCCGGCTTCGGGGCATGGCGCTGTACGATGTGAACGCATCCCTTTCGGATGGTGGTCCCATGTGGTGGTTGCTCTGGACGGCAGCAGCAGTTTCCCTCGGCGTGGCGGAGTTCTTCACGCTGACACTGGTGCTCGGCCTGCTCGCGGGCGCTGCCCTCGTCGCCGCGATCGCTGCCGGCCTCGGGGCATCGGTCCCCGTCCAGCTTCTCGCTTTCGCCGTCACGGGCGGCGTTGGCCTCGTGGCGGTCCGCCCGGTCGCGAAGAGGCACCTGGCGCTCCCGCCGGTCTCCCGTGAGGGCAGCGACGCCTTGGTCGGCCGGTCGGCGTTGGTGACCCGCGAGGTCAGTGCGACCGGTGGGCTGGTGCATCTCTCCGGCGAGGACTGGTCGGCGCGAGCGTTCGACGAGGATCTGGTGATCCCGCCCGGTGTGCGTGTCGACGTGTTCCAGATCGAGGGCGCCACCGCGCTCGTCCATCCGCGTGAACCGCTGCCGGACCCCTCACCCAGAGAAGGATGAGCATGATGGACCTCTTGGTGCCGATCGCCATCCTCGCCGGCCTGGTTGCCTTCGTGGTGGCCTCGGCGATCCGGATCGTCCCGCAGGCCAGGCGGTACAACATCGAGAGGTTCGGCCGCTACCAGAGGACCTTGCAGCCCGGACTGAACCTGATCATTCCGCTGGTCGACCGGGTGAACACCAAGCTGGACGTCCGGGAGCACGTCTACTCCTCGGACCCGAAACCGGTGATCACCGCGGACAACCTGGTGGTCGCCATCGACACCGTCCTCTACTACCAGATCACCGACCCGCGCGCGGCGGCGTACGAGGTGGCCAACTACCTGCAGGCGATCGACCAGCTCACCGTCACCACCCTGCGCAACCTGATCGGATCGATGGACCTCGAGAGCACCCTCACTTCGCGGGAGACCATCAACACCCGGTTGCGTGAGGTGCTCGACGAGGCCACCGGGAAGTGGGGGATCCGGGTGAACCGGGTGGAGATCAAGGCGATCGACCCGCCCACCTCCATCCAGGAGGCGATGGAGAAGCAGATGCGGGCCGAGCGTGACAAGCGTGCGGTGATCCTCCACGCCGAAGGCGAGCGGCAGTCGCTGATCCTCACCGCGGAAGGCATCCGGATCAAGCTGATCCTCGAGGCGGAGGGCCGCCAGCAGGCGATGATCCTGGAGGCCGACGGCGAGGCGAAGGCGCTGGAACGGGTGTTCCAGGCGGTGCATGCCAACGACGCCGACCCCAAGGTGCTGGCCTACAAGTATCTCGAGATGCTCCCTCGCCTCGCCGAGCACGGCAACGGCTACATCGTGATCCCGGGCGAGCTCACCGAGGCGGTGAAGACCGTGACGTCGGCGTTTGCCGCCGAGCGTGGCGGGAACGGGTCGGCGGGCGCTCCCGGGGCCTTCTCCACCAACGCGGTCGGGCCGGTGCCGCAACCGCAGGCCATCGAGGCCGAGGCGGCGCGGGTCGCCGAGATCGCCCGGGCCGCGGCGAGCGAGGCGAAGGTCGAGGCGGAGCAGGCGCAGCACCACACCATGGGCTGAGACGTCGTCGCCACATCAGGTTCGCCGTACCCGAATCGCCGTGGCGGCCGGCACCTCGGCCGCGAGGGAGCCGGCACGGCGTTGCCGCATGACCGCGGCGCGTCGTCACGGCGCTTCGTCAGTCGGCCCGTGCAGACGAGCTCGATCGGGGCGACGACACCGGCCTCCACGGCTGCGGCCATGCTGCGGAGCTTCGTCGGTGCGTCGTGACCCATGATCACGTGGAGACCGGGAGGTGTCCGGGCGCCGACCCGCACCGCCATCGCGCCGAGGGGCTCGGTGGCGAGCTCGCCACTGTCTCTCTCGTGGACCGACGGGGCGCCACCTTCGAGCGACGACAGCGGGCCAACGCCCGGAGGGCACCCGAAGTGGAGAGCACCGGCCCTTCCTGCCGCCGGCTCGGTAGGTGGACCGTTCTCCTGTGCCGTCGAGGAGCTCAGATCCGGTCCGGGCGTCCCCCTTGCCCCACCGGTGTTGGAGTCCCGGCCGGACTTCCTCCCACTTTCTCGACCCCGGGATTCCGGTGGCTCGGCCGGATGACGCAGGTGGAGGAGATTCCCGGTCTGGGACCGGGTGCGGTTCATCCGCCGTCCGTGACCTCCACGAGGCCGCTCTCGTAGGCGAAGATCACCGCTTGCACGCGGTCGCGGACGCCGAGTTTCGTGAACAGGTGGCCGATGTGGGTCTTCACCGTGGCCTCGCTGACCACCAGCCGGTTCGCGATCTCGGTGTTCGTCAAGCCGATGGCGAGCAGCTCGAGGGTCTCGGTTTCGCGCCGGGTCAGCTCGCGGAGGCGGACACGCTCGCTGTGGGCCCTCCCCCCACGTCGGACCGCCGCGGTGATCACCGAGCGGGTCACGGCCGGGTCCAGCAGGGCCTCGCCCCTGGCCACGACCCGGATCGCCGCGATCAGCTGCTCAGGAGGTGCGTCCTTGAGCAGGAACCCGCTCGCCCCGGCGCGCAGAGCGTCGGCGACGTACTCGTCGGTGCCGAAGGTCGTCAGCACCAGCACCCGGACCCGTGTGTCGAGCGCCGCCACGATCCTCGACGTCGCCGTGATGCCGTCGAGCACCGGCATCCTGACGTCCATCAGCACCACGTCGGGGAGCAGGCGACGGGACGCGTCGACGGCCTGCGCACCGTCGGCCGCCTCGCCCACGACGGTGAGTCCGTCCGTCGCCTCGATCAACTTCGCAAAACCCGCCCTCACCAGCGCCTGGTCGTCACACACGAGTACGCGGAGCGTCATCGGCCGCACCTGCTCGAGTCGGCAGCTGGACCTGGACCGCGAAGCCGCCGCCGGGCCGAGAGCCGGCTTCGACACTGCCACCGAACAGCGCCACTCGCTCCCGCATGCCCAGCAGGCCGAACCCTCGCGACCCATCGCCCGGCACGGCGCGACCGTCGTCGGTCACCTCGATCCCGATCGAGCCGGGGTGGTAGCTCAGCAAGACCCGGGCATGCGCGTCGTGCGAGTGACGCAGGACGTTCGTCAGCGCCTCCTGCACGACCCGGTACGCCGACAGGTCGACCCCAGCGGGCAGCTGCCGGGAGTCGCCGGACACCTGGAGCTCGACCGGCAGCCCGGCCGAGGAGAGGCCCTCCAGCAGGCGCGGCACATCCCGCAGGCCGGGCTGCGGCCCGAGATCGTTCTCGACGCGCATCACCACCAGCAGCCGCCGAACGTCGTCGAGCGCGTCACGCGCGCCACGGGCGATCGTGGCGAGCGTCTCGCGCGTCGACTCCGCCGCGTTCGAGGCCAACTGTGCCCGCTCCCCCTCGGCCTGGACCACGATCATTCCCAGTGCGTGGCCGACCACATCGTGCAGCTCGCGGGCAATGCGCGCACGCTCGTCCTCCACGGCCCGCGCGGCGTCATGCCGGCTGAGCTCCTGACGCTGACGAAGCGCGAGCCCGGCTGCCCAGGGGATGGCGACCATCAACCCCAGGATGAACAGGAAGTTCCCAATGTACATCCACGCGTCGTCGTTCTCCTCCAAGGAGGTCACCAGCAGCCCGAAGGCGGCGGCCGCGGCCAGCTCGACCCACGACCCTGCCCAAGATGCGTGCCGCGCGCACGAGTAGGACGCGAGCATCACCGCGGCGATCTCCCACAGACGGCTGTCGGTCCACACCACACTGACACCGGACAGCAGCAGCAGGACGAGAAGCCCGGACGAGACCGGGTAGACCCGTCGGAACGCGAAGCAACCGGCGATCAGGACCACAGCCGCGGACTCACCACAGCGCTGGGAGACCGACAGCCCCATCGGCGGCGTCAGTCCGATCTCGAGGAGCGCGACGGCCGCGAAGCCGAGACTCACCGATGAGTCATTGCGAGCGGGAAGGGCTCCCATGCCCGAAGGCTAGACCTTCGAGGTTTGATCGAGACTCCGTCGGCAGGTTGATCTCGCAGACGCGCACTCCCTGCGTGGTCTGACGTCAGAGTTCGTGCCTGAGCCCGACGCCGTCGAAGGCCCCCGCTTCTACGGTCAACCTCATCGCCAGACCAGCTGGCCCGACTCCAGGGGAGAACTGATGACCACACGCATCCGGAAAACCGCGACGCTGCTCGCCGGCGTTGCCGCTGGTACAGCCCTCGTCCTCACCGGGGCGCCCACCGTCGCCACCGCACCGGGCGATGCCGGAGCCTCCAGCCCGGAGACCTCGACGATGGAACTTGCCTTCCCGTGGGTGGGCGGACATCAGCGGTTCATCGACACGGGCAAGAAGGGCATCAGCCCCGGTGACCTCTTCCTCGGAGTCGATCTGCCGATCCTGGACAACCGCACCGGCGAGAAGGTGGGCACCAGTGATGCCGTCGAGATGATCCTGTCCGGTCGACACGACGGCACCGTCACCAGCCAGAGCACGCTCCGGCTGCCCGGCAGTCACATCGAGCTCGACGGCGTGATCCGGCACACCGACCAGCCCCTGCGGATGACCGTGACCGGCGGAACCGGCCGCTACCTCGGCGTCGGCGGCCAGCTCACGCTCCTGAGGTCGGACGAAGACCGCAAGGTCGAGGTGATGAGGCTCGACCTCATCTCCTGATCCAACGCTCGCCGGGCGGCGCAGTCGCCCGACGGCGTAGCGCGACGCACGGCCACGACCGAATTGCCCGGTGAACGTCCTCGACATGGATGGCGACGACAGATGCTGCAGGTTCGCCGGCGAGAACCGGCGGGACCTCGGGGCATCGTGTCCACGGTGCGACCCCGACTGCCGTGGGAATGAATCGGATCGCCGAGCGAGGGCCGGCTCGCGCCCTGGCACGTCGTAGGCGGTGGAATGCAACGCCTCCCGACTGCGTGGGTTCCTCCACGGTGCCGGTGTGCCTTGCCCGAGCCGAGCGGTCAGGCGCCGTCCTCGGTCAGGGTCGTGGACGGCAGCCAGTCGGCCCCGAGTAGTCGGGCGAGGGCGGTGAGGCCGGTGGTGTCGCTTCCCACCGTGTCGGAGGCGGCGGCGATGCGCTCCACCATCACCTTGCCGACCTGCTCCTCGACGGTGCCTTCGGCGTACGCGATGTGCCACGGCGAGACCTGGTGGTCGCGGTGGGTGCGGCCGGTCACCTGCCGTCCGGCGATGCCCGAGAAGCGGGCCTGGTGAAAGACGCCGACCCGGGGTTCGGAGCTCGCCCGGCGGCCCTCGGTGAGGGTCTCGCCGGCGTGCAGGCTGATCGAGGCGACCGTGGTGAAGACGCAGACCTTCGCCTGCCCGGTCTGGAACCTGAGCCGCTCGGCCTCGGGGTCGAACCGGCCGCGGCCGTAGATGGTGGCGACTTCGATGCCGGAGTCACGCAGCCGATCGGCGATGGGGTCGGCGGCGGTCGCGACGAACTCCACCGAGCACGCCACCTGTCGTTCCGCTTGCACCTGCTGGGCGATCCAGGCGACCGTCGAGTCGACGCGGATCAGGCCGGCCTTCTGCCGGAAGCGCAGCAGCGCGGCACGGCCCTTCGCGACATTGCGGCCACATCGGGCGATGTCCATCTCACGACAGAACTCTCCCCACTCGGCAACGTAGGCCGTGCGCTCCGCCGGCGTGAGCGCCACCGGCATGCCGGAGATCGGCACCGGCCCCCACGGCGCGGCGCGGTGCAGCATTGCCGGGGGCCGCTCCTCGTCGAGCCAGCCGCGAACCAGCTTGAGGTCCGCGGCGCGCCGGGCCGGATCGGTGGTCCACGTCGCACCGTAGCGTCCCTGCTCCACCCCCACGCCATGGCGCTCGAGCGCGGTGGCGAACGCGGCCCCGGGCTGCGTGGCAGAGGTCCACTCCTGCATCGGCTCGCCGAGCACCTGCGCATAGGCCGGAGCGAGGTACGGCAGCTCGAGCGGCGTGTGTCCGGGCGTCGCGGTCGTGGCGATGACGAACGGCGCCTTGTCGTGCGGCCGCCCGTGCCCCGAGATCCGCGCCCAGAGCTTCCATCGTTTCGTCGTCGTACGTCGCAGCGCGTGGGCCTCGTCGGCGATGATCACATCCCACGAGTGGTCCTTGACCTTCTCCAGCCGGTCCCAGGTGATCGCGACCCATTCGAGACCCCCGTCGCCCAGCGCCGTGATGGTGCGGCACCAGTGGCCGATCGTGATCGCGGCGGGTCGGTCGGCGACGACGAGCACTCGTCGCGCACCGCGGAGGTCGCCGACCGCTGTCGCTCCGAGGACCGCGGCGATCGTCTTGCCTACGCCGGGCTCGTCGGCCAGCAGGAACTGCCGTCCGCCTGCCGCGGCGCGCGCCGCGATCGCATCAGCCGCTTCGAACTGGATCCTTCGGGGCTCGAGCGCTTCGGTCGGCTCGGGGCTGGGCGTCGGATGGTCGGGGTTGAGGGCGTTCTCGATGAACCGCCCGAGCGTGTACGGACCCGGAGCGTAGGGCGCGAGGTGCGCGGGCAGAGCACGACCGACGTACAGGTGGGTCTTGACGGCCGGGTGCCAGGTGGCGCCGTCGACCTGTGTCGCGTAGGGCACGTCGAGCACCCAGAGCCGCTCACCCGGCCCGGCGGCCGGCAACGGCCGCGGTGGCTGCCGCGTCCCGCTCCGGCGCGGGGACCCGCTTCGTCGACGAGCGCTGGATCGGCGAGGACTGGCCACCCCCGGACGCTATCGGGGTCGCAGCCACGAACAGCGCCGGCTCGCCCACGTCCGCTGCGCGGTCGAGGTGCGCCCTACACCCATGACCCGCTCAGAGTGCGAGGAGGCCCTCGACAACCTCTACGAGGTCGTCACCGCGGACGTCGGCGGGTTCGAAGACATCACCGGGCTCCCCCTCCAGTCGGGAGCACCAGCCGGCCAGCGCGCCGACGCGCTTGGCGCCGTGGCAGTCCCAAGCGTGGACCGCGACCAGCGCCATCCGGTCCAGCTCGCAGCCCAGGCTCCGCGCCGAGTAGTGGTAGACGGCCGGAGCGGGCTTCCACGTACCGACCGCGGCGGAGGTCACCACCTCGTCGACGTAGGAGGCCAAGCCCGCTGTGGCCAGGAAAGACCGGGTGTTCTCGGGGTCGCCTACGGTCAGGCAGCCGATCTTGACGCCGGCCTCAGAGAGTCTCTGCAGCGCCGGCAGGGCGTCGGGGAACGCCGAGACCTTTGCGAAGCCCTCCAGGACGTGGTCGATGTCGTGACTCGACATCGCCTGCTTGGTCTCGGTGTTCAGTGCCTGGCGGGCGACGGCGGTGAAGTCCGCGATGTCTCCAGCCAGGGTGAGCGCCATCGCGTCGCGCTGGAAGCGCAGGAAGAACGGTCCGAGAACCGACGTGGGCTGACCGACCTCCTCGAGGCGGTCCGAGATCGCCTCGACATCGAGCAGTGTCTCCAGCACGTCGAAGACGACCGCCTGGACAAGACCGGTCATGAACGACTCCTCTGAGAGTGTGGGCGTGTCGACCCACCGAGCAGCACGCGTGCTACAGAGCACTCTGTCTGTTCGCGGCCCTGAGAAGCAATGCCAGCCAGCGTCCCCGATCGCGGCGTGGTGACGCACTCGAGGCTCCGTGGGCGCACGGGGAAGAGACACGCTCAGCGGGTTCCCGTTACACCCGCGACCCCTCGTTCCGGTTCACGCGAGGGCAGATCGATCCAGTGCCTTGCGCCACATCCGGGCGATGGCACGGTTCATCGTGTGATGCAGCAGAAACATGGCCAGCTTGTCCCGTAGCCGAACGGGACGGGTACTCCACTCGACGTGAAGCTGGCTGCCTCCCGCCCCACGCGGATCGATCCGCATGAATCCTTCTCCAGGGTCTCCGTGGTTGGTCTCCAACTCCGTCCACCGGATCACACGGGGGTCGGACCAGTCGTAGCGGACGATGACCCAGTACGGCGAGTGCGGTGATCCTTCCCGCGCCACCGCCCAGGTGTCACCCAGCTCCCTGACCTCGTAGACCTTCGGGTCGAGCGTCTTGCTCCAGATCTCGAGCCGACGATCCGTGAAGTCCGTCATCGCCTCGAGCACCTGCTCGGGTGAAGCCCGCGTGACCAGGTCGAATCGCATCCCCCTCACCCGTCCGCAAGGTCCCCGAGGACGGCGGTCATGGTCTCTCGTCTGGAGCGGTTCTCCTGGCTCCGCCAGCCGGCGGCTGGCGACTGTGCCGCTGTGAGCGACCACGTCCGCTCCATGACGATCAGGCTAACGATCCTGATTCGCGGCGCGCAACCACTCGATCAGCCATCGTCAACGGCCTGGAGTCGGCAGTGTCGTCGTTTCGAGCACCATCCTCGATCCGCGGTCTCCCGCCTCGTCCCTACTCGTCCGCGAACGCTCGGCCAACTGCGCAGCTGGATCTTGCGCGTCATCGCGGTGGCTTGCAGCACCTTCGGCAGCGTGCAACCTGCGCGATGGGGCAGGTCGAACGAGATGCGCTCCATCGACGGATCCCGCGCCGATCACCGAGGACGAACGGAGCGGATCGATCCCGGGCACCGGGACGTTCGTAGACGTCGGCGGGCACTTCGGCCGTGTCCGGACTGCGACGGGCGTACCAGCCTCGAACCATGACCACTCACTCAGCCGCGACCATGCCCCGCAGGCGCCCTTCGGAGCCCGACGACGCGAGGCCTCGCCTCGCCCTGCGGATCGGCGTGCTGGTCGCGTTCGCAATGAGCGGCGTCACCCTCGTCTCGTTCAGCCTCGCGGTGACGGCTGTCCCGGACGAGGTCACCTACCCGTTCACGAGCGACGCCATCGCCGACAAGTGGCCCGCGGAGTACCTGTGGATGTACCCCGCCATGCTCCTGATGCTGCTCTTCGTCGCCCTGGTGGCTTCGATCCACGAGTACGCGCCGCCGACGCGCAAGATCTTCGGCCTGCTCGGGCTGTGCCTCGCGGTCATCGCCGCCGCCGTGCTGCTGAGCACGTACTTCCTCCAGGTCACGGTGATGGCGCCGAGCCTGGAGAAGGGCCAGCTCGACGGCTGGGCGATGCTCACCATGTACAACCCGGACGGTGTCTTCATCGCGCTCGAGGAGCTCGGGTACCTCCTGATGAGCCTCGCCCTGTTCGTCCTCGCGCCGGTGTTCGGCCAGCCGAACAAGGTCGAGCGGCTGCTCCGCTGGCTCTTCGTGTCGAGCTTCGCGGCGGTGGCCGGCGCGCTCGTCGCCGTCTCGGTCGCACGCGGCGTCGATCGCGGCTACCTCCTCGAGGTCATCGTCATCACCATCGTCTGGACGACGCTCATCGTCGCCGGGCCGCTGGTCGCACTCGTGCTCCGGCGTCCGGAGCACCGATCGCTCACGCGCACCTGACGCTGAGCCGGTTTCCGCTCCTGCACGAGGCCTTCCCGTTCGCCTGCGTCGACCGATGGGGATGCGCTGCTCACCGTGGATCAGCAGGTCGAGATCGAGGCAGCGAACGTCGCGGGACACGCCTCCCGGCTCGCGCGCGGACTCCCCCGGCTCGCGAGCCGTCGCCGGTCAGACCTTGCCGCGCAGGATGCGCCTGAAGTAGGTCACGGGGAGGGCGTAGCGATCCGCCCACCACGTGCTCCGCCGGGGTCGGACCAGGTCGAGGAAGGGAAGCGTCGGTGCCGGCCGGCCGTCGCGGTCCACCTCGACGAGCATGAGCCGGTGTCGGGCGGTCGTGATCGGCATGACCGTGTAGCCGTCGTAGCGCTGGAAGAGCGCCGGGTCGGCGGCGGCGATGTTGTGGGCCAGGACCGCGACCTGCTGGCGCAGCGCGCCACCGGAGGGCCTGATGCCGAGCCCGGCGACGTCACCCAGCGCCCAGACCTGGGGATGGCGCCGATGGCGCAGCGTGAACGGGTCGACGTCCACCAGCCCGGCCTCCGTCGGGCCGGCCAGACCGCTCTCGACGATCCAGCGGGGGGCCCGGTAGTGCGGGACCACATGGGCGTAGGAGAGGTCGTCCAGCTCCTGGTCGCCCCGGGGAGTCGTCACCGTGATGCGTCGGTCGCCGAGGTCAGCGACCCGGGCGTCCCGCAGGACCTGCACGCCGTACGACGCCAGCGTCTGCCCGAGCAGACGGTCGGCCTTGGGCACCCCCAGGGGCGAGGGACCCGGGAGGACCAGGTGCACTTCGAGGTTCGGCAGCACGCCGGCACGCCGCCAGTGGTCGCACGCCATGAAGAGCGGCTTGAGGGCGGTCGCACCGCAGGGAGCCGGTTCGGGCGGCATCGTGAAGACCACACGGCCCTCGGTCAGGTCCCGGAGCGCGGGCCACACCCGTGGAGCGCTCGGCACGACGAAGGTCGACCCGGCCCAGCCGACCGCGTAGGACTCCGCCAGGCCGGGAACGGCGTCCCAGTCCTCCTCGAGGCCGGGGCACAGGACCAGTGTGGTGCAGCCGATGCGCCGCCCGCCACGCGTCAGCACGGTCGGGCCCTGGGCCTCGACCGTCACCACCTCGTCCTGGATCCACACGCACCCGTCAGGCATGAGCGTGGCCGCAGGCCGCTCCAGCGAGGCCATCGTCGCCTCGCCGGATCCGACGTAGTTGAGCAGGGGGCGGTAGCGGTGGACGGACTCGGACTCGACCACGGCGACGTCCTGCGCGCCGTCACGCAGCAGCCGAGCGGCCAGCGAGATCCCGGCGTTCCCGCCCCCGACGATCACCACCTCGTGATGCTCCATGCGGCCCTCCTGCTCGACGCCGTCCGGTGCCCCACAACGTAACCCCGAGGGCCAACGCGCTCAGGCGGGCGCGCAGGCCTGCGCCCGCGACCTCGTTGCGGTGCCGGCGGGTCAGGTACGGATGCCGACGATCGTCACCGCGACGCCCGCCGGGTCGACGTAGTGGCAGTCCACGAGGTCGCGCCTGTTCCTCTCGAAGCCGGGGACCAGCAGCGTGGTGACCGGCTCGGTGGTGCCTGGGAGCACCACCTCCACACGTTTGGGCACGATGACGTCGGAGCTGCCCAGGACGTGGAAGGAAGTGAAGACGCCTCCTGGAGCGAACGCCGCCTCGACCGTGGCACCGTCACAGATCATCGTCCGCACATTCTTCCAGCTCGACGGCGGCGACTCTGCGGAGGCGACCGAGGGGGCAACCGGCAAGGGGCAGCCACGACCCCGCAGACGGCCACCGCTACGACAGCCGGCTTCGAGACAGAACTGCTCCGGCCCATCACCACGTCCTCTCATCAGGTCATGACGCTCGCCTGGCAGCCTCCTCGTTGGAACCAGGGCACTCACGTCGGAGGAGCGCCGACGACTGTGGTCGCTCAGGCGTGCTTGAAGTCGATGACCAACCGCTGGGGGTGGTGCAGCACGAAGACGCGGTACTCGGCCCGGTGGGTCAGGGCGAACCCGAAGCTGACGGTCCCCTCGAAGTCACCCATGAAGGCGAGCGCCTTCAGCGTCTTCAGACGCGGCCGGGCCACCTGCGGGCCCGCGTAGACGCTCCCGCTCCGGTCGTGTGCCCGGGCCGGGGTAAGGGTGAGCGCGATGCCGGAGCGACCGCGGATGGGGATGAGCGCACCGGAGCCGTCCTGGTGGAAGCGGCGGGAGTAGTGCGCCCGACCGCCGGGAATCCGACCGGCGATGTCGATGACGGCCCGGTCGAAGTTCCGGTGGGCGGCGAAGCGCAGGTTCACGACCTTGGGAGAACGAGCCCCGGGACTGGTCCACGAGGTCGCGTGGTCCTGCCAGGCCGGGAGCGCGGACGCCGGGGCCCCCAGCGCCACGAGCCCCGCGCAGACCAGCATGACGGTGGTCGCAACCGCGGCCAGGATCCGACCTCGTGCCCGGTCGTGGTGGTGACGATTCATGGCGGCCTCCCGGGGTTCCCGCCAGTGACGACACACGGACCAGACAAGCACCGGCGTGCCTCCACCATGGCACTTCCCGCCGCGCCCGCGCCCCCTCCAGCCGAGTCATTTTCGCTGACCCGAACGGGCTGGCCCGCCCGGAACCTCGGGGACGTCGAGCTCGGCGAGGATGCCTCAGAGCCCGCTTCGGCCGCCCCGGACACGACCCATGATGAAGAGAACGAGCGCGATGATCGCCACGATGACGAGAATGGTCCACAACATGTTGAGTCTCCGTCCGATTGAGGGGGAACACCGTGAGTCGGAGCCGAACGGCGACCACAGGATCACCGCCGGCACCTGTCGAGCACTGAGACATGTTCCCCGCCGTACAACGTTGAAACCGCGCCGGGCCCGTCGGTACCGACCCCGAGGTCGGCCCGGCCACCGCTGCCCAGTCGGCGCAGGTCGAGCACTTGTGGAGACACCTCATCGAGACGTACGGCGTCTACGCCTCCGCCGACATCGCCGCGCTGCGCGGGGGCACTCCAGGCAACCGGTCCATGGTCAGCGACCTGGCCAGGAAGGAGGGCCTGAGCCAGGTGCTCGCAGTTGTCGAGCACGACCAGCAGGTGTCGGGCACCGATGTGCCCGGCGAGAGTGTCGGTCAGGGCGCGGCCCGGTTGCGCGGTGGGCGACGAGGTCGCCCACCTTCGCGCGTTCGCGCTCGCGGCCGATGAAGGCCGTGACACCGGCCGGCAGCCCGCTCCGCATCGCCATGGATTCCATAGTGCCCGCCCCGGCGCTGAACTGTTGACACTCGACGGGCCCGGTTCCACTGTGGAGCTGGCCGGGGACGCACCGGGCCCGCGTTGTTCCGGCCCCTTCGCCCACCACCCCGGCCTCACGCCGCACTGATCAACGACGCACCACTGAGGAGCACCATGAGCAGCGACCTCCGCACCGTCAGCGTCCCCCACCTCGGTGGATCCACGATCGGCTACAGCTTCGGTCGGGAGTACGACGCGACGAAGCCGACCCTCGTCCTGGTGAACTCGTTCACCACCTCGGTGGAGCTCTACCGGCCGCAGTTCTCGCACGAGGAGCTCAACCGGACCGCGAACCTGCTCGCGATCGAGCCCTACGGCCACGGTGCGACGCGAGCCGCGTACGAGCAGTTCACCTACTGGGACAGTGCGGTGGCGAACCTGCAGGTCCTCGAGGCGCTGGGCATCGAGGAGGCCTTCGTCCTCGGCACCTCTCAGGGCGGCTGGATCGCGCCGCGGATGGCGATGCTGGCGCCCGCGAGGGTGAAGGGCATCATGCCGCTGGGCACGTCGATGGACTTCGAGTCCCCCCGCAGCCGCGAGCTGGGCTGCTGGGACGGCATCGAGTTCTGCACCCCGGCCATCGACAGCCTGGCCGAGCCGGTGGGAGAGGACTGGGTGGTGACCGGCGACTTCGTCGACGCCGTCCTCGGCGCCGGTCTGGGAGACGGCGTCCCGCCGGACGAGCGCTCCTTCTGGCACTCGGTCTACCAGCGGAACTACGTCGGCGACGACGGCCGGCACCGGCTCCGGGTCTGCGCGATCAACCTGCGCGACCGCGACGGGCTGCACGCCCGGCTGGACGGCGTGAGCTGCCCGGTGCTCTGGCTCCAGGGCACCGCGGACCAGGTGTACTCGGTCGCGAACGCCCAGGAGGAGATCACCCTCTTCACCGGCTCGCGCGACGCCGAGCTGCGCATCGTCGACGGCGGGCAGCACTTCATGAGCGCCTCGCACCCCGACGCCGTCAACGCCGCCGCGGTCGAGTTCATCACGCGCTGGGCCTGACCCGCCGGGACCGCGGGGCGTCAGAACCGCTGCGGCACGAAGGTCTGCTCGTACATCGGCGGGCGCACGTAGGGCAGCTCACGCATCGTCGGCAGCTCGACGACGCTCGGCGCGACGTCGACGTACTCGAACCGGCTGAGCAGGTGGGTGATGCAGTTGAGGCGCGCGGCTCGCTTGTCGTCGGACGGTACGACGTACCAGGGCGCCTGCTTGATGTCGGTGTACTGGAACGTCGTGTCCTTGGCCATCGAGTACTTCACGTAGAGCTCGTGCTCGGCCAGGTCCATGTCCGAGAGCTTCCAGCGTTTGAGCGGCTCGGCGTTGCGGGCCTCGAAGCGCTTGCGCTGCTCCTCGAAGGAGACCGAGAACCAGTACTTCAGCACCGTGATCCCCGAGCGCACCAGCATCCGTTCGAACTCGGGGCAGCTGCGCAGGAACTCCTGGTGCTCCGCCTCCGAGCAGTAGTCCATCACCCACTCGACGTTGGAGCGGTTGTACCAGCTGCGGTCGAGCAGGACCATCTCGCCGGCGGCCGGAAGATGCTCGACGTAGCGCTGGAAGTACCACTGGGTGCGCTGCCGCTCGGTGGGCTTCGGCAGCGCCACCACCCGTACCGTGCGCGGGCTGGTGCGCTCGGTGATCCGCTTGATGACGCCGCCCTTGCCGGCGGAGCCCCGGCCCTCGAAGATCACCAGCACCTTGAGGCCCTGGCTCTGGATCCAGTACTGGAGCAGCACCAGCTGCTCGTGGAGGCGCGCCATCTCGGCCTCGTAGACGCGCGACCTCAGCCGGCCGCCCCTGGTGTAGCGGGTGCGGTCGAGCGTGCGCCCGGCGCTGCCCACGACGTCGTCCGCGCCGGCCGGTGGTGCGGTGTGCTTCGCCATCGCCGGACCGCCCTTCGCCGTGGATCGTCGTGGATGGCCACCGTGACGCGTCCCCGGGGCTGCTGACAAGGGGACGAAGGCCCCTGCTCCTCCCGGCGGCTCAGCCGATCCGGTCGATGACCAGGGGCTGGGGCGAGTACGCGGTGCCGGGCGCGGCGATGTCGTAGCCACCCTCCAGCGAGGCCAGGGCGCGCCCGAAGCGGGCCGCCTCGTCGGTGTGCAGCGTGAACAGCGGCGCGCCCTCGGCGACCTCGTCGCCCGGGCGGGCGTGCCAGACCACCCCGGCGCCGGCCTGGACGGCGGCGCCGGCCTTCTCACGGCCGGCGCCCAGGCGCCAGGCCGCCATGCCGACCGCCATCGCGTCGAGCCGGGTCAGCACGCCCGTGGCCGGGGCGGTGACGACGTGCTGCTCGCGGGCGACCGGGAGCGGGGCGTCCGGGTCGCCGTCCTGCGCACGGATCATCTGCTTCCAGGCGTCCATGGCGCGACCGGAGGCCAGCACCTCGGCGGGGTCGACGTCCGTGACGCCCGCCCCGGCGAGCATCTCCCGGGCCAGCGCGACGGTCAGCTCGACCACGTCGGCGGGGCCGCCGCCGGCGAGGACCTCGACCGACTCCGCCACCTCGACCGCGTTGCCGGCGGTGAGCCCGAGCGGCGTCGACATGTCGGTGAGCAGCGCCACCGTGCGCACCCCGGCGTCCGTGCCGAGCGCGACCATGGTCTCGGCGAGCTCGCGCGCGCGGTCCTCCGACTTCATGAACGCGCCGGTGCCCACCTTCACGTCGAGGACCAGCGATCCGGTGCCCTCGGCGATCTTCTTGGACATGATCGAGGAAGCGATCAGCGGGATCGCCTCCACGGTTCCGGTGACGTCGCGCAGCGCGTAGAGCTTCTTGTCCGCCGGGGCCAGGCCGTCGCCGGCCGCGCAGATCACCGCGCCCACCGACTCCAGCTGGGCGAACATCTCCTCGTTCGAGAGCGCGGCGCGCCACCCGGGGATCGCCTCGAGCTTGTCGAGGGTGCCGCCGGTGTGGCCCAGCCCTCGCCCGGAGAGCTGGGGCACCGCCACGCCGCACGCCGCCACCAGGGGGGCCAGCGGCAGCGTGATCTTGTCGCCGACCCCGCCGGTGGAGTGCTTGTCCGCGGTGGGGCGCGAGAGCGCGGAGAAGTCCATCCGCTCCCCCGAGGCGATCATCGCGGCCGTCCAGCGCGCGATCTCGCTGCGGTCCATGCCGTTGAGCAGGATCGCCATCGCCAGCGCCGACATCTGGGCGTCGTCGACCTCACCGCGCGTGTAGGAGTCGATCACCCAGTCGATCTGGCTGGCGCTCAGGGCGCCACCGTCCCGCTTGGCGAGGATGACCTCGACCGCGTCATGCATGTGTACCTCCCACGGGAACCGAGCGGTTCCCTCTCAGCACGAACGTGCCCCGGCTCTCGGGGTCACCCACCAGCCGCAGGTCGGGGTAGGCCGCCCAGAGCGCCGTCACCGACTCGACCAGCTCCATGCGCGCCAGCGGCGCGCCCAGGCAGAAGTGCACGCCGACCCCGAAGGCCAGGTGCGGGTTGGGGTCGCGGTCCACGACGAAGTCGTCGGGTCGCGCGAAGACCGCCGGGTCGCGGTTGGCCGAGCCCAGCAGCGAGGCGATCCGCTGGCCCTCGCGGACGACGACCCCGGCGACCTCGACGTCCTCGGTGGCGGTGCGCTCGAAGAGCTGCAGCGGAGAGTCGAAGCGCAGCATCTCCTCCACGCACCGGGCGGCGTCGGCACCGGGTCGCAGCCCGCGGTCGAGCATCGCCGCCAGACCGTTGCCGAAGGCGTTGACGGAGGCCTCGTGCCCGGCGTTGAGCAGCAGCACGACGGCCGCCACCACCTCGTCACCGCTCAGCTCGGTGGCGACCAGGTCGCTGATCAGGTCGTCACGGGGTGCGGTGCGACGCTCGGCCGCCAGCTCCCGCACCAGCCCGGCGAAGTCGGCCGCCGCGGCGACGGCGGCCGCCTCCACCTGGGAGGACGGTTCGACCTCGTACATCCGCACGATCGCCTGGGACCAGTCGCGCAGGTCGTGGGCGTGCGACGCCGGGACCCCGAGCAGCTCGCAGATCACCAGCACCGGCAGCGGCTCGGCGTAGTCGGCGACGGCGTCGAAGCCGGCACCGTCGACCTCCGCGAGGAGGGCCGCCGCGATCTCGCGCACCCGGGGGCGCAGCCGCTCGACGTGCCCGCGCGCGAACGCCCGCGCGACGGGGCGCCGCAGCCGGGTGTGCTCGGGCGGCTCGTTCTCCATCATCTGGTTGCGGTGCAGCAGGTTGAACGGCTCGAGCCGGTCCTCCGGCTGCCGGTCGGTCCACAGCCGGCCCAGGCGCCGGTCGCGCTGCACGGCGCTGACGGCGGCGTGCCCGAAGGCCAGGAACCGCCCCGTCCCCCCGGGCGCACCCTCGCTCCACGCGACCGGGTGGCGAGCTCGTTCGGCGGCGAAGTAGGGGTAGGGGTCGGCGACCACCGGCGCCGCGGTCAGGTCAAGCGAGGTTGTCGGGACCGAAGGCATCCGGCAGCACCTCGTCCATCCGGCGTACGCCGGACACGGTCATCAGCAGCAGCCCCGGGCCGCCGTTCTCGAAGAGCAGCTGGCGGCACCGCCCGCAGGGCATCAGCACCTCGCCCGCGCCGTCGACGCACACGAAGTGGGTCAGCCGGCCCCCGCCGGTCAGGTGCAGCTGGGAGACCAGCCCGCACTCCGCGCACAGGGCCACGCCGTACGCCGCGTTCTCGACGTTGCAGCCCGCGACCACCCGGCCGTCGTCCACCAGGGCGGCGGCGCCGACCCGGTAGCGCGAGTAGGGCGCGTAGGCGTGACCCATCGCCGCGCGGGCGTGGTCGGTCAGCGGTTCCCAGTCGAACCCGGCCGGCCCTGTGTCCGGCCCTGGAGCCGCGCTCATCCCGCGCTCCCCCGTCGATAGGTCTCCCCGTCGGCGGCCGGCATCCGTAGTCGCTGGGAGGCGAACGCGAGCACCAGCAGGGTGATCACGTAGGGCGTCATCCGGGTGAAGTCACCCGGGACCTCGTCGATGGCCAGGTAGACGATCCCCACGGCGAGGCCGGCGGCCAGGGTCAGCATCGCGGCCAGCCTCCGGCCCCGGCGCAGCTGCCAGAGCGCACCGAGCACCGCGAGGACGGCCAGCACCAGCAGCAGGGCGTGCACCGAGGTGCCGCCCTGGCGCAGGCCCAGGGTCTCGGTGTAGCCGAAGAGGCCGGAGCCCATCAGCAGCCCGGTGGGGCGCCAGTTGCCGAAGATCATCGCGGCGAGGCCGATGTAGCCGCGACCACCGGTCTGGCCGTCGCGGTAGTTGCTCGACGCGACCATGGCCAGGAAGCCACCGGCGAGACCGGCGAGACCACCGGAGACCAGCACGGCGGCGAACTTGTAGCGCAGCACCTTGACGCCCAGCGACTCGGCCGCCGAGGGGCTCTCGCCGCAGGCGCGCAGCCGCAGGCCGAACGGCGTGCGCCACAGCAGGAACCAGCTGAGCACCAGGATCACCAGCGAGATCAGGACCAGCGAGGAGAGGTTGGTGACCAGGGCCCGCAGCAGGGCCGCGAGCTCCGAGACCACGAAGAGGTCCTTCCGCTCCACCGTGAGCAGGGAGTCGCTCAGGGGGCCGACGGTCAGCGACGGCACGTCTGGGATCTTCGGCGACTGGGTCTGGCCGCCGCCCGGCAGGCCCTCGAAGGTCAGCGACGCGAGGTACTGCACCGCGCCGAGGGCGATGATGTTGATCGCGACGCCGGAGATGATGTGGTCGACACCGAACAGCACGGTGGCGATCGCGTGCACCAGGCCGCCGAGCATGCCCATCGCGATGGCTCCCAGGACAGCGGCCCAGGCGCCGTAGTGGTAGCCGAAGTACCCGGCACCGTAGGTGCCCAGGATCATCATGCCCTCGAGGCCGATGTTGACCACGCCGGCCCGCTCGGACCACAGGCCGCCCAGGCCCGCGAGCATGATCGGCATCGTGGCGACCAGGGTGGCCATCATCGTGCCGGACGAGGTGAGGTCGTTGGCGCCGGTGATGATCTCGAGCAGCGAGAGCCCCGCCAGGATCGCCACGAAGGCGATGAGCAGCCAGTAGCGCGGCAGCCGGCGCTTCGCCGCTGCCCCCGCGCCCGGCTTGCGGCCGGGGGCCGCGGTGGTGGTGGTGGTGGTGCTCATGCGGGGTCCCTGCGAAGTCGTGGGGCGGAGGAGCGAAGCGGGGGAACCCCGCGAGTTCGTGGGGTGCTCATGCGTGGACCTCCTCGGACGTCGGGGCCAGCACCCGGGCGACGTGCTGCTGCTCGAGGCGGACGCCGTAGCGGCGGACCAGCTCGTAGGAGATCACCACGGTCAGGACGATGACGCCCTGGGTGATCGCGACGATGTCGGGCGAGACCCCGACCAGGATCTGCAGCGGGTTGGACTGCTCGTCGAGGAACGCGAAGAGCAGCGCGCCGACCGCGATCCCGACCGGGTGGTTGCGCCCGAGCAGGGCGATCGCGATGCCGGCGAAGCCCAGACCGGACTGGAACGTCGAGCCGTAGGTGTAGGCGTCGCCGAAGAGGATCGGCAGGCCCACCAGGCCGGCCACCGCCCCGGAGATCAGCATCGCCGCCACCGTCATCCGCTTGACGCTGATGCCGCTCGCGACGGCGGCGGTGGTGGACTGCCCGGTGGCGCGCAGGTCGAAGCCGAAGCGGGTGCGGTTGAGCACGAACCAGTAGACGAAGCCGGCGAGCACCGCCAGCACGATGAAGCCGTAGAGCTCCTGGCCGGGACCCTCGCCGATCGAGAAGCCGGGGATCCGGCTGCTCTCGGGGATCTCCTTGGTGCCCAGGCTGTTGCTGCCCTCCTCGCGCACGGCGACCCGGCGCAGCAGGTAGGCCACCAGCGAGGTCGAGATGAGGTTCAGCATGATCGTGGAGATGACCTCGCTGACGCCGCGGGTCGCGCGCAGGACCCCGGCGATGCCGGCCCACAGGGCGCCGACCGCCATCGCCGCGGCGATGGCCAGCGCGGTGTTGAGGTAGCCCGGCAGCCAGGCCTCGCCGGCGACCACGGCCGCGGTGAACGCAGCGATGCGGTACTGGCCGTCGACGCCGATGTTGAACAGGTTCATCCGGAAGCCGATGGCCACCGCGAGGCCCGAGAGGTAGAGCACCGAGGCGTTGTTGATGATGTTCGCGAGGTTGCGGGTCGCGGGGACCGACAGGATCGTGCTCCACACGTCGCCGACCGGGTCGCCGGCGACCAGCAGCACCAGGCTGGTGATCACGAACGCTGTCACCAGGGCCAGCACCGGGGCGCCGATCGCGAGGACCAGCTTGGTCACCGAGCGGTTCATGCCGCGTCCCCCGCCCCGGTCATCGCGGAGCCGAGGCGCTCGGGCGTCACGTCGCCGGGGTCGAAGGAACCCACGAAACGTCCCCGCAGGATCACCTCGATCCGGTCGGACAGGCCGATCAGCTCGTCGAGGTCGGCAGAGATGAGGAGCACCGCGAGTCCTTCCCGACGGGCGTTCTTGATGTGGGTCCAGATCGCGGCCTGGGCGCCGACGTCGACCCCGCGGGTGGGGTGCGCGGCGATCAGCAGGACCGGGTCGCCGCTCATCTCGCGCCCGACGATCAGCTTCTGCTGGTTGCCGCCGGACAGCGCGCGGGCCAGCGCGTCGGGGCCGGGGGTGCGCACGTCGTACTGCGCGATGATCCGCTCGGTGTCCGCGCGGGCCGCCTTGCGGTCGACCAGGCCGTGCCTCACGCTCGGCTCGCGGGACTGGTGGCCCAGGACCCTGTTCTCCCACAGCGGGGAGTCGAGCAGCAGGCCGTGACGGTGGCGGTCCTCGGGGATGTAGCCGATGCCGCTCTCGCGACGCTCGCGCGTCGTCCGGGTGGACAGGTCCCGCCCGTGCAGGGTGATCTCGCCGGTCGAGCGTGGGCGCATCCCCATGATCGCCTCGACCAGCTCGGCCTGGCCGTTGCCCTCGACGCCCGCGATGCCGAGCACCTCGCCGCGATGGATGTCGAAGCCGATGTCGTCGAGCAGCGCCCGGCCCTCGGGCGTGGGAAGCGTGAGGTGCCGCACCGAGAGCAGCACCTCGTCGGTGACGGTGGAGGACTCGGTGCTGGGCGAGGGCAGCTCGGAGCCGACCATCAGCTCCGCGAGCTGGCGCGCGGTCACGCCGGCGGTGTCCTCGACGGTGCGCACGGTCGTGCCGCGGCGGATCACGGTGATCTCGTCGGCGACCGAGAGCACCTCGTCGAGCTTGTGGGAGATGAAGAGCACGCTCAAACCCTCGGCCCTGAGTCCGCGCAGGTTGCCGAACAGCTCGTCGACCTCCTGCGGGACGAGCACCGCGGTGGGCTCGTCGAGGATGATCACCCGGGCGCCGCGGTAGAGCACCTTGAGGATCTCCACGCGCTGCCGCGCACCGACCCCGAGGTCCTCGACGAGGCGGTCCGCCTCGATGCCGAGCCCGTAGGCCTCCGAGATCCGGGTGATCTCGGCACGGGCCCTGGTGCCGATGCCGTGCAGCTTCTCGGCCCCGAGGACGACGTTCTCGAGCACCGTGAGGTTGTCGGCCAGCATGAAGTGCTGGAAGACCATGCCGACGCCGTGGCGGATCGCGTCGGCCGGGGAGGAGAGCGAGACCTTCTCGCCCCCGATCTCGATGGTGCCGGAGTCGGGCGACTGGACGCCGTAGAGGATCTTCATCAGCGTCGACTTGCCGGCGCCGTTCTCACCGACGATGGCGTGGATCGTGCCCCGACGCACATCGATGTTGACGTCGTCGTTGGCGATCACGCCCGGGAACCTCTTGCCGATCCCCCGCAGGCGGACCGCGAGGGTGCCCGGGTCGGCGGGACCGCCGTCTCTTACGGGTGCGGAGCTGGACACGTCGTTGTGACCTCCTTGCAGACTTCGGCGAAGGCTACTCGCTGGAAACGGCGCACGGAGTCCCGGGCACGCGGGCCCGGGACTCCGTGGGTGAAGCGGGTGGTGAGGAGACGATCAGGGGGTCGTGGGGACCTTGATGTCGCCGTCGATGATCTTCTGCTTGTACTCGTCGAGCTGGTCGGCGATGTCGTCGACCTGGCCACCGCTGGTGGAGTAGCCGACACCGTCGACCTCGAGGTCGTAGCGGGTCGTGCCGGTCGGGGCCTCGCCACCGTCAACGGCCTCGAGGTAGTTGTAGACCGCGACGTTCACGTTCTTGAGCATCGAGGTCATGATGACGTCCTGGACGGACGGGTCGGCCGTCTCGTACTGGTCGGAGTCGACGCCGATCGCGAGGCCCTTGGCCTCGGCGGCCGCCTCGAACACGCCACCACCGGAGCCGCCGGCCGCGTGGTAGACGATGTCCGCCCCGCCGTCGTACATGCCCTGCGCCGCGGTCTTGCCCTTGGCCGGGTCCCCGAAGCCGGAGAAGTCCGGGACCTGCGTCAGGTAGGTCGTGTCGACCTTGATGTCGGGGTTGACCTCCTTGGCACCGGCGACGTAGCCGGCCTCGAACTTCTGGATCAGCGGCGTCTCGACGCCCCCGATGAAGCCGACGTGGTCGGTCTCGGACTTCAGCGCGGCGGCCGCGCCGACGAGGAAGGAGCCCTGCTCCTCCGCGAAGACGAGGTCCGCGACGTTGTCGCTCTGGATGGACTCGTCGTCGATGATGGCGAAGTGGACGTCGGGGTACTCCTCGGAGACCTTGGTCAGCGCGGCGGCGTAGGCGAAGCCCACGGCGATGACCGGGTCGTAGCCGGCGTCGGCGAAGGTGCGCAGGCGCTCCTCGCGGGCCGTCTCGGCCTCGCCGTCCTCGGCCTCGGACTCCTGGGAGTCCATGCCGAACTCCTCCAGCGCCTGGTCGAGCCCGGCGGCGGCGGAGTCGTTGAAGGACTGGTCGCCGCGACCACCCACGTCGTACGCCATGCCGACCTTCACGTCGGAGGAGGCGCCGCCGGAGCTGCTCGGGTCGCTGGCCGACTTGCTGTCGCTGTCGCTACCGCATCCGGTCATCGCCAGGGAAAGGACCCCGGCGGTGACGAGCGATGCGAGCTTGGTACTGCGTCGCAAGGTGTCTCCTAGATTCGCTGAGGGCGCCCATGGGGGGCGCGAAACACCCCGACCCTAGGGCCTCGCGACGTCGCGCACCCGGGCGTGACGAAGTTGTTACCTAGTCGTGAGCGCCGTGCGGACTACCCCACGGTCCCGGGGGTTCTTCCGGCAACCGGTCGCCGCCGCGACACATCATCCGGATATCGGACGATGTGGGGGGACGACCCTCCTCAGGCCTCGCGCAGGGTCTCGGCCGCCGCAGCGGCCAGCACCCGCGCCCCGATCCCGATCGCCCGCTCGTCGATGCGCAGGTTGCCCTGGTGCAGGTCGTACGTCGGGCCGCCGGGGGTGCGGGTGCCCAGGCGGGCCATCGCTCCGGGCACCGCGTCGGCGAACCACCCGAAGTCCTCGCCGCCGAGACTCTGGACGGCCGCCGCCCGACCCTGGTCCCCGAGCAGGCGCTTGACCACCGAGGACAGGATCCGGTGCGAGCGCGCCTCGTTGACGACCGGGGGCACCCCGCGCTGGTAGTCGACGTGGGCGACCACGCCGTAGGGCGCGACGATCTGGTGGACGAGCTCGCGCACCATCGCCTCGCAGTCGGCCCAGGCGACGGCGTCGAGGATCCGCACGGTGCCGGCGACGACGCCGCGCTGCGGGATCACGTTGGCCGCGGCGCCGGCGTGCACGATCCCCCACACCACGCTGACGCCCGAGCGGGGGTCGAAGCGACGCGAGAGGATGCCGGGCAGCTCGGTGGTCACCTTGGCCAGCGCGAAGGTCAGGTCCCCGGTGAGGTGGGGGCGCGAGGTGTGCCCGCCGGTGCCCTCCAGGCGGACCTCGAGCCGGTCCGCGGCACTGGTCAGCGGGCCGAGCCGCAGGCCCACCTGGCCGACGTCGACGCCCGGGTCGCAGTGCAGCGCGAAGACCCGCTCGACGCCTTCCAGCGCACCCCGCTCGAGCAGGTGCAGGGCGCCGCCGGGCATGACCTCCTCGGCGGGCTGGAAGAACAGCCGGACCCGCCCGGTCATGAGACCGCGTGCGTGGGCCTCGCCGAGGGCCAGCGCGGCGCCCAGCAGGGCCACCGTGTGCACGTCGTGGCCGCAGGCGTGGGCCACGCCGGGCACGGTGCTGCGCCACGGGTCGTCGGTGGTGTCGTCGATCGGCAGCGCGTCGAGGTCGGCGCGCAGCGCCACGACCGGCCCGCTCTCACCGAGGTCGGCGACGAACCCGGTGCGCGGCAGGCGGGTGACCCGCCAGCCCGCCTGCTCGACCCGGGCGGCGAGCAGGTCGGTGGTGCGCGTCTCCGCCCAGGACAGCTCCGGGTGCGCGTGCAGGTCGCGGCGCAGGTCGACGAGCTCGGCGTCGTACTTGTCGACGACGGAGTCGAGGAGCGGGAAGAGTTCGGGGGGCATCGCTCCCGAGGTTATCGCGGCGGGTGCGCCGCCACCGGTGGTGCTTCCCCCGCGAGACCCCCGCGAGACCCCCGCGGAACTCCGTGTGCCGTCAGTGCGCCCGGTGCCGGGCGTCCTCGTCGTAGGCCGCGAGCAGCTGGTCGGCCGCCGACGTCGCGGGCAGCTCGCCGCTGAGCACCTGCTGCTGCACCCGTTCGCGGATCGCGGCCACGCCGGGCGAGTGGCGCAGCCGCTCGGCCAGCTCGTCGCGCACCAGCGCGAGGGTGAAGTCGAGCTGCTGTCGGGCCCGCTTGGCGGCGAGGCCGTCCTCGCCGAGGTGCTCGCGGTGGGCCAGCACCTGGTCCCAGAGCTCGTCGACCCCGCGGTCCTCGAGGCCGGAGCAGGTGACGACGGCGGGCGCCCACTCCCCCTTGCCGCGGACCAGGCGCAGCGCCCCGGCCAGCTCGCGGGCCGCGCCGCGCGCCTCGCGGCGTCCGTCTGCTCCGCCGACGTCGTCGGCCTTGTTCACCGCGATCACGTCAGCGATCTCGAGGATGCCCTTCTTGATCCCCTGCAGCTGGTCACCGGTGCGGGCCAGGGTCAGGAAGAGGAACGTGTCGACCATGCCGGCGACAGTGACCTCGGACTGCCCCACCCCGACGGTCTCGACCAGCACCACGTCGTGGCCGGCGGCCTCGAGCACGCTCATCGCCTGGAAGGTGGCCCGGGCGACCCCGCCCAGGGTGCCGGCCGACGGCGAGGGCCGGATGTAGGCCCGCGGGTCGACCGCGAGCCGGGCCATCCGGGTCTTGTCACCCAGCACCGAGCCACCGGTGCGCACCGAGGACGGGTCGACCGCGAGCACCCCGACGCGGTGGCCCGCGGCGGTCAGCCGGGAGCCGAGCGCCTCGATGAAAGTCGACTTGCCGACCCCGGGCACGCCCGAGACCCCCACCCGCACCGCCGGGGCGCGCCCGCCGCCCGGGCCGTTCGCCGCGAGCCCGCTCAGCGTGCCGAGAAGCTCGCGGGCCTGCGCGCGGTGCTGCGGGCGCGAGGACTCCACGAGCGTGATCGCCTGGGAGACCGCCGCCCGGCGACCCTCGCGGATCCCCGCGACCAGCGTCTCGACGTCCGGCATCAGTGACCGAGCTGCTCCCGCAGCCGGGCCAGCAGGTCCAGCGCGGAGTCGGCGATCACGGTGCCGGGCAGGAAGACCGCCGCCGCCCCCATCTCGCGCAGGGTCTCGACGTCGTCCGGGGGGATCACCCCACCGATGACGATCATGATGTCGGGGCGCCCCTGCTCGGCCAGCGCCTGCTTCAGGGCCGGCAGCAGCGCCAGGTGGCCCGCGGCCAGCGAGGAGACGCCGACGATGTGGACGTCGGCGTCGACCGCCTGCTGCGCCACCTCGTCGGGGGTCGAGAACAACGGGCCCACGTCGACGTCGAAGCCCATGTCCGCGAAGGCGCTGACGACGACCTTCTGGCCCCGGTCGTGGCCGTCCTGGCCCATCTTCGCGACGAGGATGCGCGGGCGGCGCCCCTCGGCCTCCTCGAAGGCGTCGGTGGCGGCGAGGACCCGCTGCACGTTCTCGCCGCTGCCGGACTCGTCCCTGAACACGCCGCTGATCGTACGGATCACGGCCTGGTGCCGGCCGTAGACCTTCTCCAGGGCCGCCGAGATCTCTCCCACCGTCGCCTTGGCCCGCGCCGCGTCGACGGCCAGCGCCAGCAGGTTGCCCTCGAGGGCCTGGCCCCCGTCGGCCCCGCGGCCGGCGGAGCTGGTCAGCGCCTCCAGCGAGCGACGGACCTCGTCGTCGTCCCGCTCGGCGCGCAGCCGTTCCAGCTTGGCGATCTGCTGGCGGTAGACGTCGTCGTTGTCGACGCGCAGGACGTCAAGCTTGTCCTCGGCGGCGAGGCGGTAGGTGTTCACCCCGATCACCGCCTGGGCGCCGGAGTCGATCCGGGCCTGGGTGCGGGCCGCGGCCTCCTCGATGCGCATCTTGGGGATGCCCTGCTCGATCGCCTTCGCCATGCCACCGGCCCGCTCGGCCTCCTGGATGTGGGCCCAGGCCCGCTCGGCGAGGTCGTGGGTGAGGCGCTCCACGTAGTAGGAGCCCCCCCACGGGTCGATCGTGCCGGTGGTTCCGCTCTCCTGCTGGAGGAGCAGCTGGGTGTTGCGCGCGATCCGGGCCGAGAAGTCGGTCGGCAGCGCGATCGCCTCGTCGAGGGCGTTGGTGTGCAGCGACTGGGTGTGGCCCTGGGTGGCGGCCATCGCCTCGATCGCCGTGCGCTGGACGTTGTTGAAGACGTCCTGGGCGGTCAGCGACCAGCCACTCGTCTGGCTGTGCGTGCGCAGGCTCAGCGACTTGGGGTTCTGCGGCTCGAACTCACGCACCAGCCGGGCCCACAGGGCGCGGGCGGCGCGCATCTTGGCGACCTCCATGAAGAAGTTCATCCCGACCCCCCAGAAGAAGGAGAGCCGCGGGGCGAACTGGTCGATGCTCATGCCGGTCGCGAGGCCCGCGCGGATGTACTCCACGCCGTCGGCCAGCGTGTAGGCCAGCTCGAGGTCGGCCGTCGCGCCGGCCTCCTGGATGTGGTAGCCGGAGATCGAGATCGAGTTGAAGCGAGGCATCTTGGCCGCGGTGTAGCTGAAGATGTCGGAGATGATCCGCATGGACGGTGCCGGCGGGTAGATGTAGGTGTTGCGGACCATGAACTCCTTGAGGATGTCGTTCTGGATCGTCCCCGCGAGCTGTTCCGGCTTCACCCCCTGCTCCTCGGCCGCCGCGATGTAGAGCGCCAGCACCGGCAGCACGGCGCCGTTCATCGTCATCGACACCGACATCTCGTCCAGCGGGATGCCGTCGAAGAGGGTGCGGGTGTCGTAGATCGAGTCGATGGCCACACCCGCCATGCCGACGTCCCCGCGCACCCGCGGGTGGTCGGAGTCGTAGCCGCGGTGGGTGGCGAGGTCGAAGGCGACGCTCAGCCCCTTCTGGCCGGCCGCGAGGTTGCGTCGGTAGAAGGCGTTGGACGCCTCGGCGGTGGAGAACCCGGCGTACTGGCGCACCGTCCACGGCTGGGTGGTGTACATCGTCGGGTAGGGCCCGCGCAGGAACGGGCTGAGTCCCGGCAGCGTGTCCAGCGCGTCAAGGCCCTCGAGGTGCTCGGGGCCGTAGACCGGGAGGATGTCGATGCCCTCGGGAGAGTGCCACGGCTGCCCTTGAACCGCCGGTTGAGGAGGTTGCGCAGCAACCGTCTCGAAACACCCGTCGGTCGAGGTGCGAGAGGAGCGAGCCTCGAAACCACTCGCTCCGTCGTTGGTTGAGGTGCGAGCGGAGCGAGCCTCGAAACCACCCGCCTCGCCCAGCGGGAGTCCGGCGAAGCTCTTCGGAATGCTCATGCCAGCTGCTCCCTGGTCGTGGTGAGGAAGGTCAGGGCGTCCACGCCCATGGCGCAGGAGTCGTCGACCCCGAGCTCGCCCGGCTGGCCGGCGATGACCACCCACCGGGCGCCCGCTGCTCGCAACGCGGCGACCAGGTCGGCGCCCCACCCGGCGTAGGCCGCGTCGGGGCCGGCCAGGCAGGCGACGGCCTGCCCGTCGTACGCCGCCAGCACCTCGTCGACCCCGGTGGTCGGGCCGGCCACGTCCACCCCGACCCCGCCGGCGGCGAGCAGGTTGGCCGCGAAGGTAGCCCGGGCGGTGTGCGCGGCGACGGTGCCCATCGTGGCGAGGAAGACCGGTGCCCCGGCCGGCTCGTCGCGCAGCGCCTCGAAGCTGGCGCCGTAGCGGCGCACCTCCGCCGCGCCGGCGTCCGGCTCGCGCTCGGGCAGGGTCTCGCCGAGGTTCGGGAACTCGGTGAGCCCGGTCAGGGGACGGGTGCGGTGCGCGATCTCGTCCTCGCGCCGGGCGACGGTCGCCTCGACCCGGGCCGTCAGCGAGCCGTCCGCGAGCGCCGCCAGGACGCCGCCCGACTCCTCGATCCGGCCCAGCTCGGCCCAGCCTGCGGCGGCGAGGTCGTCGGTGAGCCGCTCGACGGCGTACGACCCGCCGGCCGGGTCCGCCACGTGGGCGACGTGCGACTCCGAGATCAGCAGCGCGGAGGTGTTGCGGGCGATCCGGCGACCGAAGGCGTCCGGTCGGCCCAGCACGCCGTCGAAGGGCAGCACGGTGAGGCTGTCGGCTCCGCCGACGCCGGCCGCGAACGCCGCGACCGTGGTGCGCAGCATGTTCACCCAGGGGTCGTAGCGGCTCATCATCGGCCGGCTGGTCACCACGTGCTGGCGCTGCTCGACCCCGGTCGCGCCGCTCAGCTCGAGCATCCGCGCCCAGAGCCGGCGCGCGGCGCGCAGCTTGGCGATGGTCGGGAACTGCTCGTCGGTGGCGGCGTGGCGGAACTCCACCAGGGCGGCGGCCTCGGCCACCTCGAACCCGGCCCCGACCAGCGCCCGCAGGTAGGCCGCTCCCACGGCCAGGGCGTAGCCGAGCTCCTGGGCGTCCGAAGCCCCGAGGTCGTGCACGGCGGTCGCGTCGACGACCACCCCGAGCGTGCCGGCCCCGCGGGCCAGCTCGGCGACGGCCACGAGGTCACCGAGGTCTCCCGAGGTGCCGGCCCCGAGGCCCCGCACCCGCGCGGCCACCGGGTCGACGCCGAGGTTGGTGCCGGGGGCGGGGGTGACCCCGCGCTCCTCGAGCAGGCCCACCAGCGCCCGCGCCGCGGCCAGCGGGTCGCCGGGGGCGTCGAGCACCACGGGCGCCAGGTCCAGCAGCACGCCGTCGAGGACGGCGGGCAGGTCACCGGCCTCGAGGCCGGCCCCGGTCTCGAGCCACAGGGAGGTCACCCCGCCGTCGAGGTCGACCAGCGCGGCCTCGCGCGCCCCGGCCGGGTCCGGCCCGGCGAGGTGGGCGCGGACGTCCCAGTCACCCGACCGGGCCGGACGCCCGGCGGTCACCACGTCAGCCAGCGAGGCGGCGGTGCCGAGGGGGAGCACCGCGACCCCGTCGAGGGTGGTGCGCGTCAGCCGCTCCCACACCAGCTCGTCGGGGTCGTCGTCGCGCAGGCGCCGGGCCTTGCGCAGCACGGTCGCGGCCGCCGCCTCCCAGTCGGCCAGCGTGTGGCGGTCCTCCGGCGCGGCCAGCTCGAGCGTGCCCTGCTCGGGCTCCAGCTCGGTCGGCTCGTCGAGGCCGCCCTCGACCTCGCTCATCGTGCACCCGCGGGCTCGACACCAGTCATGCTGCGAACCATAGGAGCAGCGGGCCGCACCCGGCCACCGCCTGTGATGTTTTCGACGCCGGGCCCGCGGCGGTCACGTTCACCCACTCCTCACCACCCCGCCGGGCGGGGGTCGTCGCGTCGTTGACGCGCGTCGTACGGTCCCATGGTCCCTGGTCACCGAGCAGTCACCTCTGCTCGACGTCACCGCCGACCACTGGCGTCGCCTCGACGGCGAGCACGCGTGGCTGCACGCCCGGTGGTCGCGCGCCCGCTCACGCAGCGGGCACCTCGTGACGGTCGGCTACGTCGGCCGCCTGGCGCGGTCTCCAGCGGGCCGCTCGGGACCGGTGACCTCGCTCCATATCGGCCGGTCCGACGCCACGCGCGGCCTGAGAAATCGGTGGGAACCGGGCATTTGTCACACTGCCCGCCGCCCGCACACCCCGGTGTTGCAGGTAGCGTGGCTTTTCGTGGCAACGACGACCCTGGTCCGGGGAGCGCGCTCGACGCGCTCGACCATCGCACTCAAGCTCCTGATGGCCGTCAGCGGCCTCGTCTTCATCGCGTACGTGCTCCTGCACATGTACGGCAACCTCAAGGCCTTCGCCGGCCATGACGCCTACAACGAGTACGCCGAGCACCTGCGCACGTTCGGTGAGCCGATGCTCCCCGAGTCGGGCCTGCTCTGGGTGATCCGCGTGGCGCTGCTGGCCTCCCTGGTCGTGCACGTCTACGCCGCGGTGGCGCTGTGGCGACGCGCCGGCCGGGCGCGCACCGTGCGGTACCAGGTGAAGAAGAACCGCAACTCGGCGTTCTCCTCGCGGATGATGCGCTGGGGCGGGCTCACGCTGCTGCTCTTCATCGTCTGGCACCTGCTGAACTTCACGGTCGGCAAGGTCAACGTCGCCGGCGGCGCCACCAACGACCCGTTCAACCTGCTCGTCGACTCGTTCGGCGTCTGGTGGCTCACGGTGATCTACCTCGTCGCGATGCTCGCGCTGGCCCTGCACCTGCACCACGGCACCTGGAGCGCCGCGCAGACCCTCGGCCTCACCGGCACCGCGAAGTCGCGCCGCACCGCGAAGGCCGTCGGCTGGGTGCTCGCCGTCGTCGTCGCCGGCGGCTTCTCGCTCGTCCCGCTCGCCGTGCTCTCCGGCATCATCTCGAAGTAAGGACCGACACATGGCCTTCCTGGACGGAACCACCCCGACCAACCAGCCCTCGCAGCAGGTCTCCGACGACGCGCACGGCTACTACACGCCCGGTGAGCCGCTCGTCGACCCGGTCGCGCCCACCGGCCCGATCAAGGACCGCTGGACGAACCGCAAGTTCGACAACCGCCTGGTGAACCCGGCCAACCGCCGCAAGATGAGCGTGATCATCGTGGGCACCGGCCTGGCCGGTGGCGCCGCGGCGGCCACGATGGGCGAGGCCGGCTACCACGTGAAGTCCTTCTGCTACCAGGACTCCCCGCGTCGGGCCCACTCGATCGCCGCCCAGGGCGGGATCAACGCGGCCAAGAACTACAAGGAGGACGGCGACTCCGTCCACCGCCTCTTCTACGACACCGTCAAGGGTGGCGACTACCGCTCGCGGGAGTCGAACGTCTACCGGCTGGCCGAGGTCAGCGCGAACATCATCGACCAGTGCGTCGCGCAGGGCGTCCCGTTCGCCCGCGACTACGGCGGGCTGCTCGACAACCGCTCGTTCGGTGGAGTGCAGGTCTCCCGGACGTTCTACGCCCGGGGCCAGACCGGCCAGCAGCTGCTGATCGGCGCCTACCAGGCCATGGAGCGCCAGGTGGCGGCCGGCACCGTCGAGCAGTTCACCCGTCACGAGATGCTCGAGCTGATCGTCGTCGACGGCAAGGCCCGCGGCATCATCGCGCGCGACCTGGTCACCGGTGAGATCCAGACGCACCTCGCCGACGCGGTGGTGCTCGCCTCCGGGGGCTACGGCAACGTCTTCTACCTCTCCACCAACGCGATGGGCTCCAACGTCACCGCGACGTGGCGCGCGCACCGCAAGGGCGCCTACATGGCCAACCCCTGCTACACGCAGATCCACCCGACCTGCATCCCGGTCTCCGGTGAGCACCAGTCGAAGCTGACCCTGATGTCGGAGTCGCTGCGCAACGACGGCCGGATCTGGGTGCCGAAGAAGGCGGAGGACTGCACCAAGGACCCGCGCGACATCCCCGAGGAGGACCGCGACTACTACCTGGAGCGGATCTACCCGTCGTTCGGCAACCTGGTCCCCCGCGACATCGCGTCCCGCCAGGCGAAGAACATGTGCGACGAGGGCCGCGGTGTGGGCCCGATGGTCGGCGACTTCCGTCGCGGCGTGTACCTCGACTTCGCGGACGCCATCTCCCGCCTCGGCGAGGACGGCATCCGCGAGAAGTACGACAACCTCTTCGACATGTACGAGCGGATCACGGGGGAGAACCCCTACGAGGTCCCGATGCGGATCTACCCCGCCGTGCACTACGTGATGGGCGGCCTGTGGGTCGACTACCACCTGCAGTCGAACGTCCCCGGGCTGTTCGTGACCGGCGAGGCGAACTTCTCAGACCACGGCGCCAACCGCCTCGGCGCCTCCGCCCTGATGCAGGGCCTCGCGGACGGCTACTTCGTGCTGCCCAACACGATCCGTGACTACCTCGCCGACTCCACGACGGTCGAGAAGATCGACGAGTCGCACCCGGCCGTCGTCGAGGCCCGCGCCTCGGTGGAGGAACGGGTGGCGAAGTTCCTCTCGATCAACGGCGCCCGCAGCGCGGACAGCTACCACAAGGAGCTGGGCCAGATCATGTGGGAGTTCTGCGGCATGGAGCGCTCGGAGGACGGCCTGCGCAAGGCGGTCGACATGATCCGCGAGCTCAAGGCCGACTTCTGGACGAACCTCAAGGTGCTGGGGACGGCCGACAGCCTCAACCAGAGCCTCGAGAAGGCCGGGCGGGTCGCCGACTTCATCGAGCTCGGCGAGCTGATGTGCATCGACGCGCTGAACCGTCGCGAGTCCTGCGGCGGGCACTTCCGCGCCGAGTCGCAGACCGAGGACGGCGAGGCGCTGCGCGACGACGACGAGTTCGCCTACGTCGCCGCGTGGGAGTTCGGCGGCGAGGGCCACCAGCCCGTCCTGCACAAGGAAGACCTGATCTACACGGCCATCGAGATGAAGCAGCGGAGCTACAAGTGAGCATGAACCTGACCCTGAAGATCTGGCGGCAGCCGGACGCCGTGACCGACGGCGCCATGCAGACCTACCAGGTCGCGGACATCTCCACGGACATGAGCTTCCTCGAGATGCTCGATGTCCTCAACGAGCAGCTGAACGCGAAGGGCGAGGACCCGGTCGCGTTCGACTCCGACTGCCGCGAAGGGATCTGCGGGTCGTGCGGGCTGATGATCAACGGCCAGGCGCACGGTCCCGAGGTCACCACCACCTGCCAGCTGCACATGCGCTCCTTCAAGGACGGCGACGAGATCGTCATCGAGCCGTGGCGCGCCGACGCCTTCCCGGTCCTCAAGGACCTCATCGTCGACCGGGGCGCCTTCGACCGGATCATCCAGTCGGGCGGGTTCATCTCGGCCAACACCGGCTCGGCCCCCGAGGCCAACTCGGTGCCGGCCCCGCGCGACAAGGCGATGCGCGCGTTCAACGTCGCGACCTGCATCGGCTGCGGTGCCTGCGTGGCGGCCTGCCCCAACGGCTCGGCCTCGCTGTTCATGGGCGCCAAGATCACGCACCTCGGTGAGCTCCCCCAGGGCCAGCCGGAGCGCGACAGCCGCGTGGTCGGCATGGTCGCCCAGCACGACGCCGAGGGCTTCGGCGGGTGCACGAACATCGGTGAGTGCACCGCGGCGTGCCCCAAGGAGATCCCGCTCGACGTCATCTCCCAGCTCAACAAGGACCTGCGCACCGCGATGAGGCACGGCCACTGACCCGACCCGTCGCCTGTTGACGGCCCCAGACGTCGACCCGTCGCTTATCGTCGGCCCCGAGCGCCGACCCGTCGTCAACTGACGACGGGTCGGCGCTCTGCTGTGTCGACAAGCGACGGGTCGGCGGTTCTGGGTGACAACAGGCGACGGGTCGGCGGGTCAGGGGCGGCGGGTCAGGGGCGGCGCAGGACCCGACGGGCGAGGCCGGCGAGCAGGACGGCGGTGACCAGCCCGACGACGATCAGGACGGTGTGCGCGATCCAGTAGCCGTCGGCGCGGTCCTCCCCCGCCCGGTAGGCGGCGGAGAGGTTCTTGGCGAACGTGATCCAGATGAGCACGTTCCACGCCGCGATCGCGACGAGCAGCCAGCCGTGCCGGCGTTCGAGACTCATCGGTGCCCCTCGTTGCGGTGCCGTCGCCACGCCTGCAGCCCGAGCACGGCTCCCCCGCCGGCGGCGAACGCCGGCAGCCAGGGACGCCGTACGCCGGGGCGCGCGGCGCCCACCGCCGGCCGCCGCTCGGACAGCGAGGGCGACTGGGGCCCCTGGATCGGGTCCACGGGTTCGACGTAGCGCAGCTCGCGCGCCTCGCGGGAGGTGTGCGCCCAGGCTGCGGCGTAGAGCACGACGCGCGAGAAGTAGTTGATCCAGACCAGCAGGATCAGGGCGATCCCGAAGGCCTGGAAGGCAGGCTGGTCCTTGGTGGAGGCCAGCAGCAGCCCCGAGAGCCGCTTGAGGCCCTCGAAGGCGACGGCGCCGAGCAGGGCTCCCTGCCACAGCGACCGGGCCGGCGTCCGGGGCTCGGCCAGGAGCCGGAACATCGAGAAGAACAGCAGCGCGTTCGCGGCCAGGCCCAGCACCACGGTCAGCAGCTGGAAGAGCGGCGCGAGCTGCTCGTCCAGCCCGACCCACCCGAGCAGGGACTCGGCGAAGCCGCTCACGAAACCGGACACCGAGACCGAGAGGATCAGGGTCACGCCGATCAGCGCCAGGGTGAGCAGGTCGCGCAGCTTGCCCCGCAGGAAGCTCGGCCGGTCGCGCACCGGGAGCTCGAAGACGACCACAAGAGCGGCCCGCATGGCGGAGAGCCAGCCGAGGCCGGCGTACACGACGCCGGCCAGACCGAGCAGGCCGACCGCGGCGGCGGCGTCCTGGACGTCCGAGAGCGGGACCTGGCCCTCCTGGTCCCCGACCAGCCCGGGCAGCAGCTGGTCGATCGCCTGGGTCAGGTTCTGCTGCACGTCGGGGTAGATCCGAGCGAGGTAGCCGACGACGAAGAACGACAGCGCGAGGATCGGGAAGAACGACAGGAACCCGAAGTAGGTGACGGCCCCCGACTGCTGGCCGGCCCGGACGGCGCCGTAGTGCTGCTGCATGCGGACCGCGTGGTCGACCAGCGGTCGCCGGGCGCGCAGGCCCGCGGCGGCGCCCGAGACGCGCTCCCGGATCGACGCCACCGCTCAGCTCCCCGCGGACGCGGGCTCGGACGCGAGCGCGAAGCGGTGCGTCGGGCGCCAGCCGTCGGCGGCGTCGTGCACGTAGAGGTGGAAACCGGTCACCGCGAAGCAGCACTCGAAGTCGGCGAGCTCCGCGAAGGCGCGGTCCAGCAGGTCCTCGCCGAGGTGGTGCGCGATCGTCACGTGCGGGTGGTACGGGAAGGTCAGGTCCACCCGCAGCGGCCCCTGGCGCACGGCCGCCGCGAGCTGCTCGCACCCGGAGATGCCGTCGGCGAGGCTGACGAAGACCACCGGTGAGACCGGGCGGAACGTCCCGGTGCCGCGCAGGTGCACCCGGAAGCCCTCGCTCGACGCGGCGACGACGCCGAGGTGCCGCTCGATGCCGGCCAGCTCGTCGGCGCTCACCTCGGTGGGCGGCACCAGGGTGATGTGCGTGGGGATCATCGTGGCCGTGGCGTCACCGATGTCGGTGCGGTAGTCCTGCAGCTGCGAGGCCCAGGGTTCGGGGATGGAGAGGGCGACTCCGATGGTGGGCACTGGGAGACCCTACTGGCCGCCGGCCACGAAACCGACCCGCTCGTAGACGTCGCGCAGGGTCGCCCGGGCCACCGCCCCCGCCTGCTCGGCCCCCTGGCGCAGGACGTCGTCGAGGTGCGAGCGGTCGTCGAGCAGCTCGAGGGTGCGCTCGCGGAACGGCGTCACGAACTCCACCGTCACCTCGGCGAGGTCCTTCTTCAGGTCGCCGTACCCGCGCCCGGCGTACTGCTCCTCCAGCGCGGCGACCGCGGTGCCGGTGAGCGCCGAGTAGATCGTGAGCAGGTTGCTGACGCCGGGCTTCTCCTCGACGTCGAACCGGATCTCGCCGTCGGAGTCGGTGACCGCCGAGCGGATCTTCTTCGCACTGACCCGGGGCTCGTCGAGCAGCTCGATGATCCCGTTGGCCGAGGACGCCGACTTCGACATCTTCGAGGTCGGGTCCTGCAGGTCGGCGATCTTCGCGGTCGCCTTGAGGATGTAGGGCTCGGGCATCCGGAAGGTCTTCTTGTACCGGTGGTTGAAGCGCTGCGCGAGGTCGCGGGTCAGCTCGAGGTGCTGGCGCTGGTCCTCCCCCACCGGCACGAAGTGCGGGCGGTACAGCAGCACGTCGGCGGCCTGGAGGATCGGGTAGGTGAACAGGCCGACGGAGGCGGAGCCCTCACCCTGCTTGGCCGACTTGTCCTTGAACTGGGTCATCCGGCGGGCCTCGCCGAACCCGGTCAGGCACTGCAGCACCCAGGCGAGCTGGGCGTGCTCGGGCACCTGGCTCTGCACGAAGATCGCGGAGCGCTGCGGGTCGATTCCCATCGCCAGCAGCTGCGCGGCGGCCCGCAGCGTCCGGGCGCGCAGCACCTTCGGGTCGTGCTCGACGGTGATGGCGTGCAGGTCGGCGATGAAGAAGAACGGCTGGTGCTCGCGTTGCAGGTCCACCCACTGCCGCAGCGCTCCGAGGTAGTTCCCGAAGTGGAACGAGTCGCCGGTGGGCTGGATGCCCGACAGGACCCGCGGCCGGGCGGTTCCGGACGCCGCCGAGGACGCGGAGGTCTCGGTCGTCGCCCCGGGGGCTTGGGTGGTGGACATGGCGCCATTCTCCCCGATCTGCCGGTGCCCGCCGCGCAGGGGGTCCACGGTGCCGCGGCGAACGGTTTGCCCCGGCTCGCCGCGGTTGGCAGCATGCGCGCATGCCCGATGCCGCCACCACCACCGTGCCCACCCTCACCGACGGTGTCGTGACCCTGCGCGCCCACCGCGCGGACGACGCCCTCGGCTCCTGGGAGCAGTGCCAGGACCCGCTCTCGCAGGAGTGGACGGCGGTGCCGCTGCCCTACTCGAGGGAGATGGCGCACGGCTTCGTCACCGAGATCATGCCTCGTGGCTGGCACGACGACAGCGAGTGGGGATTCGCCGTCGAGCACGACGGCCGGTACGCCGGCACGATCTCACTGCGCCACGAGGGGGACGCCCGCGCCGAGGTGGCCTACGGGTCGCACCCGTGGGTCCGCGGCACCGGCGTCATGGAGCGGGCGCTGCGCCTGCTGCTGGAGTGGGGCTTCACCGAGCGGGGGCTCGCGGTGATCACCTGGCGGGCGAACCGGGGCAACTGGGCCTCGCGCAAGCTGGCGCACCGCCTCGGCTTCTCCTTCGACGGCACCGTGCGCCGGATGCTGGTCCAGCGCGGCGAGCTGCGCGACGCCTGGCTCGGCACCCTGCTGCCCGACGAGGCGCGCGAGCCCCGGCACGCCTGGCTGGAGTGCCCGGTGCTGGAGGGCGACGGCGTGCGGCTGCGGCCCTGGCGTGACGACGACGTGGACCGGATCGTCGAGGCGTGCCGCGACGAGCGCACGGCGCACTGGCTGGGCCGGCTCCCGGAGCCCTACACGCGCGCCGACGCCGAGGCCTACCTCGAGGAGCGCCGCGAGGTCCTGGCCACGGGTCGTGCGCTCGGCTGGGCCGTGGCCGACCCGGCCGGCAACGAGCTGCTCGGCTCGCTGGTGCTCTTCGACCTCGACCTCGACCTCGGCCAGGCGGAGGTCGGCTACTGGGCCCACCCGCAGGCCCGGAGTCGCGGGGCGATGACCACGGCCGTGGGGCTCGCCGTCCGGTACGGCCGCGACGGGCTCGGCCTGCGCCGCCTCAGCGCGTTCGCCGCCGCCGGCAACACCGCGTCCCGTCACGTCATCGAGGCGAACGGCTTCGAGCTGGTCGGGATCGAGCGCTCGTCGGCGCTGACCCGCACGGGTCGCGACGACCACGCGGCGTACGACCTGCTGCTCTGAGCGGTCCGGCTCGTCAGGCGGTGGCGTCCGCGCTGGCCGGTCGCTGCTCGCGCACGTGCAGGGTCGCGGAGGCGACGATCACCAGCAGACCGGCGATCGAGAGCGCCACGCCGACCAGCGCGGGCGCCCGGTAGCCGTACCCGGCCGCGATCACCAGGCCGCCGAGCCAGGCGCCGAGCGCGTTGGCCAGGTTGAGCGACGCGTGGTTCATCGCCGCCCCCAGCGTCTGGGCGTCGCCGGCGACGTCCATCAGGCGCAGCTGCAGGTTCACCACGAGGACGGAGCCGAGCACGGTGATCAGGAAGACCGGCACCAGCGACCACCAGCCGTACGGCGCCAGGAACCAGAACAGCAGCAGGACCAGACCCATGCCCACCGAGCCGATCAGCAGCGAGCGGTAGATCGACCAGTCCGCCATCTCGCCGGCGACCCAGGTTCCCGCCACCATGCCGAGGCCGAAGACGAACAGGGCCACCGGGATCGAGCCGTCGGAGAGACCGCCCACGTCGGTCAGGGTCGGCGCGATGTAGGTGTAGACGGCGAACATGCCGCCGAAGCCCACCGCTCCGGCCACCAGGGTCAGCCAGACCTGCGGCTTCGCGAACGCGCTCAGCTCGCGCCGCCCGGTGGCCTCGGGGTTTCCGGGGATGGACGGGACGAAGGCGAGGATCAGCGCCACGGTGACGAGGGAGAGCCCGGTCACCGCCCAGAAGGCGGCGCGCCAGCCCAGCGCCTGGCCCAGCCACGTCGCCGCAGGGACCCCCACCACGTTCGCGACGGAGAGTCCGAGCATCACCAGCGCGACGGCGCGACCCTTGCGCGCGGGCGGCGCCATGCCGGCCGCCACCAGGGAGGCGACACCGAAGTAGGCCCCGTGCGGCAGCCCGTCGAGGAACCGGGCGGCGAAGAGCAGGTGGAAGTCGCCGGCCAGCGCGCTGGCGGCGTTGAAGACGGCGTAGGCGAGCATCAGCGCGACCAGCAGCCCGCGGCGGGGCCACTTGGCCCCGAAGAAGGCCAGCACCGGGGCGCCGACCACCACCCCCAGGGCGTACGCCGAGATCACGTGACCGGCGGCGGGGATGGAGGCTCCGACCCCGCGCGCGATCTGGGGCAGCAACCCCATCGTGACGAACTCGGTCGTGCCGATGGCGAAGCCGCCCATGGCCAGGGCGAGCACGGCGAGGGTGAAGTGGCGGGTCGCCACGGACCCGTCGTTCGTCGTGGGCCCCGCCGTGGGACCCGGGGTCGAGCTGGCGTCTGCCGGCGCGGTCGTCGTCATGCGAGAACTTTCTGGGCCCGAGGGGGCAGGTCGGTAGTGCGGGTGGGGTGCTGACGGCGTACGCAGCGCTTTCAGCACTCATCATCCAACCGCGCGTCCCCCGCGACCTATTCCGGCCGTTCCGGGGCCACGTGTCCTGCGCCACTCCCCCACCCCTGCCGAGGCGGCGCAGATGGCCCCTCACAAACGGCCGAGTCGGCGCAGATGGGCCACGTACGTGGCCCATCTGCGCCGACTCGGCGTGGGGGGAGGGTCAGAGCGTGGCCAGGGCCTCGTTCAGCGTCCTCGAGGGGCGCATGACCTTGTCGGCCTTGGCGTCGTCGGGCCGGAAGTAGCCGCCGATGTCGGCCGGGGAGCCCTGCACGGCGGCCAGCTCGGCGACGATGGCCTCCTCGCTGCCGGCCAGCAGCTCGGCCAGCGCGGTGAAGTCGGCCGCCAGCTCGGCGTCGTCGTCCTGCGCGGCCAGCTCCTGGGCCCAGTACACGGCCAGGTAGAAGTGCGAGCCGCGGTTGTCGATGCCACCGATCCGGCGCGTCGGGGACTTGTCGTTCTCCAGGAACGTCCCGGTCGCCTTGTCGAGGGTCTCGCCGAGCACCCGGGCGCGGGCGTTGTCGTCGTAGCCCGCGAGGTGCTCGAACGACGCGGCCAGGGCGAAGAACTCACCGAGGCTGTCCCAGCGCAGGTAGTTCTCCTTGACGAGCTGCTGCACGTGCTTGGGCGCCGAGCCGCCGGCGCCGGTCTCGAAGAGGCCCCCGCCGTTCATCAGCGGCACCACCGAGAGCATCTTGGCCGACGTGCCGAGCTCGAGGATCGGGAACAGGTCGGTGTTGTAGTCGCGCAGAACGTTGCCGGTGACCGAGATGGTGTCCTCGCCGCGGCGGATCCGCTCCAGGGAGTACGCCGTCGCCGCGGCCGGCGCCATGATGTCGATGGTCAGCCCGTCGGTGTCGTGGTCGCCGAGGTACTCCTCGACCTTCGCGATCAGGTTGGCGTCGTGGGCGCGCTGCTCGTCGAGCCAGAAGATGGCGGGCGCGCCCGAGGCCCGGGCGCGGGTGACGGCGAGCTTGACCCAGTCGCGGATCGGCTCGTCCTTGGTCTGGCAGGCGCGCCAGATGTCGCCGGGCTCGACGTCGTGCTCGATCAGCACGTCGCCGGCGGCGTTGAGGACCTGAACCTTGCCGGCCGCGGGCACCTCGAAGGTCTTGTCGTGGGAGCCGTACTCCTCGGCCGCCTTGGCCATCAGCCCCACGTTGGGCACCGAGCCCATCGTGGCCGGGTCGAAGGCGCCGTTCGCGCGGCAGTCGTCGATCGTCGTCTGGTAGATGCCGGCGTAGGAGGAGTCCGGGATCACCGCGAGGGTGTCGGCCTCGTCCCCGTCCGGGCCCCACATGTGCCCCGACGTGCGGATCATGGCCGGCATCGAGGCGTCGATGATGACGTCGGAGGGCACGTGCAGGTTGGTGATGCCCCGGTCGGAGTCGACCATGGCCATCGCCGGACCGTCGGCCAGACCGGCCTCGACCGCGGCCTTGATGGCGTCGCCGTCGGGCAGGTCGCCCACGGCGTCGAGCAGCGCGCCGAGCCCGTCGTTCGGCGAGATGCCGGCGGCGGTGAGCTGCTCGCCGTACTGGTCGAAGAGCGTCGGCAGGAAGGCCTGCACGACGTGGCCGAAGATGATCGGGTCGGAGACCTTCATCATCGTGGCCTTCAGGTGCACCGAGAACAGCACGTCCTCGGCCTTGGCGCGGGCGATCTGCTCGGTGAGGAAGCGGCGCAGCGCGGCGACGTTCATGAAGGTGCCGTCGACGACCTCCCCCTTCAGTACCGGGATCGACTCCTTGAGCACCGTCTCGGTGCCGTCGGCCGCGAGGTGCTTGACCGTCAGGACGTCGTCGGCCTCGAGGACGACGGACTTCTCGTTGGCGAAGAAGTCGTCCTTGTCCATCGTGGCGACGTTGGTCCTCGACTCGGGGCTCCAGGCGCCCATGCGGTGCGGGTGCGCCTTCGCGTAGCGCTTCACCGACAGCGGCGCGCGGCGGTCCGAGTTGCCCTCGCGCAGGACCGGGTTCACGGCCGAGCCCTTGGTGGAGTCGTACCGGGCCCGGATCTCCCGGTCCTCGGCGGTCTGCGGGTTCTCGGGGTAGTTCGGCAGGTCGTAGCCCTGCTCCTGCAGCTCCTTGATCGCGGCCTTGAGCTGCGGGATGGAGGCGGAGATGTTGGGCAGCTTGATGATGTTGGCCTCCGGCTTCGTGGCCAGCTGCCCGAGCTCGGCGAGCGCGTCGTCGAGGCGCTGCTCCTCGCTCAGGCGCTCCGGGAACTTCGCGATGATCCGGCCGGCGAGGGAGATGTCGCGCGTCTCGACCTCGACGCCGGCCTTCGCGGCGTACGCCTGGATGATCGGGAGGAAGGAGTACGTCGCGAGCAGCGGCGCCTCGTCCGTGTGCGTGTAGATGATGGTGGCCATGGGTGTCGCGACTCCTGGGAACGGTCGACGGTGCCTGTGAACTGCCGGGAAAGTTGCTTGACGTCAAGATACCTGACGCGCCATGCCCGTCAGCCTCGCACCCGCTCGCGCCCGCGGCAACGGGCCCGTCTCAGCACGCGTCGCCCGATCCGTCCCGGGGCGTGACCAGGACCCGGTCGGGGTCCGGTCAGGACCCGCTCAGGGTTCCGTGACCTCCACGAGCTCCACCCGCTCGTCGCCGCCCGAGACCGTCTCCTCGAAGACCACCCCGAGGCCGCGCGCGTAGTACTTGCGCTCCACCAGCCCGGGCTCCAGCGGCGTCGTGCCCTCGGTCTGCAGCAGGCCGTCGAACGTGCCCGCCGGCACCGTGCGGCGCTCGTCCAGCGCCAGGACCTCCGCCTGGTCCTCGGCCACCCCCGCGCGGCGCTCCTGGGCGTAGCCGTCACCGACTCGCGGAGTCGCGGCCATCGCCAGGCCGGCCCGTGCCCCGTCGACTCCGGCCTCCCAGGACCCCTCGGAGTCGGCCCGGCGACCGTCGTACGCCGTGGTGGCCTCGCCGAAGTACCAGACGTTGCCGGCCCGGTCCTGGGCGAACCAGTCGGTGGTGTCCTCGACGGTGCGGCCGCGGGCGTCGGTGACGACGTCGCGCACCACCGTGGTCGTGACACCGGCCACGACCCGGGTCCGGTCGGTGACCGTGACGGTGACGGTCCGCGGGCCCTTCGCGCCCTCGGCGTGGTAGGTGCGCACCGTGCCCGGCAGCAGCGGGAACCACGGGTTGTCGACGCGCGCCACGAAGTCCGCCGCCCGCGGCGAGGGGGTGGGCACGGTGAGCCCGTCGACCCCGGCGGGGTCCACGGTGGGCGGACCTCCGGCGCAGCCGCCGACCGCCAGGGTGCCCAGCAGCACGAGGGACGTCGGCCACCCACGCCTCGCAGTCATGGACTCCAGCATGCCGCACCCGGCGCGCCGACCCTGCGCCGCGCTGCTAGCGTCGGCAGCACGTTCATCCGCCCTGTCGACAAGGAGCCGTCTCGTGAGCACCACACCCCTCAAGGTCGCCGTCACCGGCGCCGCCGGCCAGATCGGCTACAGCCTGCTGTTCCGTCTCGCGAGCGGCGCCCTGCTCGGCCCGGACCGTCCGGTCGAGCTGCGCCTGCTGGAGATCGAGCCCGCCCTCAAGGCCCTCGAGGGCGTCGTGATGGAGCTCGACGACTGCGCGTTCCCGACCCTGGCCGGGGTCAAGATCGGTGCGGACGCCGAGGAGATCTTCGACGGCGTGAACCTCGCCCTGCTGGTCGGCGCGCGGCCGCGCGGCCCGGGCATGGAGCGCGGTGACCTGCTCTCCGCCAACGGCGCGATCTTCACCGCCCAGGGCAAGGCGCTGAACGCCGTCGCCGCGGACGACGTGCGGATCGGCGTCACCGGCAACCCGGCGAACACCAACGCGCTGATCGCGATGACCAACGCCCCCGACATCCCCCGCGAGCGGTTCTCGGCGCTGACCCGCCTCGACCACAACCGGGCGATCTCGCAGCTGGCCGCGAAGACCGGCGCCCCCGTGACCGACATCAGGAAGATGACGATCTGGGGCAACCACTCCGCCACGCAGTACCCCGACCTGTTCCACGCCGAGGTCGGCGGCCGCAACGCCGCCGAGGCGGTGGGCGACCAGGCCTGGATCGAGGACAGCTTCATCCCGACGGTGGCCAAGCGCGGCGCCGCGATCATCGAGGCGCGCGGCTCCTCCTCGGCCGCCTCGGCCGCCTCCGCCACGATCGACGCCGCCCACGACTGGCTGGTCGGCTCGGCCGACGGCGACTGGGTCTCGATGGCGGTCGTCTCCGACGGCTCCTACGGCGTCCCGGAGGGCCTGATCTCGTCGTTCCCCGTCACCACCAAGGACGGCGACTGGGAGATCGTCCAGGGCCTCGAGATCGACGACTTCTCCCGCGCCCGCATCGACGCCTCGACCGCCGAGCTGGCCGACGAGCGCTCCGCGGTCACCGAGCTCGGCCTGATCTGAGACGACCCGTCGCCTCTTCCCGCCGCAGGGCACCGACCCGTCGCTCGTTCACACCCTCGGGTGTGAACAGGCGACGGGTCGACGTGTCTGTGCGTCAAGAAGCGACGGGTCGACGGATGGCTACCCCGGCTGGTTCGGGATGGTGATCGCGAGGAAGATCAGCGTCGCGCCGACCGCGGCGAGCAGCAGCACGTCGAAGATCCGGTGCCGGACGGCGAGCATGCCGGCGTCCCGGCGGCGCAGCACCAGCCGGAGCAGGGCCGCGAAGAGCAACGAGGCGCCCATCCACTGGGTGCCCAGGCGCCAGCTGCCGGTGCTGGTGATCCCGATGCCGACCGCGGTCCCGAGCAGCACCACGAGGTAGAACATCCCGCCGATGGTCGACGGGTAGCGGCGCCCGTCGGGCTCCGGAGCCACAACAGGCCCCTCCACGGGCTCCCCGGGCTCCCCCAGGGGCTCCCCGGGCTCCGGCGGCTGCTCGCTCACGCGCGGGCCAGGGCCTGCTCGGCCATCAGCACGATGTTCGAGAGCAGCATGGCGCGCGTCATCGGACCGACCCCGCCGGGGTTCGGCGAGACCCAGTCCGCGACCTCCCAGACGTCGTCGGCCACGTCGCCGGCGATCCTGCCCTCGACCCGGGACACCCCGACGTCGAGCACGGCGGCACCGGGCTTGACCATCGCGGCCGTGATGATGCCGGGCACACCCGCCGCGGCCACGACGATGTCGGCGTTGCGGACGTGCGCGGCGAGGTCGCGGGTACCGGTGTGGCACAGGGTGACCGTCGCGTTCTCCGAGCGCCGGGTCAGCAGCAGCCCGAGCGGACGCCCGACGGTCAGGCCACGACCGACGACGACCACCTCGGCCCCCGCGATCTGGACGCCGTGGCGGCGCAGCAGCTCGATGCAGCCGACCGGCGTGCAGGGCAGCGAACCCGCCTCGCCGAGCACCAGCTTGCCGAGGCTGACCGGGTGCAGGCCGTCGACGTCCTTGTCGGGGTCGACGCGCGCGAGCAGCGCGAACTCGTCGAGCCCGGTCGGCTGCTGGACCAGGAAGCCGGTGCAGGCGGGGTCGGCGTTCAAGCGGTCGATCTCGGCCTCCACCTCGGCCTGGGTGGCGGTGGCCGGCAGGTCCACCCGGATCGACTCGACGCCGATCTCGGCGCAGTCCTTGTGCTTGGCGCCGACGTACCAGTGCGAGCCCGGGTCGTCGCCGACCAGGACCGTCCCCAGTCCGGGCACGACGCCCTGCTCGCGCAGGGCGTCGACGCGCGCGGCCAGCTCGGCCTTGATCGCCTTCAGGGTGGCGCTGCCGTCCAGCTTCTGCGCAGTCATGGGCGTGGCCTCTCGTCAGTGTGCGGGTCAGTGGGCGGGTCAGTGGGCAAAGTGCCGGGTGCCGGTGAAGTACATGGTGACCCCGGCGGCCTTCGCGGCCGCGATGGTCAGCTCGTCACGCACCGACCCCCCGGGCTGCACGATCGCGCGCACGCCCGCGTCGAGCAGGATCTGCGGGCCGTCCTCGAAGGGGAAGAACGCATCGGACGCCGCCACCGAGCCGACCGCCCGCTCGCCGGCACGCTGCACCGCCAGGCGGCAGGAGTCGACCCGGTTGACCTGCCCCATGCCGACGCCGACCGAGGCGCCGTCGCGGGCCAGCAGGATCGCGTTGGACTTCGCCGAGCGGCAGGCCGTCCACGCGAAGGCGAGGTCGGCCAGCTGCTCCGCCGAGGCTGCCTCGCCGGTGGCGAGGGTCCAGGTCGACGGGTCGTCGCCCTCGGCGTCGACCGCGTCGCGGGCCTGCACCAGCAGGCCACCCGAGATCGGCCGGGTCTCGACGCCGCCGCGGGCGTAAGGCGCGCACTCCAGCAGGCGGATGTTCTTCTTGGCCGCCAGCACCTCGACGGCACCCTCCTCGTAGCCCGGGGCCACGACGACCTCGGTGAAGATCTCGGCGACCTGACGGGCCATCTCGACCGACACGGGCCGGTTGGTGGCGATCACGCCTCCGAACGCCGACGTGGGGTCGCAGGCGTGCGCCTTGCGGTGCGCCTCGGCGACGTCCGCCCCCACCGCGATGCCGCAGGGGTTGGCGTGCTTGATGATCGCGACGGTCGGCTGGTCGAAGTCGTGGGCCGCGCGCCGGGCGGCGTCGGCGTCCACGTAGTTGTTGTACGACATCTCCTTGCCGTGCAGCTGGGTGGCCTGGGCCAGGCCGGGCTCGGGCTGGAAGCCGTTGGCGTACAGCGCGGCGCGCTGGTGCGGGTTCTCGCCGTAGCGCAGCACGGCGGCCTTGTCCCAGGTCGCCCCCAACCAGTCCGGGAAGCCGGTGCCGGACGAGGTGTCGGTCAGCACGCTGCCCATCCACGAGGCGACGTGCACGTCGTACGTCGCGGTGTGCACGAACGCCTCGGCGGCCAGCGCGCGGCGCTCGGCCAGCGTGAACCCGCCGGCGGCGGCGGCGGAGAGCACGTCGGCGTAGCGCGCGGGCGAGGTGACGATCGCGACCGAGGGGTGGTTCTTGGCGGCGGCGCGCACCATGGACGGCCCGCCGATGTCGATCTGCTCCACGCACTCGTCCGGGCCGGCGCCCGAGGCCACGGTCTGCGTGAACGGGTAGAGGTTCGAGACCACCAGGTCGAACGGCTCCACGCCGAGGTCGGCCAGCTGCGCCACGTGGGTCTCCAGGCGGCGGTCGGCGAGGATGCCGGCGTGCACCCGCGGGTGCAGGGTCTTCACCCGCCCGTCGAGGCACTCGGGGAAGCCGGTGAGCTCCTCGACCTTGGTGACCGGGACGCCGAGGTCCTCGATCAGTCGCGCGGAGCCGCCGGTCGAGACCAGCGCGACGCCGGCCTCGTGCAGGCCCCGGACGAGCTCCTCGAGGCCGGTCTTGTCGTAGACGGAGACCAGGGCGCGCCGCAGGGCGACCCGGTCGGGGCCGGATGCGGGGCCGGATGCGGGGGACGTGGGGTCGGTCATCTGGGTGTGCTCCTCATCGATGTGTCGATCGTCCGATGAGGGCACCCAGGCGTTCGATGCGCTCGCCAACCCCGCGGTACGGGGCACTCCCCGGTGGTGACCCCACCTGCGCCAGTCGTGTGCGGCCAGCATAGGCCCGGACCCGGGTCATCGACCGAATCGGACCGAGCGCCCGGTGACGGTGAAGCCCTCGCGCGCCATCCGGCCGACCGAGTCGACCAGCATCTGCCGCTCGGCGACCTTGATCCGCTCGTGCAGGGACTCCACGCTGTCATCGTCCTCGACCGGGACGGCGCTCTGCGCGACCACCTGGCCGGTGTCCACCCCCGCGTCGACGACGAACAACGTGCAGCCGGTCACCTTGACGCCGTAGGCCAGGGCGTCGGCGGGTCCGTGCATGCCGGGGAAGGCCGGCGAGAGGGCGGGGTGGGTGTTGACGACCCGCCCGGCGAAGCGGGTCAGGAAACCCTCCCCCAGCAGCTTCATGAAGCCGGCCGAGACGACCAGGTCCGGCTCCCGGACGGCGACCTGCTCGCTCAGGGCGACGTCCCAGGCCGCACGGCTCCCGAAGTCCCGGACCCGGGTGACGAAGGTCGGGACGCCGGCGCGCTCGGCGCGGGCCAGGCCCTCGATGCCGTCGCGGTCCGCGCCCACCGCGACCACCTGGGCGCCGTACGCCGGGTCCGCGCAGGCGTCGAGGAGGGCCTGGAGGTTGGTGCCGGAGCCCGACACGAGGACGACGAGGCGCGCGGGGCTGGGGGTCGGCACGGCCGGCAGTCTACTGAGCGCCCGGGCCCGGGGCGGCGCGGCCCGTCAGCCGGCGGCGGACTCGTGACGGGCGACCCGGCGCAGCCAGAGCGTCGTCAGCAGACCACCCAGCAGGCCGCCGATCCCGAAGGCGGTGGTCGCGTGGACGAGCACGTCGAAGGCGAACGGGCCGACCTCGCGCATCCGGCCGGGGCCGACCGCGCCACCGGAGAGCGCGGCGAGGATCGCGAAGAGCACCCCGGCAGCGATGCCGCCGGCACAGCCGCGGACGGCGCCCTCCTCCCAGCGCAGGGTGGGGTTGCGGCGCAGCGCCCGGACGGTCGCGGCACCGGCGACCAGGGCCGGAACCGCCAGCAACCAGACGCTCCAGGACGGCGTCGGCCCGTTCGCGGGCAGCGCCGCCAGCAGCGGGAAGAGCGGCAGCGGCCCGATCACGACGGAGGCCGGGGACACCACCGTCTGGACGCCGACCGCGAAGCCCGGCCCGAGCAGGAACGACCCGGTGAAGGCGACGGCGTTCGGCAGCACCGCGGTGCTGAGCAGGCTCAGCAGGGTCGCCTCGCCCCCGTCGGTGTGCAGCTGGGACAGCACGGTGGCGGCCCGCCCCAGGTTCACCACGAGCGCCACGAGGAAGACCAGGCCGGCGACGGCGAGGAAGGTGAGCAGGATGCGCACGGCCGTGCCGGCGACGGCCCGCACGGTGCCCGGCAGGTGGCGCGCCCACATCGCGGCGCGCCCGGAGCCGATCGCGATGGCGGGCGCCCCGAGGACGGTCGCGAGCAGGAGCGCCCAGAGCACGGCCCGGGCCGCGGAGGGCGCGGTCGCCTCGGTGCCGGCGAGTCCAGCCGTGCCGAGCACGGTCAGGGCGTAGCCCGCGGCGAAGCAGAGCGACGCCACCGGGACCGTCCAGTCACGCTGGCCGTCGGAGATCGCGTCGGCGTCCGGCCCGTGACCCGAGACGGCCTCCCCGACCCGGTGCCCCACCCGCCAGGTGGCCCAGGCCGCGAGGGCGGTCAGCCCGAGAGGCACGGCGGTGAGCACCACCCCGCGCACCGAGACCCCGGAGCCGTGGGCGACCAGCCAGGCCAGCGCGCCCACGCGCAGGGAGTCACGAGGGGTCCCGTGGGCGCCGGCGTCGGTGAGGAACCAGCCGACGACCGCGATCACGAGGCACCCGACGAGCGTCGTGGCGGCCGCGGCGACGCCGCCGAGCGTGGCCAGGAGAACGAGGGGACGCCGCGGAGCCGGGGGGTTCGCGGCGGCGCCGACCACGGTGTCGGCGTCGCGGTGGGCCCGGGTCGGGCGAGGCAGGAGCGAAGTCATGACCCCGTCATCATCACCCGGCGTCCGGTGCCCCCGGCGGTCCCACGCCGAGTTCGCCGGGCGCCTCGCCGCTCCCGTACCGTTGAGGGGCCATGAGCACCCCCGACACCTTCGACGCCTTCTACCAGGAGGCCCGCGACCGGCTGCTGCTGCAGACCTACGCGCTCACCGGCGACCTCACCGCGTCCCGGGCGGCGGTCCGCGACTCGTTCGTGGTGGCCTGGCACCACTGGCGCAAGATCTCGCGCCTCGAGGACCCGGAGTCGTGGGCCCGCCCGCACGCGTGGGCGCACGCGCAGCGCCGGCACACCGCCCGGCTGTGGCGCCGCGACAAGGGGCTCGACCCCGAGGTGACCCGGACGCTCGAGGCGCTCGGCAAGCTCAGCCTCACCCCGCGCAAGGTGCTCCTGCTCAACCACTTGACCCGGCTCTCGCTCGACGACGTGGCCCGGGAGGTCGGGCTCACCCGTTCCCAGGCCGAGCGCGAGCTGCAGACCGCAGCGACGCAGTTCTCGTTGCACAGAGAGGTGCCCAGCACCGCGATCAGTGCCCTCTTCGGGCCGCTGCGCGCGCACGTCTCCTCCGTGAGCTGGCCTCGCTCCACGATCCTGCGCCGGGCCGGAGCGGCCCGCCGCCGCGTCCACACCGGGGTGGGCGCCGTCGCCGCCGTCGCCGCCCTGGTGCTCACCGGTGCGCTCGTCACCGACGCCGCGGGGGTGCGCCCCACGCTCGACCGCAAGCCCGTCGCCGCCACCCGCGAGGACGCCCCCGACCCGCGACCCGACGCCACCATCCCCGCCCCGCTGCCGCCACCCACGCTCCCGCAGAGCGCGATGCTCGGGCGCGCCGTGGTGGCCCGGATGGTGGACGGGCGCGGGTGGCGGATCGCCAGGACCAGCGACAACACCCGTGGCGACGGCATCGTCGGGCCCTGCCAGCGGCAGCGCTACGCCGACCCGTCCGGCAAGGCCGCCCTGGTGCGCATCTTCAAGACCTCGCCACGAGGCAGGGCACCTGCTGTGTCGGCCCTCCAGGCGACCGAGGTCTCGCGGACCGGCAAGCGCGCCCGCAAGACCTTCGATACCGCCGCCGAATGGTACGCCGGCTGCACGGACCGGCGGGTGCAGCTGCTCACCACCCAGCGGGTCCGCGGGGTCGGCGACGAGGCCGTGCTGCTGGTGCTGCGCGCGTGGGACGCGCCCGCGACCACCGTGGTCGTCGGCGTCGCCCGGACCGGCAGGGTCACCACCACCTCGCTGAGCTCGGTCGCGACCACCGCGGCCCCCGACGTCCGCCGCTCCGCACGGATGCTGTCCGCGGCCGTGCGAGGGCTGTGCGACCTGCCCGACGCCGGCGGCTGCCCGGCCGGCCGGATCACCACCCCGGCCCTGGCCACGATCGCGCCGCTACCGGTGCGCCCGGCCCCCGCGATGCTCTCCGCCGTCGACCTGCCCCCGGTGCCGGGGGTGGAGCGCCCGTGGGTCGGCACCCTGCCGGTCCGGGCCCGCCAGAACGTCGCGGCGACCAGCTGCGACCAGGCCTCGTTCGGCCCGCCGGTCACCCACGGCCGGACCCGCTCGTTCGTGATCCCCCGCTCGCGGCTGGCGCCCCAGTTCGGGCTCACCGAGACCATCGGGTCGCTGCCGGCACCCCGGGCCTCGGCGTTCGTGGACACCGTGCGCGCGCGGATGGGCTCCTGCTCCGACAAGGAGCTCGGCACCAAGGTCACCTCGGTGCGCCAGGTCGCGACCCGGGCCCGCGACCTCGGCGTCTGGCGGGTGACCAGCGAGGTGAGCGACAACGAGAAGATCACCTACCTGATGGGCATCACCCGGGTGGGCACGTCGATCGCCCAGGTCGGCTTCGTCCCCGACCGGGCCGTCGGGATCTCGACGGCCGCCTTCGACGCGCTCGTCCAGCGGGCGCTGGACCGGCTCGGCGTGCTGCCGGCGCCCTCGCCGAAGGCCTGAGCGGCCGAGTCCACCGCGACCTGGCTCGTCCGACGACAAATGTCGCCGGACCGTGCAACCGTGGATCGACCCGGGGCGTATCCCCCCTGACCCACACAGCACACGAGACGGGGACAGGTCGATGGACGAACGCGAGTTCGACGAGTTCTACACCGCGTCGTTCCAGCGGGTCACCGGGCAGGTCTACGCCATGATCGGGGACCGCGACGAGGCGCAGGAGTGCGTGCAGGAGGCCTTCGTCCGGGCCTGGGCACACCGACGCAAGCTCGAGAAGGCGGAGCACCCTGAGGCCTGGGTCCGCACGACCGCCTACCGCCTCGCGGTGAGCCGCTGGCGTCGTACGACGCTCGGGCGGCGGCCCGTGGACCGTGCGGTCGGCGCCGCGACCAGCGCCGCCGCCCCGAGCGAGACGCACGTCGCGCTCGTCGCGGCGCTGCGCCAGCTGCCCCGGGCCCAGCGCCAGGCCCTGGTGCTGCACCACATCGCGGACCTGCCCGTGCACTCCGTCGCCCGCGAGGTGGGGGTGCCGGAAGGCACCATCAAGGCCCGCCTCAGCCGGGGCCGGACGGCCCTCGCCGCGCTGCTCACCGACGATGCCGGCCCCCAGGAGGGAGCGAGCCATGTCTGACCCCATCGAGCATCTCCGCCACTTCACCCCAGGAGTCGACGTGGACCCGCTGCCTGCCTCCGAGGTGCGCCGTCGAGGCGATCGCCGCCGGCGCCGCACGCACGCCCTGGTCACCGCGGGGGGTGTCACCGCGGTCGCCGCGCTGGTGATCCCGCTCGCCCTCGTCGTCCAGGGCACGAACCGCTCCGCGCCGGAGCCGGGGTTCGCCGGGCGCGGGTCGGCCACGCCGTCGACCGGTGTCGAGTGGCTCCAGCGCATCCCGGTGGGCCTCGACCTTGCCGGGCAACCCTCCGACGCCACGTTCAGCTACACGGTGCGCGAGGCCCCGGTCGTCGATGACCTGACCCTGTGCGGGGTGCCGTTGTTCGCGACCGGCCCCGACGGCCCGGCCGGGGCCAGCGTGGACGCGGCCGGCGCCTCGTGGGCCGAGCAGGGCAGCGACGCCGGTGCCGGGCGGACCCTGGCGCTCTACCCCGACGACCTGACCGCCGGGCGGGCGCTCGCGGCGCTCGAGGACGGCGTGCGGGCGTGCCCCGTCGAGCGTCAGCCCCCCGGCGCGCCGCTGGTGCAGGAGCCGGTGGCCACGGAGCTGCCCACCGACGAGTCGTTCGTCTACACCCAGCAGTCCCGCATGGGCGGAGGCCTGCTGGCGGACCTGACCGTCGTCCAGGTGGCCCGGGTCGGCAACGCGTTGTTCCTCTCCAGCAGCCACCTCAGTGCCGGCGGACCGGAGGTCGCGAAGACCGAGGTCAGTCGGCTGGCGCGGCTCTCGGCGCCGGTCCTCAGCGACCTGTGCGTCTTCGCCGCCCACCCCTGCGACGGCCCGGGCGCGAAGACAGCGGCGTCCTCCGACACCACCGACGCGGGGGGCCCGGTCAGCGCGGTACCGGCGGACTTCCCGCTCCTCGACGGCTACCCGTCCGAGGCCCGGGCCGAGAGCCCCGGTTCCGCGACGAGCCTCGAGACCCGGTGAGCTGGGCTGCCTGCGTCACCGGGTTTCGAGACGCTCGCTGACGCTCCCTCCTCAACCAAGCGGTGGGAGCGCCGCGTCGTTGGTCGAGGTGCGAGGAGCGTCAGCGACGAGCCTCGAGACCCGGTGCGCCGGGCTGCCTGCGTCACCGGGTTTCGAGACGCTCGCTGGCGCTCCCTCCTCAACCACCGGAGGTCGCCCGCGCACCGAGCCCTGCTCAACATCGGACCGCCGTTGGTCGAGGTGTGAGGAGCGCCAGCGACGAGCCTCGAGACCCGGCGAGACGACGCAGCCTCCGTCACCGGGTTTCGAGACGCTCGCTGGCGCTCGCCCCTCAACCAACGGAGGTCGCGCGTCGTTGGTCGAGGTGTGAGGAGCGTCAGCGACGAGCCTCGAGACCCGGCGAGACGACCAGCAAGGTCACCGAAAAATTCTTCTCCACACCCTCCCCCGGATGGGGTAGATCCGGGGTCTGACTGTCGGTGGTCGGTGCTGGAATGGAGTCATGGCCGAGACGATCAGCAACCCCGACAGCCCCTCCGCGGTGCTGGCTGCGGTGCGCGGTCGCCGGTCGCGTCGAGGACGCCGAGGCCGAGCCCGACCAGCTGCGGCTCGCGGTGGACTGGGCGGCGATGCACTCGGTGGACTGCTTGGCCGACGCGGCGCACCTGTGGGACCGCGACTACGGCGACACCGGGGTCCCGGTCGCCGGGCCCGGGGCACCCCTGGTGGCGGAGTTCTGCGTCGCCGAGCTCGCCGCCGCCATCGGGGTCTCCACCGACGCCGGCAGGGGCTACCTCGGGGAGGCCGTCGAGCTCCGGTACCGCCTGCCCCGGGTCTGGGCGCGGGTCCTTGCGGGTGATCTGGTGGCGTGGAAGGCCCGCCGTATCGCCCGGGCGACGATCCACCTGTCCCGGGAGGCCGCGGCGTTCGTCGATGCCCACGTCGCGGCCGTGGCGCACAAGATCGGGCCCTACGTCCTCGACCGGCTCGTCGAGGAGGCGATCGCCCGGTTCATGCCCGAGGAGGCCGAGAAACGCCGTCGTGCGGCCGCGGACGGGCGGCGCTTCGACATCGACACCACCAACACCTCCCTGAACGGGACGGCGTCGGTGTGGGGTGAGCTGGACGTCGCCGACGCCCTCGACCTGGATGCCGCCGTCAGTGCCGGGGCGGAGCACCTCAAGGCCCTCGGGTCCACCGACTCGTTGGACGTCCGACGCGCCACCGCGGTGGGTGACCTCGCCCGAGCCCAGCAGACCCTCGACCTCACCACCCACACCACCGACACCGGCGCTGATCTCAGCCGCGGCGGAAGGCGCGGCAGGTGGTGCTCTACGTCCACCTCTCCGACGCCGCCCTCGCAGACGGTCGCCTCGGGGATCTGGGCCGCCTGGGCCGGTTGGAGAACACCCGGTCGTTGGTCACCGTCGAGCAGGTCCGGGCCTGGTGCGGCACCCCCGACACCTCCGTGACCGTGAAGCCGGTGATCGACCTGAACGACCACGTCCGGGTCGACGCCTACGAGGTCCCCGACCGGATGCACGAAGCCGCGGTCCTGGTGGACCACACCTGTGTCTTCCCGTGGTGCACCAGACCCGCCCGCGGGTGCCGGCCCGACGAGCGCGACGCGGACTGTGACCACATCACCCCCTACGCACCCGACAACTCCGCCGGCCCGACGTGTTCGTGCAACATCGCACCGTTGTGCCGCCGGCACCACCGGTTGAAGACCCACGGCGCGCTGGCGGTACACCCAGGTCGAACGCGGCACCTACCTCTGGACCTCACCGCACGGCCTGTCGTACCTGCGTGACCACGAGGGCACCCTCGACGTCACCCGCAACAACCCGTCCCGGCCCTGCGCCCACCCACCCGACCAGTAGCTCCCCCGCCCCGCACCCCGCCACCCCTGGCGGGGCCACCGGCACGTCCGCCGTTGGTCGAGGTGTGAGGAGCGCCAGGAGCCTCCCCGTTGGTCGAGGTGTGAGGAGCGTCAGCGACGAGCCTCGAGACCCGGTGACCATCACCCGCCGCAGTCAGCTCCCGGGTTTCGAGACGCTCGCTGCGCTCGCTCCTCAACCACCGGCGTCCCGTTGGTCGAGGTGTGAGGAGCGTCAGCGACGAGCCTCGAGACCCGGTGACCATCACCCGCCGCAGTCAGCTCACCGGGTTTCGAGACGCTCGCTGCGCTCGCTCCTCAACCAGCGGGTCTGGGTCACCCACCCGCGGCGCTCGCTCCTCAACCAGCGGCGGTCGTCCGCCCGCGGCGCTCGCTCCGCGACCAACCGGGGGCGCCCTCCTGCTGCGCTCGCTGCTCAACCAGCGGGGCGACCCTCTGTTGGTCGAGCCTCCGGAACGGGCAGCGCTAGCATCCGGGCGTGAGACCACCCTTTGCGCTGACCGCCCTGCTCACGGCCACCTGCCTGCTGCTCGGCGGCTGTGGGGGCATCGGCGAGCGGGACGGCCGGGCGTTCGTCGTCAAGGTGCGTACGACGGTTCCGAGCTCGTCGTCCTACCCCGACGACCAGCTGCTCGCGATGGCCGAGAAGGTCTGCGAGGTCGGATCGAGGGTGGCCGGCGTGCCGCTGCTGCGCACCTACGGCGGGCTCACCGACGCCGATCGGCGGCGGATCGCCACCCTGGCGCTGCGCGCCGCCTGCCCCACCGACGACTGAGCCGAGCACCCGGACGCACGAAGGCCCCCGGCAACGCCGGGGGCCTTCGGTGCAGCGGGGAGCTCTGCGTCAGAGCGACTCGAGGATCTCGCGCATCAGCGAGGCGGTCTCGGACGGCGTCTTGCCGACCTTGACGCCGGCGGCCTCGAGGGCCTCCTTCTTGGCCTGCGCGGTGCCGGAGGATCCCGACACGATCGCACCGGCGTGGCCCATCGTCTTGCCCTCGGGGGCGGTGAAGCCCGCGACGTAGCCGACGACCGGCTTGGTGACGTGCTCCTTGATGTACGCCGCGGCGCGTTCCTCGGCGTCACCACCGATCTCGCCGATCATCACGATGGCCTTGGTCTCCGGGTCCGCCTCGAACGCCGCGAGGGCGTCGATGTGGGTGGTCCCGACGATGGGGTCGCCACCGATGCCGATGGCGGTCGAGAAGCCGTGGTCGCGCAGCTCGAACATCATCTGGTAGGTCAGCGTGCCCGACTTCGACACCAGGCCGACCGGGCCCTTGCCCGCGATCGTCGCCGGCGTGATGCCGGCCAGCGCCTCGCCGGGCGTGATGATGCCGGGGCAGTTCGGCCCGATCATCCGGGTCTCGGTGCCCTGCAGGTGCGACCAGACCTCGGCCGTGTCCTGGACGGGCACGCCCTCGGTGATGACCACCAGCAGGCCGATGCCCGCGTCGATGGCCTCGATGCAGGCGTCCTTGGTGAACGCCGGCGGCACGAAGGCGACCGAGACGTCGGCGCCGGTCTCGGCCATCGCCTCCTTGACGGAGCCGAAGACGGGCAGCTCGACGGCGTTGCCGTCGGCGTCCGTGTGACTGACGGTCGTGCCGGCCTTGCGGGCGTTGACGCCGCCCACGACCTGCGTGCCCGACTTCAGCATCAGCGCGGTGTGCTTGGTGCCCTCACCGCCGGTGATGCCCTGCACGATGACCTTGGAGTCCTTGTTGAGATAGATAGACACAGTCGTTCAGTCCTTAGCTCTTCGCGGCGAATGCGAGCTCGGCGGCCTTGTCGGCCGCGCCGTCCATGGTGTCGACCAGCGTCACCAGCGGGTGGTTGGCGTGGTCCAGGATGCGGCGGCCCTCCTCGACGTTGTTGCCGTCGAGGCGCACGACCAGGGGCTTGCTGGCCTCGTCACCGAGGATCTCCAGCGCGCCGACGATGCCGTTGGCGACCGCGTCGCACGACGTGATGCCACCGAAGACGTTCACGAAGACGCTCTCGACCTGCTCGTCGTTCAGGATCACGTCGAGGCCGTCGGCCATCACCTGGGCGGAGGCACCGCCACCGATGTCGAGGAAGTTGGCGGGCTTGACCCCGCCGTGCGCCTCCCCGGCGTAGGCGACGACGTCGAGGGTGCTCATCACGAGACCCGCGCCGTTGCCGATGATGCCGACCGAGCCGTCCAGCTTGACGTAGTTGAGGCCCTTGGCCTTCGCCTTCGCCTCGAGCGGGTCAGCCGCGTCCTTGTCCTCGAACGCGGCGTGGTCGCTGTGCCGGAACTCGGCGTTCTCGTCGAGCGAGACCTTGCCGTCGAGCGCCTCGAGCTTGTCGCCGGCCAGTCGAGCCAGCGGGTTGACCTCCACGAGCGTGGCGTCCTCCTCGACGAAGACCTTCCACAGCGCCAGCACGGTCTGCACGGCCTGCTCGGTCAGCACCTCGGGGAAGCCGGCCTCGGCGACGATCGCGCGGGCCTTCGCCTCGTCCACACCGGTGCCGGGGTCGATCGCGATCTGCTTGACGGCGTCCGGGTTGGTCTTCGCGACCTCCTCGATCTCGACACCACCCTCGACGCTGGCGATGCAGAGGTACTGGCGGTTCGCGCGGTCGAGCAGGAAGGAGAAGTAGTACTCCTCCTCGATGCTAGCGGCCGGGGCGATGAGCACCCGGTGCACGGTCAGGCCCTTGATCTGCATGCCGAGGATCGCCTCGGCGTGCGTCTGCGCCTCGTCGGGCGTCTTGGCCAGCTTGACGCCGCCGGCCTTGCCGCGGCCTCCCGCCTGGACCTGCGCCTTGACGACGCAGACGCCGAGCTTCTCGGCGGCGGCGCGTGCCTCCTCGGGCGTGGTCGCCACGATGCCCGGCGCCCCCGGTACGTCATGCTTGGCGAAGAGCTCCTTCGCCTGGAATTCCATCAGGTCCACTGAAACACCCAGTCCTCAGTCGTCGATGCCGGCCGGAATGCGGCCACGCGTATCTCCGAGGCACCCTAGACCCGCCGTACGCACGAGGACGAGGTCAGGTGGCCCGACGTGATGCACGGCATACCCCCACCGGGAACTCGCGGGGGTGCCCGTCGACCCGCCCCGCCCGACGGTCGGCTGTCGGGCCGACCCCCGGATCCACCGCTCCGGGACGCCGCCGGGGGTCGAAGTGATCAACGCCACCCCACGGGTCCACAGGACGGCGATCCACGCGGCACAAGTGCGTCCACTTACCCAGAATGCGGCGAGGCATGCACCAGTCATCCACAATCTCTCCCGTCCGAACTTTCTTGACCGTGACCTGTCCGTTACAGTTCACGGATCGCTGAACCACCCCCGACCCCAGCGGAGCAGACTTTTATGGGCAACCACCGAGCGGAACGACGCGGCCCCGGCCGTGCACACTCGGAGACCCCGAACGCAGTGATTCCTGCGGTCGGCAAGCGCCGGGCCGACCGGCGCAGCACCTCGCGCCGTCGGCTCCCCTCGGCTCCTCTCCTCCTGGGCATCGCCGCGCTCGCCGTCTCGGCCGGCGGCGCCATCACCGCCACCGGACCGGAGCTGGCGAACGTCTCCGCCTCGAGCCAGACGAACGCGAGCCAGGCCCGGGTGGGTCAGGCCAGTGCCCTGAGCGGCGCCAGCGACGTCTCGCGCGCCAAGCTCCGCGACGCCCGCACCGCAGCGGTCAGCCGCGACTCGCGTCGTGACGCCATGGCCGACGCCGCCGACGCCGAGCTCGTCGACCTCGCGGAGAGCCAGTCCCAGCAGCGCAACGCCGCGCTGGCCCAGTTCGCCAAGAAGGCCGAGGCCCAGGCCGAGAAGATCGCCCAGAACCAGTGGGTGCTGCCGACCGCGGGCTACCGGCTCACCGCCACCTTCGGTCAGTTCAGCGGCCTGTGGGCCACCTCCCACACCGGCCTCGACTTCGCCGCCCCCGAGGGCACCCCCCTCGTCGCGGCCACCAACGCCACCGTCACCTCGGTCGGGTACGACGGCTCCTACGGCAACAAGACCGTCCTGACCCTCGAGGACGGCACCGAGCTCTGGTACTGCCACCAGAGCGCCACCAGTGTCAGCACGGGCGAGCAGGTCCGGGCCGGCGAGGTGATCGGCGCGATCGGCTCCACCGGCAACGTGACCGGCCCCCACCTGCACCTCGAGGTGCGCCCCGGCGGCGGCGACCCGGTCGACCCGTACGACGCCCTGAGCGTGCACGGCCTGCAGCCCTGATCGACTGACGCGGCCGGTTGATCTGGTTGACGGCGGGGTCACCGGATCTCGAGGCTCGGGCGCGGAGCGCCCTCACACCTCGATCAGCGGGCGGTCGGGGTCACCGGATCTCGAGGCTCGGGCGCGGAGCGCCCTCACACCTCGATCAACGGGCGGCCGGGGTCACCAGATCTCGAGGCTCGGGCGCGGAGCGCCCTCACACCTCGATCAACGGGCGGTCGGGGTCACCGGATCTCGAGGCTCGGGCGCGGAGCGCCCTCACACCTCGATCAACGGGCTACATCTTCTCGACGGGGGCGTAGCGCAGCAGCAGCCGCTTGACGCCTTCGGAGCCGAAGTCGATCGAGGCGACCGCCTTCTCGGCGACCCCTTCGACAGCGACCACCGTGCCCATGCCGAACGAGTCGTGCACGACCCTGTCCCCCGGCGCGAGGTCCGGGATCTCGCGGGACTGCTTGGCCTTCGCTGCGGCGTCCGCCTTGAGCGCCGCGGAGGAGAAGTTGCGGCGTCCGGCGGCCGTGGGCGCGCCCATCCGCACCGCGGACGTGCCTGCGGACAGGTCGGGTCGGCTCCACCGGGTCTGGGCGGCCTCGGTGCGCCGCCAGTCCACCAGGTCGACCGGGAGCTCGTCGAGGAAGCGGGAGCCCGGGTTGTGCGCGGGAGCCCCCCAGGCCGAGCGGACCACGGCCCTTGAGAGGTAGAGCCGCTCGCGCGCGCGGGTCACCCCGACGTACGCCAGGCGGCGCTCCTCCTCGAGCTCGGTCTGGTCGCCCAGCGAGCGTGAGTGCGGGAAGACGCCGTCCTCCAGGCCGGTCAGGAAGACGACCGGGAACTCGAGGCCCTTGGCGGTGTGCAGCGTCATCAGCGTGACCACGCCGGCGTCGTTGGTCTCGTCCGGGATCTGGTCGGCGTCCGCGACCAGGGCCACCCGCTCGAGGAAGTCCCCGAGGCCCGGCACGTCCGTCCCGGCGACGGTGTCGGCCGGGTCGGCCGGGTCCGCGGACGGCCCGGCGACCGGGTCGTCGGAGAACTCCCGGGCCACCGCGACGAGCTCCGCCAGGTTCTCCACCCGGGTGTCGTCCTGCGGGTCGTCGGAGGCCTCGAGCTCGGCGAGGTAGCCCGAGCGGGCCAGCACGGACTCCAGGACGACGTCGGCGCGCTCGCCGCCGTCGACCATCGACTGCAGCTCCTCGATCATCGCCACGAAGCCACGGATGGCGCTCAGCGAGCGGGTGGCCAGGCCGGGTGCCTCCTCCGCGCGGGACAGCGCCTCCCAGAACGTCACCTGCTCACGCTCGGCCAGCGCCTGCACGCAGGCCACCGCGCGGTCGCCGATGCCGCGCTTGGGCGTGTTCAGGATCCGGCGCAGCGAGACCGCGTCGGCCGGGTTCGACAGCAGCCTCAGGTAGGCCAGCGCGTCGCGGACCTCGCGGCGCTCGTAGAACCGGACGCCGCCGACGACCTTGTAGGGCATCCCGAGGCGGATGAACATCTCCTCGAAGACCCGGGACTGCGCGTTGGTGCGGTAGAAGACGGCCACGTCGGCCGGGCGCAGGCCGCTGGTGTCGGTGAGCCGGTCGATCTCCCCCGAGACGAACCGGGCCTCGTCGTGCTCGTCGTCGGCCACGTAGCCGACGATCCGCTCGCCGTCGCCAGCGTCGGACCACAACCGCTTGGCCTTGCGACCCTTGTTGTGCCCGATCACGGAGTTGGCGGCGGTCAGGATCGTCTGGGTCGAGCGGTAGTTCTGCTCGAGCAGGATCGTGCCGGCGTCGGGGAAGTCCCCCTCGAAGTCGAGGATGTTGCGGATGTTCGCGCCACGGAACGCGTAGATCGACTGGTCGGCGTCCCCGACGACCATCAGCTCGGCCGGCTCGACCCGCTCGGGTGGCCGGGTCCCGCCGGCGTCGGCGTCCGCCAGGAGCTCCTCCGGCTGCTGCGCGCAGAGCTGGTGGATGAGCGCGTACTGGGCGTGGTTGGTGTCCTGGTACTCGTCGACCAGGACGTGGCGGAACCGGCGCCGGTAGGTCTCCCGGATCTCCGGCTTCGACTGCAGCAGGTGGACGGTGAGCATGATCAGGTCGTCGAAGTCGAGCGCGTTCGCCTCGCGCAGGCGCCGCTGGTAGAGGGTGTACGCCGCGGCGTACGTCTCCTCGAGGCGGTTGTGGGTGTCCCCCGCGACCTCCTCGGCGTCGCGCAGCTCGTTCTTGTGGTTCGAGACCCAGTGCAGCAGGGCGTTGGGCTGGAACTTCTTCGGGTCGAGGTCGAGCTCCTTGACCACGAGCGCCATCAGCCGCTTCTGGTCGGCGGCGTCGTAGATGGAGAAGTTCGACTTGTAGGCGCGCCCCGCCACGTCGAAGGCCGTGATCTCCTTGCGCAGGATCCGCACGCAGGCGGAGTGGAAGGTCGAGACCCACATGATCCGCGCGCGCTTGCCGACCAGCTCCTCGACCCGCTCCTTCATCTCGGCCGCGGCCTTGTTGGTGAAGGTGATCGCGAGGACCGAGCCCGGGTGGGCCTGGCGCTGCGAGATGAGCCAGGCGATCCGGCGGGTCAGCACCCGGGTCTTGCCGGAGCCGGCGCCGGCCACGACCAGCAGCGGACGGCCCTCGTGGACGACGGCCGCGCGCTGCGGCTCGTTGAGCCCGTCGAGCAGCTGATCGCGGGTCGGTCCGCGGCGGGTGGGGCGATCCTCGTCGGGCGCCCGGGGGTCGCCGAGGTTCTCGAGGCCGGGAAGGGGGAATGGCAGGCTCATCTCGGGAGCAACCCTACGTCGCACCACCCCCGGCCCGCGGGGGCGGATACTGTGGCCATGACATCGATCACCGAGGTACTCATGGTCGGGGACGGGCCGGTCTCCGCGGCACTGTCACCCATGCTCAGCACGATGGGGTGGGCCCCCCGCACGGCCACCACGCTCCCCGAGGTCCTGGCGGCGCTGCCCACCGCCGGCGCGGTCGTCGTGCTGAGCCACCACGACGAGGTCGACGCTCCCGCGATCGCCGCCGCGCTGGCGGCCGGCACGACGTACGTCGGGGCGATGGGCTCGCGGCGCACCCAGGCCAGGCGCCGGGAGTGGCTGCTGCACCACGACGTCACCGAGGACGCCCTGGCCGCCCTGCGCGCGCCGATCGGCCTGGACCTCGGGGCCGACGAGCCGGGCGAGATCGCGGTCTCGATCCTGGCCGAGCTGGTGGCCGTGCGGCGCGGACGCGGGCCGGTCCTCGCCTCCGTGGCGGACCGGGAGGGACCGATCCACCCTGAGCTCGCACCCGGTGAGGCGACCTGCCCCGGCGGCTGAGCGCGACTGGGCACGACTGGGCGGGCGCCTCCCCGGCTCAGGCGTGGACGGGCGACCAGAAGACGGCCACGGCGATGTTGGCGAGGGTGAGCAGCAGCAGGCCGAGCCACAGCCCGCTGGGGATGCGCTCCTTGCGGGCGTTCGCCATCACGAGCACCAGGATCACCAGGCCGACCGCGAACTTCACCGCCACCTTGGCGTGGTCGACGGCGTCGTCGCCCGCCTCGAGCACCCCGACCAGGAGCAGGCCGGCGACGAACGCCGTGCCGATCCCGTCGCGCATCACGCCGGTGACGGACCGCTCCGGCGTCCGGGCCTGCGCGAGCAGGCCACCGAGGAGCGCGGCGAAACCGAGGATGTGGACGAACAGCAGCACCAGGCGCAGGGTCTCCATGCGCGCAGCCTAGGACACCCGTTGCTCGGCCCGCCGGTGGCCGGAGACGTGCTGCGCCGCGAACAGCGCGCCGCCCAGCAGCAGCAGTCCGGCGCACCACAGCAGCGCGGCCGGGTCGTCGATGACGACGTACCCCAGCAGGACGACGTTGCCGAGGATCCCGGCCCAGAGCAGCGGGGTGCTCGCCAGGAAGGTGTCGTCTCCCTCGTCGTGGCCGCGCATCCTGAGCGCCGAGACGATGACCAGCGCGTAGATGAACAGCGTGAGGACCACGGTGACGGTGGCCAGCCGGGCGACCACGCCGTCGCTGCCGCCGATGCCGGCGTCGTGCAGGAGGGTGCCGAGCGTGAGCAGCGCGCAGACCACCACGGCCGCGAAGACCAGGGCGAACCAGGGGCTGCGACGGCCGGCGTGGATCTTGCCGAAGACCCCTGGGACGACGTCCTCGTTCGACATGCCGTAGAGGATCCGGGACTGGGTGACCACCGCGACCAGCGTGGTGTTGGTGATCGCCACCATGGCGATCACCGCGAACAGGGTCGTCATCACGCCGACAGGGACCGGCAGGATGCCGGTCCTGACAACCTCGAGCAGGGCGGCGTCCGAGTCCGCCAGCGTCCGGGTCGGCACCGTGAGCGCCGCGGTGGCCGCGACCAGCACGTAGATGACACCGGCGGCGACCATGCCGCCCACCAGCGCCCGCGGGAAGGTCTTCGCGGGGTTGACCGTCTCCTCCGCCACGTTGGCGGCGTTCTCGAAGCCGGTCATCGCGAAGAACGCGAGAGCCACCCCCGCGATCACGGCGAAGACGGGGTTCGTGCCGCCGGTGCTGAACTCGCCCAGGGTCGCGAAGTCGGCCTTGCCCTGGGCGACGTAGACGACGCCGATGACCATCACGATCACCAGGCCGGCGATCTCGACGAACGTCATCACCATGTTGGCCACCACCGACTCGGTGATGCCGATGAAGTTGACGACGGCCAGCAGCACGATGAAGACCAGTCCGACCAGCAGCGCCGGCGGCAGGTCCCACACCTGGGCGAAGTACTGCGAGAACCCGGTGGCCAGCGACCCCGCGGCCGCAAAGCTGGCGGAGAGCATGCACACGGTGACGAGGAAGGTCAGCGTCCGGTTGCCGAAGGCCTTGTTGACGTAGAGGGCGGCGCCGGCGGCCTGGGGGTACTTCGTGACCAGCTCGGCGTAGGCGAGCCCGGTGATGGTGGCGACGGTGACCCCGACCGCGAAGGCGATCCAGAAGGCGCCGCCGACGGCGCCGGCGACCAGCCCGATGAGCACGTAGATGCCGGACCCGAGCACGTCGCCGAGCACGTAGAAGAACAGCAACCGGCCCGTGATCGAGCGCTTCAGCCCGCCCTCGCCGGCGGCGTCTCCCGGGTCGGTCCGGGTGGCACGCTCCGTCATCAGCAGTCCTCTCCCGGTGGGCGGGAACGCCGAGCCGGTATGACGAACGTGGGCATCCCGGGCTCAGGCCTCGCGTGAGGGCCACGTGCCCGCCGGTGCCGTGGGGCAAACACCGAGCCCTTGTTGCACATCTGTTGCAACTAGGAAGGGTTGGCTCCTACGATGGCGCGGTGACCACGACCCTCGACCGCCCGATGCGCCGCGCGCTCACCGTCGAGGAGAAGTCCAGCCTGGTGCGCACCCTCGGCTTCGTGCTGTTCCTGCACGTGCTCGGCTGGGGGCTGCTGATCGGCGTCGTGGCCCCGCACCAGTACCAGGTCGGCGGTGGCGTGCTCGGGGTCGGCCTCGGCTTCGCGGCGTACACGCTGGGCATGCGGCACGCCTTCGACGCCGACCACATCGCCGCCATCGACAACACCACCCGCAAGCTGCGCGACGACGGCCAGAGCCCGATGAGCGTGGGCTTCTGGTTCAGCCTGGGCCACTCCTCGGTGGTCTTCGTGATGGTGCTCGGCATCGCGCTCGGGGTCCGGGCCCTGTCGAGCGGGATCAGTGACGAGAACTCCGCGCTCCAGGAGTTCTCCGCAGTGTGGGGCACGGTCGCCAGCGGCGTCTTCCTGCTGCTGATCGGGCTGATCAACCTCGCCGCCCTGGTCGGCATCGTCAAGGTGATCCGGGAGATGCGCTCCGGGCGCTTCGACGAGACCGAGCTCGACCGGCACCTCGACAACCGCGGCCTGCTCTACAAGCTGCTCGGCCGGGTCACCAAGGCCGTCACCAAGCCGTGGCACATGTACCCGACCGGCTTCCTCTTCGGCCTCGGCTTCGACACCGTCTCGGAGATCGCCCTGCTGGTCCTCGCGGGCGGGGCGGTCGCCGCGAACCTGCCGTGGTGGGCGGTGCTCACGCTCCCGGTGCTCTTCGCGGCGGGCATGTCGCTGCTCGACACCATCGACGGCGCCTTCATGAACGTGGCCTACGGCTGGGCCTTCGCCCGACCGGTGCGCAAGATCTACTACAACCTCACGGTCACCTCGCTCTCGGTGGCCGTGGCCCTGATCATCGGCGGCATCGAGATCGTCGGGCTGCTCGCCCAGAAGGCCGGCATCACCACCGGCCTGCTCGGCGCGATCGGCCGGATCGACCTCGAGCACGTCGGGTACGGCATCGTCGCCCTGTTCGTGCTCACCTGGGTGCTGTCCGTGGGCATCTGGAAGTTCGGGCGCATCGACGAGCGCTGGGGCGCGCACCTCGAGCGCTGACCCCGTCCTGTTCAGAGCAGCCGGCGGTCCGAGGCCCAACGGGTCAGCTCGTGGCGTGAGGAGAGCTGGAGCTTGCGCAGCACGCTCGACATGTGGGTCTCCACGGTCTTGATCGAGATGAAGAGCTCCTTGGCGACCTCCTTGTAGGCGTAGCCACGGGCGATCAGCCGCATCACCTCCCGCTCCCGCTCGGTGAGCCGGTCGAGGTCCTCGTCGACAGCCGCGACGTCGATCGACCCCGCGAACGCGTCGAGCACGAAGCCGGCCAGCCGGGGTGAGAAGACCGCGTCGCCCTCGGCGACCCGGGCGATCGCCTGCACCAGCTCGGGGCCGGTGATCGTCTTGGTGACGTAGCCGCGGGCCCCGCCCCGGATCGTGCCGATGACGTCCTCCGCGGCGTCGCTCACGCTCAGGGCCAGGAAGCGCACCGCGCGCTCGGGCCTCGCCGACGCCGGGACGGCGGCCAGCCTCCGCATCACCTCGACTCCACCGCCGCCGGGCAGGTGGACGTCGAGCAGCACCACGTCGGGCTGGTGCGCGGCGATCGCCGCGACGGCCTCGTCGACGTCGGCCGCCTCGGCACGGACGTCGACCGTCCCGGCACCGCACGCCTCGAGCTCGGCGCGCACACCGCGCCGGAACATGGCGTGGTCGTCGACGACCACGACCCGTACGGATTCGTTCATCACGATTCTCCTGGCTGGGCGTCGGGTCGGGACCGGGGGTCGGTCCGGGGCAGGTGCAGGCGCACCTCGGTGCCCTCGCCGGGCGAGGAGCGGACCTCCGCCGACCCGCCGTGGCGTCGCATCCGGGCGATCAGGCTGTCCCGGACACCGTGCCGGTCGGCCGGGGTGTCGTCCGGGTCGAAGCCACGGCCGCGGTCGCGCACGAAGACGTCGACCGCGTCGGCCGACACCTCGGCGTACACGTCGACCCGGCCGGTGCCGGCGTGCTTCGCTGCGTTGGTGACGGCCTCGCCGGTCGCGGCCACCAGCGGACGGAGCCCCTCGGCGAGGTCGCAGTCACCGACGCTGACCACCTCGACCGAGACACCGTGGGCGTCCTCGATCCCGGCGGCCGTGGCGCGCAGGGCGCCGGTGAGCGTCTCCGGGCCGGCGGCCTCGCCGGCGTACAGCCAACCGCGCAGGTCGCGCTCCTGGGCCCGCGCGAGGCGGGCCACCACCGCCCCGTCGCCGGAGTTCTTCTGGATCAGCGCCAGCGTCTGGAGCACCGAGTCGTGCAGGTGGGCGGCCAGGTCGGCCCGCTCCTGGGTACGGACCCGCTCGGCCCGCTCGGCGGTGAGGTCCGCGGCGAGCCGGTAGACCCAGGGCCCGACGACGATCGCCAGCCCGGCGACGGCCAGCAGCGCCGCCAGCGAGACGTCGCGCGCCATCGCGACCGAACCGCCGCGCAGGGCGAACAGGGCGAGGGCGAGCACGAGCAGGGCCGTGCCGGCGGCGATCCGGGCGTACGACGCCCACCCGCCGTTGCCGAGGACCACGCGGGCCGGATCGATCCGTCCGGTCTGGTCGAGCCACCGCTCGCGCTGTGCCTCGTCGGCCTGGCGCCACAGCAGCGCGACCCCGACGACTGCCAGCAGGGCCGGCCAGAAGACCGTGCCCCGGCCGAGGAACGCCTCGACGAGCAGGACTGCGCCGAACCCGAGGGCCGCCAGGGCGACCGCGGGGCCGACGTCGCCGAGCCGGCGGATCCGCCCGGGCCGGCGTCCGCTCCGGGTGGCGCTCTCCAGCCCCGGGGCCTGCGGGACGAACTCCTCGTCGGGCGGCAGCACCAGCCAGAGACCGGCGTAGAACAGCACCCCGAGCCCGCCGAGCAGACCGGCGAGCACGAAGCCGCCGCGCACGGCCGTCGGCGGCAGTCCGAGGTGACGAGCGAGCCCGGAGGCGACGCCACCGATCACCGGCTGCTGGGCGTCGCGGCTGGCGCGTCGGACCCCGGCCGGTCGCAGGACAGGGGGTGCGGTGGTCATCTCCACGTCATCGTCACACAGACGGGACCCCACGAACCATGAGGTGCGACCCCGGCTCGACCCTGAGACGCGGACCGTCCCTGCGGCGGATGGATCAGGGTCGTCCCCGATGGTGCGCGGCACCCGCAACGGCCACGCTGGAGCCATGACATCCATCCCTCCCGAGGCGCCCTCGGGACAGCCCGACCCCACCCAGGGCCCCACCCGGGGCCCGACCACCCAGGGCCCCCGGGTCACCCGCGACGAGGTGAGGGACCTGGGCCGGCTGCGGCGCAGCACCGAGGACCGACGTATCGCCGGCGTCGCCGGCGGACTGGCCCGCCACCTCGACATCGACCCGGTGATCGTGCGGGTCGCGTTCGTGGTCCTCGTCTTCTTCGGCGGCGCCGGCCTGGTCCTGTACGCCGCGTGCTGGCTGCTCGTCCCGGCCGACGACCGCGACCGCGCAGCACTCGGCTTCGACGAGCGCAACCGGACCATCGCCCTGGTGCTGGTCGGGGCGTTCGCCGTGCTGCTGGTCCTCGGCGACGCCTGGGGGGGCCAGCACTGGTTCGGGTGGCCGCTGATCCTGCTCGGGGTGGTGGCTCTGGTGCTGATCGGCCGCCGGCAGCCCGAGGACTCCGCCGGTCGTCCGCCGCCCCCGACCGCGCCGTACGCCCCGCCGGCCTCGGCGCCGTACGGTCCGCCGCCCGTCCGCGCCCCCGTCGTCCCACGCAACCCGCGCCGGCGCGGGCCCATCCTCTTCTGGTTCACCCTCGCGCTCGTCACGCTGCTCGAGGGGCTGCTCGGCACGGTCGACCTGGCCGGGGTCGACGTGAGCGCCACCGCCTATCCCGCCCTCGCCGTCGCGACGATCGGGACGATGCTGCTGGTCGGCGCGTTCTACGGCCGCGCCGGCGGCCTGGTCCTGCTCGGGCTGCTCGCCACCCTCGTCCTGGGCGGGGTCAGCGCGGCCGACAGCTGGGACGGTGGCGATCACGTGCTGCACACCCCCGTGCGCGCCGCGCACGTGCAGGACACCTACCGGATCGCGGCCGGGGAGCTCGTGCTCGACCTGCGCGAGGTCGCCGACCTCCGCGCGCTCGACGGCCGCACCGTCCACCTGTACGGCGACCTCGGCCGCCTCGAGGTGATCGTGCCGCCCCGCCTGGCGGCCGTCGTGAGCGCGACGATCGACGCCGGCGACGTCGTGATCTTCGGGTCGGAGCGCGGCGGGCTCGGCTTCACCGCCCACGGACGAAGCCCCGGCGAAGTCAGCGGAGAGACGAGAGAGACCACCGGCGAACGCACCGGGCGCAGCGCACCGGAGTTGAGGATCGAGGCCGAGCTCGGCCTGGGCGAGATCGAGGTGCACTCATGAGCAGGGAGTCGACCATGCAGACCCACTCCACGACGTCGGGAGCCCTCGCCTCCGGGCGGCACCCGGTCCACGTCGGCCACCTCGTGATGGGCCTGGCCTTCGTCGGCCTCGTCGGGGTCTGGGCGCTGGTCCAGGGCAACCTCGTCGGCGGCGACGACGTCCGCTGGCTGCTGCCGGTGCCCTGGGTCCTCGCTGGGGCCGCCGGGCTGCTCGCCGCCACCCTGTCCGGACGCTCGCGCCGTCCGGCGCTGGACCGGGCCACCCGGCCCCCGGACCCCGGGTACGACGACCCGGGCCCCTTCCCCGATCCCCCGACGACCGATTCCCTGGCCACCGATCAGGGCCGGCCCGACACCGTGGCCGGCCGCCCCACCGAGGAGACAAGATGAGCACCGTTCAGCCCGACCAGCCCGACCAGCCCGACCAGCCCGACCAGCCGTCCGAGCAGGCACCCCAGCAGCCTCAGCAGGCACCGCCGGGCCGCCCGGGAGGCGGCCGTCGGCTCGTGCGCAACCGCGACGACCGGATGATCGGCGGGGTCTGCTCCGGGGTGGCCGACTACCTCGGGGTGGACGTCACCCTGGTCCGGCTGATCACCGTCCTCGGGGCGATCTTCGGGGTCGGCACCTTTCTGGTCGCCTACGTCGTGGCGTGGTTGCTGCTCCCCGAGGCCTGACCCGGCCCCGGTCCGGGCCCTCGGTCAGGATGGGGCGATGAGCCTTCCTCGCCTGGGCACCCTGACCTCGCTCCCCGCGGCCGAGCACCCCGACCTGATGGCGGCGCCGGTCGCCACGCTGTTGGCGACCTGGCCGCACACCGGCCAGGTCGCCGTCGTCGAGATCGATCCCGGGCTCGCCGACACCGCGGCGATGAGCGGGGCCTACGACGTGTCGCTACTCGCCAGCGCGAACTGCGTCGTGGTCGCGGGCCGACGCGGCGGCGAGGAGCGGGTCGCGGCCTGCGTGGTGCGGGCCGACACCCGGGCCGACGTGAACAGCCTGGTCAAGCGCACCCTCGACGTGCGCAAGGCCTCGTTCCTCGCCATGGACCGGGCGGTCGAGGAGTCCGGCATGGCCTACGGCGGCATCACCCCGCTCGGCCTGCCCCCGGCGTGGCGCCTGCTCGTCGACCCGCGGGTGCTGGAGATCGAGGTCGCTGTCGTCGGCTCGGGGCTGCGCCGCTCCAAGCTGCTGCTGCCGGGTCGACTCCTCGCCGAGCTGCCGGGCGCCGAGGTCGTGGTGGACCTGGCCGTCCCAGCCGCGTAGGGCGCGCGCCCGCCCGTCAGCCCGCCAGGGCGGTGGCACCACGCCAGCGCTCCCGGGCCTCCACGACCGTGCCGGCATGGTCGGTGAAGATCCCGTCCACGCCCGCGTCGAGGAAAGCCCGCGCCTCGGCGACCGCGTCGCCCCGGGCGAACGGATCGTTGCCGAGGCGGAAGTTCGTGGCCATGAACTGGTTCTCGTCGCGCAGCGTGTAGACGTGCACGCCCAGCCCGGCCGCGTGGGCGTCACTCACCAGCGCCGAGGGCGGGCCCGTCGCCCCCGTGGCGGGGTCCCGCGGCAGAACGAGGTCCTTGGCCGGGCCGATCGCGTCGGCGTACGACGCCACCTGCCGCAGGCCCGCGGGGGTCACCAGGTCGGCGTACGTCGTGGGCGCCCCTGCGGTGAGGAGGTCCGCCGGTGCACCGGTGGCGGCGACGAGCTGAACCAGCGGCAGGCCGGTCTCGGCCCGCAGCGCGCGCAGGTTCGCGGTCTCGAAGGACTGCACGAAGACCCGGGCACCGGGGCGGTCGAGGCCGTGCCGCCGCAGGGCGGCGAGAAGCGGCGGCTCGAGGGGCAGGCCCAACGAGGCGAAGTACGAGGGGTGCTTGGTCTCCGGGTAGACGCCGATCCGGCGCCCGGTGCGCTCCGACTCCCGTGCGGCGAGGTCGAGGATCTCGTCGAGGGTCGGCACCCGGTAGCAGCCGTCGCGACGGGCGTTGCGCGGGCGCACCTGCGGCAGCCGCTCCTTGGCGCGCAGGGTCCGCAGCTCGGTCAGTGTGAGGTCCTCGGTGAACCAGCCGGTGTGCGGGTGGCCGTCGACCACCTTGGTGGTCCGCCGGTCGGCGAGCTCGGGGTGCTCCGCGACATCGGTGGTGGCGGTGATGTCGTTCTCGTGGCGAGCGACCAGGACGCCGTCGCGGGTCGAGACCAGGTCGGGCTCGATGTAGTCGGCGCCCAGCAGGATCGAGAGCCGGTAGGAGGCCAGCGTGTGCTCCGGACGGTGCCCCGCGGCACCCCGGTGCCCGATCACGATCGGCCCGGGGTCGCGCAGCCGGTGAGCTCGCGGCGCGGGGACGTCCAGCAGCGTCGTCATGCGTCCAGCGAACCCCGCCCGCGTGACCACCCGGCGCGGTCGCGGTGAACCCCCGCCCCCGGCCAGGTGAAGGTTGGTCGACGCCGGCGGACATGGGTGGACGCCGACCCCAGGACACCGACGCCTGCCCGAGGTCACAATGGGAGCGTGACGAGGACTTCGCAGCACGGCCGCGCGCGGGGCCGCGACGAGAGCGACGAGGAGCGCCTGGACCGCCTGTGGGCGGATCTGCTCCAGGAGCTGCGCGTCATGCAGACGGGAGCGCAGCTGACCGCCGGATTTTTGCTGACGTTGCCGTTCCAGTCGTACTTCCGCACCCTCGACACCTTCCAGACGACGCTCTACCTCGTGCTCGTGGTGGTCGCGGCGCTGACCACCGCCCTGGTGCTGACCCCGGTCGCGATCCACCGGCGGTTGTCCGGGGCGCACGTCAAGGAGCGCCTGATCGGCGCGGCGCACCTGCTGGTCTTCGGCGTCCTGGCCTCGATCGGGGTGCTCATCACCGGGATGACCATCCTGATCTTCGACGTCGTGGTCGACCGGACCGCCGGGCTGGCGGTCGGCGCGGCGATGACGGCGCTGGTCGTCGGCCTGTTGGCGCTCCTGCCGGGGTGGCTCACCCGTGTTCACCGCTGAACGCGCGACCCGCGGCCCGCTGCTCCTCCTGCCGCCGGCCCTCCTGCTGGCCCTGTCACTGGTTCTGGCTCTGACTCTCGCCGGGTGCGGCCCGGACTCCCCCGGACCGCCCGCGTCGGCGCCGCCCCGCACCGGCGTCCCGACGCTCACCCCGCTCGTGCCGCCGCCCCGCCCACCGGCGACCGGGCGACTGCTGGCCGACCTGCGGCAGTCCTCCCGCGACGCCGCCCTGGGGCGGGTGCAGGTCTGGATCGGCAACGACACGGTGCGCGACGTCAGCCCGACCGCGATCGTCTACCGGGACCCACGCCTGCGGCGTCCGCTCGCCGGCGAGCGGCTCCGGCTGGCTCCGGCCCGCTCCGAGCGGGGCTACCCGCTGAGCCTGCCCCGGCGCCCGGCGTGCAGCGGCCCGGCCACGACGGCTGACGGAGCGAGGCTCACCGTGTGGTTCGCGGGTCATCGGACGTCCGTCCCGGTCACCGACGACAACGACGTCGTCGAGCGGTACGTCGCCGCGCGCTGCCTCGCGCTGGAGGTGGCCCGGGTCGCGGTCCTGTCCTTCGCCGACCGCGTGCCGGCGCCGGGGTCCGGCGACACCGGTGTCCTGACCCTGCTCGTGCGACCGACCGGCGCCGCCGGGCACACGCTGCGCATCGACACCGTGGCCGGCACCCCGCTGTTCAGCGCCGCCGGCGACTCCGCCTGGGCGCCGGACGCCCGGGTGCGTGGCAACGGCGCCGTCCGGAGGATCCGGCTGCCCGTGCAACCGGCCCGCTGCGACGACCACGTCTTCATGGAGGCCGCCGGCGCGACCGCGTTCCTCGTCGCGCTGCACCTCGACGGCCGGCCCGGGCAGCTCGTCGTCCGGATGAGCCCGGCGGGCACGTCCGCCGCGATCTCCTTCGCCCGCGACGCCTGCGGCCGCTGACCCGTCGGTCGTCCACCCCGCCACGCGTCGACCCGTCGCTTGTTCACCCGAACACACGTCGACCCGTCGCTTGTTCACCCCGCCACGCGCCGACCCGTCGCCTGTTCACCCGGACACACGTCGACCCGTCGTCAAGTAACGACGGGTCGACGCGCTGGTGCGCCGACAAGCGACGGGTCGGCAACCGCCGGCGTCAACGAGCGACGGGTCGGCTCAGAGGCCGGAGATGCGGAGGCCCGAGTGGGCCTTGTACCGGCGGTTGATCGAGATCAGCACCGCGGTGAGCGGCTCGAGCTGGCGGGCGAGGCGGAGCTTGCCGGCGTCGACGCCGTCGCGACCGGTGACCGACCGCGCCAGCTCGATGGCGACCGCCTTGGCGTCGACCGAGTCCCCGACGACCAGGACGTCCTCGTCGGCGAGGTACTCCGCATCGCCCCACAGGTTGACCGCGGAGACGTGGTGGAAGGCACCGACCACACTGGCCTCCGGCGCGATCCGCTGCGCGGACTCCGCCGCCGAGCCCTCACCGGCATCGATGACCTGGCCGTGCGCACCACGCTTGTCGAAGGCGAGCGGGTTCACGCACGAGATCACCACCTTGCCGTCGAGCGGCAGGGTGGCGACCAGCTCGTCGTGGCCCTCGTAGGGAACGGCGAGCAGGACGACGTCCGCGGCGGCGCACGCCTCGGCGTTCGCCGCGCCGCTCACCCGGCCCGCACGCTCGACGCCCTCGAGCCGAGCGGCCAGCTCCTCGGCCACCGGCCCGGCCTTCTGCGCCGAACGGGACCCGAGGACCACCTCGTGGCCGTGTCGGGCGAAGCGGTAGCCGAGTCCCTTGCCCTGGGGGCCGGTCCCGCCCACGACGGCGATGCGGTAGCTGGTCACACGCTCTCCTCAGGCTGCGGCCCGGACGCCCCGGGGTGGAGGCCCGATGATGCCACCCCGGTCCCCACACACTGGACGACCACCCTTGCTAACGTGACAGTGATCCTGTCACGACCTCCACACCCACGACCGAGAAGCAGGGAAACATGAAGCTGTCGATGCCGCTCGTCTACGCCGGGAACCCGCGCGAGGCCGCCGACCAGGTCGCCGGTCTCGAGAAGGCCGGGCTGGACACCGTCTGGGTGGCCGAGCCCTACGGCTTCGACTCCCCCACCCTGATGGGCTACCTCGCCGCCAAGACCGAGACGGTCGAGATCGGGGCGGGCATCCTCAACATCTACTCCCGGACGCCCGGCGCGCTGCTGCAGACCGCCGCCGGCCTCGACAACGTCTCCGGCGGCCGAGCCGTGATCGGCCTGGGCGCCTCGGGACCGCAGGTGATCGAGGGCTTCCACGGGCTGCCCTACGACAAGCCGCTGGGCCGCACCCGCGAGATCGTCGAGCTGCTGCGGATGGGCCTGCGCCGTGAGGCGCTGGTCAGCGACGGCATCTACCAGCTCCCGCTGCCGGCCGACCAGGGGCTCGGCCTCGGCAAGCCCCTGAAGCTGCTCAACAAGCCCGAGCGCTCCGTGATCCCGCTCTGGGTGGCTGCCCTGGGGCAGAAGAACGTGCAGGGCACCGCCGAGTACGCCGACGGCTGGCTGCCGTTCCTCTTCCACCCCGAGAAGGCCAGGGACGTCTGGGGCGAGGCGCTCGACAAGGGCACGGCCAAGCGCCCCGACACCCTCGGCCCGCTGGAGATCTCCGCCGGCGGCATGGTCGCGATCGGTGAGGACGTGAAGGGCCGGCTCGACCAGATGCGGCCGATGTACGCCCTCTACGTCGGCGGGATGGGCGCGCGCGGCAAGAACTTCTACAACGAGCTGGCCTGCCAGTACGGCTTCGAGCAGGAGGCCCGCGAGATCCAGGACCTCTACCTCGACGGCCACAAGCGGGACGCCGAGGCGAAGGTGCCGCTCGAGTGGCTCGAGGCCGGCAACCTGGTCGGCCCGGCGTCCTACGTCAAGGAGCGGATCGCCGCCTTCGCCGAGGCCGGCGTCACCAACCTCTCGCTCACCCCCGCCTCCGACGACCCGGCGGCCACGATCCGCCAGGTCAAGGAGTGGGTCTCCTGAGCCGTCCCCGAGCCGGTCAGGCGGCTCAGCGGGCCAGCGAGCGCCTGATCACCGCGTTGGCGGCCTGCTGGAAGCCGTTGACGACCGAGGCCAGGGTCAGCTGGCGCAGGCGCGACATGGTGCGCTCCATCCGCTCGGTCTCCGCCGGCGAGTGCGTCTCGCTGCGGTACGGCGCCAGCACCTGCTCGCGCAGGATGCCGGTGAGCTCCTCCACCAGCGACTCCATGTGCCGCGCGATCGCGTCCCCGGCGGCCCCGACGCTCTCCCGGGGGATGTCCATCGCCAGCAGGTCGAGTCCGGTGCGCAGGTGCGGCATCGCCACGAAGCCGGTCTCGCTGCGCTCCAGCAGCCCGAGGCGGACCAGCAGCTGCAGGTCCTCGTCGCCGAGGTGACGCCCGGCCGTCTCCTCGAGCTGCTGCGCGGTCAGCTGCTGCGGCGGGTGGGAGCTCCACGAGGTCAGCATCGCCCGCTGGAGGGCGAGCTCCTCGACCCCCGCGTCCTCGGGCAGCGAGGAGACGTAGCGCTCGATGGCCTGGAGCGTGAAGCCGTGGTCCTGCAGCGCCCGCACCAACTCCAGCCTGGCCCGGTGCACGTCCCGGTAGAAGGCGACCCGGCCCCGACGCACCGGCGCCGGCACCAGCCCGAGGCTGGCGTAGTACCGGGTGGTCCGCACGGTCAGGCCCACGGCACCGGCCAGCTCGTCGATGGTCAGGAGGCGCTCGTCCGGCCGGTGCCCGGGGCGGTCGTCCGGCGGCACCGCTGACTCGTCCATGACCAGAACAGTAGGGCTGTGACAGCAGCGCTGCCAAAGACATGTCAGACTCGTCGATCGTGACAGCAATGCTGTCACAGTGATGCCGTCCCCCGCCGTCCCCCGCCGTTCCCTCCCCACCGCAGGCCGCCAGGAGGCCACATGTCCACCACCAGGCCCGTGACCCCGTCCATCTACGAGCAGGAGCACGAGGACTTCCGGCGCACCGCGCGCGCCTTCCTCGCCCGGGAGGTAGCGCCCTTCCACGCGCAGTGGGAGAAGGACGGCCAGGTCGACCGGGAGGTGTGGCGCCGGGCCGGCGAGACCGGACTGCTCTGCTTCGACGTCGCGGAGGAGTACGGCGGCGCCGGGGCCCAGGACTTCCGCTACAACATGGTGCTGGCCGAGGAGATCAGCCGGGTGCAGGCCAGCGGGCTGGGGTTCTCCGTGCACACCGACATCATCGTCCCCTACGTCAGCCAGCTCGGCAGCGTGGAGCAGAAGCGGCGCTGGCTGCCCGGGCTGGTGAACGGCGAGCTGGTCTCGGCGATCGCGATGACCGAGCCCGGCGCCGGCAGCGACCTGCAGGGCATCCGCACCACGGCCCTCGACAAGGGCGACCACTACGTCCTGAACGGCTCCAAGACTTTCATCAGCAACGGGATCCTCGCCGACCTGGTCGTCGTCGTCGCCCGCACCGACCCCGACGCCGGCCACCGGGGCATCAGCCTGCTGGTCGTCGAGCGCGGTATGGCCGGCTTCGAGCGGGGCCGCAACCTCGACAAGGTCGGCCTCAAGGCCCAGGACACCGCGGAGCTGTTCTTCGACGACGTGGTGGTGCCCAGGGCCAACCTCCTCGGCGAGGAGGGCTCCGGCTTCGTCTCGCTGATGGTGAACCTCCCCCAGGAGCGGATCTCGATCGCGGCGATCGCGGTCGCCGCCTGCGAGCACGTGCTCGCGTTGTGCCTCGAGCACGCCAAGGAGCGCAAGGCGTTCGGCCGGCCGATCGGCCAGTTCCAGCACAACCGGTTCCTGCTCGCCGAGATGGCCACCGAGGTCCACGTCGCGCGGGTCTTCGTCAACGACTGCGTCACCCGGCTCAACGCCGGCACGGTCGACACCGCGCTGGCGTCGATGGCGAAGTGGTGGACCACCGAGCTGCAGAAGAAGATAGTCGACCAGGGCGTCCAGCTGCACGGCGGCTACGGCTACATGAGCGAGCACCCGATCGCGAAGGCCTACCTGGACAGCCGCGTCCAGACCATCTACGGGGGCACCACCGAGATCCAGAAGGAGATCATCGGACGCACGCTCGGGCTCTGAGCCGCCGACGCGGTCGCGAACCGTCCGGATCACGTTTCGGGTTCTCTCAGGGAGAACCCTGATGCACCTTCCGGCGACCGGTGCTGGAGTGGAGCCATGCACCGACAGATCGCAGGAGCGCTCACCGGCCGCGTCACCAAGTGGATCGTGCTGCTCGCCTGGCTGGTCGCGGTCGTCGGCCTCGGGACCTTCTCGGCCAAGCTGAGCGAGGTGCAGAACAACGAGGCCGCCTCGTGGCTGCCCTCGAACGCCGAGTCCACCCGCGCGCTGGAGAAGCTCGAGCCCTTCCAGGACCCCGACGCGATCCCCACGGTCCTCGTCTACGAGAAGGGCTCCGGGCTCACCCCGGCCGACCTGGCCGCCGCCGAGGCCCAGGTGGCCGAGCTCCGCGCCCTGGACGGCGTCGAGGGCGAGGTCGTGGGCCCGATCCCCTCGGCCGACGGCCAGGCGGCCCAGACCGTGGTCACGTTCAACTTCGGCAAGAACGGCTGGGAGGACATGCCCGCCACCGCCGACCGGCTGCGGGAGATCGCCGCGATCGACGGGGTGCAGATCTACGTCGCCGGCTCGGGCGGCCAGGCCGCCGACTCCTTCGAGGCGTTCGCCGGCATCGACAGCACGCTGCTCCTGGCCGCGCTCGGTGTGGTGATCGTGATCCTGCTGTTCACCTACCGCAGCCCGGTGCTGTGGCTGCTGCCGATCCTCTCGGTGGTCGCGGCGCTGGCCACCAGCATGGGCCTGGTCTACTTCCTGGCGAAGTACGCCGGCCTGACCGTCAACGGGCAGAGCCAGGCGATCCTGAGCATCCTGGTGATCGGGGCCGGCACCGACTACGCGCTGCTGCTGGTCGCCCGGTACCGAGAGGAGCTCCGCCGGCACCGCGACCGGCACGAGGCCATGGCGTTCGCGCTGCACCGGGCCGCCCCGGCGATCCTGGCCAGCGCCGCCACCGTCGCGATCGGCATGCTGTGCCTGCTCTTCGCCGAGATGAGCTCCACCGCCGGGCTGGGGCCGGTCGCCGCGATCGGCATCGTCGTCACGTTCCTGGTGATGGTCACCCTGCTGCCGGCGCTGCTGGTCGTCTTCGGGCGGTGGATGTTCTGGCCGATGCGGCCGTCCTTCGGCTCCCCCGAGCCGACCCAGCGGGGGCTCTGGGCGAAGGTGGGTCAGTGGATCGTGGTCCGCCCCCGCAAGGTCTGGGCCCTCACCGGAGCGCTGCTCCTGGTCGCCTGCCTGGGCCTGGTCCGCCTCGACGCCAACGGCCTTGCCACCGACGAGACGTACACCAAGGACTTCGGCTCGGTGCTCGGCCAGCAGGTGCTGATGGACCACGGGCTCGTCGACGCCTCCAACCCGATCATGGTCGCGGCGAACGCCGACCGGGCCACGGAGGTGGCCCGGGCCCTGGCCGGGGTGGCCGGGATCGAGCAGCCCTCCGAGCCGGTGGCGCGCGGCGGGGTCGCGTTCCTCACCGCCGCCATCCCCGGCGACCCGGCCTCGCAGGACGCGTTCGACCGGGTCGAGGCGACCAGGGCGGCGGTGAGCCAGGTGGACGGCGCCGACGCCCTGGTCGGCGGCTTCTCGGCGATCTACCTCGACACCAAGATCGCCTCCACCCGGGACGGGCTGGTGATCATCCCGATCATCCTGGCCGTCGTCCTGCTCATCCTGGTCCTGCTGCTGAGGGCCCTGACCGCGCCGCTGATCCTGATCGCCACCGTCGTCCTGTCGTTCGGGGCGGCGCTCGGCATCTCCACGCTGCTCTTCGAGTACGTCTTCGGCTTCGCCGGGGCCGACGCGTCGTTCCCGCTCTTCGCGTTCGTCTTCCTGGTGGCCCTGGGGATCGACTACAACATCTTCCTGATGACCCGGGTGCGCGAGGAGACCCTGCACAGCGGCACCCGGCGGGGCTCGCTGACCGCCCTGACCTCGACGGGTGGTGTGATCACCTCCGCCGGGGTGGTGCTGGCGGCCACCTTCCTCGTCCTGGGGACCCTGCCGCTCGTCTTCCTTGCCGAGCTGGGCGTCACGGTGGCGCTCGGCGTCCTGCTCGACACGATGATCGTCCGCTCCGTGCTGGTGACCGCGATCAACCTCGACCTGGGCGGCCGGATCTGGTGGCCCAGCTCGCTGGACCGGGGCGACGGCCCGCGGGTCGAGGACGCCCGCCCGGTGACCGCTCCGGCCGACGCCTGAGGCCGGCCCCTCATCCGTCCCGCATCCACACCGCGGCCCGGAACGGACGGCGCGACCCCGGCGCGGCTAGCCTGAGGACGATGACCGAGCAGTCCGCCACCCTCCAGGCCACCCCTCAGCAGATGCGGCGCTCCCTGGCGCGCGCCGAGCGTGGTGCCGCCCTGGACGTCGCCGAGGCCACCGTGCTGCTCGCCGCCCGGGGCCCCGACCTCGACCGGCTGTGCGTGGCGGCCGCCCGGGTCCGCGACGCCGGCCTGGTCGCCGCCGGACGCCCGGGGGTCGTGACCTACTCCCCCAAGGTCTTCGTCCCGGTCACCCGGCTGTGCCGCGACCGGTGCCACTACTGCACGTTCGTGGAGACGCCCGGCCAGCTCGAGCGGGCCGGGCACGCCATGTTCCTCTCCCCCGACGAGATCCTCGACCTCGCCCGCCGGGGCGCCGAGCTCGGCTGCCTCGAGGCGCTCTTCACCCTCGGCGACCGGCCCGAGGACCGCTGGCCCGAGGCCCGCGCCTGGCTCGACGAGCAGGGCTACGACTCGACGCTCGCCTACGTCCGCGCGATGGCGGTCCGGGTGCTGGAGGAGACCGGCCTGCTGCCGCACCTCAACCCCGGCGTCATGTCGTGGGAGGAGATGAACCGCCTCAAGCCGGTCTCCCCCTCGATGGGGATGATGCTCGAGACCACCTCGCGCCGCCTCTTCGAGACCCGGGGCGAGGCCCACTTCGGCTCGCCCGACAAGGACCCCGAGGTCCGCCTGCGGGTGCTCGAGGACGCCGGCCGCCTGGCCGTCCCGTTCACCACCGGCCTGCTCGTGGGCATCGGGGAGACCCTCACCGAGCGGGCCGAGACGATCTTCGCCCTGCGCGCCACCTCCCACCGCTTCCACGCCGTGCAGGAGGTCATCGTCCAGAACTTCCGCGCCAAGCCGGACACCGCGATGCGCCACACCGACGACCTCGACCTCGACGAGTACCGCGCCGCCATCGCGGTGACCCGGCTCGTCCTCGGCCCGAAGGCGCGCCTGCAGGCCCCGCCGAACCTCGTCGACACCGAGCCGGCCTCCGGGGAGTGCCGGGCGCTGCTCGACGCCGGGATCGACGACTGGGGCGGGGTCTCCCCGCTCACCCCCGACCACGTGAACCCCGAACGGCCCTGGCCGTCCCTGGAGCGGCTGCGGGCGGTGACCGCGCAGAGCGGCTTCGAGCTGCGGGCCCGGCTCACGGTGCACCCCGAGTTCGTGCTGGCGGGCGAGCCCTGGCTCGACCCCCGGGTCTCCGCCCACGTCGCCGCCCTGGCCGGCGACGACGGCCTCGCGCGGCCCGGCGTCCGCCCCCGCGGCCTGCCGTGGCAGGAGCCGGACGGCGGCTTCGCCCGAGCTGGGAGTGCCGCCGGCTTCGGCCGCACCGACCTGCACCTGGAGGTCGACACGACCGGGCGCACGGAGGACCGTCGCAGCGACTTCGACCAGGTCTACGGCGACTGGGACGACGTCCGGGACGCCGCGTCGCAGACCGGCCACCCGGCGGCCTCCAGCTCGTCGGCCACCAGCGCCGGCGTGGCCGCGCTGCGCGCGGCGGAGGCCGACCCCGGGAGCCTCTCCGACGAGCACGCGTTCACGCTGATGACCGCCGAGGGCGACCTCCTCGACCAGGTCTGCCGGCTGGCCGACGACCTGCGCCGCGAGACGGTCGGCGACGACGTGACCTACGTCGTCAACCGGAACATCAACTTCACCAACGTCTGCTACGTCGGCTGCCGGTTCTGTGCCTTCGCCCAGCGCCGCACCGACGCCGACGCGTTCTCCCTCTCGCTGGCCCAGGTCGCCGACCGCGCCGCGGAGGCGTGGGACCTCGGGGCGAGCGAGGTCTGCATGCAGGGCGGCATCGACCCGGAGCTGCCCGGCACGGCGTACTTCGACCTCGCCGCGGCGGTCAAACGGCGGGTGCCCGGCATGCACGTGCACGCCTTCTCCCCCATGGAGATCCTCAACGGCGCCACCCGCACCGGGCTCTCCTACGAGGACTTCCTGATCAAGGCCCGTGAGTCCGGCCTGGGCTCCGTGCCCGGCACCGCCGCCGAGATCCTCGACGACGACGTCCGCTGGGTGCTGACGAAGGGCAAGCTGCCCACCAGCACCTGGATCGAGATCATCTCCACCGCGCACCGCGTGGGCATCCCGACGACCTCGACGATGATGTACGGCCACGTCGACAACCCCCGGCACTGGGTGCAGCACCTGCGGGTGCTCTCCCGCATCCAGGACACCGCGCTCGAGAACGGTGGCGGCGGCTTCACCGAGTTCGTCCCGCTCCCCTTCGTGCACACCTCCTCACCCATCTACCTCGCCGGCGTGGCTCGCCCCGGGCCCACCCGGCGCGACAACCTGGCCGTCCACGCGATGGCGCGGATCCTGCTGCACGGCCGGATCGGCAACATCCAGACGTCCTGGGTCAAGCTCGGCGTCGAGGGCACCCGCGCGATGCTCCGCGCCGGCGCCAACGACCTCGGCGGCACCCTGATGGAGGAGACCATCTCGCGGATGGCCGGCTCCGAGCACGGCTCGGCCAAGACGGTCGCGGAGCTCAGCGAGATCGGCGCCGGCATCGACCGCCCGGTCCGCGAGCGCACCACGCTCTACGGCGCGCCGACCCGCACCTGAGCGAGTCAGTCGCCGAGGACGAGCTCGACCTCGAACCCCTCGGAGCTCTCGAGGAACAGGGCCGTGTGCCGCTCGCCGCCGGCGTGCGGGTAGCGGTCGGAGAACAGCTCGTGCCAGCCGTGCGCGGAGGACTCCGCGCGCATCCGGTCCAGCGTGCGGCGGTCCTCCACGGTGAGCGCGAGGTGGTTCACGCCCGGTCGCAGCCGGTCGTGCGGCTCGTCGACGAGATCCGGGGAACGCTCCAGGAACAGGTAGGTGCCGTCCGGGTGGCACCAGGACGCGGCGTCCCCGGCCTCCTCGCCCATCTCCCAGCCGAGCTCACCGAGGACCCACGCCCACTCGGCCACGGCGATGGCCGGGTCGCTGACCCAGAGGTCGAGGTGGTGCAGCGATCGCGTCACCACCTCAACCTAGTGCACCTCACTCCAGGAGGTGGTCCATGGCCCGGCCCATCACCGCGGTGCGCTCCTGCTCGGTGGAGATCCCCTCGAGGCCGAAGCCCATCAGGATCGAGCGCGGGGTGGTGATCGAGGCCCCGACCGGGAAGCCCGACGCGTCGGTGCGGATCCAGTCGTTCGCGTTGGCCGCGCTGCCCTGCGGCGCCCCGCTGACCCTCCACCCGTCCAGACCGTCCTCGAAGGAGGTGCTGGTGCCGTCGGGCAGCGTGATGTCGTCGACGAAGGCGCCCAGACCCTGCGTGCCCCAGTCGCTGGCGTAGCTGATCGACACCTCGACGCTGCGCCCCGCCCACCGGGAGAGGTCCACGCTCCACTCCTGCCACCCGCCGGAGTTGCCGCTGGCGGCGTTCCACTCCCCGGTCGTGCCGGTGGGCGTGCAGCCGCCGGCCTCGTCCTGGGTCTGGAACTGCGCCAGGTGCGGGTGCAGCTCGACCCAGCCGGCGGCACAGCTCTCACCGGTGGCCTGCGTGGTGTGACCGTTCTCGTCGGGCAGGGTCGTGGCGTCGTCGCCTCCGGGGGTGCCCGCCTCGGCGAAGACGTAGTCCCAGTCGCCCTCGGTGTCGTAGGAGGTCCAGAAGGTCATCGACCCGCCGCCCGCCGGCACCGCGACCTCGCGGGTCAGCCTCTTGTAGGAGACGTCCGCGAGCTGCGAGTAGACGAACTGCTCCCCGGAGTGCGGCGTGTACGGCCCGCCCGGCTTGTCCCACGACGAGGACGGCCGGCTCTCGAACTGCGGGAACTCCTCGACCGGGAGGACGCCGCTGGTGGCGATGAACGACGAGGTGTCGTGCTGGTTGTCCGCGCTGTCGCCGCCGTTGAGAGCCCAGTCCAGGCCGGTAAAGGGCACACCCGTCCCGGTCACGTCGTAGGCGCTGCCGTCCTCGGCGATCCCGTCGCCCAGCACGGCCAGGTACGCGCCGAACCAGTACTGCAGGACGTCGTTGACGCCGTCCCCGGAGCCGCGCAGGGCCAGGCAGCGTCGAGGGTCGGCGCCGGGTGGCAGCGGGTTGCAGGCGATCTCGCCCTTCGGGTCGTAGCGCTGGGTGCCGACGTTGCCGGTGTACTGCTCGCCGGCCATGTCGCCGGTGTAGAGCACCTTCCCGCCCTCGTTCATGTACCCCCGGAGCTCCAGCATCTCGTCGAGCGCCAGCCGGTCCACGTTGCCGGCCCCCCGCCCGAGCGTGCGGGTCACCACGTCGTCACCCGGGTACCAGACCACGGCGTCGTAGTGGCCGAGCACACCCAGCTGGTCGGGGGCCACCCGGTCGTTGGCGTCCACGTCGTAGACGTCGGCCTCGATCCCGTTCGCGGCGAGGGCGTCGGTGTAGTAGTCGAGGTAGTGCGGACCTGGGGCCTGCGCCGGCGAGGCACCGGTGTAGTCCTCGGCCGACATCACCAGCACCCGGTGGCCGGTCTCGGAGACCGCCCGGTAGGTGAACGACTCGCTGCGCTCCCCGCCGCCCTCGAACCAGACCTCGACCGAGTCGCCCGGGTCGGTGCCGGTCACGGTGCCGCGCACCTGGTGGTAGTAGACGGATGCGGGCGTGTACGTCTGCCCGCCCTTCCACTCCGAGGTGCGGGCGCTGCGTACCCGGCCGTCGTTGATGCGGTACTTCACGCGGACCGGGCCCAGGCTGCGCTTGGCCAGGACGGCCACCGGCTGCGGGTCGCCGTAGGAGCGGGTGAAGCTGAGCTGGACGCCGGGGATGCCCCGCTTGTAGGCGTCCTCGCTGTCGAGGTAGAAGGGCTTGGTCGAGATGCCCACCGTGGACTTCGGGTCGTCCGGGTCGCCGGCGGAGCGCGCCACGGAGTCGGCGAACGGCAGGTTGCGCTCGAACTCCGCCTGCACGAGGGCGTCGTCGTCGGGGAAGACGAAGCCGCAACCGGGGCACCCCGCGGAGAGCTCGGGCGTCCAGGCCAGCGTCCCCGCCTCGGCGTGCGCGTAGTCGGTGGTCTCACCGTTGGTGACGTAGAGGACGTCGGAGCTCAGGCCTGGGTGGAACTCCGCGATGGCCGGCTTGTCCAGGTTGCCCGACATGGCGTAGTAGATCGGGTCGTCGGCGGTGGGGGTGCCGATCTGCCAGCCCTCGGCGTAGAGCAGCCACTGCCCGTTGGAGTGGTAGTTGACCTGGAAGGCGAAGCCGATCCTGTCGAGCAGGCCCATCATCGCCTTCGTCTCCGGCTCCGAGGCCGGCGCCGGTCCGCGGTAGGTCTCGCTGGAGGGGATCGAGGACGAGCCCTCGTCGTCGTAGCCCCAGTGGCTGGGGTAGTTGCGGTTCGGGTCGACGCCGTCACCGACCGTCGTCTGCCCGTCGCCGTTGTTGTCGCGCAGGTTCTTGCGCCACAACCGCTCGTGGTCGAACGTGTACTGGTAGCCGTCCGGGTTGGCGACCGGGACGAACCACAGCTCCGTCGACTTGAGCAGCTTCTTCACGGACTTGTCGTGGGCCCGCCACCGGTCGACGTAGTGGGTCATCAGCCGACGGTCGATCTCCGTGGCGATCCACTCGCGCGCGTGCTGGGTGGCGCTGTAGAGCACCGCGGGGCGGCTGCCGTCCTTGTGGCCCCGGGCGCCCTGGGTGAGCTTGAGCGCGAGGATCTCGCGGCCCTGGCCCGTGGTGCCGATCCTGACCAGCTTGGCGATCTGGGGGTTCTTGCGCGCGATCGCGTACATCTGGTCCCGGATGCCGCCGGCCTCGTCGTAGGAGCGCCAGACCTGGTAGCCGCCGGCGGCCTGGGCGGCCGCGAACTGGCGCACGGTCCGGCCGCCCTTCACCCGCGTCAGGCGCAGGTCGATCCCCCGATTCTTCAGGCGGTCGCGCTCCTGCGGCGTCAGCACCAGGTCGACGGCGGCTTCGCGGGCCGTGCTCCGGCGCGCCTCACCGACGTCGAAGCCCTCTCGGGCCAGCTCGCCGAGCTGGTCAGCCGGGATGACGGCGGAGTAGGCGTCGAGCCGCTCGTCGTCCGGTGGTCGGGCCACGGAGCTCTGGGTGGTCAGACCCACGCAGAGGGCGGCCACGACGACCACCACCAGGGACAGCACGGACGAACGACGCATGGCGCAAACCTCCGAGACGAGGACGTGACCCGCATCACATTGGCACCGCTCGGTGGATCCGGCAAGGCCTGCCGGGCGATCGGGGTCAGGCCGGGTGGGCTACTCCCACTCGATGGTGCCCGGCGGCTTGGAGGTGATGTCGACGGTCACCCGGTTGATCTCGGCCACCTCGTTGGTGATCCGGGTCGAGATCGTCTCCATCACCTCGTAGGGCAGGCGCGCCCAGTCGGCGGTCATCGCGTCCTCGGAGGTGACCGGGCGCAGCACCACGGGATGGCCGTAGGTGCGGCCGTCGCCCTGGACCCCGACCGAGCGGACGTCGGCGAGCAGCACCACCGGCATCTGCCAGATGTCGCGGTCCAGACCGGCCCGGGTGAGCTCCTCCCGGGCGATCGCGTCGGCCTCGCGCAGCAGGTCGAGCCGGTCGCGGGTGACCTCGCCGATGATCCGGATCCCCAGCCCGGGGCCGGGGAACGGCTGGCGGTGCACGATCTCGCCCGGCAGGCCGAGCTGCTCGCCGACCAGGCGCACCTCGTCCTTGAACAGCGTGCGCAGCGGCTCGACGAGCTCGAACTCGAGGTCGTCGGGCAGGCCTCCGACGTTGTGGTGGGACTTGATCGTCGAGGTGCCGGCCCCGCCCCCGGACTCGACGACGTCGGGGTAGAGCGTGCCCTGCACCAGGAAGGCGACCTTGTCGCCGGACCCGGCGACCCCGCCCACGGCCCCGGCGAGCACCTGCGCCTCGGCGGCCTCGAAGACCCGGATGAACTCGCGCCCGATGATCTTGCGCTTCTCCTCGGGGTCGCTGACCCCGGCCAGGGCGTCGAGGAAGCGCTCGGAGCACTCCACGACGTGCAGGTTCACCCCCGTGGCCGCCACGAAGTCGCGCTCGACCTGCTCGGCCTCGCCCTTGCGCAGCAGTCCGTGGTCGACGAAGACGCAGTCGAGGCGGTCCCCGATGGCGCGCTGGACGAGCGCGGCGGCGACGGCGGAGTCGACCCCGCCGGAGAGCCCGCAGATGGCCCGGCCGGTCTCGCCGACCTGCTCGCGGATCCGCTCGATCTGCTCCTCGACGATGTTGACCATGGTCCAGGTCGGGCGGCAGCCGGCGATGTCGAGCAGGAAGTGCTCCAGCACCCGCTGGCCGTGCTCGGTGTGCATCACCTCGGGGTGCCACTGGACGCCGGCCAGGCGACGCTCGACGTCCTCGAAGGCGGCGACCGGCGTGACCGTGGTGGCGGCCAGCACCGAGAACCCCGGGGGGGCCGCGGTGACGGAGTCACCGTGCGACATCCACACGCTGTGCTCGGCCGGTAGCTCGGCGAGCAGGGTGCCGGCCTCGCCGACCCGGACCGGCGTCCGGCCGTACTCGCGGGCCCCCGTCGGAGAGACCTCGCCGCCGAGCCCGGCGGCCATCAGCTGGAAGCCGTAGCACATGCCGAAGACCGGGACCCCGGCCGTGAAGAGGGAGGGGTCGATCCCCGGGGCGTCGTCGGCGTACACCGAGGAGGGCCCTCCGGAGAGCACGACGGCCCGGGGACCACGCGCCAGCATCTCCGCCACCGGCATCGTGTGGGGCACGATCTCGGAGTACACCCGCGCCTCGCGCACGCGGCGGGCGATCAGCTGGGCGTACTGGGCCCCGAAGTCCACCACGAGGACCAGGTCGTGCTCGACCGTCTGCGTCATGGCGGGAGCCTAACGGCGACCGGCCGCCCGCCCCGAAACGGGCCAGGGCCCGGCCGGGGAGGAGGGAGGGTGGCCGGGCCCTGGACGTCCGCGCACCGTTCCTCCGGTACCCGGACAGCGGGACCCGGCCACTTGGGAGGGAGCATGCCTGCCGGGTCCGCTGGCTCAACGAGGCGCAGGAGCCGGGGGTTACGGGCGGACCGGACACAAATCGTCGGGGCCGGCTGCGCTCAGCTGACGCCGACGATCGGCAGGCGCAGCGCGGCCGGGGCGCTCGGCGGGACGGCCGGCGCCACGGGCGCCACCGGCGCCAGCCGCTGGTACGGCGCGCCGACGGCGGGACGAGGGTCGGGCTCGCCCCTGTTGGGCCACAGGGACATCGCTCGCTCGGCCTGAGCGGTGATCGTCAGCGACGGGTTCACGCCCAGGTTGGCGGTGACCGCGGAGCCGTCGGCGACGTGCAGGCCGGGGTACTCGTAGACCCGCTGGTAGGGGTCGACCACACCGGTCTCCACCGAGTCGCCGATCGCGCAGCCACCGAGGAAGTGTGCGGTGAGCGGCCGATTGAAGGGCTCGCCGATCGAGCCGCCGGCGGTGCCGCCCATCACCGCCGCCATCAGCCGCACGGCCGTGTTGCCGGCCGGGATCCAGGTCGGGTTGGGCACGCCGTGGCCCTGCCGCGAGGTCAGGTAGCGGCGCCGGGTGCCGGGCACGCGCCGGGTGTAGGTGGTGATCGAGTTGTCGAGGCTCTGCATGACCAGCGCGATGACGGTGCGCTCCGACCAGTGCTTGACGTCGTAGAGCCGCCCGACGTTGCGCCGTTGGCTCCACAGCTCGCGCAGCCATATGCGCCAGCGGGTGGTGGGGCCGTCGCCGTCGGTCAGCACCGTCTGCATGAGCGACATGAAGTTGCTGCCCCTGCCGTAGCGGACCGGCTCGACGTGGGTGTCGGGGTCGGGGTGGAAGCTCGACGTGATCGCGACGCCCTGGCTGTAGTCGATCTTCCGGTCCGGTGCGATCGCGCCCAGGATCGACTCGGAGTTGGTCCGCGAGAGGTGGCCCAGGCGCGGCGAGAGCCGCGGCAGGTGGCCCTCGTCGCGCATCCGGTGCAGCAGCCGTTGGGTCCCCAGCGAGGACGCCGCGAGGACGACCTGCTCGGCGCGCAGCACCCGGGTGGCCGACGCCCGGCCGGTCCTCGCCTTGGTGAACCTGACGTGCACGTCCCAGCCGCCGCCGTGCTGCTCGCCGCGCGGCGCGATCCGGGTGACCGTGGTGAGCGGCAGCACGGTGGCGCCGTTGCCCTCGGCCAGGTGGAGGTAGTTCTTGACCAGCGTGTTCTTGGCGTTGTGGCGACACCCGCTCATGCACTCGCCGCAGCCGATGCAGGAGGTCCGCTCGGGGCCGGCGCCGCCGAAGTACGGGTCGGGCAGCGTCGTGCCCGGCTCGGCGTCGGCTCCGCCGAAGAACACTCCCACCGGCGTCGGGTGGAAGGTGTCACCCACCCCCATCTGGGTGGCGACCTGCTCCATGACGTCGTCCGCGGGGGTGCGCAGCGGGTTCTCGACCACGCCCAGCATCCGCTTGGCCTGGTCGTAGTGCGGCGCGAGCTCGGAGCGCCAGTCGGTGATGTGGCTCCACTGCGCGTCGGTGTAGAAGGCCGGCAGCGGCTCGTAGAGCGTATTGGCGTAGACCAGGGAGCCGCCGCCGACCCCGGCGCCGGAGATGATCAGGCAGTCCTTGAGCGCGTCGATGCGCTGGATCCCGTAGCAGCCCATCTCGGGACGGAAGAGGTAGCGCTTGAGGTCCCACGAGCTGGTGGCGAAGTCCCGGTCCTCGAAGCGGGCGCCGGCCTCGAGCACCCCGACGCGGTAGCCCTTCTCGGTCAGCCGCAGTGCGGTGACCGAGCCCCCGAAGCCGGACCCCACCACCAGGACGTCGTAGTCGAAGCCGGTGTCGTCGGCGGTCATCGCAGGCTCCCCCGCGTAGTAGTACGGCGTGGGGTCACGGGCGTCCGGGCACTCATGTACCGAGAGTATGTGACCAGCACCCCCCACAGTACCGTTCGGTAACTTGTGAGACCGGTCGCACACGAGGACCAGGCGCACCCAGGCTCGCCCGGGTCGCCCGGGTCGCTCAGGGTCGCTCAGGGTCGCTCACGTCTGCTCAGGGGTGAAGCAGACCCTGCTTCTGCTTGAGCCGCAGCACCCGCAGGGCGGCCTGCTCCACCCGCTCTCGGAACGGGCCACTGGTGCGGCTGCGTGTCAGGACCGCCCGGTGCATCGCGGGCAGCGTCCCCGGGTTCACCGTGAGCACCAGGTCACCGCCGGCGCGCAGGAAGCGCACGGCGCGGGCGCCGTACCCGAAGCGCGCGACCTGGCGGGCGTTGCCGAGGTCGTCGGAGACGACCACCCCGTCGAAGCCCAGCTCGTGGCGCAGCAGTCCCTCGACGACCCTGCGCGAGAAGGCCGCAGGGCCGGCCGGGTCCAGGCGCGGGTAGGTCGCCGTCGACATCATCACCACCGGCGCCCCACCATCCACCGCCCGGCGGAACGGAGTGAGGGTGGCGTCGCGACGACCGGTGGCGCTGTCCTGGACGCCGGCCGAGACGTCGGGGTTGGCGCGCACCCGCCCCAGCCCCGGGAAGTGCTTGACGGTCGGGACGACGCCGGCCGCGGACATCCCGCGGGCAAAGGCGCTCCCGTGCGCGAGCACGGCCCCGGGGGTGGAGCCGTACTGACGGTCGAAGGCACCGATCGGCGGGTTGGCTGCCGCACCGGGGCCACCGGGCACGGTGTCCAGGACCGGGGCGAGGTTCATGTTGACGCCGGCGGCGCGCAGCTCGCGCCCCCAGCGCTCGGCCGCCGCAGCCAGGCGGCCGGGCCCCCACTGCCCCTGGGCCAGACCCGACGGCATCGCGGAGAGGCCGGGCCCACGCAGCACCTGCACGTGCCCGCCCTCCTGGTCGGTGGCCACCAGCAGGCGCACCCCTCGGGTGGCGGCCGCGGTGGTGGCCGACTGCAGGAGGGCGGCGACCCGCGCCGGGCGCCGGGTGCCGGCCTCGCTGCGACCCGTCAGCATCACGTTGCCCACGTGCAGGCGGCCGATCTGGGCCCGGGCCGACGAGCCGGCCGAGGTCGCGGGGGTGCCGACCATGAACACCTGGCCCACGACCTGGGCCGGGCTCATCCGGCCCAGGACCACCTCGGCGGGGGTCAGCCGGCGCAACCGGAAGCCGGCAGCCACCCGTTGCGCCTCCACCCTCCCGCTCGACGGGGTCGCCCCGACACCGACACCGACACCGGCGGCGGCCCCGGACCAGGACGCGGCGCCTGCCGGAGCGGACCCGAGCGGGCCCGCCCCGAACAGGCTCAGCCCGAAGAGACTGGCCCCGAACAGACTGGCCCCGAACAGACTGGCCCCGGCCAGGGTCGCGAGGCTGCGGCGCACGGAGGGTGGAACGGTCACTCGTGGGCTCCTGGGTCGGTGGCGGACCAAGCGAACGACGCTACCCGAGCCACCGACCAGCCCCTACTCGACGACGACCTCGACCCGCTGGAACTCCTTCAGGTCGGTGTAGCCGGTGGTCGCCATCGAGCGGCGCAGCGCACCGATCAGGTTCATCGTGCCGTCGGCGACCCGGGAGGGCCCGAAGAGGATCTCCTCGAGGGTGCCGACGGTCTCGAACTGCACGCGCTGGCCACGGGGCAGCTCGGCGTGGTGCGCCTCGGTGCCCCAGTGGAAGCCGTGGCCGGGGGCGTCGGTGGCCCGCGCGAACGGCGAGCCGACCATCACGGCGTCCGCGCCGCAGGCGACGGCCTTGGCGATGTCGCCGGAGCGGCCGATGGAGCCGTCGGCGATCACGTGGACGTAGCGCCCCCCGGACTCGTCGAGGTAGTCACGACGGGCGGCCGCGACGTCCGAGACGGCCGAGGCCATAGGCACGGCGACCCCCAGCACGCTACGGGTGGTGTGGGCGGCGCCACCACCGAAGCCGACCAGCACGCCGGCGGCTCCGGTGCGCATCAGGTGCAGCGCGGCCTGGTACGTCGCGCAGCCGCCGACGATGACCGGGACGTCGAGCTCGTAGATGAACTCCTTGAGGTTCAGCGGCTCCGCCTGCGAGGAGACGTGCTCGGCCGAGACCGTGGTGCCACGGATGACGAACATGTCGACCCCGGCGTCGACGACGACCTTGGCGAACTCCTTGGTGCGCTGCGGGGAGAGCGAGCCGGCGACGGTCACGCCGGCGGCCCGGACCTCCTCGAGGCGTGCGGTGATCAGCTCGGCGCGGATCGGCGCCTCGTAGATCTCCTGCATCCGGCGGGTGGCCTCGATCCCCTGGAGGCCGGCCACCTCGGCGAGCAGCTCGGACGGGTCGTCGTAGCGGGTCCAGAGCCCCTCGAGGTTCAGCACCCCGAGCCCGCCGTACCGGCCGAAGGCGATCGCGGTGGCCGGGGACATGACGGAGTCCATCGGGGCGGCCAGCACCGGAAGGTCGAAGCGGTAGGCGTCGATCTGCCACGCGACGCTGACCTCCTCTGGGTCGCGGGTGCGCCGGGATGGCACGATCGCGACGTCGTCGAAGGAGTAGGCACGTCGGGCGCGCTTGGCACGGCCGATCTCGATCTCGGTCATGGCAGTCAGCGTCCTGTGTAGTTGGGGGCCTCGACGGTCATCTGCACGCCGTGCGGGTGGCTCTCGGTCAGCGAGGCGGAGGTGATCCGCACGAAGCGGCCCTTCTCCTGGAGCTCGGGCACGGTACGCGCGCCGGTGTAGAACATCGACTGGTTGAGACCGCCGATCAGCTGGTGGGCGACGGCGGCGAGCGGGCCGCGGTAGGCGACCTGGCCCTCGATGCCCTCGGGCACGATCTTGTCGTCGCTGGCGACCTCGGCCTGGAAGTAGCGGTCCTTGGAGTAGGACTTCTTGCCGCGGCTCGACATCGCGGCCAGCGAGCCCATCCCGCGGTAGGACTTGTACTGCTTGCCGTTGACGAAGACGAGGTCGCCGGGCGACTCCTCGCAGCCGGCGAGCAGGGAGCCGAGCATCACCGTGTCGGCTCCGGCCACGATGGCCTTGGCGATCTCGCCGGAGTGCTTCATGCCGCCGTCGGCGATCAGCGGGACGCCGGCCGGCTTCGTGGCCAGCGAGGCCTCGTAGACGGCCGAGATCTGCGGGACGCCGACTCCGGTGACGATGCGGGTGGTGCAGATGGAGCCCGGGCCGACCCCGACCTTGACGGCGTCGGCGCCCGCGTCGACGAACGCCTGGGCGCCCTCGCGCGTGGCCACGTTGCCGCCGATGACCTGCACGTGCCGGGTGGCCGGGTCGAACTTGAGCTTGTGGACCATCTCGAGCAGCAGTCGCACGTTGCCGTGGGCGGTGTCGGCGACGAGCACGTCCGCGCCGGCCTCGACCAGGGTGGTGGCCCGCTGCCAGGCGTCCCCGAAGTAGCCGATCGCCGCGCCGACCAGCAGGCGGCCCGCGGCGTCGCTGGAGGCGTGCGGGAACTGCTCGGACTTCACGAAGTCCTTGACGGTGATCAGGCCGGCCAGGCGACCCTGCGCGTCGACCAGCGGCAGCCGCTCGCGCTTGTGCTTGCGGAGCAGCAGCGTCGCCTCGTCACGGGAGATGCCGACGTCGCCGGTGATCAGCGGCATCGGGGTCATCACCTCGTCCACCTTGGTGGTGGCCCACTCCGCGACCGGGGTGAAGCGCAGGTCACGGTTGGTGATGATGCCGAGCAGGCGCTCGTCGGTGTCGACCACCGGGAGGCCGGAGACGCGGTACTCGCCGCAGATGCGGTCGAGCTCCTCGAGCGTCGCCCCGGGCCCGATCGTCACCGGGTTGGAGATGATGCCGGTCTGGGTCCGCTTCACGAGGTCGACCTGGTAGGCCTGGTCCTCGATGGACAGGTTGCGGTGCAGCACCCCGATCCCGCCCTGACGGGCCATCGCGATGGCCATCCTCGACTCGGTCACCGTGTCCATCGCGGCGCTCAGCAGCGGCACCTTCAGCGAGATCTCACGGGTCAGCCGCGAGGTCGTGTCGATGTCGTCGGGGGCGAGGTCGGAGTGACCCGGCAGCAGCAGGACGTCGTCGTACGTCAGGCCCAGGGCGGCAAACTTGTCGGGGATCTCCACCCACCCATCCTAACGACGCGGCAGGTGGTGGCCGAACCAGCAGACGCGGCGGCGGTTCAGGCCGGGAGCGGCTTGAGCTCGCGCACCCCGATCCGGACGCTCAGCACGTCGGCCGCCAACCGGATCCGGCCGCGCAGGCCCGCGGCCAGCACCATCGGCAGCACGGCCTGGTTGTCGGCGCGCGTGGTCAGCAGGATCTCGCTCGCGCCCAACGTGTGGGCGAGTCGGGCGGCGTCGACCAGCAGCCGGGTGCCGATGCCGCGACGCTGGAAGGCGGGGTCGACGCGCAGCGACACCGACCGGACGGTCTCGTCCTCCTCGGCCGGGCGGAGAACCGCGAGGCCGACCGTCGTCTGGTCGATGACGGCGCTGACCTGGTCGCCGGCGACCACGTAGTCGGGCGCGGAGCCGTCGCCGAGCCGGCGCCCGGGGGCCGCCGCGAGCGCGCCGAGGTGGCTGCGGTCGAGCACGTCGGTGACCATGCCGGCCAACGCCGAGCCACGGGCGTGCTCGGTGGCGGTGAACGGCGCGGTGCGGCGGACCTGCACCTGGACGTCGCCGACGGTCATGTCCATCACGTCCTGCACCGTGCCGGGCACACCGGGCGCGCTGGTGGTCGGCTCGGCCTCGGCGTCGAAGAGCATGGCGACGATCTCGGGGAAGGACGCGGGCTGGGCCAGGATCGACCGCGCGGCCTGGACGTAGCGCGTCGGCTGGTCGCCGAGCGCCGCCTCGGTGCACCGGGTGGCGCTGACGGCCTCGCCGCCCGAGCCCTCGACGAGGGCGGCCAGCTCGGGCAGCCCCCAGCCCGCGGGGGTGCGCAGCACCAGCTCGTCGGTCACGGCATCGATGCCCGGGAAGATCTGCAGGCCCAGGATGTTCACGCCGGCCTCGCCGCAGTGCCGCGCGAGCACCGCGAGGGCTCCGGGACGGTCGGGCAGGGTAGTGCGGAGCCTCCACAACATGACGCCTCCTCGAGGAGCGTGGACGGTAGGGGTGGTCGTCGACCGGGCCGGGCACGGCGCGTCCGGCCGCCGGTGCGACGACCCCACCTTCGCCCCCCGACGTTGCGGAACCGGGTCCTGGCTGTTTCCGCCGTGCTACGCCGGACGACGCCGACCCGTCGCCTGTTCACGCCGTACGACGCCGACCCGTCGCCTGTTCACGCCGTACGACGCCGACCCGTCGCCTGTTGACGCCCGGACAGGCAGAAACGCGTCGACCCGCCGTCCGGATGGACGACGGGTCGACGCGCTCAGGCGTGGAGGAACGACGGGTCAGTGGCCGTGGCCGTGCCCGTGACCGCCGGCGGCCGGCGCGTCACTCTCGTCCTCGGGCTTCTCGACGATCAGCGTCTCGGTCGTCAGCAGCATGGCCGCGATCGAGGTGGCGTTGACCAGCGCGGAGCGGGTCACCTTGACCGGGTCGAGCACGCCCTGGGCGACCAGGTCGCCGTAGGTCTCGTCGGCGGCGTTGTAGCCGTGGCCGAGGCCCGCCTCGCGGACCTTGGCGACGACGACGTAGCCCTCGACACCACCGTTCTCGGCGATCCAGCGCAGCGGCTCGTCCGCGGCCTTGCGCACGATGCGCACGCCCGCGGCCTCGTCACCGGTGAGGCCGAGGTCCTGCTCCAGCACCGAGACGGCGTGGATCAGCGCGGAGCCACCGCCGGGGACGATGCCCTCCTCGATCGCGGCGCGCGTCGCGGAGACGGCGTCCTCGATGCGGTGCTTCTTCTCCTTGAGCTCCACCTCGGTGGCGGCGCCCACGCGGATCACGCAGACTCCACCGGCGAGCTTGGCGAGGCGCTCCTGGAGCTTCTCGCGGTCCCAGTCGGAGTCGGTGTTCTCGATCTCGGCCTTGATCTGGTTGACGCGGCCCTCGACCTCGGCCTTGTCGCCGAGACCGTCCACGATCGTGGTGTCGTCCTTGGTGATGACGACGCGGCGCGCCTGGCCGAGCACCTCGAGGCCGACCTGGTCGAGCTTGAGCCCGACCTCGGGGGCCACGATCTGGCCGCCGGTCAGCGTCGCGATGTCCTGCATCATGGACTTGCGGCGGTCACCGAAGGCCGGGGCCTTCACGGCGACCGCGTTGAAGGTGCCGCGGATCTTGTTCACGACCAGGGTCGAGAGCGCCTCGCCGTCGACGTCCTCGGCGAGGATGAAGAGCGGCTTGCCGGCGGCGATGACCTTCTCGAGCAGCGGGAGCAGGTCGGCGATCGCCGAGATCTTGCCCTGGTGCAGCAGGATGTACGGGTCGTCGAGGACGGCCTCCATCCGCTCGGGGTCGGTCACGAAGTACTGCGAGATGTAGCCCTTGTCGAACTGCATCCCCTCGGTGAACTCCAGGTCGGTGCCCATGGTGTTGGACTCCTCGACCGTGATCACGCCGTCCTTGCCGACCTTGTCGAAGGCCTCGGCGAGCAGGTCGCCGATGTGGCTGTCACGGCTGGAGATCGTGGCGACCGACGCCATGTCCTCGCGGGTCTCGACCTCGCGGGCGGCCTCGCGCAGGGCGTCGCCGACGGCCTCGGCCGCAGCGTCCATGCCGCGCTTGATGCCCATCGGGTTGAACCCGGCGGCCACGGCGCGCAGGCCTTCGTGGACCATCGCCTGGGCCAGCACGGTCGCGGTGGTGGTGCCGTCACCGGCGACGTCGTTGGTCTTGGTGGCAACCTCCTTGCACAGCTGCGCACCGAGGTTCTCGAACGGGTCGTCGAGCTCGATCTCTCGAGCCACCGTCACACCGTCGTTGGTGATCGTGGGGGCGCCCCACTTCTTGTCGAGGACGACGTAGCGACCCTTCGGGCCCAGCGTCACCTTGACGGCGTTGGCGAGCGCGTCGACGCCGCGCTCCAGCGCCTTTCGTGCGTTCTCGTCGAACTCAAGAATCTTCGGCATTGCTCTCCTCGCGGGACTTCACAAATGGGGACGGGCCGTGCCCCGGGCGCGTGTCCGGGGACACGGGCTCGGGGGCACGACCCGGGAGATCAGTTGACGACGGCCAGGACGTCGCGCGCGGAGAGGATGAGGTACTCCTCGCCGGCGTACTTGACCTCGGTGCCGCCGTACTTGCTGTAGATGACCTTGTCGCCCACGGCGACGTCCACGGGGACGCGGTTGCCGTTGTCGTCGATGCGACCCGGGCCGACCGCCTTGACCTCGCCCTCCTGGGGCTTCTCCTTGGCGGTGTCCGGGATGACCAGGCCGGAGGCCGTGGTCTGCTCGGCGTCGAGGGGCTTGACGACGATGCGGTCCTCGAGGGGCTTGATGTTGACCGACACGATGTCGACCTCCACTTTCTCGACTTGTCTGGATCTCGGGTGGAGGGGCTCCCGGTGGGGAGTCCTCCGGACGTGGGGGCCTGCTGGGAGGTACGCCGTCGCGGGGGTCGCACCTCGTTCACAAGCGCTGGCACCCTCATGGTGAGAGTGCCAGAACAGACGTTAGCACTCGCCAACTTGGAGTGCCAGAGGAGTCGGGGGTCACGGACCACCGCCGGGCTCTGAGAGGATCCCCGGATGGACCTCGACGCCTTCCGGTGGCTGCTGACCGACGACGGCCAGGCCCTGCTCGCCCGGGCGGACGAGGCGCCAGGGGACCCGCTCCGCGCGCAGACCGCACTGCGCCGCACGGCCAGCGCCGAGCACGTGGCCGCGGCCCTGACCCAGGTCACCCTGCGCCGCCGGGGGGCGGCGAAGTTCGGCGCGCAGGCCGCCCGGATGTACTTCACCCCCGACGGTCTCGAGCAGGCCACGAGGCTCCCCGTGGCCCGGCACCGGGCGTCTCGGCTGCGCGCGTCGTCGGCCGGCACCCTGGTCGACCTCGGCTGCGGGATCGGCGGCGACCTGCTGGCGGGGGCCGCCCAGGGGCTGGTCTGCGCGGGGGTCGACCTCGACCCGCTGCGCGTGGAGGTGGCCCGCGCGAACCTCGCGGCCCTCGAGCTGGACGGCGCGGTGATGGTCGCCGACGCGACGACGCTCGACACCTCCCCCTTCGACGTGGCCTTCGCCGACCCGGCCCGGCGCACCGGCCGGGGGCGCACCTTCGACGTCGATGACTGGACGCCGCCGTGGCCGTTCGTCCAGGGCCTGCTGCGCCGCGACTCCTGCGTCAAGGTGGCGCCGGGCATCCCGCACGACCTCCTGCCCGAGGACGTCGAGGCGGAGTGGGTCAGCGACCACGGCGAGGTCAAGGAGGCCGCCCTGTGGTCGGGCCGGCTGGCCACCACCCGGCGCCGGGCGACCGTGATCGGGGACGGCGGGCTGGCCACCCTCACCGAGGACGACGACCCCGGCGCCGAGGTCGTCCCGCTCGCGCGCTACCTCCACGAGCCCGACGGCGCGGTGATCCGGGCCGGGCTGGTCACGGCCGTGGCGGCCGCGGCCGGCGGCGGGCTGCTCGACGAGCGCATCGCCTACGTCACCTCCGAGCGGGAGCTGGACACGCCGTTCGCGCGCTCCTACGAGGTGATCGACGTGCTGCCGTACCGTGAGAAGGCGCTCCGGGCCGCCCTGCGCCTGCGGGACATCGGCACGCTGACGATCAAGAAGCGCGGCGTCGACGTGGTGCCCGAGCAGCTGCGCAAGCGGTTGGCACTCACCGGCTCCACCCCCGGCACGATCGTGCTCACCCGGGCCGCCGGGCACGGTCTCGCGGTGCTGGTCCGCCCGCTCTGAGCTCTGCGGCCCGGCCCGGCCCGGTGCGGGCCGGGCCGGGCCGTGCGGGCAGGCGCGGGCCGGACCGGCACCGGCCGGTCAGCCGTCGAGGGCTGCCTGCTCCGCCGCGATCGTGGTGTCGTCACCGTGGCCGGTGTGCACCACGGTCTCCCCCGGCAGCGCGAAGAGCCGCTGCCGGATGGACTCCTTGATCAGGTCCTCGTCGCTGAACGAGCGCCCGGTCGCGCCGGGGCCACCCTGGAAGAGGGTGTCGCCGGTGAAGACGCAGCCGAGGTCCGGGGCGTGGAAGCAGACCGCCCCCGGGGCGTGGCCCGGGGTGTGCAGGGCCCGCAGCGTCGTGCCGGCGACCGAGATCTCGAAGCCGTCCGCGAGGTCGACGTCCCAGAGGTGGTCGGTGTGCGTGAGCTCCCAGACCTCCCGGTCGGCCGGGTGCAGCATGATCGGTGCCCTCACCTCCTCGCGCAGCGCAGGCGCGACCCGGACGTGGTCGTCGTGGGCGTGGGTGCAGAGGATCGCGCGGACCGTGCGGTCCCCTACCAGGGCGAGGATGTCGGAGACGCTGTGCGGGGCGTCGATGACCACGCACTCGGCGTCGTCGCCGACCACCCAGATGTTGTTGTCGACATGGTGGGTCTCCCCGTCGAGGGAGAACGTGCCCGAGGAGACGGCGTGGTCGACCCGGACGCTGCCGGTCGTCGTGTCGCCGGCCATCAGAGCACCACGACCGAGCGCAGGACCTCGCCGCGGTGCATCTTCTCGAACGCCGCCTCGACGTCCTCGATGCCGATCTCCTCGCTGACGAACGCGTCGAGGTCGAGCCGGCCCTGGCGGTAGAGGTCGACCAGCATCGGGAAGTCGCGGCTGGGCAGGCAGTCGCCGTACCAGCTGGACTTCAGCGAGCCGCCGCGGCCGAAGACGTCGATGAGCGGGATCGCGGGGATCTGCATGTCGGGGGTGGGGACGCCCACCAGCACGACCGTGCCGGCCAGGTCGCGGGCGTAGAAGGCCTGCTCCCAGGTCTCCGGGCGCCCGACCGCGTCGATGACGACGTCGGCCCCGAAGCCACCGGTCAGCGCCCGGATGGCCTCGACCGGGTCGGCGCCCTTGCTGTTCACCACGTCGGTGGCACCCATGGACCGGGCGGTCTCGAGCTTGCGGTCGTCGAGGTCGACGGCGATCACCTTGGAGGCGCCGGCCAGCACCGAGCCGGCGATCGCGGCCATGCCGACCCCACCGCAGCCGATCACGGCCACGGACTTGCCGCGGGTCACGTTGCCGGTGTTGATGGCGGCGCCGAGACCGGCCATCACACCGCAGCCGAGCAGGCCGACGGCCGCGGGACGTGCGTCCTCGTCGACCTTCGTGCACTGGCCGGCGGCGACCAGGGTCTTCTCCGCGAAGGCGCCGATCCCCAGGGCGGCGGAGAGCTCGGTGCCGGCGTCCTCGCCCTCGGCGAGCGTCATCTTCTGCGTGGCGTTGTGGGTCGCGAAGCAGTACCAGGGCTCGCCGCGGTCGCAGGCTCGGCAGTCACCGCACACCGCGCGCCAGTTGAGCACCACGAAGTCGCCGGGCGCGACCGAGGTGACGTCGTCCCCGACCGCCTCGACGATGCCCGCGGCCTCGTGACCGAGCAGGAACGGGAACTCGTCGTTGATGCCGCCCTCGCGGTAGTGCAGGTCGGTGTGGCAGACCCCGCAGGCCTGGATCTTGACCACGGCCTCACCGGGGCCGGGGTCGGGGACGTTGATGGTGACGACCTCGACGGGCTCGCCCTTGGCGCGTGCGACGACGGCCTTGACCTGCTGCATGTGGTTCCTCCCTGAGGGGTGGTGGGGGGTGTCGGGTGGCGCGGGCCAACCCTACGCAGCGGCGTCGACAGCGGGCCGCGGGTGGCTAGGCTCGGATCGCAACCATCTGCCCCGCCGCCGCGTCTGAGGGGTGGGCAGGAGGGGAGAGCGATGCCGCAGGTCGCCGAGACCGGGTCGAGGACGAGTGCCTCCGTGCGCCGGGACGCGGAGTTCTCGGCGTACCTGGTCGCCCGGCAGGCCAGCCTGCTGCGCACGGCGTACCTCCTGACCGGGGACCGGCACCAGTCCGAGGACCTCGTCCAGACCGCGTTCGCCAAGCTCTACCTGGCCTGGGACCGGGTCCGCGAGCACGGCTCCCTCGACGGGTACGTGCGCCGGATCCTGGTCAACGAGCACAACTCGCTGTGGCGCCGCGCGTGGAAGCGACGAGAGGTCGCCACCGACCGGCTGCCCGAGGCGCCGACCCACGACACCTACGACGAGGGCCGAGCCGGCGCCCTGTGGGAGCTCGTGCAGACCCTGCCCCGCCGGGCCCGGGCCGTGGTCGTGCTCCGCTACTACGAGGAGCTGAGCGAGACCGAGACCGCCGAGGTCCTCGGCATCTCCGTCGGCACGGTGAAGTCCCAGGCCAGCCGGGCGCTCAGCGCCCTGCGCGAACGCACTCCCGCCGAGCTGGACCCGCACGACCGGGAGGAGGAGGGATGAGCGAGCACACGGACCGGACGGCCGAGGAGCTGACCCGCGCGCTGCACCGGCGGGTCGACGACCTTCAGGAGGCACCGCTCACCCTGGCGCACGTGCGGGGCCGGGCCCGCGAGATCCGGCGCACCCGGCGCGTGGTGACCGCGGTGGGCCTCGCCACGGCGGCCGCGCTGCTGGTGCCGGTCGCGCTGCTCGCGGGAGGGGGCCTCGACCGGGCCGAGGGGCCGGGCCCGGCCTCGACGCGCCCCTCCCCCAGCGCCTCGTCGCCGAGCGTCGTGGTGCCGAGCCCGGTGGGCACCGTCCCGCTCGAGCTGAGCGGGCTGGACCGGGGTGCGGCGACCGCCGTCCCGTGGATCTCGGCAGACGACGGCGTGCTGCACACCGGCGCCGACACGCTCCGGCTGCCCCGCCGCTACGACCAGGTCACGCCGTACGGCGAGGGGTGGCTGGCGCTGCGCCTCGGCAACGCCGACGCTCCGGCCACCGCCACCATCGACCGGCTGGACGCGAACCTCGACGAGGTGGCCAGCACGCCCTCGGGCCCCGCCCTGGTGCGCGGCGACGACGGCGCCCGGGTCGCGTGGGTGGAGTTCGAGAAGGACCGGGCGGTCCTGGTCTCGGGGCCCAGCGACGGGGGGCCGACCACGCGCCGCGACCTGCCGTCGTACTCGGTCCGGCCGCTCGGCTTCCTCGACGGCGACCGGATCGCCGTCGAGACCGAGGAGGCGGACGGCACGAGGGCCTACGACGTGGTCGACCCCGACGGCTCCGTGACCGCCGTGCGCGACGTGCTGCGCGTGGTGGGCACCTCCGCGGCCACCGGCACCGTGGTCGCCCTGACGCAGGAGCAGCAGGACGGCAGCTACTGCTCGGGCGCCCTGGACGTCTCAGCCGGCGGCGGGCTGCTGTGGCAGACGTGTGACTACCTGCTCGGCCCGCTGAGCCCCGACGGCCGGTTCGTCCTCGGGCTCTCGCCCGAGGCGCTGCCCGGCTCGGCGACGCTGTCGATCCTCGACGCGCGCACCGGCACGGCGCTGGTCGACTTCGTCCCGCGGGCCACCGGGACCACGGTGGGCCAGGCCGTCTGGGAGGACGGCGAGCACGTGCTGGCCCTGGTCAGCGACGGGTCCACCGAGACCATGCTCCGCGCCGGGCCGGACGGCGGGCTGGAGCAGGTCGGCGACCCGTTGCCCGTCGACCCGATGAGCGTCAGCGCGTGGTTCGCGTCCGTACCGCGCGCCTAGCTCCGTAGCCAGCCGACCTCCGCGCCTCAGGCGAGCACCGAGGTGATCGGGAGCGAGGAGTCGGCCGGCAGGTCCAGCGGCGAGGGGGTGCGGCCCCGCAGCACCATCTCGGCACCCAGCGCCGCCACCATGGCTCCGTTGTCGGTGCACAGGCCGGGGCGCGGGACCCGCACCCGGATGCCCTTGGCCGCCGCCCGTTCCTGGGCCAGGACGCGCAGCCGGGAGTTGGCCGCGACCCCGCCGCCGATCAGGAGGTCGTCGATGCCCTGCGTCACCGCGGCTTCGATCGCCTTGCGGGTCAGCACGTCGCAGACGGCCTCCTGGAAGCTGGCGGCGACGTCGTTGACCGGCACCGGCTCACCGGCGCGCTCACGGGCCTCGACCCACCGCGCGACCGCGGTCTTGAGACCGGAGAACGAGAAGTCGAAACGGTGTCGCTCGAGGTCGCGCCGCGAGCTGAGCCCCCGGGGGAAGTCGATGTGGACGCTGTTGCCGTCCCGCGCGGCGCGGTCGATGTACGGTCCGCCGGGGAACGGCAGCCCGAGCAGTCGCGCGACCTTGTCGAAGGCCTCGCCGGCGGCGTCGTCGATGGTGGCGCCGAGCGGCTCGACACCGTGGGTGACGTCCTCGACCCGGAGCAGGCTGGAGTGCCCGCCGCTGACCAGCATCGCGATGCACGGCTCCGGCAGCGGCCCGTGCTCGAGCTGGTCGACGGCGACGTGCGAGGCGAGGTGGTTGACGCCGTAGATCGGCTTGCCGAGCCCGAGGGCCAGCGCCTTCGCGGCAGCGACGCCGACCAGCAGGGCGCCCGCCAGGCCGGGACCGTTCGTGACCGCGATCGCGTCGAGGTCACGCAGGCGGACGCCGGCGCTCTCGCAGGCCCGCTCGATCATCGGCACCATCGCCTCGAGGTGGGCCCGGCTCGCGACCTCGGGCACGACGCCCCCGAACCGGGCGTGCTCCTCGACACTGCTGGCCACCGCGTCGGCGAGCAGGGTGTGGCCGCGCACGATGCCTACCCCGGTCTCGTCGCACGAGGTCTCGATGCCGAGCACCAGCGGTTCGTCCATGGGGCTCATTGTGCCGATCGGGCGGAGCCCCGAGGTCGGGGGCCCGGGTGCGCGGCGCTCACGGGCTGACGTCGCGGCACAGCACCACCGCGGTGGCGCCGTCGCGGTAGTAGCGCCGGCGCCGGTCGATCTCCGCGAACCCGGCGGCCGCGTAGAAGTCGATCGCGCCGACGTTGTCCTCGCGCACCTCGAGCAGCAGCCGGTCGGCCCCGCCGGCCCGGGCGAGGGTGAGGACGCCCTCCAGCAGCGCGGTGGCCAGACCGGTCCGCCGGTGGGCGGCGTCGACCGCGATACGCTGCAGCTCGGCGATGTCGGCGACCACGCTCGCCACGGCGTGCCCGACGAGGACGCCGTCCACCTCGGCCACGAGGTAGCTGACGGTGGGCAGCTCACCACTCACCCCCGCCGCGACCAGCGAATCGGGCCAGGCGTCAGCGCCGAGGTTGTCGAGCTCGAGGTCCGCGACCGCGGGCCCGTCGGCGGGGGTGGCCGGCCGGATCACGAGACCCGCTTGGGCGGGCTCGGCGCGACCGCGTCGGGGCGCCGCAGGTAGAGCGGCTCGGGGTCGCGCAGCTCGGCGCGGCCGTCGGCGACCATGCGGGCGAGCCGGCCGGCGCCGGGCGCGGCGGGACCGACCGGCTGCCCGAAGGCGTCCGGGTAGAGGCTGGCACCCTCGCCGGCCACGGGGTCGTCGGTGGCGAGCGCGGCCGGCTTGTCGACCAGAGGCCCGGAGAGGCGGGTGCCGTGCGCGTCGTACGTCGCGAAGTAGACCTCCTTGCGACGCGCGTCGGTCGCCACCGCGAACGGCGTGGTCACGGTGCCGGTCTCGACCGCCTCCGCGGCCAGCACGTCGAGGGAGCACACGCCGTGCACCGGGATCTCGAGGACGAATCCGAGCGTGCGTGCCGTGACGAGGCCGACCCGCAAGCCGGTGAACGGCCCGGGCCCGACCCCCACGGCGATCGCGGTCAGGTCCCGGCGGGCGATGCCGGCCTGGCGCACCGCCTGCTCGATCAGGGGCGCGAGCTGCTCGCCGTGCTTCATGCTCCGCTCGGATCGCAGCTCGACCAGCACGTCGCTGCCGTCGTGGACGGCGACGGTGACGAACGGGGTGGCGGTGTCGAAGGCGAGCAGCACGGCACGAGGCTAGCCGGGCCCGCCACCCCCGGCCGGTCGAGGTCCGCGGTGCACCCCGCGAGAGCCCCTACGTCGCCCACCCGGTCTCGAGACGCTCGCTGACGCTCCCTCCTCAACCAACCGCGGCACCCACCCCGCTGGTCGAGGTGCGAGGAGCGCCACGGCCCAGCCGCTGGTCGAGGTGCGAGGAGCGCCAGCGACGAGCCTCGAGACCCTCCGCGAGAGCCCCTACGTCCCCCACCCGGTCTCGAGACGCTCGCTGACGCTCCCTCCTCAACCAACCGCGGCACCCACCCCGCCGGTCGAAGCGCGAGGAGCGCCACGGCCCACCCGCCGGTCGAGGTGCGAGGAGCGCCACGGCCCACCCGCTGGTCGAGGTGCGAGGAGCGCCAGCGACGAGCCTCGAGACCCCCCCCGCGAGAGCCCCCTGCGTCCCCCACCCGGTCTCGAGACGCTCGCTGACGCTCCCTCCTCAACCACCGGATGGGGCCCACCCCGCCGGTCGAGCCTCGAGACCCCGAACGCTTCAGTCCACGGCGCGGCCCAGCGCGAGCTGGGCGAGGTGCGCGTCGATGGCGGACAACCGGGGCACGTCGGACTCGAGGTCCCACCACTGGAGCTGGTCGATCTCGTCGTGGGGCCGGAAGTCGCCGACCTCGTCGAGGGCGGTGCGGTAGATCGCGGCGTACTCGATGCGGCGCTCGTGCCCGATCTGGACGGTGCCGACCCCGACGAACTCGACCTCGCCGACGGCGGTCCCGGTCTCCTCGAGGAACTCGCGGATCGCGGTGTCGCGGGGGGTCTCCCCCTCCACGATCTGCCCGCCCGGCAGCTCCCACTCGCGGCGCCAGGCGTGGTGCACGAGCAGCACCTGGCCGCCGTGCTCGGCCACCATGAGCGAGAGCGGCAACGGGATCCGCGGGTCGAGGTCGTCGAGCTCGGACTCCGCGCACGCGAAGAAGTCCAGCAGCAGGTTCTCGTTGCGCTTCTCGGCCAGGGGCGGGCGGTGGCGGTCGGGAACCTCCATCTCGTACCACCGCGGCCCGATCGGCGTCATCAGCACGCGGCGCGGGTCGAGGTCGGAGAACTCCTCCTCGTCGGCCAGGGCACGGATGATCCGCACCTCCAGGCGCGACTCGGCCAGCCCCTCGGCCATCCCTTCGCCCCACTCCACCACCGTGACCGAGTCGTCCAGGGAGGTGTCGAGGTCGAGCCCGTCGAGCTCGCCGATCCCGCCCAGCCGGTAGGCGTCGACGTGCACCAACGACGGGCCCTGCACGAGCGACGGGTGCTCGCGGGCGATCACGAACGTCGGCGAGGTGACGTCGCCGCGCACGCCCAGTCCCGCCCCGATCCCCTGCGTGAACGTCGTCTTGCCGGCGCCGAGCTCACCGCTGAGCACGATCAGGTCGCCCGCCCGGAGCTGCTCGGCCAGTGCGGCGCCCAGCTCGCGCATCGTCTCGGCGTCCGGGGCGTCGTAGATGAACGTGCGCAGCGGACGGCGCATCTCGACGTTCGGTGACGAGCGCCAGATCTCCCGGAAGCCCTGGCGTTCCCAGAAGCGTCGGGTCTTCGGCAGCTCCTCGCGCGTGACCACCATCAGGTCGTCGAAGCCGTGCGCGGCGTCGACCGCCGCGTCGATCAGGACCCGGGCGATCCCCCGCCCCTGGGCGTCCGGCGAGACCCCGAAGCGGCGCAGGTACATCGTGCTCCCCACGGGGTCGAGCACCAGCGCACCGACGTCCGCGTCGTCCAGCGTGACCAGCAGCCCGCCGCCCGACTCGAGCTTGTCGCCGATGGTCTCCACGGTCTCGGTCAGCGCGGCCGCCGGCGGGTCGAGTGCGGGGCGCACCGCGAAGGCCGACCGGACGACGGCCAGCACCCGCTCGGCCTCCGCACGACCGACCCGCCGGACCTCCAGGGTCACCGCGACTCCAAGGTCGCCGCGGCGGCGGCGATCAGCTGGTCGAGCTCGGCGTTGACCTGGTCGTGTCGCTCCAGGATCACCATGTGCCCCGCACGCTCGCACTCCAGCAGCGTCGAGCCCGCGATGCGGGCGTGCAGCTTGCGGCTGTGCCCGACCGACGTGATCCGGTCCCCGGTGCCGCAGATGATCGCGGTCGGCACCCGGCCGAGCACCTCGACGACGTGGAACTTGTCGAGGCCGCTGAAGCTGGGGAAGAACTCCACCACCACCTCGAACGGCGTCGAGGCGAGCATGGTGTCGACGAACTCGACGTACGCCGACGGTACCTCGTCCCCGAAGGAGAACAGGTCGGTGGCCACCATCGCGACGTCCTTGCCGAGCCTGCGCAGGCCGTCGATCGTGCGGTGCCCGCGACCCAGCAGCCGGACCACCCGGTGGGTGAGCATGCTGCCGACCGGGAGCGGCATCAGCGGCAGGAACAGGCGGCTGGGGTCGATCCCGCCGGCGGTCGTCGAGATCAGGCTGACGCCGACCACGCGGTCCCCGAACAGCTCGGGGTGGTGCTCGGCCAGCGCGACGATCGTCATGCCGCCCATGGAGTGCCCGACCAGGACGATCGGACCCTCGGGAACCACCTCGTCCAGGATCTGCTTGAGGTCGCGGGCGAGCTGGTCGATGGTCGCGTGCCCCATCGTCGAGCGTCCCGAGCGGCCGTGCGAGCGCTGGTCGTAGTACACCGCCCGCACGAGCCCGCGGTAGCCCGCTCGCTGGAAGTGCCAGCAGTCGAGGTTGAGCGCGTAGCCGTGGCAGAAGACCAGCGTCAGCGGCGGCTGCTCCGTGCGGCCGGACGATCGACGGCCACCGGACGGGGCGGCGTACTCGTCGACCTCCACGTGCAGCGGCACCCCGTCGCTGGCGACCACGGTGATCGGCTTCGTGTGCAGCGAGCCGAGCGGGGTGGCGTCGCCGGCCCCCCGCCGCGCGATCACGCGCCGGCGCCTGGCCACCTCGACGGCGGTGCCGGCGGCCGCCACCCCGGCAGCCCCGGCGGCGACCCCGAGGATCCTGCGGGCGATGGTCATGGGCGATCCCCTCCGTCGATGTGTCGTCGGGTCATGCGTCCGCCGATGCGGGTGACGATCTCGTAGGAGATCGTCGAGCACGCCGCCGCCCAGTCCTGTGCAGTGGGCCCGCCGTCGCTCCCGGTGCCGAAGAGTACGACCTCGTCGCCCGCGGCCAGGTCGCCCGGCGGGTCCAGCTCCACCATCAGCTGGTCCATGCAGACCCGTCCGCGCAGCGGCCGGCGGGCGCCACCGACCCACGCCTGCGCGAGGTTCCCGGCGACGCGCGGCACCCCTTCGCCGTAGCCGACGGGCACCAGGCCGAGGGTGGTGTCGTGCTCGGCGACCCAGGTGTGGCCGTAGGAGACACCTGACCCGGCCGCCACGTGCTTGACCATCGCGAGCCTGGCCCGCGCCGTCATCGCCGGCACCAGTCCCAGTTCGGGGGTGTGGCCCGGCGCGGGGTCGAGTCCGTACGACGCGATCCCGCACCGCACCAGGTCGAGGTGCGAGGACGGTCGCAGGACCGTGGCGGCGGAGTTGGCCAGGTGGCGAACCTCGGGGCGCAGCCCTGCCTGCGCGGCGACGTCCAGCGCGTCGTGGAACGCCCGCTCCTGGGCGTCGTTCGCCGGGTTCCCCGGCTCGTCGCTGGCCGCGAAGTGTGACCAGACGCCGGTGACGCGCCAGTGGCCGGCCTGCTCGCCGGCCCGGGCGGCGGCCACGAGGGCCGGCCAGTCGGCCGGCAGGGCCCCGCCGCGGGAGAGCCCGGTGTCCACCTTCAGCTGGAGCCGGGCCGGCCGGCCGGCCTTCGTGGCACCGGTGGCCACCTCGGCCAGCTCGGCCAGGGAGTAGGCGGTGACGTCGACGCCGGCGGTGATCGCCGCGGCGTAGTCCTCCCCCGGCACGCCCAGCCAGCAGAGCACCGGCCCGCTGTCACCGGCGGCGCGCAGGGCCAGGGCCTCGTCGATCGTCGCCACGCCCAACCAGTCGGCGCCGGCGTGGCGTGCGGCGCGGGAGACCTCGACCATCCCGTGGCCGTAGCCGTCGGCCTTCACGACCGTCATCATCAGCGCGTCACCGGCCAGCGCGCGCAGGGTGCGGACGTTGTGCCGGACCGCCGCCAGGTCCACCACGATCTCGGCGCGGGAGACTGACGGGGAGCTCATGCCGCCCGATTCTTCCATCCCGGCCGACCGGTCCCGACCCCCGTACCAGCAGCAGTATCAGCAGCCGTGTCGGCTCCCAGGTCAGCAGCCGTGTCGAGCACTGGCCGGGGGCAGCCCGCGGACGACCTCGGGAACGGCGCTCGCCACCTGCCCCGCGACGATCGGTCCGCCCCCCGAGGCCAGCGCCGCCGCGGCGCCGTGCAGCCAGGAGCCGACCGACCCGGCGTCGTACGGCGAGAGCCCGGCGGCGAGCAGCGCCCCGATGAGCCCTCCGAGCACGTCGCCGGCACCTGCGGTGGCCAGCCAGGCGACCCCGGTCGTGGTGACCCGGACCCGTCCGTCGGGGCAGGCCACCACGCTGCGGCGACCCTTGAGCAGCACCACGGTGCCGTAGCGCGCCGCCGCGGACCGCGCGTACGCCAGCGGGGAGCCCTCGACCGCCTCCCGGGCGACACCGAGCATCGCCGCGAGCTCACCCGCGTGCGGGGTCAGGACCGCTGGTACGCCGAGGGGGCCGTCGACGTGGGCCAGCGCGTCGGCGTCCACCACGACGGGCACGCCGTCCGCGAGCGCCGCGGCCAGGGCTTCGGCGGCCGTGTCGCCGCCGCCGGAGCCGACCACCCAGGCCTGCACCCGACCGGCCCCCACCACTTCGGGGTGCGCCTCGCGCACCCGGTCGGCGACGGCCTCGTCGCCGACGTAGCGGACCATCCCGCACAGCCCGCTCGCCGCGCCCGCCACGCTGAGCAGGCCGGCCCCGGGGTAGGCGGCGGAACCGGCGCGCACGCCGACCACGCCGCGGGTGTACTTGTGCGCCTGGGCGTCGGGGCGGGGCAGCAACGCTGCGACGTCGGCCGGCTGCAGCGCCTCGACCCCCGCGTCGGGCAGGTCGAGCCCGAGGTCGACGAGGTGCACCGCACCACAGGCCCGGGCCGCGGGATCCACGAGGTGGGCGACCTTGTGGGTGCCGAAGGTGACCGTGACGTCCGCGGTGACGTGCGCGCCGTCCAGCTCACCGGAGTCGACCGCGACCCCCGACGGGACGTCGACGGCCAGCAGCGGCACCCCGCTCACGTCCTCCAGCGCAGCCACCGCCACCGGGCGCAGGCCCGGCCGACCCCCGATCCCGACGATCCCGTCGACGACGACGTCGGGCGTCCGACCCGGCTCGACCCCGGTGACGACCCGGCCCCCGGCGGCCCGGAGCTCACCCAGGCCGGCCTCGTGCACGCGGTCGGCCAGGAGCCAGGCGTCGACGGCGCAGCCCCGCCGCGCCAGCAGCGCCCCGGCGTACAGGGTGTCGCCGCCGTTGTCGCCCGACCCCACCAGCAGCAGCACCCGGCGGCCGTAGGCTGCGCCCAGGAGGTCGAGGACGGCGTAGGCCAGGCCCGTCGCGGCGCGCTGCATCAGCACCCCTGCCGGCAACCGGCCCATCAGCGCCGACTCGGCAGCACGCACCTGCTCGACCGTGTGGGCGCTCCTCATGCGGCCAACCTACCCAAGCTGACCGGGCAGTTGGCGGCACGCCCAGCGCACCGACCGGGCAGTTGCAGGCACTCTGCGGACACCGACCGGGCAGTCGGGGGCACTCATTCTCCGGCCGACTGCCCTCAACCGCCCGGTCGACCCCGTGAGAGTGCCCTCAAGTGCCCGCTCGACCCCGTGAGAGTGCCTCCAAGTGCCCGCTCGACCCCGTGAGAGTGCCTCCAAGTGCCCGGTCAGGACTCGAGGACGACGACGGCGGAGGCGATGCCGGCGTCGTGCGACAGGGAGAGGTGGACCGAGGCGACGCCGAGCTCGTCGGCCGCCGCCTGCACGGTGCCCCTGATGCTGAGCCGCGGGCGGCCGGACCCCTCGCGGACCACCTCGGCGTCGTGCCAGTGCATGCCCACCGGCGCGCCGAGGGCCTTGGCCATCGCCTCCTTGGCCGCGAACCGGGCCGCCAGCGAGGCCAGGCGGTGACCGGCCTCCCCGGGCGTGAAGAGCCGTTCGCGCAGCCCGGTGGTGCGCTCCAGCGACTCCCCGAAGCGCGCGACGTCGACGACGTCGATCCCCACCCCCACGACGGCCACCGGTGCTACTCGACCGTCACGGACTTGGCGAGGTTGCGGGGCTGGTCCACGTCGTGGCCCATCAGCGTCGCCAGCTCGCAGGCGAACAGCTGCAGCGGCACCACCGCCACCAGGGGCTGGAGCAGCACCGGTACCCGCGGCAGCCGGATCAGCACGTCGGCGTACGGCGCGATCGCCTCGTCGCCGTCCTCCACCAGACAGATCGTGCGGGCCCCCCGGGCCCGGACCTCCTGGATGCCGCTGATCATCTTCTCGCGCAGCTGGTCGCGGCCCCGGGGCGGCACGATGCACAGCACCGGCAGGCCCGGCTCGATCAGGGCGATCGGTCCGTGCTTGAGCTCGCCGGCCGCGAACCCCTCGGCGTGCAGGTAGGCGAGCTCCTTGAGCTTCAGGGCGCCCTCCAGCGCCACCGGGTAGCCGGCGTGGCGCCCGAGGAAGAGCACCGAGGTCGCGTCCACGTGGGCCGCGGCGAGGTCGTACACCTCCTGCGAGCGGTCCAGCACGGCCTGGATGTGCCCGGGCATCTCGTGCAGCTGGTCGAGGACCTCGCCGATCTCGTCGCCGTACCGGGTGCCCTTGACCTGCGCGAGGTAGAGCGCGAGCAGGTAGCAGGCGACCAGCTGGGTGAGGAAGCCCTTGGTCGAGGCGACGCCGATCTCGGGACCGGCGTGGGTGTAGATCACCGCGTCGGACTCCCGCGGGATCGTGGAGCCGTTGGTGTTGCAGATCGCCAGCACCCGCGAGCGCTGGGTGCGCGCGTGCCGGATCGCCTGGAGCGTGTCCGCGGTCTCACCGGACTGGCTGATCGCGACCACCAGCGTGGAGGCGTTGAGGATCGGGTCGCGGTAGCGGAACTCCGAGGCCAGCTCGACCTCCACCGGCACCCGGGTCCAGTGCTCGATGGCGTACTTGGCCACGAGGCCGGCGTAGAACGACGTGCCGCAGGCGATGATGATGATCTTGTCGATGTCGCGCAGCTCCTGGTCGGAGAGCCGCATCTCGTCGAGGTGCAGCAGCCCCTCGGGCGTACGCCGGCCCAGCAGCGCGTCGGCCACCGCGTGCGGCTGCTCGTGGATCTCCTTGCGCATGAACCAGTCGTGGCCGTCCTTCTCGGCCTTCGAGAGGTCCCAGTCGACGTGGTAGCGCGTGCCCTGCGACGGCGAGCCGTCGAAGCCGGTCACCTCGACCCCCTCGCGGGTGATCGTGACGACCTGGTCCTGGCCGAGCTCGAGCGCCTCGCGGGTGTGCTCGATGAACGCGGCGACGTCGGAGCCGAGGAAGTTCTCGCCGTCCCCAAGACCCACCACGAGGGGCGAGTTGCGGCGCGCCGCGACGACGCGGGAGGGGTCCTCGGCGTCCGCCGCGACGAGGGTGAACGCTCCCTCGAGCACCTGGCAGACGTGCTGCATGGCCGTGGTCAGGTCGTGACCGGCCGCCAGCTCGTTCTCCAGCAGGTGCGCGGCGACCTCCGTGTCGGTCTCCGAGTGCAGCTCGTGGCCGGCGTTCTCGAGCTCGACCCGCAGCTCGGCGAAGTTCTCGATGATGCCGTTGTGCACCAGCGCCAGGCGACTGTGACGGCCCAGGTGCGGGTGGGCGTTGGCGTCGTTGGGCGCTCCGTGGGTGGCCCACCGGGTGTGCCCGATCCCGGTGGTCGACCCGACCAGCGGCCGGTCCGCGAGCGCCTTCTCCAGGTTGGCCAGCTTGCCGGCGCGCTTGTCGGAGGCGATCGCACCGTCGGCGACCAGCGCGATGCCCGCCGAGTCGTAGCCGCGGTACTCCAGACGCCGCAGGCCCTCGATGACGACGCCCTGCGCCTGCTTCTGGCCCACGTACCCCACGATTCCGCACATGGGCGCCACCCTACCGAGCGGACGCACCCTGCGGCCCCACTGCACCGGCTGCAACAATCGCCCGCATGTCTCACCACGGCTGGGCCCAGCAGGGCGGCACCGAGGACGCCGGCCGCGAGTCCTCGCCGTACATCGAGCTCGACCGCACCGCGTGGGCGGCGCTGGCCCGCGAGACCGAGAGCCCGCTGCGGGCCGAGGAGATCCGCCGGCTGCGCGGGCTGGGCGACGCCCTGGACCTCAACGAGGTGCAGGAGGTCTACCTCCCCCTCTCACGGCTGCTCAGCATGTACGTCGAGGCGGCCGGCAACCTGCACCGTCGCCAGGAGGACTTCCTCCACCAGCGCACGCCCCCGCGCACTCCCTTCGTCATCGGGCTGGCGGGCTCCGTCGCGGTCGGCAAGTCCACGACCGCCCGCGTGCTGCAGGAGATGCTGGCGCACTGGCCCGAGCACCCCAACGTCGCCCTGGTGACCACCGACGGCTTCCTCCACCCCAACGCCGAGCTGGAGCGCCGCGGGCTGCTGCTGCGCAAGGGGTTCCCGGAGTCCTACGACCGGCGGGCGCTGCTCAAGTTCGTCGTCGACATCAAGTCCGGCAAGGACGAGGTCGAGGCCCCGACCTACTCCCACCTGGTCTACGACGTGGTGCCGGACGAGAAGGTCGTCATCAAGCGTCCCGACATCGTCATCATCGAGGGCCTCAACGTGCTCCAGCCCGCGCGGGTGCGCGAGGACGGCCGCACCGGCCTGACGCTGAGCGACTTCTTCGACTTCAGCGTGTACGTCGACGCCGGCACCAGCCAGATCCGCGAGTGGTACGTCTCGCGCTTCCTGCGGCTGCGGGAGACCGCGTTCCTCGACCCGGTGTCGTACTTCGCCAGGTATGCCGCCCTCAGCGTCCAGGAGGCGACCGCCGAGGCGGAGCGGATCTGGGACAGCATCAACGGCCCCAACCTCAGGCAGAACGTGCTGCCCACCCGCTCGCGCGCGACCCTGGTGCTGCGCAAGGACCGCGACCACTCGGTGCGCTACGTGCGGCTGCGCAAGCTCTGAACCGGCGCCGCGGTGGGTGGCACGCCCCCCGTGCGCAGCGGCTCAGGCGCCGAGACCCGTCACGGTCACCGGGACGTTGCCGCGTGTCGCCTTGGAGTACGGGCAGACCTGGTGCGCCGCCTCGACGAGCTGCTGGGCCGTCGCGTCGTCGACACCGGGGATCGTGGCGACGATGTCGACCGTGATGGCGAAGGACTCGCCCTCGGGGCCGAAGCCCACGGCGGTCTCGACGATCGACTGCGACACGTCCACGCCCTGCTTCTTCGCGACGAGCCCCAGCGCGCCCTGGAAGCAGGCGCCGTAGCCGACGGCGAAGAGCTGCTCGGGGTTGGTGCCGGTGCCCGGACCGCCGGTCTCCTTGGGAGGCGTGAGGTCGAGGTCGAGGACGCCGTCCTCCGAGCGCGCGTGGCCGCGGCGACCACCGGTCACGTGGGCACGGGCGGTGTAGAGGATCTTGTCCGGGGTGTTGGTCATGGGGGTTCAACCGGTCGCGCCCGCCAACCCTTCCGGTCCGTCCGCCTGCTGGGACGGCCTCAGAGTCCCAGCTGGGCGCGCACCACGACCGCCAGGCGGTCGGCGACGTCCTGGGCCTGCTCGAGGGTGGGCGCCTCCACCATGACCCGCACCAGCGGCTCGGTGCCGGAGGGGCGCAGCAGGATGCGTCCGGTGTCCGCGAGCGCGAACTCCTCCTCGGCCAGCGCGGCGGCGAGGACCGCGTCGTCGTCGGCGCGCGCCTTGTCCACACCGGGGACGTTGACAAGGACCTGGGGCAGGCGCCGCACCACGGAGGCCAGCTCCTGGAGGCCCTGGCCGGTCTCGGCCATCCGTGCCAGGACGTGCAGGGCGGTGAGGATGCCGTCTCCGGTGGTGGCGTGCTCGCTCATGATCACGTGGCCGGACTGCTCGCCGCCGAGGGAGTAGCCGGAGACCCGCATCGCCTCGAGCACGTACCGGTCGCCGACCTTGGTCTGGCGCACCCCGACCCCGGCGGCCTTCATCGCCTTCACGAAGCCCAGGTTGCTCATCACCGTGGCGACCACGGTGTCCTTGACCAGGTGGCCGCTCGCCGCCATGCCGAGGGCGAGCACGGCGAGGATCTGGTCGCCGTCGACGACGTTGCCCTCGTGGTCGACCGCCAGGCAGCGGTCGGCGTCGCCGTCCAGCGCGAAGCCGGCGTCGGCACCGTGCTCGATGACCGCGGCGTGCAACGGCCCGAGGTGGGTGGAGCCGCAGCCGTCGTTGATGTTCAGCCCGTCGGGCTCGGCGTGGATCGCGATGACCGTGGCGCCGGCCTGGCGCAGCGCCCGCGGCCCGGCCTCGTGCGCCGCACCCTCGGCGCAGTCGAGCACCACGCGCAGCCCGTCGAGGGGCCGGCTGATGGTGGAGTCGAGGTGGGCGGCGTAGTCGTCGACCGCCGCGTGGTACGTCGAGACGCGGCCGACGTCGCCCCCGGTCGGGCGCTCCCACGGCTCACCGAGGTGCGCCTCGATCGCGGTCTCGATGGCGTCGTCGAGCTTGACGCCGCCCCGGGCGAGGAACTTGATCCCGTTGTCGGGCATCGCGTTGTGCGAGGCGGAGAGCATCACGCCGAGGTCGGCGCCCAGGGAGCCGGTCAGGTAGGCGACCCCCGGGGTGGGCAGCACCCCGAGCAGGAGCACGTCGACCCCCGCGGAGGCGAGCCCCGCCACCACGGCCGCCTCCAGGAACTGTCCGGAGATGCGCGTGTCCCGGCCCACGACGGCCAGCGGACGCCGAGCGCCGCCGGCGGCGTCGAAGGCACCCGACTCCGCGAGGACCCGCGCCGCAGCAACGGAGAGGTCCAGGGCCAGCTCCGCGGTGAGATCACCGTTCGCCAGGCCCCGGACCCCGTCCGTGCCGAAATGTTGCTGCGCCATGTGCGTGACGCTAGCCGATCAGCGCTTGCTGAACTGCGGCGCCTTGCGCGCCTTCTTGAGACCGGCCTTCTTGCGCTCGATCACTCGGGCGTCGCGGGTCAGCAGACCGGCCTTCTTGAGCGACGGACGGTTGGCGTCGATGTCGATCGTGTTCAGGCAGCGGGCCACACCGAGGCGCAGGGCACCGGCCTGACCGGTGATGCCGCCGCCGTGGATGCGGGCGATGACGTCGAAGCGGCCCTCGAGCTGCAGCTCGGCGAACGGCTCGTTGACGACCTGCTGGTGCAGCTTGTTCGGGAAGTAGGAGTCCAGGGTGCGACCGTTCACGGTCCACACGCCGGTCCCGGGGACGATGCGGACCCGGGCCACGGCCTCCTTGCGGCGGCCGGTGGCCGCAGCGGGAGCGATGGTGGCGGGCCGCAGCGGCGCGTCGGCGGACGGCTCGCTCTCGGAGCTGTAGGCGACACCCTCGGCGTTGGCCTCGAAGGTCTCCTCGCCGGCGTTGTCGGTGGTCTCGGTCATCTCGGTGGTCCCAGAGTCAGACATGGTCACGGTTTTCCTTAAATCTCTCGCGGATGCCAGTAATTACTGGGAGACCTGGACGATCTCGAAGGGCTTGGCCTGCTGGGCCGTGTGCGGGTGCGTCGGGCCGGAGTAGACCTTCAGCTTCTTGAGCACCTGACGACCGAGGCGGTTCTTGGGGAGCATGCCCCAGACCGCGTTCTCGATCGCCTTGCGCGCGTCCTTCTCGAGGAGCTCGCCGATCGGGGTGGCCGAGAGACCGCCCGGGTAACCGGAGTGGCGGTAGGCCATCTTGGTGGTCTTCTTGGTGCCCGACAGGGCGACCTTCTCCGCGTTGATGATGATGACGAAGTCACCGGCGTCGACGTGGGGGGCGAACATGGCCTTGTGCTTGCCACGCAGCAGGTTCGCGGTCTGGACGGCGAGGCGGCCCAGGACGACGTCGGTCGCGTCGATGACGTGCCAGTCACGCTGGATGTCACCGGGCTTGGGGCTGTACGTACGCACGGCTGATCTACCTTCTTCGTTCGTAGGACACGACCGGTTGGTTCCGGGTCGTGAGGTGGTGCGGCGTCCTTCTGACGAACACGGCCCGGTCCACCACGCAGAGCGTGGGCCCGGGACTGCATCTCGACCGCACAGCGGTTGGTCGGGACGCGGCAGGGGACGCGACCGCCCAATCTACGGGCCGGCTCTCGGTGAGGTCAAAATGCGGGCACCCGAATTCACACGACCCGCCGTCGCGGTCTAGGTTGAGCGGGTGAATGATTCCCTCACCGTCCGTGACAACCGCACCGGACAGGAGTACGACGTCCCGATCCTCGACGGCACCATCAAGGCCGCCGACCTGGGTCAGATCAAGGACGGCGACGACGCGCCGGGTCTGGCGGTCTACGACCCGGGCTTCGTGAACACGGCCTCGTGCCGCAGCGCCGTGACCTTCATCGATGGCGAGAAGGGCATCCTCGAGTACCGCGGCTACCCGATCGAGCAGCTCGCGGAGAAGTCGAACTTCCTCGAGGTGGCGTACCTGCTGATCAACGGCGCGCTGCCCACCAAGGAGCAGTACGACTCGTGGGTGCACGAGATCACGTACCACACGTTCGTGCACGAGAACGTGAAGACCTTCATGCAGGGCTTCCGCTACGACGCCCACCCGATGGGCATGCTGATGGCCTCGGTCGGCGCCCTCTCGACGTTCTACCCCGACGCCCGCAACATCAGCGACGCCGACAACCGGCACATGCAGATCGTGCGGATGATCGCCAAGATGCCGACGCTCGGCGCCTGGGCCTTCCGGCACGCGCAGGGCAAGCCGTACGTCTACCCCGACAACGACCTCGGCTACACCGCGAACTTCCTCTCCATGCTCTTCAAGATGAGCGAGTCCAAGTTCGAGGCCGACCCGCGCCTGGTCAAGGCCCTCGACGTGCTGTTCATCCTGCACGCCGACCACGAGCAGAACTGCTCGACCAACGCGGTCCGCTCGGTCGGCTCCTCGCAGGTCGACCCGTACTCCGCGGTCGCCGCGGGCGTCGGGGCCCTCTACGGCCCGTTGCACGGCGGCGCCAACGAGGCCGTGCTGCGGATGCTGCGCAGGATCGGCTCCAAGGAGAACATCCCCGCCTTCATCGAGGGTGTGAAGGACGGCAACGAGAAGCTGATGGGCTTCGGCCACCGGGTCTACAAGAACTTCGACCCGCGCGCCACCATCATCAAGAAGGCCTGCGACGACGTCTTCGAGGTCACCGGGGTCAACCCGCTGCTCGAGATCGCCAAGGAGCTCGAGAAGATCGCCCTCGAGGACGAGTACTTCATCAAGCGCAAGCTCTACCCCAACGTGGACTTCTACTCCGGCCTGATCTACGAGGCCTTCCAGTTCCCGCCCGAGATGTTCACGGTGCTGTTCGCGATCGGCCGCACGCCGGGCTGGCTGGCCCAGTGGCTCGAGCTCGTGCAGGACAAGGAGCAGAAGATCGCTCGTCCCAAGCAGATCTACACCGGCGAGCGCACGCTCGACTTCGTGCCCGCCTCGGAGCGTTGGGCCTGAGCGCCGAGCACTCCCAGCCCACGACCCCGGACGGCCCGCCGTCCGGGGTCGTCTGGGACCTGGGCAACGTGCTGATCGACTGGGACCCCGCGGCCGCGATCGCGGCGGGGGTCGGTGCGGACGAGGCCCGGCGCTTCCTCGAGGCCACCGACTTCGACTTCATGGCCTACAACCACGGCCCCGACTCCGGCGCCTCGTGGGACGAGGCCGAGGCGCGGGTGGCGCGCACCCACCCGCACTGGGCGCCGCACGCACGGGCCTACCGGGCGAACTTCGCCGACTCGCTGGTCGGTGAGGTGCCCGGCTCCGCCGCCCTCGTCCGGGAGCTGCACGCCGGCGGCGTCCGGATGTTCGGCCTGACCAACTGGTCGCACGAGCTCTACCCGCACGCCCCCGCGGGCTTCGACGTGCTCGCCCTGCTCGAGGACGTCGTCGTCTCCGGCACCGAGGGCGTGGCCAAGCCCGACCCCCGGATCTTCACGCTCGTCGCGGAGCGCTCGGGCCTGGCGCTGGGGTCGCTGGTCTTCGTCGACGACCGCGCCGACAACGTGGCCGCGGCGGCCGCGCTCGGCATGGACGCACTGCTCTTCACCGACGCCGCCACCCTGCGCACCGACCTGCGCGGCCGCGGCCTGCCCGTCTCCGCCTGAGGCACCGACCGGTTCTTCACCGACACCCAGCCCGGTCTCAGGCTCGTCACAGGGGCGCACGGCATCCTCGGGGACATGGACGACACCGCTCCCTTGTTCCCGGCCGCGCCCGAGCCGGAGCCGGCTCACCAGCAGGCCCCCCAACCGACACCCCCGTCGACGCCGGGCCAGCGACGCCCCAAGCGCGGCGCGTTCGCCGCCTCCGTGGTCGCCGCGTCCCTGCTCGTGGGTGGCGCGGCCGGTCTCGGCGGGGCCGCGGCGTGGGACCAGTGGAACCCGGACGAGACCTCGACCGCCACGGTCGGGGGTCGCACCACCTCCCAGGTCGTCGATGCCCCCGCCAGCAGTGCACCGGACGGCTCGGTCGAGCAGGTGGCCCAGCAGGTGCTGCCGTCGGTCGTGAAGATCGACGTCAGCGGCTCGCAGGAGTCCGGCTCCGGGTCGGGCATCGTGCTCAGCTCCGAAGGCCAGATCCTCACCAACAACCACGTGGTGGAGGTGGCGGGCACCTCCGGGTCGATCCGGGTCTCCTTCAACGACGGCACGTCCACGCCGGCCAAGGTGCTCGGCACCGACCCGCTCACCGACACCGCCGTGATCCAGGCCGAGAACGTCAGCGGACTCACCCCGGCGACGATCGGCCGGTCCGGCAGTCTCCGGGTCGGGCAGGGCGTCGTCGCGATCGGCTCGCCGTTCGGGCTGGAGTCGACGGTCACCAGCGGCATCGTCAGCGCGCTGGACCGGCCGGTCGCCGTGGGCTCCGACGCCCAGGGCAACAGCACGACCTACCCCGCGATCCAGACCGACGCCGCGATCAACCCCGGCAACAGCGGCGGCCCGCTGGTCGACCTGGCCGGCCAGGTCGTGGGCATCGACTCCTCGATCAGGACCTCGACGTCGTCGAGCACCGACCAGGGCGGATCGATCGGGCTCGGCTTCGCGATCCCGATCGACGAGGTGATGCCGATCGTGGAGCAGATGATCAACGGCGAGACGCCCACCCACGCCCGGCTGGGCATCTCGGTCTCCAACGTGGCCAACCCGACCGGGACCGGGGCCGCCGAGGGCGCCCAGGTGCAGGAGGTCTCCTCCGGCTCGACCGGCGCCGACGCCGGCCTCGCGAAGGGCGACGTGATCACCAAGGTCGACGACCAGCTGATCAGCGGTGCGGACTCCCTGGTGGCGACGATCCGCTCCTACCGTCCCGGCGACACCGTCACCGTGACCTACCAGCGCAGCGGTGACACGAAGACCGCGCAGCTGAAGCTGGACTCCGACGCGGAAACCTCCGCCAGCTAGACCCGTCGGGGGGCGTCCCCACCCCCGACGCGGACGAGCCGCCCCCAGTGCTGGGGGCGGCTCGTCGCACTCCGGCCCCGCGGGTCCGGCCGGCGGGTCGGGTCAGGAGATGGCGCGGAAGTCGATCCAGGCGTCGTTCATCCGCTGGGCCTGGCCGGCGGTGAACTGGTACATGCAGGAGTCCTGCGAGTAGTCCATGAAGTTGTGGATCGGGTCCTCACCGGGGGCGGTGCAGGTGTCGGCCCCCGTCGGGCAGTTGAACTGCGGCCCGGCTTCCTTCGGGGTGTCGGTGACGAAGTCGTTGGACGCCGAGCACCCACCGTTGAACGTGTGGTGGAGGGCCAGCCAGTGCCCCACCTCGTGGGTGAGGGTGTCGCCCAGCGCGTACTTGCCGGCGGTGCCGCCCGGCATCGACTCGTCGAGCATCACGACGCCGTCGAGGTAGCCGCGTCCGTTGTTGTAGCCCTGCGGGAAGTAGGCCCAGCCGAGCAGGCCGCCGCCGATGTCGGCGGCGTACACGTGGAGGGTCTCGCTGTCGCCGGTGTAGAGCGAGCGCTTCATGTCCTTCTCGGTCTTGCCCGGCGTGACCTGGTACCAGGCGTCGTCCTCGACGAACTCGACCTTCTCCAGGCCGAAGCGGAACGGCGAGTCCGCTCCCCCGGTCGCGCCGCTGAAGGAGTCGTTGAGGACCTTCACCTGGGCCTCGACCATCGAGGTCCAGGCGGCGTCCGTGCGCGAGCTCGGCGCCGAGCTGGACTGGATCATGTGGAAGACGGTCGGGATGGTCACGCTGCCGGCCGCCATCATCGGCTGCGCCTTGATCCGGCCGTAGGCCGCGGCGTTGGGATCCTGGGCGGGCTCCTGGGCCTTGGCCCCGGGGCGGAGTCGGGCTGCGGACCCGGCGTCCCCGGTGTCCACGCACGCCGCGGCGGAGCCACCGACCCCACCTCCGGCGGCGGCCACGGAGGCGCCCGCGGGAACGACACCCCCGCTGAGCAGGGCGCCGGTGGCAGCGACGAGCAGGACGGAGCGGATCTTCAGGCGCATGTGGGCGGTCTTCCTCGAGGAGTCGACAGGGTGCCTACGCACGGTAGCCGAGCGAGCATTTCACCGGAAGGCCTGCGGGGTGACGAATCGTCACGTCCTCGTGACCGTGCGCGCCCGGGTGGGCCGCGCGGCGAGGAGCACTCCGGGGACCGGCTCCCGGGGCGGTACCGGAGTCGTCAGGCGTGGTCGTCGGCCGGCGACCGCTCCGGCTGGACCGACCAGCTCGGCGGCTCGTCCTGCCCGGACTCCTCGTCCCGCTCCGCGTCCGCCGCCGTGGGGTGGACGTTGCCCGCCGCGTGGTGGACCGGCGCGTAGACGGCGTAGAGACGCATCGGCTCGTCACCGGTGTTGGTGACGTTGTGCCAGGTGCCGGCGGGCACGAGGACCGCCCAGCCGTCCTCGACCTCCCGGTCGAAGTCGAGCCGGTCCTTCGCGGGGCCCATCTGCACGCGACCCCGACCGGCGTCGAGGCGCAGGAACTGGTCGGTCTCCGGATGCGCCTCGAGGCCGATGTCCTCGCCGACCGGGATCGACATGAGGGTGAGCTGGAGGTAGTTGCCGGACCACGCGACCGCGCGGTAGTCGGTGTTCTCGATCGTCGCGCTCTCGAGGTCGAAGCTGTGGGGTCCCGGCCCGATGTCCTTGATCGTCACTGTGTCTCTCCCGGTCGACGGTGGCAGCACGGACGGCGCTCCTTCTCGCTCCCGCCCACGGCAACCTTCTCAGATCCACGGGGACGTCCGGCACCGGTCAGCCGAGGCGCTTCTCCAGCTCACCCGATCTGGCCACCGGCCGGAACCCCAGCCGGTCGTTGACCGCGACCATGGGGCCGTTCTCCTCGGCGTTCCAGGTCAGCACCCGGGCGAGGTCGGGGCGCTCGCGCTGGAGCAGGCGCAGGTTCGCGACCTTGACCGCGAGGCCCAGCCGGCGCCCGCGGTGCGCCCGGTGGACGAGCGTGCCCCACTGGTAGGCGCGCTCCGGCTCGTGCACGGTCGTGACGAGCTCGGTGTAGGCCGCGACGGCCCCGCCGAGGTCCAGGGCGACGGTGTGGTACTTCGTGCGGCCCTGGCGCTCCAACACCCGCTCCCCCTCGCGCACGGCCGCGACGTCCGCCGTCTCCGGCTCGACCTCGAGGTCGCCCGTGGGCGCCTCGGTGATCAGCGTCGCGGCGAGCGCCGCCCAGCCCGCGACCAGGTGGTCAGGCACCGGACCGGGGAAGGAGCGCAGCGTGTACGACGTGTGGTGCGGCGCCGCGGCCGCCGCCAGGGACGCCAGCGCCGCGTCGTCGACCGGCAGCGACAGGTGCCGCTGGACCTCGGAGACGGCGAGCGCGTAGCCGTGGCGGGCGGCGAACGCCGGACCGGGTTCACCGGCACCGCCCGGCCCCGCGGCGTACGGCCACGCGGCTTCGGCGGCGAGGATCCGGCGCCCCCGGGCAGCAGCCACCTGCTCGAGACGGGCCAGCATCGTGGTGGCATGCCCCTCGCGCCGGGCGTCGGGGCGGGTGTGCACCGAGAGCTCGGCACGCTCGAGGTTGTCGAGCAGCGGGGTGCCCACCCGGCCCACGCAGACCGTCTCGCCGTCGAGGCGGCCCACGAAGCCGGCCGACCGGCGTCTGATGCCGCGCTCCTGCAGCAGGACCCGCATCTCCTCCAGCTGCCAGGGGGTGGCGCTCTCCTCGCGCCCCCAGGTCTCGGCCGCGAGGTAGACCGCGTGCCAGGAGTCGAACGACGTCCGGTCGAACGGGTCCAGCGGCTCGACCTCGAGGGCGCTCACCGGGGGCGCCGCACCCGGCCCTCGTCCCACACCGGTCCGTCGGACTCGTAGACCTCGCCGTCCGCGCCGTACACCAGGAACCGGTCGAAGCCGCGGGCGAACCAACGGTCGTGGGTCACCGCAAGCACCGTGCCGTCGAAGGCCTCGAGGCCCTCCTCCAGCGCCTCGGCCGACTGCACGTCCAGGTTGTCGGTGGGCTCGTCGAGCAGCAGCAGGGTGGCGCCGCTGAGCTCGAGCAGCAGGATCTGGAAGCGCGCCTGCTGGCCGCCCGAGAGCGACTCGAACTTCTGCTCGGAGGCGTGCGCGAGCTCGTAGCGGTCCAGCACCCGGGCCGCCTGCTCGCGGCCCATGCCGCTGCGCCCGTTCGGGGCGCCGTCGCCGCGGTGCAGGATCTCGAGCAGGGTCCGGCCCAGCAGCTCGGGGTGCTCGTGGGTCTGCACGAACCAGCCGGGGCGCACCCGCGCCCCGAGCTTGGCCTTGCCGGTGTGGTCGACGTGCCGCACCGCCACCTCGCCGGCCGGGCCCTCGAGGACCGGTCGGTGCTCGACGTCCGGGTCGCTGCCGCCCGCGGCGAGCAGCCGCAGGAAGTGCGACTTGCCGGAGCCGTTGGAGCCGAGCACCGCCACCCGCTCGCCGTACCAGACCTCGAGGTCGAAGGGCTTCATCAGACCGGTCAGCTCGAGGTCCTCGCAGACCACCGCGCGCTTGCCGGTGCGGCCCCCCTTGAGCCGCATCGAGACCTGCTGGTCGCGCGGTTGCTCGGTGGGCGGCCCGGCCTCCTCGAACTTGCGCAGCCGGGTCTGGGCGGCGCGGTACTGGGAGGCCATGCCGTCGTTGAACTCGGCCTTGGTCCGGTAGTGCAGCACCAGCCGGACGAGCTTGGCGTGCTCCTCGTCCCAGCGCTTGCGGAGCTCCTCGAAGCGGGCGAAGCGGTCCCGCCGGGCCTGGTGGTACGACGCGAAGCCGCCCGGGTGCGTCCACACCGAGTTGCCGGCCCCCGGACCACCGCTGGCCAGCTCGACGGTCACGACGCGGGTCGCGGTGTTGTCGAGCAGCTCCCGGTCGTGGCTGATCATCAGGATCGTCTTGTCGGACTCGCGGACCCGGCCCTCGAGCCAGATCTTGCCGGGCACGTCGAGGAAGTTGTCGGGCTCGTCGAGCAGGAGCACCTGGTCGGGGCCGCGGAGCAGGAACTCCAGGACGAGTCGCTTCTGCTCCCCTCCCGACAGGGTCCGCAGGGTGCGGTACCTCGCCCGGTCGTAGGACATGGCCAGCGCGGCCGTCGTGCACACGTCCCAGGTGACCTCGATGTCGTAGCCGCCCGCGTCGGCGAACTCCGAGAGCGCGTGCGCGTAGGCCATCTGCGTCTGCTCGTCGTCGGTGTCCATCAACGCCAGCTCCCAGCGGTCGACCGCCGCGGCGGCCTCCCGCACCCGCGGCGGGGAGACGCTCAGCAGCAGGTCGGCGATCGTGGGGTCCTCGCCGAGGCCGGCGCCCACCATCTGGCGCATGACGCCCAGCCCGCCCGAGCGGGTGACCGCCCCCGCGTGCGGGACGAGCTCCCCGGTGATGATGCGCAGCAGCGTGGTCTTCCCGGCGCCGTTGGCCCCGACCAGCGCGACCTTGGCCCCCTCGCCGACCCGGAACGAGACGGCATCGAGCAGCACCCGCCCGTCCGGCAGCTCGTAGCGCACTCCGGCAACCTCCACATGACCCACGTCGAGACATTGTCCGGCACGACGCACGGGACCGCGAACCGTTAGTCCCGCGGTGCTCCCCCGACGGCCGGTCCGGTGCCGCCCCGACGGGTGGGGCCGGGTGGCGACCCGGCCCGGGACCTTCGCCCCCTGCTGACGAGCTCGCGGCGGCCTAGCGTCGGGGACGGGGCCACCATCGTGAAGGAGCGACATGAGACGACTGCTGGTCCTGGGCGGCGGAACCGCCGGGACGATGATCGTGAACAAGCTGCGCCGCAGGCTGGGGAACGACGAGTGGGAGATCACCGTCGTGGACCGCGACGACGAGCACCACTACCAGCCGGGCTACCTGTTCCTGCCGTTCGGCTCGCTCACCCCCGATCAGGTGGCCCGGCCGCGGCACACGTTCATCCCGGACGGGGTCGAGCTGGTCCTCGGCGAGATCGACCGGGTCGATCCCGAGGCGCACCGGGTCAGCCTGACGGACGGTCGCACGCTGGCCTACGACTACCTGGTCATCGCCTCCGGGACCACGCCGCGACCCGACCAGACCGAGGGCATGCTCGGAAGCGAGTGGCGCCGCAGCGTCTTCGACTTCTACTCCTACGACGGCTCCCGGGCGCTGGCCGAGGCGCTGCGCGACTTCGACCACGGCCGTCTCGTCGTCCACATCACCGAGATGCCGATCAAGTGCCCCGTCGCCCCGCTCGAGTTCGCGTTCCTCGCCGAGGCCCACCTGCGGGAGCGTGGGATCCGCGACCGGGTGGAGCTGGTCTACGTCACGCCCCTGGACGGTGCCTTCACCCAGCCGATCGCGTCGGGAAAGCTCGCCACGATGCTCGCGGACCGCAAGATCCTCCTCGAGGCGGACTTCCTCCTCGAGCACGTCGACAACGAGCGCAAGATGCTCGTGTCGTACGACGAGCGCGAGATCCCGTTCGACCTGCTCGTCACCGTCCCCCTCAACATGGGCGCGGACTTCGTGGCCCGCTCGGGCCTCGGCGACGAGCTCAACTACGTGCCGGTCGACAAGCACACGCTGCAGTCGACCGTGTACCCCCACGTCTTCGCCGTGGGGGACGCCAGCGACATCCCGGCCTCGAAGGCCGGGTCGGTGGCGCACTTCTCGGTGGAGATCTTCGTCGACAACTTCCTCGAGCTCGTCGAGGGCCGGCCGATGACCGGCGCCTTCGACGGCCACGCCAACTGCTTCGTCGAGTCCGGCGACGGCAAGGGCCTGCTGATCGACTTCAACTACGACACCCAGCCGCTGGAGGGCACCTACCCGCTCCCGGTCCTCGGGCCGCTGCACCTGCTGGAGGAGAGCCGGCTCAACCACCTCGGCAAGCTCGCCTTCCGCTGGATCTACTGGAACGTCCTGCTGCCCGGGCGCACCCTGCCGCTCCCCACCCTGATGTCCATGGCCGGCAAGACCGACCCGACCGCCACCGACGACGAGAAGTGAGCCCCGATGCCCCTGACCACCATCGACAGCCGCCCGGTCCACGTCAACGAGGAGGGCTTCCTGACCGAGCCCGACGAGTGGGACGAGTCGCTCGGCGAGGCACTGGCCACCCTGATCGGCATCGACCTGACCGAGGCGCACTGGCGAGCCATCCGCTTCCTGCGCGAGGACTTCGCCCGCCAGGGCGAGACGCCCACCCTGCGCCGGGTCAGCGTCACCGGCGGCATCCCCACCAAGGAGCTGTTCGGCCTCTTCCCCAGGAAGCCGGCTCGCAAGATGGCCTACGTCGCGGGGCTGCCCAAGCCCCACGGCTGCGTCTGACCCGTACGTCCCACCGGAGAGAGGACCCCCGATGAGCACCACGACCGGCACGACCACGACCGCTCCGAGCATCGTCCCGAACTTCGACGACCCGGCCACCGAGGGCCGCAAGCTCGCCATCATCTGTTCCAAGGGGAGCCTGGACATGGCCTACCCCGGGCTGATCATGGCCAACGCCGCCCTCGGGGAGGGGGTGGAGACGCATCTGTTCTTCACGTTCTGGGGCTTCGACATGATCAACCCGAAGACCATGGGCGACCTGAAGTTCACCCCGGTGGGCAACCCCGCCGCGCACCTGCCCCAGGGCCTCACCCCGATGCCGGGGATCACCGCGATGGCGACGGCGCGGCTGAGGAGGTCGATCGCCGAGCTCGACGTGCCGGAGGTCCCCGACTTCCTCGAGCAGATCGTCGCCTCGGGCGGGCACCTGTGGGCCTGCCGGATGTCGGCGGACATGAACCACCTGGGTGAGGCGGACCTCTACGACGAGGTCGAGGGCATCATCAGCGCCGGCGAGTTCATCGAGAAGACCGACGGGGCCCAGCTGCTCTTCATCTGAGGCCCGCCCCGGCCGCTCAGCCCGCGGAGGACCTCGCCCAGAGGTTCACCCCGGCGTCGACTGCGTGCTGGTCGATCGCGGCGAGCTCCTCGGCGGTGAAGGCGGGGCCGGCGATCGCGTCGAGGTTCGTGTCGAGCTGCGCGACCGAGCTGGCGCCGATCACCGCTGAGGTCACCCGCGGGTCCCGCACGGCCCACTGCAGGGCCATCTGGGCGAGCTTCTGCCCCCGGGCCGAGGCGATCTGGTCCAGGGCGCGGACGTGCTCGAGGGTCGTGGCGTCGAACGACGTCCCCGGCATCGTCGACCCCTCCCGCGCCCCGCGCGAACCGGCCGGCACCCCGTCGAGGTAGCGGTCGGTGAGCAGGCCCTGGGCCAGTGCCGTGAACACGATGCAGCCCATCCCCTGCTGCTCCAGCTCATCGAGGAGGTCCTCCTCGATCCAGCGGTTGAGCAGGGAGTACGACGGCTGGTGGATCAGCAGGGGCGTGCCCAGCTCGCGCGCGATCGTGGCCGCCTCCCGGGTCTTCCCGGCGGAGTAGGACGAGATCCCGACGTACAGCGCCTTGCCCTGGCGCACCGCATGGTCGAGCGCGGTCATCGTCTCCTCGACCGGGGTGTCGGCGTCGAAGCGGTGGCTGTAGAAGATGTCGACGTACTCCAGGCCCAGCCGGCCCAACGACTGGTCGAGGGAGGCGAGCACGTACTTGCGCGACCCGCCACCCTGGCCGTAGGGGCCCGGCCACATGTCGTAGCCGGCCTTGGTGGAGATGACGAGCTCGTCGCGGTGGGCCTCGAAGTCGTCGGCCAGGTAGCGCCCGAAGTTCTCCTCCGCACGGCCGTACGGCGGGCCGTAGTTGTTGGCGAGGTCGAAGTGGGTCACGCCACGGTCGAAGGCACGGCGCAGGATCGCCCGCTGGCTCTCCTCGGGCCGGTCGTCACCGAAGTTCTGCCACAGGCCGAGCGAGAGTACGGGCAGCTGGAGCCCGCTGCGGCCGGTGAAGCGGTACTCCATCCCGGTCGCCTCGTGGTCGTAGCGGTCCTCGGCGGCTTCGTACGTCGTCATGGCCACCATCCTGTCCTACCCACGCACACCGCGAACGGGCACCGGCCGCGAGCCCGGCCGGGGCTTGGCTCAGGCGCCACCGGCCCGCCTCCCCCAGCGACGCAGCACCGTGCGGACCGCCCGCTGGTCCACCCGGACGGTGCGCAGCACCCGGGCGACCGTCCGGTCCCGGGTCCGCAGCAGACCGAGCAGCAGGTGCCCGGAGGTCATGGTCGTCGCACCGGTGCGCGCCGCCTCACCCACGCCACGCATCAGGCAGGCCCGCGCCCCGTCGGTGAGCCGGTAGGCGTCCATCGCCGCCGCGAACGGTCCCGGGGCGACGCGGGGAGCGTTCCAGGTGGCGAGCATCCCGGTGAGGTCGACCCGGGCGGCGTAGAGGCTCGCCTCGTCGATCACCTCGAGCCCGGCGAGGTACTCGCGCTCGAGGACCGCACGCAGCTCGTCGGCGTCGGTGCCGGCGGCCGCCAGCAGGTCACGGACCAGACGGTCGTCGAGCAGCGCCCGGAGCAGGTGCTCGGGGCGGATCTCCCCGCTGGCGGCGCTCACGACTCGGCTCAGGCGTCGACGAGCCGAGCGACCAGGGCCTCGACCCGGTCCCGGATCTCGTCGCGGATCGGGCGCACGGCCTCGACCCCCCGGCCAGCCGGGTCGTCGAGGGGCCAGTCCTCGTAGCGCTTGCCGGGGAAGATCGGGCAGGCGTCGCCGCAACCCATCGTGACCACGACGTCCGAGGCCTCGACCGCCGCGTTGCTCAGCAGCGTCGGCACCGCGGCCGTGAGGTCGATGCCCACCTCCGCCATCGCCGCGACGGCCGCGGGGTTGACCACCTGGGCGGGCGCCGAGCCCGCCGAGAGCACCCGCACCCGGTCCCCGGCGAGGTGGCGCAGCCAGCCCGCCGCCATCTGGGAGCGGCCGGCGTTGTGCACGCATACGAAGAGGACGCTGGGGGTCCGTTGGGTGGCGGTCCGGTGGGTGGGGGTCCGGTGGCTGGGCGTTGCGGGGCTGGATGGTTGGGGGCTGGGTGTACCGCTCATGCGTCGACCCTTTCAGGGAGAGGGAACAGGAGCCGGACGAGCCCGAGCGCCAGCAGGCCACCGAGCAGCTGCATGAGCAGGAACATCGGGACCGACGCCGGTGCGATCCCGGCGAAGGAGTCGGAGAACATCCGGGCGATGCTGACCGCCGGGTTGGCGAAGCTCGTGGAGCTCGTGAACCAGTAGGCGGCCGTGATGTAACCGCCGACGGCGTACGCGATCGTGTCCGAGCGCCCCGACCGCAGGCTCCCGAAGATCACGACCACCAGGCCCAGCGTGGCGACGACCTCGCCCAGCCACAGGCCACTGCCGGTGCGCTCGTGCGCGGACCACGAGACTGCGTCGAGGTCGAACATCAGGTTGGCGACGACCGCGCCCAGGACCCCACCGACCACCTGGGCCGCGGCGATCCCGAGCGCGGCGCCGGTGCTCAGCAGGCCGAGCGCGCGCTCGACCAGCGTGACGACCGGGTTGAAGGCGGCCGAGACGGGTTGCAGGGCGAGGATCAGCGCGACCAGCGCGGCGCCCGTGATCAGGCTGTTCTCGAGCAGCTGGAGCCCGACGTCGTCGGGCGAGAGCCGGCTCGCGGCGATGCCCGAGCCGACCACCGCCATCACCAGGAACGACGTGCCGACCAGCTCGGCACCGGCGCGGCGGGCGAGGACGCGACTGCGGCTCACCCGACTCCCCCGCCGAGCAGGGCGGCGACGCCGGCGAGCGCGTCGCGGCGCACGGCGTAGTAGACCCACACGCCGCGCTTGGTCCGGTCGAGCAGTCCGACCTCGTGCAGCACCTTGAGGTGGTGGCTGATCGTCGGCTGGGAGAGCTCGAAGGCGTCCTGGAGGTCGCACACGCACGCCTCGCCACCCTCGTGCGAGGCGACCAACGAGAGCAGCCGGAGCCGCACCGGGTCGCCGATCGCCTTGATCAGCGGGGCGATCGCGAGCGCCTGCTCGGCGCTGAGCGGCCGACGCACCAGCGGCGAGCAGCACGCCACGGTCTGCACCGGGGTGAGCGTCCTAGACATCGACATGCGTCGATGTTGACACGAGGCGACTCCGGGAGCAACATGAGACATCGACAATCGTCGATATCTCGTCGAAGCCTTCCGGAGGACCCCATGTCCCGCCTGCAGCTCGCCCTCGACGTCGACGACCTCGACGCCTCGGTCGCCTTCTACACCCGGCTACTCGGCGTCGGGCCGGCCAAGACCCGCCCCGGCTACGCCAACTTCGCCGTCGCCGACCCACCGCTGAAGCTGGTTCTCCTCGAGAACCCCGGACGCGGCGGCTCGCTGAACCACCTCGGCATCGAGGTCGACGACGCCGGCGTGGTCGATGCCGAGCACGCCCGGCTCACCGGCCGGGGCCTCGCCTCGACCGAGGAGCGCGACACCACCTGCTGCTACGCCCGGCAGGACAAGTTCTGGGTCGAGGGCGCCCCGGACGGCGAGCGCTGGGAGGTCTACACCGTGCTCGCCGACTCGGCGACGTTCGGCCAGGCTCCCCTGCTGGAGCAGGGGGCCGGCGCCGCGGCCTGCTGCTGAGGGGCCCCGACCGGGTCCGCCTCAGCCGGCGCCGACCATGCGCAGGGCCAGCTCGCGGTAGTGCGTGGCAACGTCCTCGGGCGACCACGACCCCGCGTCGCGGTACCACCGGGCGACGTCGATCCCCATCGACAGCAGGGCCGAGGCCGTCATCACCGGGTCGGGCGTCGTGAAGGCGCCGGAGGCGACTCCGCGTTCGACGAGCTCGCGCACCACCGCGTCGATGCGGTGGCGCAGCTCGGTGATCTCGGCCAGGTGCGGCTCGGAGAGGGCCGCGAGCTCGTAGTTCACCACCCGGGCACTGGTGTGGGAGACGGCGTGGTGCCGTACGAAGTCCTCCACCAGGCGGGTCAGCTGGGCGACCGGATCGGGCGAGGAGTCCACGGCGGTCTCGACGACGGCGAGCGCGCGCTCGTGGCCGGCCCGGGAGATCAGGTGCAGCAGCTCCTCCTTGGAGCGGTGGTGCACGTAGAGGGCCGCGGGGCTCATGCCGGCGGCCGCGGCGATGTCACGGGTCGTCGTGCCGTGGAAGCCTCGGGCGGCGAAGGCCTCGACCGCGGCGGCCAGCAGCCGCGAGCGCGCACCCTGCGCCACACCTGCCGTCATGGTCGCTTCCCTCGCTGCTGCTGTTGACGCCCACCGTCGGGCTGACCCATAGTAAGCAAGCGCTTAGTCAGTAGGCAACGATCCGGCAGGAAGGGCGTCCATGAGCACGTGTCCCCCGCAAGGACAGCTCCCGTGAAGGGGCTGGCCGCCAAGACCGCGATCGTCACCGGCGCCAGCCGGGGCATCGGCCTGGGCATCGCCCGGCGACTGGTCGAGGAGGGTGCCCGGGTCTGCCTGACCGCCCGCAAGCCCGAGGCCCTCGAGGAGGCGGTCGTCTCGCTCGGCGGCCCCGACCACGCCATCGCGGTGGCCGGCAACTCCGGGGACGCCGAGCACCGGGCGGAGACCATCGCGGCGACGCTCGAGGCGTTCGGCAGCGTGGACCTCCTGGTCAACAACGCCGGCATCAACCCCGCCTACGGCCCGCTCATCGAGCTCGACCTCGACGCCGCGCGCAAGATCGTCGAGGTCAACTGCGTCTCCGCGCTGGCCTGGGTGCAGGCCGCGCACGCCGCCTGGATGCGCGAGCACGGCGGCTCCGTGGTGAACGTCGCCTCCGTGGCCGGCGTGCGTCCGGCACCGGGCATCTCGTTCTACGGCGCCAGCAAGGCCATGCTGATCTCGCTCACCCAGAGCCTGGCCGTCGAGCTCGGCCCGGACATCCGGGTCAACGCGGTCGCCCCGGCCGTGGTGAAGACCCGGTTCGCCACCGCGCTCTACGAGGGCCGGGAGGCCGAGGTCTCCGCGGCCTACCCGCTCGGGCGCCTCGGCGTCCCCGAGGACATCGCCGGCGCGGTCGCCTTCCTGCTCTCCCAGGACGCCTCCTGGCTGACCGGGCAGTGCGTCGTGCTCGACGGCGGCGTCACGCTGACGGGTGGTGCCTGATGGGCACGGACTCCCCGAACGGAAGCCTGCGCGACGCCGGGGTGGTGGTCACCGGCGCGGGCCACGGCATCGGTCGCGCCCTCGCCATCCGCCTGGCTCGCGAGGGCGCCCGCGTCGTCGTCAACGACCTCGACGCGGACGCCGCGGCGAGCGTGGCCGAGGAGGTCGGCGGCAGCGCCGCGCCCGGCGACTGCGCCTCCGAGGCAGGCGTGCGCAGCCTGGTCGAGCGCGCCACCGGCACCCTGGGCCGCATCGACGCCTTCTTCGCGAACGCCGGCATCGACGGCGGGCCCCTCGGCGAGCAGGTGGACAGCCTGCAGACCCCCGACGAGGTCTGGTCGCGGGTGCTGGACACCAACGTGATGGCCCATGTCCGCGCCGCCCGCGCGCTCGTCCCGGGCTGGCTGGAGTCGGGGGGCGGTCGGTTCGTCGTCACCGCCTCCGCCGCCGGCCTGCTCACCATGATCGGCAGCGCGCCGTACTCGGTGACCAAGCACGCGTCCGTGGCCTTCGCGGAGTGGCTCTCGATCACCTACGGCCACCGCGGCGTCACCGTCCAGGCGATCTGCCCGCAGGGCGTGCAGACCCGGATGCTCGAGGAGTCGGGACCGTTGCAGGCCCTGCTCTCCCGCGACCAGGCGCTCGCCCCCGAGGCCGTCGCGGACGCGTGGGTCGCCTCGCTGGCCGACGACCGCTTCCTCGTCCTCCCGCACCCGGAGGTCGCCGGCTACTACGCCGCGCGGGCCACCGACACCGACCGCTGGCTGGCCGGCATGCGCCGCCTGCAGGTGCGTCTCGACGAGAGCCGGGGCCTGTGACGAGCGACCCCCGAGGGCTCGACCTGACCGCGTTCGCCCGCTGGTTCGAGGCGCAGCGCCCCGGCGAGATCACCGGCGACCTGAGCGGCAGCCTGATCGCCGGCGGCAAGTCCAACCTGACCTACGAGGTCACCGACGGCTCCTCCTGGTGGATCGTGCGGCGCCCCCCGATGGGCCACGTGCAGGCCACCGCCCACGACATGGGCCGCGAGTTCACGGTGATGAGCGGCCTGGCCCACACCGACGTCCCGGTGCCGCAGACCTACGCCCGGTGCACGGACCCGGACGTGATCGGTGCGCCGTTCTACGTCATGGAGCGGGTGCTCGGCACGCCGTACCGCACGAAGGCGCAGCTCGAGGAGCTGGGCTCCGAACGCACCGCCGCGATCGCCCACGCCATGGTCGACGTGCTCGCCCGGCTGCACGCCGTCGTCCCGGAGGAGGTCGGGCTCGGCGAGCTGGGCCGGCCCGAGGGGTTCCTCGAGCGGCAGGTGCGCCGCTGGGGCCGCCAGCTCGACGGCTCGCGCAGCCGCGACCTGCCGGACGCCGACGAGCTGCTGCGCCGCCTGGCCGGGCAGATCCCCGACCAGGGGCCGTCCGGCATCGTGCACGGCGACTACCGCCTCGACAACCTGCTGGTCGACGCCAGCCGCCCCGGCGAGGAGGTCCGGGCGGTCGTCGACTGGGAGATGGCCACGCTGGGCGACCCCCTCACCGACGTCGCGCTGCTGCTGGTCTACGACCGGCTGGCCTCGATCGCCGGCGGCTCGGCGGTCGCCGACGCCAGCGCCGCCCCGGGTTACCCCGACGCCGCGACCCAGCTCGAGCAGTACGCCGCCGCCAGCGGCCGCGACCTCTCCAGGATGGACTTCCACCTGGGGCTGGCCCACTTCAAGCTCGCCGTGATCCTCGAGGGGATCCACTTCCGCCACGCCCGGGGTCATACCGTGGGCGAGGGCTTCGACTCCGTCGGTGACGCGGTGCAGCCGCTTCTCGCCGCCGGCCTGACCGCGATCGACCGAAAGGCCCCCTGAGATGGACTTCACCTTCGACGCCCGCACCGAGGAGCTCCGCGCCGAGCTGCTCGACTTCATGGACTCCCACGTCTACCCGGCCGAGCCCGTCTTCGCCGAGCAGATGGCCGCGCTCGAGGACCACTGGGCCTGGACGACGGTCCCGGTCCTGGCCGAGCTGCGCGCCGAGGCCCGCTCCCGCGGCCTGTGGAACCTCTTCCTCCCGGACGGGCACGGCGACCTCGGCGCCGGGCTCACCAACCTGCAGTACGCCCCGCTCGCCGAGATCACCGGGCGCAGCGGCCACCTCGCGCCGGCGGCGCTCAACTGCGCGGCACCGGACACGGGCAACATGGAGGTGCTCTCGATGTTCGGCACCCCCGAGCAGAAGGAGCGCTGGCTGACGCCGCTGCTCGACGGCCGGATCCGCTCGTCGTTCGCGATGACCGAGCCGGACGTCGCCTCCTCGGACGCCACCAACATCGCGACGCGCATCGAGCGCGACGGTGACGAGTACGTCGTCAACGGGCGCAAGTGGTGGATCACCGGCGCGATGAACCCCGAGGCCGAGATCTTCATCGTGATGGGCAAGACCGACCCGGAGGCCTCGCGCCACCAGCAGCAGAGCCAGCTGCTCGTCCCCCGCGACACCCCCGGCGTGACGATCGTGCGGGGCATGCACGTACTCGGCTACGACGACCACGACCACGGTGGGCACGCCGAGATCCTCTTCGAGGACGTGCGTGTCCCGGTGAGCAACCTGATCGGCGAGGAGGGCAAGGGCTTCGCGATCGCCCAGGCCCGCCTGGGCCCCGGCCGGATCCACCACTGCATGCGGGCCATCGGCGTCGCCGAGCGGGCCATCGAGCTGATGTGCCGGCGCGCCGACGAGCGGGTCGCGTTCGGCAAGCCGATCTCCGAGCAGGGCGTCGTCCGCGACTGGATCGCGGAGTCCCGGGTGGAGGTCGAGCAGCTGCGCCTGCTGGTGCTCAAGACCGCCTGGCTGATGGACACCGTGGGCAACCGCGGCGCGCACAGCGAGATCCAGGCCATCAAGATCGCCACCCCGAGGACCGTCCAGCAGATCCTGGACCGGGCCATGCAGGTGCACGGGGCCGCCGGCCTCTCCCAGGACTTCCCGCTCGCGGCGTCCTTCGCCGGCATCCGCACCCTGCGCTTCGCCGACGGCCCGGACGAGGTGCACAAGAACGCGCTGGCCAAGGCGGAGATCCGCCGCCACACCGAGGCGCCCGCGTGAGCCCGGGTGCGGCGGAGGCCGACCTGCGACTGCGGGTCGACGCGCTGCTCGCGGACCACGACCCGGCGAGCACCCCGCGGCGCACGTTCCTCGAGGCGCGCTACGACGCCGGGCTGGCGTGGGTGCACTTCCCCGAGGGCCTGGGCGGGCTGGGGCTTCCGCGTGGCCTGCAGGGGCTGGTCGACGACCGGCTGGAGGCGGCCGGCGCCCCCGACAACGACCCGCGCCGCAACGGCATCGGTCTGGGCATGGCCGCGCCGACGATCCTCACCCTGGGCACCGACGAGCAGCGGGCGCGGTTCCTGCGTCCGCTGTGGCTCGGCGAGGAGATCTGGTGCCAGCTCTTCTCCGAGCCCGGCGCCGGCTCCGACCTGGCCGCCGTCGCCACCCGCGCCGTCCTCGACACGGACAGCTGGGTGGTCGACGGCCAGAAGGTGTGGACCTCCTCGGCCCACCTGGCAGACTTCGCGATCCTGGTGGCGCGCACCGACCCCGAGGTGCCCAAGCACGCCGGTCTGACCTACTTCCTGCTCGACATGCACGACCCCGGGGTGGAGGTCCGCCCGCTGCGCCAGCTGACCGGGGAGGCCGAGTTCAACGAGGTCTTCCTGACCGGCGTGCGGGTGCCGGACGACCGACGCGTCGGCGCGGTCGGTGACGGCTGGAAGGTCGCCAACGCCACCTTGATGAACGAGCGGGTCTCGATCGGCGGGGGCGCCACCCCGCGCGAGGCCGGCATGGTCGGCAAGGTCGCCGAGGCCTGGCGCGCACACCCCGACCGACGGACGCCGGGCACCCACCAGCGGCTGCTCGAGCTGTGGGTCGAGGCCGAGGTCGCGCGGATGACCGGGCAGCGGCTGCGCCAGAAGCTCGCCGTCGGTGCCCCCGGCCCGGAGGGGTCGGCCATGAAGCTGACCTTCGCCCGGCTGGCCCAGGAGCTCTCCGGCCTCGAGGTCGAGCTGCTCGGTGACGACGGCCTGCGCTACGACGACTGGACGCTGAGCCGGCCCGACCAGGTGGACTTCACCGGTCGCGACGCCGGCTACCGCTACCTGCGGGCCAAGGGGAACTCCATCGAGGGCGGCACCTCGGAGATCCTGCGCAACATCATCGCCGAACGCGTCCTCGGGCTGCCCTCCGAGCCGCGCGTCGACAAGGACGTCGCCTGGAAGGACATGCCCCGATGAGCACCACGACCGGGATCGAGCCCCCAGAGCTCTCCCTGCTCGCCGACGACGTCGAGGACGACCTGCGCGCGACGGTGCGCCGGGCGCTGGCGAAGGCCTGCCCGCCCGAGCGGGTCACCGCCTGCTTCGACGGCGACGGCAGCGTCGCCGCCGACGTCTGGTCGACCTTGGCCGGGGACCTCGGCCTGGCCGGGCTGCTGGTCCCCGAGGAGCACGGCGGCGCAGGGGCCACGGCCCGCGAGGCGGCCGTGGTGCTCGACGAGATCGGCCGCGTCGTCGCGCCCGCGCCGTACCTGACCAGCGCGGTCGTCGCCGGGAGCCTGCTGGCGTCGCTGGCGGGTGGCCCAGCCGAGGGCACCGGTACAGGCACCGGCACTGGCACAGGCACTGGGCTGCTGGCGCGGCTCGCGTCCGGGACCGTGGTCGCGCTGCTCGTGCCGGGCACCGCGCTGCACGCCGACGGCCGGGCCGTCACCACGGATCCGGACGGTGCGCTGACCGGCGAGGTGCGCAACGTGGTGGGCGTGGCCGGTGGAGTCCCGGCCGAGATCCTGCTGGTCCCCGTCGCCGACGGTCCCACCGTGGCGCTGCACGCCGTGGAGGTCTCCTCCCCCGGCGTTCAGGTCGGCGCCGTCACCTCGCTCGACATGACCCGCCCGCTGGCCGACGTCCGGCTCGAGGCGGCGGCCTCCCGGGTGGTGGCCGCCGACGCCGGCAGCGCCCTGAAGAACGCGCTGCTCACCGGCGCCGGGCTGCTCGCCGCCGAGCAGGTCGGCGTGGCGACCTGGTGCCTGGAGGCGACGATCGCGCACCTCAAGGAGCGCCGGCAGTTCGGCCGGGTGGTAGGCGGCTTCCAGGCGCTGAAGCACCGCCTCGCCGACCTGTACGCCGAGGTGGAGTCCGCGAGCGCAGCCGCGCGCTACGCGGCCGCCTCGCTCACCGCTGGTGAGCCGGACGTCGGCGTCGCGGTCGCCGTCGCGCAGTCCTACTGCGCCGGCGTCGCCGTCCACGCCGCCGAGGAGGCCGTGCAGCTGCACGGCGGCCTCGGCATGACCTGGGAGCACCCCGCCCACCTCCACCTCAAGCGCGCCAAGGCCGACCAGCTCCTGCTGGGCACGCCCGAGACGCACCGGGCACGTCTGGCCACCCTGGTCGACCTGCCAGCACCCGACCCCGAGAGGACCCCCGACCCATGGACCTGAGCCTCAACGACGAGCAGCAGAGCTTCCGCGCCCTGGCCCGCGACTTCCTCGACAAGGAGGCGGTCCCGCACCGCATCCAGTGGGACCGCGACGAGGCGGTGGACCTCGCGATCGTGCCCAAGATGGCCGAGATCGGCTTCTTCGGCCTCACCATCCCCGAGGAGTACGGCGGGCTCGGCGGCGACTACGTCACCTACGCCATCGCGATGGAGGAGCTCGGCCGCGCCGACTCCGCCCTGCGCGGGATCGTCTCGGTGAGCAGCGGCCTGGTCGGCAAGTCGATCCTCTTCTTCGGCTCCGAGGAGCAGAAGCAGGAGTGGCTGCCGCAGCTGGCGGCCGCGACCAGGCTCGGCTGCTTCGGGCTGACCGAGCCCGACACCGGCTCCGACGCGGGCAACCTGACCTCCCGGGCCACCAGGGACGGCGACGACTACGTCATCAACGGCCAGAAGCTCTTCATCACCAACGGCACCTGGGCGGACGTCGCCCTGATCTTCGCGCGCACGAGCGACGACGGACCCCGCGGGGTCACCGCGTTCCTGGTGCCGACCGACGCCCCGGGCTTCGAGGCCCGCGAGATCAAGGGCAAGCTCGGGCTGCGCGGCCAGGCCACCGCCGAGCTGTTCCTCTCCGACGTCCGGGTCCCGGCCTCGGCGGTGCTCGGCGAGGTCGGCCAGGGGTTCAAGATCGCGATGAGCACCCTGGACAAGGGCCGGCTCGCGGTCGGCGCCGGCTGTGTCGGCATCGTCCAGGGCTGCTTGGAGACCAGCGTGGACTACGCGAAGAACCGCACCCAGTTCGGCCGGCCGATCGCGGGCTTCCAGCTGGTGCAGGACATGATCGCGGACATCTCGCTCGACGCCGACGCCGCGCGCCTGCTGGTGTGGCGCTGCGCCGACCTGATCGACCGCGGCGAGCCGTTCGGCACCGCGGCGTCCAAGGCCAAGCTCTTCGCCTCCGAGGCGGCCGTGCGGGCGGCGAACAACTGCATCCAGGTGCACGGCGGCTCGGGCTACGTCGACGAGTACCCGGGGGCGAAGTACCTGCGCGACGCCCGCGTGATGACCCTCTACGAGGGCACCAGCCAGATCCAGAAGCTGCTCATCGGTCGCGCCGAGACCGGGATCAGCGCCTTCGTCTGAACGTCCCAGCCCCCGTCCCGACCAGCACCCGACCAGCCCCGTCAAGCACCGTCAAGCACCGTGGAGTGACATGAGCGTCCTGTCCCTGGCCAGCATCCTCGCCGAGTCCGCCCGGCGGACCCCGCACCGCACCGCGGTCATCGAGCGCACCCCGGACGGCGACGTCCCGGTGGCGTACGGCGACCTATGGCGCGACGCGCGCCGCTACGCCGCCGGCCTGGCCGCGCAGGGCCTCGGCCCGGGCTCCCGGGTCGCGCTGCTCGCCCCGAACGTCACGGACTTCGTGCGCGCCTACTACGGCATCCTCGCGCTGGGCGGCACGGTCGTGCCGATCCCGACGCTCCTCAACGCCGACGAGGCGACCTACCTGGTGCGGCACTCCGGCGCGCAGGCGGTGCTGCACCACACGACGTTCGAGGAGATCGGCGGTGCCGCCGCGCAGGCGGCCGGCGTCCCCGCCTGGGGCGTGGCGGGTTTCGCCGACGGGCTCGAGCCGCTCGCCTCGCACGCCACCCGGGAGGCCGACGACGCGGCCGTGATCTTCTACACCAGCGGCACCACCGGCCGGCCCAAGGGTGCGGTCCTCACCCACCTCAACCTCGTCCTCAACGCGACCGCCAACGCCTTCGACGCCAACCCGTTCCTGCGCGACGACGTGGTGATGGGCTGCCTGCCGCTCTTCCACACCTTCGGCCAGTCGGTGTCGATGAACTCGACGTTCCGGGTCGGCGCGACGCTCCTGCTCCAGCCGCGCTTCGAGGCGAGCGAGGCGATCCGGCTGATGACCAAGCAGCGGGCGACGCTGTTCTTCGGCGTACCCACGATGTACGTCCAGCTGCTGGCGGCCGCGCGGGCCGGCGGCGCCGACCTGGCGCTGCCCGCCCTGCGCGACTGCGTCTCCGGGGGCGCCTCGCTGCCGGTGGCCGTGCTCGAGGAGTTCGAGAAGGCGTTCGCCACCCGCGTCTTCGAGGGTTACGGGCTCTCGGAGACCTCGCCGACCGCGACCGTGAACCAGCCGTGGTTCGGCACCCGGGCCGGGACCGTCGGCCACCCCATCTGGGGGGTCGACGTGGAGATCGCGGCGGAGACCGTGGAGGACCGCGTCGAGCTGCTGGCGACCGGCGAGCTGGGCGAGATCGTGATCCGCGGCCACAACGTGTTCGCGGGCTACCTCGACGACCCCCAGGCCACAGCGGCGGCCATCGTGGACGGCTGGTTCCGCACCGGTGACATCGGCCGCAAGGACGACGAGGGCTTCATCTCGATCGTCGACCGCAAGAAGGACCTCATCATCCGCGGTGGGTTCAACGTCTACCCGCGCGAGGTCGAGGAGGTGCTGATGCGGCACCCGGGCGTCGCGCAGGTCGCGGTGATCGGCGTCGCGGACGCCGAGCGGGGCGAGGAGATCTGCGCCGTCGTCGTGGCGGCCTCGGGCGAAGAGGTCTCGCCCGAGGAGCTGGTGGCGTGGTCGCGCGAGCACCTCGGGCGCCACAAGTACCCGCGCCGGGTCGAGGTCGTCACCGAGCTGCCCCTCGGACCGAGCCACAAGGTCCTCAAGCGCGAGCTGCGGACCCGCTTCTCCTGAGGCTCACGCCCGGCGGGTCTCGAGCACCCGGAAGCCCTTGGCGCTGGCCAGCCGGGTGGTCGGGAAGCCCTGCTCGCCCAGCCAGCGCTGGAGCGAGTCGGCGCCCAGGTTCTTGCCGACGACCATGACCGCGCGCCCGTCCGGGGCGAGGCGGGGCAGCCAGGTGAGCAGCAGCTCGTGCAGCGCCTCCTTGCCGATCCGGATCGGCGGGTTCGACCAGATCTCGTCGTACGTCGCCTCCGGGGGAACCTGCTCGGGAGTGCACGCCCGGTAGCGCTCCTCGAGGCCCAGCCCGGCGGCGTTCTCCCGGGCGAGCAGCAGGGCTCGCTCGTTCACGTCGACCGCGGTGACGACGGCGTCCGGCACCGCGACCGCGAGGGCGAGGCCGATCACCCCGTAGCCGCAGCCGAGGTCCAGCAGCCGGCCGGGCGCCGGGGGCGCCGTCTCGCGGAACAGGATCGCGGTGCCGATGTCCACGCGTCCCTGGGCGAAGACCCCCGAGCCGCTGGTCAACCGCAGCTCGTGCCCCCAGACGTCGGCGTGCACCGGCGCCCGGCGGAACGCCACCGCAGGGTCGGCGGTGAAGTAGTGCTCATCCATCGCTGTCCTCGTCGAGGTCGGTGTCGCCGACCGCGCTGCGGGTGGCGCGCGTGACGTCGGCCCGGTGGGCGAGCTCGTCGTCGGCCGGGTAGGCGACCTCCTCGAGGGTGAGGCCGTGCGCCTGGGCGACCGTGACCGAGGGGTCGCGCTCGGTGCGGCCGAGGACGTCCTCGGCATAGGCGACCGGGCGCCGGCCGTCGCCCACGGCCAGCAGGCACCCGACCAGCGAACGGACCATCGAGTGGCAGAAGGCGTCGGCGCGCACGTTCGCCTCGGCCAGCCCGTGGGCGTCGCGGCGCCACTCGAGGTCGAGCAGGGTGCGGATCGTCGTCGCGTACGGACGACGACGGCAGAAGGCGGCGAAGTCGTGGTGACCGAGGAGCAGGTCGGAGGCCTCGTTCATCAGGCCGAGGTCGAGCGGTCGGGACCAGGCCAGGACGTGCGAGCGGACCAACGGGTCGACCAGGTCGGTCCGGTCGGCGATCCGGTAGGTGTAGCGGCGCCACAGCGCCGAGAAGCGGGCGTCGAAGCCCGGCGGCGCGGCGACCACCCGGCGTACCCGGACGTCGGTGGTGAGGATGCCGTTGAGCCGGCGCAGCAGCGCGTCGGTGGGGGTCTCCGGCGAGCGCCCGGTCGAGGCGTCGAGGGCCTCGCGAGGCACGTCGAGGTGGACGACCTGGCCCCGGGCGTGGACGCCGGTGTCGGTGCGCCCGGCGCAGACGACGGCCAACCGCGGCAGCCGCAGGGCGGTGCTGAGGGCGGCCTCCAGCTCGCCCTGCACGGTGCGCAGCCCGGGCTGGACGGCCCAGCCGTGGTAGCCAGCCCCGTCGTAGGCGAGGTCGATCCGGATGCGCACCGGCCGATCATCCCACCGCCGACGGCGCGGCTCCCCGGCAGCCCGCGTCCGGGCCACGCAGGGGCGTCAGTCGGCCAGCTCGTGACGGTACGGCGGGTCGGCACCGGGCCTCGAGACGGTGACGGCCGCGGCCCGGGCGGCGTGCTCCAGCACCTCGGCGATCTCGTCGGCACCGAGGCTGCGCAGCGCGTCGCGGTGCTCCGCGCCGAGCCGGTCGCGCTCCCACAGGGCATCGAGCAGGGCCGCCCCGAAGGTGTCGCCGGCCCCGATGGTGTCGGCCACGTCGACCGGCAGCGAGGCGACCTCGATGTCGCCTGCGGCGCCCACCCACGTGGCGCCGTCGCCGCCGCGGGTGACCACCACGGCGGCCGGACCGAGACCGAGCAGCCGGCGGGCGGCCTCGAGCAGCTCGACGCCGGGGTAGAGCGCGGCAAGGTCCTCGTCGGAGGCCTTGACCAGGTCACTGACCGCCACCACCCGCTCGACCCGGGCGACCACGTCGGGACCGGTGCCCGTGATGGCGGGGCGGGCGTTGACGTCGTAGCTGACGGTGCTCGTGGCCCGCAGCCCGGTGAGCAGGGCCAGCACGTCCTCGGCGCCGGGCTCGAGCACGGCGCCGAGCGAGCAGGTGTGCACCACGAGCGGGTCGGGGTCGCCGGTGACGGGGTGCAGGCGCCACTCCAGGTCGAAGTCGTACTGCGCCGCGCCGTCGGCACCGATGGTGGCGAGCGCCGTGGAGGTCCGCGACACGGCGTGCGGGTCGCTGGCCAGGACGACGCCGGCTTCCTCGACGTGGCGCGCGAGCACCGCCCCTCGCGCGTCGTCGGCCCAGCTGCTGGCGAACTGCACCGGTCGCCCCAGCCGGGCCAGGGCGACCGCGACGTTCGCCGCACTCCCCCCGGCGTACTCGACGGTCGAGCCGTCCGCCCCCCGGACGATGTCGATCAGGGACTCTCCGACCACCAGGACGTCGCGTTGCATGGCTCGTATCTATCGCATCGGGGGGTCATTGGGGAACCGCACGTAAGGTCCGTCTCATGGACGTGCTCCCCCTTGATCCGTCAGCGGACCGCCCGCCCTACGAGCAGCTGCGGATCCAGATCGCCTCGCGGGCCGCCTCCGGGGAGCTGCCACCGGGAACCCGGCTGCCCACGGTCCGGGCCCTGGCGGCCGAGCTCGCACTGGCCACCAACACCGTCGCGAAGGCCTACCGCGCCCTCGAGGCGGACGGCGTGCTGGTGGCCGAGGGGCGGCGCGGCACCTTCGTGGCGTTGTCGGCCCCGGCCGACTCCCGCGAGGCGGAGGAGGCCGCAGCGGCCTACGTCGCGGTCGCCCGCCGACTCGGCCTGGGCCTCACCGAGGCTCTCGCCCTCGCCGAACGCTCCTGGTAGTCGGACCGGCTCGGCCGGGCCGGCTCGACCCCGCCGGTCGAGGTACGAGGAGCACGGTCCCCACCCGCCGGTCGAGGCGCGAGGAGCGCCAGCGACAAGCCTCGAGGCCCGGTGACGGGCCCCCGCCGCAGTCCGCTCACGGCGTTTCGAGACGCTCGCTGGCGCTCCCGCCTCAACCACCGGCGGACGAGCCCCGCTGGTCGAGGTGCGAGGAGCGCCAGCGACAAGCCTCGAGACCCGGTGAGCTGGGCTGCCTCCGTCGCCGGGTTTCGAGACGCTCGCTGCGCTCCCTCCTCCACCACCGGGGGGGCGCGCCCGCGTTGGTCGAGGTGTGAGGAGCGTCAGCGACGAGCCTCGAGACCCGGTGCGCCGGGCCATCAGGGCACCTCGATCAAGTCACGGCGTTGCACTCCCACTTGAGTTCAAGCGCTCCCTCCTCAACCAACCGATCCCGCCGCTGGTCGAGGTGCGAGGAGCGCCAGCGACGAGCCTCGAGACCCGGTGACCGTGACCGCCGCGCCCGGCTCACCGGGTTTCGAGACGCTCGCTGACGCTCCCTCCTCAACCAACGGGGGCGCGCGCGTCGTTGGTCGAGGTGTGAGGAGCGTCAGCGACGAGCCTCGAGACCCGGCGAGACGACCAGCAAGGTTGCCGAAAAGTTCTTCTCCACAGCGTCCCCCGGATGGGGTGGATCCGGGGTCTGACTGTCGGTGGTCGGTGCTGGAATGGGGTCATGGCCGAGACGATCACCGACCCCGACAGCCCCTCCGCGGTGCTCGCCGCGGTGCGCTCGGCACGCTGGGTCGAGGACGCCGAGGCTGCCCGTCAGCTGCGGCTCTCGGTGGACTGGGCGGCGATGCACTCGGTGGACTCCTTGGCCGACGCGGCGACCGTGTGGGACCGCGACTGCGGCGACACCGGGGTCCCGGTCGCCGGACCCGGGGCGCCCCTGGTGGCGGAGTTCTGCGTCGCCGAGCTCGCCGCCGCCATCGGGGTCTCCACCGACGCCGGCAGGGGCTACCTCGGGGAGGCCGTCGAGCTCCGGTACCGCCTGCCCCGGGTCTGGGCCCGGGTTGTTGCGGGTGACCTGGTGGCGTGGAGGGCCCGCCGTATCGCCCGGGCGACGATCCACCTGTCCCGGGAGGCCGCGGCGTTCGTCGATGCCCACGTCGCGGCCGTGGCGCACAAGATCGGGCCCTACGTCCTCGACCGGCTCCTCGAGGAGGCCATCGCCCGGTTCATGCCCGAGGAGGCCGAGAAACGCCGCCGGGCGGCCGTGGACGGGCGGCGCTTCGACGTCGACACCACCAACACCTCGCTGGGCGGGACGGCGTCGGTGTGGGGTGAGCTCGACGTCGCCGACGCCCTCGACCTCGATGCCGCCGTCAGTGCCGGGGCGGAGCACCTCAAGACCCTCGGGTCCACCGACTCGTTGGACGTCCGACGCGCCACTGCGGTCGGGGACCTCGCCCGGGCCCAGCAGACCCTCGATCTCAACACGGAGCGTTCGAGCGGGGAGCCTGAGCGCAAGGCCCGCCGGGTGGTGCTCTACGTCCACCTCTCCGACGCCGCCCTCGTGAACGGACACCTCGATGATCTGGGCCGTCTGGGCCGGTTGGAGAACACCCGGTCGTTGGTCACCGCGGAGCAGGTCCGGGCCTGGTGCGGCACCCCCGACACCTCCGTGGTCGTGAAGCCCGTGATCGACCTGAACGACCATGTCCGGGTCGACGCCTACGAGGTCCCCGACCGGATGCACGAAGCGGCGGTCCTGGTGGACCAGGCCTGTGTGTTCCCGTGGTGCACCCGTCCCGCCCGGGGGTGCCGCCCCGATGAGCGCGACGCGGACTGTGACCACATCACCCCCTACGCACCAGACAGCTCCGCCGGCCCGACGTGTTCGTGCAACATCGCACCGTTGTGCCGCCGGCACCACCGGTTGAAGACCCACGGGGGCTGGCGGTACACCCAGGTCGAACGCGGCACCTACCTCTGGGGCTCACCCGCACGGCTTGTCGTACCTCCGTGACCACGAGGGCACCCTCGACGTCACCCGCGAACGACCGTCGCGGACCTGCGTCCACCCACCCGACCGGTAGCTCCCCCGCCCCGCACCCCGCCACCCCCGGCGGGGTCACCGGCATGCCCGCGGTCGGGTCGCCGGGTTTCGAGACGCTCGCTTGCGCTCGCTCCTCAACCAACTGCGTCCCCGCCGCGGTCCGGTCACCGGGTTTCGAGACGCTCGCTGCGCTCGCTCCTCAACCAGCGGCGTCCCCGCTGGTCGAGGTGTGAGGAGCGTCAGCGACGAGCCTCGAGACCCCGCGCGACGACCCAGCCTCCCTCACCGGGTTTCGAGGCGCTCGCTGCGCTCGCTCCTCAACCAGCGGGGCGCCCTCCCGCGGCGCTCGCTCCTCAACCGGCGGAGGGGCGGATGGGGGCGGGGCCCAGCACCCGCGGACGTCGGTCGGTGCACCGGCGCCGTAGGCTGCCGGGCATGAAGTACGTCGTGTACGGCGCGGGGGCCGTGGGTGGAGTGATCGGGGCAAACCTGCACAGGGCAGGGATCGACGTCACGCTCGTGGCCCGGGGGGAGCACCTGGCCGCCCTCCAGGAGCACGGGCTGCGTCTCGACACCCAGGCCGGGTCCGAGCAGCTGAGCATCCCGGCCGTGGGGGGCGCGGCAGACGTGCCCTGGAGCGACGACACCGTCGTGCTGCTGTCGGTGAAGTCCCACCAGAGTGCCGCCGCCCTCGACGACCTCGCCGCGCATGCGCCGGCGACCACCCCGGTGGTCTCGGTGCAGAACGGGGTCGCCAACGAGGACGCCGTCCTGCGGCGTTTCCAGCACACCTACTCGATCTGCGTGATGCTGCCCTCGGCCCACCTGGAGCCGGGGGTAGTCGTCCAGAAGTGCTCTCCCGTCCCGGGCATCCTCGACATCGGTCGCATCCCCCGCCGCATCGACGACCTCGACCTGGCGATCGCCGAGGACCTGCGCCGGGCGGGGTTCGACTCCCAGCCGCGACCCGACATCATGGCGTGGAAGTACCGCAAGCTGATCATGAACCTCAGCAACGGCGTCGATGCCGTGTGCGCGCCCGGCGAGGACACCGACGAGCTGATCCGCCGAGCCCGGGACGAGGGCGACCTGGTGCTGCGGTTCGCCGGCATCGACGCGGTCAGCGCCGAGGAGGAGGACGAGCGCCGGGGGGACACGCTCGCGAACGGCGACGGCCGGTGGCACACCGGCGGCTCCACCTGGCAGAGCGTGCAGCGTGGCGCCGGCTCCGTCGAGATCGACTATCTCGCCGGGGAGATCGTGCTCCTCGGTCGCCTGCACCGGATCCCGACCCCGGTCAACGAGCTGCTCCAGCGGGTCGTCGCCGAGGTCGCCCGGGAGCAGGGAGAGGTCGGCAGCCTCGATGCGGCCGACCTGCTGGCCCAGCTGCCCTGACGGGACTGGCTCGACCGGGCTGGCTCGACCGGGCTGGCGCAGGACTGTCCCCGGTCCCTGTCATCGTCGGGACAGAACCCCCCACGGAGGCAAGATGAACGACACGACCGCTGACACAGCCACCCACGCCGCCACCGCCACGGTGACTCCGACCGACCCCATCCTGGCCAAGGTCCGCAAGCTGCTCGCCCTGGCCGAGGACCCAGCCGCCACCACCCACGAGGCGGAGTCCTACACCGCAAAGGCCACCCAGCTGATCGCCGACTACGGCATCGACAGGGCCCTGCTCGCCGCAGCCGACCCCGCCCGCGACCCCGTCGGTGACCGGGTGGTGGTCCTCGACGCGCCGTACGCCGCCGACAAGGCGGACCTCCTCGCCACCGTCGCGACCAGGCTGCGCTGCGCCTGCGTACGCCGCACCCGCTACCCGAGCGGGCCGCGCGGACCCAAGGAGCTCTCGCTCCACCTCTTCGGCCACTCCTCCGACCTGGAGCGCACCGAGCTGCTCTTCACCAGCCTGCTGCTCCAGTCGGTCCACGGCCTGGCCAGGACCCCGGTGCCGGCGTGGGAGCACGTGGCGGCCTTCCGCCGCTCCTGGCTGGCCGGCTTCCGGATGGCGGTCGGCCACCGGCTGGCCGACGCCGAGACCCGGGCCGAGACTGCGGCCGCCGCGCGCTACGCCCGCGCCGGCACCTCCACGAGCCTCGTCCTCGCCGACCGGACGGCCCTGGTGGCGGGGGCGATGGAGGCCGCCTACCCGCGCGTGGGCACGGCTCGCCGCCGCAGCCTCTCCGGCTCCGGCGGCGCCGACGGCTGGGCCGCCGGGCAGCGCGCCGATCTCGGTGGGGCTCGTCTCGACGGACGCCGCCGACTGTCCAGTCGCTGAGCGCCTCCGGGCACGGCGAAGGCCCGCCACCCTCGCGGGCGACGGGCCTTCGGTGGCGCCGGGTGGATCAGGCCTTGTCGGCGTCGTCGCTGGACTCCTCGACCGGCGCGGCCTCGGCGACGGTGCTGTCCGGCACGGTCTCCTCGGTCATCTCGGTCGGGGCGTCCTCGACGGCGAGCTCGCCCTCGGGGGCGTCCTCGACGGGGGTCTCCTCGGCGGGGGTCTCCTCGACCGGCGCCGCGGCGGCCGGGGCCGCCGTCCGCTTGGTGGAGGGAGCCTTCGGCGAGTAGGCCTCGGTCACGAGCTCGATCACGGCCATCGGCGCGTTGTCGCCCTTGCGGGGACCGATCTTGGTGATCCGGGTGTAGCCACCCGGGCGCTCGGCGAACGTGGGGGCGATCTCCGTGAAGAGCGCGTGCACGACCGACTTGTCGCGGATGGTCTTGAGGACCTCGCGCCGGTTGTGCAGGTCGCCCTTCTTGGCCTTGGTGATGAGCTTCTCCGCGTGCGGGCGCAGCACGCGCGCCTTCGCCTCGGTGGTGGTGATGCGGCCGTGCTCGAACAGCGCCGTCGCCAGGTTCGCGATGATCAGGCGCTGGTGGGCCGGGCTGCCGCCGAGGCGGGCACCCTTCTTGGGGGTAGGCATTGCGTCTCTCGATTCTCCCCGGCCGTGTCAGGTACCGGAGTAGAGGTGGTTGATCACCTGCCCACCCGCAGGTGGTCGCGGATCATCGCGACCACCTGACGGGTCCCGGGGCGACGCCCCGGTCAGGCAAGCACGGGGCGGAGCCCCGGTGGCTTCAGTACTGCTCGTCCTCGACGAACGCGTCGTCGTCGTCGTCGCCGTACGCCGCCAGGGCGGTCGCCGGGTCGAAGCCGGGTGCGCTGTCCTTGAGGGACAAGCCCATCTCGACCAGCTTGGCCTTGACCTCGTCGATCGACTTCGCACCGAAGTTGCGGATGTCGAGCAGGTCCTGCTCCGAGCGCGAGATGAGCTCACCCACGGTGTGGATGCCCTCGCGCTTGAGGCAGTTGTAGGAGCGCACGGTCAGCTGCAGGTCCTCGACCGGGAGGGCGAGGTCGGCCGCCAGCTGCTCGTCGACGGGCGACGGGCCGATGTCGATGCCCTCGGCCTCGACGTTCAGCTCGCGGGCCAGCCCGAAGAGCTCGACCAGCGTCTTGCCGGCCGAAGCGATCGCGTCGCGGGGACGGATCGACGGCTTCGTCTCGACGTCGATCACCAGCTTGTCGAAGTCGGTGCGCTGCTCGACACGCGTCGCCTCGACCTTGTAGGTGACCTTGAGGACCGGGCTGTAGATCGAGTCGACCGGCATCCGGCCGATCTCGTTGTCGCCACCCTTGTTCTGGACGGCCGAGACGTAGCCGCGGCCACGCTCGACGACCAGCTCCATCTCGATCTTTCCCTTGTCGGACAGGGTCGCGATCTTGAGGTCCGGGTTGTGCACCTCGACGCCGGCCGGGGGCGCGATGTCGGCAGCGGTGACCGCACCGGCGCCCGACTTGCGCAGGTACATGGTGACGGGCTCGTCGTGCTCCGAGGAGACCACGAGACCCTTCAGGTTCAGGATGATCTCCGTGACGTCTTCCTTGACGCCCTCGATCGTCGAGAACTCGTGGAGGACGGTGTCCACCTTGATGCTCGTGACCGAGGCACCGGGGATGGACGACAGGAGGGTACGCCGCAGGGAGTTGCCGAGCGTGTAGCCGAAGCCCGGCTCCAGGGGCTCGATGACGAAGCGCGAGCGGAACTCGTCGACGGACTCTTCCGACAGCGTGGGGCGCTGAGCGATAAGCACTTGTTCTTTCCTTTCCGGGGCCGCCCACCATTTGACGGGCCCGAACAATGAAGGTGAAAAGGAAGGTGGTGGCACCCCGGGCGAGCCCGGGGTGCCCCCGTGGGTGTTACTTCTTCGAGTAGTACTCGACGATCAGCTGCTCGGTGACCGGGATGTCGATCTGCGCCCGGACCGGCACCTGGTGCACGAGGATCCGCATGCGGGTCGGCAGGGCCTCGAGCCACGCCGGGACGACGCGCTCGCCGTGGGTCTCACGAGCCACGATGAACGGGGTCATCTCCAGCGACTTCTCGCGCACGTCGATCACGTCGTAGGCGCTGACCTGGAAGGACGGGATGTCGACCTTCTTGCCGTTGACCTTGAAGTGACCGTGCACGACGAGCTGGCGGGCGTGGCGACGCGTGCGGGCGAACCCGGCGCGGTAGACCACGTTGTCGAGACGGCACTCGAGCAGCTGGAGCAGGTTGTCACCCGTCTTGCCGCTGCGGCGCGAGGCCTCGACGTAGTAGTTGTGGAACTGGCGCTCGAGGATGCCGTACGAGATACGCGCCTTCTGCTTCTCACGAAGCTGGAGCAGGTACTCGCTCTCCTTGATGCGGCCGCGGCCGTGCTGGCCGGGGGGGTACGGGCGACGCTCGAAAGCCTGGTCGCCACCAACGAGGTCGACACCGAGACGGCGCGACTTCTTGGTCATGGGGCCGGTGTAACGGGCCATGATTCAACGTCTCCTGTTCTAAGCTCAGATGGCTCGGGTGATCAGACGCGACGGCGCTTGGGCGGCCGGCATCCGTTGTGGGGCGTGGGGGTGACGTCCTGGATGGTGCCGACCTCGAGGCCGATCGCACCCAGCGAACGGATCGCCGTCTCGCGGCCCGAACCGGGGCCCTTCACGAAGACGTCGATCTTCTTCATCCCGTGCTCCATCGCCCGGCGACCTGCGGCCTCAGCGGCCATCTGTGCGGCGAACGGGGTGGACTTGCGCGAGCCCTTGAAGCCGACAGTGCCGGCCGAGGCCCACGCGATCACCGCACCGGTGGGATCGGTGATGGTGACGATCGTGTTGTTGAACGTGCTCTTGATGTGGGCTTCGCCCTGAGCGACGTTCTTCTTCTCCTTGCGACGCACCTTCTTGGCGCCCGCCGCTGTGCGGCTCTTGGGAGGCATTCAGTATCTCCTGGAAGTAGCTGGTCGATGAGTTCGAGACGAGGCTGGTGACGCGCCTGGTGACGAGCCGGTCGCGAGGCGACCTGCTCGGGCACGGGAGGCGGTTACTTGGCCTTCTTCTTGCCGGCAACCGTGCGCTTGGGACCCTTGCGGGTACGCGCGTTGGTCTTGGTGCGCTGGCCGCGGACCGGGAGGCCCATGCGGTGGCGGCGACCCTGGTAGCTGCCGATCTCGATCTTGCGGCGGATGTCTGCCTGGACCTCGCGACGGAGGTCACCCTCGATCTTGTGGTTGGCTTCGATCGCGTCGCGGAGCTTGACCAGCTCTTCGTCGCCCATCTGGTGCACGCGGAGGTCCGGGCTGATCCCGGTCTCGGCGAGCAGCTTCTGGGCACTGGTACGGCCGATGCCGTAGATGTAGGTGAGTGCGATCTCGATGCGCTTGTCGCGCGGGAGGTCGACACCAACGAGGCGTGCCATTGTCTGGCCATTCCTTTCAAGGGGCGAGAGGCCCCTCGGGTGATCACAGAGGTGTTGGTCGTGTCGCGTCCCACTCCTCGTCGGGTGGGCCCCGGCCTTCTGCTCCGGAGGTGATGAGCCCGTTCGCACGGGCCGAGCGATCACGTTGAGGTGGTGTTCAGTTGTGTCGTACGCCGGTCCCACCAGCGCAGGGAGCCCCGGTTGGGGACTAGCCCTGGCGCTGCTTGTGACGCGGGTTCGAGCAGATCACCATGACGCGTCCGTGGCGACGGATCACCTGGCACTTGTCACAGATCGGCTTGACGCTCGGGTTGACCTTCACGAGGAGGTCCTTTCGGGTTCGGCTGCTGGCTACTTGTAGCGGTAGACGATCCGACCTCGGGTGAGGTCGTACGGCGAGAGCTCCACCACCACGCGGTCCTCGGGGAGGATCCGGATGTAGTGCTGACGCATCTTGCCGCTGATGTGGGCGAGCACCTTGTGCCCGTTGCTCAGTTCCACGCGGAACATCGCATTCGGCAGGGCCTCCGTAATGGTGCCCTCGAGCTCGATCACGCCTTCTTTCTTCGGCATGTCCTCCACAATCTGTCGGTCGAATGTCTACCGTTCTGTGCACCGCCCGCCGGAGTGGTCCGACGACCGGGTGGCCCGGGAACCTCCGCCACCCCGCGCGAGCAGGGTGCCGGTGGACCTCGTGCAGCCGCTCCTGAGCCTCTTCGCCGGGCCTCCTGCGAGCCGCTCGGAAGCGGGTTCACACGGAGCTCGGGCAGCCACGAGACATCACGGAGCAGACCCACGTTGGGCCGACACGCCAGTTTAGTTGCAAATGGCCGCGAACCCCTAATTGCTCCGGGATGTGCCGCCGGCTCAGTCGACCAGCAGGCGCAGGGTCTCCTCGCGGGCGGGCGAGGCGCCTGGCTCGGTGCCCTCGTGGGCCGCCGCCACCGGGTGCACCATGACCTCGTCGACCTCGTAGCGTGCAGCGAGCTCGGCCACCTCGGTGCGGGCCTCCTCGGGGGACCCGATCACCCAGCGGGCGCGCATCGCGTCCAGCACCGGCTGGTGCGCGGGCGACACCTCGACCTTCTCGGCCGCCTCCACGCTCAGCTGCGGCGCCAGCGGGCCACCGGTGCGCAGGCTCAGCATGGCCAGCAGCTGGGGCCGCGCGAGCCGCTCCGCCTCCTCGCGGGACTCGGCGACGCTGACGTTCACGGTCAGGAAGGTCCGGGGCTGTGCGAGGGCCGGCGAGGGCCGGAAGCCCGAACGGTAGAGCTCGAGCGCCTCGGCGGTGCCGTGGCCGGAGAAGTGGTGGGCGAATACGTAGGGCATCCCCTTCTCGGCGGCCAGCCGGGCCGAGTAGTCGGAGGAGCCCAGCAACCAGATGGTCGGCACCGAGCTGGCCGCCGGGGTGGCCTTGAGCGGGTGCGTGCGGCCGTTGACGGCCAGACCCACGCCCTCGGGCGCCATCATCGCCAGGACGTTGTCGACGTACTCCGGAAAACGGGTCACGGCCTCGTCGCTCACGCCGCCCGCCCCGTGCCGCAGGGCGTAGCTGGTAACCGGGTCGCTGCCCGGCGCGCGACCGATGCCCAGATCGATGCGGCCAGGGTGGGCCGCCTCGAGCAGGGCGAACTGCTCGGCGATCACCAGGGGCGCGTGGTTCGGCAGCATCACGCCGCCCGAGCCGACCCTGATCTCGCGGGTGGCGCCGGCGATCATCGCGATCAGCAGCGGCGGGTTCGTGGCGGCCACGGCCGGCATGTTGTGGTGCTCGGCCACCCAGTAGCGCCGGTAGCCGAGGTCATCGGCCCTCCGGGCCAGCGCGAGGCTGGCGGCCAGAGCGTGGGCGGTGGCCTGGTCGGCGCGCACCGGCACCAGGTCGAGGACGGACAGGGTGGGACGTCGGGGGCTCACCCGTGGTGAACCCCGCGGGGCCCCCGGGCTATTCCGGCACGACCGCTCAGCGCGCGACCCTGCTGCGCTCCGCGCGGTCCTTGGCCAGGCTGGCGACGGTCGTCACCGCGAGGATGCCCACGATGGCGACCAGGGAGAGCCAGATCGGGATCTCGGGGGCCCACTCGACCGGGTGCCCCCCGTTGATGAACGGCAGCTCGTTGAGGTGCAGCGCCTCGAGCAGGAGCTTCACCCCGATGAAGGCGAGCAGCACCGCCAGGCCGGTGGACAGGTAGACGAGGCGTCGCAGCAGGTCGCCGATCAGGAAGTAGAGCTGGCGCAGGCCCATGAGCGCGAAGACGTTGGCCGTGAAGACGAGGTACGGCTCGCTGGTCAGGCCGTAGATCGCCGGGATCGAGTCGAGAGCGAAGAGCAGGTCGGTCAGGCCCAGCGAGATCACCACGATCATCATCGGGGTCACCAGGCGACGGCCGTTCTCGACGACGGTGAGCTTCACGCCGTTCCACTCGGGCGTGGCCGGCAGCCGCTTGCGCGCGAAGGCGACGATGCGCGGCTCGTCGTAGTCGTCACCGTCGCCGTCGTCGTCGTGGTCGGTGGCGAGCTTGACCGCCGTGTAGATCAGGAAGAGACCGAAGAGGTAGAAGACCCAGGAGAACTGCTCGATGGCGGCGGCGCCGACCGCGATGAAGAGCCCGCGCATCACCAGCGCGATCACGATGCCGATGAGCAGCGCCGTCTGCTGGTAGCGCCGCGGCACCTGCAGCTTCGCCATGATGATGATGAAGATGAACAGGTTGTCGACCGAGAGGGAGTACTCGGTCAACCAGCCCGCGAAGAACTCCCCGCCGTAGCGTGCGCCGGCGAAGGCCCACACCCCCAGGCCGAACACCACCGCGAGGCCGACGAAGCCGGCGAGGTGCACCACGAGCTCACGGGTCTTGGGCTCGTGCGGACGGCGGCCGATCACGAACACGTCGACCAGGAGGAGTCCGCTGGTCAACAGCACGGTGGTCCACCAGAGCCAGGGGGCGACGTCCACGAAAGATCCTTAGGAGCAGGGCGGGAGAGGCAGGGAGCGCGATCCGCGCTCAGCGGCCGCCGAACGGCAGGCCGAGGGCGCTCAGCGCCGCCTCGCCGCCGTCCAGCGCGGTGAGCACCCAGGTGCCCGTGGGGGTCAGCGTGAAGGTGTGCTCGAAGTGGGCGGCCCAGGAGCCGTCCGCGGTGATGACCGTCCAGTCGTCCTCGAGGACCACGGTGTCCTTGCCGCCGATCGTGATCATCGGCTCGACGGCCAGGGCGAGGCCGCGCACGAGCTTGGGCCCCCGGCCCGGACGCCCGAAGTTCGGGACGTTGGGCGGTTGGTGCATCTCGGTGCCGATGCCGTGCCCGACGTAGTCCTCCAGGATGCCGTAGCTGCCCTGGTCGACGACGTAGGACTCGATGGCGTGGGAGATGTCGGTGACGCGCCCACCCAGCCGGGCCGCGCCGATACCGCGCCACATCGCCTGCTCGGTCACCCGCATGAGCTCGGTGACCTCGGCGGGCACCTCCCCCACCGCGAGCGTGATCGCCGCGTCGCCGTGCCAGCCGTCGACGATGGCGCCGCAGTCGATCGAGACCAGGTCCCCCTCGGCCAGGGTCCGCCCGCCGGGGATGCCGTGCACCACCTCGTCGTTGACCGAGGCGCAGATGGAGCCGGGGAAGCCGTAGTAGCCCTTGAACGACGGAGTCGCCCCCGAGGACCGGATGTGGTCCTCCGCGATCGCGTCGAGCTCACCGGTGGTGAGGCCGGCCCGCACGCTCGAGCGGAGCAGCTCGAGGGTCTCCCCCACGACCAGCCCGGCCGTGCGCATCCCGGCGATCTGCTCGGGGGTCTTGATCTGGACACCGCGGTCCAGGAGGGACACCGGGAGTCAGCTCTGCGTGACGACGTCGAGGGCGGCGAAGATTCGCGTGGTCACGTCGGTGACCTCACCCATCCCGTCGACCTCGATGAGCAGGCCACGCTCGCGGTAGACCCCGATGAGCGGCTCGGTCTGCTCGGTGTAGAGGTCCTGGCGCTTGCGGATGACCTCCTCGGTGTCGTCCGCGCGGCCCTCGACCTCGGCGCGCTGCAGCAGCCGCTGCACGATCTCGTCGGGGTCGACCGTGAGCACGACCACCGCGTCGAGCGCGTGACCGGTGTGGGCGATCATCCCGTCGAGCTCCTCGACCTGGGCGACCGTGCGCGGGTAGCCGTCGAGCAGGAAGCCCGGCGCCGCGTCGTCCTCGTCGATCCGGTCGCGGACCATGAGGTTGGTGACCTCGTCGGGGACGTAGTCACCCGCGTCCATGTAGCGCTGGGCCTCGAGGCCCAGGGCGGTGCCCCGGGAGACGTTGGCCCGGAAGATGTCGCCGGTGGAGATCGCGGGGATCGCGAAGTGCTCCGCGACGAACTTGGCCTGGGTGCCCTTGCCGGCCCCGGGAGGACCCATGATGATCAGACGCATCAGCGGAGGAACCCTTCGTAGTTGCGTTGCTGGAGCTGGCTCTCGATCTGCTTCACCGTGTCCAGGGCGACGCCCACCATGATCAGGATCGAGGTGCCGCCGAACGGGAAGTTCTGGTTCGCGTTGATCAGCACGAACGCGATCAGCGGGATCAGCGCGATGAGCCCGAGGTAGAGCGCGCCCGGCAGCGTGATGCGGGCCAGGACGTAGGCGAGGTAGTCCTGCGTCGGCCGGCCAGCCCGGATCCCGGGGATGAAGCCGCCGTACTGCTTCATGTTGTCCGCGACCTCCTCGGGGTTGAAGGTGATCGAGACGTAGAAGTAGGTGAAGAAGACGATGAGGCCGAAGAAGGCCAGCATGTACAGCGGGTGGCTGCCCTGGACCAGGTAGTTGTTGATGAACCTGACCCACGCGGAGTCGCTGCCCTGGTTGAACTGCGAGGCCATCGCCGGCAGGTACAGCAGCGACGAGGCGAAGATGACCGGGATGACGCCGGCCTGGTTCACCTTGAGCGGGATGTAGGTCGAGCTGCCGCCGAACATCTTGCGGCCCACCATGCGGCGGGCGTACTGCACCGGGATCCGGCGCTGGGCCTGCTCGATGAAGATGACCGCCGCGATCACGACGAGGCCGATCAGCAGCACGATCCCGAAGATCCACCAGCCCTTCTCCTTGCCGACCGCCCACAGCGAGCCGGGGAAGGTCGCCACGATCTGGGTGAAGATCAGCAGGGACATGCCGTTGCCGATGCCGCGGTCGGTGATCAGCTCGCCGAGCCACATGATCACGGCCGTGCCCGCCGTCATGGTGATCACCATGACCAGGAAGGTCGCCGTGCCGTCGTCGTGCAGCAGGGGCTGGGTGCAGCCCGCCAGCAGGTTGCCCGAGCGGGCCAGGGCCACGATGCCGGTCGCCTGGAGCAGCGCGAGGCCGAGGGTCAGGTAGCGGGTGTACTGGGTGATCTTGGTCTGCCCCGCCTGGCCCTCCTTCTTCAGCGCCTCGAGCCGTGGGATCACCACGACGAGCAGCTGCAGGATGATGCTGGCGGTGATGTACGGCATGATCCCCAGCGCGAAGATCGTCAGCTGGAGCAGCGCACCACCGGAGAACAGGTTGATCAGGTTGTAGACGCCCGAGTCGTCCAGGCCGTTGATACAGCTCTGCACGTTCGCGACGTTGACGCCGGGAGTGGGGATCTGGGAACCCAGCCGGAAGACCGTGATGATCATCAGGACGAACAGCAGCTTGCGCCGCAGGTCGGGGGTTCGGAAAGCGTTGGCGAACGCGCCTAGCACGACATCCTCTTTCTCCAGGCGGGGTGCGGCCCTCGCTGGTCACCCGCGAGAACCCGGGGAAGCCTAACAGGCAGTCCCCCAGTGCTGACCATGCGACAGGGCGCGGTCGGCGATTGCCGTCCGCGCCCTGCCGACACTGTCATGGAAGCCGGATCACAGCACCGTGGTGCTGCCGCCCGCTGCCTCGATCTTCTCCTTCGCCGAGGCGGAGAACGCCTGGGCGCTCGCCTGCACGGCGACGGTGATCTCGCCCTGGCCGAGGACCTTGACGGGGTGGCCCTCACGGACCGCACCCTTCGCGACGAGCTCGTCGACGCCGACGGTGCCACCCTCGGGGAACAGGTCGTTGATCCGGTCCAGGTTGACCACCTGGAACTCCACCTTGAAGGGGTTCTTGAACCCCTTCAGCTTGGGGAGTCGCATGTGGATCGGCATCTGGCCACCCTCGAAGGCGACCGGGACCTGGTAGCGGGCCTTGGTGCCCTTGGTACCGCGACCGGCGGTCTTGCCCTTGGACGCCTCACCGCGACCCACACGGGTCTTCGCGGTCTTGGCGCCGGGGGCCGGGCGCAGGTGGTGCAGTTTGAGTGTCACGGGTCAGTCGCCTCCCTCGATGAGCTCGAACGTCACCAGGTGACGAACGGTGTTGACCATGCCCCGGATCTCCGGGCGGTCCTCCTTGACGACGACGTCACCGATCCGCTTGAGACCCAGGGTACGCAGGGTCTCGCGCTGGTTCGCCTTGACGCCGACGGTGCCCTTCTTCTGCTCGACCTTGAGACGCGCCATCAGGAGGAGACCTCCTTCGACACGCCGGCCGGGACCTCGGTCCGGGCCCGCAGCAGGGCGGCCGGGGCGACAGCCTCGACGGGCAGACCACGACGCGCCGCCACGGCCTCGGGCTGCTCCAGCATGCGGAGCGCCTCGACCGTCGCGTGGACGATGTTGATCTGGTTGGACGACCCGAGCGACTTGCTCAGGACGTCGTGGATGCCGGCGCACTCGAGCACCGCGCGCACCGGGCCACCGGCGATCACACCGGTACCGGGAGAGGCCGGGCGCAGCAGCACCACGCCGGCGGCCTTCTCACCCTGGACCGGGTGCGGGATGGTGCCCTGGATGCGGGGGACGCGGAAGAAAGCCTTCTTCGCCTCCTCGACACCCTTGGCGATGGCGGCCGGGACTTCCTTGGCCTTGCCGTACCCGACACCGACCATGCCGTCGCCGTCACCGACGATCACGAGGGCGGTGAAGCTGAAGCGACGACCACCCTTCACGACCTTGGCAACTCGGTTGATCGCGACGACACGCTCGACGTAGGCGGTCTTGTCGGCGGCGCCACCCCGTCCGGCGTCGCGGTTGCGACCTCCCGACTGGCGATCGCCACCCGAACGCTGTCCGCGCTGGGCTCCGCTCATGAGTCTTCCTCTTCTCTGTCTTGCAAGTCCGGGGCCATCAGAAGGTCAGGCCGCCCTCACGGGCGCCATCGGCAAGGGCCGCGATGCGGCCGTGGTACTTGTTGCCGGCACGGTCGAAGACCACACCGTCGATACCGGCCGCCTGGGCGCGCTCGGCGACGAGCTCGCCGACCTTCTTGGCCTTCGCGGTCTTGTCGCCCTCGAAGCCCCGCAGGTCCGTCTCCATGGTGGAGGCGTACGCGAGCGTCTTGCCGACCAGGTCGTCGACGACCTGGCAGGTGATGTGCCTCGAGGAGCGGGTGACCACCAGTCGGGGTCGGACGGCGGTACCGGAGACCTTCTTGCGGCCCCGCACCTGACGACGCAGGCGCGACTTGACGCGACCCGCGGTGTGCTTGTGGTTCTTCAGCGAGATCGCCATGTCACTTACCTGCCTTTCCGACCTTGCGACGGATGTGCTCGCCCGAGTACCGCACGCCCTTGCCCTTGTAGGGCTCCGGCTTGCGCAGCTTGCGGATCTTCGCGGCCGTCTCACCGACGAGCTGCTTGTCGATGCCCTGGACACCCATCCGGGTCGGGCTCTCGACGGTGAAGGTGATGCCTTCGGGAGCGTCGAAGATGATGACGTGCGAGTAGCCGAGCTGGAACTCCAGCTGGGTCGGGCCCTTGGAGATGACCCGGTAGCCGACGCCGTGGATCTCGAGCTTCTTCTCGTAGCCGTCGGTGACACCGACGACCATGTTGCTGATCAGCGTGCGGGTCAGACCGTGCAACGAGCGGCTCTCACGCTCGTCGTCGGGTCGCTTGACCTCGAGTGCGCTCTCGCCCTGCTCGACGGTGATCGGCACGGCAACCGTGTGCGACAAGGTGCCCTTGGGGCCCTTGACCGTCACCAGCTGCTCGGCGATCGCCACGTCGACACCAGACGGGACCGCGATGGGGAGCTTGCCAATACGCGACATGCTTGTATCTCCTGTCGGTCTCGTCGTTACCAGACGTAGGCGAGGACTTCCCCACCCACGCCCTTCTGGTTTGCCTGGCGGTCGGTCAGCAGGCCCTGGCTCGTCGAGATGATCGCGACGCCCAGGCCGCCGAGCACCTTCGGGAGACCCGTGTGCTTGGCGTAGACCCGGAGACCGGGCTTGCTGACACGGCGCACCCCCGCGAGCGAGCGCTCACGGTTGCGGCCGTACTTCAGCGTGATGGTCAGCGTCTTGCCGACCTCCCCCTCGGCGGGCTCCGTCACGTCGTACGACGCGATGTAGCCCTCCTGCTTGAGGATGTCGGCAACGCCCTGCTTGAGCTTGCTGTACGGCATGGAAACCGCATCGTGGTACGCCTGGTTGGCGTTGCGCAGACGAGTGAGCATGTCTGCGATCGGGTCAGTCATGGTCATGGCCGATGAGGCCCTTTCTCCACCGTGGTTTCGCGCCTGAACCTCAGGTGCGACCTGCAGCGATCGTTGTGTGTCGGAGACTGAGGCGGTTGCGCTGCAACCGTCTCGAGATCGATGGGACTTACCAGGAGGACTTGGTCACGCCGGGCAGCTCGCCGCGGTGCGCCATCTCCCGCAGGCAGATGCGGCACAGGCCGAACTTGCGGTAGACGGCCTTCGGCCGGCCACAGCGCTGGCAGCGGGTGTAGCCGCGGACAGCGAACTTCGGCTTGCGGGCAGCCTTGACCCTGAGAGCAGTCTTCGCCATGTCAGTTCTCCTTGAACGGGAAGCCGAGCTGCTTGAGCAGCGCGCGGCCCTGGTCGTCAGTGGTCGCGGTGGTGACGACCGTGATGTCCATGCCGCGTGAGCGGTCGATCCGGTCCTGGTCGATCTCGTGGAACATGACCTGCTCGGTCAGACCGAACGTGTAGTTCCCACGGCCGTCGAACTGCGTGGACGAGAGGCCACGGAAGTCGCGGATGCGGGGCAGGGCGAGCGACAGCAGCCGGTCGAGGAACTCCCACATGCGGTCGCCGCGCAGCGTGGTGTGCGCGCCGATCGGCATGCCCTCGCGCAGCTTGAACTGCGCGATGGACTTGCGGGCCTTGGTCACGAGGGGCTTCTGGCCGGTGATCGCGGTGAGGTCCTTGATGGCCCCCTCGATCAGCTTCGAGTCGCGAGCCGCCTCACCGACACCCATGTTGACCACGATCTTGGTCAAGCCGGGCACCTGCATGACGTTCTTGATCTCGAACTCGGTCTGCAGCGCGGGGAGGATCTCCTCGCGGTAGCGGGTCTTCAGTCGGGGCGTGACCGCCTCGACCGGGGTCTCGGTCTCGGTCTGGGACATCAGATTTCCTTGCCGGTCTTGCGCGAGATGCGCACGCTGCGCGTCGCCTCGTACGTCGAGCCGTCCGAGCGACGCTTGGTGACGTCGTCACGGCGGAAGCCGATGCGGGTCACGCCGCCGTCTTCGACGAGCATCACGTTGGAGACGTGGATCGGGGCCTCGGCGGTGATGATGCCGCCGGTGGAACCGTCGCGGCCGCCCTGGTTGACGACCTTGGTGTGCCGCTTCATGCGGTTGACACCTTCGACGATCACCCGCTGCTCCTCGCGGAGCACCTGGATGACCTTGCCCTCGGCGCCCTTGTCCTTGCCGGCGATCACCTTGACGGTGTCGCCCTTCTTGATGTTCAGGCTCTTAGACATGAGTCAGAGCACCTCCGGCGCGAGCGAGATGATCTTCATGAACTTCTTCTCGCGCAGCTCGCGGCCCACGGGGCCGAAAATGCGGGTGCCTCGCGGCTCGCCGTCGTTCTTGAGCACCACGGCGGCGTTCTCGTCGAAGCGGATGTACGAACCGTCCGGGCGGCGGCGCTCCTTGACGGTGCGCACGATGACGGCCTTGACGACGTCACCCTTCTTCACGTTGCCACCGGGGATCGCGTCCTTCACGGTGGCGACGATGACGTCGCCGATTCCGGCGTAGCGCCGACCCGAGCCGCCGAGAACACGGATGCAGAGGATCTCCTTCGCACCGGTGTTGTCAGCGACCTTGAGTCGCGACTCCTGCTGGATCATCAGTTTCTCCTGGTTGTCGAGCTGGTTCTCAGTGCCTCACGGGCGCAGAGCCTGGCCGAACTGGTGGGGTTTGAGCACCACGAGCCGGGGCCCGCGATGAGTGAGGCTTACTTGGCCTTCTCGAGGATCTTCACGATGCGCCAGCGCTTCGTGGCGGACAGCGGGCGGGTCTCCATGATCAGGACCCGGTCGCCGATGCCGCACTCGTTCTGCTCGTCGTGCGCCTTGAGCTTGCTCGTGCGGCGCAGGACCTTGCCGTAGAGCGCGTGCTTGACGCGGTCCTCGACGGACACGACGACGGTCTTGTCCATCTTGTCGCTGACCACCAGGCCCTCACGGACCTTGCGAGCGTTCCGCTCGGTCGCTGTCACGGACTGCTCGCTCATGCGGCTCCGCCCTTCTCGTTGGCCTCGTCGTTGCTGGTGCCCGGGGCGGTGCGGATGCCGAGCTCGCGCTCACGCACCACGGTGTAGATCCGGGCGATGTCCTTCTTGACCGTGCGCAGACGGCCGTGGCTCTCCAGCTGGCCGGTGGCCGCCTGGAACCGGAGGTTGAAGAGCTCCTCCTTGGCCTCGCGCAGCTTGGCCTCGATGTCGACGTTCGTCATCTCGTCGAGCTCGTGAGCGGTGGTAGCCATCAGAATTCACCCGCCTCTCGCGAGATGAACCGGCACTTCAGGGGGAGCTTGTGCATCGCCAGGCGCATGGCCTCGCGAGCGGTCTCCTCGTCCACACCGGAGAGTTCGAACATGATTCGGCCGGGCTTGACGTTCGCGACCCACCACTCGGGCGAGCCCTTGCCGGAACCCATGCGGGTCTCGGCGGGCTTCTTGGTCAGCGGACGGTCCGGGTAGATGTTGATCCAGACCTTGCCGCCACGCTTCATGTGACGGGTCATCGCGATACGCGCCGACTCGATCTGGCGGTTCGTGACGTAGGCCGGACCCATGGCCTGGAGACCGAAGTCGCCGAAGGCCAGCTGGGTGCCACCCTTGGCGGCACCGGTCCGCTTGGGGTGGTGCTGCTTGCGGTGCTTCACACGACGGGGCATGAGCATGACGGTCAGGCCTCCTTGCCGGACGAAGCGTCGGTGGTGGTGGCCGCGGCGGCCTCGACGGGAGCCCCGGTGGTGGGGGTCTCGGCGGGGGCGTCGGCGGGACGGTCGGCCCGGGTGGGCCGGTCACCGCGCGAGCCACGGGTCGGGCGCTCGGCGGCGCCCCGGCCGGCCGGACGGCCGCCGCGTCCGGGAACGCCGGCGCGGGCAGCGGCCTGGGCCTGGCGCTCGGCGCGGGAGCCGGACACCTCACCCTTGTAGATCCAGACCTTCACGCCGATGCGGCCGAAGGTGGTCTTGGCCTCGTAGAAGCCGTAGTCGATGTCAGCCCGCAGCGTGTGCAGCGGGACCCGGCCCTCGCGGTAGAACTCGGTGCGCGACATCTCGGCGCCGTTGAGTCGACCGGAGCACTGGATCCGGATGCCCTTGGCACCGGACCGCATCGTGGTCTGCATCGCCTTGCGCATGGCGCGACGGAACTGCACACGACCGGTGAGCTGCTCGGCCACACCCTGCGCGACCAGCTGGGCGTCCATCTCGGGGCTCTTGACCTCGAGGATGTTCAGCTGGACCTGCTTGCCGGTGAGCTTCTCGAGCTCGCCGCGGATGCGGTCGGCCTCGGCGCCGCGGCGACCGATGACGATGCCCGGGCGGGCCGTGTGGATGTCCACGCGGACGCGGTCACGGGTGCGCTCGATCTCGACCTTGGAGATGCCGGCCCGCTCCATGCCCTTGGAGAGCAGCTTGCGGATGGCGACGTCCTCACCGACGTAGGCCTTGTAGAGCTTGTCGGCGTACCAGCGGCTCTTGTGGTCCGTCGAGATTCCGAGACGGAAGCCGTTCGGGTTGATTTTCTGACCCATTACTTAGCGACCGCCTTCCGGGCCTTGTTCCTGGGCGCCAGCACAGCCGGCGGCTGGACCGCCAGCGTGATGTGGCTCGTGCGCTTGTTGATCCGCGTCGCGCGACCCTGCGCACGGGGGCGCCAGCGCTTCATGGTCGGGCCCTCGTCGACCCGGGCGACGGAGACGACCAGGTCAGCGGTGTCGAGACCCTCGGTGGTCCCGGCGTTCGCGACGGCGCTCTCCAGCACCTTGTAGACGGTCTCGGACGCGGCCTGCGGTGCGAACTGCAGCAGCGCGAGCGCGTCGTCGACGGGAAGACCGCGAACCATGTCGACGACACGGCGGGCCTTCATCGGGGTGATCCGCACGTAGCGCGCGGTCGCGAAGGAGCCGGGCTCGTCGCCGAGCAGCGATTCGCGGCGGGCGCTGGTGCGCGCGCGGTCGGTGGCAGTCATCGACGACGTCCCTTCCGGTCTTCCTTCACGTGCCCGCGGTACGTGCGGGTGGGGGCAAACTCTCCGAGCTTGTGGCCGACCATCGAGTCGGTCACGAACACGGGAACGTGCTTGCGGCCGTCGTGCACGGCGATCGTGTGACCGATCATGTCCGGCACGATCATCGAACGGCGCGACCAGGTCTTGATCACGTTGTGGCTGCCCTTCTCGTTCTCGGCGTCCACCTTCTTGATCAGGTGGCCGTCGACGAAGGGGCCCTTCTTCAGGCTGCGAGGCATCTCGTTTACTTCCTACCCTTGCCGGACTTGCGGCGACGGATGATCTGGGAGTCGGAGGACTTGCGCTTGCGCGTGCGGCCCTCGGCCTTGCCCCAGGGGGACACGGGGTGACGACCACCGGACGTCTTGCCCTCGCCACCACCGTGCGGGTGGTCGACGGGGTTCATGACGACACCACGGACGGTCGGGCGCTTGCCCTTCCAGCGCATGCGGCCGGCCTTGCCCCAGTTGATGTTCGACTGCTCGGCGTTGCCGACCTCGCCGATGCTGGCGCGGCAGCGCACGTCCACGTAGCGCATCTCGCCCGAGGGCAGCCGCAGCGTGGCGCGCGAACCCTCACGGGCGACGAGCTGGGCGCTCATGCCGGCGGAGCGGGCGATCTTCGCGCCGCCACCCGGACGCAGCTCCACGCAGTGGATCGTCGTACCGACGGGGATGTTGCGCAGCGGCAGGTTGTTGCCCGGCTTGATGTCGGCGGCGACGCCGGACTCGACCGCGGTGCCCTGCGTCAGGTCCTTCGGCGCGATGATGTAGCGCTTCTCGCCGTCGGCGTAGTGCAGCAGCGCGATGCGCGCGGTGCGGTTCGGGTCGTACTCGATGTGCGCGACGCGGGCCGGCACGCCGTCCTTGTCGTAGCGACGGAAGTCGATGATGCGGTAGGCGCGCTTGTGACCGCCACCCTGGTGCCGGGTGGTGATCCGGCCCTGGTTGTTGCGGCCGCCCTTCTTGGGCAGCGGACGCGTCAGCGACTTCTCCGGAGTGGTCCGGGTGATCTCGACGAAGTCGGCCACCGAGGAGCCGCGGCGGCCCGGGGTGGTCGGCTTGTACTTGCGGATAGCCATAAGTCCTGTGTCCTCGTTGCTCTGTCTCTACGGCAGCCCGGTCAGGAGACCGGACCCCCGAAGATGTCGATGCGGTGGCCCTCGGCGAGGCTGACGATGGCGCGCTTGGTGTCGGCGCGCTTGCCCAGGCCGTTGCGCGTGCGGCGTGTCTTGCCCGTGCGGTTCAGCGTGTTGACCGACGTCACCTTGACGTTGAACACCTTCTCGACCGCGATCTTGATCTCGGTCTTGTTGGCGTCCGGGCGCACGATGAACGTGTACTTGTTCGCGTCGAGCAGGCCGTAGCTCTTCTCGGACACGACCGGCGCGATCAGCACGTCGCGGTGGTCCTTGTGCAGGGTGCTCACTTCGAGGCCTCCTCGTCAGCAGTGCTCGCGGAGCCGGTGCCGTTCACGAGGGCGTCGTAGGCGCCCTGCGTGAAGACCACGTCGTCGGAGGCCAGCACGTCGTAGGTGTTGAGCTGGTCGACCGCGACGACGTGCACCTTGGGCGCGTTGCGCAGCGAGAGCCAGGTGATGGAGTCGGCGCGCTCGAGGACTACCAGGAAGTGGCGACGCTCGGACAGGCCGAGCAGCGAGGCGATCGCCTGCTTGGTCGACGGCACGGCGCCGGCGACCAGGGAGTCGACCACGTGGATGCGGTCGTTGCGGGCCCGGTCGGAGAGGGCACCGCGCAGGGCGGCGGCCTTCATCTTCTTGGGGGTGCGCTGGTCGTAGTCACGCGGCTTGGGGCCGTGCACCACGCCGCCACCGGCGAACTGGGGCGCGCGGGTGGAGCCCTGACGGGCGCGACCGGTGCCCTTCTGCTTGTAGGGCTTGCGACCGCCGCCGCGAACCTCACCGCGGCGCTTGGTGGACGCAGTGCCCTGACGAGCGGCAGCCTGCTGGGCCACGACGACCTGGTGGATCAGCGGGACGTTGACCGCGACGTCGAAGATCTCGGCGGGCAGGTCGACCTTCTTGGACTGCGCGGTGTCCTTGGTGGTGGGCATGCTCAGACCTCCTGGGTCTTCTTGGCGGCCGAGCGGAGCACGATGAGCCCACCCTTGGGACCGGGGACGGCACCCTTGATCAGGACCAGGCCCCGCTCGGTGTCGACGGCGTGCACGGTGACGTTCTGGGTGGTGACGGTGTCGCTACCCATCCGCCCCGACATGCGCGTGCCCTTGAAGACGCGGCCCGGGGTGGCGCAGGCGCCGATCGAGCCGGGCTTGCGGTGGTTCTTGTGCGCACCGTGGGAGGAGGAGACACCGTGGAAGCCGTGACGCTTCATGACACCGGCGAACCCCTTGCCCTTGCTGGTGCCGGTGACGTCGATCTCCTCGCCGGCGGCGAAGGTGTCGACGGCCAGCTCCTGGCCCACCGTGTAGGTGGAGGCGTCGGCGGTGCGGATCTCGACCAGGTGACGACGCGGGGTCGTTCCGGCCTTGGCGAAGTGACCGGCCTTGGGCTTGGTGACCTTGCGCCCGTCGATCTCGCCGAACCCGACCTGGATGGCGTTGTAGCCGTCGGTCTCGGGCTGGCGGACCTGGGTGATCACGTTGGTCGTCGCGGCGATCACGGTCACGGGGACGATGCGGTTGTTCTCGTCCCACATCTGGGTCATGCCGAGCTTCGTGCCCAGCAGGCCCTTCACATTTCTCTCGAAAGTCATGGCAGCTTCCTCAGACCTCAGAGCTTGATCTCGATGTCGACACCGGCAGGCAGGTCGAGTCGCATGAGCGAGTCGACCGTCTTCGGAGTCGGATCGATGATGTCGATGAGACGCTTGTGGGTGCGCATCTCGAAGTGCTCGCGCGAGTCCTTGTACTTGTGGGGCGAGCGGATGACGCAGTACACGTTCTTCTCGGTCGGCAGCGGCACCGGGCCGGCGACCTTCGCACCCGTACGGGTGACGGTGTCCACGATCTTGCGCGCCGAGGTGTCGATCACCTCGTGGTCATAGGCCTTGAGCCTGATGCGGATCTTCTGTCCCGCCATAGGTCTCTCTCGTCCTTAGTCAGTCTGGTGCCGGGGTGAACCGCCAACCGCGTGCCTTTGCTTCTCGACGGGCCCCGGGTGAGGCCCTGCCGCCCTTGCTCCTCCGTCCGCCGCTGGCCTCTCGGCCGACCCCCGCGGTCGGGCGTGTCGCCTGGTTCGGCAAACACGGGACCGGGGTCTCGCAACGTTCTTGACGGCACTCGACCGGTTTCGTCGAGCTGATCGGGTCTCCAGGTTCGGTGCGGACGCACGCCAGACCACCGTAAACGTTCAGGAAACGCGATTCAGGAGTCAAGATGTGCCGCACCCCGGCAACCCGCCGGAGCAACCGGACCATCTTGGCAGACATCCCGCACAGCGCCAAATCCGATCGGGAAGCCGCCGCGGCTGCGCCGGAGCACGCCCGCGGAGCCGGCGCCGGAGAGGCCTGAAAGGCCTGAAAGAGTGGCGACCAGTCGCGCCGGACCACCGGCCGCCCCCACCCTCGCCCCCGACCAGCTCACCGGTCCGTCCGGCCGGCTCTGGTCGCCACGCCTGATCGTGGTCCCTCCTCGGCGACCCACGACCATCGAGACGCTGACCCGGGGCAGGTCCGTGAGCACGTCCGCCCTCGGTCTGCGCACGGTGCGCGACGACGCGGGCCCGATCGCCTTCGCGAAGGCCCTGGTGGCCGTCGTCGAGGTGTAGGCGTCCCACCGGGGCACCGGACGTCCTCTCGGCCCTCACGACCCGTCGCTCGTTGACGCCGGGGGAGGCCGACCCGTCGCCTGTTGACACCGACAGGCGCCGACCCGTCGTCAGTTGACGACGGGTGGGCGCCCTGGGGCGGGAACAAGCGACGGGTCGGCGGACTGGGGCGGGCACAAGCGACGGGTCGGCGTCAGGGGCGACGGTGGTAGGCGAGGTCGGTGATCTCGCGGCCGGCCGCGAGGCCCTTGCGCTCGAACCTGGTCAGCGGCCGCCCGCCCCAGCGCTCGACGGCACCACCGGTCAGCCCCGGCTCCGCGTCGAGCACCTCGACCATCCGCTCGGCGTACTGCGCCCAGTCCGTGGCGAGGCGCCAGAGGCCGCCCGCCTCGAGCCTGGAGGCGGCCAGCGCCGCGAACGCCGGGGTCACCATCCGGCGCTTGTGGTGCCGCACCTTGTGCCAGGGGTCGGGAAAGAAGGTCCAGAGCTCGTGCACGCTGCCGGGGGCGAGCAGGTGCTCCAACGACCAGACGGCGTCCACCGAGCACCAGCGCACGTTCCGGGCACCGGCGGCCGCGACGCGACCCATCCCCTCGGCGATGCCGGGGCGCCACACCTCGAGGGCCAGCACGTTGACCTCGGGGCGGTCGGCCGCCAGGGCCGCGGTCGCCTCCCCCACGCCGGGGCCGACATCGACCACCAGCGGCGCCTCGCGCTCGAACCACGAGGCCAGCGTGAAGTCGGGCTGGTCGACGGCCTCGTCGGGGATCAGCCAAGCGTCCCGGTGGGCCTCCCAGGCGACCTGCTGCCGAGGGTTGAAGCGGCTGCCCCGGCGGGCGTAGGAGAGCACCTCACGGACCCGACGGCCGTCGTCGGTCAGCTTCTCGTGCGGCCGGGGCGGACGCACCTGCTCGTCGTTCATGGGGTCATCCTTCTCTGGACGGTCCGGTCCGGCCGGACCGGTCCGGCCACGCGGTCCCCCCGGCGGGTGGCCGCAGACGCAGGACGACCCCGGACCGAGGTCCGGGGTCGTCCTGGCTGTGCAGCTGGTCAGCGACCAGCGGGGATCACTTGGTGATCTTGGTGACGCGGCCGGCACCGACGGTGCGGCCACCCTCACGGATCGCGAAGCGCAGGCCCTCTTCCATGGCGATGGGCTGGATCAGCTCAACGGCCATTTCCGTGTTGTCACCGGGCATGACCATCTCGGTGCCCTCGGGGAGGGTCACGACGCCGGTCACGTCCGTGGTGCGGAAGTAGAACTGCGGGCGGTAGTTGTTGAAGAACGGCGTGTGGCGGCCGCCCTCCTCCTTCGACAGGATGTAGACCGAGGCGTCGAAGTTGGTGTGCGGGGTCGTGGTGCCCGGCTTGATGACGACCATGCCGCGCTCGATGTCCTCGCGCTTGGTGCCACGAAGCAGGAGACCGACGTTCTCGCCGGCCTGGCCCTCGTCGAGCAGCTTGCGGAACATCTCGACGCCGGTGACCGTCGACTTCTGCGACTTCTCGCGGATGCCGATGATCTCGACCTCCTCGTTCACCTTGACGATGCCACGCTCGATGCGACCGGTGATGACCGTGCCGCGACCGGTGATCGTGAAGACGTCCTCGACGGGCATGAGGAACGGCTTGTCCGTCTCACGGGCCGGGGTCGGGATGGCCTCGTCGACGGCGTTCATCAGCTCGATGATCGACTCGCCCCACTTCTCGTCGCCCTGGAGCGCCGGGAAGGCAGCCACGCGGACGACGGGGATGTCGTCGCCGTCGAACTCGTACTCGGAGAGGAGCTCGCGCACCTCCATCTCGACGAGCTCGATGAGCTCCTCGTCGTCGACCATGTCGCACTTGTTGAGCGCCACGACCAGGGCGGGGACGCCGACCTGGCGGGCGAGCAGCACGTGCTCACGCGTCTGCGGCATCGGACCGTCGGTGGCGGCGACCACGAGGATCGCGCCGTCCATCTGGGCCGCGCCGGTGATCATGTTCTTGATGTAGTCGGCGTGACCGGGGCAGTCGACGTGCGCGTAGTGCCGCGCCTCCGTCTGGTACTCGACGTGCGCGATGGAGATCGTGATGCCGCGCTGACGCTCCTCGGGAGCCTTGTCGATCTCGTCGAACGCCGAAGCGGCGTTCAGGTTGGGGTACTTGTCGTGCAGCACCTTCGTGATCGCTGCGGTCAGCGTCGTCTTACCGTGGTCGATGTGACCAATGGTGCCGATGTTGACGTGCGGCTTGGTCCGCTCGAACTTCGCCTTAGCCACTGGGGCTCCTCCTGGTGTGTTGTTACTTGACTCGTACGTGTGGGTGGTGCCGAGGTTCGCGCCGGGGGGCGCAGGGCGCTACTCGCCGCGAACCTTCTTGATGATCTCGTCGGCGATGTTCGAAGGAACCTCGGCGTACGAGTCGAACTCCATCGAGTACGAAGCCTGCCCAGAGGTCTTGGACCTCAGGTCGCCAACGTACCCGAACATCTCGGACAGCGGCACGAGGGCGTTGATGACCATGTCACCGTGACGCTCCTCCTGTGCCTGGATCTGGCCCCGACGACTGTTGATGTCACCGATCACGGTGCCCAGGAAGCTCTCGGGCGTCGTGACCTCGACGGCGAACATCGGCTCGAGCAGGACCGGCTTGGCCATGCGGGCGGCCTCCTTGAAGGCCTGGTTCCCGGCGATCTTGAAGGCCAGCTCGGAGGAGTCGACGTCGTGGTAGGCGCCGTCCTCGAGGCTGAACTTCACGTCCACCATCGGGTAGCCGGCGAGCACGCCGAACTCGAGGGCGTCCTGGCCGCCGGCGTCCACCGAGGGGATGTACTCCCGCGGGATCCGGCCACCGGAGACGTTGTTCTCGAAGACGTAGCCGCCGCCGGTCCCCGTCTCCGGGTCGATGTTCGGCCCGAGGGAGATGACGACCTTCGCGAACTGGCCCGAACCACCGGTCTGCTTCTTGTGCGTGTAGCTGTGGTTCTTGACCTCCTTGCGGAGGGTCTCGCGGTAGGCGACCTGGGGCTTGCCGACGGTGGCCTCGACGCGGAACTCGCGCTTCATCCGGTCGACCAGGATCTCCAGGTGGAGCTCGCCCATGCCGGCGATGATCGTCTGGCCGGTCTCCTCGTCGGACTTGACCGTGAAGGTCGGGTCCTCGTCGGAGAGGCGCTGGATCGCCATGCCCAGCTTCTCCTGGTCGCTCTTCGTCTTCGGCTCGATCGCGACCTCGATGACCGGGGCCGGGAACGTCATCGACTCGAGGATGACCTGGTGCTGCGGGTCGGACAGGGTGTGACCGGTCTTGGTGTCCTTGAGACCCATCACGGCCACGATCTGGCCGGCGCCGACCGACGCGATCTCCTCACGCTTGTTCGCGTGCATCTGGTAGACCTTGCCGATCCGCTCCTTGCGGCCGTTGACCGAGTTGACCACGGTCGCGCCGGCGGAGAGCTTGCCCGAGTAGACCCGGACGTAGATCAGCTTGCCGAGGTGCGGGTCGGAGGCGATCTTGTAGGCCAGGCCGGAGAACGGCTCGTCGTCGGAGGGCTTGCGGATGACCTCGACGCTCTCGTCCTTGACGGAGTGGCCGACGATGCCCTCGATGTCCAGCGGCGAGGGCAGGTACTTGACGACCGCGTCGAGCAGGGGCTGAACGCCCTTGTTCTTGAACGCCGTGCCGCACAGCACCGGGTTGATCTTGTCGGCCAGGGTGGCGCGACGGATCGCGGCCTCGAGCTCCTCGACGGAGAACTCGCCCTCGTCGAGGAACTTCTCCATGATCGCGTCGTCGGCGTCGGCCAGCGTCTCGAGCAGCTTCTCGCGGTACTCCGCAGCCTGCTCGGCCAGGTCGGCCGGGATCTCCTCGACGGTGTAGTCCTCACCCATCGTGGTCTCGCCGCGCCAGGTCAGCGCGCGCATGCCGACCAGGTCGACGACACCGAGGAAGTCGCTCTCGGCGCCGATCGGGAGCTGGAGGACCAGCGGGGTGGAGTTGAGGCGCTCGACCATCATGTCGACACAGCGGAAGAAGTCCGCGCCGGTGCGGTCCAGCTTGTTGACGAAGCACATCCGCGGCACGGAGTACTTGTTCGCCTGGCGCCACACCGTCATCGTCTGCGGCTCGACACCGGCCACACCGTCGAACACGGCGACGGCACCGTCGAGGACGCGCAGCGAGCGCTCGACCTCGGCGGTGAAGTCCACGTGCCCGGGGGTGTCGATGATGTTGATCTGGTGGTCCTTCCACCAGCAGGTGGTCGCGGCGGACGTGATCGTGATGCCGCGCTCCTGCTCCTGCTCCATCCAGTCCATGACGGCCGCGCCGTCGTGGACCTCACCGATCTTGTAGGAGATACCGGTGTAGAACAGGATCCGCTCGGTGGTGGTGGTCTTACCGGCGTCGATGTGCGCCATGATGCCGATGTTGCGGACCTGGTTGAGGTCCGTGGTGATGTCGACGGCCACTGTGTCAGCGTTCCTTAGAAAGTCGGAGATGTGCGGTGGGGGCGGGAGCGACGTACGCCGCTCCCGCTCGTGGTCACCAGCGGTAGTGCGCGAAGGCCTTGTTGGACTCGGCCATCTTGTGCGTGTCCTCGCGCTTCTTCACAGCGGCACCGAGGCCGTTGGAGGCGTCGAGGATCTCGTTCATCAGGCGGTCGGCCATCGTCTTCTCACGACGGTCCGCGGCGTACCCGACGAGCCAGCGCAGCGCCAGCGTGGTGCTGCGGGGGCCCTTGACCTCGATCGGGACCTGGTAGGTCGCACCGCCGACGCGGCGGGACTTGACCTCCAGGGCCGGCTTCACGTTGTCGAGCGCACGCTTGAGCGTGACGACCGGGTCGGTGCCGGTCTTCTCGCGGCAGCCCTCGAGCGCCGTGTAGACGATGCGTTGAGCAACCTGCTTCTTGCCGTCCATGAGGACCTTGGAGACGAGCTGGGTGACCAGCTGCGACCCGTACACCGGGTCGACGTCGACAGGCCGCTTGGGAGCGGGACCCTTGCGCGGCATATCAGCTCTTCTCCTTCTTGGCGCCGTACAGGCTGCGTGCCTGCTTGCGGTTCTTCACGCCCTGCGTGTCGAGCGTGCCGCGGATGATCTTGTAGCGAACACCGGGCAGGTCCTTCACGCGACCGCCGCGGACGAGCACGATCGAGTGCTCCTGGAGGTTGTGGCCGACACCCGGGATGTAGGCGGTGACCTCGACGCCGCTCGACAGGCGCACGCGGGCGACCTTGCGGAGGGCGGAGTTCGGCTTCTTCGGGGTGGTCGTGTAGACGCGGGTGCAGACACCGCGTCGCTGGGGCGAACCCTTGAGGGCAGGCGTCTTGTTCTTGGACACCTTGTCCTGGCGGCCCTTGCGGACCAGCTGGTTAATCGTGGGCACCTGGTGGTTCCCCTTCTTGTCTTCTAGTCAGAACCCAGCGCTCTGCCGGGCACGATGATGCTGCTCTGAGCCGTGTGCCTGTGGTGCGTGTCCGGGCTCTGCTGGCACCCCCTCGCGGGGCTGCGGATCAGTCGGAGGCCTGGTGAACACGCGCAACGGTCTGGCTGTCCCAGACACGAGGAACGAGATTACTCGGTGCCTGAGCGGCGGTCAAAACGCGCCGACCCCTCAGGAAGTGGGCGCTGGCCAGCCCGGTGCCGAGGATCGTGAGCGCGCCTCCCACCAGCAGCGTCCAGCGGGCGCCGTACGCCTCTCCGATCCAGCCGATGAACGGTGCGCCCAGGGGCGTCCCGCCGATGAAGATCATCATGTAGAGCGCCATCACCCGGCCGCGCATGCCTCCGGTGGTGTTCAGCTGCATGTAGGCGTTCGCGCTGGTGATCATGGTCAGCGCGGTGAGCCCGAGCAGGGGGCAGAGCAGAGCGAACCACAGGTACGACGGCAGCACGCCGGAGAGCATCTCGAGCGCTCCGAACGCCACCGCGGCGCCGACCACCAGCCGCAGCCGGACCCGGGTGCGGCGGGCCGCGACCAGGGACCCGGTCAGCGAGCCGACCGCCATGAAGGTGCCGAGCAGGCCGTACTCCGTCGGGCCCTTGTCGAAGACCTGCGTGGCCATCAGCGCCGAGGTCATCTGGAAGTTGAGGCCGAAGGTGCCGGTGAAGAAGACGATGCCGAGGATGAGCACGAGGTCCGGGCGACCGCGCACGTAGGCCACGCCGGCGCGGATCTGGCCGGGCTCGCGCCGCACCAGCAGGGGCGAGACGATCCGGCTGACGTCGAGGGCGCGCAGGGTGAGGATCGGTGCCGCGTAGCTCAGGCCGTTGGCCAGGATCACCCAGCCGGTCGCCGGGACGCCGCCACCGAGGACGGCGATCAGCAGGCCGGCGACGGCCGGTCCCACGATGCGCGCCGCGTTGAAGCTCGCCGAGTTGAGGCCCACCGCGTTGGTGAGGTCCTCGGGATCGACGAGCTCGGAGACGAACGACTGCCGGGCGGGGGCGTCGAAGGCGGCCGCGACCCCGAGCACCAGCGCGAGCACGTAGACGTGCCAGATCTGGACCTGGCCGGTGACGGCGAGCAGGCCCAGCACGATCGCGGGCAGGGCCATCCCGGCGTTGGTCAGCTGCAGCAGGCGACGCTTGGGGATCCGGTCGGCGATGACCCCCGCGAACGGGGAGAGCACCAGGAACGGCAGGAACTGCAGCCCAGTGGTGATCCCGATCGCGGTGCCGCTGTTGCCGGTCAGCTGCAGGACCATCCAGTCCTGGGCGACGCGCTGCATCCAGGTGCCGACGTTGGAGACGATTCCGCCGGCGGCGTAGCGGCGGTAGTTGGCGTTCGCCAGCGAGCGGAAGGTGGGGCTCACGGTGTGGAACTCAGCTCTGGTCAGTCCTTCTGGGCAAGTCGTTCGAGCAGGGGTGCGGCGCTGCGCAGCACGGCCCGCTCCTGCGGATTCAGCTCGCGCAGGCACCGGGCGAGCCAGGCGTCGCGCCGGACCCGGTCGGCCAGCACGGTTGCGCGGCCGCTCTCGCGGAGCACCACCAGCACCTGGCGGCCGTCGCGCTCGTGGGGGCGCCGGGCGACGTACCCGTCGCGTTCGAGGCAGTTGACGGTGCGGGTCATGCTCGGCGGCTGCACGTGCTCGTGCTGGGCCAGCTCACCGATGGTGAGGTCCCCGTTGCGGTGGAGCGCCCCCAGCACGGCCATGGCGCCGAGGCTCAGCTCGTTGTCGGGGTGCCGCTCGACGGCGAGTCGCCGGCGCAGGCGCATCACGGACAGGCGGAGCTCGGCGGCCAGTCCGGCGTCGGTGCGGGCAACTTCTTCCACGGTGGGCATCTCGTGATGCATAACTAGTTACCCACGCTAACTATTCCGGGAGTGCCGAGTCGGCGCCGTTGGGCCCCCAGATGCGGCCGAGTCGGCGCAGATGGCCCCGTGGGAGGGATCATCTGCGCCGACTCGGCGGGTTTTGGCGGCGCATCTGCGCCGCCTCGGTCAGCTCAGCCAGGCGGTGATCGGGGAGATGGCGAAGTACAGGACGAAGAGCACCGCGATCCCCCACATCAGCGGGTGGACGGCGCCGACCTTGCCGCGGACCACCTTGATCAGCACGAAGGACAGGAAGCCGGCACCGATGCCCACCGAGATCGAGTAGGTGAACGGCATCAGCACGATCGTGAGGAACGCCGGGATCGCGATCTCCAGGTCGTCCCAGTCGATGCCGCGCACCTGCTGCATCATCAGGAAGCCCACCAGCACCAGCGCGGGGACGGCCGCCTCGTTCGGGATCACCTCGACCACCGGCGCGAACAGCGTCGCCAGCAGGAACAGCACACCGGTGACGACGCTGGCCAGGCCGGTGCGCGCCCCCTCCGCGACGCCCGAGGCGGACTCGATGTACGAGGTGTTGCTCGACACGCCGGCCGCGCCGCCGGCCGCAGCGGCGATCGAGTCGACGATCAGGATCCGCTTGGTGTTCGGGGGGTTGCCGTCGGCGTCGAGCAGCCCGGCCTCGGCGCCGATGGCCGTCATCGTGCCCATGGTGTCGAAGAAGTCGGCGAGGAGCAGCGTGAAGATGAACAGCACGGTGGTGACCACGCCGGCGTTCTGCCAGGATCCGAGCAGGTTGAAGTCGCCCACCAGACCGAAGTCCGGCAGCTCGACGACCTTGCTGGGGAACGCCGGCACGTTGAGGTTCCAGCCCTTGGGGTTCACGCCGTCCGCGGTGAAGGTCGGACCGACCTGCGCGACCTTCTCCACCACGATCGCCAGCAGCGTGGTCACCAGGATCGAGATCAGGATCGCGCCGCGCACCCCCGCGACGTAGAGCCCGATCACCAGCACCAGGCCGACCGCGAAGACCAGCACCGGCCAGCCCTGGAGCTGGCCGCCGATGCCGAGCTCGACGGGCACCGGGCCGACGCCGGTACGGCGCACGAAACCGGAGTCGACGAGGCCGATCAGGGCGATGAAGAGGCCGATGCCCACCGAGATCGCGACCTTGAGCTGCGCCGGAACCGCACGGAAGACGGCCTCGCGAAAGCCGGTCAGCACCAGCACCAGGATGACCAGGCCCTCGAGGACCACCAGGCCCATGGCGTCGGCCCAGGTCATCTGGCTGGCGATCGAGAACGTCACGAACGCGTTCAGGCCCAGGCCCGTGGCCAACGCCAGCGGGTAGTTCGCCACGACACCCATCAGGATCGTCAGCACGCCCGCGGCCAGCGCCGTCGCCGCCGCGATGGCCGCGAAGTTGCCGCCGCCCAGCAGCTCGCCGTCCATGTCCTTGCCCTGGAGCAGGATGATCGGGTTCAGGACGATGATGTAGGCCATCGTCAGGAACGTCACGACGCCGCCGCGGACCTCCCGCCCGACGCTCGACCCCCGCTCGGTGATCTTGAAGAAGCCGTCGACCCCGCGACGGCGAGGAGTGCTGGTGCCGGTCGTGGTGCCGGTCTCGCTCTGGTTGCTCACGCGGGCATTTTGGCAGAGGCCCGGCGGCGGGCCGGTGCCGCCCGCCTGCTGGTCGCCGGCCGCCGGTCGCCGGCCGCCGGGCACTGGACTAGCGTGTCCCGGGTGGACCTCCGCGACGAGCAGCCGGGACAGCACGAGATCGGCAACCGCACCTTCATCGTCGCCGACGTGGCGCCCCTCGACGTGGACGGCATCCGCACCGTCGAGGTCGGGATCGGCCTGTGGCTGGTCGCCTTCCTGGCGCTGCTGCCGTTCTACGGCCGTCTCGAGGAGGCCGGCCGCACCTGGTGGCTGTGGACGTGCCTGGCCGGCTTCGGCCTCGGTCTGCTCGGTCTCGAGTACTGCCGGAGGCACCGCAAGGCCCGCGAGGTCCAGCGTGCCGGCTGAACCGACGGCGGACCGCGCCACCGCACCCGGACCCCCACCCACCAGGTGGGCCCGGGCCGGGGCCTCCCGGGGCGGCTACGCCACGACGTTCGCCGACCTCGTCGCCACCGGCCGGGACGTCGACGGCGAGGCCCGGCTCGCCGACACGCTCGTCCCCCGGGGCGCGCGGATCCTCGACGTCGGCTCCGGCATGGGCCGGGTGGCCGCCGCGCTGGCCGCCCGCGGCCACGAGGTCGTCGCCGTCGAGCCGGACGCCGAGCTCGTCGAGCAGAGCCGCGCCACCTACCCCCACCTCGAGGTCATCCCTCGCGACGTACTGGCCCTGGACGCCGCGACTCTCGCCGCGCACGGACACCCGACGGAGTTCGACCTGCTGGTGTGCGTCGGCAACGTGCTGGTCTTCCTGGCCGAGGGCACCGAGCGGCAGGTCCTGGCGCACCTCGCCTCGATGCTCGCCCCGGGCGGGCGGGTGCTGGCGGGCTTCCACCTGCGCGGGGGCCCGGCCGCGGCGCGCCGCTACCCGCTCGACGAGTTCGTGGCGGACGTCGAGGCGGCGGGCCTGCGGGTCGACCTGCGGGCCGGCTCCTACGAGCTGCACCCCGCCGGCGACGAGTACGCCGTGTGGCTGCTGTCGGCCGCGACCGACTGAGCCACCTGGATCAGAAGCTCTCGACCTCGTCGTCGCTGATCGTGTCGACGACCGGCTCGGGCAGCGGCAGGGGCTCGTGCTTCTTGGCCAGCTGCACCTCGGAGTGGGCGCCGCAGCCGTGGTCGAGCGAGACCACGCGGCCGTCGTCGTTGGCGTCGCCGTTGGCGCAGACGCCGAACATCTCCGCGAGCGGCCCGTTGACGCGCATCAGGAAGCCGCACGAGGTGCAGGAGTCGGGCGCCGACTGCGCGATCGGCGAGGCCGGGCCGGCGTCCCCGTCGTACCAGCGCTGGGCGGCGAGGTCGCGGCCCTCCGGCGAGAGCGTGCGCACGCGGCCCAGACCGAGGTCGGCGGCGACCGCACGGACCTGTGCCCGGTCGTCGGTGTCGAGCGGGTCGTCTCCGTAGGAGTACGTCGGCACCAGCCGCGGGTCGTCCTCCTCCACCGGGAGCATGTCGCCCGGGGAGAGGTCACCCGGCATGATCCGCTCCCGGTACGGCACCCAGGGCGGCGCGACGATCGCGTCGTCACCGGGGATCAGCACGACCTCGTCGACCGTCACGGCCTTCTGGCGCGAGGCCCTGGCCACGGTCACCGACCAGCGCCACCCGACGTACCCGGTGCGCGTGCAGGCGAAGAGATGCGTGACGACCCGCTCGCCCTCGACGACGTGGCCGAGGTGCTCGCCGACGTCGGCGGGGTCGACCTCGGCGACCAGCGCCGCCCGGGCCGCGTCCACCGCGGCGACGGCGGCGGAGTCGGGCTTGGCACGCACGGAGGTCATCACGGTGAAATCATGACCCATGCTCCCCCGGGCTGTCAGGTCGGGTGTCCACCCCGACGCCGTGTCCGCCTCCCGCCGGGGGGTCGCACGGGGCAGGATGGGGGGCATGACCAGCCCGAGGCCGCACGCCTCCACCGGGGGCCGGAACCCGACCGGCCCTCGGTCCGGTGACTCCTCCGGCAATTCCTCGGGCGGCTCGTCCGGCGGCTCGTCCGGCGCCCGCTCGGGCCGGGGACACGGACACGGGCGGGGACACGGGCTGGGACACGGGCTGGCCCAGAAGCTGGGCGCCGGGGCCCGCGCCAGCGGCCGCGGCGTGCGGCGAGCGGCCTCGGCCACCGGCCGGGCCGGCGGCTACACCGTGCGCCAGGCCAGGCGGGCGGCCCGTGCCGAGGGGGCCGGCGCCTCGGGGCTCTCCCGCCTGATCGAGATGCACGTCTTCAACGCCGCCGGTGACGCCGCCGTGGCCATCTCCCTGGCCGGCACCCTGTTCTTCCAGGTCCCCACCGGGGAGGCCCGCGGACAGGTCGCCCTGTTCCTCGGCCTGACGATGCTGCCGTTCGCGATCGTCGCGCCGTTGATCGGTCCGTTCCTGGACCGGTTCAGCCACGGCCGCCGCTGGGCGATGGGCGCGAGCATGGCGCTGCGGGCGTTCCTGTGCTGGGTGCTGGCCTCCGCCGTGGTGACCGGATCGACGCTGCTGTTCCCTGCCGCGCTCGGCGTCCTCGTCGCGTCGAAGGCGTACGGCGTGACCCGCGCGGCCGCCGTCCCCCGGCTGGTGCCGGGCAGCTTCACGCTGGTCAAGGCCAACGCCCGGATCTCGCTGGCCGGCCTGGTCGGCGCCGCGGTCTCCGCCCCGCTGGCCATCGGCGCCTCCGCCTTCGGCGCCGAGTGGTCGCTGCGCTACGCCTTCGTGCTGTTCGTGGTCGCGACCGTGCTCGCGATCCTGCTGCCGGCCCGGGTGGACAGCAGCCTCGGCGAGATCCCGATCGCCCTCGGGCCCGGCCCCAGCGGCACCACGGCGATGCCCACCACGGCGCGGCGCCCCCGCTCCCCGGTGCCGGCCGGCGTGGCCTTCGCCCTGCTCGCGAACGCCGGGCCGCGGTTCCTGTCGGGCTTCCTGATCATGTTCATGGCGTTCCTGCTGCGCGAGAACCCGATCGGCGAGTGGCGCACCGAGGTGCTGCTGGGGATCGTGCTGGGCGGGGCCGGTCTCGGCAACGCGGCCGGGATCTTCCTCGGCTCCCAGCTGAAGCGGCTGAGCCCGTCCGTGCTGGTGGTGGTCGCCCTGGTCGCCGACGCGGTCGTCGTGCTGGTCTCGGCGCTCTTCTACGGCGTGGTCGTGCTGGGCCTGCTCGGCCTCACCGCCGGACTGGCCCAGTCGCTGGCCAAGCTGGCCCTCGACTCGACCATCCAGCGCGACGTGCCCGCGCGGGTGCAGTCCAGCGCGTTCGCGCGCTCCGACACCACCCTGCAGCTGGCCTGGGTGGTCGGCGGGTTCCTCGGCATCGCGATGCCGCTGATGCCCCGCCTGGGCCTCGGGGTGGTCGCCGGGGTGCTGGCCCTGTGGTGCGTCTTCGTGCTGGTGCACCGCTCCGGGCCGATCGCCGACACGGCAGCGGCCTGAGCCGCTAGAGCTCGAGCTCGTCGGCCAGCGCGCGCAGCAGCTTCGCGGTCGGCGCCGCCGTCCGGGCGTCCGGGTGCCGCCCGTGGCGGTAGCCCTCGCCGACACCGTCGAGCAGCGTGATCAGGTCCTCGACGATGGGGACCATCTCCTCGGGACGCTTGCGGCGGGCGTGCGACTGGTTGCGCGAGACCGACGCCTTCGCCTCGAGGACGCGCACCTGGAGCGCCTGCTCGCCGCGGCGGCCCTGGGCGATCCCGAACTCCACGCGGGTGCCCGCCTTGAGCGACGCGGTGCCCTCGGGAAGCGCCTCGGCGCGCACGTAGACGTCGTCCCCGCCCTCCTGGGACAGGAACCCGAACCCCTTCTCGGCGTCGTACCACTTCACCTTGCCAGTGGGCACGTCTCGCACCTTCCCCTCGTCGCACGCAGGCCCGGTGCCGCTGCGACGGCACAGCCTAGGGCCGCGGCCCGCCCCGCCGCCATCGGGTTGACCGAGCCGGGGCCTCAGCGCAGCGCGTCGTTGAGCGAGCCGGAGCGGAACCCGCGAGGGTCGAGGCCGGCCTGCGCGAAGCCGCAGCGTCGCACCGCGTCCACCACCCGGTCGCCGAGCGCCGTGCCCGGCGCGAGGACGCCGCCCAGCAGGTCGGCGTCCACCTCGAGCGACGCCCGCTCCCCCAGGTCGCGCACCCGCAGGTCGCGCACCGCCACCCCGGCGCCGGCGAGCTCGGCTCGCACCGCGGCCTCGGCGCGCTCGACGCGGGCCAGCCGGTGCGGCGTGACCTCGATGCCGTAGGCCACCCGGGAGGACAGGCACGCCGCGGCCGGCTTGTCCCAGGTCGGCAACCCCCAGCGGCGCGAGGCCTCGCGGATCTGTGCCTTGGTCAGCCCGGCGTCGCGCAGCGGGGTGATCGCCCCGCGCTCGGCGGCCGCACGGATGCCCGGGCGGAAGCCGGCCACCGCGTCGTCGGCGTTCGTGCCGGTGGCGACGTGGGCCAGGTCGAGCTCCTCGGCCAGCGGGGCGAGGACGTCGATCAGCTCGGCCTTGCAGAAGAAGCAGCGGTCGCCGGCGTTGGCGCGGTAGCCCTCCCGCTCCATCTCGTGGGTGCGCGGCGTGTGCACCGCGACGCCGAGCGCCTCGGCGTACTCCCGGGCCGGGTCACGCTCGACCTGCGGCAGCGAGTCGGAGTAGCCGGTGCCGGCCGCCACCCGGTCCGCGCCGACCGCCCGCACCGCCGCGGCCAGCAGGAAGGCGCTGTCGGCCCCGCCGCTGTAGGCCACCAGCAGCGATCCGCGCGCGCGCAGGTCGCGCTCGAGCGCGTCGAGCCGCAGTACGAGCAGGTGCTCCTCGAGCCAGGCCGGGAACTGCTCGAGGTCGTCGAGGACGACGTCGGTGCCGGCCGCCAGCAGCTCCTCGCGGGTGCAGCCGCCGGTCAGCACGGAGACGCTCAGGACGCCGGCGGCCCGGGCGCCCTCGACGTCGTGCACGTGGTCGCCGACGTAGATCGACGCGCCCTCGCGGCGCAGCGCGTCGGCCTTGCCGACGCCCCACACCCACCCCTCGAGGTGGTCGATGTCGAGGCCGAGGTGCTCGACGTGGAGCAGGGCGTTGGCGGGGTACTTCCCGGTCACCACCACGACGCGGCCTCGGTGGGCGCGCACCGCCGCCAGCGCAGCGTGGGCGCCGGGCAGCGCCGGCACCGGCACGATCGCGTGGTCCGGGTAGAGCGCCCGGAACCGGTCGCCGGCCGGGGCGATCGCGTCCTCGGCGAGGTGGCCGGCGAGCACCGCGTCGAGCGGCGGGCCGAGCACCGCGGTCATCTGCGCGACGGGGAGCTCCACCCCGAGCTCGGCGCCGAGCACGCGCAGCGTCGCACCGAAGCCCGGCACGGTGTCGATCAGGGTCATGTCGAGGTCGAACCCGACCACCAGGGACGGCAGTGGGGCGACGGCGGACATGGGCCCAGCGTAGGCAGGGGCTGGCGCGCGGACCAATCGCCTGTCACGCTGATCCGCCGTGCGTCAGAATGGACGCGTCCCGGGCGCTCCGGGAACCATCGGCACGACGGGACGGAGGTGAGGACGGTGCTGCGAGGCACGACGAGCCACGGCGTACGCCGGGCCGCCCTCACACTGGCTCTCCTCGTCGGTCTCGGCGTCGGGACCCTGCCCGCCACGTCGGTCGCGACGGCCGCGGACGGCGTCCGGGTGGCCGGTGCCCGGCCCGCCCCCGAGCTCTACCTGGTCACGCTGGACGGGCCGGGCACCTCCGGCTACCGCGGACCGCTCCCGACGCCCGTCACCGCGCTGAGCCTGCGCCGCGAGCAGGACCTCGCGCTCGCCGCCGTCGCGGCACCCGAGCCGGTCTACCGCTGGACCACCGCGCTGAACGGTTTCGCCGTCCGGTTGCGGCCCACCCAGGCCGCCGAGCTCGCCCGGACCCCGACCGTCGCGCTGGTCGAGCGCCAGGAGCGGCGACGGCTGGCGGCCGCGCCCACCGCGGGCCGCGGCCTGACTGGTCGCGGCCTGACCGGTCTGGGACAGGCGCGCGGGGGCGCCGGCACCGTGATCGGCGTCGTCGACTCCGGCATCTGGCCCGAGAGCCCGTTGTTCTCCAACGTGCCGGGGCTGGGCCGACGCCCGCGCGACTTCCGCGGTGCCTGCGCGGCCGGGGCGGACTGGCCCGCCGGCAGCTGCAACGGCAAGCTCGTCGGCGCACGCTGGTTCGTGGACGGCTTCGGCGCCACCCGCGTGCGCAGCAGCTCGTCGCTCTCGGCGCGCGACGACGAGGGGCACGGCACCCAGGTGGCGTCGATCGCGGCCGGCAACGCGCGCGTTTCCGTGCAGGTCAACGACCAGCGCCTCGGCAGCTACGGCGGGGTCGCACCCCAGGCCCGGGTCGCGGCGTACAAGGCGTGCTGGACGGCCCCCGACCCGGCTGACGACGGCTGCTCCACCGCCGACCTGGTCAGCGCCGTCGACGCGGCGGTGCGCGACCGCGTCGACGTCCTCAACCTCTCCGTGGGCGGTCCCGCCACCTTCGACACCGTGGAGCGCGCGCTGCTCGGGGCCGGGGAGGCCGGCATCGTGGTCGTCGGCGCCGCCGGCAACGGTGGCGCCCGCTCCTTCGCCGCGCACCCCGGTCCGTGGGTGACCACGGTGGGCGGCACCACCGGGCCGCTCCGTCGCGGCCGGGTCCGCCTGGGCGACGGCACGGGGCTGGACGGCGCGATGGCCTCCACCGCCGGCACGGCGTCCGCGCGGGTCGTCGCCGGCGGCGACGTCGCCGCCCCCGACTCCTCGCGCAGCGCGGCGCGGGTGTGCACCCCCGGCAGCCTCGACGCCGCGCGCGTCGCCGGTGCGATCGTCCTCTGCGAGCGCGGCAGCATCGGTCGCGTCGACAAGTCGGCGGCCGTCGACCGGGCGGACGGCGCCGGCATGATCCTGGCCAACACCGTTCCCGGCCCCACGGACGCCGACTTCCACAGCGTCCCGACCGTGCACCTGAACCGGACGGCGGCACTGACCCTGCGGCGCTGGCTGGCCGAGCACCCGCGCGGCCGCGCCAGCCTCCGACCGCTCGGGGTCGGGCGCGGGCCCGTGCGCGCCGCCGTCTTCACCCCGAGCGGCGACCCGACCGCCGGCGTCCTCAAGCCCGACCTGGTCGGTCCGGCGGTGGGCGTCCTGGGGGCGGTGCCGCCGTCCGTACGCAGCACCCGGTGGGACTTCGCCTCCGGCACCTCGGTCGCAGCCGCCCGCACCAGCGGCGCCGCCGCCGTGCTGCTCAGCCGCCACGGGTGGCCGGCCGACGTCGTGCGCTCCGCGCTCGCCACCACGGCGGGCCGGGTGCCCGACGTAGCCGCGCTGCGGGTCGGCGCCGGCCGCCTGCGGACCGGGCGCGCCGCCACCCCGGGCCTGGCCTACCGGATCGACCCGACGGCGTACCGCGCCTGGCTCACCGGCACCCGCGACGACCTCAACACGCCCTCCCTGCTGCTCGCCGACGGCCGCACCCGAGCCGGGCGCACCGTCACGAACGTCGGGCGCCGCACCATGTACTTCTCCTCCCGTGCGACCGGATTCGAGCGTCACCGGGTGCAGGTGGCCCCCGCCGCCGTCCGGCTGGCGCCCGGAGAGCGGGCCCGGTTCACGGTCACGGTGAGCGGCTCCCCGCAGGCAGGGCCGCTCGACGACGGCGCGGTCACCTGGCGCGCCGCCAACGGCACCCGCACCCGGATCCCGGTGCTGATCAGCCGCTGAGCCGGGCACATCTGCGCCGCCTCGGCGGGTGGTGGCGGCACATCTGCGCCGCCTCGGCTACAGGCCGAGCTCGCGAGTGGTCTCCTCACGCATCTGGACCTTGCGGATCTTGCCGGTGACGGTCATCGGGAACTCCTCGACGACGAGCACGTAGCGCGGGATCTTGTAGTGCGCGAGCCGGCCGTCGGCGTAGGCGCGGACGGCGGCCGCGTCGAGCGGGGCCGCCCCGTCACGCATCCGGATCCAGGCGCAGAGCTCCTCGCCGTACTTCTCGTCGGGGACCCCGATCACCTGGACGTCCTCGATGTCCGGGTGGGCGTAGAGGAACTCCTCGATCTCGCGCGGGTAGATGTTCTCCCCGCCACGGATCACCATGTCCTTGATCCGCCCGACGATGTTGCAGTAGCCGTCCTCGCGCATCTCGGCGAGGTCGCCGGTGTGCATCCAGCCGTCCGCGTCGACGGTCTCGGCGGTCTTCTCCGGGTCGTCCCAGTAGCCGAGCATCACCGAGTAGCCGCGCGTGCAGAACTCACCGGGCCGGCCGCGCTCGACGGTCTGTCCGGTGACCGGGTCCACGATCTTGATCTCGACGTGCGGGTGGACGCGACCGATGGTCGCGGTACGCCGCTCGAAGTCGTCGTCCGCGCGGGTCTGGCACGAGACCGGGCTGGTCTCGGTCATGCCGTAGGCGATCGAGAACTCGTGCATGTGCATGTCCTCGACGCAGCGCTTCATCACCTCGACCGGGCAGATCGAGCCGGCCATGATCCCGGTGCGCAGCGAGGAGAAGTCGTGCTCGGCGAAGGTCGGGTGGTGGTGCATGGCGATGAACATCGTCGGCACGCCGTACAGGCCGGTGCAGCGCTCCTCGGCCACCGTGCGCATCGTCGTCTCGGCGTCGAAGCCGGGCGCCGGGATCACCATCGTGGCGCCGTGGGTGGAGCAGCCGAGGTTGGCCATCACCATCCCGAAGCAGTGGTAGAACGGCACCGGGATGCAGAGCCGGTCCTGCTCGGTGAAGTTGATCAGCTCGGTGGTCAGGTAGCCGTTGTTGAGCAGGTTGCGGTGGCTCAGGGTCGCGCCCTTGGGGCGCCCGGTGGTCCCGGAGGTGTACTGGATGTTGATCGCGTCGCCCGGCTCGAGCGTGGCGGCCCGCGCGGCGAGCGCTCCCTCGTCCAGCCGCTCCCCCTCCCGGACCAGCGCGGCGAGGTCGTCGGTGTCGATGAAGACCGCCCGCTCGAGGGCGGGCAGGTCGGGCATCACCTGCTCGACCATCGCTCGGTAGTCGCTGGAGCGGAACGCGCTGGCGGAGAACAGCAGCCGCACGCCGCTCTGCTCGAGGGCGTAGGCCAGCTCGTGGGTGCGGTAGGACGGGTTGAGGTTCACCAGGATCACACCGGCCCGGGCTGTGGCGTACTGCACCATCGTCCACTCCGCGCAGTTGGGTGCCCAGATGCCGGCGCGGTCCCCCTTCTCGAGGCCGGCGCCGATCAGGCCCCGGGCCAGCGCGTCCACCTCGCGGTCGAGCTCGGCCCAGGTCCAGCGGCGACCGCTGGCCACCTCGACCAGCGCCTCCCGGTCCGGGTGCGCCGCGACGGTCCGCCCGAGGTTGGCCCCGATGGTCTCCTCGAGCAGGGCGGGGGTGGCCTCTCCGACGGCGTAGGACTCCATGCCCGCACCCTAGTGACCGGGGTCACGGCCTACCAGCCGCCCCGCGACGTAGGCCTCGACGCGCTCGTGCCCCCAGCCGCGGGACTCCCGCAGGCCGGTGGCCAGCATCGCCACGTAGGCCGGCGACGGAGCCGCGTGCGCGACGGCGTCGCGGCCGTGCGGCGAGGTGAAGGTCAGCATCGGTAGCCCGTCGCGCCGCCCGACCTCGACGAGCGTCTCGTAGCGCCCCGGGCCGACGTGGTGGCGTGACCCCTCGCCGCCGAGGCCGCCGAGCACGACCTCGGCCAGCGGGTCGCCCGGCTCCGGCACCCGGTACATCTCCTGGGCGGCGATGTCCGCGAACTGCTCGGCGGTGACCAGGTAGGCGCGGGCCGCGGTGGGTCCGGTGGCCTCGTGGTCGTAGAAGGCCACGCCACCGCCCCACTGCGGCGAATCGCCCGCGAAGTACAGCGCGCCGGGCAGGTCGACCGGCACGTCGCGCCGCGGCGGGCTGGGGTCGTGGGCCCCGGGGTTGGCACGGCTGCCACCGGGCGGGCAGCCGCCCTCGAGGTAGCAGGCGAGCCGCTCCGAGGACATGTTCGAGCCGTAGCTGACGTACCAGACCGAGGTCTGCGTGGGCAGGGGCGCGGGTCGGGGGGTCTCCATCCCCACCCAGCCTAGGCGGGCCCTACCCAGGACGCCGGGGCCCGGGCTCAGGCGGCCGTCCAGCCCCCGTCGAGGAGGAACGAGGAGCCGGTGATCGAGGCGGCGGTGGGCCCGCAGAGGTACCCGACCATGTCGGCGACCTCGGCGGGCTCGACGAGGCGCTTGACGGGGGTGCGGGCCAGCAGGACGTCGTCGACGACCGCCGACTCCGCGATCCCGTGGGCCCGGGCCTGGTCGGCGATCTGGCCCTCGACGAGCGGGGTGCGCACGTAGCCGGGGCAGACGGTGTTGCTGGTGACGCCCTTGGCGGCGGCCTCCAGCGCGATCACCTTGGAGAGCCCCTCGAGGCCGTGCTTGGCGCTCACGTAGGCCGCCTTGAACGGCGAGGCGCGGTGCCCGTGCACGCTGGAGACGTGGACGATCCGGCCCCAGCCCCGGTCGTACATGCCGGGCAGCAGCCGGCGGGCGAGCAGGAACGGCGCCTCGAGCATCAGCTGCTGGATGAGGCGGAACATCGCCGGGTCGAACTCCTCGATCGGCGCGACGTGCTGGATCCCGGCGTTGTTGACCAGGATGTCGGCCTCCAGGTCGAGGGCCGCGATCGCGTCGGCGTCGGTCAGGTCGACCTGACGGGCGGCCCCGCCGATCGCAGCGGCGACCCGCTCGGCCCCCTCGCCGTCGCGGTCCAGCACGGTCACCCGGGCGCCGAGCTCGGCCAGGCGGCCGGCGACGGCGGCACCGATGCCGCTGGCCCCGCCGGTCACGAGGGCCGAGCGGCCGCTGAGGGTCTGGCCGGAGGAGCTGTGGCCGGAAGGGTTGTGGCCGGACGAGCTCTGGCCGGGCTGGGACGTGACATCGCTCTCGGGCATGGGTGGACCGTACCGCTCCACCCGGCCGCGCCCGAGCCGGGTCAGCTCACCACAGGATGCGCTCGAGCTCGTCCCACAGGTCCTCCACACCCTCGAGGCCGACCGAGATCCGCAGCAGGGCGTCGTCGGGCCTGGCCTCGGCGGCGACCGGGCGATGGGTGAGCCCGGCCGGGTGCTGGACCAGGGTGTCCACCCCGCCGAGCGAGACGGCGTGGGTGATCAGCTCGCAGCGCTGGACGGCGGCCGCCGCGGCGGCGTACCCACCGCGCAGCTCGAAGGCGAGCAGGCTGCCGGGGCCGGACATCTGGGTGCCCACAAGGCCGGCGGGGTCGCACTCCTTCAGGCCCGGGTAGAGGACCCTCGCCACCCGGGGATGGCCGCTGAGCCGGTCCGCGAGCGTGGCCGCGCCCTCCTGCTGGGCCCGGACCCGCAGCGGCAGGGTCTGCAGCCCCCGGTGCAGCTCGTAGGCGCCGAGCGGGTGCAGCAGCGCGCCGGTCACCGCACGCACCTGGCGAAGCCGCACCGCCCACTCCCGGCTCGTCGCCACCACGCCGCCCATCGCGTCGCCGTGCCCGCCGAAGAACTTGGTCGCCGAGTGCAGCACGAGGCTCGCACCGTGGTGGACCGGCTGCTGGAGGACCGGGGTCGCGAACGTGTTGTCGACCAGCACGGGGACGCCGCCGGCCTGGGCGACGACCGACGCGATGTCCACGAGGTCCACCGTCGGGTTGGCCGGGGTCTCCATGACCACCAGGCCGGTGTCGGGCCGGACGGCCTCGGCGATCCGGTCCGGGTGCGCCCAGGTCACCTCGGTGGAGAGCAGCCCGGAGGCAAGCACGTGGTCGGTGCCGCCGTACAGCGGGCGGACCCCGACGACGTGCGGCTTGCCGGCCGCGACCGAGGCGAGCAGGACCGCGGAGAGTGCGGCCATGCCAGAGGCGTAGGCGACCGCCTCGGGACAGGCCTCGAGGGCGGCGACGGAGCGTTCGAAGCGGTCCACGTTGGGGTTCCAGAGCCGCTGGTAGACCATCGAGGCTCCCGGCTCGGCCCGCTGACCCGTGGCCAGGTTCTCGTAGGCCTCCCCACCGCTGGCCAGGGACGGCAACGGGTAGGTCGTGGAGAGGTCGATCGGCGGGACGTGCACGCCGAGACCGGCGAGGTCCTCGCGGCCGACGTGGACGGCGGTCGTGTCGAGATGCGTCATGTCCTCAGGTTGCGGTTCTCGACGAGAGACAGCAACAGTCCCGCAGATTCTTCGTGATTCATCCCGGTGATCGAAGAAGCAGCGGTTTCGGAGGTCGTAGGCTGGGGAGATGTCGAAGACCCCCCTCCCTCGCGCGCCGGGGCCGGCGCCCCGCGAGCGGCCGGTGCTCGACGAGGTCGACCGGGTGGTCGTGGGGCTGCTCCTGCGCGACGGCCGGACCCCCAACGTGGCCCTGGCCAGGGCGGCCGGGGTGGCCGAGTCGACGGCGCTCTCGCGGGTGCGCTCACTGCGCGAGCGCGGCATCGTCACCGGCGTCATCGCCGAGGTCGACCTGGCCAGGGTCGGGCTGCCGGTGCAGGCCATGGTGGCGATCCGGTTCTCCGGGCACCTGCGCGCCGACGTCGACGCGTTCGCCGAGGAGGTCACCCGGCTGCCCGGGGTGATCGCGACCTACAACATCAGCGGCGGCAACGACTTCCTGGTCCACGTCGCCGCGGCCACCCCGGAACGCCTGCGGGACTTCGTGCTCGACAACCTGACCGGTCGCAGCGGCGTCGTGCACGCCGAGACCAGCCTGGTCTTCCACGTCAACCGCGGCAGCGACATCCTCGGCACCCTCTGAGGGGGATCCGGCCGGTCATCGGGTCGCCATGGTCGGGTGCTCGGTCCGCCAGCCCACCACGTCCACGACCACGGCCGTCGCGTTGTCCCGACCGCCGGCCTCGACCGCCGCGGCCACCAGCTCCTCGGCGGCCTCGCGCGCTCCCTCGACCCGGGCCAGGACCTCGGCGATGCGGGCGTCGTCGATCATCCCGGTGACGCCGTCGGAGCAGAGCAGCAGACGGTCGATCGAGGCAACCGGCAGCAGGAAGTAGTCGGTGTCGGTGTGGTCCCCGCCGAGAGCGCGGGTGATGACGTTGCGCTCGGGGTGCACGGCGGCCTGCGCGGCCGTGATCGTGCCGGCGTCGACGAGCTCCTGGACCAGGCTGTGGTCAACACTGACCTGCTGCAGGACACCCACGGCGAACCGGTAGATCCGGGAGTCGCCGAGGTTGGCCAGCAGCCACGTCGGTCCCCCCGCCTCGTCCTCGACGAGCAGGCCGACGACGGCGGTGGTGCCGGCGTGGAACCGGGCCGCCCCCGCGGCGCGCTGCTCGGCGGTGTACGCCGCGATCCGGGCCTGGCAGGTGCCGAGGGTGGCGGCCACCACCTCGGCCCCGCGACGCGGGTCGTAGCCCTCGTCGGCGAGGCGGGCGAACTCCTCGACCACGATGGCGCTGGCGACGTCACCACCGTCGTGCCCGCCCATCCCGTCGGCGACCACGAAGACCGGCGGCGCGGCGAGGAACGCGTCCTCGTTGACCTCGCGCACCCGGCCCACGTCGGTGGCCCCACCGTGCTGCAGCTCGACCTGGCTCATCGCGGCACGCGCTCGACCCGCTGCGACGCGGCGACGCTGGGGGCTCTTCTCATGGCTCCACGCTAGCCGGACCGGCGCCGACCCGGCGAGCGGTCTGACGGTGGTCGACCGGAGCGCAGGTCACGGCGAGCCGGCGTGGGCGGGTAGCGTGAGCGGGATGTCCGGATCCAGTGCCCGCGCCGACGGGTTCCGCACCCTCGCCGACCAGCTGCGCGCCTGGCCGGACGAGAGGCTCGCCCGCCTGCTCCGGGAACGGCCCGACCTCGCCACCCCGGCCCCGCACGACTTCGGGCAGCTGGCCGCGCGGGCGGCCACCCGGGCCTCGCTGCTGCGCACCCTCGACCTCCTCACCCGGCTCGAGCTCTACGTGCTCGACGCCCTCGTGGTCACCGGCCCCACCACTCCCGACGAGCTGGCCACCGCCGTCCACGCGGAGCCGGTCCGGGTGCGGGCGGCGCTCGACCGGCTGCTCGACCTGACCCTGGCCTGGGAGTCGCCCCAGGGCCTGCGCGCGCTCAGCGGGGCGGCCGACGGCCTGGCCGCGGGTGCCGCCGCCGGGGTGAGCGGGCTGCGCCCCCGCTCGGCCGAGCCGCGCTCGCGCGCGGAGGTGGACACGCTGCTCGGCGAGCTCTCCGAGGCGGCCCGGGCCCTGCTCGAGCACGTGGCCGACCACGGTGGGGAGGCCACCACGGGCACCGCCCGGCACACCGTGCTCCCCGAGGAGGCCCGGACCCCGTCCGAGGAGCTGCTCGCCCGCCGGCTGCTGGTGCCGCGCGGCGGCGGCACCGTGGTGCTGCCGGGCGAGGTCGGCCTGGCGCTGCGCCGCGGACGGACCACCCTGGAGCCGGTGGACGACGAGCCCCACCTGGTGACCACCGAACGCGCCCAGTCGATGGTCGACCGGGTCGCGGCCGGGGCGGCGTTCGAGGCGGTCCGTCGCATCGAGCTGCTGCTCGACCAGTGGGGCACGACCCCGCCGACGACGCTGCGCAGCGGCGGCCTCGGCGTGCGCGACCTGAAGGCGACCGCGCTGGCCCTGCACGTCAGCGAGCCGGTGGCCGCCCTGATCGTCGAGGTCGCCGCCGCGGCCGGGCTGCTGGCCAGCGGCCCGGCGCCCGACGGCAACCTCGCCTGGCTGCCCACCGACGTCTTCGACGCGTGGACCACCCGCCCCGTCGAGGAGCGCTGGACGACGATCGTGCGGGCCTGGCTCGACAGCCCCCGGCTGCCCGGGCTGGTCGGGTCGCGCGACCCGGCCGGCAAGCCCTGGAACGCGCTCACGCCCGAGCTCTCCGCACTGGGCCAGGTGGAGAGCCGGCGGATGGCGCTCGAGGTGCTCGCCGAGCTGCCGCAGGGGCAGGTGCTGGCGGCCGGCACCGGGCTGCCCTCGCTGGTGGCCCGGGTCGCCTGGCTGCGTCCGCGCCGGCCCCGGACCCGCGTGCAACAGGTCGGCTGGGCGGTCGAGGAGGCGGCGGCCCTGGGCGTCAGCGGCCTCGACGGGCTGGCGTCGTACACCCGGACGCTGCTCGTCGGCGACGACGCGGCCACCCACGCCACCCTCGGGGAGCTGCTGCCCCACCCCGTCGACCACGTGCTGATCCAGGCCGACCTGACGGCCGTCGCGCCCGGTCCGCTGGAGTCGGGGCTGGCCCGCACCCTCCAGCTGCTGGCCGACGTGGAGTCGCGCGGAGGGGCCACCGTCTACCGCTTCACCCCCGCCTCGGTGCGTCGCACCCTGGACGCCGGCTGGAGCGCGGCCGAGGTCCACGACTTCGTGTCCCAGGTCTCTCGCACGCCGGTGCCGCAGCCGTTGACGTACCTCGTCGACGACACGGCGCGCACGTTCGGCACGGTGCGGGTCGGGCACGCCGAGTCGTTCCTGCGCGCCGACGACGAGGCCGCCCTCACCGAGCTGCTGCACCACCCGAAGGCCACGACGCTGGGCCTGCGCCGGATCGCCCCCACGGTGCTGATCAGCACGACCCCGATCGACGTGCTGCTCCCCCGGCTGCGCGAGCTGGGCGCCGCCCCGGTCGTCGAGTCGGCCGACGGCACCGTGCACGTCGCCCGACCCGACCTGCTGCGGGCCCGCCGTCCGCGCGGGGGACGCCCTGACGGGCTGCGCCGGGCGCACGAGAGCGCCCAGGTGGCGCAGGTCGTCAACGCCGTGCGCTCCGGGGACCGGGCCGCCGTGAGCCGTCCCACCGCCGCCACCGCGACGCTCAGCCCGAGCGGCTCCCTCGCCGCACTGCGCGAGGCGGTCGAGGCCGGTGCGACGGTGCTGATCGACTACGTCGACAACCACGGCTCACGCTCGGAGCGGCTCGTCGACCCGCAGCGCGTCGAGGGTGGCTGGCTCACCGCGCACGACCACCGCAGCGACGACGACCGCACGTTCGCGGTGCACCGGATCACCGCCGTGAAGGCCGTCGACAGGCGTCCGTAGCCGCCGCGTCCGAGTCGGTCGCCGGCCTCCGCCGTCTCGGCCGGGGCCGGCGCTGCGAACGGCCCGTAGTCTTGCCAGGTGAACGACGGCCCCCTCATCGTCCAGTCGGACAAGACCCTCCTGCTCGAGATCGACCACGAGCGCGCGCAGGACTGCCGCAAGGCGATCGCGCCGTTCGCGGAGCTCGAGCGGTCCCCCGAGCACATCCACACCTACCGGCTGACCCCGCTGGGGCTGTGGAACGCCCGTGCCGCGGGCCACGACGCCGAGCAGGTGGTCGACACGCTGCTGGAGTTCAGCCGGTACGCCGTGCCGCACTCGCTGCTGGTCGACGTGGCCGAGACGATGGCCCGCTACGGCCGGCTGCGGCTGGAGAAGAACCCGATCCACGGGCTGGTCCTGGTCTCCAACGACCGCCCGGTGCTCGAGGAGGTGCTGCGGGCCAAGAAGATCGCCGGGATGGTCGGGGACCGGGTCGATGACGACACGGTCGCGGTGCACGCCTCCGAGCGCGGCAACCTCAAGCAGGCACTGCTCAAGCTGGGCTGGCCGGCGGAGGACTTCGCCGGCTACGTCGACGGCGAGGCGCACCCGATCTTCCTCGACGAGACCGAGTGGCACCTGCGCGACTACCAGCGCGACGCCGCCGACTCGTTCTGGCACGGCGGGTCCGGTGTGGTGGTCCTGCCCTGCGGGGCCGGCAAGACCCTGGTCGGCGCAGCCGCGATGGCGCACGCCAAGGCCACCACGCTGATCCTGGTCACCAACACCGTCTCCGCCCGGCAGTGGAAGGACGAGCTGGTCAGGCGCACCTCGCTGACCGAGGACGAGATCGGCGAGTACTCCGGTGCCGTCAAGGAGATCCGGCCGGTCACCATCGCGACGTACCAGGTGCTGACCACCCGCCGCAAGGGCGTCTACACCCACCTCGAGCTGCTCGACGCCCGGGACTGGGGGCTCGTGGTGTACGACGAGGTCCACCTGCTGCCGGCCCCGATCTTCCGGATGACCGCGAACCTCCAGGCCCGTCGCCGGATCGGCCTGACCGCGACCCTGGTGCGCGAGGACGGTCGCGAGGGCGACGTGTTCTCGCTGATCGGGCCCAAGCGGTACGACGCCCCCTGGAAGGACATCGAGTCCCAGGGCTGGATCGCGCCGGCCGACTGCGTCGAGGTACGGGTGACCCTGCCGAACAACGAGCGCCTGGTCTACGCGACCGCCGAGGCCGAGGAGCGCTACCGGCTGGCGTCGTGCACCCACCACAAGATCGACGTGGTCCGCGACCTCGTCGCCCGCCACGCCGACCAGCCGACCCTCGTGATCGGGCAGTACCTCGACCAGCTCGACGAGATCGCCGCGATCCTCGACGCCCCGGTGATCAAGGGGGAGACGCCGGTCAAGGAGCGACAGCGACTCTTCGAGGCCTTCCGCAACGGCGAGATCAAGCTGCTGGTGGTCTCCAAGGTCGCGAACTTCTCGATCGACCTGCCCTCGGCCGAGGTGGCGATCCAGGTGTCCGGCTCGTTCGGCTCGCGCCAGGAGGAGGCCCAGCGGCTCGGCCGGCTGCTGCGCCCGAAGTCGGAGGGCAAGACCGCGCACTTCTACACCGTCGTCTCCCGCGACACCGTCGACGCCGAGTTCGCCCAGAACCGGCAGCGCTTCCTGGCCGAGCAGGGCTACGCCTACCGGATCATCGACGCCGAAGAGGTCGAGCGGGACGGCCGATGACCGCCGACCCGTCGCTTCTCCGCACCAGGACGCGCCGACCCGTCGTCAGCTGACGACGGGTGGACGGCGAACGACGTCCAGCCTGCGTCGTCGAATCGGCGGACTGCGTCGCGGCTCCTAGGCTGGCTGCGTGAAGGCACTGCTGCTCGAGAACATCCACCCGTCCGCCGTCGCCCGCCTCGAGGGCGCCGGCTTCGAGGTCGACCTGCGCAAGGGGTCGATGTCCGAGGAGGAGCTGGTCCACTCCCTGCCCGGGATCGACCTGCTCGGCATCCGGTCCAACACCACGATCACCGAGCGCGTGCTCGACGCCGCACCCGACCTGCTCTCGATCGGCTGCTTCTGCATCGGCACCAACCAGGTCGACCTCGAGGCCGCGGCGAAGCGCACGGTCGCGGTCTTCAACGCGCCGTACTCCAACACCCGCAGCGTGGTCGAGCTGGTCATCGGCGAGATCATCGTCCTCGCGCGTCGCCTGGTCGAGAAGACCATGCGAATGCACGACGGCCTGTGGGACAAGTCGGCGGCCGGCAGCCACGAGATCCGCGGTCGCACGCTCGGCATCGTCGGCTACGGCAACATCGGCTCGCAGCTCTCGGTGGTCGCCGAGGCCGTCGGCCTGCGCGTCATCTTCTACGACGTCACCGACCGCCTCGCGCACGGCAACGCCCGCCGGATGGGCAGCCTCGAGGAGCTCCTCGCCGAGGCGGACGTGGTCTCGCTGCACGTCGACGGGCGCCCGGGGAACGCCGGCTTCTTCGGCGCCGAGCACTTCGCGCTGATGAAGCCGCGCTCGCTGTTCATCAACGCCGCGCGCGGCATGGTCGTCGACACCGAGGCGCTGCGCGAGCACATCCTCTCGGGCCACATCGCCGGCGCCGCCCTCGACGTCTTCCCGATCGAGCCCAAGGCCCAGGGCGACCCGTTCGAGTCCCCCCTGCGGGGCCTCGACAACGTCATCCTCACCCCCCACGTCGGCGGCTCCACCCAGGAGGCGCAGGAGGAGATCGGGCACTTCGTGGCCGGCAAGCTGGCCTCCTACGTCCACGACGCCAGCACCGCGCTCTCGGTCAACCTGCCGACCGTGCAGGCCCCGGCGGCCACCGACATCTACCGCCTCGCGCACCTGCACGACAACGTGCCCGGCGTCCTCGCCGAGATCAACCGGGTGCTGGCCGACGTCGAGGCGAACGTGCTGGCCCAGTCGCTGGCCACCCGCGGCGAGCACGGGTACGTCGTCACCGACATCGCCGCGCCGCTGAGCCAGGACGCCGAGGAGAAGCTGCGCGGCGTGCCGCACACGCTGCGGATGCGCCACCTCACCAAGTAGCCCGTCCAGCCGCCCGTCCAGCCGCCCGGAGAGCACCGGGGACGAGCCGGCGTTTGGGGCCCCGGGCACGATGGACGCCGTGACCCTCCCCGCGCTCGACCCCGCGGCCGCCGTCAGCGCCGTCCGCACGAGGATCGGCGAGGCGATCTTCCAGCGCGTCGCCGGGCCCGACGGCGCCCGGCACCGCGACCGCATCCACCTCACCGAGGGGCCGCGCTGGTTCGCCTCGGACAGCGCGATCGTGCAAGTCCACGGCGACGCCTCGATGTTCATCGGCGGGATGCGCGCCCTGCTGCTGCAGACCCTCCACCCGGCCGCGATGCGCGCGGTCTCCGAGCACTCCGGCTTCCGCGGCGACATGTGGGGGCGCCTGGCCCGCACCAGCCGCTTCCTGGCCACCACCACCTTCGGCACCAGCCAGGACGCCGAGCAGGCGGTCGCGATCGTGCGCTCCATCCACGACCGGATCACCGGCACGATGCCCGACGGCACGCCGTACGCCGCCTCCGACCCGCACCTGCTCGCCTGGGTGCACGTGGCCGAGGTCGACAGCTTCCTGCGCGCCCACCAGCTCTACGGCAGGGCACCCCTCGACCAGGCGGGTCGCGACCGCTACGTCGCCGAGGCGGCGCAGATCGCCCGCCGACTGGGGGTGCTCGACCCGCCCACCACGGAGGCCGAGCTGGCCGACGTGCTCACGGCCTACCGTCCCGAGCTGCGCGCCACCCCCGAGGCCCGGGAGGCGGTGGGCTACCTGCTGTTCAAGCCGCCACTGCCGCTGCCGGCCCGCGCGCCGTACGGCGTGCTGGTCGCGGCCGCGGTCGCCATGATGCCGGCCTGGACCCGACCCGGTCTGCGGCTGCCGTGGCTGCCGGTCTCCGAACGGACCGTCGTGCGCGCCCTCGGCACCCTGGCCACCGGCACGATCCGCTGGGCGATGACGGCGCCGCCGCCGCCGGTGGACGCACCACTTGGGTGATTCGGCTCGCGCGCCGGCCCACGGTGCGGCAGCCTGTGCGGGTGGACCCCGAGCATCCCGGCCCCCTCGACCGTAGCTGGCCCCTGAGCGACGCCGAGGAGCTGCGCCGAGCGCTCGTTGCGGCGTACAGCGAGGAGTCCCGCGGCTACCACGACCTGCGCCACCTCACCGAGGTCTGCGCGCGTCTCGGTGAGCTCGCCGTGGCCGGGGCGCCGTACGACCGCGATGCCGTGCTGCTCGCCGCCTGGTTCCACGACGCGGTCTACGACGGTGAACGGGACGCCGAGGAGCGCTCGGCGGTGTGGGCCCAGGAGGCCTTGACCGCGGCCGGGCTGGATGCGGTGGTGGTCGCCGAGGTGGTGCGCCTCGTCCAGCTCACCGAGAGCCACCGGCCCGAGGCCGACGACCCCAACGGGGCCGCCCTCTCCGACGCCGACCTCGCCATCCTCGCCGCACCACCCGAGCGCTACGCGGAGTACGCCCGGGACGTGCGCCGCGAATTCGCGCACGTCAGCGACGAGGACTTCCGCGCAGGGAGAGCCGCCGTGCTGCGCGACCTGCTCATGAAGCCCAGGCTCTTCCACACCGCCCACGCCCACGAGCACTGGGAGGCCCCCGCCCGGACCAACGTCGAGCAGGAGATCACCACGCTGTGAGCCACGCGCCAGCGGTCGAGGTACGCGGAGCCTCAACACCACCCGCTCGTTGGTCGAGGCGTGCGGAGCGCCAGCGGGCTGCCTCCGTCGCCGGGTTTCGAGACGCTCGCTGACGCTCCCTCCTCAACCAGCGTCGTCCCCGTTGGTCGAGGTGTGAGGAGCGCCAGCGACGAGCCTCGAGACCCGGTGACCATCGCCCCCGGCACCTGGCTCGCCGGGTTTCGAGACGCTCGCTAGCGCTCGCTCCTCAACCAGCGGCGTCCGGTTGGTCGAGGTGCGAGGTGCGCCAGCGACGAGCCTCGAGACCCCGCGTACCCATCTCGGTCAACTCACCGGGTTTCGAGACGCTCGCTGCGCTCGCTCCTCAACCAGCGGAGGGGGCGCCGTGCTCGCTCCTCAACCAGCGGTGGGGGCGCCGTGCTCGCTCCTCAACCAGCGCTTCTGGCGCTTTCGTCTCAGCCAGCGGGGTGGGCGCCCTTGCGGCGGCGCAGGCCGGCCCGGATCAACCGGGCGACCAGCTCCCGGGAGGTCACCGGGAAGGCCCCGGCGGCCACGACGCGCTCGTACCACTCCGACGGTACGTCGTAGTGGTCGCGGTCGAAGCCGCGCTCGGGGATGCCGAGGGTGCGGGCGAACGCGTGCAGCTCGTCGTACGACGAGTCGCTGGCCAGGTGCGACCACAGACGGCCGTGCCCCGCCGCGTTCGGCGGGTCGATCAGCACCGTCATGCGCCGGTGGCCCGACCGCTGCCCGGGGCCCGCCCGACATGGGAGTCGACCAGCAACCGCCACGACCGCACGTGCCCGGCGTCGACGTCGGACTTCGGGGACCCGCCCGGTCGCACCTGCGTCCCGAGGTGGAACTGCGTGACCCCGGCGCGCGCCAGCCACGGCACGTGCTCGGCCAGCAGCCCGCCACCGGGCATCAGTAGGGCGGCGATCGCGGGGTCCGACTCGGCCGTGGCCAACAGGTCGTCGTAGCCGTGCCCGAGGCCCTGCGGCGACCCGGCACTGTGCACCGCGACGAGCCCGGGCAGCTCGCGCACCCGACGCCACGAGCGCCGCGGGTCGAGGGTGTCGTCGATCGCGCGGTGGAAGGTCCACGGCACGTTCGGCAGCCGCTCCGCGAGGTGGGCGCACACGACGGTGTCGATCTCGAGGTCGACGTCGAGGAACCCGAAGGACACCCCGGCGGCGCCGCACGCGAGGTAGTCCTCGGCCAGCCCGACCAACCGGGTCATCTCACCACCGGTGGTGGTCCAGGAGTCGTTGAGCCGCAGCAGCACGAATACCGGGACGTCGCTCTCGCGGCAGACCTGGGAGACCAGCGCGGGCTCCGGCGAATGCCCCGGGTCCGCGGAACCGACGTCCGGGCCACCCTCCCCGGCCAGGTGGAGGCGGTCGGCGCCGCCCTCCACCGCGCCGGGCACGTCGCGCACGTGGAGCACGCTCACCTCCAGCAGCGGCTCAGCCATGCCCCGACTGTAGGGCGCGCAGGCCCCGAATCCCCGGTGGAACCCCGGTGGAGTCGCGCTCCCTTGCCTCGCAGGCACAATAGGTACGTGGACGACACACTGCTGTTCGAGGCTCGCGCGCTGGTGCTCGCCGACCTGCAGGCCCGTCGGCACGCCACCGCCGAAGCGGTCTCGGCGCTCGAGGCCGCCGTCTCCGACCGGAAGTGGTGGGCGGAGCAGTGGCCCGAGGGCGCGGTGTACGTCGCGGGTCTGGTCGCCCAGGACGTGCAGGACGCCCTCTTCGAGCGCACCGGCCGCTGGCCGTTGTGCCTCGACTGCGAGACCGGACCGGTGCACGCGCTGCACATCCATCCCGACCTCGGCGGCCCCGACCCCATCTGGGTGTGTGAGGAGACCGGTCAGCCGGTGGCGGCGCTGGGGAGCCTCAGCCCTCCTGGCCGAGCTGCACCCAGAGCGTGAACCGGTCGGCGCGGTAGACCGAGCGCGAGACCTCGACGAGCTTGTCCCCGGCCAGCGCGCGCCGGGAGTGGCGCAGCACCGCGGCGCCGGGCTCGATCTCCAGGAGGTCGGCCTCCTCCGGCGTCGCAGTGTCGGCGTTGATGGAGTCCTCGGCCCACGTCGGGCGCAGCCCGCGCGCGTTGAGCGCGTCGTACAGGCTGGTGGGCATGCCGGCCTGCAGGAAGCCGGGGATCAGGATCTCGTTGAGGTAGGCGTCCTCGATGCACATCGGGACGGCGTCCCCGCGACGCAGCCGACGCCAGTGGATGACCGCGTCGCCCTCGCTGATGCCCAGCGCGCGGGCCACGCCCGGTCCGGCCTGCTCGCGGCGCGCCAGCAGGGTCTGCGACTCGGCGAGCAGGTTGCGACGCGCCATCTCCTCGCCGAACGACGACACCCGGCTGGAGGTACGCCGCGGCCGCGCGACGAAGGTCCCGCGGCCGGGGATGCGCTCGAGCAGGCCCTCGCCGACGAGCGCGTCCATGGCCTGCCGCACGGTCATCCGGGCCACGCCGAAGCGGTGCACCAGCTCGCGCTCGGACGGCGCCGCGGAGCCGGGGGCAGCACCCGACACGAGAGCCCGGACGTACTCACGCACCTGCACGTGCTTGAGTGCACGACCCTCCGAGACCAACATTTCGTTCACGCCAGCACTCTAGGGGGACGACGACCTTCCCGTCCCGGGTTCCTCCCCCCAACATCATCGAATATGGGGTTGCCAACCACTCCGACGACAAAATTGAGACCCTCACTCCGTTGCGATCGCCCGCAGCACGTCGAGCCGGGCCGCCCGCCGGGCCGGGAACACCGCGGCCAGAACGCCGATCACCAACGATAGCCCGAGGAAGATCGCCAGCAGCGGCACCGGGACGCTGATCACCTCGAGACCCTCGTCGCGAAGGGCGTACATCAGCGCCACCCCGAAGCCGATCCCGAGCGCGACGCCGAGCAGCGCCCCGAGAACCGAGATCACCACCGACTCCAGCGTGATCATCGCCCGCAGCTGCGGGCGACTCACCCCGATCGCGCGCAGCAGCCCGATCTCGCGGGTGCGCTCGATGATCGAGAGCGCGAGCGTGTTCACGATGCCGAGCACCGCGATCACCAGGGCCAGGCCGAGCAGCGCGAAGATCATCAGCACCAGCCGGTCGATCGGCGCCCGCTGCTCCTCGGCGAAGGCCGCCTCGTCCTTGACCGTCACCACCGGCAGGTCGGCGACCACCTCGTCGAGCTGCGCCTGCAGCCCGGGGCGGCCGTCGGTGAAGAGGATCAGCGCGTTGTCCGCCGGCGGGAAGCCGGCGGCCTGGAGCGTGCGCAGCGTGGTGAGCACCGGGAAGAAGACCACCGGGTTGTCCTCGTAGGTCCCGACGACTCGGTAGCGCTCGGTGCCCGACGGCAGCGCGAAGGCGACCCGGTCGCCCACCGCGACCTCCTCGTCGTCGGCCCACGACCGGCTGACCAGCACGGTGCCGTCGGCCAGCGCCGCACTGCCGCTGGCGATCTGCAGCCCGAGCCCCGCGACGTCCTCGGGGGCGGTGGCCCCGATCCCCTGCCGGCCACCGTCGCGCTCGACGAACTGGAACCGCTCACGGATCACCTGGCTCACCCCGTCGACGCGCGCCATCCGGTCGGCGATGGCCGGCGAGAACGGCCCGCCGAAGACGTTGCTCACCACGAAGTCACCGATGAAGTTCTCCGCGACCGACTTGTCGACGCTGGCCTTCGCCGAGTCGCCGACGATCGCCATCGTGCAGGCCAGCGCCAACCCGATCATCAGCGCGGACGCGGTGGCCGTCGTCCGTCGGGGGTTGCGCAGGGAGTTCTGCCCCGCCAGGTGTCCCACCGTGCCGAAGAGCCGACGGTAGATGAGCGCGGCGAGCGCCAGGAACGGCCGGCTGAGCACCGGGCTCGCCGAGGCGACGCCCAGCAGGATCGCCAGCACCCCGGCGCCGGTCAGCCAGCCGCCGTGCGGCACCGAGGAGAAGAGCCCGAGGTAGAGGGAGACCAGACCGCCCAGCACCAGGCCCGTGCCGAGCAGCAGCCGCCGGTGCAGCGAGGACTCCGGCATCGCGACGTCGTCTCGCAGCGCCTGCACCGGCGCGATCCGGGCGGTGCGCCGGGCCGGCAGCCAGGCCGCGACCATCGTGACCAGCACCCCGACGGCGTACGACGCGACGACGGTGCGGGGGGCGAAGACCAGCGACTGCCCCGACAGGTCGAGGCCGAAGCGCGCGAAGAAGGCCCGGATCCCGACGGCCAGCAGCACCCCGAGCCCGAGCCCGAGCGTCGAGCCGAGCACGCCCAGCACGAACGCCTCGAGCAGCACCGACCAGGTGACCTGCCGCTTGGAAGCGCCCAGGGCACGCAGCAGCGCGAGCTCCCGGCTCCGCTGGGCCACCAGGATCGAGAAGGTGTTGACGATCAGGAACGCGCCGACCACCAGCGCGATGCCCGCGAAGATCAGCAGGAACGTGGTCAGGAAGGTGATGGCCCGGAGCAGCTCGCTGGCCGCCTCGTCGGCGGCCTTGTCGCCGGTGACCGCCTCGGCCCCGGCGGGGAGCCCCGGCCGCACCTCGTCGCGCAGCTGCGTCTGGGAGACGCCGTCCCGCGCGGTCACCCACACGTCGGTGAACGCGTCGGCCCCGCCGAGGAAGAGGTCCTGGGCGGTCGCGGTGTCGAAGGCGGCCAGGGTGGCGCCGTTCAGCGAGCCACCACGCCGGAAGTCGGCGATACCGACCAGCCGCGGGCTCAGCGACGCCCGGGTGGTGGCGGTGACCAGGCGGACGTCCTCGCCGACGGTGTAGCCGGCCAGCTCGGCGGTCCGGGCGTCGAGCACGACCTCGCCGGGACCGCGCGGCTCCCGACCGGTGACGATCGAGAGGCCCTCCAGGCCGTGGCCGGCCGGCGCGTCCGACCAGCTGGTGCCGAGCGCGGGCGGCCCGAAGCCGCCGACCACCTTGTCGTTCTCCCCGACGACGAAGACGCCGACCGCGGTGACGTTGCCGTCGGCCCGCGCGGCGCCGGGCAGGCGGGCCAGCTCGTCGACCAGCGCGCCGGGGACGGTGCGGGTGGTGGGGCCGCCGTCGATCGAGGTGCCGCCGACCGGGCGCACGACCACGTCGCCGACCGTGGAGGCGAAGAGCGCGGTGAAGCTGCGGCTCAGGGTGTCGGAGAAGACCAGGGAGCCGGCCACGAAGGCGACACCGAGCACGATCGCGAACGTGCTCATGAGCAGGCGCAGCTTGCGCCCGAGCAGGCTCTTCAGGGCGGCCCGGATCACCGGTGCCCGCCCGCCCCATCACCCGAGGCCATGCCCGCGGGGGCGCCCTCGGCGGCCGCCATCCGGGCCATGATCTCGAGGACCTGCTCCCGGCTGGGCTCGCGCAGCTCGTCGACGACCCGGCCGTCGGCGAGGAACACCACGCGGTCGGTGTAGGCCGCGGCGACCGGGTCGTGGGTCACCATCACGACCGTCTGGCCGAACTCCGTGCTGGAGCGCCGCAGCAGCTCGAGCACCTCGGCGCCGGAGCGCGAGTCGAGGTTGCCGGTCGGCTCGTCGGCGAAGACGATCCGCGGGCGACTGACCAGCGCCCGCGCCACGGCCACCCGCTGCTGCTGGCCCCCGGAGAGCTGGTTGGGCTTGTGACGCAGCCGGTCGGCGAGCCCCACGGTGGCGATCACCGAGTCGTACCACTCCCGGTCGGGCGAGCGCCCGGCGATCGCGAGCGGCAGGCCGATGTTCTCCTCGGCGGTGAGCGTCGGCACCAGGTTGTAGGACTGGAAGACGAAGCCGATCTCGTCACGGCGCAGCCGGGTGAGCGCCTTGTCCTTGAGCGTGGTGAGGTCCTGCTCGCCGATGAGGACCGAGCCGGAGTCGGCGGTGTCGAGGGCCGCCAGGCAGTGCATGAGCGTCGACTTGCCCGACCCGCTCGGCCCCATCACCGCGGTGAACTCGCCGGCGAGCAGGTCGAGGGAGACGTCGTCCAGCGCGGTGACCAGCGCACCACCCTGCCCGTAGGTCTTCGTCAGGTGGCGCACACGGGCGGCGGTGCCGGCGGCCTCGGTGCGTGCGGTCTCGGTCATGTCCCCACGATCCCCCGCGCCGCCAAGCCGCGCCACTTCGCCGCGGCGGCCCACGTGGGTGCCGCTGCGCAGGGGTCAGTCGTCACGCGCAGGGTGCGCTGCCATCCACCCCTCCCTCACCGGGGACCGGGTTGCGTCCGAGGAGGCCTCAAGGCCCGCCCGCTGCACGCCGATGAACGGGGAGACGCACTCCGGGTGCGTCTCCCCCGTCGCGTCCTCGGGCGACGCCCACCTCAGTCAGGAACTCATGTGAAGCAGTCTGCCCGCCGTCCCTCCACGCGAGGGTTGCTGTCGTCGATGGCCGTCCTCAGCCTCACCACCGCCGGGCTGGCCGCCGGGGTGCTGCCCGCGACCGCGGTCACGCCCGTCCCGGCTCCGGCGGCGGAGCGGAACTTCGCGGCTCACGCACAGTCGCTCCCGGTCCAGAGCTGGCGTCAGACCCGGGACTCGTCCGACAACTACTCCTACGACTACGCGTACGGTGCCTACGCCTACGGGTACGGCGGGCACTCAATGGACTCGGAGACCGGCCGGCAGTACCAGTACTCGCACAGCCAGTCGATGGCGTACACGGGCAGCTCCCCCGTCCCGCGCGAGTCTGAGGCCGCCGCCTTCGACTACGCTCCGTACGGCGAGCCCGGCGCGACGACCGCGACCGGCGTGGCGGGGACGTCCGAGGACGGGCGCGCCAGTGTCGGGGGCTCCGCCACCAGCGCCGAAGCCAACATGCCGGTGGACGGCAACTGTGTGCCCGAGGGCACCCCCCTGTTCGAGGGCGCCGCCAACGTCAAGGCGTTCGACCTCGCTGCGGACACCCTCGCGAGCGGCTCGGTGCTCGACCCGCTGGACGTCGAGGGCGAGATCACCAGCACGACGAGAGCCACCATGTTCGCGGTGGACGGCGCCCCGGAGCGTCGCGGCGTCGACGCGACCGCCGAGGGCTCCACCGGCACCTTCTACCTGCTCAACCACAGCGTCAAGGTCGAGATCCTCCAGGCCGCCACGGCCCGCACCCGTGCGGACGGGGTCGGCCCAGCCTCCGCGGACTTTGCGGCGGCCACGATCCGGGTCACGGACCCGGACGGGAACGTCACCCTCCATGACGACACGACCGGCGTGGCGACCCTCTCCTTCACCGACGCCACCGATCCGAACATCGTCTTGTGGCTGACCCTGAACTCCTCGTGGCAGGAGACCCAGCCGGACGGGACCATGGCGTACGGCTCTATCACGGCCGCCAGCGCGTACTACGCCGTCACCGACGCGAGCGGCAGCACCCAGTACGACTCCACCCAGCTGCAGCTGAGCCAGATCTACACGAGGTCAGAGGTTCCGCTCGGCGGGGTCGACTGCAGCGCTCAGCCCGACGGGGACGGTGACGGCCTCAACGACTACCAGGAGTCGCAGTACGGCACCGACCCGGCACTCGCCGACACCGACGGCGACGGGCTCGACGACCGGCAGGAGATCTTCGAGACCTGGACCGACCCGAAGAACCCGGACAGCGACGGCGACGGGCTCTCCGACGGCGAGGAGGTCAATGTCTACAAGACCAGTCCGTGGGCTCCCGACAGCGACGGCGACAAGCTCACCGACGGCGACGAGGTCCACCAGCACAAGACGAACCCCCTCGCGGCGGACACCGACTACGACGGCCTCTACGACGGGGTGGAGGTGAACGAGACGCGGACGAACCCCCTCGTCGAGGACACCGACCAGGACGGCCTCCTCGACGGCGTGGAGGTCCACACCACCAAGACCGACCCCCTCCTCGCCGACACCGACGGCGGCGGCACCAACGACGGGGACGAGACGAGCGCCGGGACCGACCCGCTGGACGGCAGCGACGACTACAAGCTGCAGGACGCCGACGAGGACGGTCTGACCGGCGCGCAGGAGGACGACTACGGGACGAACCCGAACAAGGCGGACACCGACGAGGACGGCCTGAGTGACGGCGCCGAGGTGAACACGTTCCACACGAACCCCCTGGTCGCCGACACCGACCACGACGGTCTGCTCGACGGCGAGGAGATCGCCTTCGAGACGAACCCGAACAAGGCGGACACCGACGGCGACCGCCTCACCGACGGCGTCGAGGTCCACAAGGTCCACACGAACCCGCTCGTCGCGGACACCGACGGCGACGGTCTCGACGACGGCGAGGAGATCGACTTCGGTTCCAACCCGCTCGTGGCCGACACCGACGCGGACGGGCTGGGTGACGCCGAGGAGAAGCAGCACGGCACCGACCCCAACCTCCCCGACACCGACGGTGGCTCGGTCAACGACGGCGACGAGGTCACCAGGGGCAGTGACCCCCTCGACGCCACCGACGACGTTCCCGTGGTCGTGGACCCGGCACTGGACTCCGACGGCGACGGCCTGCGCGACAGCCGTGAAACCAGGATCGGGACGAATCCCTACAACCCCGACACGGACGGCGACCGCCTCTCCGACGGGGTCGAGGTCAAGAAGCTGCACACCAACCCGCTCCTGAAGGACACCGACCGGGACGGACTCAGCGACTACCGCGAGGCTCGCCGAGTGCACACCGACCCGCTCAAGAAGGACACCGACGGCGACAGGCTCTCCGACGGCGTCGAGGTGCGCGGCTTCGTGAACAAGGCGTTCAGCAAGATCTTCCGCTCCAACCCGCGGCGCATGGACTCCGACGGCGACGGCCTGCGCGACCGGGCCGAGGTCACGGGCTCACGCAACGCCAAGTTCGACCACGAACCGACCAACCCGCGCAAGGCCGACACCGACGGCGGCGGCGTCAAGGACCTGCGCGAGATCCGCCTGGGCTCCAACCCGGCAGACGCGGCGTCCAGTCCCCGCAACCCGTAACCAGCACCACGACCACCGGCCCGTCCCGCTCCTCGGGACGGGCCGGTACTCGTTCGCGGCAACCCGGGGCCGAACAGTGGGGCCCCCTCGCCATCGGCCAGGGACCCATCCGTGCGAGCCGTGTCGAACACAGGTTCGACCCGCCTTGCTAGCATCGGTGGCATGGACTTCCAGGGCTCGCTGTTCGAGGCGCCGGCGGCGGGGTTGCACTCCTTCGCAGGCCTCGAGCGGCGCCCGCTCTCGCGCGGCGCGTGGCTCGACGTGCACCGGGCCTGGCTCCCGGACGCCGACGACGCGTTCGCGGCCCTGGTGGCCGACGTCCCGTGGCGGGCCGAGCGGCGCCAGATGTACGACCGGGTGGTGGCGGTGCCGCGGCTGGTGCACACCTACGGGGTCGGCGAGGCGCTCCCGCACCGGGTGCTGGAGGAGGCCCGCGCGGCCCTCTCCGCCCACTACCGGCCCGAGCTCGGCGAGCCGTTCGTGACGGCCGGCTGCTGCTACTACCGCGACGGACAGGACAGCGTCGCGTGGCACGGCGACACGATCGGCCGCGGTCGCAGCCAGGACACCATGGTCGCGATCGTCTCGCTCGGCGACCCCCGCCGCCTGGTGCTCCGGCCGCGCGGCGGCGGGGACACGATCGGCGTCGAACTGGCCCACGGTGACCTCGTCGTGATGGGCGGCTCGTGCCAGCGCACCTGGGAGCACGCCGTGCCCAAGGTCGCGCACGCCGGCCCGCGCATCTCGGTGCAGTACCGTCCGTTGAACGTCTTCTGAGGCGCACGGTTTCCCGGTCGCCTCCACCGGGTACCGCCGCAGGCATGAGCATCGACGCCCCCACCGGACATCCCCGTCAGGGCCCGACGGCCTCGATCGCCTTCGGTGAGCTCGAGATCGCCTACGACGACCGGGTGCTCGAGCCACGCCCCTGGACGGCCGAGCAGTCCCGCTGGACGGCCGAGCTGGCGGCTACGGCCCCCGGGGGACCGATGCTGGAGCTGTGCTCGGGCGCCGGTCAGATCGGGCTGCTCAGCGTCGCGCTGACCGGGCGGGAGCTGGTCTGCGTGGACGTGAACCCGGTCGCCTGCGACTTCGCCCGGCGCAACGCCACCACCGCCGGGCTCACCCACCTGGTCGAGGTCCGCGAGGGGCTCCTGGAGGAGTCGGTGCAGGCCGACGAGCGCTTCGCCCTGGTCATCGCCGACCCGCCGTGGGTCCGGCGCACCGAGACCGGCCGCTACCCCGAGGACCCGTTGGTGGCCATCGACGGTGGCGACGACGGCCTCGACGTCGCGTGGGCGTGCGTGCGCGTCGCCGGCCGGCACCTGCTGCCGGGTGGGTCGGCGGTCCTCCAGCTCGGCACCCGCGAGCAGGCCACGCAGGTGGCCGGGGGCCTGGCCGACGTGGGGCTCGTCGCCGGCGAGGTCCGGACCGGCGAGCGCGGCGTGCTGCTGCGCCTGCACCGCGGCTAGGAGCCTCCCGGGTCTGTCAGGCGGGCCGGGCCTCGGCGGGCAGCACCTTGTGCGTGCCGTCGCACCAGGGCAGGTCCGCGGAGCGCCCACAGCGGCACACCGCGCTGACCGGGCGGGTGGTGCGGTGCTGGGTGCCGTCGGGCGCCTCGACCCACCGCTCACCGCGCACCAGCAGCGGCCCCCCGGGACAGACGATCTCCTCGGGGTGCTCGAAGGCGGGGCTCACGACGCGACCAGCTCGCCCCGGCCGGCCCCGTCGACCTGGTCGGCCCCGTCAACCTGGTCGGCCGCGTCGTCCTCCGGCGTCTGCCAGCGGGCGAGCAGCCGGTGCGCGAACCGGTCCTCGAGGTCGAGGCAGGTGAAGGCGCCGAACCAGACGTCCTCGACGAGGTCCGGCTCTGCGCGCACGAGGGCACCGCAGATCGTGCGGACGGCGAGCTGCTCGTGCACCGCGTCGGCCGCCACGTGCTCCTCGTAGTAGGCCGCCATCTCGGGTGCGAGCCCCAGCCGGGCCAGGCCCTGCACCATCCGGCGCGAGGGCATCGAGCTGGTCGCCTCGAAGGCCGCGAGGTGGCCGAGCGCCGCGCCGCGCAGCCGACGGTGCAGGCCCATCAGCGACATCGCGTTGTTCTGCTCCAGGACCTCGACCGGCGCCTCGTCCACGTAGGCGCCGTACTCCGCGCTCAACCCGCAGGCCTCGAGCCCGAGGGCGAACAGGTGCGCGTGCAGCCGGTTGGGGTCACCCCCGCCGTACTCGTCGAACTGCAGCTCCATCAGCGCCGCCTGGACCGGTACGGGCAGCCGGGGCACGAGCCACGCCGTCGGGTCGGACTCCTTGAGGTGGTAGACGGAGCGCAGCCGGAGCAGCTCGAGCACCTGCTCGGCGTCGGCGTGCCGGTGGACGTACGCCGCGGTCGACAGACCGTCCTGCGCGGCGACCCAGGCGAAGAACGCCTCGGCGAACTCGCCCTCCGGCACCTGGGCGTCCCACCGCGCGCGCAGCCGCGCCTCGAGGTCGCGCTCCAGCACGCGGCGCAGCGCCAGCAGGTCGGGGTCCCACTCGAGGTCGCCCTCCGGGCCGGGGACGGCGTCCTCGAAGCCGCGGTAGTGCAGCTCGTGGAGCACCCACAGCGCGATCTGCGCGTCGGCGTCGCTCTCCGGGGCCAGCGCCCGGACCGCCGGCAGCCCGGCACCGGTCCGCATCGCCGCGAACAGGGTTTCGCTGAGGGCACCGCGTGGCCGGGGGATGAGCATGGCGGGGTCGTACCCTCCGGGCCCGTCGCGAAACCCGGTCGCCGGGTGGACGCCCCGCCTGACAGGATCACCCCCGACATGAGCACCTCGACCACGCCCGCACCCCGCCCCACACTCGCCTCCTTCTGGCACGACCTGCCCCGCGAGGGCAGGCTCCTGCTCACGGTGGTGGTCCTGGAGTTCCTCGGCACCGGCCTGGTGCTGCCCTTCCACGTCGTCTACCTGCACGAGGTCCGCGGCTTCGCCCTGAGCGACACCGGCCTGCTGCTGGGGCTGCCCCCGCTGGTGGGCTTCCTGGTGGTGGGGCCGGGGGGAAGCGCGATCGACCGGCTGGGGGCGCGACGGATCCTCCTCGCGGCACTCGGGCTGCTCGTGGTGGGCAACGCGCTGCTGGCGTTCGCCGCGACGCCGGTCACGGCCGGCTTCGCGCTGGTGCTCTCCGGCGTCGCGTTCGGCGTCTCCTGGCCGGCCTCGCAGAGCTTCATCGCGGCGGTGGTGCCACCGCACCTTCGCCAGCGCTACTTCGGTGTGAACTTCACGCTGCTGAACCTCGGTATCGGCCTCGGCGGCGTGCTCGGCGGGGTGCTCGTCGACGTGGACCGGCTGATCACCTTCCAGGTGATCTACCTGGCGGACGCCGTCAGCTACCTGCCGGCCATCCTGCTGATGGTGGGGCCGCTTCGCCGCGTCGCCGGTCGCCCGACCCACGACCCCGAGGAGCACCCCTCCGCGACGTACCTGCAGGTGCTGCGGCGTCCGGCGGTGTGGCCGCTGATGCTGCTGGGCTTCCTCGCCTCGTTCGTCGGCTACTCCCAGCTGAACGTGGGGATGCCGGCCTACGCCCGCGCCGTCGGCGAGATCTCGACCCGAGGCCTGGGGCTGGCCTTCGCGGCGAACACCGCCGTCATCGTGCTGCTCCAGCTGGTCGTGCTGCGCCGGATCGAGGGGTTGCGACGTACCCGCGTGATCGCGGTGATGGGCGTGCTGTGGGCGCTCGCCTGGCTACTGCTCGGCGGCTCCGGCCTGGTGGCCGGGACGGCGGGAGCCACCCTGTTCGTGGCGGCCTGCGCCTCGGTCTTCGCCCTCGGCGAGACCCTCATGCAGCCGACCGTCCCGGCGCTGGTCAACGACCTCGCCCCCGACCACCTGCGGGGCCGCTACAACGCGCTCAGCTCCGCGGCCTTCCAGCTGGCGGCGATCATCGCGCCGCCGATCTCAGGAGTGCTGGTCGGCCACGGGCTGGGCTCGGTCTACATCGGCGTGCTGGTGCTCGGGTCGGTCGCCGTCGGGGCCTACGCCGTGCTCCGGCTCGAGCCCCGGCTGCCACCGGGCGTCAACGGCGTCCGCGCCCCCGACTGATCACGCACCACAGGACCAGCAGCACTCCGAGGCCGGCCGCCGCCTGCTTGCCGTAGGTCTTGAGCAGGATCGGGATCACGGCGGCGCCGAGGTCGAGCGCGTCGTCCTCCCCGGCTGCGTGCCGCGGCGGCGCCGGCGCCGGGGCCCGCGGCGGGCTCGGCGGTGGCGGGGGCGCCGCGCCGTTCACGTCCGGCGCGGCGGGCGGTGGCGGCGGCGGGGCCGCCGCCACGGGGGCCGGCTCGGCCACCGCCTCCGCGGAGTCCCCCTGGAGGCGTTGCTCGAGGCAGTCGACGAACTGCCCGAGCAGCTTGTCGGAGACGTCCTGCATGACCCCGCGACCGAACTGCGCCGGCTTGCCGGTGACGTTCAGGTCGGTGACCACCTCGACGTCGGTGGCCCCACCGGCCCCCTCGGTCATGGTCAGGGTGACCTTCGCCCCGGCCGTGCCGTTGCCGCGCTTGTCCTTGCCCTTGGCGTCCACGAGGAAGCGGTGGGCCGCCTCGTCCTTCTCCACGAAGGTGCCGGTGCCGTTGTAGACCAGGGCGATCGGGCCGAGCTTCACCTTGACCGACCCGGCGAACGTGTCCCCCTCGGCGGAGGTCACGCTGGCGCCCGGGAAGCACTCGGCCACCGAGGCGATGTCCTGGAAGTGCGCCCAGGTCTCGTCCACGGAGGTCGGGACGGTGAAGCGGTGGGTGAGGTCCACGGGTCAGGCCCCCGCAGCAGCGAGGACGGCGCGCCGGGTCAGCACGGTGGCCAGGTGGCTGCGGTAGGCCGCCTGCCCGTTGAGGTCGGAGGGCGGGTTGGTGCCGTCCGTCGCCCGGGCCGCCGCGGCCCGGACCGCCTCGTCCGTGGCGGGCTGGCCGGCCAGGGCCTCCTCCACCGTCCGGGCCCGCAGCGGGGTCGAGCCCATGTTGGTGAGCCCGACCCGGGCCTCGACGATGGTGCCGCCCTCGACCTTGACGGCCGCGGCGACCGCCACGATCGGCCACTGGTGGGCGACCCGCACGAACTTCTCGTAGTGCGCGCCCCAGCCGGTGTGCTTCGGGACCCGGATCTCGGTGAGGATCTCGTCCTCGCCGATCGCGGTCTCGAAGAGGTCGACGAAGAAGTCGTCGGCCGCCACCGTGCGGGTGCCACCGCTCCCGGCGATCACGAACTGCGCGCCCAGGGCGAGCGCCGGGGCACCCAGGTCCCCGGCCGGGTCGGCGTGGGCCAGCGCCCCGCCGAAGGTGCCGCGGTGCCGGATCTGGGCGTCCGCGAGGTGCTCGACGGCCCGGGAGATCAGCGTGGCGTGCTCCGCGACGAGCGGGTCCTCGGCGACCACCGCGTGCTGGGTCATCGCGCCGATGACGATGGCGTCCCCGTCGTCCCGGATGCCGCGCAGCGCCTCGATCCGACCCAGGTCGATGACGACCTCGGGCGCGTTGAGACGCATCCGCAGGACCGGGAGCAGGCTCTGCCCGCCAGCCAGGATCTTGGCGTCGTCCCCGTGCTCGGCGAGCGCCGCGAGGGCCTCCTCGACCGTCGTGGGGGCCAGGTAGTCGAACTGTGCGGGGATCATGCGTCCGTCCCTCCGGTGGTGCGGTCCGTGGTGCCTTCCATGCCCGTGGAGGCATCGAAGTGGGGCGCGGCGGCGCCCACGGTCTCGGCACCACCTCCGCCCCGGGCGTCGTTGATGGCATTCCACACGCGCTCGGGCGTGCAGGGCATCCGGATGTCGTTGATGCCCAGGTGGCGGATCGCGTCGACTACCGCGTTCACCACGGCCGGGGTCGAGGCGATCGTGCCGGCCTCCCCGACGCCCTTGGTCCCGAGCGTGTTGGACGTCGCCGGGGTGGTGGTGTGGTCGAGGTCGAAGCTGATCGTGTCGGCCGCCGTCGGGAGCAGGTAGTCCACGAACGAGCCGGACACCAGCGTGCCGGCGTCGTCGTAGACCGCCTCCTCCCAGAGCGCCTGCGCGATGCCCTGGACCAGGCCGCCGTGCAGCTGCCCGGAGACGATCAGCGGGTTGATGATGTTGCCGATGTCGTCACAGGCGGCGTACTTGCGCATCATCACCTGGCCGGTCTCGGTGTCGACCTCCATGGCACACAGGTGCGTGCCGTGCGGGTAGTTGAAGTTCACCGGGTCGTACGTCGCGTCGGAGTCGAGCGAGGGCTCGACGCCGTCCGGCAGGTTGTGGGCCGCGAACGTCGCGAGCGCCACCTCCGCCATCGCCAGCCCCTGGTCGGTGCCGCGGACCGTGAACCGGCCACCCGCGAACTCCAGGTCGTCGGCCGACGCCTCGAGCAGGTGGGCCGCGATGACCTTGGCCTTCTCGATCACCTTGTCGGCGGCCTTCACCACCGCCTCCCCGCCCACGACCAGCGAGCGCGAGCCGTAGGTGTCCATGCCCTTGTGCGCGATCGCGGTGTCGCCGTGCAGCACCTCGATGTCGTCGAAGGCGACGCCGAGCCGGTCCGCCACGATCTGGCTGAACGCCGTCTCGTGGCCCTGCCCGTGCGCGGAGGCACCGGTGAGCAGCTCCACCTTGCCGGTGGGCAGCATCCGGACGCTGGCGTGCTCCCAGCCCCCGGCGCCGTAGTCCAGGGAGCCCAGCACCCGCGAGGGCGCGAGCCCGCACATCTCGGTGAACGTGGAGACGCCGATGCCGAGCTGGACCCGGTCGCCGGCGTCGCGGCGGCGCTTCTGCTCCGCGCGCAGCTCGTCGTAGCCGAAGAGCTCCTTGGCGCGGGCGGTGGCGGCCTCGTAGTTGCCGGAGTCGTACTCCAGCCCCGCCACCGAGGTGAACGGGAACTCGGTGTTGGTGATCCAGTTCTTCTCCCGGATCTCCAGCGGGTCGACCCCGACCTCGGCGGCGAGCTCGTCCATGATCCGCTCGATCCCGAACGTCGCCTCCGGACGCCCCGCCCCGCGGTAGGCGTCGGTCCAGGTCTTGTTGGTGAGCACCGTCTGGCAGTTGAACTGGTAGGCGGGGAACTTGTAGATCGAGTTGAACATGAAGGCACCCAGTACGGGCACCCCGCCGCCGATCAGGGAGACGTGCGAGCCGAGGTCGGCCAGGAGCTCGACCTTGAACCCGGTGACGGTCCCGTCCTTCTCGGCCGAGAGGGTCAGCTTCTGCCACTGGTCGCGACCGTGGTGGGCGGCCATCAGCGACTCCGAGCGGGTCTCGGTGTACTTCACCGGCTTGCCCAGCCGACGGGCCAGCAGGAAGGTGATGAACTCCTCCGGCGTGGTCTGCAGCTTGCCGCCGAAGCCACCGCCCACGTCCGGGGCGATCACCCGGATCTTGGACTCCGAGACCCCGGTGACCGCGGCCAGCAGGAAGCGCAGCACGTGCGGGATCTGGGTCGCGGTCCACATGGTGATCTGCTCGCCGGTGGGGTCCACGACGGTCGACCGGGGCTCCATGAACGCCGGGATCAGGCGCTGCTGACGGTACTCGCGCTCGAGCACGATGCCGCCGTCACGGGCCTTGGCGATCGCCTCGTCGACGTCCCCGCCGGTGCCGGCCTGCGCGGAGTCGAAGACCCACAGCGCCGACTTGTTGGTGCCGAGGTCGGGGTGCGCCAGCGCGCCGCCGTTCTCGGGGGTGGCGGCCGCGGCCTCCTTGAGGTCGAGGGCGGCCGGCAGCTCGTCGTAGTCGATGTCGACCAGCTCGGCGGCGTCGCGGGCCTCGGCGGCACTGCGGGCCACGATGACCGCGACGATCTCGCCGGCGAACGTCACCCGGTCGACCGCGATCGGCGGGTGGTCGGGGGTCACCTGGTCGGGGGTGATCGGCCAGGCGTTGGGCAGGCTGCCCTGCTCGTCGGCGACCTCGGCGCCGGTGATGACCGTGACGACGTTCTTGGCGGCCTTGGCCGCCGAGGTGTCGATGTTGGTGATCCTGGCGTGCGCGAAGGGGCTGCGCACCATCGCGAGGTGCACCATGCCCGGTAGCTGCATGTTGTCGGTCCAGCGGGTGCGCCCGGTGATCAGCCGCTGGTCCTCCTTGCGGCGGCGGTCGCGGCCGATCTCGGTGGCGGGACGGTCCTGGGTGGCGGTCATGCGGGGTCCCCTCCGAGCTGTGTGCGAAGCGAGTGGAGTGCGCAGATCGGTGGGGTGCTCATGCGCTGGCCCCCGTCTTGTCGTCGTGGCTGGCCTGGCCGGAGGCGTGCTGCACGGCCTTGACGATGTTGTGGTAGCCGGTGCAGCGACAGAGGTTGCCCTCCAGGCCGAGGCGGATCTCCTCCTCGGAGGGCTTGGCGTTGCGGTTCAGCAGGTCGATGCTCTGCATGATCATCCCCGGGGTGCAGAAGCCGCACTGGAGCCCGTGGCACTCGCGGAACGACTCCTGCATCGGGTGCAGCTGGCCGTCCTGGGCGAGGCCCTCGACCGTGGTCACCTCGGAGCCCTCGGCCTGCACCGCGAGCACGTTGCACGACTTGACGCTGGTGCCGTCGAGGTGCACGGTGCACGCGCCGCAGTTGCTGGTGTCGCACCCGATGACGGTGCCGGTCTTGCCGAGGCGTTCGCGCAGGTACTGCACGAGCAGCATCCGCGGTTCGACGTCGTCGGAGACCTGCGCTCCGTCGACGGTGAGGTTGATCCGGGTCATGGACGACTCCCTGCTTGGTGCGTGGACGGGCGTGTGACGCCGCTCACGCTAGGGAGTCCCGGTTGGCTGATGGTTGGCCGGTTCCGAGCCGGGAGGTCGCTCAGCGACCGGCGGCCGCGAGCCGGGCCTTGAGCAGTGGCACGACCGGGTGGGCGCGGCCCCCGAGCCGGGCCAGGCAGACCTCGACGACCTCGGTGTCGTACGGCGCGAGCTCGACGTAGCGCAGCACGGCGTCCGGCTGTGGGTCGACCAGCAACGCCTCGCGCACCGCGACCGCGACGTAGTCGGCGAGCTCGCCGAGCGCCGGCGAGTTCGTGCCCGGCAGCAGGTCCCCGCCGTACGCCGCGACCGCGCCGTCGACGTCGCCGCGGCGGAGCAGGGCGAGCACGTGCTCGACGTCGGTGCTGACCGGCATCGGCAACCGGTAGGGCCGCGAGGAGAGCTGGCCCCCCAGCGCCGAGCGCAGGTGGGAGACCTCGGCCTTGAGCGTGGAGAGGGTGACCGCCTGGTCGCCGTAGACGAGGGCGTGCAGCTGCTCGAGCGACAGCCCCTCGGGATGCATCGCCAGCAGCGCCAGCACCTCGGTCTGTCGGCGGTTGAGCAGCAGCCGTTGCCCGTCGAGGCGGCTCTCGGCGGTGCCCAGCAGGGTGAGCACGAGTCCCGGGTCGTCGGTCTCGTCGGCCGTCGTGCCCACCCGGCGCGCGGGCGGCATCGCCGTCTCGATGAGGCGCGCCATCACCCGTGCGGTGGCCAGGCCGATCGGGTGGGCGCGGTCCCAGGTGGTGGAGAGGTCGAGGACGCCGAGCTGGCGGCCGCTCACCGGGTCGTGCACCGGCGCAGCCCAACAGACCCAGTTGTGCACGATCGGCGCGTAGTGCTCGGCGCTGAAGACCATGGCGGGGGTGCCGGTGCGGTTGGCGAGGTCGAGGGCATTGGTGCCCACGCTGAGGTCGTCCCAGCGGCCGCCCGCCACGAAGTTCACGGTCTCGGCCTTGCGCCGCATCACCCGGCCGCCGTACGTCCACAGGATGCGGGTCTGCGCGTCGGTGACCGCGACCACGAGGTCGCCGTCCTCGCAGGTGCGCCGCAGCTCGGACTCCACCCGCTTGACCGCCGTCTGCAACGGCGACCCGTGCCAGCGCTCGCGGGTCTCGCCCTCGTCGGCCAGCGGGGCCTCGGTGAGGTCCGTCGACACGGCGGCCTCGGAGCGGGCCCAGCTGGTGAGGATCTCGGGACGTACGCGGCGCACGGTCGGCTCGGCACCCTCGTCGGCGTGCTCGACGAACGACGTCCAGGCGTGCACGGCGTCCACCCTGCGCAGGTGCAGGTCGCTCTGCGTCATCCACACACCCTCCGGTCGCGGCTCTGCGGCCAACCTAGCACCGGGCGGGTGACGGCGATCACAGTCCCGAGCGGTGGTCGTTCAGGGCGTGCGCTCGCAGGCCGGGGGACAGGTCAGCACCGGGACACCGGGTCGATCGGAGTCACGGGTGGGACCGCTCAGTGGGCCGGCTCCCGGTGGATCCGTCCCTCGGTGCCCGCCAGTCGTTCTCCGGTGCCGCCCCAGCGTCCCGCGATGATCTCGGCGGCGATGCTGATCGCGGTCTCCTCCGGCGTCCGGGCCCCCAGGTCGAGGCCGATCGGGCTGGAGAGCCGCTCGAGCTCCGGGGCGGTGAAGCCCGCCTCGGCCAGCCGCGCCATCCGGTCGTCGTGGGTGCGCCGCGAACCCATCGCCCCGACGTAGGCCACCTCCGGCAGGCGCAGCGCCACCTCGAGCAGCGGGACGTCGAACTTCGGGTCGTGGGTGAGCACGGTGATCACGGTGCGCTGGTCGACCCGGCCGGCGTCGCGCTCGGCGGCGAGGAACCGGTGCGGCCAGTCGACGACCACCTCGTCGGCCTCGGGGAAGCGGCTGGCGGTCGCGAAGACGGGCCGGGCGTCACAGACCGTGACGTGGTAGCCGAGGAAGCTGCCGACCCGGGCCACGGCGGCCGCGAAGTCGATCGCGCCGAAGACCAGCATCCGCGGCTTGGGCGCGAAGGCCCAGACGAAGACCCGCATGCCCTCCCCCCGGCGTTCTCCGTCCGGGCCGTAGGTCAGCGTCGCGTTGTGCCCCGCCGCCAGCAGTCCCAGCGCGTCGTCGTGGACGGCGTCGTTGGCCCGGGTGCTGCCGGTGGTTCCGGACAGTCCGTGACGCAACGGTCGCGGCTCGGCCCCGTCGGCGACATCTGCGTCATGGACTGTCTCGGGGCGCACCACCATCCGCCGGCCGAGCCAGGTCGGGTCGGGGTGCTCGATGACGGTGGCGAGGGCGACCGGGCGACCGGCCTCGACGTCGTCGACGATCTCCCCGAGCTCGGGGAACGTGGCCTGGTTCACCTGCTCGACGAAGACGTCGAGGATGCCGCCGCAGGTCAGCCCGACCGCGAAGGCGTCGTCGTCGGAGACGCCGTACCGCTCGAGAACGGGTACGCCGTCGGCGACCACCGACTGGGCCAGCTCGTAGACGGCGCCCTCGACGCAACCACCGGAGACGGACCCGACCGCGGTCTCGTCGGGACCGACCAGCATCGAGGCCCCGGCCGGGCGGGGCGCGGACTGGAAGGTCGCCACGACGGTGCCGACCCCGACCGTCTCCCCCGCGCGCCACCACGCCACCAGCTCCGACAGCACGTCACGCACGTGAGACCACCTCCACCAGCTCCGCGTAGGTCGCGAGCGAGTGCCCGGCGACGAAGTCGTCGATGTGCGGCAACGCCGCCAGCACACCCTGCTGCACCGGCTCGTAGCCCACCTTCCCGCGGTGCGGGTTCACCCAGACCACCCGGTGGGCGACCCGGTGCAGACGCGCCATCTGCTCGCCGAGCAGCGTCGGGTCGCCCCGCTCCCACCCGTCGCTGAAGACCACCACGACCGCTCCGCGGGCCATCCCGCGCTGGCCCCATCGGTCGAGGAAGAAACGCAGGGTCTCGCCCAGTCGGGTGCCGCCGGACCAGTCCGGCACGGTCTCGCCGGCCGCGACCAGCGCGCGCTCGGTGTCGCGCAGCCGCAGGGCGCGGGTGAGATGGGTCAGCCGGGTGCCGACCGTGAAGGTCTCCACGACCCCACGGCGGTCCCGCCCGACCTGGGTGAAGCGGTGTGCGAGGCGCAGCAACGGGTCGGCGTACCCGCTCATCGACCCGGAGACGTCGATCAGCAGCACGACCCGGCGAGGGCGCACCCCGCGGCGGCGCCAGGCGATCTCGGCGGGCTCGCCGAGGCGGCGCAGGCTGGCGCGCAGGGTGCGCGAGGCGTCGACGTCACCGCGGCGCCAGGCCTGGTGCCGGGCGGTACGCCGCACCGGCGGCCGGGGCCGCAGGGTCGCGAACATCGCGGCGAGCCGCTGCTTCTCCCCGGCCGAGAGGCCGGCCACGTCGCGGTGGCGCAGCACCTCGGTGTCACTGGCCATGGCCCGCACGACCTCCTCGTCGGCACCGGCCTCCCCCTCGCCGGTGGCGTCGGTGGCGGGCAGCTGGGAGAACGTCGGCGCCGACGGCGCGGCCGGGCGGGTGCGGGGCAGACCGTCACGGGCGTTGAAGTACGCCTCGAACACCTGGTCGTAGCGCTCGAGGTCGTCGGGGCCGGCGCAGAGCGTGGCCCGGCCGGCGAGGTAGGTCGCGCGCTGGTCGCCGGCGCCGAGCAGGGCCACCGCCGCGAGGTAACCCTGGGCGCGGTCCTGGGTGACCCCGACCCCGGCCGCCCGCAGGGCGCGGGTGAAGCCGAGGAAGATCTCGTCGGCACCGCGCACCGACTCCCCGGCGGCAGGTCCCGAGGACCCGGGCACCCCGGTGGTGCCGGTGCCCGGGGTGCTCACGTGCGCAGCATCTGGTCGAGCGCCATCTTCACGCGGTCCGCGTCCTCGCGGTACTTCACCAGGGCGCCGAGGGTGCGTGAGGCGGTGGCCAGGTCCAGGCTGGTGGAGCCCAGCTCGTGCAGCGCCCGGGCCCAGTCGAGGGTCTCGGCGACGCCGGGCGGCTTCTGCAGGTCGTCGCGCTCGCGCAGCTGCTGCACGACGGTCACGATCTGGCGCCCGAGGTCGGCGGAGACCTCCGGCGCCCGCGAGCGGACGATCTCCACCTCGCGCTCGAGCCCCGGGTGGTCGATCCAGTGGTAGAGGCAGCGCCGCTTGAGCGCGTCGTGCAGCTCGCGGGTGCGGTTCGAGGTGAGCACGACGATCGGCGGGACGGCGGCCTTGACCGTGCCGAGCTCGGGGATCGTCACCTGGTAGGTGGAGAGCACCTCGAGCAGGAACGCCTCGAACTCGTCGTCGGCCCGGTCGACCTCGTCGACGAGCAGCACCGCCGGGCTCTGCTGGAGGGCGGCCAGCACCGGACGGGCGAGCAGGAACCGCTCGTCGTACAGGCTCTTCTCGGCCTCCTCGACGTCAGTGCCGGCGGCGCCGCCCGAGACCGCCTCGAGGGCGCGCAGGTGCAGGATCTGGCGCGGGAAGTCCCAGTCGTAGAGGGCCTGGGTGGCGTCGATGCCCTCGTAGCACTGCAGCCGGATGAGGGGTACGTCGAGGCACGCGGCGAGCCCCTCGGCCAGCGCCGTCTTGCCGGTGCCGGGCTCACCCTCGAGCAGCAGCGGGCGCTGCATCTTCAGCGCGAGGAAGGCGACGGTCGCCAGCGACTCGTCGCACAGGTAGCCCGTCTCCCCGAGTCGTGCCGTGACGTCGGCGACCGCCTGCAGTTCCATGGCGCAAGGCTACGGCCCCGAGCGTTGGCCCATGGTTGGAGACTGGTGGCGTGACCGATGCCGACCACGCCCTCGAGCGCACGATCCTGGCCCTGCTGGCGCAGCGGCGGGCGGGCGCGACGATCTGCCCCTCGGACGCCGCCCGCGCCGTCGGCACCGAGCAGGAGTGGCGCTCGCTGATGGAGCCGGCCCGCCGCGCGGCGGCGCGACTGGTCGCCGCCGGCGAGGTCGAGGTGACCCAGGGCGGCCGGGTGGTGGACCTCGCCACGGCCCGGGGCCCGGTGCGGATCCGCCGGGTGGACTGACCCCCCCAAGGGCTGGGCAGCGCATGGCCGGCACCGGGCAGAGGCCGCTCAGGATCCCTCAGGCTCCCGTCGGCGGGGTGTCCTGGTCCCGCCCGGTGGCGAGGTCCCCGCACTCCACGAGGACCACCTCCTGCGTGCCCAGGAAGTCGCGCGCCCCGCGGTCACCGGTGGCGCTCTCGCACACGGCGCGCCAGTGCTCGCGCCCGAGGAGCACCGGGTGGCCCGGAGTGCCGTCGTAGGCCGCCCGCGCGATCACGGCGGGTCCCGTGCCCAGCGCAGCCACCCGGCGGACCACGTCGGCGTGCACGTCGGGCAGGTCGACCAGGGAGACGACCGCGACCCGGGCGTCGGTCTCGAGCAGGGCCCTCAGACCGGCCCGCAGCGAGGCGGCCATCCCGTCCGCCCAGTCGGAGGCCAGCACCACGCGGACCTCCTGACCCTCGAGCAGCGACCCGGCCTCCGACGCCGCGGCCCCCAGGACCACCGTGACCGCCTCGCAGCCGCCGTCGCGCAGCGCCCGGACGCCACGCACCAGCCACGGCTCGCCGGCCTCGTCGTGCACCAGCGCCTTGGGCCGGCCCATCCGGGTACCGGCGCCCGCCGCGAGGAGGAGTCCGTGCAGCGTCACGGTGCCCCGAACGCCTGCGCGTAGAGGTCGGCGAGCCGCTGCGACCAGGGGGCGCTGAAGCCGCAGACACTGACCTGGCCGCCGGTGGCGCTCACGAGGTAGCGCTCACCGGGCTCGAACTGCACGGCACCGACCAGGGCACTCAGCTCGGCGGGGCTGGCCTGCACCACGACCCGGTCGGTGGGCTCGCCGGCGTAGAACTCGTTGGGCACCAGGGTGACCCGGTCGCCGGTGACCTCGGTGGCGGTGGCGTCCACGGCCAGGTCCCGACCGCGCAACGTCTCGGGGCTCGGCTGCAGGCAGCGAGCAGTGCCACGAGCCGCCGGCGCGGTGAGCCGGGTCGTGCTGGCGGTGGTCGTGGGCTCGCCGGGCGCCCCGGCGACCGGGGTGTCGCCCGCGTCCGGGTCACCGTCGAGCAGCACGAAGCCGGCCCCGCCGAGGATCAGCAGGGCGGCGGCCGCGGCGACCAGCCAGGTCAGCGGCCCGCGGCCACGGACGCCGTCGGAGCGGCTCTCGGTGACCCCGGTCAGGGTCTCGGTGCTCTCGCCCATCGTGTCCTCCAGGAGTCGGGCGACCCGGTGCGGGTCCGCCGGTGGCAGGGAAGCCGCGGGGTCACCGGCACGCAGGCGAGCCAGCAGCTCGTCCTCGCTGTGCTCGTCGTCGGTCACGGCGTCCTCCCCTCTCTCGACTCCTCATGTCCGGCCGGGCCCGGACTCTTTCGCAGCTCGGCGCGCAGCTTCTCGCGAGCCCGGTGCAGCCGGATGCTCACGGCGTTGGGAGTGATTCCCAGGACGCGGGCGACCTCGGCCGGCGTCAGCTGCTCCCACGCCCACAGGCGCAGCAGCTCCGCGTCCTCGGAGCGCAGCCGGGCGATCGCCTCGCCCAGCTCGCCGTCGACCCCGTCCGTCCCGTCCGGCCCGTCGGGGCCGGCGGCGGCGGGCGGGTCCACGACCGAGATCCGCGCCGCGAGCCGTGCGCGCCGCCGCTCGCCGCGTCGGGCGTTGGCCAGGCAGTTGCGGGCCACGCCGTACGCCCAGGGCAGCGGCTCGTCGGGCAGCTCCTCCAGCCGGCGCCAGCAGACCAGCAGGGTCTCGGCGAGGACGTCGTCCGCGGTCGCAGCGTCGGTCCGTCGGGCCAGGTAGCGCCGCAGCGGCTCGACCAGCCCGGGGGCGAGCACCTCGAACCGCTCACGTCGGGCCGCTGCGCCGGCCGCCTCCGAGACATCCACGGACTCCACGCTGCCACACCGCGACGAGCCGGGACGACAACAGGGCCCCCGCCGAGGCGGGGGCCCTGCTGGTGGTGCTGGTGGTGCTGAAGGAGCGACAACAGGAGTCAGAAGGCTCCACCTGTGGGACTTCTTCGCTGCGACCGCATCACCCCGGGCTCACGCCCGGGCCGCTGCGCCCTCCGCTCAGAAGTCCATGCCGCCCATGCCGCCCATGCCGCCGGACGGGTCGCCGCCCATGGGCGCCGCCTTCTCCGGCTTGTCGGCCACGACGGCCTCGGTGGTGAGGAAGAGCGCCGCGATGGAGGCGGCGTTCTGCAGGGCCGAGCGGGTCACCTTGGCGGGGTCGATGATGCCTTCGGCGATCATGTCGACGTACTCGCCGGTGGCCGCGTTCAGGCCGTGGCCCGGGGTCAGGTTGCGCACCTTCTCCGCCACGACGCCGCCCTCGAGGCCGGCGTTGATCGCGATCTGCTTGAGCGGGGCCTCGGTCGCGAAACGCACGATCTTGGCACCGGTCGCCTCGTCGCCCGTGAGCTCGAGCTTGGCGAACGCAGCGTCGGCAGCCTGGACCAGCGCCACGCCACCGCCGGCGACGATGCCCTCCTCGACGGCCGCCTTCGCGTTGCGAACGGCGTCCTCGATGCGGTGCTTGCGCTCCTTGAGCTCGACCTCGGTGGCCGCGCCGACCTTGATGACCGCAACACCGCCGGCCAGCTTGGCCAGGCGCTCCTGCAGCTTCTCGCGGTCGTAGTCGGAGTCCGACTTCTCGATCTCGGCGCGGATCTGGTTGACGCGACCGGCGATCTGGTCGGCGTCCCCGGAGCCCTCGACGATGGTGGTCTCGTCCTTGGTGATGACGACCTTGCGGGCCTGGCCGAGGAGCTCGATGCCGGCCGACTCGAGCTTGAGGCCGACCTCCTCGGAGATGACCTGGCCACCGGTCAGGATCGCGATGTCCTGCAGCATGGCCTTGCGGCGGTCACCGAAGCCCGGCGCCTTGACGGCGGCGGACTTGAAGGTGCCACGGATCTTGTTCACGACCAGCGTGGACAGGGCCTCGCCGTCGACGTCCTCGGAGAGGATCAGCAGCGGCTTGCCGGACTGCATGATCTTCTCGAGCAGCGGCAGCAGGTCCTTGACCGAGGAGATCTTCTGAGTTCGCGATGAGGACGTAGGGGTCCTCGAGGACCGTCTCCATCCGCTCGGGGTCGGTGACGAAGTACGCCGAGATGTAGCCCTTGTCGAAGCGCATGCCCTCGGTGAGCTCGAGGTCGAGCCCGAAGGTGTTCGACTCCTCGACGGTGATGACGCCTTCCTTGCCGACCTTGTCCATCGCCTCGGCGATGATCTCGCCGACCGTGGTGTCAGCGGCGGAGATCGAGGCGGTGGAGGCGATCTGCTCCTTCGTCTCGACGTCCTTGGCCATGCTCAGCAGCTGTGCGGAGACAGCCTCGACAGCGGCCTCGATGCCACGCTTGAGGCCCATCGGGTTCGCACCCGCGGCCACGTTGCGCAGACCCTCGCGGACCATCGCCTGAGCGAGGACGGTCGCGGTGGTCGTACCGTCACCGGCGACGTCGTCGGTCTTCTTGGCGACCTCCTTGACGAGCTCGGCGCCGATCTTCTCGTAGGGGTCCTCGAGCTCGATCTCCTTGGCGATGGACACACCATCGTTGGTGATCGTGGGGGCGCCCCACTTCTTCTCGAGCACGACGTTGCGGCCCTTGGGACCGAGGGTGACCTTGACGGCGTCCGCGAGCGTGTTCATGCCACGCTCCAGGCCGCGCCGGGCCTCCTCGTTGAAAGCAATCAGCTTCGCCATGACTTCTGCGATTCCTTCACGCTAGAGAGGTGGCCGCTCCGTTGCCCGCGACGGACGATCTGGCCGAACCGGCGGACCCTTCCCGCCGACGCTGCAGACCTCAACTCGCGACCACATGTTCTGTCACTCTCGTCAGGAGAGTGCCAGCCTCATGTTTAGCACTCGACCCCTGCGAGTGCAAGAACGGGTGGGCCGTTCAGAGTCGGCCGGCGACCAGGTCGGCGAAGGGGGCGGCGACGCCCGGCACGATGTCGAGGTAGAGCCCCGGCTCGATCAGCTCGACCTCCCCCACCACCAGTCGCCCCTCGTGCTCCATCAGGTCCACCCGGCCGTAGTCCAGCGGGCGCCCCAGGAGGTGCGCGGCGGCGTCCATCGCGGCCAGCGCCGTCCGCTCCACGTCCGGGTCGAGGTCGACGGCGACGCTGCTGCCCCCGTACTCCTCGTGGACCCGGATCTCGCCTCCCCCCGGACGCTTGTCGACCTGCGAGACCGCGCGGCCGCCGAGCACGAAGACCGACGACTCGCCACGGGTGCGCACCGAGGCGACCAGCGGTTGCACCAGCCACGGCCCGGCGGTCAGGCCGGCCAGGCGCGGGTCCTGCATCGCCTCGGCGACGACGACCCCGACCCCGCTGGCCCCCGTGCGGGCCTTGACGACCACGGCGCCGTACGCCGCGAGCCCGGCCTCGAGGCCGGCCACCAGGGTGGCGTCGTCCACCGGGTGCGACGGCACCGTCGGCACCAGTGCGGCCAGCGCGACGAGGTAGGACTTGTCCGCGTTCCAGGCGAAGACCTCCGCGCCGTTGAGCAGCGGCGTGTCCCGCTCCACCCGGCCGGCCCAGGCCAGGAACGAGGGCAGCCGCCGGTGGTAGTCCCAGGTCGAGCGCACCGCCACCAGGTCGGCATCCGCCCAGTCGACGTCGGGGTCGTCCCAGCGGGCCCACCGGGCGTCGACGCCCCGTGCGGCGAGCGCGTCGACCAGCAGGTCACCGCCGGGCTCACCGTCGGGACACAGGGAGAAGGTCGCGAGCAGAACTGTTGGCAGGACGGGGGGCACCCGGCGAGGCTAGGGGTCCGCGTCCCGCGGGTCCACCGAGCTCCCACGCTCCGGCACGCACTGGTCCAGGGGTCCCGCACGCTGAGCCGTCGTACTCATGCGCTCCGGCCCGGGCGCGGCCACGATGACCCCATGACCACCACCGCTCCCGCGTCCACGACGCACCCGGCCTCGCCGGCCCGGCTCGACTGGCTCACCGCAGAGGTCGCCCAGTGGCAGACCGAGGGCCTGCTGTCGGCCGACCAGTCCGCGGCCGTCCTCGGCCGCTACCGGGCCACCCGACGCTTCTCGCTCGGTCGCCTGCTGCTCACGCTCGGCGCCCTCTTCGTCGGGGTCGGCCTGATCTGGTTGGTCGCGGCGAACCTCGACGCCTGGCCGCCCCTGACCCGCATCGTGGTGGTGGCAGCGCTGTGGCTGGCCACCCTGGGCTGCGCCGAGGTGCTGGCCGAGCGTCGCGCCTCGCCGCCGCTGGTCGGCGCCCTGCGCCTGCTGGCCGCCCTCGCCTTCGGCGGCGTGGTCTTCCAGGCCGCCCAGACGCTGCAGGTCCCGGCCTACGAGCCCGTGCTGGTCGGGATCTGGTCGCTGGGCGCCATGGTCCACGCGTACGCCGCCCGGGCGTCGCTGCCGCTGGTCGTCGCTCTCGCGACCGGCACCCTGTGGCTGCTCCTGCAGACCGGCCGGGACCAGCCGAGCGGCCTGGGTGTCGTCGTCTGCCTGCTCGCCGCCGGCGTCCTCGCCGTCTCGGCGGCCGCGCTCCACGAGCGGCGGCTCACGACGTTCGCCCCGGCCTGGCGCGAGGCCGGCGCCCTGCTCCTGCTGGCCGGGCTGTTCGCCGCCGCCCTGCCGTTCGTGGGCACCGACGACTTCGCCTGGACCGCGGGCCTCGTCGGGGCCGTCGTGGTCTCCGGTCTCGCCCTGGTCGCCGCGGTGGCGACGGGTCGCGGCCCGGAGCGGCTCGAGCCGCTCGGAGCGTCGGCGGTGGCCGTTGTGGCGGTCGGCCTGGTGCTCTGGGACGCCGGCGGCGACGCGGAGGGACCCCTGACCGCGGCCGCGATCGCGCACGCCGCGGTGAGCGTGGCCGGGTACGTGCTGATCGCGGTCGCCGTCGCGGCGGTCGGCACGCTGCGCGACAGCTGGCGACTCACCGCGCTGGCGACCGCGGCCCTGGTCGTCTTCACGACCTTCCAGAGCTTTGCGGTCTTCGCGCAGATCGTCACCGGCGCCTGGCTGTTCCTGCTGCTCGGCCTCGTCTTCGGGGCCACCGGCCTCCTCTTCGACCGGGCCAGACGCGGGCTCGCGGCGAACCTCGACGGCGCGGGGGCGACCCGATGAGCGCCCCGACGGTCCTGCGGGCGGTCCGCCGGGTGGCCGTGGTCGCGCTGGTCCAGCTGGCGCTGGTGCTGCTCGTGCTCTGGCCGCGGGTCTCGGCGCACGTGGTGGGCGAGGAGTACCGGCTGCGGGTCGCGGCGTACGACCCGATCGACCCGTTCCGCGGCGCCTACGTCGACCTCGACTACCCCGACCTGGGGACGCCTCGCGCCGGCCAGCAGAGCGGACGCGACATCCCCGGGCACGGCAGCGTCTACGTCCCCCTGGTGGAGGACGGCGACGTCTGGCGCGGGGCCGGCTGGTCGACCGCCCGACCGGGCGCCGGGCCCTACCTCTCCTGCGCCGCCGACGGCTGGCGGATCCGGTGCGGCATCGAGAGCTGGTTCGCCGACCAGGACGAGGCGCGGATCGTCGGCGAACGGCTCGGCCGGGCCGGCGGGGTCGCCACCGTCCGGGTGGACGGCCGCGGGCACGCGGTGCTCGTCGGGCTCGACCCCGGGTGATCGCCGTCGGTCGCCCGTGGTCCCGACTCGGGACCCGGGCCGGTTCAGCCGCCGGCCACCGCGGGGATGACCGACACCTGGCTGCCGTCGGGCGTGGGGGTCTCGAGGTTCTCCAGGAACCTGACGTCGTCGTTGCCGACGTAGACGTTGACGAAGCGGCGCAGCTGGCCGGCGTCGTCGAGGATGCGGCCCTTGATCCCGGCGTGGTGGCGGTCGAGGTCGTCGAGGACCTCGGCCAGCGTGGCGCCGCTGGCGGCGACCTCGGAGTCACCCCCGGTGTAGGTGCGCAGGATGGTGGGGATCCGGACGGAAACGCTCATGGTGCTGGGTGCTCCTTCGAGGTCTGAGAGGGGAGGGCGGGACGGCTCAGGCGATGCCGGTCGCGACGAACGCGGCGTACGACGGGTCGATGGTCGCCACCGGCCCGACCGAGTCGGCCACGGCGTCGAGCGTCTTGAGCCCGTGGCCGGTGTTGATGACGACGGTCTCGAGGGTGGGGTCGAGCTGCCCGGTCTCGACGAGCTTCTTGAGCACACCGACCGTGGTGCCGCCGGCGGTCTCGGTGAAGATGCCCTCGGTGCGGGCCAGCAGCACGATCCCCTCGCGCACCTGGTCGTCGGTGATGTCCTCGACCGCGCCACCGGTCTGGCGGCACACGTCGAGCACGTAGACGCCGTCGGCCGGGTTGCCGATCGCGAGGCTCTTGGCGATGGTGTCCGGCTTGACCGGGCGGATCGCATCGACGCCCGCCTTGTAGGCCACCGAGACCGGGGAGCAGCCCGCGGCCTGCGCGCCGTAGACCTTGTACGGCTTCTCCTCGACCAGGCCGAGGGCGATCAGCTCACCGAACGCCTTGTGCACCTTGGTCAGCTGCGAGCCGGAGGCGACCGGAATGACGATCTGGTCCGGCAGGCGCCAGCCGAGCTGCTCGGCGATCTCGTAGCCCAGGGTCTTGGAGCCCTCGGCGTAGTAGGGCCGGACGTTGACGTTGACGAACGCCCAGCCGTCCTCCTCGCCGGCGATCTCGGAGGCGAGCCGGTTCACGTCGTCGTAGTTGCCCTCGACCGCGACCAGCGACTCGGTGAAGACGGCCGAGTTCACCTGCTTGGGCTTCTCGAGGTTGCTGGGGATGAAGACGACGGTCTTGATGCCGGCCCGGGCCCCGGCGGCGGCCACGGCGTTGGCCAGGTTGCCGGTCGAGGGGCAGGCGAAGACCTTGGAGCCGAACTCGGTGGCGGCGCTGAGCGCGCAGGCCACGACCCGGTCCTTGAAGGAGTTCGTCGGGTTGGTGCTGTCGTCCTTGACCCACAGCCGGTCGATGCCCAGCGTCCGGCCCAGGTTGTTGGCCTTCAGCAGCCGGGTGAACCCGGGCTCCATGTTGGGGCTCTGCTCGATGTCTTCGGGCACCGGCAGCAGCGCCTTGTAGCGCCACATGTTGCGCGGGCCGGCCTCGATCTGCTCGCGGGTCACGGCCGGGAAGTCGTAGGCGATCTCCAGGGGGCCGAAGCACTCCGGACACGCGTAGTGCGGGCCGAGCTCGATCTGGTGGCCGCACTCACGGCACAGCAGCGCGGTGGCGTTGCCGAACGCACCCTCGCGCAGCCCGGCGCCGCCGCGGGGGCCCGAGTCGGGGGTGGGGGTGCCGGTCTCGGCGATGACGGTGCTCATGCGTCCTCCTTCTCATCTTCCCCGGGGCGTACCTCGCCACGGGCCGGAATTAGCACCGTTTCCGCGACCGCGTCCTGTCAGGCAGGACACGGGGGGCACGCGGCGGTTGCCGGGACTTCACTGGGCCGTTCCCTCAGTCCCTCTCGATGAGCAGTCCCCACATTAGACGAGGCGTCTCAGCATGCGCACATCGAGTCCGCATGCTGAGCACGCCCCGCAGAACCGGTGGTCACGGTCGCTCCCCAACCGGCGGTGGGTCCACCGCGGTCGAGGTGCGAGGAGCGCCAGCGACGAGCCTCGAGACCCCGGCGACGGTCCGCGAGCCCGGCGGCGGGTTTCGAGACGCTCGCTGCGCTCGCTCCTCAACCAACCACAGCGGGCCCACCGCTGGTCGAGGTGCGAGGAGCACCAGCGACGAGCCTCGAGACCCCGGCGAGGTCCGCGAGTGCCTCACCGGGTTTCGAGACGCTCGCTGCGCTCGCTCCTCAACCAACCACAGCGGGCCCACCGCTGGTCGAGGTGCGAGGAGCGCCAGCGACGAGCCTCGAGACCCCGCCGCCGACAGGCCCGCGGTCCGGTCACCGGGTTTCGAGACGCTCGCTGCGCTCGCTCCTCAACCAACCACAGCGGGTCCACCGCTGGTCGAGGTGCGAGGAGCGCCAGCGACGAGCCTCGAGACCCCGCGACGTCGACAGGCCCGCGGTCCGGTCACCGGGTTTCGAGACGCTCGCTGGCGCTCGCTCCTCAACCAACCACAGCGGGCCCACCGCTGGTCGAGGTGCGAGGAGCGCCAGCGACGAGCCTCGAGACCCCGCCGCCGACAGGCCCGAGGCCCGGTCACCGGGTTTCGAGACGCTCGCTGGCGCTCGCTCCTCAACCAACCGCGGCGGGGGGCACCGGGTTTCGAGACGCTCGCTGGCGCTCGCTCCTCAACCAACCGCGGCGGTCCGGTCACCGGGTTTCGAGACGCTCGCTGCGCTCGCTCCTCAACCAACGGGGGGCGGCCGATCAGGCCGCCCGGGAGGACGGTCCGGTAGCGCTGCCCGGGGTGGGCTCGAGGGCGCCGCGGACGACGTCCAGGACGTCGCCGACCACGTGCACCGTGACCGCCTCGAGCACCTCCGCCGGGACGTCGTCGAGGTCGGGCTCGTTGCGCAGCGGCACGAACACCTCGGTGAGGCCGGCTCGCTGGGCGGCGAGCAGCTTCTGCTTCAGACCCCCGATCGGGAGCACCCGCCCGTTGAGGGTGACCTCCCCGGTCATGCCGACCTCCGAGCGCACCGGTCGTCCGGTGGCCAGGGAGACCAGCGCGGTGACCATGGTGACGCCGGCCGAGGGGCCGTCCTTGGGCACGGCCCCGGCGGGCACGTGGACGTGGATCCGGCGGTCCAGCGCCGCAGGGTCGACTCCGAGGGCCTCGGCGTGCGACCGGACGAACGACAGCGCGATCTGGGCCGACTCCTTCATCACCTCACCCAGCTGACCGGTGAGCGTGAGCCCGGGGTCCCCGGCGCTCGCGGGGTCGCTGGACGCCTCGATGAACAGCACGTCCCCACCCAGGCCGGTGACCGCGAGCCCGGTGGCGACCCCGGGGACCGACGTGCGCTCGTGCGACTCCGGCGTGAAGCGTGGACGCCCGATCAGTCCCACGAGGTCCGGCCGGTCGATCACGAGCGGGGTGGGCACGCCGGTCGAGATCCGGGTCGCCGCCTTGCGCAGCACCTTGGCCAGCAGCCGCTCGAGCTGGCGGACTCCGGCCTCCCGGGTGTGGTCGGCCGCCAGCTCGTGGAGCGCGGCGTCGGAGAGGCTCACCTCGTCCTCGCCCAGCGCGGCCCGCTCCAGCTGGCGCGGGAGCAGGAAGTCGCGGGCGATCGCCACCTTGTCGTCCTCGGTGTAGCCGTCCAGGGTGACCAGCTCCATGCGGTCCAGGAGCGCCGACGGGATCTGCTCGACCACGTTGGCGGTGGCGATGAAGAGCACGTCCGAGAGGTCCAGGTCGAGCTCGAGGTAGTGGTCGCGGAAGGTGTGGTTCTGCGCCGGGTCGAGCACCTCGAGCAGGGCGGCGGCCGGGTCGCCACGGTGGTCGGCGCCCACCTTGTCGACCTCGTCGAGCAGCACCACCGGGTTCATCGAGCCCGACTCCTTGATGGCGCGCACGATCCGTCCGGGCAGCGCCCCGACGTAGGTACGCCGGTGCCCGCGGATCTCGGCCTCGTCGCGGACACCGCCGAGGGCGACCCGCACGAACCGGCGACCCAGCGACCGGGCCACGGACTCGCCCAGGGAGGTCTTCCCCACGCCGGGAGGGCCGGCGAGCAGGATCACGGCACCGGAGCCGCGGCCACCGACGACCTGGAGGCCGCGCTCGGCACGCCGGGCCCGGACGGCGAGGTACTCCACGATCCGTTCCTTGACCTCGTCGAGGCCGTGGTGGTCGGCGTCCAGGATCTCGCGGGCCCGGACCACGTCGTCGCTGTCGGTGGTGCGCACGTGCCAGGGCAGCTCGAGCACGGTGTCGAGCCAGGTCCGGACCCAGGAGACCTCGGGGCTCTGGTCGCTCAGGCGCTCGAGCTTGTCGACCTCGCGCAGCAGAGCCGCGCGCACGTGGTCGGGCACGTCGGCGGTCTCGACGCGGGCGCGGTAGTCCTCGGAGCCGCCCGGCTCCTGGGCGTCTCCCTCCCCCAGCTCCTTGCGGATCGCTGCGAGCTGCTGGCGCAGCAGGTACTCGCGCTGGGTCTTCTCCATCCCCTCACGCACGTCGTCGCCGATCTTGTCGGTGAGCTCTGCCTCGGCCAGGTGCTCCCGGGTCCACCCGATGAGGGTCTCGAGCCGCTGCTCCACCTCGGGGGTCTCGAGGAGCTGACGCTTGCGGTCGGCCGAGAGGTACGGGGCGTAGCCGGCGGCGTCGGCGATGGCCCCGGGGTCGGTCATCCGGTGCACCGAGTCGATGACCTGCCAGGCCTCCCGGCGCTGGAGGACGGCCACGACGAGGCGCCTGTACTCCTCGGCGAGCTCGCGGGAGCGCTCGGAGACGGGCTCCTCCACGGGCTCGACCTCGACCCACAGCGCGGCCCCGGGGCCGGGCACACCGCTGCCGATCCGGGCCCGCTGCCCGGCCTTGAGGACCGCCGCGGGGCCTCCCCCGCTGACCGTCCCGACGCGCTCCACGCTGGCGATCACGCCGTACGACGCGTAGCGGTCCTCGAGCCGCGGCGCGATGAGCAGGCGCCCGTCACCCCCGGAGCCGGCCGCGTCGATGGCGGCCCGGGAGGCGTCGTCGAGCTCGAGCGGGACGACCATGCCGGGCAGCACCACGAGGTCGGTGACGAAGAGGACGGGAAGTCGTGTGGTGGACATGCGGGGCGCTACCTTCCGAAGGAGACTTGAGCGATGTCGACTCAACCCGCGGCGGGAGGGCGCTGTTCCGGCGTTCGTCGTGGGCGAACAGCCGCGCAGCTCAGGCGCGCAGGGCGCGGGCCTCCTCGGTGAGCCGGCGCAGCAGCGCCAGCACGCCGTCCGGCCCCTTGACCACGACGTCGGAGCGCTCGACGAGCGCGTTCTCCTCCTCCGAGGCCGAGCAGACCAGCAGGGTGGGCATCCCACCGCGCGCCAGCTCGCCCACGGCGTCGAAGGCCTCCAGGTCACCGAGGTCGTCGCCGGCGAAGAGGAAGCCGCCGGCGTCGACCTCCTCGACCAGCCGGGCCACCGCCAGGCCCTTGTGCATGCCCGGCGAGCGGACCTCGATCACGTTGCGCCCGGGCTCCACGACGAGCTCGTGGCGCTGCGCCAGCTCCCGGATGCCGGGCAGCAGTCGCTGGTAGGCCGCAGCGGCGTCGTCGAGGCGCCGGGTGTGCACGGCGGCCGCGAGCCCCTTCTCCTCGACGTGGGCCTTCGACGCGTCGGCCGCGCGCAGCACGCTGGGCAGGTCGCGCAGGAACGACGAGAGGCCGTGCGGCGGCCGGGGCGAGATCACCCGCCGCCGGGTCGAGGACCAGCGCTCGTTGCCGTACTGGCCGAAGACGTAGAGCTCCTTGCCCGCCTCACCGACCGCCTGGCCGACCTCCTCCAGACCGCCGAGGTCGAGCGCCTGGCGGGCCGGGCGGCCGGTGATCACGGCGACGGCGGCGACCTGGCCGGCCAGGTCGACCAGCACGTCCGAGGCCTCGGGGTGGATGTAGGCGTGCGCGGGGTCGTCGACGATCGGCGACAGGACGCCGTCGAAGTCCAGGCCCACGACGGTGCTCGCGGCGGCGCGCACCAGCCCGGCCCAGCGCTGCTCCCCCTCGACTGAGGTGAACTCCATGCCTCCACCCAACCAGACGGAGGCAGGGCTCACCCGGGCGGGAGCGCCAGCGGTCGGCCCAGCGGTCGGCCCGGCGGGCGGGTCGCGCTCAGGCTGCGTCGGCGGTCAGGATCACCGTGAGCCGGTCGCCGCCCATCGGGTCGACCGCGGGGGCCACGCGGGCGATGCCGAGGTCCAGGGCCAGCGCCTTGGCCGCGGCCTCGAGCCGCACCGGGTAGTAGACCGTCGAGGTCGGGATCGTGCCGTACCAGTTGTCGGACCCCACGACCTGCCAGCCGGCCGAGGCCGCCTGACCGGCGAACTGGCCGGCGAGGCCGGTGATGCCGGAGTTGTTGTAGACCTCGACGTAGGTCGCGGCCCGGGTGAACTCGGGCTTCGGCGGCTTCTTGGCCTTGCGCTCGATCGGCTTGGTCGGCTTCGCCTGCACCGTCGGTGAGGCTCTCGGGCTGGGAGCCTCCCGAGCGACCGTGGTGACCTCGCGCTCGGTCGGCTCCGGGGAGCGCGTGGCGACGTAGGCGATGCCGGCCATCGCGATCGCGATGATCGAGAGCATCACGACCGGGGACGGGAAGACGACGCCGCGCTCGTCGCGGGGACGTCGCGAGCCCCGCATCTCGGGGCGCGGCTCGGGGCCGATCTCGGGGCGGGAGGACTGGTGCACGGCCTCAGACCTCGAACCCGAGCCGGCGGGCGGAGCGCTGGCGTTGGCGCGCGGCACGGAGCCGACGCAGCCGACGGACCAGCAGCGGGTCGGTCTCCAGGGCCTCGGGACGGTCGATGAGCGCGTTGAGGACCTGGTAGTACCGGGTCGACGACATGTCGAACTTCTCTCGCACCGCGGTCTCCTTGGCGCCGGCGTACTTCCACCACTGGCGCTCGAAGTCGAGGATGTCGCGGTCCCGCTCGCTGAGGGACGGCGCGGCGGAGCCCTCGTCGTGGAGGGCGTCCACTCGGCCTGCCTGAGTGTCCATGCGCGGTCTCCCGGAGGTGTCGTGCCCGAATGTCGTGGTGCTGCAGGGTCACTCTAGGCGACGAACCACAACGATGTCATTCGTCCGGGCCGACCGGGCGTGCCGCTGCGCGGCCCCCGGGGCGAGGTCGGTGCACCGGGTCGCCCCAGGCGTCCCACTAGGCTCGCGGAGAGGTCCGGACGCATCCGTCCGCACCCACCGCGACCTTCGGAGACGAACCGTGCAGGAGTCCATCCGCTGGGGCATCCTCGGCCTCGGCAAGATCGCCCACAGCTTCGCCCGCGACCTCGCCCTGACCCCCGACGCCACGCTCGCGGCGGTCGGCTCGCGCCGCCTGGAGAGCGCCACCGCCTTCGCCGAGCAGTACGACGACGCCCCGGCGGCGTACGGCTCGTACGCCGAGCTGGTCGCCGACCCGACCGTCGACGTCGTCTACGTGGCGTCCCCGCACGCGCTGCACCTCGAGCACGCCCGACTGGCCTTCGCGGCCGGCAAGCACGTGCTGTGCGAGAAGCCGGTCACGCTGAACCTTGCCGAGGCCGAGGAGATGGTCGACCTGGCCCGCGCCGCCGACCGGTTCCTGATGGAGGCGATGTGGACCGCCTGCCACCCGGTGGTCCGTGAGCTGGCCGACGACCTCCGGGCGGGCCGCTTCGGCACCCCGCGCCACCTCCACGCCGAGCTGGGTTTCCGGGTCGACGCCCCGCCCGAGGACCGGATGTTCGACCCCGGGCTCGGCGCTGGTGCGCTGCTGGACATGGGGATCTACCCGCTGACCTTCGCCCACCTGATGCTGGGTCCGGCCCAGGAGCTGCGGGCGAGCGCGGCACTCTCCGAGCGCGGCATCGACCTCTCCGTCGCCCTCAGCGGCTCCTACCCCGGTGGCGCGCTGGCCACGATGAGTGCCTCGATGACGTCGTGGTCCTCGCGGGCCGCCGCCATCGCCACCGATCTCGGCCGCATCGAGGTCGCGCAGTTCCACCACCCGGAGCATGCCGTCTTCACGCCGTTCGACGGGGGCTCGCCGGTGCGGGTCGAGGGTCGCGAGCCGGTCCTCGGGGCGGGCTACACCCACGAGATCGCCGAGGTCGGCCGCTGCCTGCGCGAGGGGCTGCGGGAGAGCCCGCTGGTGCCGCACGAGCAGACGCTCACGCTGCTGCGCCAGATGGACGACGTCCGCCACCAGATCGGCGTCCGGTACGCCGCCGACGCCCGCTGAGGCTTGCCGGTGACCTGCTGAGGAGCGGGCCCGTCCCGCCGACCACCTAGGGTTGGGGCGTGGCAACCTCAGCTGGCACCGCCGACCTCGTCATCGTCGCCAACCGGCTCCCCGTGGACCGGGTGACCAACGCCGACGGCTCCCCCGGCTGGCGCACGTCACCGGGCGGCCTGGTCACCGCCATCGAGCCCGTGATGCGGGCCAACGACGGCACCTGGATCGGGTGGCCGGGCGGCACCGAGCAGGGTCTCGAGCCCTTCGAGTTCGACGGGCTGAGCCTGGTCCCGATGACGATGACCCAGGACGAGATCGAGAACTTCTACGAGGGGTTCTCCAACGCCACCCTGTGGCCGCTCTACCACGACGTCGTCGCCAAGCCGGCCTTCCACCGCGAGTTCTGGGACTCCTACGTCTCGGTGAACCGCCGCTTCGCCGAGAAGGCCGCGGAGCTGGCCTCCGAGGGCGCGACCGTGTGGGTGCACGACTACCAGCTGCAGCTGGTCCCGCAGATGCTGCGCGACCTGCGCTCGGACCTGCGGATCGGCTTCTACCTCCACATCCCGTTCCCGCCGGCCGAGCTGTTCCAGCAGCTGCCGTGGCGCCGCCAGATCCTCGAGGGGCTGCTCGGCGCCGACCTGGTGGGCTTCCAGCTCGCCGGCGGCTCGCAGAACTTCGTGCGCCTGGTGCGCCAGCGGGTCGGGCACAAGACGCACCGCGACATCGTCTACCTGCCCGACGGGCGCAGCGTCCGGGCCGGCGCCTTCCCGATCTCGATCGACACAGCCGGGTTCGAGGAGCTCGCCCGCTCGGAGGAGGTCGAGACCCGGGCCACGGAGATCCGTGCGGCGCTCGGCAACCCGCGCAAGATCTTCCTCGGCATCGACCGGCTCGACTACACCAAGGGCATCATCGCCCGGCTGCGCGCCTTCAGCGAGCTCGTCGCGGACGGCGAGCTCGACGTCGAGGACGCCGTGTTCGTGCAGGTCGCGACCCCGTCGCGCGAACGCGTCGAGCAGTACCGCATCCTGCGCGACGACATCGACCGCCTCGTCGGCCACATCAACGGCGACCTGGGCAAGATCGGGCAGCCGGTCATCTCCTACCTGCACGCCTCCTACCCCCGCGAGGAGATGGCCGCCCTCTACCGGGCCGCCGACATCATGGTGGTGACCCCGTTCCGTGACGGCATGAACCTCGTGGCCAAGGAGTACGTCGCCTGCCGCTTCGAGAACGACGGGGCGCTCGTCCTCTCGGAGTTCGCCGGGGCCGCCGACGAGCTGCGGCAGGCGTGGCTGATCAACCCCTACGACATCAACGGCATGAAGTCGGCGCTGATGGAGGCGTCGAACGCCGGGGACCGTGACCTCACCCGCCGGATGAAGGCGATGCGCAAGACCATCCGCCAGCACGACGTCGCCGCCTGGGCCGACAGCTTCCTCGAGGAGCTGGCCGCCGTCCGTCCCTCGCACGGCAAGACGGTCCGGCCGGCCAGACGCTCCTGAGCCGGTCGGTCGGGTAACTTCGCGACATGGATCTGATCCCGAAGCCCGATCAGGTCGTCTCAGCCGCCAGCAACGTCGCGCACATGATGTTGTACGGCGGCCTGGCCGATCTCCGCCCGATGCCTCGGACCCTCATCGACGAGGGCGAGCTGCGCGAGCTCTACCACTACCGGCCGGCCGCGCGGGTCCGCGAGCAGGGCGACCCGGTCCTGCTGGTCACGCCGCTGGCGGCGCCGGCGCTCTGCTTCGACCTGCGCCGCGGCTGCTCGCTGGTCGAGCACCTGGTGGGCGCCGGGCGCCCGACGTACCTCGTCGAGTACGGGCAGGTCTCCTTCCGCGACCGCAACCTCGGCATGGAGCACTGGATCGACGAGGTCGTCCCGGCGGCGATCCGCGAGGCCTCCGCGCACGCCGGCGGACGCCCGGTGCACGTGGTCGGCTGGAGCCTCGGTGGGATCTTCTCCCTCCTCACCGCGGCCGACCGCCCCGACCTGCCGATCGCGTCGGTGACCGCGCTGGGGACGCCGTTCGACGTCCAGCTGGTGCCGCTGGTGGCGCCGCTGCGCCCCCTGCTCAACCTCACCGACGGGCGCGGCGGCCTGACCCGCCTCTACCGCGCCTTCGGCGGCGCCCCGCAGCCGCTGGTGCGCTGGGCCTTCCAGCTCTCGTCGTTCCAGAAGCTCGTCACCAGGCCGCTGGCCATCGGCACCCACCTCGACGACCACGACTACCTCGCGCAGATCGAGGCGGTGGACCGGTTCGTCTCCCGGATGACGGCCTACCCGGGGCGCACCTTCGGCCAGCTGTACCACCGGTTCATCCGCGGCAACGCGCTGGTCACCGGGGCGATCGAGTTCGGCGACCGGGAGATCTCGGTGGCGAACATCGAGGCCCCGGTGCTGGTCCTCGGTGGCGCCGCCGACGGCATCGCGCCCATCGCGGCCGTGCGCGCCGTGATGGGGCTGCTCACCGGCGCGGCCGAGGCCCGCTTCGAGATCGTCCCCGGCGGGCACCTGGGCATGCTCACCGGCCGCGCCGCGCGCGGCTCCACCTGGCGCGTGCTGGACGAGTGGATCGACCAGTGGTCCTCCGACGCCGCCGCCGAGCCCACCCCCGAGGCCAGCGAACGCAGGACCGGCACGGCCGTGCTGAGGAAGGCCACCCCCAGGAAGGCCACCCCCAAGAAGGCCACCCCCAAGAAGGCCGTGGCGAAGAAGGCGGCCCCCAAGAAGGCCGTCGCGAAGAAGGCGGCCTCCAGGAAGGCGACGCCCGGGAAGGCCGTCACGAAGAAGGCGTCAGCCGGGGCGGCCGCGAGCAAGAAGTCGGCGCCGAAGGCCGCCGCACCCGAGCCGGCCGCCCAGAAGAGCGCGGCCCAGAAGATTCCCGCCCAGCAGAGTCCCGCCCAGAAGACCCCCGCCAAGCGGACCACCACCAAGCGGACCACCACCAAGGCCACCCGGGAGTCGATCGGCGCGAACCGGAGCCGTCGCTACCCCTCGGACGGCTCCCGGGCCCTGACCCGCTGACCCCCCGACCCGTCGCCTGTTCACAACGCAGGACGCCGACCCGTCGCTCGTTGACGCCGCGAGGCTGAGACCTGCTGGCTACCGTGACCCCATGGATGCGTTGTCGGGGCTGGTGGACCGTGGACTCATGGCGGCGGACTGGGCGCAGGCCCTGGCGCCCGTCGAGGAGCAGGTGAGCGCGATGGGGCGCTTCCTGCGGGCGGAGCTCGCCGCCGGCCGGGACTACCTCCCGGCGGGTGAGCACGTGCTCCGGGCCTTCCAGCGCCCGCTGGCCGAGGTGCGGGTGCTGGTCGTCGGGCAGGACCCCTACCCCACGCCCGGCCACCCGATCGGGCTCAGCTTCGCGGTGGACGCGCACGTGCGGCCGGTCCCGCGCAGCCTGGCCAACATCTACCGCGAGCTGGCCGAGGACACCGGTGCCACGCCACCCGCCCACGGTGACCTGACGGCCTGGGCCGACCAGGGCGTGATGCTGCTCAACCGGGTGCTGACCGTGCGGCCCGGGCAGGCGGCCTCGCACCGTGGTCGTGGCTGGGAGCCCATCACCCAGTGCGCCATCGAGGCCCTCGTGGAGCGCGGCGGGCCGCTCGCGGCCATCCTCTGGGGCCGCGACGCCCAAGGCCTCACCCCGATGCTGGGCGCGGTGCCCTCGGTGGAGTCCGCCCACCCGTCGCCCCTGAGCGCGAGCCGCGGCTTCTTCGGCTCCCGTCCGTTCAGCCGGGTCAACGAGCTGCTGGAGGAGCAGGGCGGCGAGACCGTGGACTGGACCCTGCCCGGCGACGTCCCGGCCCCCACTCCCCGCGCCCCTACCACCGGAGAAAGTTGAATGCTAAACTATTGAGATGACCGCCACCGCTCGCATGCCCGCGCTGTACCTCGGCCACGGGGCGCCGCCCCTGCTGGACGACGTCACGTGGTCGGGCCAGCTCGCGGCCTGGGCCGGCGACCTGCCCCGACCGACGGCGATCCTGATCGTGAGCGCCCACTGGGAGTCGGCGCCGATCAGCCTCAGCGCGAGCCACGCTCCCCTGGTCTACGACTTCGGTGGCTTCGACGCGAAGTACTACCGGATGACGTACCAGACCCCGGACGCCTCCGCGCTCGCCCGGCGCATCGCCGGCCTGATGCCGTCGAGCGAACCGGTCCACCAGCACGCCGGCCGCGGTCTCGACCACGGCGCCTGGGTCCCGCTGAGGATCATGTACCCCGAGGCAGACATCCCGGTGCTGCAGATGTCGCTGCCGACCCACGACCCGGTGCGGCTGATGAAGCTCGGCGAGCGCCTGCGCCCCCTGCGCGACGAGGGCGTGCTGATCATCGGCTCCGGCTTCCTCACCCACGGGCTGCCGTTCCTCGAGGACTTCCGCCTCGACGCCCCGGCGCCCGGGTGGTCGCGCGACTTCGACGCCTGGGCCGGTGAGGCGCTGGCCCGCGGCGACGTCGACGAGCTCGCGGACTACCGCGCGAAGGCCCCCGGAATGCCGTACGCGCACCCCACCGTCGAGCACTACATCCCCCTGTTCGTGACGCTCGGGGCCGCGACCACCCCGGACGACCCGGGGATCCAGGTGATCGACGGGTTCTGGCTGGGGCTGTCGAAGCGGAGCCTGCAGGTCGCCTGAGGGCCTTGTCGACCGGGACGCCGAGCGCCCCCTGGAACCGCCCCGGCACCGACTGCTGGGCCGGCTGCACCACAATGGCGGGCGTGAAGATCCTGTCCGTGCAGTCATCGGTGGCCTACGGCCACGTCGGCAACTCCGCCGCCGTCTTCCCCCTGCAGCGCCTGGGTCACGAGGTGTGGCCGGTCGTCACCGTGCACTTCTCCAACCACACGGGGTACGGCGCATGGCGCGGGCCGCTGCTCGCCGCGACCGACGTGGCGGACGTGATCGCGGGCATCGACGACCGCGGGGTGCTCGGCGAGGCCGACGCCGTCCTGTCCGGCTACCAGGGCGACCCCGCCGTCGGCGCGGTCATCCTGGACGCCGTCCGCCGGATCAAGGCGCTCAACCCGGCGGCCGTCTACTGCTGCGACCCGGTGATGGGCGACGTCGGGCGGGGCATGTTCGTGCGCGAGGGCATCCCGGAGTTCATGCGCGACACCGTGGTGCCGCGCGCCGACATCGTCACGCCCAACCACTTCGAGCTCGACTTCCTCGCCGGCACCACCACCCGCACCCTCGACGACGTGCTGGCGGCCGCCGACGCCGTCCGCTCCCGCGGCCCGCGCCACGTGCTGGTCACCAGCGTGCTGCACGACGAGGCCGCCGAGGGCACCCTCGACGTGGTGGCGGTCTCCGACGAGGGCGCCTGGGCCGTCACCACCCCCCAGCTGCCGATCACGCCGAACGGCTGCGGCGACGTCACCGCGGCGCTCTACCTGGCCCACCTGCTCCGCAGCGGCTCCCCCGCCGAGTCGCTCGCCGCCACCACGTCGTCGGTCTTCGCCGTCCTGGAGGCGACGATCGCGGCCGGCACCCGCGAGATCCAGCTCGTGGCCGCCCAGGAGGCGATCGCCGTGCCGCCGATGCGGTTCGAGGCCCGTCGGCTGCGCTGACCGGCCGCCTTCGTCGCGTTGTTGCCGCCTTCGTCGCGTTGTTAGCGTGGTGCGTGGCCCCACGACCTGCCCCAGGAGACCCGATGCCCCGAAGTCCGTCCCGGATCGCCGCCCCGCTGGCCATCGCGCTCCTCACCCTCGGCGCCGGGCTGACAGCCTGTGGCAGCGACGACGAGCGGGCGAGCGGCGCGGCCGGTTCGGCGAGCTCGGTGCCCGTCTCGGAGCCGTTCAACGACGCGGACGTCCGCTTCGCGACCGACATGATCCCCCACCACGCGCAGGCGCTGAGCATGGTCGACCTGACCCGCGGCCGCGACCTCGAGCCGGCCTTCGAGCGGCTCACCCAGCAGATCCTCGACGCCCAGGGGCCGGAGATCCAGACCATGGCCGGCTGGCTGCAGGACTGGGACCAGCCCATCCCGGCGACCGAGCGCGACCACGTCAACGCCGAGGAGCACGGCGAGACCGACGGCGAGACGGGCGGCGAGACGGGCAGCGGCTCATCGATGCCCGGAATGATGAGCGGCGCCGAGATGGCGGACCTCGACTCCGCACCCGACTCCTCCTTCGAGGGCAGGTGGCTTCAGATGATGATCGAGCACCACGAGGGCGCGATCGAGATGGCGAGGACCGAGCTGCGCGACGGCGAGCTCGCCGACGCCACGGCTCTCGCCGGCACCATCGCCACCGACCAGGAGCAGCAGGTCACGCAGATGAAGGCGATGCTCGAGGGCTGAGCGGGGGCGGTGGTACGCGGTCGAGCGATTCGCTAGGGGCGCGGCAGGCGGATGTCGAGCTGAGCCAGCTTGCGGTAGATGGTGGCGCGGCTCATCCCGAGCTCCGTCGCGGCCTCACGCATGGTCACGTCGGCCCGCGTCAGCACCCGGATGATCTCGTCGCGCTCGAAGACCTCGATGCGGGAGAGCTTGCGCGTCGAGCCGGACAGGAGGTCGGGGGGCAGGTGCCGGACGTCGACGGAACTGGTCTGGAGCGCCGCCTGACGGATCACCTCGTGCAGCTGGGACACGTTCCCGGGCCACCCGAAGTTCTCCAGCGCGTGCCAGGCGGCGGAGGTGACCTCGATCTCACGACCCCGGGCCCGACGAGCCGCGTGCTGGGCCAGGACGGGAATGTCGTCGGTGCGCTCGCGCAGTGGGGGGACGCTCACGATCGTGTCCACCAGCGCCGCCAGTGACGGGGGGATGTCCTCGAACCGGTCGGCCGTGACACAGAAGGGCACTCGGCCGTCCTCCCCCTCGGCACCGTCGGTACGTCGACGTTCGGCCCACAGGTCCCGGAGCCGCTCGGCCACCCAGGCGGGCAGCATGTCGGCGTGCCGAACGATCACGGCGGTGTGCGGCTTGCCCACCTCCGGAGTCCACAGGGAGAGCCACGCGTCCATGTCGCGGGCGGCGGGGGCACTGGCGGCCAGGATGCGCCCTCGCGGGTGGTGGAGCCGCTCGGCCTGGGCCAGCAGCGTCGTGCGTCCCGACCCCGGCTCGCCGACCGCGGCGACGACGTGCCCGTCGAGCAGGGCGTCGCGGGTTCGTCGCAAGGCGTCGGTCCAGGCGTGCGAGAGCGCCGTGAGGCTGCCCGCTCCCGGCTCCAGCCGGGGCGTCTCGACCCGGAACACCTCACCGCGAGGCGCCGGGCGGGGTCGGTGCCCGCCCGACCGGGCGAGCATCAGGGCGGAGGTGTTGCCGGCGGCGGACTGCGCCAGCGCGAGCAGCAGGTCCGAGGAGGACCGGGACCAGGTCGTCAGGTTGACGCTGCCCTCCAGGCGCCCGGTGACCGGGTCGAGGACCGGGACGGCGGCACAGGTGTAGGCGCACAGGCTCAGCGAGTAGTGCTCCTCCGCGCGGACGACCGTCGGGACCCGGTCCGCCAGCGCGAGCCCGAGCCCGTTGGTGCCGGCCTCGCGCTCAGAGTAGGCGAATCCCGGGGCGAGGTGGACGCCGTCCAGTGCCCGGAGCAGCGCGTGGTCGCCGCTGAACCGGTCCAGGACCAGCCCCGAGGCATCGGTGAGCATCAGGCTGATCGGTTCGGAGGCCAAGGTGTGGTGCAGGTCCGTGAGCACCTGCTGGCCGCACTGGTAGAACAGCGACTCGTCGTCGTAGGTGCCGGTGAAGACCGGGTCGACGGACTCCAGGGGCACGCCGTAGTCCTCGCTGCGCTGCCACGACGCCAACAGCCGATGGGGCAGCACCATGGCCGGATCGCCGGCGCCGCGGCTAATCTCGGAGTGCAACCGGGCCCGCTGCAACCGTCGCTCGTGCACGCCTCACCTCCTGGGGATCCGCGACCGCCCCCGGCGGTGGTGGATGTGACCGAGGTTACATCGTGGCCCCAGGGGGAGATCCGCTGAGCGTCTCAGATTGAGACCCTCCGCCTCTCAAAGTGAGACGTCGGGCCTGGTTCGTGGTCCCCACCTCCACCTAGGTTCCTTCTCACCTGTGACAGCCGTCACGACCGACCCGAGGAGACAGCCATGTACAGCAAGGATGGCGAGAACTACTTCATCGTCGACTCCCACATCGCCCTGTGGGACGCCCGCGCCGAGAACCAGCGCAACATCCACGGCAAGCAGTTCATCGACTGCTTCTACGACTACCACCGCAACCTCTCGCCCGAGTCGGAGGTCTGGAGCTACGAGGACTACCTCTACCAGGGTGGTGACCGACTGATGAAGGACCTCTTCGAGGACGGGTACGTCGACCACGCGATCTTCCAGCCGGCGTACCTGCACGAGTTCTACAAGACCGGTTTCGGCCAGTCGGCGGAGGCGTACGCGCTCACCCAGGCGAACCCGGGGAAGCTGACCTACAACCACAACTTCGACCCGCGCAACGGCGAGCAGGGGCTCGAGCAGCTCCACATCGACGCTGAGCGCTTCGGTCTCAAGGGGGTGAAGCTCTACACCGCCGAGTGGCACGGCGAGTCCCGCGGCTGGAAGCTCGACGACCCGTGGGCCTACCGCTACTTCGAGGCCTGCCGCGAGCTGGGCATCACCAACATCCACGTCCACAAGGGCCCGACGATCCGCCCGCTGGACCGCGACGCGTTCGACGTCGCCGACATCGACCACGTCGCCTCGGACTTCACCGACCTCAACTTCATCGTCGAGCACGTCGGTCTGCCCCGCCTCGAGGACTTCTGCTGGATCGCGACCCAGGAGCCCAACGTCTACGGCGGCCTCGCGGTCGCGATGCCCTTCATCCACACGCGACCGAAGTACTTCGGCCAGATCATGGGCGAGCTCATGTACTGGATCGGCGAGGACCGCATCCTCTTCTCCTCCGACTACGCGATCTGGACGCCGAAGTGGCTCATCGAGAAGTTCGTCGACTTCCAGATCCCCGAGGAGCTCGCCGAGTACGCCCCGCTGACGGTCGAGCAGAAGAAGAAGGTGCTCGGCCTCAACGCCGCGAAGCTGTACGACCTCCCGGTCCCGGCCGAGCTGCAGCTGCCCGACGCCGACGAGCCGGACGTGGGCCCTCGCCAGCCCGAGCGTGCCGACCTCGCGACGGCGTGAGGTGAGCGCGATGTCCGCCTCGCTCCTGCATCGTCCCCACCTGCTCGCGCAGGAGGCCTTCGCCGCGCTGTCGGTGGTACTCGACCCCGAGCTCGACGAGCCCATCACCGAGCTCGGCTTCGTCCGGTCCCTGGTGGTGGACGGGACGGACGTGGAGGCCCACCTGCGTCTGCCCACGTCGTTCTGCTCGCCGAGCTTCGCCTATCTGATGGCCTCCGACACCAAGGACGTGCTCAGCGCCCTGCCGTGGGTCACCCGGGTGGTCGTGGAGCTCGACGACCACCACGACTCCGACCTGATCAACCGTGGCCTGGCGGCCGACGCCGGCTACCGGGGCACCTTCCTCCACGAGGCCGAGCAGGACCTCGAGGAGCTGCGGGCGACGTTCCGCCGCAAGGCCCACACCGCCGCGATGGAGCGTTGCCTGAGCGCCCTGCTCCGTGCGGAGCCCCACCGCGAGGTCGAGGCCCTCGGCGAGGTCACCCTCGCGGAGCTCCCCGACGACCGGTACGCCGCGGCGCTGCGCCGCCGGCGTGAGGCCCTCGGTCTCCCGGACCAGCGGGACGCCCTCGTCCTGGTCGACCACGAGGGTCGCTCCTACGAGCCCGGGCAGGTGCCGATGGCGCTGCGCCGGGCTCGCTCGACCCGCATCTCGATCGACGGCAACGCGCACTTCTGCCGGGGCCTGCTCCGCACCCGCTACCCCGGCTCCGAGGCGGAGCAGGTCCACCGGCCCGACGGCGCCGAGCCCGCGGACGCCGCCTACGACCCCGGGTACGACCCGACGTTCGTCCCCCTATCCCACCTCACTCTCGCCCGCCCCACGAAGGAGCACGACCGATGAGCACCATGCGAGCCGTCCAGGTGGTCGGCTACCACCGAGACCTGGAGATGACCGAGGTGCCGCGGCCCGAGCCGACCGGACCCTTCGACGTCATCGTCCGGATCGGTGGGGCCGGCGTGTGCCGCACCGACCTGCACATCCTGGAAGGGCAGTGGGAGGAGAAGTCCGGCGTCGTCCTGCCCTACACGATCGGGCACGAGAACGCGGGCTGGGTGGAGTCGGTCGGCGCGGCGGTCACCAACGTCCGCGAGGGCGACAAGGTGATCGTCCACCCGCTGATCACCTGCGGCCTGTGCCGTGCGTGCCGGTCCGGGGACGACGTGCACTGCGAGGCCAGCCAGTTCCCCGGCATCAACACGAACGGGGGGTACGCCGAGTACCTGAAGACCTCCGCCCGCAGCGTGGTCAGGATCGACGACTCCCTCGAGCCCTCCGACGTCGCGGCGCTCGCCGACGCCGGCCTCACGGCGTACCACGCGGTGGCGAAGGCGGCCCGGCGGCTGACCCCGCGCGACCGCTGCGTCGTGATGGGGGCCGGTGGCCTGGGTCACATCGGCATCCAGGTGCTCAAGTCGCTGAGCCCCGCCGAGCTGATCGTCGTCGACCGCAACCCGGACGCGGTCAAGCTCGCCCTCTCGATCGGCGCCGACCACGGCGTCGTGGCGCAGGGCAAGCAGGTCGAGGAGGTGCTGGAGCTCACCGACGGTCACGGCGCAGAGGTGCTCATCGACTTCGTCGGCGAGGGCGGGTCGACCGCCGAGGGCGTCCAGATGCTGCGCGCGGCCGGCGACTACCACGTCGTCGGCTACGGCGAGAACCTCGACGTCCCGACCATCGACATCATCTCCTCCGAGATCAACTTCGTCGGCAACCTCGTCGGCTCCTACGACGACCTGCAGGACCTCATGGCGCTCGCCGCACGCGGCGCGGTGAGCCTGCACACCGCGAAGTACCGGCTCGACGACTTCCAGTCCGCCATCGACGACCTCGACGCCGGCCGCATCCGCGGCCGGGCGATCCTGACCCCCTGAGGAGGGACCATGCGTGCACTGCTAGGGATCGGCATCTCCGTCGGCGTCCTCGCCGGCCTGTGGACCTACGTGAGCGTGGAGCTCGCCCTCGTCACCTGGGTCGCGTTCGTCGCGTGGGCCTGCTTCTTCGCGGCGGGCGGCGGCAGGTCCGGGCTCGCCAAAGCACTGGCGGCCAACGTGGCCGGCCTGGGGTGGGGCTGGGTCATCAGTCAGGGCCTCGACCACCTCAGCGGCTCGACCCTCGCGCTTGCGCTGATGGTCACGGTCGTGGGGTTCGTCCTCTGCCTGGAGGCCGCGCTGCCGCTGCTGTCGTTCATCCCGGGAGGTTTCGCCGGCACAGCCATCTTCTTCGGCACCGCCTTCGACCTCACCGGGGCCCTGATCGCCGTCGTGGCCGGCGCCCTGCTGGGCATCGTCTCCGAGGTGCTGGGGGCCCGGCTGCAGCAGATCTTCGACCGGCCGAGGGCCTCGTCGGCGTCGGCGTCTCCACGGGGAACCGCCGCCGCCTGAGCAGACGGCCGACCGGGGGCTTTCCGTCCCGGGTCCTGCGAGAGCAGGCCCCGGGACGGGGCCACGGGAGCCGGTGACAGGAGTCGAACCCGCGACATCCTCATTACAAGTGAGGCGCTCTACCTACTGAGCTACACCGGCCGTGCCGTCGACGGAACCTCGGGGCGACGGCGCGGCCACATGCTATTGCCTGCTCGCGGGGAGCCGTGTCGCAGGACCCGGCACCGCCGCAACTTGGATTTCCCCGGGGCCGCCGGGACGCTTCTCCCATGAGCCTGCTGCACGAGCCCCACCACGACGGCTCCCCGACGTACGTGGACCACGAGGCGCCCACGCTGGGCTGGCACGTCCAGGTCCGCTGCCGCACTGCGCCCGACGACCCGGTGGACGCGGTCTGGATCCGCACGACGTATGACGCGGAGCCGACGTTCCACGCCTGCGCCGTGGTGGCGCGCGACGAGCACGCGGTGTGGTGGGAGGGCACGCTGCCGATCCACAACCCGGTCACGCACTACCGCTTCCTGCTCGCGAGCGGCACCTCGCAGCGCTGGCTGACCGGTGCCGGCGTCATCGACCACGACGGCCCGGACGCCTTCGACTTCCGGATCACCTCGCACGCCGCGGCTCCCGACTGGGGTCGCGACGGCGTCGTCTACCAGGTCTTCCCGGACCGCTTCGCGCGCTCCGCGGCGGCGGACGAGCGGCCCACCCCGCACTGGGCGGTCCCCGCGCAGTGGGACGACGAGGTCGTCTTCGAGGGCTCCGACCCGCACACCCCGCTGCAGTTCTTCGGCGGCGACCTCGACGGGATCGAGGAGCACCTCGACCACCTGGCCGCGGTCGGCGCGACCATCGTCTACACCACGCCGGTCTTCCCCGGCGAGAGCAACCACCGCTACAACGCCTCGACCTTCGACGGCGTCGACCCCCTGCTGGGTGGGGACGAGGCCTACGCCCGGCTCTCCGCCGCGGTGCACGAGCGCGGCTGGCGGCTGCTCGGCGACCTGACCACCAACCACACCGGCGACACCCACGAGTGGTTCGTCTCCGCCTCCACCGACGACGCCTCGCCGACCCGCGACTGGTACTACTTCGGCCACGACGGCAGCTACGAGTGCTGGATGGGGCACGGCACGCTGCCCAAGCTCAACCACGCCCACGAAGGGCTGCGGGCGGCGATGGTCGAGGGCCCCGACAGTGTGGTCGCCCGGTGGTTGCGGGCGCCGTACGACGTCGACGGCTGGCGCATCGACGTGGCCAACATGACCGGTCGCCTGGGCCGGGTCGACGTCAACCACGACGTCGCGCGCGCCGTCCGCCGTACCGCCGACGCCGAGCGTCCGGACCCCCTGGTGATCGGCGAGCACAACCACGACGCCTCCACCGACGTCGACGGGGACGGCTGGCACGGCACCATGAACTACTCCGGCTTCTCGTGGCCGGTCTGGTCGTGGCTGCGCGACCCCGACTCCCCGGCACGGCCGTTCGGCCGCCCGGTGGCCGTGGCCCGTCGCGGCGGTCCCGCGGTGCAGCGCACCCTGCAGGAGTGGTGGGCCCGCTACGGCTGGCGCGCCAGCGCCCAGTCGTGGAACCTGCTCGGCTCGCACGACAGCGCGCGAATCCGCACCGTCACCGGCTCCGCCGAGGTGCACCGGGTCGCGGCGGGGCTGCAGTTCACCCTGCCCGGGGTGCCGATGGTCTTCGCAGGCGACGAGATCGGCCTCGAGGGAGTGACCGGCGAGGACTCCCGGCGCCCGATGCCCTGGGACCGCCCGGAGGCGTGGGACGGCGAGACGCTGGCGACGTACGCCGCGCTGGCCCGGGTCCGCGGCGAGCACGACGCCCTGCGTCGCGGCGGCCTGCGCTGGGCGCACGTCGAGGACGACACGATGGTCTACCTGCGCGAGCACCCGTCCGGCTCGTTGCTCGTCGCCGCGCGCCGGGCGGCCGGCCCGGCGATCGAGCTGCCGGCCGGACCGCTGGGCTTCACCGACGGGTCGGCCCTCCTGGGCACCGACGGCACCCCCGGCGACCTGGTCGAGATCGACGGCACCGTGCGGCTCCCCGCGACCGACGGCCCGTCGCTGGCGATCTGGCGCCTCTGAGGCGACCCGTCGCACGTTGACCGGGATACCGGCCGAGCCGTCGCTTGTCGACGAGCACGACCGTCGACCCGTCGCTTGTCAACGAGCACGAAGGTCGACCCGTCGACAACAAGCGACAGGTCGGCCTTCTCAGGCGTCAACAAGCGACGGGTCGGCCTGGGGGCGGGCGGGGTGGGAGGGCCTAGCCTGTGGGCATGGCCCTGCGAATCGTCGCGAGCCGGCCCGACCCGGCGATCGTCACCCTGCCCTGGTCCACCCCGCTGGAGGGGTGGACCGACGAGCACGTCGTCCCGTTGCCTCGCGGCCTCTCGCGCCACGTCGTGCGGATCGTACGGCTACGCGACCGGACCTACGCGGTGAAGGAGACCGTCGAGGAGGTGGCCTTCCGCGAGTACCGGCTGCTGCGCGACCTCCAGCGCCTCGGCCTGCCGGCCGTCGTCCCGCAGGGCGTGGTGACCGGCCGCGTCGACGTCCGGGGCGAGGAGCTCCCGGCCGCCCTGCTCACCGAGCACCTGCGCTTCTCGCTGCCCTACCGCAGCCTGTTCTCGCACGGGCTGACCGCGGAGAACCTGCCCTCGCTGGTCGACGCGCTCGTGGTGCTGCTCGTCCGGCTGCACCTCGCGGACTTCTTCTGGGGTGACGTGTCGCTGTCCAACGTGCTGTTCCGGCGCAGCGCCGGCGGCTTCGCGGCGTACCTCGTGGACGCCGAGACCGGCGAGCTCAAGCCGACGCTGTCGGACAGCATGCGGGAGTACGACCTCACCATCGCCACCGAGAACGTCTTCGCCGAGCTGCTCGACCTCGAGGCCAGCGAGTCGCTCGACCACGAGGTGCACGCCCACGAGATCGTCGAGCTGATCGACAGCCGCTACCACGCGCTGTGGCGCGAGCTGACCGCCGAGGAGGAGTTCTCGGCCGACGAGATGTGGCGCATCGAGCGGCGCATCGAGCGGCTCAACGACCTGGGCTTCGACGTCGACGAGCTCGACATCGTCACCGACTTCGACGGCGACCAGATCCGGATCCAGCCCAAGGTCGTCGAGCTCGGCCACCACCGGCGCGAGCTGCAGTCGCTGACCGGCCTGAACGTGGAGGACGACCAGGCCAGACGGATGCTCAACGACATCGCGTCGTTCACCGCCCACGTCGACCTCGGCCGCGAGGACCGCATCCTGGTCGCGAACCGGTGGCTGACCCAGGTCTACGAACCGATCATGGAGCTGGTGCCGCCGACCGCCCGCGGCAAGCTCGAGCCGGCCGAGATCTTCCACGAGATCCTCGTCCACCGGTGGTACCTCTCCGAGCGCGCCGGGGCCGAGGTCGGCATCCTCGACACCGCCCGTGACTACATCGACCACGTGCTCACCGCCAAGCCCGAGGAGGCCGTCGCCACCGACCCCTGAGCCGCGACCCCCGGTGGTTGAGGAGCGAGCGCAGCGAGCGTCTCGAAACCCCGTGGACGAGGCCGCCGGTCGTACCGGGTCTCGAGGCTCGACCAACGGCGTGCGACCCCCGGTGGTTGAGGAGCGAGCGCAGCGAGCGTCTCGAAACCCCGGTGGACGAGGCCGCCGGTACACCGGGTCTCGAGGCTCGTCGCTGACGCTCCTCGCACCTCGACCAACGGCGTGCGACCCCCGGTGGTTGAGGAGGGAGCGTCAGTGAGCAGCTCGGTCTTGCCGGCCCCGTTGGCGCCCACGACCCCGACCACGTCGCCGGACAGGTCCAGAGCCAGGGCTCAGCGGAACCGGAACAGGGCGGGGTGCGTCGAGCCGTCGGCGAGCGTGAGCACGAAGCGACGACAGGTGTCGGCCCAGGCCGCCTGCGTCTTCCAGACGTAGGTGTAGCGACCGGTGGGGGCGTCGTACTGCAGGCTGCTGGAGCCGGCCGTGACCGTCTGCTCGATCTCGTTCATCGTCGCCCCCGAAACGCAGTCGACCCTGGTCGAGGACGGGGACCCGGGAGCCAGCACCCCGAGGCCGGACACCCCGGCGAGCGCGAACTTGACCGGCACCGCCGAGCCCGCCTTGGTGGTGTTGACGACCGGGAGGTTGTCGACCGGGGCGAAGAAGCCGGAGAACGCGTACGCCGGGACGGTGCTCGCCGAGATCTCGACCGGCGCACCCGTGGTGACAGCCCAGCGCCCCCGGTCGTCCTGCGTGGCCAGCGAGACCCGGTAGGTCCCCGGCTCGGTGTAGGTGTGCGTGGCCGTCGCACCGCTGGCGCTCGCGCCGTCCCCGAACTCCCACAGGTAGCGCACGATCGACCCGTCCGGGTCGGAGCTGGCCCTCCCGTCCACCGACAGGGTGCGCCCCGCGAGGGACTGGCCGGACCTGGCCCGCGGTGCGAGGTTCTCGGTCCGTGCGGCGTGGATGTCCAGGCGTGTCTCCTCGCCGCCCGCGGCGACCCGCGCACCGTAGAGGGTGGCCGTCCAGGTGCCCTGCTCCGCGGAGGTGACGTGGTAGCTCTCGAACGTCGGCCCCACCTCGTGGGCGACGTCGCCCGCGACGGTGCCCCGGTGGATCACCCGGCCCGACGGCGAGGTCAGGGAGAGCACGACGTCGCTGCCCGGCCACTGGGTCGAGGCGTCGAAGCCGCTGGCGTCGACCGCGAAGCGGTAGTCGATGCTCTGGCCCGGGCGGACGTTGAAGAGCTCGCCGGGCGGCAGGGCGCCCAGCGCCTGGGCGACCGCGCCGGCGAGCACCGAGTGCCCGAGCTGGTTCGGGTGGTAGGACGCCACCGGTCGGGTGGGCTCCGTGCCGTTCAGGAAGTGGTCGGGGCTCGGACCGCAGAGCTCGTGGCCCTGCGCGGCGTCGTAGGTGTCGACGTACTGCAGGCCCAGCGACCGGGCCGCCTCGCGGAGGCGGTCGTCGAGGCGCCGGATCCCGGCGTTCACCCAGATCTGGTCGGTCAGGCGCAGGCCGCCGCAGGAGTCACCGCCGGACGTGCTGCCCTGGCCGCCGTCGACGTAGAAGCGGGGGTGGCCGAGCACCACGACCCGGGCGTACGGCGCCCGAGCCCGGACCTCCCGGAAGACCCCCCTCAGGACGTCGCCGCCACCCACCAGGGCCTGCCAGCTGTCCTCCAGCCGCTGGTCGAACCGGCGCTGGCAGGTGTCCTGCGCCGAGAACAGTCCCGTCGCGCCCAAGGTGAGGCAGCTGCGCAGGATGCCGGGGAGGTCGAGGTCGTCGCCGCCGATGCCGATCGTGACCAGCTTGGTGGAGCCGTTCAGCCGGCTGTACTGCGAGACCCGGTCGTCCCACGGGGCCCGGGTCGGCGAGGACGAGACGTCGAGGTCGGCGGCCCTGGCGCCGCTGCAGGCACCGAAGTCGAGAGCCAGGTTCACCACGCCGCTCTCGAGCAGTCGCTGCGGGTAGGCGTGCGCCGAGCGGTGGCACCGGTTGGTCTCGGTGTCGGTCCCGGCCAGGTAGTCGCCGGCGCCCTCGCCCGACTGCCCGGCGTCCCCCAGGGCGACGTAGCCGGTCCGCGGCGCGCCGCCGCTGCGCACCGGGAACACGTGGCGACCCGGGATCACCTGGGTCGTGTTGTTGAGGTTGCTCGCCGTCATGTAGCGGCTCAGCCCGGTCCGGGCGTTGGAGTCCAGCAAGCCCCCGTTGACGCCCGAGCCCGCGAGCTCGTAGGAGGTGCCCTCCTGTCCGGAGCCGTTCGAGAAGCCGGCCCGCGCGGAGTCGCCACCCAGGCCGCCGGCGCCGCCGCTGGCGTCCCCGGTCTCCCAGGCGACGCGCTCGTAGTTGAAGACGATGTCGAAGTCACCGGGCACGCCGGTGTCCTCGCGCTCGACGATGAGGAGCTGGAAGCTGTTCGTCTTGTCCGTGTGCTGGGCGTAGTAGCCGACGTTGATCCAGTTCGCGCAGAACGCCCGGTGACCCTCGTAGGTGGTGTCGCCCCACCCGTAGGTGACGCTCTGCCCCGCGCGGGTGTCCACGTCGGCGAAGAACGGGGCGATGATCCTGGCGCCGGTCCCCGACAGGCCGAACGGCGTGTAGGTGGCCAGCGGGCCGTCGAAGGTCACGTTGCCGTTGTTGTTGACCCACAGGCGATCGAAGCTCTGGCCGTAGAAGTCGATGCCGAACGGCAGGGCGATCTCGGGGCTGTACTGGTCGTCGTTGCCGGCGAGCTCGTGCTGCAGGCAGTCGCCCGACTCAACGATCGCGGACGCCGGGTCGGCCGCCACCGCCGGACCCGCCTGCACCGGCACCAGCGCCAGCGCCGTGAGCGAGAGGGCGGAGAAAAGTCGAACCAGCATCTTCATGAGACTCCCGATAGCCAACGCGGCGCCGTTCGCGCCGGGCGTACTAGACCACGTCGCTGCGCGCGGCAGGATCGCTTCGGGACAGCCCGCCCGACCTGACTAGACCACTGGGTTCATCCCCTGCGCAGGAGGTCGCGGCCGATGACCATGCGCTGGATCTGGTTGGTGCCCTCGAAGATCTGGGTGACCTTGGCGTCGCGGAAGAGCCGTTCGACGGGGTAGTCCCGGGTGTAGCCGTTGCCGCCGAGGACCTGCACGGCGTCCGTCGTGACCCGCATCGCGGCGTCGCTCGCGGTCAGCTTCGCGATGCTGGCCTGGCGCGAGAACGGGCGCCCGGCGTCCTTGAGCCGGGCGGCGAGCAGGTACGTCGCCCGGGCCCGCTCGACCTCGGCCGCCATGTCCGCGAGCAGGAACTGCAGCCCCTGGAACTCGCCGATCTCCCGACCGAACTGCTTGCGCTCGCCGGCGTACGACACGGCGTGCGCCAGCGCGGCCTGGGCGATCCCGGTCGCCACCGCGGCGATCCCGAGGCGGCCGGCGTCCAGCGCGGAGAGCGCCACCCGCATGCCCTGGCCCTCCTCGCCGATCAGCTGCGCGGCCGGCACCCGGGCGCCCTCGAAGGTCACCTGGGTGGTGACGTCGCAGGCCAGTCCCATCTTCTTCTCGGGCGCCCCGAAGCTCATCCCCGGCGTGTCCGCGGGCACCACGAACGCCGACAGTCCGCGCTTGGCGTCCTCGGAGGTCCGGGCGAAGAGGATGTAGTAGTCGGCGCAGGAGCCGTTGCTGATCCACTGCTTGGTGCCGGTGACGACGTAGTCGTCGCCCTCGCGCACCGCCCTGGTCCTGATCCCGCTCACGTCGGAGCCGGCCTGCGGCTCGGAGAGGCAGTACGCGCCCAGCCAGTCGCCCGAGAGCATCCGCGGCAGCCAGGTCCGGCAGAGCTCGGCGCTGCCGTTGCCCGCCACCACCGAGGCCGTCAGCGAGTGCACGCTGGTGCCGACACCGACGCTGGGCCAGGCGGTGGCGATCTCCTCGACCACCTGGAGGTAGACCTCGTAGGGCTGGGCGCCGCCGCCGTACTCCTCGGCGAAGGGCAGGCTGAGCAGGCCGGAGCGACCCAGCAGCCGGTAGGCCGCCTCCGGGAAGGTGCCCTGCTCCTCCAGCTCGGCCGCCTGCGGCTCGAGCTCCTTGGTGGCGATCTCGCGGGTCAGCTCGAGCAGGGCCTCGGCCTCGTCGGTGGGCAGCAGTCGATCGACGGTGGTGGCCATGGGCCGATCCTAGGCGTCGACGCCGCGCGGCGACGTCGGCCGGCACCCGCGCGTAGGTTGCCGCCATGCCGACCCCCGCCGACCACGTCCTGCGACCGCTGGCCCCAGCGGACCAGCCCGCGTCCCTCGCCCTCGGGATCGAGGCCTTCGGGACCCCGCCGTCCGGTTCCGATGTCGCCACGCCCGCGCCCGCGCCGGGCCGCCGACGCTGGGGCACCTTCGACGCCGACGGCCGGCTGGTGGCCCGGGCCGTGGCGTGCGAGTTCGGGTCGTGGTTCGGGGGTGCCGAGATCCCGACCTGCGGCGTCGCCGGGGTGAGCGTGGTCGCGGAGCGCCGCGGCGAGGGGCTGCTCGAGGATCTCGTCCGGGCTCTGCTCGACGAGGCGCTGGAGCGCGGGGACGTGATCGCGACGCTCTACCCGACCGCCCCGGGGATCTACCGCCGCTTCGGCTTCGAGCTGGTCGGCTCGCTGGACAGCGTCGAGCTGCCCACCGCCGAGCTGGCCGGTCTCCGGGCCCCGGCGGGCGTGACCACCCGACGCGCCACCGCCGCGGACGTGCCCGCCGTACGCCGGGTCCACGAGCGGTGGGCCGCCGCCCAGAACGGCCCGCTGACCCGCCGCGGGCCGGCTTTCGTCCAGAGCGCGCAGGATCAGCTCGCCGACGTCACCGGGGTCACCCTGGCGCTCGACGGGGCCGGCGAGGTGGCCGGCTACGCGGCCTGGCGCCGCGGGGAGGGGTACGGCGCGACGGCGACGCTCGAGGTCGACGACCTGCTTGCGACCAGCGCCGACGCCTACCGCGCGCTGTGGCGGGTGCTCGGCTCGTTCGTGGCCGTCACCGGACGGGTCCGGCTGCGGAGCTCGGGCGACGACCCGGCCCGCCTCGTGCTGCCCGGCGGCTCCTGGACGGTCGTCGGCACCCACGCCTACGGCCTGCGCCTGCTGGACGTCGAGCGGGCGTTCACGATGCGACCCCTCCCCCACCCGGCCGAGCTGGCGTTCACCGTCGCCGGCGACGGGGTCGGGCACACCGATGGCGGGTTCCGGCTGCGCGTCGGGGCGGACCGGACCACCTGTGCCCGGGCCGACCTCGACGGGCACGACCGGAGCGGCCCGGTCTTCACCCCGCAGGGGCTGGCGCTGGCCTGGGCCGGGGTGCAGTCCTGCGCGAACCTGCGGATGACTGGTCACCTGAGCGGTGCGCAGCGGCACGACGCCACGCTGGACGCGCTGCTCGGGGGCCGTCGGCTCCAGCTCCGGGACTACTTCTAGGGGTCGCCCTACCGGCTGCCGGCACCGGACGGGGTCGCTGAGGACTCCGGGCTGTCCGGGCTCTCCGGCGTCGCTGAGGTGGTGGGGGTCCCGGGCGCCTCGGGAGCCCCGAGGCCGGGCTGCGGGGTGAGCTGGAGCTCGTCGTAGCCGCCCACCTCGAAGACCCCGTTGGTCTGCAGCAGGACCGCCTGGACGCCGACCGGGCGTCCGTCCCGGTAGGTGATCAGGGTGACCTCGGCCGCGCGCTTGGGCTTGCTCCCGACCGCGATGGCGTACGCCGCCCCACCGGTCGTGCCGGTGGTGTAGGAGTAGCCGGCCTGACCGTTCTCGCCCACCACCAGGGTGGGCCCGACCCGCACGTGCAGGTGACCCCCGACCACGAGGTCGACACACCCGCGGTCGAGCGCCTGCCGGGCGAGCTTGGCGTCGTGGACGAGAATGGTGGAGACCCGGTCGCCGTTCGCACAGGCCACGTCGGAGAGCCGCTGGCCGACCTCGTCGAAGCTGAGCCCGGACTCGTCGCGCCAGGCGCCCAGGCCGCTGGCCCGGGGGTCGTCGACCCCGAGCAGGCTGGTGCCGCCCGGCCCGTCGACGACCTGGCCGTCCAGCATCTTCCAGCCCCGGTCGGCCAGGTAGCCGCGCACGAAGTCGCCGTGGTCGTGGTTGCCGGCGACCCCGAAGCGGTCCACGCCCTGGAAGGCGGTCGTCACCGAGTCCAGTGAGAACGCCTCCCAGCTCTTGCCCGACGAGGTGTCGTCACCCGCGTCGAAGACCGCGCTCGCACCGCCCGCGTCACCGATCGCCCGGGCGACGGCGTCCATCCCGATGTTGTCGTGCCGGTCGGAGACCAGGGTGACGACCGTGTCGCCCTCCTCGGGCTCGCGCAGGTCGAGGGTGCCGGCGAGCTCGGCCGCCCGGGCGTAGAAGGTCTTGCTCTTGCTGAACGTGTCGATGGCGCTCTCCACCAGGCGGCGGGTCTGCTGCGTGGTGATGTCGCCGCGGACCTCGATGCCCTGTGCCTCCTCGGGCAGGGCCACCCCGTCGCCGACGAACTGCGCGAGCGGCATCCAGGGGCGCTCGGCGACGACGGTGTCCTCCTGGAACGTCCACGGTTCCCAGAGCCCGATCGCGAGCAGCGCCACGAAGGCGACCGCGACCACACCACCCGGACGGCGCGCGCGCGCCAGCAGCTCGCGGCGCCGCCGACGGCCCACCAGCAGCCACACCAGGATCGGCAGCAGCCCGATGATGACGGCGCGCACGGCGGCGGTCCAGGCCATCTCGGTGAGGGCCCCCCGCACCTTCGCGATCTGGCCCTCCGGTTGGCTGGCGAGGTAGGCGTAGCGCCGGACCAGCTCGTCGGTCGATCTCGCCTCGGTCTTGCCCAACCTGATCTCGACGCCGATCAGGCCCCCCGAGTCCATCCGCAGCTCGGGGAGGACGGGGCCGGTGAACACCGACACCTTGCCGGTGAGGTCAGGGCGCAGCTCCGCGTCGTGGCTGGCCAGGACGATCGTGGTGCTGCTGACGAGGAAGAGCACCAGGAACGCGGCGAACGAGGCGATGGCCCAGATCGCGAGGTGGGCCGTGCCGCGCGAGGCCAGCGCCGCCCCCCGCAGCACGCGCTCGCGTGCCGCGGCGGGCGCCGGCGCCCTGGTGGGGCTCAGGCGCGTGCCTGGGCGATCGCGTAGAGCGCCACCGACGCGGCCACGCCGGCGTTCAGCGACTCGAGCTGGTTGGCCATCGGGATCGAGAGCAGCTGGTCGCAGGTCTCGCTGACCAGGCGCGAGAGCCCGTTGCCCTCGGAGCCGACCACGAGCACCAACGGACCGTCGGCCAGGTCGAACTGTGGCAGCGCGACGTCACCGTCCGCGGAGAGGCCGACGACCATGCAGCCGGCCGCCTGGTAGGCCTTCAGCTGGCGGACCAGGTTGACGGTCTGGGCGACCGGGATGCGCGCGGCGGCGCCGGCGCTGGTCTTCCACGCCGAGGCGGTCATGCCGGCGGCCCGGCGCTCGGGGATCAGCACGCCGTGGGCGCCGAAGCCGGCCGCGCTGCGGATGACGGCACCGAGGTTGCGCGGGTCGGTGACCGAGTCGAGAGCGACGATCAGCGGCTTCTCGCCGTTGGTCTCGGCCGCCGTGATCAGGTCGTCGGCGTGGGCGTACTCGTACGACGGGATCCGCGCGGCCAGGCCCTGGTGGACCGCACCGGTGGTCATCCGGTCGAGCTCGTTGCGGCTGACCTCGAGCAGCTTCACGCCGCGGTCGGCCGCGATCTGGAACGCCTCGCGCAACCGGTTGTCGCGCTCGGCGCCCTCGGCGACGTACAGCCCGGTCATCGGCACACCCTCGCGCAGCGCCTCGACCACCGAGTTGCGCCCGGCCACCCACTCGGCGTCCGTGGAGCCCGTGCGGCGCCGCTTGGGGCGCGCCGCGGCCGACTTGTCGACCTTGTTGACCTCCTTGTAGACCTTGTGGTTCGGGCGGTCCTTGGCCTTGGGCGTCGGGCCGCGGCCCTCCAGCCCCCGGCGCACGCGTCCGCCGGAGCCGGCGGTGGGGTTGCCCTTGCCGGTGCGCTTGATGGCGCCCTTGCGCTGCGAGTTTCCAGCCATTACTTGTTGCCTGCTTCCAGTGACCACTTCGGGCCGGTGGGGGTGTCTTCGATCTCGATGCCGGCGGCCTTGATCCGCTCGCGGATGGCGTCGGCGGTGGAGAAGTCCTTGTTCGCGCGGGCCGCGGCGCGCTGCTCCAGCAGGGCCTGCACGAGGCTGTCGACGGCCGCGGTGAGCTGCTGCTCGCCGCTGCCGCGCCGGCTGGCGAACGCCGGGTCGTGCGGGTCCAGCCCGAGCACGTCGAGCATCGCCAGCACCGAGGCCGCGGTGCCGCGCAGGGCCGGTGAGTCACCTCCGGCGAGCAGCTTGTTGCCCTCGCGGGCCACCTCGTGGATGGCGGCGACGGCGGCCGGGGTGGCGAGGTCGTCGTCCATCGCGGTGACGAACTCGGCGCAGGCGATGCCCCCGCGGCCGATCCCGCCCAGGACGTCGCGGGCCCGGTCCAGGAAGCCCTCGATCCGCCGGAACCCGACGGCGGCCTCCTCCAGCGCCTCGAAGCTGAACTCCACGTGGCTGCGGTAGTGCGCGGCGACCAGGTAGTAGCGCAGCTCGATGCCGCGGAAGCGTTCGAGCACGGCGGGGATCGTCAGCGAGTTGCCGAGCGACTTGCTCATCTTCTCGCCGGCGGTGGTGATCCAGGCGTTGTGCATCCAGTAGGACGCGAACGCGTGGCCGGCGGCGCGGGACTGGGCCTGCTCGTTCTCGTGGTGCGGGAAGCGCAGGTCGACGCCGCCGCCGTGGATGTCGAAGGCCCGACCGAGGTACTTGCCGGCCATCGCGGAGCACTCGATGTGCCAACCGGGGCGACCCGGCCCCCACGGGCTCGGCCAGGCCGCGGTGGCCGGCTCGCTGTCCTTCTTCCAGCCCTTCCAGAGGGCGAAGTCACGCGGGTCGCGCTTCCTGGCCAGCAGCTGCCGGTCACCGACCGTCTCCGGCTCCATGTCGTCGAGGCCCTGGCGGGTCAGCTCGCCGTACGACGACCAGGAGCGGACGTCGAAGTAGACGTCGCCGGAGCCGTCCTCGGCGGCGTAGGCGTGGCCGCGGGTGATCAGCTCCGCGATCAGCTCGAGCATCTCGGGCACGTGCCCGGTGGCGGCCGGCTCATAGGTCGGCGGGGCGACGTTCAGCGCGGCGTACGCCCGGTCGAGCTCGCGGTGCATCTCGTAGGCGAGGTTGTACCAGGGGCGGCCCTGCTCGGCGGCCTTGGTGAGGATCTTGTCGTCGATGTCCGTCACGTTGCGGATGAACGTGACGTCGTGGCCGAGGTGGGTCAGCCAGCGGCGCAGCACGTCGAAGTCGACGCCGGAGCGGACGTGGCCCACGTGCGGCTCGGACTGCACCGTGAGGCCGCACAGGTAGATCCCGACCTTCCCCTCCTCGAGGGGTGTGAAGTCGCGGACCTCGCGGGTCGCGGTGTCGTAGAGCCGGAAGGTCACCGCAGCATTCTACGGGCGCGGCTCCCCCGCTCGCGCATCCTCGGACCGGGTGGCTCCCGGGGCGCGGACGGCGCTGGACACGCACCCGGAGCCGGCCTCAACCCCGCTTCGCGGTGACCTCGGTGGTGTGCCAGCCGGTCGCCCCGTCGGGGAGCACGTCACGCACGACGCCGGTCTGCACCAGGCCCTGCTTGTCGGTGGCGCGCACCCGCAGCTGGTGCGAGCCCTCGGCGAGGTCGACCTCGCCGCTCCACTGCACCCAGGTGTCGTCGCTCGGGGCGCCGGCGAGCTCCGCCGGGCGCCAGGCGCCGCCGTCGAGGGAGAGCTCGACGGTCGAGATGCCGGTGTGCTGCGCCCAGGCCACGCCACCGACCCGGACCGGACCGGGCTCGACCTCGGCCCCGGAGACGGGCACGTCGATGCGCGAGGACATCTTCACGGGCCCCCGCTCGCCCCAGCCGCGCCGGGTCCAGTAGGCCTCGATCCGGTCGAACCGGGTGACCTCCAGGTCCACCACCCACTTGCACGCCGAGACGTAGCCGTAGAGCCCTGGCACGACGGTGCGCACCGGGAACCCGTGGTCGATCGGCAGCGCCTCGCCGTTCATCGCCACCGCCAGCATCGCGGAGCGGTCGTCGGTCAGGGCGTCCAGCGGCGTCCCGCAGGTCCACCCGTCCTCGGAGGTCTGCAGCACGGCGTCCGCCCCCGGACGGACCCCGGCCCGGTCGAGCAGCTCGGCGAGCCGTACGCCGCTCCACCAGGCGTTGCCGATCAGCGGGCCCCCGACGTCGTTGGAGACGCAGTTGAGGGTGATCCAGTCCTCGGTGAGCCGCCGGTCGAGCAGCTGCTGGTAGGTGAGCACGATCTCGCGCTCGACCATCCCGTGGATGCGCAGGCGCCACTCGGACGGCTCGATCGTGGGCACCACGATCGCGGTGTGGATGCGGTAGAAGTCGTCCACCGGCGTCATCCACGGCGAGATCCCGGCCAGCCCGGTACGGACCGTCGGCGGCACCCGGGGCGGCGTCACCCCCGGCAGGCGCAGCAGTCGGCGGCTCGCCTCGACGTGGCGCCGGCCGCGACCGACGTTGCGCCCGACCAGGCCGAGCGTGGCCGCCAGGACCAGCGCGGTGCCGGCCCGCAGCACGAAGCCGCGTCGGGTGGTGGCGCCGCCGTCCGCGGCCCCTGGGCGGACCGAGCGCCCCGGGCGGCCCGGGTGCCCGACGGCCCGGCGCAGCGGGTCGGTGAGCAGGGAGAGCACGACGACCCAGGTGACGAAACCGATGACCACCGGCAGCTGGTCGATGCCTCCCGCGCCGCGCTGCTGCGCGACGGCCGTGGCGCCGAGCACGGCCATCGCACCGAACACGGGGGCAGGGGCCCACCAGGCCCGGGCGGCCAGCCGGCCGGCCCCGGCGAAGAGGAGGGTCGTGAGCAGCAGCACGACCACGACCAGGAACGTCTTGTCGTGCGCGCCGAGGATCCGGATCGCGCCCTCGGCGACCGGCCCGGGGGTGAGGCGGATGACCAGCTCGGACACCGCGACCACCGGTGACTCCCGGATGGTCAGGGCCATCGCGAGGAAGTACGAGGTCGCCAGGCCGGACACGCCGGCCACGACGCCGGCGAGCCACCACACCCCTCGGGGGGTACCGCGCACGTTGCTCACGCTCCCGATTGTCGCTCAGGCATGATCATCCGGTGCAGCGAACCCCAGGCGTGCCCCGTGTCGGCATCGGTACCGACGTCCACCGGCTGGTCGACGGCGTGCCGCTGCGCCTGGCCGGGCTGGACTGGCCTGACGAGCCCCGGGGACTGGCCGGGCACTCGGACGCGGACGTCGCCGCGCACGCCGCCTGCGACGCGCTGCTCTCCGCCGCCGGGCTGGGCGACCTGGGCTCGAACTTCGGCACGGCCGAGCCCCGCTGGGCCGGCGCCTCGGGGCCGGCGCTGCTCGCCGAGACCGCGCAGCGGGTCCGCGCGGCGGGCTTCGAGATCGGCAACGTGGCCGTGCAGGTGCTCGGCAACCGGCCCCGGATCGGCTCGCGGCGCGCGGAGGCCGAGGCCGCCCTCTCGGCCGCCGTCGGCGCGCCGGTCACCCTCTCGGCGACGACGACCGACGGGCTCGGCCTGACCGGACGCGACGAGGGGGTCGCGGCGATCGCGACCGCGCTCGTGGTGGTGGCGGGCTGAGACCACCGGCAGGTGGGCACGGGGGCGCTGTCGGGGGCCGTCAGGCGACGTCGGTCTTGCGGTGCCCGACCAGGACGACACCCTCGACGACCCGGACGTCGTAGGCCGGCACCGAGACGTGCCGGTCCTCGAGGCAACGACCGCTGCGCAGATCGAAGGCGTGCCGGTGCATCGGGGAGCCCACGAACGGGGTGCCGGCGCGGGTGCCGACGATCCCCCGGGCCATCACCGAGGCCTTGGCGTACGGGTCGTGGTTGCCGAGCGCGTAGACGGTGTCGTCCTCGGTGCGGAAGATCGCGATCGCCTGGCCGTGGACGAGTGCCGTGGCTCCGCGCCCGACCTCGAGCTCGGCCACGCGGCACACCGGCTGCCAGTCCTCGGCCCGGCCCTCGGATCGACCTGCCCCGCCGGCCGGGACGTCCGAGCGTCCCGGCGGCACGTCCGGGTGACCGGTCATCGCACCTTCTTCCTCACGCAACGAAACTAGGCCTGCGGAGTCGCCCCCGGTGTTTCGCCGTGTAACGACCGTGAGAACAACCCGCCGACCCGTCGGCTGTTCACGCCCCAGCCCGCCGACCCGTCGCCTGTTCACGCCCCAGCCCGCCGGGACCGCGTCGCCGGACGCGCCCGGCCTACACTTGCGGCCCATGCCCACCTCCGCCGACACCCCCGCACCGGCCGCGGCCGTGGTGATCCTGGCCGCCGGGGCCGGCACCCGGGTCGGTGCGGGGCGCAACAAGATCCTGCTGCCGCTGGGCGACGTCCCGGTGCTCGTGTGGTCGGTGCGCGACGCGCTCGACCTGCCCGCCGTACGCCGGGTGGTGCTGGTGGTGCGCGCCGACGAGCGCGAGCAGGTGGCCGCGGCCGTCGCTCCGCACCTCGGTGAGCGCGAGGTGCTCGTCGTCGATGGCGGCGCGACCCGGCACGCCTCCGAGTGGAGCGCCCTGCGTGCCCTGGCGCCCGACATCGAGGCCGGGGAGGTGGACGTGGTCGCCGTCCACGACGGCGCCCGGCCACTGGCCGGTCGTGCCCTGTTCGCCGCCGCCCTCGCGGCGGCCCGCGAGCACGGCGGTGCTATCCCGGTCGTCGAGCTCCCCCATCTGCTGCCGCGTGCGCCGGACGACGACGGCGCCCCGGAGTCCGGCCGGACGACCGCCGGGCTGGTGGGCGTCCAGACCCCGCAGGCGTTCCGGGCCCGCGAGCTGCTCGCGGCGTACCGGCGCGCCGACGAGGACGGCTTCGACGGCACCGACACCGCCGCGTGCCTCGAGCGCTACACCGACCTGCGCGTGGCCGCGGTGCCGGGCAGCCCGCTCAACCTGAAGATCACCTTCCCCGAGGACGTCGCACTGGCGGCGCGACTGGTGGCCGGCGCCCGGTAGACCACCCCGGGGCTACGGGGCGGTGAGCGCTTCGAGCAGCTTCACGTCCTCGACCGAGGTGACCCGGCGCGCGAAGCTCGGCGCCTCCCGGAGCTGCACCGGGAACCGGTCCCGCAGCGCGGCCACCAGCTCGGCGAAGTCGAGGCTGGGCAGCCCGTCGATCGCGGCGACCACGCTGGCCGGGAGCACGATCGGCGAAGCGATCGCGACCAGCGACTCCCGGTCGACGGTCCGGCCGACCCAGCGGTCATCGGGCCGGTCGCTGGGCCGGTCGCTGGGCCGGTCGCTGGGCCGGTCGCTGGGCCGGTCGCTGGGCCGGTCGCTGGGCCGGCCTTCCGGCTCGCTCACGGCCTTGACCGTGTCGGTGACCGACCGGACGCCGACGACGACCACGTCGCCCTCGACGGCGGCGTTCACGCAGTCCGCGATGAAGTGCGCCGGGGCCATCGGGCACAGCGCGTCGTGCAGCACGAACGGCTCGGCCGAGTCGACCAGGGCCGCCCACGGCGTCCCGAAGTCGACGGCGCTCACGCCGGCGTCGCCCAGGGCCCAGGCCGCGCACGCGACGAGAGCCTCGCCGTGGATGAGCGCGAACGGCAGCGACCCCCGATCCTCCTCCACCACGGAGCCGAGCGCCGGTGGGATCTCGGGGACGTCGTAACCCTCAGTGCTCATGGTGCCTCCACGGTAGTCCCCGCCGAGGCCCCGAAATGCACGATGCCCCCGGGTGGACCGGGGGCATCGGGCCGGACACGGAGCTCAGGAGGCGAGGACCTCGTCGAGGATGATCTCGGCCTTGTCCTCGTTGGTCTGCTCGGCGAGCGCCAGCTCGGAGACCAGGATCTGGCGCGCCTTGGCCAGCATCCGCTTCTCACCGGCGGAGAGGCCGCGGTCGCGCTCGCGGCGCCACAGGTCACGCACGACCTCGGCGACCTTCATGACGTCGCCGCTGTGCAACTTCTCCAGATTGGCCTTGTAGCGACGCGACCAGTTGGTCGGCTCCTCGACGTGCGCGGCACGCAGGACGTCGAACACGCGGTCGAGGCCCTCCTTGTCGACGACGTCGCGAACCCCGACCAGGTCGAGGTTGCAGGCCGGGACGCGAACGACCAGGTCCTGCTGGGCGACGATGCGGAGGACGAGGTACTCCCTGTCCTCCCCCTTGATGGTGCGGGTCTCGATGTCCTCGATGATGGCAGCCCCGTGATTCGGGTAAACAACCGTTTCGCCGACGGTGAAAGTCATGTGTCAGGTACCCCTTCCTAGGTGACCATTCTAACACGGGATTCGCTCGACGCCGTTCACGTTTCCGCAGGTCAGCGCCATGTTCCCTGCTTGACAGAACGCCTGTTCGTATGGTGGGCACCCGCTCGCCCAGCCGCCGTGACCCCCTGACGGGCGGCCGTCGGCGGGGCGTCGCGGCGAAACGCACCACGACCCGGCCCGGTGATCGATACTGCCGACATGGCGATCCTCAAGCGTCCCGCGCGACGGTCGGCGGTGGGCGCGAGCCCGGGTGCCGACGTACCGGCAGGCCCGTCTGCGGGCGCACCCGCGGCCCCCACGACCACCCGGCGCGAGCGCGGCCGACTCGCCCTCGGTGCACTCGGGCCCGTTCTGCTGCTGCGGGCCGCCCACCCGCGCCAGGCCGCCCTGACCGCGGCCGCCCTCGCCGTCGCCGCCGCACTGACCGGGCGCAGCGGCCGCGAGGTGGGGCTGGTCCTGGTCACCGTCCTGGTGGGCCAGGCGATCCTGGGTTGGCACAACGACCTCACCGACCGCCCCCGCGACCGGTCCCACGAGCGCACCGGCAAGCCACTCGCCCGGGACCTGCTCGACCCCGGCGCGGTGTGGTTCTCGCTCGCCTGCGCCGTGCTGCTGCTCGTCCCGCTGGCGATCGCGAACGGGGTCACGGCCGGGCTGTCCTACCTGCTCGCGGTGCTGATCGGCGCCCTCGGCAACGTCGTCCTGCGCGGCGGGTGGCTCTCCTGGCTGCCGTGGGCGGCGTCGTTCGCCCTGTTCCCGGCGTTCCTGTCGTACGGCGGCTGGGCCGGCGACGCGACCGGGCGGCCGCCCGAGGTCTCCGTCACCGTGCTGGCCGCCCTGCTCGGCGTGGGCGTGCACGTGCTGCGGGCGCTGCCCGGTCTGGTCGCCGACCACGAGGACGGGCTGCGGCACCTGCCGCTGCGGCTCGCACTGCACCTGGGGGCCGGCCGGGTGCTCCTGCTCGCCTCCGTCGGGACGGGGCTCGTGGCGGTCGTGCTGCTGCTCGTCGGCCACGCCGTCGGCCTCTCGCAGTAGCCGCCGGGCCTGCCCGCTAGGCTGTTCGTACCCTGTGCTCCGCACACTCCGCCGTACCTGCGAAGGCCTGAGAATGCATCTGAGACGCACCACCGCCCTCTCCGCGGCAAGCCTGCTCCTCGCCGCCCCGATGCTGACCTCGTGCGGCTTCGACTACGCCACCGACCGGCCCTACACACCGGCCGCAGGCACGAACGACCGCGAGGGGAGCGTCGACGTCCTCGGCGCGGTCATCGTCTCCGGTGAGAAGGACTCGGGCACGTTCATCGCGGCGCTCTCCAACAACGACCAGGAGCAGGGTGTCGCCTTCGAGGCCCTGTCCGGCGCCGGCGACGCAGGCATCCAGGCCGAGAGCTTCTCGCCGATGCCGATCACCCCGGGCGGCCTGCTGAACCTCTCCCAGAAGGGCGGGGTCCCGGTGACCGGAAGCTTCGGGGCCGGAGAGGTGGTGCCCCTGAGCATCGGCCTCGACAACGGCGAGCGGGTGACCCTCGACGTCCCCGTGGTCGAGAACAGCGGCTACTTCGCCGGCTACGACGCCACGGCGTCCGACCGCGAGTCCGCGAGCGAGGCCGAGGGCGGGTCCACCACCCTCAACGACGTCGCCTCGTCCGGCTCGCAGGGCAGTCAGAGCACGCCTTCCGCCTCACCCTCGGAGTGACCATGACCCACACCCTCATCCTGCTGCGCCACGGCGAGAGCGACTGGAACGCCAAGAACCTGTTCACCGGGTGGGTGGACGTCGCGCTGACCGACAAGGGGCGCGACGAGGCCGTCCGCGGCGGGACCCAGCTGCGGGAGGCCGGGCTGCTGCCCGACGTCGTGCACACCTCGTTGCAGCGACGCGCGATCAACACGGCCGCGCTGGCCCTCGACGCGGCCGACCGGCACTGGATCCCCGTCAAGCGGTCGTGGCGCCTCAACGAGCGGCACTACGGTGCGCTGCAGGGCAAGGACAAGAAGCAGACCCTCGCGGAGTACGGCGAGGAGCAGTTCATGACGTGGCGTCGGTCCTTCGACGTGCCCCCGCCGCCGCTGGCCGACGACGACGAGTTCTCCCAGGTGGGCGACCCCCGCTACGCCGACCTCGGCGCGGAGATGCCGCGTACGGAGTGCCTCAAGGACGTCATCGCGCGGATGCTGCCCTACTGGAGGTCCGACATCACCGCCGACCTGACCTCCGGCCGCACGGTGCTGGTCGCCGCCCACGGCAACAGCCTGCGCGGCATCGTCAAGCACCTCGACGACATCAGCGACGAGGACATCGCCGGCCTGAACATCCCGACCGGGATGCCGCTGGTCTACCGCCTCGACGACGAGCTGCGTCCCACCGTCGTCGGTGGGGAGTACCTCGATCCCGAGGCCGCCGCGGCCGCCGCGGCCGCCGTGGCGAACCAGGGCCGCTGAGTCTCCCGGGTCGTCCGGGCCCGGGTCGCGCGGGGCAGTCCCTCAGGCGTGCAGGGTGCGAGGGTTCTGGCCGGTGACCACGAAGACCACCCGGTTCGCGACCGAGACGGCGTGGTCCGCGATCCGCTCGTAGTAGCGGCCCAGCAGGGCGATGTCGACGGCCGCCTCCACACCGTGCGGCCACTCCTCGGAGAGCAGCTCGGTGAAGCTCGTCCGGCGCAGCTGGTCCATCTCCTCGTCGTCGCGGCCGAGCGCGATCGCGGCCTCGACGTCGCGACCGGTGATGATCTGGCTGACCCGGCTCACCATGTCCTCGGCGACCACGGCCATCCGCTGCACGGTCGGCTGCACCTCGACGGGCACGGCCACGTTGGGCACCCGCAGCCGCGCGATCTTCGCGACGTGCACCGACAGGTCGCCCATCCGCTCGAGCTCGCTGACCATCCGCAGGGCGGAGACCACCGTGCGCAGGTCGCCGGCGACCGGCTGCTGGAGGGAGAGCAGCGAGAAGGCCTTCTCCTCCACCCGCTCGCGGGCCTCGTCGATGGCGGCGTCGGCGCTGATCACCCGTTCGGCGATCTCGGCGTCGCCGGTCAGCAATGCCTCCGTGGCGAGGCGCACGGCGTCCTCGACACTGCGGCAGATCCCGGCGAGGTCCTCGAAGACGGAGTCGAGCTGTTCGTGAAAGGCGTTGCGCATGGACAGGAGCCTAGGACCTGCCGGTGACCAGTCGGGGTACCACGGTGAACGAGGGGTGAACTCTCGGAAGCCGGTGTCCACCCGGCGAGGACCGGGCGGCACGGGCCCTACGATCGGAGCGTGGATCCGACGACGCAGGCCTTTCTCGCCGCGCTGATCGGAGCCGTCGTCGCCGGCGGCGCCGTGCTGGCGTGGTCCGTCAGCGACCGCCAGCAGCAGCGCGTGCCGACCGTCGAGGAGCCGGTCGTGCCGCCCGGGGTCGCCACCGTCCTCTCCGTCCTGCGCAGCAGCGCGGTGGTCGTCGACGACGCGGACGTCGTCCTCAAGGCCTCGGCGCCGGCGTACGCCCTGGGGCTGGTGCGCGGCAGCGGGCTCGCCTCCGAGGGCCTCGCCGACCTGGTCCGCCAGGTGCGGCGTGACGGCCAGATCCGCGAGACCGAGCTGCTCATGTCCCGACCGGGGATGCCCGCGCGCCACGTCACCGCCCGGGTCGCGCCGCTCGGCTCCCGGCTGGTGCTGGCGCTGGTCGAGGACCGCACCCGGGAGCGGCGCGTCGAGGCCGTCCGCCGGGACTTCGTCGCCAACGTGAGCCACGAGCTCAAGACCCCGGTCGGGGCGATCCGGCTGCTCGCCGAGGCGGTCGGCGACGCGGCCGACGACCCGGAGGCCGTACGGCGGTTCTCCTCGCGGATGCTGCTGGAGAGCGACCGGCTCTCCCGCCTGGTCAAGCAGGTCATCGAGCTGTCCCGGCTCCAGGGCGACGACCCGCTCGAGGCGCCGGTGGTGGTCTCGCTCGACGAGGTCATCGCCGCCGCCGTCGACTCCAGCGCGATCGACGCCGACTCCCGGCGGATCTCCGTCGTCACCGGCGGGACGGGCGGCGTCGAGGTCTTCGGCAACGAGGAGCAGGTCACCGCGGCGGTCGCCAACCTGGTCGCCAACGCCGTCTCGTACTCCGAGCCGGAGTCCACCGTGCTCGTGTCGACCAAGATCGACGAGGACCGCGTCGACATCTCCGTCGTCGACCAGGGCATCGGGATCCCCCCCAAGGAGATCGAGCGGATCTTCGAGCGGTTCTACCGTGTCGACCCCGCCCGGCACCGCTCCACCGGAGGCACCGGCCTCGGGCTCTCCATCGTCAAGCACGTGGCCGCCACGCACGGCGGCGACGTCCGCGTGTGGTCCGTCGAGGGGCAGGGGTCTACCTTCACCCTGACCCTCCCCCGTCGAAAGCAGGAGGCTGGCCGATGACCCGTGTGCTCGTGGTCGAGGACGAAGAGAGCTACAGCGACGCCCTGGCGTACATGCTGCGCAAGGAGGGCTACGAGGTCGCGATCGCAGCGACCGGCCCGGACGCCCTCACCGAGTTCGAGCGCAACGGCGCGGACATCGTGCTGCTCGACCTGATGCTGCCCGGCCTCCCCGGGACCGAGGTGTGCCGCCAGATCCGGCAGACCTCCAGCGTCCCGGTGATCATGGTCAGCGCCAAGGACGACGAGGTCGACAAGGTGGTGGGGCTCGAGCTCGGTGCCGACGACTACGTCACCAAGCCGTACTCCCCCCGCGAGCTCGTCGCCCGGATCCGGGCGGTGCTGCGCCGCGGTACCGAGCCCGAGGCCGCGCCCCCGACCCTCGAGGCCGGCCCGGTGCGCATGGACGTCGAGCGTCACGTCGTCACCGTCGGCGGTCAGGACACCAGGCTGCCGCTCAAGGAGTTCGAGCTGCTCGAGATGTTCCTGCGCAACCCCGGCCGGGTACTCACCCGGGGTCAGCTCATCGACCGGGTCTGGGGCTCCGACTACGTCGGCGACACCAAGACCCTCGACGTCCACGTGAAGCGGCTGCGGGCCAAGCTCGAGCCCGATCCCGGCGAGCCGAAGTACCTCGTCACGGTCCGGGGTCTGGGCTACAAGCTCGACCTGTAGGCCGGCCCGGGGCGGCGGGTTTCCCCGGCTGACCGGGGAAACCCGGACCTGTCAGCCGGGATCTCGGCCGACCAGCAGGGGTTCTGGCTGACCAGTGCCCTGCCCCCTGACCCTGACCCTGCCCCCCACGACGCCGCCGCCGACGCCGACACGTCACCCCAGGGTCACCCGCGAACCCCTCGTCGTCGAGGGGTTCGACCGTTGCGGTCACCCGGCCCCAGAGCTCGTCGAGCAGGTCGGTCTGCACACCCCCGTCCTGCCAAGGAGCCAGTGGCGTGATGTCGTGCCACGACGTCCGATACCCGCGTGTCGCGGACGCCACCGCCTCCCTAGGCTGTGCCCGTGCGCACCACCACCGGGGCAACCCCCAGCGAGACCGCCCCACGGCCCCCGGCCGTCGCCACCTGGCTGCCGCTGGCGGCGGTGACGGTGACGCTGCTGCTCTGGGCCTCGGCCTTCGTCGCGATCCGCCACCTCGGTCGGGACTTCTCCCCCGGCGCGCTCTCCCTGGGCCGACTGCTGGTCGGGGCGCTCTGCCTGGCCTTGGTCGCCCTGCCCCGCGGGCTGCCCCGCCCCCGGGGACGCGACCTGGCCGCGATCGTGGTGATCGGAGTGCTGTGGTTCGGCGTCTACAACGTCGCCCTCAACGCCGGCGAGCGACGCGTCGACGCCGGCACCGCCGCGATGCTGATCCAGGTCTCGCCGGTCCTGATCGCCCTGCTGGCGGCGCTCTTCCTCGGCGAGCGGTTCACGGTGTTCCTCGCCCTCGGCCTCGCGCTGGCCTTCGGCGGCGTCGCGCTCATCGCGTTCTCGACCTCGCCGGGCAGCAACGGCGACCTGCTGGGCGTCCTGCTGTGCCTGGTCAGCGCGGTCGTCTACTCGATCAGCCTGATCCTGCAGAAGCCGCTGATGTCGCGGTACCCGGCCGTCCACGTCACCTGGCTGGCCTGCACGGTCGGCGCGATCGCGTGCCTGCCGTTCGCCGGGCAGCTGTGGCGCGAGACGGCCGCCGCGCCGGCGTCCTCGATCGCCTGGATCGTCTACCTCGGCGTGTTCCCGACGGCGATCGCGTTCACGACGTACGCCTTCGCCCTCACCCACATGAGCGCCTCCAACCTCGGCGTGACCACCTACCTCGTCCCGCCGATCACCATCGTGCTGGGCCTCGTGTTCCTCGCCGAGGCACCCCCGGCGATGGCGTACGTCGGGGGCGCGCTGGCGCTGGTGGGCGTCTCGCTGGCGCGACGCAAGCCGCGCACGCGGGCCGGCCTGACCGCGGGGCCCGCCTGACGGTGGGCCACCGGGCGTCAGTCGGCCGCGACCTCCGGGTCGGGCTCGTCGCCGGACTCCAGCCAGCCCCGGAACGCCTCCAGGTTGGCGGTCGGCTCGCCCCGCAGCCGGCGCCAGTCCCACTCCTTGCGGATCGACGTGGCGAACCCGAGCTCGAGGATCGCGTTGAACGACTCGTCGGCCGTCGAGAGCACCGATCCGAGCACCCGGTCCAGCTCCTCGGGGCTCACCGTGGCCAGGGGCAGCCGGGCGTCGAGGTAGATGTCGCCGTGCCGGTCCACCGCGAAGCCCACCGCGTAGAGCCTCAGGTTGCGCTCGAGCAGCCAGCGGTACACGCGCTCGTGGTTCTCGTCGGGGTTGCGGCACACGAAGGCGTGCACGCCCAGCGCGTGCGCGCCGACGTCGAGGCGGACGGCGGTCTGGAGCTTCTTCTCACCCGGCAGGGCGAACGAGAAGACACCCTCGGTGGCCTCCTCGAACTCGCAGCCCGGTAGCCCTGAGGTGGTCGCGGACGACCTGGCAGGCCGCCGGGTCGATCCGTCCCCCCGGGCTCACGAGACCGGCTCCCGCAGCCTCGAGCGCGCCCGCTCGTAGACCGCCAGGGTGTCGGTGGCGGTGTGCTCCCACGCGAAACGACGGGCCTGTTCCAGTGCCCCCGCCTCGAGGCGCAGGCGCAGGTCGTCGTCCTCCAGCACCCGGCGCAGCGCCACCGCCCAGTCGCGAGGGTCGTGACCCTCGACCAGCAGACCGGAGTGCTCGTGGCGCACCACCGTGGTCAGGCCGCCGACCGCGGCGGCCACCACCGGGGTGCCGGTGGCCTGGGCCTCGGCGGCCACCAGCCCGAAGGACTCGTTGTACGACGGGACGGCGACCAGCGTCGCCGCGGCGCACCAGCGGGCCAGCTCGGACTGCGCGACCGGCGGCACGAACCGGACGACGTCGTCGAGACCGAGCTCGCTGGCCAGCTGGGCGAGGGACTCGGGGTGCTCCAGGCCGGAGCCGGAGGGTCCTCCCACGATCGGGACCACGAGCCGGGAACGCAGCCCCGGGCTGTGGGCCAGCAGCTCGGCCACGGCCCGCAGCAGCACGTCGGGTGCCTTGAGGGGCTGGATCCGTCCGGCGAAGAGCAGCACTTGGGCCTCGGCGGGCAGGCCCAGGCCGGCGCGGGCACTGACCTTGTCGAGCGGCCGGAACACGGACAGGTCGACCCCGGGATGGACGACCTCGACGCGGCCGGGGTCCGCGTCGTACATCTCGATGAGCTGCTTGGCCTCCAGGTCGGTGTTGGCGATCAGCATGTCGGCGGCCTCGACGACCTGCTCCTCGCCGATCATCCGCGCGGACGGCTCCGGGGTGTCACCGTCAGCGAGCGCGGCGTTCTTCACCTTGGCCATGGTGTGCATCGAGTGCACCAGCGGCACCCCCCAGCGGTCGCGGGCGAGCGCGCCGACCTGACCGGAGAGCCAGTAGTGCGAGTGCACGGCGTCGTAGTGGCCGACCGGCTGGGCGGCCTCGGCCCGCAGCACCTCGCGGGCGAAGACGCACAGCTGGCCGGGCAGCTCGGTCTTGGTCAGGCCCTCGAAGGGGCCGGCGTGGATGTGGCGCACCAGCACCCCGTCCGCCGCCTCGACGACCGGCGGCAGCGCCGAGCTGGTGGCCCGGGTGAAGATGTCGACCTCGATGCCCTGCTGCGCGAGGCGTTTCGAGAGCTCCAGGACGTAGACGTTCATGCCGCCGGCGTCCCCGGTGCCCGGCTGGTCGAGCGGGGAGGTGTGCAGGCTGACCATCGCCAAGCGCCTGATGCGATCCACGCGAATCCCTTCCGTCGGCGGCTCCACCCACATGGAACCCCGCGAGGTCGGCGGCTGTTCCCGGTCGTCCCGACCGGTCGCTCCGGTCACTCCCGCGGCGCCGGTGCCGGCGCTCACCGGACGTGGCTGCCCGAGGTGCGGGTCCGGGTGCTGCGGGAGCGGTGCGCTCCCCGCCGACCGCGCTGGGGGCGCTGACCGCGTTGGGGCTCCCGGCGGCGCTGCGGTCGGGGCGTGGCCGCGCGAGGAGCGCCCCGTGACGGTGCCCCCTGCGGAGCCGGGCCCTCGGGCGGAGGGCCCTGCGCAGTCGACGCTGCGCGCGGTGGCGCCGCGCGGGGCGGGCGCTCGGCCCGCAGCCGGCGCAGGCCCGAAGCGGCCCAGGCCACCACGGCGAGGGCGAGGACGCCGTCGATCCGCTGCGGGTCACCCATCGGGTGCAGGAACTCCAGGACCGAGGAGACCAGGAGCGGGAAGGCGACCGCGACGAGCGCACGCAGCCACCGGGGGCCGTCGCCGGCGAGCTCGCTGCCGCCGACTCCCAGGGCGACGGCGAGCAGGGCGGCGCCCACCCAGAACAGCACAGTCGGCAGCGCCCCGGTGCTGGAGTGGGTCGCGCCGAGGATCATCCTCGCCACCCAGCAGCCGCCCCCGAGGAGACCCGCCCAGCGGGCGGGGGTACGCAGGTCCATGTGGGTCCACCTTCGATGGTCGCTGGGGCCGGACGACTGGTCAGTGTGCCACCGGCCGACCCCCGATGACCAAGCCACCGGCAGAATCGGGCCATGAGCACCCAGCAGCCCGCCCGTACCGCCGTCGTGACCGGAGCCAGCAGTGGGATCGGCGCGGCGACCGCCCGAGCCCTCGCCGCCGAAGGGTTCCGGGTGATCTGCGCGGCCCGGCGCCGCGAACGGATCGAGGCCCTCGCCGAGGAGATCGGCGGTGAGGCGGTCACCTGCGACGTGACCTCCCCCGACTCGGTGCTGGCCCTGGCCCACGCCGCGGGCGAGTCGCTGCACGTGCTGGTCAACAACGCCGGCGGCGCCTTCGGCTCTGAAAGCGTCGAGGCGGCCGACCCCGACAACTGGCGCGCGATGTACGAGGTCAACGTGCTCGGCGTCCTGAACGTGACCCAGGCCCTGCTGCCCGCGCTGCGGGCCAGCGGCGACGGCCTGATCGTGAACGTCGGCTCGACCGCCGGCCGGGTGGCCTACGAGGGCGGTGGCGGCTACACCGCGGCCAAGCACGGCACCCAGGTCCTCACCGAGACACTGCGCCTGGAGCTGAACGGCGAGCCGATCCGGGTCAGCGAGATCGCGCCGGGCATGGTGCGCACCGACGAGTTCGCGCTGGTCCGCTTCGACGGCGACCGGAGCAAGGCCGACGCGGTCTACGACGGCGTGCCCGACCCGCTGGTCGCCGAGGACGTCGCCGACGCCATCGCCTGGATCGCGACCCGTCCCAGCCACGTCAACATCGACGAGCTGGTGATCCGGCCCCGCGCCCAGGCCGCCCAGCACAAGGTGCACCGGGTCAGCTGAGGTCCCCCGTCGGGATGGTCCGGGCTCACAGCAGCAGGGTGAGCAGGCGGCGCAGGTCGTCGGTGAGGTGCTGCTCGGGGATGCTGGCGCGGTGGCCGCAGAGGTCGACGTCGTAGCTGAACCGGTCGGGCTCGGGGGTCCCGGGCTGCAGGGCGGCGACGTCGATGCGGTCCATCAGGGAGCGCACCTCTGGCACGCGTGGGTCCTCGGTGGCCAGGTCGAGCTCGGCGGTGGCCGCGATCCCGGCGAAACCGCCGGTCCGGCGCACCCGCACCACCGTGGCCGGGGTCGGGGCCGGTCCGGAGCCCTCGGCGGTCCCGGGAGCGGTGGCCGGGCCCGCCTCGGAGGGCGCCACGCCGACCTGCTCCCAGGCGCTTCGCACCGCGTCCGCGTGCTCCCCGGCGGCGGCCACGGTCGCCGCGGCGAACCCCGCGAAGTCGGTGCGCGCCCCGACCTGGCCACCACTCAGCGCGGCGTACCAGATCGCGCCCGCCCCCTCCCACGACCGGCCGCCGATCGCCGTCGCCGCCAGCTGGAAGGCACGGTTCGGGATGCCGGAGTTCAGGTGCACCCCGCCGTTGTCGTCGGTGGTCTCGACGTAGTCGTCCATGTGCCCGCCCTGCGGGTCCTTGCCCAGCTGCCGGTCGTCGTACGCCGTGCCGGGGTGGGCCATGTCGCGCAGACCCCGGGCGGCGATGCCGGCGACGAACAGCCCCTCCCCGATCAGCCAGTCCGCCGCCAGCGCGTCCTGGCCGAGCAGGCGCTGCTTGAGGCAGGCGGCGAAGACGTCGGACATCGACTCGTTGAGCGCACCCGACTGGCCCTCGTAGGCCAGCCCCGCGGTGTGCTCGGTCACCGCGTGCGTGAACTCGTGACCGAGCACGTCCACCGGCTTGGTGAACCGCTCGAAGACCGTCCCGTCACCGTCGCCGAAGACCAGCTGGGTGCCGTCCCAGAAGGCGTTGTCGTAGTTGCGGTCGTAGTGCACGGTCGCGCTGAGCGGCGTCCCCTGCCCGTCGTACGACGAGCGCCCGTAGACCTCGGCGAAGAGGGCCAGCGAACCGGTCAGTCCGTACGCCGCCTCGTCGACGGCCGCGTCGCCCGACTCCGGCTCGCCGGCCGAGCGCACCGCAGTGCCGGGCAGGTCGGTGCCGCCGGCGGCGGTGTGGACGGTCCACCCGGCGCCCGCGGCCCCCACCTGACCGGCGTGACCGGCGGCCTCGGCGAGCAACGTCGAGGGCGGTCGACCGCCCGGGGGGCGCAGGGCCCGTGCCTCGCGGAAGCCGGCGTCGACGGCGAGGGTGTGCGGGGGCGCAGCGGCGGCGTCCGAGTGCTGGGTGGCCAGCTGCTGGAGCAGGTACGGCGGCACGAACTGACAGGTCATGACTCCCAGACAAGTCGACTCCGGCCCGACTGGCAAGCGTCCCGCCTAGGGTGGGAACCCCGACCCCGAGGTGGCTGCCATGTCCCGGCACGCGAGCACGACCAGACCCGACGACCACGCGACCGGCGTGGACGACTCCCGACTGGCCGGCCTGCGCCGGTGGAACCTCGCCCTGGCGGTGCTGCACGCCGCCCAGGCCGTGCTGGTGCTGGTGCTGGCCACCGACTTCGCGATCACCGTGACCTCGTCGTTCCCGACCGGGCCCCCGGGTACCGCACCGCCGCGGCCCGAGGCCCTCCTCGACGTCCGCGTCGGCGTCGCGATCGCGGTCTTCCTGGCCCTCGCCTCGGTGGACCACCTGCTCACGGCGACCGTGCTGCGCGGCCGCTACGAGCGTGGTCTGCGCGACGGGATCAACCGGTTCCGCTGGATCGAGTACTCCGTCAGCGCCACGATCATGGTGGTGCTGATCGCCTTCTACAACGGGATCACCGAGGTCACGGCCGTGGTCGCGATCATCGGCGCCAACGTCGCGATGATCCTCTTCGGCTGGCTGCAGGAGCAGATGAACCCGCCCGGCCGTGAGCGCACGACCATGCTGCCGTTCTGGTTCGGCACCATCGCCGGGGCGGCCCCGTGGGTCGCCATCCTCGTGAACACGGTGGGCGCGACGACGGTGCCGGGCTTCGTCTACGCGATCATCGGCTCGCTCTTCGTGTTCTTCATGAGCTTCGCGCTCAACCAGTGGCTGCAGTACCGCCGCGTCGGACCGTGGGCGAGCTACGCCTACGGCGAGAAGGTCTACCTGGTCCTCAGCCTGGGCGCGAAGTCCGCGCTGGCCTGGCAGATCTTCGGTGGGTCCCTGGCCGGGTGACTCGGGCCGCTCGGGCCGCTCGGGACCGAGCGGCCGGGTCGTCGGTCGGGCTCAGTCCTGCGGCACGCGGTCCGGCGGGAAGCCACCCGTGGCGATCGGCCCCCACGACTCGATGCTGATCCGGATCAGCGACTTGCCCTGGCGGCGCATCGCCTCGCGGTACTCGTCCCAGTCGGAGTGCTCGCCGGCGATGCAGCGGAAGTACTCCACGAGTCCGTCCTCGGCCTCCCGGGTCGGCATGTCGAGCACCTCGGCGGTGCCGTCGACCTGCACCCAGGCGCCGTTCCACTCGTCGGAGTGGACCAGCACGGTGGCGGCCGGGTTGCGGCGCAGGTTCACGGCCTTGGCCCGGTCGGGGTAGGTCGCGATGACGAGGCGGCCCTCGGCGTCCACCCCTCCGCTCACCGGGGAGGCCTGCGGGCGGCCGTCGCGCTTGGCGGTGATCAGGGTCAGCCGGTGCCGGGTCCGGGCGAAGTCGAGCAGCTGGGAGCGGTCGACGCGGTCGTTGGTCGCGATGGTGGCCATGGACCCAGCCTAGGCAGGGCAACCATGCAGGACGAGGGGCAGGGCGACCGTGCAGGACGAGGGTGACGGACGAGGGCGCAGGGCCACGATGCGAGGAGGGCGGTCCGCCCACCGTAGACTTGACGAGGCCTTCGGGCCGCTCCCACACTCGCCAGCGAAAGCGACGCCTTACCTCCATGTCTGGAAACACCCTCCGCCAGGACCTGCGCAACGTCGCGATCGTTGCCCACGTCGACCACGGCAAGACCACGCTGGTCGACGCCATGCTCCGCCAGGCCGGCGCGTTCACCGCCCACCAGGCCGAGAGCGTCGCCGAGCGCGTCATGGACTCCGGGGACCTGGAGCGCGAGAAGGGGATCACGATCCTCGCCAAGAACACCGCGGTCCACTACGCCGGCCCCGCCGCCGACGGCAAGCCGATGACCATCAACATCATCGACACCCCGGGCCACGCCGACTTCGGTGGTGAGGTCGAGCGCGGCCTGTCCATGGTCGACGGCATCGTGCTGCTGGTCGACGCCTCCGAGGGCCCGCTGCCGCAGACCCGGTTCGTGCTGCGCAAGGCGCTCAACGCCGACATGCCAGTGATCCTGGTGGTCAACAAGACCGACCGTGGCGACGCCCGGATCGCCGAGGTCGTCGACGAGACCTACGAGCTCTTCATGGACCTCCTCGACGACTCGCACAGCCAGGACGCCCTGGACTTCCCCGTCGTCTACGCCTCCGGGCGCGCCGGCATCGCGAGCACCGTCCAGCCCGAGAACGCCTCGATGCCCGAGGGCGACAACCTCGAGCCGCTGTTCAAGACGATCCTGGACACCATCCCGGCCCCGACGTACACCGAGGGCGCGCCGCTGCAGGCGCACGTCACCAACCTCGACGCCTCGCCGTTCCTGGGCCGGCTCGCGCTCGTGCGGGTCCACCAGGGCACGCTGAAGAAGGGCCAGACCGTGGCCTGGATGCGTCGCGACGGTGAGGTCAAGAACGTGCGCATCACCGAGCTCCTCGTCACCGAGGGTCTCGAGCGCCAGCCCGGCGAGTCCGCCGGCCCCGGCGACATCGTCGCGATCGCGGGCATCCCCGAGATCACCATCGGCGAGACGCTGGCCGACCCGGAGAACCCGGTCGCGCTGCCGCTCATCCACGTCGACGAGCCGGCCATCTCGATGACCATCGGCACCAACACCTCGCCGCTGGTCGGGCGCACCAAGGGCGGCAAGGTGACCGCCCGCCTGGTCAAGGACCGCCTGGACCAGGAGCTGATCGGCAACGTCTCGCTGCGCGTCCTGCCCACCGAGCGTCCCGACACCTGGGAGGTGCAGGGCCGCGGCGAGCTCGCCCTCGCCATCCTGGTCGAGCAGATGCGCCGCGAGGGCTTCGAGCTCACCGTCGGCAAGCCGCAGGTGGTCATCAAGGAGGTCAACGGCAAGGTCCACGAGCCGTTCGAGCGCCTGACCATCGACGCGCCGGAGGAGTACCTCGGCACGATCACCGAGCTGCTGGCCGCCCGCAAGGGCCGGATGGAGCAGATGACCAACCACGGCACCGGCTGGGTGCGCATGGAGTTCGTCGTCCCGGCCCGTGGCCTGATCGGCTTCCGCACGCAGTTCCTCACCGACACCCGCGGCACCGGCATCGCGCACAGCATCAGCGAGGGCTACGAGGCGTGGGCCGGCGAGATCCGCTCACGCACGAACGGCTCCCTGGTGGCCGACCGCAAGGGTGCGGCCACGGCGTACGCCATGACCAACCTGCAGGAGCGGGGGATCATGTTCGTCGAGCCGACCACCGAGGTCTACGAGGGCATGATCATCGGCGAGAACTCCCGCGCCGACGACATGGACGTCAACATCACCAAGGAGAAGCAGCAGACCAACATCCGGTCCGCCACCTCCGACAACTTCGAGAAGCTGATCCCGCCGCGGCACCTCTCGCTCGAGCAGTGCCTGGAGTTCTGCCGCGACGACGAGTGCGTCGAGGTCACCCCGGAGAAGGTCCGCATCCGCAAGGTCGTCCTGGACGCCGGCGAGCGCGGCCGGACCGCCTCGCGGGCCCGCAAGGGCAAGTAGGCCACCGCCCGGCCCGGCCCCGCGCTGCCTCTCGTCGGGGGTCGGGCGAGATAGTCCGTGACGCAGATGTCGGATTCTGTGCGGAACCACGACAGGTGCGTCCTGGACTATCTGTGCTCGGGGCCTCGCACGGAGCGGGTCGAGCTGCGGGTGGCGGCGGTGATCGCGATGCCCGCGAAGCCGACCGCCATGAGCACGATCGACGGCCGGACGACCGCGGCCGGCAGCACCGCCGAGGCCGGCAGGGTCAGCACGTGCAGGATCAGCAGCACCGGCACCCAGCGCGCCGTGCTGCCCGCGCGCAGCAGGGCGATCGCGAGCAGCAGCTCACCGGCGTAGAACGCCGCGATCCAGCCGTAGAGGAAGGCCGCGAGCCCGGTATCGTGCGCGACGGCCTGGAGGCCCGGGCCACGGATCGACCCGACCACCAGGGCACGGAGGAAGACCATCACCATCGCGTAGCCGGCGGTGCCGATGAAGCCGACGGCGAGGACCAGCCCGCTGAGCGCGCCGAGCACGCGGCCCCGACCGGTCAGCAGGACGAGGACCGACGGGAGCCCGAGGGTGAGCGCGACCGAGGCGACGAAGTAGATCGCGGCGGCGACCACCAGCCACCGCTCGTCCTGGTGCTCCACGCTCAGCATCGTCTGCGTGGCCGAGTCGTCCGCGGGCAGGATCAACGCGCCGAACGCCAGCGCCATCGCCCCGGTCGCCAGCAGCGCGGCCGAGACAGGGACCCACTCGAGCTGCGTGCGCACGCTCCTCACGGTAGGGCTCACCCGGCAGGGAGGGCCATGCAAGGCCGTCCCGGGTGCGTCAGCCGCTCAGACGGCCTCGTCGGCGCCCAGCGGGGCACCCGCGGCCACCGCGCGCAGCTGTGGCAGCAGGGCCACCAGCCCGAGCAGCGGGAGGAGTGCGAGCAGCCCGAGGCTGGCCGCCACGCCGATGACGTCGCCGAGCCCACCCACGGTCGCGGACCCGACGCTGCCGCCGATCAGGAAGATCAGCGTGGCGATGCCGAGGGCGACCCCGCGCACGTCGGCCTCCGAGGCCTCGCCGACCGAGGCGCTGAGCGCCGGCTGCCCGAGCCCGAAGGCGACGGTGACCAGGACGACCGCGAGGACCAGCACCGGCGCGGAGACCAGCCAGGCCCCGAGCGCGGCGATCACCAGCGCGACCGAGGCGCCGACGCCGGCGACGGCCAGTGCGGCGATCGGGCCGATCCGGATCAGCAGCGGGCCCGCGGCGCGCGGGGTCAGGAAGGCGACCACCGCGCTCGGCACCAGCGCCAGGCCGACCTGCCACGGCTCCCAACCGCTGTGCACCAGGACCGCGGGCACCGCGATGAGCAGCGCGAACCACGCCGCGGGGACGGCCGAGGCGGCCAGCGCGCTGCGTACGACGGTCGAGTTGCGGACCACCGACAGCGGCAGGAAGCCGTGCGGCCGCCGCCGCACCCGCAGGGCCACCGCGGGGGCGCCCAGCACCATCAGGGCGATGCCGACCACCGCGACGAGGATCCCCGTCGAGGGCGACTGCACCAGCAGCACCAGCCCGGCGGCGGTGAGCGCGACCAGGACGGCGCCGAGGATGTCGAGACGGGCTCCGGTGCCCTCCCCGGTCAGCGCGCGCCACAGGAACGGGATGATGAGCACCCCGAGGATCGGCAGCGCCATCACCGCCCGCCAGCCGAAGGCGTTCTCGACCAGGCCTCCGGCCAGCGGCCCGAGGCAGCTGATCGCGGCGGCGGTCCCGGCGAGGCGCCCGAAGGCCAGCCCGCGGGCCTCCCCCTCGTACCTCGCGCTCAGCACCGCGACCCCCAGGGTCGGTACGGCGGCCGCCCCGGCGCCCTGCACGAGCCGGGCCACCAGCAGCACACCGTACGACGGGGCCAGCGCCGCCACGAGCGCGCCGCCGGTCATCAGCCCGATGCCGACCGCGAGGGGGATCCGCACACCGACGAGGTCCGAGACCCGGCCGTAGACCGCCGTGGTGACCGCCAGCATCAACGCGTACAGGCTGATCGTCCAGGCAGCGACCCCGATGCTGACGTCGAGGTCGGCAGCGATCAGCGGCAGCGCGATCGCCGCCGAGGACGAACCCATGCCCGCGAGACCGAACAGGGCCCCGAGCAGCAGGGACACTCGTCCCGAGTCGGTGTGGGTCATGGGGAGCCCAACCAAAGGGGGCGGGCCCCCATTCCGGGGACCGGCGTGTCGCCGCCCACGCGCCGCTAGGTTGACCACGACGTCCCGCGACGAGGAGGACCCGATGCGCCCCACCCCGCCCGCGCCCCGTGAGGGCTCACCGGCCGGCACGGCCCGTGAGGTCGGTGACGGCGTCTACGCCTACGTGCAGCCCGACGGCGGCTGGTGGGTCAACAACACCGGCTTCGTGGTCGGCGGCGCCGGTGTCGTGGCCATCGACTCCTGCGGCACCGAGCGACGTACCCGCGCTCTCCTCGCCGCGATCGGCTCCGTGAGCGACGCTCCGGTCACCACCCTGGTCAACACCCACCACCACGGCGACCACACCTACGGCAACCACCTCTTCGCCCCCGCCACCGTGGTGGGGCACATCGGGGTGCGCGAGAACCTCCTGCGCTGGGACCGGCCCCCGGCCGCCACCTTCTGGGGTGACGTCGACTGGGGGGACATCCGGGTGACCGCGCCCTCGGTCACCTTCACCGACTCGCTCCGCGTGCACGTCGACGACCTGGCCTGCGAGGTGCGGCACGTCGGCACCCCGGCCCACACCACGAGCGACTCGGTCGTGTGGATCCCCGAGCAGAGGGTGCTCTTCGCCGGCGACCTGGTCTTCAACGGCGTGACGCCGATGTTCCTGCAGGGCTCGATCAGCGGTGCCGTCGAGGCGGTGGCCTACCTGCGCGACCTCGGCGCGGAGACCATCGTGCCCGGCCACGGGCCCGTCTGCGGCGCCGACGTCCTCGACCGGATGTCCGACTACCTCGCCCTGGTGCAGGCGGCGGCGACCCATGGGCGCGAGGCCGCCCTGACCCCGCTGGAGGCCGCGCTGGCGACCGACCTGGGTGCCTTCGCGGACCTGCTCGACCGCGAGCGCCTGGTCGGCAACCTGTACCGGGCGTACGCCGAGCTGGACGGCACGGTGCCCGGCGCGCGCCTGGACCACCAGCAGGCGATGGTGGACATGGTCACCTACAACGGCGGCCGCCCACTGACCTGCCTCGCCTGAGGGGTCGAGGGGCTTCTCACACCCGGCGGAAGAGCGCCGCCAGCGCCTGGCCGCCGCCGATGCACATCGTGACGACGCCGAGCTCGAGGTCGCGGCGGGCCAGGTCGCGGGCGACCCGCAGGGCGAGGATCGCGCCGGTGGCACCGACCGGGTGGCCGAGCGCGATCGCGCCGCCGTACGGGTTCACCTTGGCGGGGTCGAGCCCGGCGTCCCGGATCACCGCGACGGCCTGGGAGGCGAAGGCCTCGTTCAGCTCGAAGGTGTCGATGTCGGACGGCGTGGTGCCGGTCTTCTCGAACAGCGCCTCGAGCGCAAGGACAGGCGCGTAGCCCATGAGCTCGGGCTCCATCGCCGCGGTCGCCACGGCCTCCAGCGAGACCAGCCCGCTCAGGCCGCGCTCGGCGACGGCCGCCTCGCTGGCCAGCACCACCGCGGCGGCCCCGTCGTTGATCCCCGAGGCGTTGCCGGCGGTGACCGTGCCGTCCTTGCTGAAGGCGGGACGCAGACCGGACAGGCCCTCGAGCGTCGTCTGCGGCTTCGGGTGCTCGTCCTCGCTGACCGTGAACGGCTTTCGTCCCCCCACCTCGACCGCGACGATCTCCTCGGCGAAGGCGGCCCGCGCCTCGGGGGTCGCCGCCCGGCGCTGCGACTCGAGCGCGAACTCGTCCTGCTCCGCGCGGCTGACGCCGTACTTCCGGGCCACGTTCTCGGCCGTCACGCCCATGTGGATCCCGTGGAAGGGGTCGGTCAGGATCGCGACCGTCCCGTCGACCAGCGAGCGGTCCCCGAGCCGGTAGCCGTTGCGGGCCCCGAAGTCGTAGAACGGCATCCGGGTCATCGACTCGTCGCCCCCGGCGAGGGTGAGGTCGAGGTCGTTCCAGCGCATCTCCATGGCCGCCGACCAGATCGCCTGGAGCCCGGAGCCGCAGAGCCGGTTCACGGTGTACGCCGGCACGTTGGCCGGCAGCCCGGCCGCCATCGCGACCCGCCGCGCGTTGTACGCGTCGGGACCCACCTGGCCGATGCACCCCATGACGACCTCGCGGATGGCCTCGGCGGCGACCCCGGAGCGTTCCAGCGCCGCCCGCGAGGCGTGCGCGCCCAGCTCGAAGCCGGGCACGTCCTTGAACACGCCACCGAAGCTGCCCACCGGGGTCCGCGCCCCGTCCACCAGGATGATCCTCTGCTCGCTCATGCCATGATGGTAGGACGTCCAAGTAATTTCGCCGGCGGTGGCCCACCCGCCGGACGCCCGCCCGAGAGGACCTCATGACCACGCCCACCGGCCCCCTCACCACGGCCGTGCCCCGCGATCCCATCCAGGGCGCGCGCACCCAGTGGCTGCGCCACGGGTGGGACGAGGCGGCCGACGGGATGGCGCTGGTCACCTCGGTCGTCCGCGTCCACCAGCTGCTGATGGAGCGCATCGACGCCGTCCTGCGCCCCCTCGACCTCACCTTCGCCCGCTACGAGATCCTGCGACTGCTCTCCTTCACCTCCGCGGGGGCCCTGCCGATGGCCCGCCTCGGCTCGCTCCTGCAGGTGCACCCGACCAGCGTGACGAGCGCCGTCGCCCGGCTGGAGCGACAGGGCTTCGTGGAGCGCGCCCGCCGCGACGACGACCGCCGGGTGGTCCTCGCGTCCATCACCGCGGCGGGCCGGGCCGTGGTCGAGCGGGCGACCACCGGCCTGAACGCCGACGTCTTCGAGCACCCGGGGCTCGACCCGGAGGAGACCGTGCGGCTGACCGGCCTGCTCGGTGCCGTCCGCTCGAGCGCGGGCGACCTGGTCGCGCCGGCCGAGCCGGCGCGCCCGCCCGGTTCCCAAATTTAGTTGGACGTCCTAGTATCGAAGGTGCAGCAGGACGTCCCCCATCAGCGAGGTTCCCCGTGCCCGAGCTCCACAGCCCTGTCCATCCCGTCCGCCTGGTGACGGCGTCGAGCCTCTTCGACGGCCACGACGCGTCCATCAACATCATGCGGCGCATCTTCCAGAGCCAGGGCGCGGAGGTGATCCACCTCGGGCACAACCGCTCCGTGCAGGAGGTCGTGGACGCCGCCCTCGAGGAGGACGTGCAGGGCGTGGCGGTCTCGTCGTACCAGGGCGGGCACATCGAGTACTTCGAGTACCTCGTCGAGGCCCTGCGGGCGCGCGGCGCCGGCCACATCAAGGTCGTGGGCGGGGGCGGCGGCGTGATCGTGCAGGACGAGATCCAGCGCCTGCGCGACAGCGGCGTCACGATCTTCTCCCCCGAGGACGGCCAGCGCATGGGTCTGGTCGGCATGATCAACTCGGTCGTCCGGGACTGTGACTTCGACCTGTGGGAGACCCAGCAGGTCACCGCCGAGCAGGTCATCAGCGGGGACCGGTTCGCGATCGCCCGGGCCATCACCGGGGCCGAGCAGGGCCAGCTGCCCCCCGACGTCCTCGAGCAGCTGCGCGCGGCCGGCACCCGGGACGGCGGGCGCGGGGCTCCCGTCCTGGGCATCACCGGCACCGGAGGCTCGGGCAAGTCGTCGCTGACCGACGAGCTCGTCCGCCGCTTCCGGGTCGATCAGCAGGACAAGCTGCGGGTCGCGGTGATCGCGGTCGACCCGACCCGGCGCCGCGGCGGGGGCGCGCTGCTCGGCGACCGGATCCGGATGAACTCCCTCGACGGGGACCGGGTCTTCTTCCGCAGCCTCGCCACCCGAGGGGCGCACGAGCTGCCCGAGCACCTGGGCGACGTGATCACCGTCCTCAAGGCCGCCGGCTTCGACCTCGTCGTCGTGGAGACCCCCGGCATCGGCCAGGGCGACGCCGCGATCGTCCCCTTCGTGGACCTCGCCATGTACGTGATGACGCCCGAGTTCGGTGCCGCCTCGCAGCTGGAGAAGATCGACATGCTCGACGCCGCCGACGTGGTGGCGATCAACAAGTTCGAGCGGCGCGGCGCCAAGGACGCGATGCGCGACGTGGGCCGCCAGCTGGTCCGAAACCGCGAGGCGTTCGGCAAGCGCCCCGAGGAGATGCCGGTCTTCGGCACCTCGGCCGCGACCTTCAACGACGACGGGGTCACCGCGCTCTACCAGCACCTGCGCGACCTCCTGCAGGGCGCCGGCCTGCCCGGCACCGAGGGCGCGCTGCCCACGGTCGACGTCCGACACTCCTCGGGGATCCGCCAGGTCGTCCCGACCGACCGGGTGCGCTACCTTGCGGAGATCACCGGGACCGTCCGCGGCTACCACGCCCGCACCCACGAGCTGGCCGAGGCCGCCCGCCGGGTCCAGCGCCTCGAGCTGGTCACCGCCGAGCTCGCCGCCGCCCTCCCGCCGGTCGAGGGTGCGCCAGCAGCCCCGCTGGTCGAGGGTGCGCCGGCAGCCCCGCTGGTCGAGGGTGCGCCGGCAGCCCCGCTGGTTGAGGAGGTTGCGCAGCAACCGTCTCGAAACCCCGCCACCGACGCCGTCCAGGCCCTGCTCGCCCAGGCCCGTCAGGCCCTTCCGGGCGAGGTCGCCGACCAGATCGCCGGCTGGCCGGCCGTCGTCGCGTCGTACTCGGGCGACGAGCAGGTCGTGAAGGTGCGCGACAAGGAGATCCACACCCAGCTCACCCGGGAGTCCCTCTCGGGCAACAAGATCCCGCGGGTCTCCCTGCCCCGCTACACCGACCACGGCGAGCTCGTCAGCTTCTGGCGCCGCGAGAACCTGCCCGGCCACTACCCCTTCACCGCCGGGGTCTTCTCGTTCAAGCGGGACGGCGAGGACCCGGCCCGGATGTTCGCCGGCGAGGGCGACCCGGCCCGCACCAACCGACGCTTCAAGATCCTCTCCGCCGACGGCGACGCCAAGCGGCTGTCCACCGCGTTCGACTCGGTCACCCTCTACGGCCGCGACCCCGACGAACGCCCCGACATCTACGGCAAGGTCGGCACCTCCGGCGTCTCGGTGGCCACGCTGGACGACATGAAGATGCTCTACGACGGCTTCGACCTGGTCTCGCCGAGCACCTCGGTCTCGATGACGATCAACGGGCCCGCCCCGACCGTGCTGGCGTTCTTCCTCAACACCGTCATCGACCAGCAGGTCGAGAAGTTCCGCGCCGAGCACGACCGGGACCCCTCCGAGGAGGAGCACGCCGGCCTCGCGACGTACGCCTTGGCCAACGTGCGCGGCACGGTGCAGGCCGACATCCTCAAGGAGGACCAAGGCCAGAACACCTGCCTGTTCTCCACCGAGTTCTCGCTGCGGATGATGGCCGACATCCAGGAGTGGTTCATCGCCCAGAAGGTCCGCAACTTCTACTCGGTCTCGATCTCCGGCTACCACATCGCCGAAGCCGGGGCGAACCCCATCAGCCAGCTGGCGTTCACGCTGGCCAACGGCTTCACCTACGTCGAGGCATACCTCGCCCGCGGCATGGACATCGACGACTTCGCCCCGAACCTGTCGTTCTTCTTCTCCAACGGCATGGACCCGGAGTACTCCGTGATCGGCCGCGTCGCCCGCCGGATCTGGGCGGTCGCCATGAAGGAGAGGTACGGCGCCGGTGAGCGCAGCCAGAAGCTGAAGTACCACGTCCAGACGTCCGGCCGCTCCCTGCACGCCCAGGAGATGGACTTCAACGACATCCGCACCACGCTGCAGGCGCTGATCGCGATCTACGACAACGCCAACTCGCTGCACACCAACGCCTACGACGAGGCCGTCACCACGCCCGGCGAGGAGTCCGTGCGCCGGGCGCTGGCGATCCAGATGATCATCAACCGCGAGTGGGGCCTGGCGATGAACGAGAACCCGCTGCAGGGCTCGTTCATCATCGACGAGCTCACCGACCTCGTCGAGGCGGCCGTGCTGGCCGAGTTCGACGCGATCAACGAGCGCGGCGGCGTGCTCGGGGCGATGGAGACCGGCTACCAGCGCGGCCGCATCCAGGACGAGTCGATGCTGTACGAGCACCGCAAGCACGACGGCTCGCTGCCGATCATCGGCGTCAACACGTTCCGCAAACCCGAGGTCGAGGGGGGCACCCCCGCCCACGTCGAGCTGGCGCGGGCCACGGAGACCGAGAAGCGCTCCCAGCTCGACCGGGTGCACGGCTTCCAGGACACCCACACCGACGAGGCGACGGCAGCCATCGCACGGCTCAAGGAGGCCGCCATCAACGGCGAGAACGTCTTCGCCGTCCTGATGGACGCCGCCCGGGTCTGCTCGCTGGGCCAGGTCACCGAGGCGTTCTTCGAGGTCGGCGGCCAGTACCGCCGCAACGTGTGATCCACGACGACCTGGGGCACCCGGTCCCGACCGGGGGGCCCGCGCGGCGGGTGGTCTGTCTGGTGCCCTCGATCACCGAGGCCCTGGTCTCGGCCCGGGCGGGGTCGCTGGTGGGCGCCACCGACTGGTGCACCCACCCGGCCGACCTGGACGTCGCCCGGGTGCGCGGCACCAAGAACCCCGACCTGAAGGCGATCCGGGCGCTGGCGCCTGACCTCGTGGTCGCCAACAAGGAGGAGAACCGGGAGCTCGACGTCCGCCGCCTGCGCGACAGCGGGGTGCCGGTCTGGGTGACGGACGTGGAGACCGTGCCGCAGGCGATCGGCTCGCTGGAGCGGCTCTTCGACCTCGCCCTGCGCTGGGAGCGGCCGGCCTGGCTGGCCGAGGCCCGCGAGCTGTGGTGCGGCCCGCTGCCGGTGGTGACCCGGCGGGTGGTGATCGCGATCTGGCGCGATCCGTGGATGGTGGTCGGCCCGGCGACCTTCACCAGCGACCTGGCCCGCCGGCTGGGGCTGGAGAACGTGTACGACGGGCACCCGGGGCGGGCCGGGCGCTACCCCCAGGTGTCGCTCGAGGAGCTCGACGCGGCCGGCGCGGACGTCGTCCTGCTGCCCGACGAGCCGTACGTGTTCACCCCCGACGACGGGCCCGAGGCCTTGACCAGAACGCCCACCGAGCTGGTCAGCGGCCGGCTGCTGACCTGGTACGGCCCGTCGCTGATCGAGGCGCACCGCACGATCGCCCGCTCCTGAGCCCGGGGGTCACTAGGGTGCCCCCATGGCGACCCACGACCTCGTTCAGCAGGCCCGGCAGCACTCCCTCGGCGACCTCCCCCGGCGGACGGCGCACCGGTTTCCGGCGAAGACCGCGATCGTCGACGGCAGCACCCGGCTGAGCTTCGCCGAGCTCGACGCCGTCGTCGATCGGGCGGCGGCCGCGCTGGCCGCCACCGGGCTCGTGCCCGGCGACCGGCTCGCCCTGCTCTCGCACAACTGCTGGCAGTTCGCGGTGCTGAACTTCGCCGCGGCCCGGGTGGGTGTGGTGCTGGTGCCGGTGAACTTCATGCTCGGCGGCGACGAGGTGGCCTACATCCTCGACCACAGCGGGGCGACGGCGTTCGTCGTCGAGGACGCCCTGGTCCCGGTGGGCGAGCGCGCGCTGGCCGCGTCGAGCGGGTCGGTGAGGACGCGGGCCGTCGTCCGTCTCGCCGGGGGTGACCTGCCCGACGGCTGGACCGACGTCCAGACGTGGTTCGACCACGACGGGACGCCGCCGAGCGTCCCGGTCGCGGACGACGACCCCGTGCGGCTGATGTTCACCTCGGGCACCGAGTCGCGCCCCAAGGGCGCGATCCTGACCAGCCGGGCGCTCCTGTGGCAGTACGTCTCGTGTGCGCTGGACGGCTCGATGAGCGCCGACGACGTCGACCTGCACACGCTGCCGCTCTACCACTGCGCCCAGCTCGACTGCTTCCTCGGCGTCGACGTCTACCTCGGCGCGACCAGCATCATCCTGCCGGGGCCCGACCCGGCCGCGATCCTGCGGACGATCGAGGCCGAGCGGGTCACCAAGTTCTTCGCTCCGCCGACCGTGTGGATCGCCCTGCTGCGCTCCCCCGAGCTGGCCACCGCGGACGTCTCCAGCCTGCGCAAGGGCTACTACGGCGCCTCCCCGATGCCGGTCGAGATCCTCCGGGAGATCCAGGAGCGGCTCCCGGACGTCGAGCTGTGGAACTTCTACGGCCAGACCGAGATGGCGCCCCTGGCCACGATCCTCGGACCCGAGGAGCAGCTGACCCACCCCGGCTCGGCCGGGCGGGCCGCGCTCAACGTGGAGACCCGCATCGTGGACGAGGCCGACCAGCCGGTCGTCGCGGGCACCGTCGGGGAGATCGTGCACCGCTCGCCGCACGCGACGCTGGGCTACTTCCACGAGGACGCCAAGACGGCCGACGCGTTCCGCGGCGGGTGGTTCCACTCGGGAGACCTCGGCTACGTCGACGAGACCGGCCACCTCTACGTGGTGGACCGCAAGAAGGACATGATCAAGACCGGTGGCGAGAACGTCGCCAGCAGAGAGGTCGAGGAGGCGATCTACCTCTTCGACGGCGTCGCGGAGGTGGCTGTCTTCGGCATCGGCCACCCCACGTGGGTCGAGGCCGTCACCGCGGTCGTCGTCCCCAAGCCGGGGGCGGAGCTGACCTCCGAGCAGGTCAGCGCGCACGCCCGCTCGGTGCTGGCCGGCTACAAGGCGCCCAAGTACGTCGTCATCGCCGACGCCCTGCCGAAGAACCCGTCCGGCAAGATCCTGAAGCGGGACCTGCGCGCCGCCCACGCCGACCTGGCCCGCGAGTAGGCCGAGGCGGCGCAGATGGGCCCCGGTTGTACGCCGAGTCGGCGCAGATGGGCCCCGGTTGTACGCCGAGTCGGCGCAGATGGTCTGTGGCAGCATGCCGCTCGCGTCGTACGACGGGCACATCTGCGCCTACTCGGCGGGTCCGCGTGGCACATCTACGCCTACTCGGCGGGTCCGCGTGGCACATCTGCGCCTGCTCAGCGGAAGGCCGGGGGCTCCTTCGCCAGGAACGCGCGGACACCCTCGGTGAAGTCGGGGCCGGTGTAGACCTCGCGCAGGAGGGCCTCGTCCGTGTCCGGGTTGACCTCGAGCAGCCGGGCGCGCTGGTGCAGCTGGCCCTTGGTGGCCCGCAGGGTGACCCCGGAGGCGGCCCGGAGACCCTCCACGAGGGTGCCGAGCTCGTCGTCCAGCGAATCGGTCACGGCCAGGAGCGCGCCCACGGCGTACGCCCGGTCGGCGGTGGTGAGCCGCGAGGTGAGCAGCATCTCCCGGGTCAGCGACTCCCCGAAGATCGCGGCGCAGCGGTAGACCACCGAGGCGGAGAGCGCGTTGCCGAGGGTGCGCGCGATCGGGTAGCCGAAGCGCGAGGCGGGCGTCGCGATCCGCAGGTCGCAGTGGGTGGCGACGGCCAGCCCGCCGCCCACGCACACCCCGTCGATCGCGGCGATCGTGACCTGCGGCAGCGCGAAGAGCGACTCGAGCAGCTCCCGGATCCAGAGCTCGTAGGCGACGGCGTCCTGGGAGAGGAAGTCCGAGATCTCGTTGCCGGCGGCGAAGGCCCGGCCACCCGCGCCGCGCAGCACGAGCACCTTCACCGAGGTGTCGTCGTGCAGCTCCTCGCACAGCGCCCGTATCCCGGCGTACATGTCGCGGGTGAAGGCGTTGTGGCGCTGCGGCCGGTCGAAGGTGACCTCGACGACGTCGTCCGTGCGCTGAACCTTCAGCTCTTCGCTCACGCCCGGAGCGTACGACGAGCCGCTCACCACCGGGCGGCGGGCCGGTCCCTGGCCCACCACGCCGCCAGGCCACCACCGACCGCGCCGAAGAGATGGCCCTGCCAGGAGATCCCAGGCTGCCCGGGAAGCACGCCGAACAGGAGTCCGCCGTAGACCAGCAGCACGACCAGGCCGAGCAGGATCTGGCCCGGCCGACGAGAGAAGATGCCGCGTAGCAGCAGGAAGACCAGCCAGCCGAAGACCAGCACCGACGCCCCCAGGTGGATCGTCCTCGGCTCCGCGACCAGCCAGGTGCCGAGCCCGCCGACCAGCCAGACGACGCCGGTGACCTCGACCCAGCGGCGCAGGCCTGAGAGCAGCACCAGGAACCCCAGCACGAGCAACGGCACCGTGTTGGCGGCCAGGTGCGCCCAGCCGGCGTGCAGCAGCGGCGCGGCGGCCACGCCGACCAGTCCCTCCTCGTCACGGGGGCGGATGCCGTAGCCGTCCAGGCGGTTGCCCAGGATCGTGTCCGCGAGCTCGATGACCCACAGCAGGGCGACGAAGCCCACGATCGTCGTCAGGGCCGACCTGGCGTCCAGACGGGCGGGCGGCGAGGGGCCCGGCGACCGGGGCACCGAGGCCGGACGGGCGCTCATGGGCCGGTCCGTGTGAACCAGCGCATCAGCAGGGTCCCGGACTCCTCGAGCAGCGTGTGCAGGTCGAGCGCGGCGTCGAGGGGTGCGCCGGTGGTCATCCGCGGGTGCTCGCCGCCGACCAGCCGCGGCACGACCGTGGCGTCGACCTCGTCGACGACGCCCTGGTCGACCAGGTCGCGCAGCAGGTGCGGCCCGCCCTCGGAGAGGATCCGGCGCAGGCCGTCGGCGACCAGCCGGGCCCGCAGCAGCCCCAGGTCGACGGCGTGCGCGCCGAGCACGAGCACGTGCTCGGCGCCCAGCACGTCGCGCGCCTCCTCGAGGTGCTCGGCAGCGCCCACGGTGGCCATCCGCACCGCGCCGGGGGCGGCGCCGCGCAGTCCGGGTGGCACCTGGGCGCGCCGGCTCACCAGCACGGTCGGGACGTCCGTGGGCGCGTACCCCTCGGCGCGCGCCGTCCCGGCTCCCACCACGACCACGTCGGCGAGCCGGCGCAGGGTGTCGAAGACGCGCTTGTCCGCGGGGTTGTTGATCGAGGCGGTCAGCCCGGAGTCACCGGTGGCGGCGCCGTCGACGGTGGCCACCATGTTGACCCTCAGCCAGCTGTCACCGGCCGGCGGCGCGTAGAGCGCGGCCAGGTCGTCGTCCGTGAGGTCCTCCGCGGGTGCCCCGGCACCCGCCCCGATCAGGACCCGCATGTCCACCTCATCACCCAGTACTGCACACCGAACGGGTCGGCGGCGAAGTCGACCTGTCCGGGTCCGGCGCCGTGCAGCAGGCCGGCGAGCGCCCGGAACCCCGCGGCGTGCCCCACCCACAGCTGCTCGGCGAGCGCCTCGTCGGTGGCCGCCAGCGCCGTGGGGTCGGGACGGCGCAGCGCGGCGGCCAGGGCGTCGTCGAAGCCGAGCGACCGGTCGTCGAGGTGCCCCGGCGCCTTCTCCCCGCGGCAGGCGGAGCCGTTGGCCACGACCAGGTACGACGCGGGGTCCCCGTCGTCCCCACCGGCGCCGCCGGACACCGGCAGCCCCGCCTCGCCCAGCAGGTGCTCCGCGACCCGGCGTCCCGACGCGTCCGCCACCACCCGCACCGGCCCGGTCAGGGACGACACGGCCGCCCGGCAGGCGGCCCGCAGCTCGGCCACCGGGTCGTTCAGCCCGGCGTACGACGGCAGCAGCGCCAGCACCCCCGGCACCAGCACCACCGGGGACAGTCCGTGACGCAGGTGTCGGTCGTCGGCCGGGTCCGCGACACGTGCGTTCCGGACCATCCCGCCGGGGGCGGTCACGCCAACCCCCGGATCGCACGGGCGGGGGGACGGCGACCGGCGATCGAGGAGACCATGTCGACGACCTGGCGGGTCTCGACGACCTCGTGCACCCGGTAGATCCGGGCCCCGGCGAGGGCGCAGACGGCGGTCGCGGCCAGCGTGCCGCTCAGCCGGGCGCCGACCGGCAGGTCGAGGGTCTCCCCGACGAAGTCCTTGTTGGAGAGCGAGACCAGCACCGGCCACCCGGTGTCGACCATCTCGCCCAGTCGCCTGGTGAGCTCGAGGGAGTGGAAGGTGTTCTTGCCGAAGTCGTGGGCCGGGTCGATGACCAGCGACTCGCGCGCCACCCCGGCCGCCAGCGCGCGGGCGGCGTACGCGGTGGTGTCGGCGATCGCCGCGGCGACCACGTCGTCGTACTCCACCCGGTGCGGGCGGGTGCGCGGGGTCACCCCGCCGGTGTGGGTGCAGATCAGGGCGGCGCCGTGCTCGGCGGCGACGTCGACCAGCCCGGGGTCCGCCCCGCCCCACGCGTCGTTGAGGACGTCGGCGCCGGCCTCGCAGACCGCGCGCCCCACCGAGGCGCGCCAGGTGTCCACTGAGATCACCAGCGAGGGGTACGCCGTGCGCACCCGCGCCACGAGGTCGACGACGCGGCCGCGCTCCTCGGCCTCGTCGACCACCGCCCCGGGGGCCGCCTTGATCCCGCCGATGTCGACGATCTCGGCGCCCTCCTCCACCACCCTGGCCACCCGCTCGAAGGCGGCGTCCTCGGCCCAGGTGGCGCCCTTGTCGTAGAAGGAGTCGGGGGTCCGGTTGACGATCGCCATCATCAGCGTGGCGTCGTCGGGGAACTCGTGGCGCCCGAGCCGCAGCGTCACCGGGCCACCACCGAGGTGGCCGGGGGCCGTTCGCCGACCGGGACCAGCCGGTCGACCGGCGCGATCCGCCCGTCGACGGGGCGGAACTGCCGCAACGCGACCCCGGTGGGCCCCGGGCCGGCTACGGGGGAGGCGTGCGCCCCGGGGCCCGTCCCGCGCGAGCGCAGCGCGGCCAGGATCTGGGTCGCCATCGCCCCGAGGTCGTGCAGGTCCTGGTGCCGGTGGGTGCGTCGGCCGAGGTCGACCTGGGCGATGGCGTCGAGGCCCCGCCCCGCGAGGGTGTCGACCAGCGCGGCCAGCTCCACGGCGTAGCCGGTGGGCACCGAGAGCGACTCGAAGAGCGAACGGCGCACGGCCCACTCCCCCGCGAGCGGCTGCACCAGCCCGGCGAGCTCGGGGTGCTCCAGCGCGATCAGGGGCCGGGCGACCAGCTCGGTCACCCGGCCCCCGTCCAGCGAGCCGCCGGAGGAGCCACCGGAGGGGCCCCCCACCAAGGAGCCATTCAGCAGCGGCCGCTCGTAGAACCCCTTGACCAGCGCCACCTCCGGTCGGGTCAGCAGCGGGCCGAGCAGCCCCGGCACGAAATGGGTGTCCCAGTCGACGAGGTCGGCGTCCATGAAGACCAGCACGTCGCCGGTGGTCACGAAGAGCGACTTCCACATCGCCTCACCCTTGCCGGGGCCGGTGCCGAGGTCGGGGCGGATCTCGGCCGAGCGGTGCACGACCGCTCCGGCGTCGGTCGCGACGGCGTAGGTGTCGTCGGTCGAGTCGGAGTCGATCACGACGATCTCGTCGAGCAGCGCAACGGTGTCCATCAGCGCCTCGCGGACCCGGCCGACCACCTCGCCCACCGTCGCCGCCTCGTTGCGCGCGGGGACGACGAGGCTGACCCGGCTCGGGCCCCGCGCCGCGAGCAGGTCCTCGAGGCTCCAGTCGTCCCAGTGGTGCGTGTTGCGCGCCGCCCACGCCGACACGACGTCGGATCTGGCGGACGTCGCAGGGGTCGCAGGCCCCCCGGGAGACGTCTCGGACCGGATCAGGGGCATGAAGTGGACCATAACCGGAGCGGCCCAGCACCCGACGGTGGTTCAATCGGAGGGTGTCGGACACCGACGGCTCGTCACCACGAGGTCGCCGCGGCCGCCCCCGCACCCCGGGAGCGGAGGAGCGGCTCTTCCAGGCAGCGCTCGAGGAGTACGGCGAACGCGGGTGGTCGGGCTTCACGATGGACGCCGTGGCCCGGCGGGCGGGCGTCGGCAAGTCCACGATCTACCTGCGCTGGAGCGACAAGGACGACCTGCTGAGCGACGCCGTCGAGAACCGCCGCCCGGCGGAACAGGTGGTCGACACCGGGTCGCTGCGAGGCGACCTGGAGTCGCTGGCCGTGGACCTGTTCCACTTCTACCTCGACCCGGCCGGCTGGGCCACGCTGCGGATCGCGATCGACGCCGCCGGGTCACCTGAGCCGATCGGCCGCTTCGCCGACCTCGTGACCGACGTGCACGTCGAGGCGATGGACCTCGTCGCCCGGCGCGCCACCGAGCGCGGGGACGTCGGCCCCGACGCCCGCTTCTCCCTGCTGTGGGGCTGCCTCTACGGGTCCATCACCATGCAGACGCTGAACCTGCGGGCCCAGCACCGTGAGGTCCCCGAGGAGGAGATCACCGAGCGGGCCACCGCACTGGTCGGGTTCCTGTTGGTCGGCGCCGGGCTCTGAGCCGGACGCCGGCGACGAGCAGGCTGCCCAGCGCCACCCCCAGGGTGTTGGCGACGACGTCGCGGAAGGTCGCCGCCCGCTCGGGCAGCAGCAGGCCCTGCACCACCTCGACCGAGGCGCAGACCATGAAGCCGTACGCCGTCCAGTCGCGCCAGCCCAGCCGCCCCCAGAGGAACGCGGCGAGCGCCGCGGCAGGGATCGTGACGGCGACGTTGGCGGCGAACTCGATCCGTCCGGCCGAGGCCAGCCGGTCGGGGGCCCCCGCCTCGGCGGCCCGGTCGGCCAGCCAGTGCACCACCGCGCTCGGCACCTCCGAGGTGGGGCTCAGCACCAGCCACGCCACCACGCACGTGTAGACGACCAAGGTGGCCACGGCCACGCGCCTGACGTCGAACCCAGGGGTCACGGGGATCAGCCTCGCAGACCCGCGGACGGGCGGCCCCGCGAACGGGTCACTCGTAGCCGAGGACCTCGCGGCGGTGCTCGCCCCAGGCCAGCGAGGAGGCGATGGCGTCGTCCAGGCCGAGCTCGGTCTTCCAGCCGAGCAGCCGGGTGGCCTTGTCGACGTTCGCGAAGGCACCCACGGCGTCACCGGGGCGCGGCGGCGCCTCGCTGAGCGGCACCTCGTGGCCGAAGACCCGCTCGAAGGACGCCACCAGCTCGCGCACGGTCACGCCCTGGCCGGTGCCGATGTTGATCACGGTGCTCTGCGCGTCCTCGCCGGCGAGCACGTCGTCGAACCGCTCCACCGCGCGCACGTGGGCGCGGGCGAGGTCCCAGGCGTGGATGTAGTCCCGGATGCCCGTGCCGTCGCGGGTCGGGTGCTCGGTGCCGGTGATCGTGAAGGAGTCCTTGAGCCCGCGGGCGGCCATCACCAGCTGGCCGATGACGTGCGAGGGCTCCCGGGCGTAGATCCCGGACTCGAGGTCCGGGTCGGAGCCGACCGGGTTGAAGTAGCGCAGGATGATCGCGCGGAGCTCGGTGGCGGAGGCCATGTCCACCAGGACCTGCTCCATCATCCGCTTGGTGCGGGCGTACGGCGACTGCGGGTCGAGGGGGTCCTCCTCGGTCACCTCGAAGTCGTCCTTGGTCGCGTAGAGCGAGGCCGAGGACGAGAACAGCACCCGCGGCTTGCCGAGGGCGACCAGCTCGTCGAAGAGCTCCAACGACTTCGCGACGTTGTCGCGGTAGTACTCGAAGGGCTTCTCCACCGACTCCGGGACGACGATCCGCGCGGCCATGTGGATGGTGGCGTCGAGGTCGGGGTGGTCCGCGACGACCCGGCGCAGCAGCTCGCGGTCGGCGATGTCCCCCTCGTAGAAGGCACGCTCCTTGACGAAGACGCGGGGGCCGCTGAGCAGGGAGTCGAGGATGACCGGGGTGTGCCCGGCCTGCTCGAGGGCCTTGGCGGTGATCGAGCCGAGGTAGCCGGCGCCGCCGGTGACGAGAACCTTCATGACACCACCCTAGCGACGTGGAGTGGCGCGACTCACGACGCCGTGAGGGCCGACTTTCGCGTCCTGGTCGCGCTGGCGGGATGGTCGTGGGGTTCCTCGCCTCAGGTCTCCTGGGCGGCTCATGCAGTGCTTCTGATCGCTCTGGACCGGGTGCATGTTGCCTCCAGTCTCGAAGTGACCCCCGGTGGGGGTTTCGGAGCAGTCCCTGTGGGGAAGGACCCCGTCATGGACCTGTCCACCCTCCTGATGGCCGAAGCGAGTGGGCTCCGCCTCACGACCGGGTTCGAGGACTGGTGCGAGCAGCGCCGCGTCCACCCCGAGACTCTGGGCGCTTGGGAGGCCTACGAGGACGACTGCCTGAGGGCGCTCACGGGCTGAATTGTTCCCCTCCCCTATTTTCGGGATCGCTCCTCCGTAACCGCCACCGCCCCCCAAACCTTCTGGGCACACTCACCGCACACGCACGTTCGTGGAGATGGCGGTGGGGGGGACGCAGTCATCGCATCGAGGGCCTGGGGGGCTACGACAGCATGACGATTCTCGACCTGCACTACCGGCAACGGCTGACGACCGGCGCACCGAGCCGGGCGCTGCGGGCCCTGCCCTCCACCGCGCTGGCGCTCGACGTGATGATCATCCTGAGCGTCGGGGCCATCGCCGCCGTCGGGCGCGACCGGCTCTCGCTCTTCGACCAGCCGACCACCGTCGTCAACGACCTCGGCGTCACCGCCCCGTTGATGCTCGTGGCCTGGCTCTTCGCGATCCTGGCGGCGGGCGGCTACCGGCGCAACGTCTTCGGCGCCGGCACCGACGAGCTCAAGCGGATCGTCAACGCCAGCCTGATCACCGCCGGCGCCCTCGGCGTCGGGTGCTACCTGGTCCAGTTCTCGCTGCTGCGCGGCTTCTTCCTGCTCTCCTTCGGCCTCGGCATCCCCGCCCTGGTCACCGGGCGCGTGCTGCTGCGTCGCGCCCTGCACGGCGCCCGGCGACGCGGCAACCTGCTCCAGCGGGTGGTGATCGCCGGTTCGCGGGCCCACATCGACGAGATCGCCTCCGTGCTGCGTCGCGAGCGCTGGCTCGGCTACACGATCGTCGGCGCCCTCACCCCGGCCTACGACCTCAGCGAGGAGACCAAGTCCGGCATCCCCGTGCTGGGCAATGCCGACGAGGCCACCTCGGTGGTCCAGGAGAGCGGGGTCGACGTGATCTTCTTCGCCGGGGGCGCGCTCGGCTCCGCCGGCCAGATGCGCCAGATCGTCTGGGACCTCGAGACCAAGGACGTGCAGGTCGTGGTGGCGCCCAGCGTGACCGACATCTGCAGCGACCGGATCCGGGTCCGTCCGGTGGGGGGGCTGCCCCTGATCCACATCGAGCCGCCGACGGCGATCGACGCCTCTCGCTGGGGCAAGCGACTCTTCGACATCGTCGGCTCGGTGGCCCTGCTGGTCGCGTTCGCGCCGCTGTTCGTGCTGGCCACCCTGCGGATCAAGGCGCACGACCGAGGGCCGGTGTTGTTCCGCCAGACCCGGATCGGCCGCGACGGCAGCGAGTTCAGCTGCCTGAAGCTCCGCACCATGGTGCTGGACGCCGAGGCGAAGCTGGCCAAGCTGCACGAGGAGGTCGGCTACGAGGGCGGCTTGTTCAAGATGGAGCACGACCCTCGCATCACCCGGCCGGGCCACTGGCTGCGCCGCTTCTCCTTCGACGAGCTGCCCCAGCTGATCAACGTGCTGCGCGGCGAGATGAGCCTGGTCGGGCCCCGCCCGCCGCTGCCCCTCGAGGTGGCCCACTACGAGCGCGACACCCACCGCCGGCTGCGGGTCCGCCCCGGGATGACCGGCCTGTGGCAGGTCTCCGGCCGCTCGGACCTGTCCTGGTCCGAGGCCGTGCGCCTGGACCTCTACTACGTGGACAACTGGTCGATGCTCCAGGACCTGTCGATCCTCTCCAAGACCTTCGGCGCCGTCTTCGGCACCCGCGGCGCCTACTGAGCGGCGGCTCGGGCACCCTCGGGAGCACTCCGGTCGGGCACAATCGCCCGCATGCCCACTGCGCTCATCACCGGGATCACCGGCCAGGACGGTCTCTACCTAGCCGAGCTGCTGCTCACCAAGGGCTACGACGTCCACGGCCTGATCCGGGGGCAGAACAACCCCAAGCGCGACCTGGTGGAGCGGCTGCTCCCGGACGTCACGCTGCACCACGGCGACCTCACCGACATGTCCAGCCTGGTCCGAGCGCTGCGCAGCAGTGACCCGGACGAGGTCTACAACCTGGGTGCGGTCTCCTTCGTGGCCTACTCCTGGGAGAACGCCCACCTGACCACCGACGTGACCGCCAAGGGCGTGCTCAACCTCCTCGAGGCGCTGCGCCTGCACAGCGGCTACGGAACCAGGGGCGAGGCAGGCGGTGTGCGGTTCTACCAGGCGTCGAGCTCGGAGATGTTCGGCAAGGTGCAGGAGTCGCCCCAGCACGAGCGGACGCTGCTCTGGCCGCGCTCGCCGTACGGCGTGAGCAAGGTCTTCGGCCACCACATGACGATCAACTACCGCGAGTCCTACGGCATGCACGCCTCGTCGGGCATCCTGTTCAACCACGAGTCACCGCGCCGGGGCCCCGAGTTCGTCACCCGCAAGATCAGCCAGGCCGTCGCCCGGATCTCCCTGGGCCGCCAGCGCGAGCTGGTGCTCGGCAACCTGGACGCCGAGCGCGACTGGGGCTTCGCCGGCGACTACGTCGAGGCGATGTGGCTGATGCTCCAGCAGCCGGTGGGCGACGACTTCGTGATCGCCACCGGCGAGACGCACTCGATCCGCGACTTCCTCGACGCCGCCTTCGCGCACGTCGGCGTCGAGGACTGGACGCCGTACGTCCGTCAGGACAAAGCCTTCATGCGCCCCGCCGAGGTGGACCGCCTGGTCGGCGACGCCGGCAAGGCCCGCGACGTCCTCGGGTGGCGGCCGCGGGTCGCCTTCGACGAGCTGGTCGCCCTGATGGTCGAGGCCGACCTCGCCGCCACCCGGCAGGGGTGGTGAGGTGACGCGCGCGTTCGTCACCGGCCTCAGCGGTCAGGACGGCTCCTACCTCGCCGAGCGGCTGCTCGCCGAGGGCGTCGAGGTGCACGGGCTCGCGCACCCCGACGAACCGCCCGGGCTCCCCGGATGTGCATCACCCGGCGTCGGGCTGCCCGGCGTCGAGCTGCATGTGGGCGACCTGACCGACGTCGACGAGGTCCGCCGGCTCCTCCTCGACCTCGCCCCCGACGAGGTCTACAACCTGGCTGCGGTGAGCTCCGTGGCCCGCTCCTGGGCCGAGCCCGATCTCGTGGCCCGGGTGAACGGCACCGCCGCGGCGGCGCTGCTGGAGTCGGCCCACCGGCTCCAGCAGCGGACCGGGCGCCCGGTCCGGTTCGTGCAGGCCTCGAGCGCGGAGATCTTCGGGGAGCCCGCCGCCAGCCCGCAGTCGGAGAGCACGCCGCTGCGCCCGGTGAACCCGTACGGAGCCGCCAAGGCCTACGCCCACCTGATGGTCGACGTGTACCGCCACCGTGGTCTGCACGCGGTCAGCGCGATCCTCTACAACCACGAGTCGCCGCGCCGCCCGGCGCAGTTCGTCACCCGCAAGATCACCGCGACCGTCGCCGCCATCGCCACGGGCCGGTCCCACGAGCTCGTGCTCGGCAACCTGGACGCCCGGCGGGACTGGGGCTGGGCCCCCGACCACGTCGACGCGATGCTGCGCGCCGCCCGCGCGCCGCAGGCCCGGGACTACGTGGTCGCCACCGGCCGGAGCCACTCCGTGCGCGACTTCGTGGCCGCAGCCTTCGCCCGGGCCGGCATCGACGACTGGGAGCCCCTCGTGCGGGTCGACCCGGCCTTCGTCCGGCCCACCGACGCGACCGAGCTCGTCGGCGACGCCACCCGCGCCCGCGAGGATCTCGGCTGGGCGCCGACGGTCGACTTCCCCGAGCTGGTCGGACGGATGGTCGACGCCGACCTGGCACACCCCGCTGATTGAGGTGCGCGGAGCGCCAGCGACGGGGCGACTCCGCTGGTTGAGGTGAGCGGAGCGCCAGCGACGAACCTCGAAACCCACCCAGACGAGGCAGCCACCTCACCAGGTTTCGAGGCTCGCTGACGCTCGCACCTCAACCAACGCGAAAGAAGATTTCTCCGCTGGTCGAGGCAAGAGGAGCGCCAGCGACGAACCTCGAGACCCGGTGAGACGCCCGGGGCGGTCACTCCTTCGTGCGCTCCAGGAGGTCGAGCAGGTAGGTGCCGTAGCCGCTCTTGACCAGTCCGCTCGCGGTGGCGGCCAGCTGGTCGTCGGTGATGAAGCCGAGGCGCCAGGCGACCTCCTCGGGGGCACCGATCTTGGTGCCCTGCCGGCTCTCGATGGTGCGCACGAAGTTGCTGGCGTCGTTCATGTCGTCGAAGGTGCCGGTGTCGAGCCAGGCCGACCCGCGCGGCAGCACCTCGACCTGCAGGCGGCCCTCGTCGAGGTAGGTGCGGTTCAGGTCGCTGATCTCGAGCTCCCCGCGGGGCGAGGGCTTGAGCGCCTTGGCCCGGGTCACCACGTCGTTGTCGTAGAAGTAGAGGCCCGGCACGGCGTACCTGCTCTTCGGGACGGCGGGCTTCTCCTCGATCGAGAGGGCCCTGCCGTGAGCGTCGAACTCCACCACGCCGTACGCCGACGGGTCGGCCACCCGGTAGCCGAAGACCGCCGCGCCGTCGAGGTCGTCGAAGCGGCGCAGCTTCTCCCCCAGGCCGGAGCCGTAGAAGATGTTGTCGCCGAGCACGAGCGCCACGTGGTCGTCGCCGATGTGCTGCTCGCCGATGACGAAGGCCTGCGCGAGCCCGTCGGGGCTGGGCTGGGCGGCCCAGGCGAGCGTGATGCCGAACTGCGAGCCGTCGCCCAGCAGCCGCTGGAACTGCTCCTGCTCGTGCGGCGTGGTGATCACCAGGATGTCCCTGATCCCAGCCAGCATCAGCGTCGAGAGCGGGTAGTAGATCATCGGCTTGTCGTAGACCGGCACGAGCTGCTTGCTGATCGCCTTGGTGATCGGATGCAGGCGCGAGCCGGTTCCCCCGGCCAGGATGATTCCTCGCATGCGGCTGATCTTCGCAGATCAGGGCACCTAGACTGCGGTGCGTGCGAGTTCTAGTCACCGGCGGCGCCGGCTTCATCGGGTCCAACTTCGTCCACCACCTGATGGCGCACACCGACGCCAGCGTCACGGTGCTGGACAAGCTCACCTACGCGGCCAGCCGCGAGGCGATCGAGGAGCTGCCCCAGGAGAGGGTCGAGCTGGTCGTGGGCGACATCGCCGAGGCCGATGTGGTCGACCCGCTGGTCGCCGAGCACGACGCGGTGGTGCACTTCGCCGCGGAGTCGCACAACGACAACTCGCTCAACGACCCCAGCCCGTTCATCCGCACCAATCTGATCGGCACGTTCACGATCCTGGAGGCGGTCCGCAAGGCGGGCACCCGGCTGCACCACGTCTCGACCGACGAGGTCTACGGCGACCTCGAGCTCGACGACCCCGCCCGCTTCACCGAGGCCACGCCGTACAACCCGAGCAGCCCCTACTCGGCCTCCAAGGCGGGCTCCGACCACCTGGTCCGCGCCTGGGTGCGGAGCTTCGGCGTCCAGGCGACCGTGTCGAACTGCTCGAACAACTACGGTCCGTGGCAGCACATCGAGAAGTTCATCCCGCGCCAGATCACCAACGTCATCGACGGCGGCCGCCCCAAGCTGTACGGCGCCGGGCAGAACGTGCGCGACTGGATCCACGCCGACGACCACTCCAGCGCGGTCTGGACGATCCTCAACGAGGGCCGAATCGGTGAGACCTACCTGATCGGCGCCGACGGGGAGCGCAACAACCTCGACGTCGTACGACAGATCCTCACCCACTTCGGCCGCCCCGCGGACGACTTCGACCACGTCACCGACCGGGCCGGGCACGACCTGCGCTACGCGATCGACTCCACCAAGCTGCGCGACGAGCTGGGCTGGAAGCCCGCCTACGACGACTTCGAGTCCGGCCTGGCCGCCACCATCGAGTGGTACCAGGCGCACGAGGCGTGGTGGCGACCGGCCAAGGAGCAGACCGAGGCCTCCTACGCCGCGCGGGGCCAGGCATGAGGGTCGAGCCGACCCCGATCCCCGGCCTGCTGGTCGTCGGCCTCGACGTCCACGAGGACGCCCGCGGCTGGTTCAAGGAGAGCTGGCAGCGCGAGAAGATGGTGGCTGCCGGCCTGCCGGACTTCGGCCCGGTGCAGAACAACGTCTCCTTCAACGCGCGCCGCGGCGCGACCCGCGGCATCCACACCGAGCCGTGGGACAAGTTCGTCACCGTCACCACCGGGCGGGTCTTCGCCGCGTGGGTGGACATGCGCGAGGGTGCCAGCTTCGGGGCGACCTTCCACGTCGAGATCGACCCCTCGGTGGCGGTCTTCGTGCCCCGCGGGGTCGGCAACTCCTACCAGACGCTCGAGGACGGCACCGCCTACAGCTACCTCGTCAACGACCACTGGCGCCCGGGGCAGAGCTACCCGGCGCTCGACCTGGCCGACGCGACGGCAGCGATCCCGTGGCCGATCCCGCTGGCGGAGTGCGAGATCTCCGCGAAGGACCACGCCAACCCCTCCCTCGACGCCGTCACCCCGATGGCCCCCCGCCGGGTGCTGATCACCGGCGCCAACGGCCAGCTCGGGCGAGCGCTGGTGGCGGAGTACCCCGACGCCCGCGCCGTCGACCGGGCCGAGCTCGACGTCACCGACGAGGCGGCCCTGGCCGCCTGGCCGTGGCACGAGTACGCCCTGATCCTGAACGCCGCCTGCTACACCGCGGTCGACGAGTCGGAGTCGGTCGCCGGTCGGCGCGACGCCTGGGCCGCCAACGCGGTGGCGCCCGCGACGCTGGCCCGGGTCGCCGGGCAGCACGGCCTGACCCTGGTGCACTACTCCACCGACTACGTCTTCGACGGCACCGCCGAGCTGCACAGCGAGGACGAGCCCCTCTCCCCGCTCGGGGTCTACGGCCAGAGCAAGGCGGCCGGCGACCTCGCGGTCGTCACGACGCCCCGCCACTACGTGCTGCGCACGTCCTGGCTGGTCGGTGACGGCAAGAACTTCGTGCGCACCATGGCCGACCTCGCCGCCCGCGGGATCGCCCCCACGGTGGTCGACGACCAGTACGGCCGGCTCACGTTCGCCGCCGAGCTCGCCCGTGCCACCCGGCACCTGCTGGAGACTGGCGCGGCGTACGGCACCTACAACGTCACCAATGGCGGCGAGACCACCTCGTGGTGCGACGTGGCACGCGCCGTCTTCGCCCTGAGCGGACGAGAGGCCGACGAGGTCACCCCGATCAGCACCGAGGCGTACGCCACCGGCCGCACGCTCTCCCCTCGGCCGCACCACAGCACGCTGAGCCTCTCGAGGCTCGAGGCCACCGGCTTCGAGCCGGAGGACGCGACGGTGGCGCTGCGGCGCTACTGCGCCAGCAGCTCGCGGGCCGCCGCGGAGTCGAGGTCGTCGCCCTCGTCGTGACGGCCGTAGTCGTCGTCGAGGCGGCAGATGTCGTCCTCACCGGTGTAGGCGCCGTGCTGGACCTCGATGATGACGAGGTCCTCGCTGTGCTGGTTGGAGATCCGGTGCTTCTGGCCGGTGGCGACGTCGACGGACTCACCGGGGCAGGCCACGACGGTCTCGCCGTCGATGATGCAGGTGGCGATGCCGAAGATGACCACCCAGTGCTCCGAGCGGTGCCGGTGGGTCTGGTAGGAGAGCCGCTGGCCGGGCTTCACGTGGATCCGCTTCACCTTGTAGCCCTGGCCGTCGTCGAGCACCTGCCAGGAACCCCAGGGGCGGTCCACGGACTGGTTCGGCACCCGGCTCTCCACCTCTCGACGCTCGGTAACACCTCGACGGACAAGGTTAGCCCACCTGCGTCACCCGGCGGACGGGATCGCGCTCAGCGGCGGCGCAGGCCCGCCAGCGCCGGGCGCACGTCGGCCAGGTAGACGAAGGCCGCGATCGTGAAGGCCAGGCCGAGAATCCCGCCGCCGCCCAGCGAGCTGGACAGGAACAGCAGGTGCAGCACGAGACCTACCCCGAGGATGGCCGCCCAGGACGGCTTGGTCAGCTTGCCGGCCACCGCGTAGGACTCCCTCGAGAACAGCAGGCAGTTCACGAAGGCGAAGATCTTCACGCCCAGCAGCAGCACCTGCACGATCGCCGTGACGGTGTACTCGATGTCGAAGACGTTCACGGGCTCACCCTACGGGCGGACGCGAACGAGGCCCCCGGGGGATCACTCCCCCGGGGGCCTCACGGACGTCAGAACAGCGTCAGCTGTCCGTCGTCGGGCGCTCTTCAGTCGCCGATCTTCTTGGCGGCGTCGGAGACCGCGGCGGTGGCGTTGGACGCCGTCGTCGTGGCGGCCGTGGTGGTGGCCTTGGCGCTGCTGGGCGCCGACGACTTCTTCGCGGTGGACGTGGCCTTCCTGGCCGTCGACTTTGCGCCGGTGGCGGCCTTCTTCGCGGTGGCGGTCGTGTCGGAGGTAGCCGTCTTCGCCGTCGACTTCGCGGCCGCGGAGGTCTTCCTGGTCGTCGCCTTGGTGGTGTTCGCGGTCTGGGTCTTCGTGGTCTTCGCCTTGGCGGTGGTGGTCTTCGCCGAGCGCTTGGTGGCCTGCGTCGACTCCTGGCGGCGGATCCGGCCCACCAGGGTCTCGCCGCGCTTGGCGAGGTCGGTGTAGGTCTCGGTGACGGTCTCGACACCGTCGGTCACCAGAGCCTGCGCCTCGGCCTGCAGGTCGGCGACGCGGGCCTCGATGGCCGCGCGCCGGGCCTTGGCGTCCTTCGAGAGGGCGTCCACGCGGGAGCCGACCACCGTGGTGGCCTGCTCGCGCAGCTTCTGCGGCTGGAGGTCGAGGCCGGAGGCCTTCTTCTGCACGTCGACGAGCCGCTTCTGCACGTCGGCCACGTAGTCGCGGACGGCCTCGACGGCCAGGTCGGTGACGCCGACGCCGGCGTACAGCGGGCGGGTCGCCTCGGTCTTGATGTCGAACTTGGTCTTGGCCATGTCGATCTCCTTCGCAGGGTGTCGACCCGGTGGGTCACCAGGTCTGGGGGTCCAGGGGGATGGGAGCTCAGGTGTCGTCGGCGGCAGGCTGCGCGGCGTTCAGCGCCAGGAACGAGGCGTAGACGTCGAGCAGCGACTGCTTCTGCCGTTCGGTCAGGCCGGTGTCGTTGAGCACCGCCAGCTCCACCGAACCGCCGACGCCGTCCTCAGGACTCACGATCCCCGCACGGATGTAGAGCTGCTCCGCGGAGATCCGCAACGCCTTGGCGATCTGTTGGAGGACGTCGGCCGAGGGCTTGCGCAGACCACGCTCGATCTGGCTCAGGTACGGGTTCGACACACCGGCCTGCTCCGCGAGCTGCCGCAGGGACAGGCGCGATGCGACGCGCTGCTCCTTGAGGTACTCGCCGAGAGACTCGACCGTCTTGCCAACCTTGCCCTTGGACATGCCTCCATAGTGCTAACTCCTGCTAGCAAATGCAAGCCGCCGACAGGTGTCTCCGCTCACAGTGCTGGAGAATCCTCTTGTTCTAGGCCTGAAACTCGTCTGCGGCCCGGTGCTAGCAGCGCTAGCGGGCACCGTTCTCCGGTCGCCCCGCTCGGGCCCGACGCCACCCGGCCGGCACCAGCCCCATGGGCATCAGAAGGAGGCGCGGATCTCGCCGACCGGCCGGCCGCCGCCGAGCAGCTCGACGACCCCGGTGCGGCGTACGGCTTCGGCGTCCACGCCGGGCTCGTCGAGCACGCCGCTGCGGCGCAGCGCCTCGGCCATCAGCACGGGGCGCACCCGGGCCGCGCCGTCGTCGGTCTTGAGCGCGAAGGCCCTGCCGTCGGGCAACGCCACCGCGTAGCAGGACTCCGCCCCGGCCTTGCCGATGCTGCCGGGCATGGCCGTGAGCAGAGTGAGCTCGTCGCGCGTCGACCCGGAGACGAACACCGGGTGGGCGCGCATCGCCTCGGCCACCCGTCGCTCGGGCCCGTCGGTGGCGACGGCCAGCGCCCGGAAGGCCCGGGCGAGCCCGATCAGCGAGGTCGAGAGCAGCGGGGCGCCGCAGCCGTCGACCGCGACCTGGGCCGGCTCGCCGGTGAGCTCGGTGAAGGTGGCGAGGATGCCCTGCTGCAGCGGGTGCGCGGGGTCGAGGTAGGTCGCGGTGTCCCAGCCGTTGACAACGCAGGTGGCGAGCATCGCGGAGTGCTTGCCCGAGCAGTTCATCAGGATCGACGACTTCTCCCCCCCGGCGCGGATCAGCGCCTCCCGGGCGGCGTCGTCGAGGGGGTAGTCGAGCGGGGTCTGCAGCGCTGACTCGTCCAGGCCGGCCGAGGCGAGGATGCGCCGCGCCCCCTCGACGTGGAAGGACTCCCCCGAGTGCGACGCGCAGGCCAGCGCCAGCAGGTCCGGCGGCAGGTCGAGGCCCATCCGGACCATGGCCAGCGCCTGGAGCGGCTTGTTCGACGAGCGCGGCAGCACCGGGGCAGCGACCGCTCCCACCGACCAGTCGACGTCGCCGTCGCGGTCGAGGGCGACCACGGAGCCGTAGTGGTGGCCCTCCACGAAGCCGGAACGGACGATCTCGGCCACGACGACGGGGGCCGCGTCAACAGGGGTGGGCATGGCGGCAGGCTATCGGCCCCGACCTGACAGGATGACCTGCGTGTCGACGCCCCCCGTGCCGCCCCCCGTGCCGCAACACTGCCCGACCCAGCGCGAGCTGGACGACCTCGAGCTCCTGGCCGGCGGCGCGCTCGCCCCGATCCGGGCCTTCGACGAGCCGGGCAGCCCGGTCACCCTGACGCTCCCCCCGCCGATCACGGAGGCCGCGGCGACGGCCGGCGCCGTAGAGCTGGTGGACCCCGAGGGCCTGCCCCTGGCCCGGGTCACCGTGCCGAGTGGCGAGGTCCAGCCGCTGACGCACGCGCAGTACGGCCCCTTCCGTCGCCTCCACCTGACGCCGGCGCAGACCCGCAGGCAGCACGCGGGTCGCACCTTCGTGCCCGTCTCCGACGCCCTGACGACCGGCGAGCTCGAGTCGCTACGGGAGGTCGGCCCGGTCGCGCTACTGGCCCTGGTCGGCGCCGGCACCCCGGCACTCTCCCCCGTCGCCCTGCTCCGCGCCAGCCTCGCCGCGGCCGAGCTGCTGCCCGACGCCGTCGTGGTGGCTGTGCCGCTCGCCTCCCACGGGGACGCCCAGACCGACCACGACCTCGGCCGGCAGGTGGTCGCGAACTACGCCGGCGACGACCGGGTGCTAGCCCTCCCCTCACCCCCGCCGCCGGTTGAGGAGCGAGGAGCGCCAGGGACAAGCCTCGAAACCCCGCACCCCGACCCGTTGGTTGAGGAGCGAGGAGCGCCAGCGACGAGCCTCGAAACCCCGCACCCCGACCCGTTGGTTGAGGAGCGAGGAGCGCCAGCGACGAGCCTCGAAACCCGGTACCCCTCGCCCATCGCCGCGATCGTGGAGACCGACCAGCCGTCGCCGGACGCGCGGGGCCTGGTTCTCTTCTTCACCGGCCTGTCCGGCTCCGGCAAGTCCACTCTCGCGCAGGCCCTGATGGACCGGCTGCTCGAGCAAGGGGGCCGCACCGTCACCAGCCTGGACGGCGACGTCGTGCGCCGGAACCTCTCCGCCGGCCTGACCTTCTCCAAGGCGGACCGCGAGACCAACATCCGCCGTATCGGCTGGGTCGCCGCGGAGATCTCCCGGCACGGCGGCGTCGCGGTCTGCAGCCCGATCGCGCCGTTCGACGAGACCCGCCAGCAGGTGCGCACGATGGTCGACGAGGCCGGCGGGGCGTTCTTCCTCGTCCACGTCGCCACCCCGCTCGAGGAGTGCGAGCGCCGCGACCGCAAGGGGCTCTACGCCAAGGCCCGGCGCGGCGAGATCCCCGAGTTCACCGGGATCTCCTCGCCCTACGAGGAGCCGCAGGACGCCGACGTCCGCGTCGACACCACCGGCCGGTCGATCGAGGAGGCGCTGGACGACGTGACCGTTGCGCTGCGCGAGGCGGGGTATCTGGACCTGGATGACTCTTCGGGGGGTTTCGAGGCTCGCTCCGCCCACACCTCAACCAACGGGCGTGGCGACGGGGCGGGGAGGTCCGCTGGTTGAGGTGCGAGGAGCGCCAGCGAAGAGCCTCGAAACCCAAGAACCCCCAGACGCCCCGCAACCCCAGCGCCCGCTCCGGGTCCTCTTCGTGGCAGCGCCAACATCTGCCGCTCACCGTTCATGGAGCTGCTGGCCCGTGAGCTGGCCAGCCCGGACGCCGGGGTGGAGTTGGCCAGCGCCATCAACCCGGGGCCGACGGGCCGAGGGCTGCTCGGGAACATCGGTCCCCGGCTCACCGAGAAGCGCCTGCGCGCCGTTTTAACTGCACTACTTGGATAAAGTAAGGTACTTCGCATGACGGACCTGATCACCATCACCTTCTTCTCCATCATGGGCGCCGGTTTCATCGTCGGCATCGTGGTCGGGCTCACCGGCATGGGCGGCGGCGCCCTGATGACGCCCGCCCTGATCTTCCTCGGCGTGGGCGACGCCGCCACGGTCGTCACCGCCGACCTGACGGCGGCCGCCATCTACAAGACCGGTGGCGCGATCACGCACTCGCGCGAGGGCTCGCCCAACTTCGGGCTCGCCAAGTGGCTGGTGATCGGCTCGGTTCCGATGGCCCTGCTGGGGCCGTGGCTGGTCAAGCAGCTGGCGGGCTCCGAGCCGGACTCGCTCGACACCCTGCTGAAGCTGTGCATCGGCTTCGCGCTGCTCTTCGCCGCGGCGACCTACGCCCTGCGGCTCTACGTGAACCTCCGCCGGGTCCGTCGGGGTGTCGGGGACGCCGACCCCGACCCGACCATCCGCCCGCTGGCCACCCTGCTCGTGGGTGCCGTCGGCGGCCTGCTGGTCGGCATCACCAGTGTCGGCTCCGGCTCGGTGATCATGATCGCGCTGCTCATGCTCTACCCCGGGCTCTCCGCGGTGAAGCTGGTCGGCACCGACCTCGTGCAGGCCGTGCCGCTGGTGCTGGCCGCCGCGATCTCCAACATCGCCATCCACGGGCTCGACTGGGCCCTGCTGATCCCGCTCGTCATCGGCTCCACCCCCGGCACCATCCTGGGCAGCAAGATCGCACCGCGGGTGCCGCAGTCGTTCATCCGCCGCGGCATCGTGGTGGTGCTGACCATGTCGGGTGTCGCCCTGCTCGACAAGGCCGGCTGGGCACCCCTGGGCGCCGGCGAGGACGAGACCCACCCGATCCTCATTGCCGTGATCGGCCTGGTCATGGTGGTGGTCGTCCCGCTGGTCTGGGGCGTGCTGCGCAAGCAGCAGGGACTGCCCTTCATGGGGGCCCCCACCGTGGCGGAGCTGGACGGGCCCGCGCCGCAGCGGACGCCCGCCGAGTAGGCGCCCGAACAGGCGTGCCGAGCGGCTACGGGCGCCCGAGGGCGCGGTAGGTCCAGCCGGCGTCACGCCACCGGGCCGGTTCCAGGCAGTTGCGCCCGTCGATGATCCGCGGCACGACCACGTGTGCGGCGAGCTCCTTGGGGTCGAGGGCGACGTACTCCGGCCACTCGGTGAGCAGCAGCACCACCTCGGACCCGGCCACCGTCTCCTCGACGGTGTCGGCGAAGCGCAGGTCGGGCCACTTCGCGGCGGCGTTCTCAATGGCCTGCGGGTCCGTCACGGTCACCCGCGCCCCCTGCAGCTGCATCTGGGCGGCCACGCTGAGGGCGGGCGAGTCGCGGACGTCGTCGCTGTCGGGCTTGAACGCCGCCCCCAGCACGCCGATCGTGTGCCCGACGATGGAGCCGCCGCAGACCTCGCGGGCGAGGTCGACCATCCGCACCCGGCGCCGCATGTTGATCGAGTCGACCTCCCGCAGGAACGAGAGCGCCTGGTCGACGCCGAGCTCGCCGGCTCGGGCCATGAACGCGCGGATGTCCTTGGGCAGGCACCCGCCGCCGAAGCCGACCCCGGCGTTGAGGAAGCGGCGGCCGATGCGGGCGTCGTGGCCGATCGCGTCGGCCAGCAGGGTGACGTCGGCGCCGGTCGCCTCGCACAGCTCGGCCATCGCGTTGATGAAGGAGATCTTGGTGGCCAGGAACGAGTTGGCCGCGACCTTGACCAGCTGGGCGGTGGCCAGGTCGGCCTCGATCCGCGGCGTCCCCTCGGCCAGGGCGGCGGCGTACACCTCGTCGAGCAGCTCAGCGGCCCGCTCTCCCTGTGTGGTGCCGCTGAGCCCGTAGACCAGGCGGTCGGGGTGCAGGGTGTCCTTGACGGCGAAGCCCTCCCGCAGGAACTCCGGGTTCCAGACCAGCTCGGCCTCGGGCTCGATCTCGCGCAGCCGCTCCGCGAGGCGCTCGGCGGTGCCGACCGGAACCGTCGACTTGCCGACCACGAGGTCACCCGGCTTGACCAGTGCGGCGATGACCTCGAGGGCGTCCTCGACGTAGCGCAGGTCGGCGGCGTTCTCCCCGCGCTTCTGCGGGGTGCCCACACAGAGGAAGTGCACTTCTGCGTCGGCCGCGCGCGCGGCGTCGGTGGTGAACTCCAGACGGCCGGTCGCCAGCCCGGCGGTGAGCAGCTCGGGCAGGCCCGGCTCGAAGAACGGCGCCTCACCCCGTGACAGGGAGGCCACGTGGGACTCGATGACATCCACCCCGACCACCTCGTGCCCGAGCTTGGTCATGCACGCCGCGTGCACGGCGCCGAGATAGCCACACCCGAACACTGAGATCCGCATGCGCGGAGTCTAGAACGGTGCGAGGGGCACTCACGGGTGATTCGAAGACTCGGCGGCAGCGCGGACGACGCGCCCTCATGACACTCGGCGAGCGCGGTTCGCCGCCCGGGAGCCGCGATGGATACCATGTGCCCTGCTGTCCCGACGAGAGGTCCCCAAAGACAATGGCAGAGCCAGGCATGTCCATGACTCACGCCGACTACCGGCTGAGTCAGCTCGACCAGCTGGAAGCGGAGTCGATCCACATCTTCCGTGAGGTCGCCGCCGAGTTCGAGAAGCCCGTCCTGATGTTCTCGGGCGGCAAGGACTCGATCGTGATGCTCCGCCTGGCGGAGAAGGCGTTCTACCCCGCGAAGATCCCCTTCCCCGTGCTCCAGGTCGACACCGGGCTGGACTTCCCCGAAGTCCTCGTCACCCGGGACAACTGGGTGAACCGCCTCGGCGTCAAGCTGGTCGTGGCCAGCATCGACGACGCGATCGCGAACGGCGTGGTCGTCGACGACGGCAAGACCAGCCGCAACCGGATGCAGATCGGCACCCTGCTCAACGCCATCGAGGAGAACGGCTTCACCGCCGCCTTCGGTGGTGGGCGCCGCGACGAGGAGAAGGCCCGCGCCAAGGAGCGCGTCTACTCCCACCGCGACGAGTTCGGCCAGTGGGACCCGAAGATGCAGCGCCCCGAGCTGTGGAGCCTCTACAACGGCCGCATCCACGCCGGCGAGCACATGCGGATCTTCCCCATCTCCAACTGGACCGAGCTGGACGTCTGGGACTACATCGGCCGCGAGGGCATCGAGATCCCGCCGATCTACTTCTCGCACCAGCGCCGCGTCTTCGAGCGCGACGGCATGCTGATGAGCGAGACCCCCCTCAACCCGCTGCGCACCGGCGAGACCGTCGAGGAGCGCACCGTCCGCTTCCGCACCTGTGGCGACATCTCGCTGACGGGCTGCGTCGAGTCGACCGCGTCGACCATCGCCGAGATCATCGACGAGGTCGCCATCGCCAAGCTCACCGAGCGCGGCGCCACCCGCGGCGACGACCGCTTCTCCGAGGCAGCCATGGAAGACCGCAAGAAGGAAGGCTACTTCTGATGAGCACCCCCGCCGCCGAGTCCACCGTGACCAACATGGACCTGCTCCGCTTCGCCACGGCCGGCTCCGTCGACGACGGCAAGTCCACCCTCATCGGTCGCCTGCTGCTCGACTCCAAGTCGATCTTCGAGGACCAGATGGAGGCCGTCGAGGCCACCAGCGCCTCCAAGGGCTACGACTACACCGACCTGGCCCTGCTGACCGACGGGCTGCGCTCGGAGCGCGAGCAGGGCATCACCATCGACGTGGCCTACCGCTACTTCGCGACGCCGGCCCGCAAGTTCATCATCGCCGACACCCCGGGCCACGTGCAGTACACCCGCAACATGGTGACCGGTGCCTCGACCGCCGACCTCGGCCTGGTGCTGGTCGACGCCCGCCAGGGCCTCACCGAGCAGTCCCGTCGGCACGCGGTGATCCTGTCGCTGCTGCGGGTCCCCCACCTGGTGCTCGCGGTGAACAAGATGGACCTGGTGGACTTCTCCGAGGAGGTCTACACCAAGATCCACAAGGAGTTCACCGCCTTCGCGACGAAGCTGAACATCCCGGACCTCGAGGTCATCCCGATCTCGGCGCTCAGCGGAGACAACGTCGTCAACCGCTCCGAGAACATGGACTGGTACTCCGGCCCGACCCTGATGCACCACCTCGAGCACATCCACGTGGCCTCGGACCGCGACCTGGTCGACGTCCGCTTCCCCGTGCAGTACGTCGTGCGCCCGAAGTCGGACGAGCACCACGACTACCGCGGCTACGGCGGCATGGTGGCCGGCGGCGTGCTCAAGCCCGGCGACGAGGTCGTCGTGCTGCCCAGCGGCATGACCTCGAGGATCGCCGGCATCGACCTGCACGACCAGGAGCTCGACGCGGCGTTCCCGCCCATGTCGGTGACGGTCCGCCTCGAGGACGACGTGGACGTCTCCCGCGGGGACATGATCGCCCGCCCGCAGAACGCCCCGAAGCCGTCGCAGGACATCGACGCGATGATCTGCTGGATGACCGACGCACCGCTCAAGCCGCGCCAGAAGCTCGCGATCAAGCACACCACGCGCACCGCGCGGGCCCTGGTCAAGGACATCCAGTACCGCCTCGACATCAACACCCTGCACCGCGACCAGGACACCAAGGAGCTCGGTCGCAACGAGATCGGTCGCGTCCAGCTGCGCACCACGGTGCCGCTGCTGTGCGACCCGTACTCGAAGAACCGGACCACGGGGTCGTTCATCCTGATCGACGAGGCCACCGGCGTCACGGTGGGCGCCGGGATGATCAACAGCAGTTCATGATCCGAGGCCGTTCAAGATGAACCGCTACTGGGATGCCTCAGTAGCGGTTCATCGCTCTGCACCGCAAGCACACACGGCAGGGTGAACCGCTCACCCCTCCACGTGCGCTGGCTGTTGAACCTTCGTCGGCGAGGCCGCACGACGTCCTGACCAGCGGCGTCTCGCCGAACCCGGCAGCTGCTGCAGTCCCACGCGATGGCCGACCTGCTCGCCGACCTGCGCTCGCGCGACGACGTGATCGTGATCGACGCTCTCCCGCTGCTCTTGGCCACCGACGCCGCGCTCATCGCGGCCCGGACCGACGGCGCGCTGCTCGTCGTTCGCCACGACGAGACCACCAAGGACGAGCTGCACGGGGCCGTCGAGCGCCTGCGTGGCGTCAACGCCAAGACGCTGGGGGTGGCTCAACATGACTCCCGCTGGGGCGACCGAGGGGGTTACGGCTGCGGGAAGGGCCGCGCGGTCGAAGGGCCGGCGCAGCAACCGGGACCGCCGGCTCGCTCAGACAAGCCCGAGCATCGCCCGCGCCTCGTCCGGCGACGCCGGCGTGCGCTGGGCCAGGGCGGCCATCGCGACCGCCCGCTCGACGAGCTGGGCGTTGCTGTCCACCGGGACGCCGCGGCTCAGCGTGAGCACGTCCTCCATGCCGACCCGCAGGTGACCGCCCTTGGACAGCGCCGCCAGGGAGACGGCCAGCGTCGAGCGGCCGATGCCGGTGGCCGACCAGCTGGTCACCGCGGTGGGCAGCGCCGCGACCCCGGCGACCAGCGCGTCGGCGGTGCCGGGCATCCCGCCGGGCACCCCCATCACGAGGTCAACGTGCACCTTGCCGCCGTACGGCAGGCCGTAGCGGTCCAGCAGGCGGTGCAGCGCGTGCACGTGCCCGAGGTCGAAGAGCTCGAACTCCGGCACCACCTCACGCTCCTGGCTGAGCTGGTAGAGCTCGGTGATGAACGGCCAGGGGTTGGCGAAGACGTCGTCGCCGAAGTTGGTGGTGCCCATGGTCAGGCTGCACGAGTCCGGCCGCGCGTCGAGCACGCGCAGGCGCGCCGCCAGCGGGTCGTGCACGGAACCGCCGGTGGAGAGCTGGACGACGAGGTCCGTCTCCTCGTGCAGCGCGTCGACGGTCTCGGTCAACCGGCCCACGTCGAGGGTGGGGCGGTGCTCCGCGTCGCGGACGTGCACGTGGATCATCGCGGCGCCGGCGGCCTGGCAGGCCTGCGCGGTGGCTACCAGCTCCTCGAGCGTGGTGGGCAGCTGCGGGCAGTCTGCCTTGGTGGTCTCGGCCCCGGTCGGGGCGACGGTGATCAGCAGGCGATCGGCGGGGACCTCGGGCATGGGCGCATCGTGGCAGACTCGCCGTACCGCCGTCCAACCCGGGAAGGAAGAATCGCCGTTGCGCGCCGTCATCCAGCGAGTTGTTGCGGCTTCTGTCACCGTGGACGGGAAGGTTGTCGGTTCGATCGACTCTCCCGGGCTGCTCGTCTACCTCGGCATCACCCACACCGACGACCCCGCGGACGTCACCTGGATGGCCCGCAAGCTGTGGGGATTGCGGCTGCTGCGCGACGAGCGCTCCGCCTCCGAGGTCGGCGCCCCACTGCTGGTCATCAGTCAGTTCACGCTGTACGGCGACGCCCGCAAGGGGCGGCGGCCCACCTGGCAGGCGGCCGCCCCCGGGTCGGTCGGCGAGCCGGCGTACAACGCGGTCTGCGCTCGAGCTGGAGCGGCTCGGCGCGCACGTCGAGCGCGGGGTCTTCGGCGCGGACATGCAGGTCTCGTCGGTCAACGACGGGCCGGTCACGTTGCTCCTCGACTCCCCCGCCCCCGCCCCGGTTGGTTGAGGTGCGAGCGAAGCGAGCCTCGAAACCCCCCACCACCCCCGCTGGTTGAGGTGCGAGCAAAGCGAGCCTCGAAACCCCCACCGCCGTTGGTTGAGGTGTGAGGGCCCCCGGGCCCGAACCTCGAAACCCCACCCCCGCTGGTTGAGGTGTGAGCGAAGCGAACCTCGAAACCCCCACCGCCGTTGGTTGAGGCGTGAGGGCCCCCGGGCCCGAACCTCGAAACCCCCCCGCTGTTGGTTGAGGCGTGAGGGCCCCCGGGCCCGAACCTCGAAACCCCACCCCCGCTGGTTGAGGTGTGAGCGAAGCGAACCTCGAAACCACCGCACGGCCTTGCCACCACCCGGCCGCGAATCCAGCGTAGAACAAATTTTCGATTGCATCTCACCATGCAGGATCCGGGCCGGTCAGCGGGCCGTGACTGTCGGTGGTCCCTGGTTGAGTGGGGTCATGGAAGGCACCACGTTCTCGCCCACGACCCCCGCAGAGGTGGTCGCGGCGGCGAACGCGGTGCTGCGCTCGTTGGACGAGGTGCTCTGGGCGGCGAGGACCCCGGACGAGGTGGTGGACGCGGTGGCGGCGTGTGAGGCGGTCCGGGCGCACCTGGCCGCGATCGAGGCCGCCGCCCTGGTCGAGGTCGAGGGCCGCAAGATCGCCCAGCAGCACCTGGCGTGGTCCTCGACCGGGGACTGGTTCACCCACCTCGCCGGGACCTACCACGGCACCGGGCGGCGGGCGGTGCGGCACGCGAAGCTCCTCGTCACCGACCGCTCCGCAACCCGGGACGCGTTGCGCGACGGGCTGGTCTCCCCCGAGCAGGCCGGGATCATCTGTGACGCCATCGAGGAGCTCCCCACCAACCCGGACCTGCGCGAGCAGGCCGAGAAGACCCTCCTCGACGAAGCCGGGCGCCTGCATGCCACCGATCTGGGCAAGGCCGCCCGCCACCTCATCCACGTCATCGACCCCGAAGGCACCGAACGCAAGGCCGAGAAGGCCCTCGCCGCCCAGGAACGGGCCGCGCACCTGGGCCGGTTCCTCGCCCTCACCGAGGACGGCGCCGGCGGCATCCGCCTCAAGGGCCGCGGCACCGTCGAGGACGCCGCCAAGATCAAAGCCGCGCTCCTGCCCCTGACCAAGCCCGTTGCCCGCCCCGGACCCCGGAGCCGGCGGGGACGACAGTGCGGACGCGGGGGACGTCCGGGACCACGGGGCCCGGCTCTGGGACGCCCTGGTGTCGACCTGTGAGCACGCCTTGGCGACCGATCTGCCGCCCGACGCCCACGGCGCCCGGCCCCGGGTCACGGTCACCACCAGCCTGGAGGCCCTGAAGGGCCAGCTCGACTGGTCGACGATCACCGACGACGGCACCGAGCTGTCCCCGGCCGTCGTCCGACGCCTCGCCTGCGACGCGGACATCATCCCCGTCGCCCTCGGCACCCACGGCGAGGTCCTCGACGTGGGGCGTACCCACCGGTTGGTGACCCCCGCTTTGTGGCGGGCCCTGGTCTGCCGCGACCGGCACTGCGCGTTCCCCGGCTGCACGAGGCCCCCGGTGATGGGCCACGCCCACCACATCGCCCACTGGGCCGACCAGGGCCCCACCGCCCTGGACAACCTGGTCCTGCTCTGCGGGCACCACCACCGCACCCTGCACCACACCCCCTGGCAAGTCCGGCTCAACCCCGACGACGGAAGACCCGAGTTCCGACCACCCCCGAAACCCGGACGCCACCACCCACCGCCCGGGTGGATCCGGTCACGGGCCCGCCGCGAGTAGCTCCACTCACCGGGTTTCGAGGCTCGCTCCGCTCACACCTCAACCAACGCTGGGGCCGGGTTTCGAGGCTCGCTCCGCTCGCACCTCAACCACCGGGGCCTGTCGTTGGTCGAGGTGTGAGGAGCGCCAGCGACGAGCCTCGAGACCCCCGGGACGTGGGCAGGCGGGTGGTCCGCTCGCCGGGTTTCGAGGCTCGCTCCGCTCACACCTCAACCAGCGGGGGGCTGCGCTCGCACCTTAACCAGCGCGGCCGCCCCCGCCGTTGGTCGAGGTGTGAGGAGCGCCAGCGACGAGCCTCGAGACCCCCGGGGCCCGGGCAGCCGGTTAGTCCCTCGCCGGGTTTCGAGGCTCGCTCCGCTCGCACCTCAACCAGCGGGGGCTGCGCTCGCACCTCAACCAGCGGGGGCTGCGCTCGCCCTCAACCAGCGCGGGGGGTGGCGAGGGCGTCGACGACGGACTGCAGGCAGGCCCTGACCGTGTCGGCACCGACGCCGGGCACGGTCTGGAGCAGGCAGAGCTCGCGATCCTCGAACAGCGCGGACACCACCCCCGGCACCTCGGCGAAGCGCTCCTCCAGGGAGGCGAACTGCTCCTCACCCAGTGTGTCCGCGAGGTCCTCCGGCAGCGACACCTGGAGATCGAACTCCGGGTGGTTCGAGGCGACGACCTCCACACGCAGATCCGCGCCCGGGTCTCCTTCAGACGGTGTCCAGGTGCTCAGGACGCTCTCCACCGCCCGGCGCAGACCACCCGGCGGTCTTCCACGCTGGCGCATGGCGGTGGATCCTCGCACCTGGGTCCACGACGGCGCGATCCGCGGATCGCGCATCACCGGTTGGTGGTAGTCCGCGTGCTGCTGGTCGGTGTTGAGCACCCAGTCCGCTCCGGCCCCCGCCACGTTCCGGTAGATCTGCGCGACGTAGGCCATCAGGCCCTCAGCCAGCGCGGCACCGTACGGCGACCAGCCGTAGCTCTGGTGGACCTCGCGGTACCAGATCGGCACCGGGTCCACCGGCGTCGGTGACCCGATCCGCTCGACCACGAGCTCGGCCAGCGGCTCCAGCGACGCGGTCGTGTGGTCCAACGCCGGTCCACCCTCGGCCGCCACCTCGGCCTCGAACCACGCCAGGCGAGGCTCGAGCCCAGCGACCCACCGCTCCAGGAAGGCTTCGGCCTCCGCGCGGGTCGGCGGCTCGTCCTGGGTGCCTATCAGCATTCGCTCATCATGGCAGCCAGACCTTCACCTTGAGCCCCTTGGCCTTCAACTCAGCCAGCAGCGCGGGCTCCGGGCCGACGCGGTTGGAGCGGCCGCTGGGGAAGAAGTTCCAGGTGTAGTCGTCGACCAGGCCGTCGTCGAGCAGCTTGCGGTCCTTGTCGATCTGCAGCTGCGACCTGCTGTCCAACCTGCCGTCGCCCGTCTTCACCTCGTTGGCCGTCCTCAGGACGCCGTCGTCCGTGAAGTCGTCGACGATGCGGTACTTGCCGGTGCCGACGACCGCGTCGAGCCGCTTGGCCTTACCCCCGGTGAGGCTACGGACGTGCTCCTCCGCCTCCCGGCCCCAGTGACCCCGCTTGGCGACCTCGTCGAACCACTTACCGGCACCCCTGACGACCTCGACCGCGTCGTCGGCCAGGACGGTGGCGACCTCGTCGAGCGAGCGGCTGCCCTTCGCCAGTCGGAGGATGTCGCCGTCCGCGAGTCCCTTGCCGCTCAGCGTCGTGTAGGAGCCCTGCTTCAGCAGCTTCGTGATCGGGATGAAGAGCTTCTCGAACGCCCTGGACTCATCGGCCGACTTCGCAACGAAGCGCAGCAGCTCGTCGCCGCGTCGGACCGTCTTGGAGGAGCGGGCGACCCACTTGCCGACGTCCTTCAGGATGCCCGGGATGTCACCGGCCACCGGCACGAAGAAGCCCAGGGCCCCACCGACGACCTCGAACACCGCCCAGCCGTACTCCCCGCGGATCGCGGCCCCGATCGTGTCACGCACCGCGACGACGATGTCGACGAAGGGGATCAGCCCGAGGGTGATCATGCCCGCGACGTACTCCGGGAGGTCTACCAGGAACGGTCGGAAGCTCACCAGCTCCGTGCACTTGACCAGGGGCACATTGCACAGGTCGATCTTGTCCACGCCCAGCGTCAGCGACGGCGGCAGAGGTCCTGGCGGGTCGGCCAGGCTCACCCTCGTCTCGAGGTCGTGGTCGGCCAGCCAGTAGCCCATCTCGCCCAGCAGGGCACCGGCCGCGAACGCCCGGGTGCGGTCGGCCAGGGACGGGTCGTAGGTGAACGGGTCGGTGCCGCCGCTGAGCTCCTCGCCGTCGGTGAAGCCGTCGCCGTCCGGATTCGGGTCGGCCAGGTCCCAGCCGCGGATGTACTCCTCGCCGTCGTTCGCACCGTCGCCGTCGACGTCGGCGCGCATCGCGTCGTTGCCGAGGTCCATCTCCTCGCGGTCGACCAGGCCGTCTCCGTCGGAGTCCTCGGAGTGCGGGTCCGAGGCCATCTTGTAGAACAGCTCCGGGTACGGCTTGGCCCAGTCCCGCTGGAGGACGAGCTCGTCGCCGTCGAGCAGCAGGTCGTCGTCGGTGTCGGCGTCGTACGGGTCGGTGCGGACGACGAGCCCGGTGCCGGTCACCACCCCGTGCACCTCGTCGCCGTCGAGCAGGCCGTCGCCGTCGCTGTCCGCGCCCTCGTCGATGTCGCCGCCGATGCGGTCGAAGACCTGGGGCAGGTCAGCGGCCTCCTGCACCTGGAAGTAGCGCCCACCCGTCCTCTCTGCGATGCCTCGCAGCAGCCCCTCGTCGACCGCCGAGCCCAGCCCGATGGTGAAGATCGCGATGTCGTTGTCGGCTGCCTGCTGGGTCAGCGCGGGGTCGTAGTCGCCCTCACCGTCGGTGAGCAGGATCTCGGCGCGCAGGTGCTCGGGGTCGCCGTTGTCCAGCAGCTCGTTGTTGGCCAGGCGCACGCCTGCGCCGATGTTGGTGCCACCCCAGTCGTCGATCCAGTCGATCGCCTGCTTGGCGGCCGCGTGATCCGCGGTCAGGCCCTGGGACAGGTACGCCCAGGAGTCGAAGTCGACCACTCCGGCGCGGTCCCCTTCGATCAAGCCGTCCACGAACCTCTTGGCCGCGGTGCGCCGCAACCCCTCCGGGTCGTTCCAAGCCATCGAGCCCGAGGAGTCGAGCACGAGCATGACGTCGACGAACCTCGAGCCGCCCCCGGTGCCCGGGTCCGTCGGGTCCCAGAGGTCGAAGGTCGCGTTCCAGCTCGGCACGTAGAACAGCACGAACGTCGTGAAGTGCGTGGTCGTCGCGGTGGCCCGGCCGTCAGGGGTGACGGTCGTGGGGATCGGGACGAGGGACCCCGCCTCATCGTCGTAGTAGCCCACCTGGACACCGTCGAGGTCTCCCCCGGGGACGCCCGCCGGATCGAAGTCGAAGTGCAGCGTCGCCTCGGAGAAGCTCCGGGTCGTCGACAGGTCGACGGCCCGGGACATCCGGCCCGGCAGCTCGTCGTAGAGCACCGACGCGGTCTCGTTCGTGGCCGTGACGGTGCGGGCGACGTCGCCGACACCGGTCAGGTCGACCGACATCCCCAGCGAGCGCTCCCGGTGCGTCGAGGTGTAGACCTCGCGACCGTCGATGGTGCCGTCGTCGTCGGTGTCGCGGTCGCGTGGCTGGGTGCCGAGGCGACGCTCGCTGTCATCGTCGAGCTCGTCGTCGTCGGTGTCGGCGAGCAGCGGGTCGCTGTCCGGGTGCCCGGACGCCGGTCGGACCTCGGCACCGTCGAGCAGGCCGTCACCGTCGGTGTCGGGCTCGATCGGGTCGGTGCGCGCCTTCAGCTCCTGGAGGTTGGTCAGCCCGTCACCGTCGAGGTCGGCGTCGCCGTCGCCCCCGAGACCGTAGGTGTCGGCCTTCGCCGGGTCGGTGAAGGTGTTGAGCAGCTCGACGAGGTCCGAGAGTCCGTCGGCGTCGCCGTCCGCGTTGTTCGGGTCGGTTCCGGCGAGGATCTCGCGGTCGGTCGGCAGCAGGTCGCCGTCGGGGTCGTTGGCCGTCCAGTAGGCGACGACTGCGGTGTTCACCAGCGCCCACGCCCGGCCGGCCTTGCTGGAAGCCTGCGCGAAGCTGCCCTGCCGCGCATGCAGGAGGGCCTGGTCGTGCTCCTTCAGGAAGGCGTCGACGACCGCCTGCCGCTTGGCAGCACCGCCCACCGCGGCCACCGGGAGGTCGAGGAAGGCGTCGAGCTCGCGGACGGCGGCGATCCGGTCGGCCTCCGCGATCCCGACGCCGATCGCCTTCAACCGCGCCTTGTCCGAGGAGCTGAGCACACGGAGGTGGTCGAGCATCGCCGCGTCGTGGGTGAACGCTGCCTGGGCGGTCACCCTGTCACCGCGCACGTCGGCGAGCGCCTGCTGGAGCTCGCCGTCGGCACGGCGGATGCTCACGGTCGCACCGGTGCTGCCGGGATTCGCCCGCTGCACCTCGTTGAAGACCTGCAGGGCCTCGAAGCGCGCTCGCACGCCGGCGTCCGCGCCGAGCGCCGCGGCCAGGGCGGGCGCTGCCGCGGTGGAGGGCGGGGCCGCGTCGGCGGCCGGAAGCACCCGGAGCCCACCTCCACCGATGAGCAGCCCCGTGATCAGGGGGACGAGCACCGCCTTGCCCAGACGGGAGCGCCGCGACCGGCGGCGGGGTGGACGGCTCAGCAGGACGGACCGTGCGGACATGTGCTTCTCCCCCGAGATCGGCGGTGCTGTCCCGGCGGACGCTAGACACATCCACCGCAGGCCGTCCGGGGAACCGGACGAATTTGATCCGTCTGGGTGAGGGCGTCTGGACCACCGTTGCGGCCCGCCGGATCCGGCCGGTCAGTCATGCGACGGGCCAGGGGGTGGGGTGCGTGGGGGCTGGTTTCGAGGCTCGCTTCGCTCGCACCTCAACCAGCGGGGGGTTCCGGGGGGCTGGGTTTCGAGGCTCGCTTCGCTCGCACCTCAACCAGCGGGGGGGTGCGTGGTGGCTGGGTGGTGCGTGGGGGCTGGTTTCGAGGCTCGCTTCGCTCGCACCTCAACCAGCGGAGGGTGCGTGGGGGCTGGTTTCGAGGCTCGCTTCGCTCGCACCTCAACCAGCGGGGGTGCGGCGGGGTGGGGTGGGATCGGGTGGGGGTGCGCCGGGCCCCGGCGGGTGTGCCGGGGCCCGGTGGTCGATCAGATCGGGATGACGACCTCGGCCACGCTGCCGACGCTGGCGTGCACCACCTTGTCCACGGGCTCGGCCTTGGGAGCGAGGGTCCGCAGGGTCCACTGGCCCTCGCCGGCGAAGAACCGGAAGTGGCCGGTCGCCGAGGTGGGGACCTCGGCGGTGAACTCTCCGGTGCGGTCGAGCAGGCGCACGTAGGCACCGCCGACCGGCTCGCCGGCACCCGCTTCTGCTCGGCGCAGCACCTGACCTTGGATGATCGCCTCCTTGGCGACGTTCACGCCGTCCAGCGAGAGCCCGCCCTCAGTCGCGCCGCACATCAGGAACGCCCGCCGTCGGCCTGGCCGGGCTCGTCGCCCAGGGCGATCGGGACGCCGACGAGGGAGCCGTACTCGGTCCAGGAGCCGTCGTAGTTCTTGACGTTCTTGAAGCCGAGCAGCTCGTTGAGCACGAACCACGTGAGCGAGGAGCGCTCACCGATGCGGCACAGCGCGATGGTGTCGAGCGAGTCGTCGATGCCGACCTCGTCGTAGAGCTTGCGCAGGTCCTCGTCGGACTTGAAGGTGCCGTCGTCGTTGGCGTTCTTGCTCCACGGCACGTTCAGCGACGTCGGTACGTGGCCGGCGCGCTGCGCCTGCTCCTGCGGGAGGTGGGCCGGGGCGAGCAGCCGACCGGCGTACTCGTCGGGGCTCCGCACGTCGATCAGGTTCTGCACGCCGATCGCGGCGACGGTGTCGTCACGGAACGCGCGGATCGAGGTGTCCTGCTCGCTGGCCGTGTACGTCGTGGTCTCGCGGCTGGGCGCCTGGTCGGTGAGCTCGCGGGACTCGAGCTCCCACTTCTTGCGGCCGCCGTCCATGAGCTTGACGTCCTGGTGGCCGTAGAGCTTGAAGTACCAGTAGGCGTAGGCGGCGAACCAGTTGTTGTTGCCGCCGTAGAGCACCACGGTGTGGTCGTTGCCGACGCCACGGCTCGAGAGCAGCTCCTCGAACTGCTGCTTGTTGACGAAGTCCCGACGCACCTGGTCCTGGAGGTCGGTCGTCCAGTCGAGCTTGATGGCGCCCTGGATGTGGCCCTTGTCGTAGGCCGAGGTGTCCTCGTCGACCTCGACGAGCACCACCTTCGGGTCGTCGAGGTGCTCTTCGACCCACTGGACGGTGACGAGCGAGTTCTCGCGGCTCATGTGTTGCTCCTTGGTTGAGGTACGGGGGTGGAACGATGTCGTGGAGATCAGGAGGCGGAGGGGCCGAGGCGCTTGATCAGCAGGTACAGCTCGCAGCCGAGGCAGAAGCGGAAGACCGCGTTGAGCAGGGCCGCGGTCAGCGCGAGACCGGTGGCGGCCAGGCCGACGGCGGTCACGCCGCTGAGGAAGCCGACGAGGCCGACCACCGCGAAGGCCAGGCCGACGGCCTGGGCGAACCGGGGCGGCTCGACGTCCTCGAGCTCGCCGGGTGCCCCGAGGCGGGGCCGGACGAAGGTCTTGAACAGCCAGGCGTACGGCGTGCGGGGCACCCCGAGGCCGGCGCCCAGCGCGAACAGCACGGTCTGGACGCCGAGCAGCGCGACCGCCGCCGGGTGCGGGGCCAGCAGCAGGACCGTCGCCAGCAGGACGCTGGTGATCGCGGCGCCGAACTGCGGGCCGCGGGGGTCGATGCGGGTGACGGCGGCTCGCTGCGCGGAGCTCGTGGTGGGGCGGGTGCTGCTGACGGTGGACATGTCTCTCCTGCTCGGCTTCGAACGACCTGGGGCGTGAGCACGGGCGCGAACGCACCTCGCCGCACGGCGAGGAGGGCCAGCTCGAGAGGCTTGAAGCCTACTGATTCAGTAGACTAAGCGAGAGCGAGGAAGGCGCGACCCGTCAGGACATTCGACACAGCGACGAGCGCACGAGGCAGTGGTCCACTGCGCGGCGCTTGGTCAGCATGGTCGAGAACATGACGGCAACAGTAGGGCGATCCGGCGCGACGGGATAATGCTGATCCCGAATCATGAGACGTACGTCCGCATCGTGGACATCAGGCGATCCGGGTCAGGGCGTCGAGCACCTGCTCCTTGCGGGGCGCCCCCGCGGCGCGGGTGACCTCGGCACCGCTGGCGTCGAGGACCAGCGTGGTCGGGGTCCGCAGGACGCCGACCGCCCGGACCAGCTCGAGGTGGTGCTCGGCGTCGACCTCGACATGGGTCACACCGGGCACTACGTCGGCGATCTCCCCGAGCGTGCGGCGGGTGGCGCGGCACGGGGCACAGAAGGCCGAGGAGAACTGCAGGAGGGTGGCCCGCTCCCCCAGCTCGAGGGTGAGCCCGCTGGTCGCGGCGACGTCCACCAGCGTCGGGGCCGAGGATTCCGACGGGCTCGAGGCCCCCGACGACCTCGACACCGGACCAGACTTCGGGGCTCGCTGCGCCCGACCCTCGACCGGCGGGAGTCGGTGCGTGCCGGAGAAGCGGCCGTCCACGGCGGCACGGTAGAGCCCGAAGGCCAGCGCGGCCCCCACGGCGGCGATCAGCACCCAGGCTCCAGCGGTCATGGAGGGCTCAACCACCGGGGCCCCGAAGACATTCCGGGCCCCGGCGGTCGGCGACGGGCTAGCGGTCGAAGTCGGACTTGCGGATCAGGCAGTGGATGCCGGTGGTCCGGTCGACGACCTGCGAGCACTGGAAGTCCGTGGCCGCCGAGAGGTAGGCGTAGGCGACCGGCCCGGCCATCCCGATGTCGTCGGTCAGGAAGGCCAGCGCGTGGCGCACCGCGGTCTTCATCGCGATGTCCAGGCTGGTCGCGTTGCCACCGTTCTCGGGGCCGTCGGGGTCGCTGAGCCCGATCGGGAGCCAGAAGTCCGGCGTCTCGGCGAACGGGTGGTCGAAGGCCACGGACGGCGCCCCGGCGCCGCCCTTCTTGACCAGCGTCAGCCGGAACGTCGGGCGCAGCGAGCCCTCCATCGCGGTCAGCGCGACCTCTCCGTCGCCCTGGGCCATGTGCGGGTCACCGGCGAAGAACATGGCGCCCGACACCTGCACCGGCAGGTAGAGCGTCGAGCCCGCGGTCAGGTCGTTGATGTCGATGTTGCCGCCGGCATCGGTCGGCGGCACCGAGTCCACCACCGCGGAGGTGTCGCGGGCGACGCCCATGGTGCCCATGAACGGCGCCAGGTCGAAGCCGACCTTCACGTCGCCGGGCAGCAGACCGCGGCCCCGGTCCACCCGGGTGAAGACCGAGATGTTGCCACCCTGGTTGAGGTACGGCGTGGCCTCCGGGTCGCTGCGGAACCGCTCGGGATACTCGCCGGGCAGGGCGCCCTTGCCCTCGCGGTTGGAGATCACTCCGTAGGGCACCCGCAGCTGCAGCTCGAGGACCTCGATCTTGAGGACGTCGCCCGGCTCGGCCCCGCGCACGGCGATCGGACCGGTGATGACGTGCGGGCCGGGGCCGTCGTGGACGGCGTTCGCGGCGACCGCCACGGCGTCGTCCAGCACCTCGCGCGGGGCGACGCCGTGAGTGGCGAAGTAGGCCCGCGGGTCCTTGCCCTGGTCCTCCAGGACGCCCTCGTGACTGATCGTGTCGAGGGTGACGACGGCCCCGGAGTCGACCACGGCGACCGGCGTGCTGGTCCGGTTGGGCAGCCGGCCCCAGAGGATCTCGTCGGACTTCGCCGGCACGTAGAGGCCGCGGGCGCGACCAGTGCCCGGCTGGAGGACCTTGACCTTGCGGTGGGGGTGCGAGGCGCCGCCCCGCGCGGCGGGGGCTGGGGCACTCGCACCGGCGAGCACACCCCCCGCGGCGGCGGTGCCGGCGCTGGCGCGCAGCAGCGCGCGGCGGCCGAGCAGGGTGCCGAGCCGGTGGCCCAGCTCGTCGGGGGTGGACGCGGAGAGTCGGGTGATGTCAGGCATACGGAGCAGATCACCACTCCCGCGTTACCCGCAGCGTCCGAAAGTATTTCCGGCGTGTGACCTTCTGCCCGCGGCCTCTCAGCCGCCGGCGAAAGGCGGGAGGAACTCCACCGTGGAGCCGACCGGCACCACGACCTCGTCGGGATCCTCGGCCGAGACGGGCCGGTCACCGAGCAGGGCCGAGCAGGTCCCGAGCACGTCGGCGAGCCTGGTGCCGGGGTGCAGGGCGACCGAGCGACGCAGCACCTCGCTCAGCGAGATGGCGCCGTCGACGGGCAGCTCGTCGCCCGCCACGCCCGCCGCCGCCTTGGCCGCCGCCCAGTAGTGGACGGTGATGACCCGCGTCTCATCGGAGTCGTTGCCCTGCTCGTGATGCGCCATGTCGGTTATTCTCACACCTACGACTCGACCGAGGCCCAGCGCTGCGTTTCGGTCCCTGCCCGTTTCGGGAGGAGACCCATGAGCACCCTGCTGCTGCTCACCAGCGCCCTGCAACCCTCGATCGAGGTCCTGCCAGGACTGGCCCTGCTGGGCCACCAGGTGAAGGTCCTGCCCAGCGAGGGCAGTGCCCTGCTCGAGGCGCCCGACTCCGACCTCCTTCTCGTCGACGGCCGCCAGGAGCTGGCCCACGCGCGCGACCTGTGCCGCCTGATCCGCACCACCGGCACCGACGTCCCGGTACTGCTCGTGGTCACCGAGGGCGGCCTCGCAGTCGTCACCCACGACTGGGGCATGGACGACGTCGTGCTGCACACCTGCGGCCCGGCCGAGCTCGAGGCCCGGATCAAGCTCGCGATCGGACGTCTCAACGCCCAGCGCAACGCCGACGACCCCGAGTCGCACGTGATCCGCTCCGGCGAGGTCGTGGTCGACGACGCCTCGTACACCGCGAAGATCGGCGGGCGCACGCTCGACCTGACCTTCAAGGAGTTCGAGCTCCTCAAGTTCCTCGCCCAGCACCCCGGCCGGGTCTTCAGCCGCCAGCAGCTGCTGCAGGAGGTGTGGGGCTACGACTACTTCGGCGGCACCCGCACCGTCGACGTGCACGTGCGTCGCCTGCGCGCCAAGCTCGGCCCCGAGCACGAGACCCTGATCGGCACCGTGCGCAACGTCGGCTACCGCTTCGTGCTGCCGGTCAAGGAGAAGACCGAATCACGGACCGAGTCCCGCACCGAGGCTTCGTAGGACGCCTGAGCGCGGAGTCCCAGCCGCGCCCGGTGCGGCAGAGCCTCCGGCCTAGGGTGGGCTGGTGGACATCGAGCAGATCGCCGCGGCTGCGGCGCGCACGGACGGCGCCGACCCCCTCGACGAGGCGACCCGGCTGGCCCTGCGCCACCACCCCGAGCGGGTGACGACGCGGGTCGAGGACGACGGGTTCGCCCTCGTCCTCGGCGCGGAGCTGAGCCTGGTAGTGCACCCCGACGCCCGGGGTCGCGGGGTAGGCGGTCGCCTGCTCACCGGAGTGCTGGACGAGGAGCTGGACAGTGGGCCGGACGGACGGCTGGACGGGGACGGGCGCTCGTTGAGCGCCTGGTCGCACGGTGACCACCCCGCCGCCGCCCGGCTCGCGCGGACCCATGACTTCACCCGGGTGCGCGAGCTGTGGGTGATGCGCCGGCGGATGGCCGCGCCGGCCTCCGCCCCGCTCCCCGACCCGGTCACCCGCGACGGCGTCACCGTGCGCGGCTACACGCCGACCGACGAGGCCGAGCTGCTGCGGGTCAACGCCGCGGCGTTCGCCGGGCACCCCGAGCAGGGCGGCATGGACGCGGCGAACCTCGCCGAGCGGATGGGTGAGGCGTGGTTCGACCCGGCCGGCCTGCTGCTCGCCGTCGACGGCGAGCGGCTGCTCGGCTTCCACTGGACCAAGCAGCACTCGCCCGACCTGGGCGAGGTGTACGTCGTGGGCATCGACCCCGCCGCGCAGGGCAGGGGCCTGGGCCGGCTGCTGACCCTGGCCGGCCTGCACCACCTGGCGGAGCGCGGCGTCGGCGAGGTGCTGCTCTACGTCGAGTCGGACAACACGGCTGCCGTGGCCCTCTACGCCGGGCTCGGCTTCGCCCACGCCGCCGCCGACACCCACGTGATGTACCGGCGCTGAGCCGCCACGCGAGCTGGGCGGCCCCTTCAGCCGATCGGCTGCTCCAGCCGGTAGCCCAGCTCGGACACGGTGACGATCCACTCGGCCGTCCCACAGCCGGCGAGCCACTCGCACAGCCGGCCGATCGTCACGTCCAGGGTGGCGGCGGAGCCGACCCACCCCCCGCTCCAGACGGCGGCGAGCAGGGTCTCGGGGCTGAGCGTCTGACCTCGGTGCTCGGCCAGCGCGCGCAGCACGTCGAGCTCCCGCCCGGTGAGCATCCGCGGCACGTGCGCGCTCATCAGAAGTCCGCGTCGAGCAGGCCCGACTCCGTGACGCCCGTGGTCAGGCAGGCCGTTCCACCGTTGTCGGTCGCTGCCGCGCTGGGGGTCCACGACAGGTTGAACGCCTTGGTGTCCGAGGTCGGTGTCGAGGCCGGCGTACCGAGCGTGATCGTCAGGACGGTGACCGGTCGGCCCTGGGCGTCGGAGCCCTGACTGGCGGTCAGCGTCGACCCGGTGTAGACGAGGTCCTTGTTGTTGCCGAAGAAGGTGCCGCCCGCACTGACCGCGCCGATGTTGGCGTTGGCGAAGCTGATCGTGTCGCCCTTCGTGCCGGGGGCGCCGGTCAGCGTCACCGCCAGCGCGCTGGGGGTGCCGTAGACCAGCCCCGACTGGATCGTGGACAGGTTGGCCAGGCCGGAGTAGGTCAGCGTGATCCGGTCGAGGCGGTCCGGGATGCCGGCGACCCCGCCGTTGGCTCCCTGGACGTCAGCCCCCTGGAGCACCCGGTTGTCGACCGTGACCGTGACCGCGGCCGAGGTCAGCGTCGAGCCGTCGCCGCGGGTCATGATCGCGGTGAGGACGTAGCTGCCGTAGGTGATCGCGGTCGTGTTCCAGCTGCAGGAGTAGGGGCCGGTGCCCGTCGCGGCACACTCGGTGATGGAGTTGTCGGGCGCCTTCATCTGGAACTTGACCGACGTGACGCCGGCGTTGGAGGCCGCGGTGGCGCTGAGCGCGACCGAGCCGCGGACCGTCGAGCCCGTTGCCGGGCTGGTGATGGCGACCGAGCCGTCGATGTTGCGCACGGTCACATCGACCGCGGTCGAGGTGGCGACCTTCTGGTTGCCCTGGGTCATCACCGCCTGCACCTGCCAGGCGGTGCCGTACTCGGCCGGGGTCACCCAGCTGCACGAGTACGGGGAGACGGTGCGCGTGCAGATCGTCGTCCAGCCACCGGTAGCGCCCTTGCGCACCTGAAGCGCGACCGAGGTGACCCCGGTGGGCGAGGCGGTGGAGGCGCTCAGGGTGACCGTGCCGCTCACGAAGGCACCCGCGGCGGGGCTGGTGACCGTGACGGTGCCGACGGAGTTGTTCACGGTGATCGGCACGCTGGCCGAGACCGGGGTGCCGCCGCCGAAGGTCTCGGTGACCACCGCGCGCAGCTCGTAGCTGCCACCGGCGAGCGCGGTGGCGTCCCAGGAGCAGGAGAACGGCGTGGACGGCGCGGTGCACGCGGTGGACCAGGCACCGGCGCCGGTGCGGTACTCCACGCGCACCGACGAGACGCCGCGCGGCGAGGCGGCGTTGATGGTCACGGTGGTCACCCCGCCCAGCACGGTGCCACTGGCCGGGCTGGTGATCGCCACCGAGGCCGGGGAGTTGTCGACGACCCGGCTCTGGGTGGCGGTGAGGGTCAGGTTGCCGGCGGCGTCGGTGACCCGGGCCCGGAAGTCGTAGGTGGCACCGTTGGTCAGCGTCGTGGTGTCCAGGTTGCAGGTGTAGGTGCCGGTGGTCGGCGAGCAGCTGACCCAGCTGCCGGACCCTCCGACGGCGTACTGCAGGGCGACCGAGGCGACCCCGGAGGTGGCGTCGGAGGCGGTCGCGTTCAGCGCGACGTTGCCACTGAGCACTCCGGCGCGCACGCTGAGCGCGGCGTTCGGCGCCTTGTTGTCGACGATCACGCCGGTCTGGAGGTCGAGGGAGGTGAGGGTCGTGACGGCGCGGGCCCGCACGTCGTAGGTGCCGTCGGTGACCTTCGTGGTGTCCCACTGGCAGGTCAGCGAGCTCACGGGGGCCGCGGTGCAGGCGTTGTTGAGCTCGGTGAAGACGCTACCCCCCGAGGTGGTGCTCTCCAGGTAGATCTGCGCCGTGGAGGAGCCGCCCCCGCTCATCGTGCCGGTCACCGGGACGGTGCCGCGCAGGTAGGTGGCCAGGGTGGTGAGCCGCACGCCGGCGTTGTCGACCCGGGTCGCCACCGTCGCCGAGGTGGTCGAGTAGCCGGCGGTGTCGCTGCTGCGGGCGCGGACCTCGTAGCTGCCGTCCGGGAGCAGCGCGGTGTTCCACGGGCAGGAGGCGGCGACCGGGTTGGTGCCCGACAGGGTGCAGGTGGTGAAGGCCGTCCACGAAGGGGCACCGACGGCGCGGTACTCGACGACGGTCGAGCCCGCGGCGATCGAGGAGCGCGCGTCGCTCGCGCTGGCGTTCACCGTGACCGTGCCCTGCACGGTGCTCGCCAGCGGGGAGACGCTGACCACCGGCGGCGTCCAGTCGTCGGCCGCGATGACGGCGATGGCGGTGGTGCTCGCCTGGCTCCAGGTCGCGCCGGAGAAGCCCACGCCGAAGAGCGCGTTGCCCACGAGGAGCAACGCGCCGAGGCTGGCAACCCCCCGCAGACGCATGGTTCAGCCACCCACCGACAGCGGGCCGGCCGCGGCGCCGGGACGGGGCGGCAGGACGCTGGCGCAGGCCCTGGACGAGCTGGCGGAAGGCCATCAGGAAGATCAGCGCGGCGGGCAGGCTGATCACGGCCATCCGGACCTCGCGGTCGCCGAGGGCGATGAAGGCGTAGCCGACGTACGGCACGGTGAAGCTCACCCGCGGCTGGTCGGGAGCGGTGAGCTGGAAGGTCCACGGGTCGGGGTCGGGGACGGCGTCACCCTGGGTGCGGAACTCGGTGCCGCGGATCGCGATGATGCGGTGCGTGACCAGGCCCTCGACGCCGGCGTCGGCCGGGGGGCCGTAGGTGATGACGTCACCGACCTGGAGCTCGGAGACCGGGACGACCTTGTCGAAGACGACCGAGCCGAGGGCGATGGTCCCAGTCATCGAGGTGCCGGTGATGACGTAGCGCTCGTAGCCCAGCAGCGAGGGGACGAGCATGGCCACGCCGACCAGCGTGACCAGCAGGCAGAGCAGCGTGGACAGGTGCTGCAGCGGGCCCTTGCGGCGCTGCGGAGGACGGATGTCGAGCTCCACGTCCCTCACCCCCGATCTCAGTCGATGTACGGCCCCGGCGGCCGAGCGCCGCCGGGAGTCGGGTGACGTGACCCCGGAGGGTCACGTCACCCGGTGGGATCAGTTCCAGAGGCCGGAGAGGCCGGTCTCGCCGTCGAGCGGCGTGGTCACGAACGAGAAGTTCGCGCTGGCGGTCTTGTTCTGGCTGGTGTCGTCGGCGGCGGCGATCAGCGTGACCGCGAAGGTGAACACGGTGTCGTCGGTGGTGCCGACCGGGTCCGCCTTCGGGAGGGCAGCCGTCTTGTTGGTGGCGCCGGAGTCGTAGGCCGTGAACTTGTCGAAGTCACCGTTGTAGATCTCGGTGCCGTCGCGCTTGACGACGAGCTGCAGGTCGCTCTTGATCGGCGCCACGGTCGTCTTGTAGAAGGTGTTGAGAGGGCTGGTCTGGCTGACCTTGAGGCGCGAGTCGAGCTTGCCGTCGTTGGTGATGGTCAGCGTGCCGGTGGAGGTGTCACCGGGCTTGAGGTTGCTGACGGAGAGCGTCTTGCCACTCTTGCTGTTGCTGTGCAGGATCGTGCCGGAGGTCACCGAGACGCTGCTCTGGGTGGTGGAGGTCCACGTGGCGCCGGAGCCCACCATGACAGCAGCGGCGACGGACATCGTCGCGAGCGGGATGAGGATCTTGCGGCTGCGGTTCTTCGAGGTGTTCGACATGGTGGGTTCCCCCCGGTAGGTCTGGCTGATGTGCTCAACCTAGGGAGGCTCGACCCTCGTTCCTGCCTCGTGCGGCGTACGCCGGATCCACAACTCGGCCACAACTTGCCCACAAGGACCCACAGAAGGCCACATGGGCCGGAAGCCGGCCGTTACGGCTCAGCGCAGCGGGCGGACGTGCAGGCCGACCTCGGGGTCCACCAGCATCTCCTGGGCCGCCGGCATGGCGTCGACGTCCAGGGTCGCGTCGAGCGGCACGTTGCGCTTGACCATCGCCAGGGCGATCGGGCCGAGCTCGTGGTGGCGCGCGGAGGAGCCGACGAACCCGACCACCTTGTCGCCCAGCCGCACGTCGGTGCCCGGGGCGGGCAGCCTGTTCTCGCTGCCGTCGAGGTGCAGCAGGGTGAGCCGGCGCGGCGGCCGGCCGAGGGTGTGCACCCGGGCCACGGTCTCCTGCCCGCGGTAGCAGCCCTTGTCGAGGTGGACGGCGGGGCCGATCCAGCCGGCCTCGTTGGGGATCGTGCGCGGGTCGGTGTCGATCCCCAGGCGCGCCTCGCCCCGCTCGATGCGCAGCGCCTCGAAGGCCCAGAAGCCGCAGGCCGGGCCGGCCGCCTCGGCGTACTCGGTCAGGCGGGCGCGAGGCACCAGCTCGTAACCGGCGTACGGGTTCTCGGCCCGGCCCCGGGCCAGCCGCTCCTGCTCCTCCTCGACGAGCGCGGGCCGCGGGCGCCAGGTGACGGCCAGCTCGTCGCTGGCGTCGCTGACCTCGACGCGCATCATGAACTTCATCCGCTCCAGGAAGGCGATCAGCGCCTCGCCCTGGCCCGGCTCGGTGTGCGCGGTGAAGGCCTCGCCGTCGTCGTAGCCGTAGAAGGCGTGCTCGACGTGCCCGTTCGGGCTCAGGATCAGTGCCCCCGTCCAGGCCTTGGGGGCCAGGGCCAGCAGGTGCTGCGAGGTCAGCGAGTGCAGCCAGGTCAGCCGGTCCGGTCCGGCGATGCGCACCACGTCACGGTGGGAGAGGTCGACGAAGCCGTCGCCACGCGCCAGGGTGCGCTGCTCGGTGTTGAACGAGCCGTAGTGCGCCGCCACGCCGGCGTCGATGCCGTTGCCGGCGACGGCGCCGGGCAGGTCCAGCAGAGGGCTAGTCGGGGGGTGCGTCATGGGTGTGCTCCTTCGTGGGCGCCGAGCGCGGCGCTGTGGGAGTCGGAGGGGGAGTCGACTGGGGAGTCGTGGGGGCTGGACCGGCGCAGTCCACGCAGTGCCCGAAGATCGTCAGGTGCCCCACGTCGACGACGAAGCCGTGCTCGTCGCGCAGGAGGTCACCCAGCGGGGTGATCACGTCAGGTGCAACCGAGGTGATCCGGTGACAATTCCGGCAGACCAGGTGGAAGTGCTCGTGGTCGCGCACCGAGTGGTACGTCGGGGAGCGGTCGCTGAGGTGGGCGTGCCGGATCAGGCCGAGCTGCTCGAGCACCTCGAGCGTGCGGTAGACGGTGGAGACGTTGACCGCGGAGGACTGCTCGCGCACCCGCGCCAGGACCTCGTCGGGGGTGGCGTGGCCGAGCTCGTCGACGGCGCGCAGGATCAGCTCCCGCTGGGGGGTCAGCCGGTAGCCGCTCCCCCGCAGGGTCTCGCGCCAGTCGCCGCCCACGCCGATCACGACCGGACGAGCCGGGCCCAGGTGTGGGGCTGGAGCTCCTGGCCCATCGCGGCCATGTCGAAGGCGTAGAGCAGGTCGCCCTCGACGTTGCCGTAGAGCCGCTTGCCGCCGACGTACTCCTTGGCGGACTCGGTGCGCGCGACGGCGTCGGTGAGCACCTCGAGCTTGCCGCCCTCGGCGGTGCCGTGCCAGATCTCCACGAAGCCGGTGTTGTGGGTCAGCAGGAGCTCGACCTCACCCTCGGGGCGGCAGCGCAGGAAGCCCGTCTCGATGGCGGCGTCGCGGATCTTCTCGCCGTTCTCGTCGGCGATCCAGGCCCGCGACATGTAGTGGAAGAAGGGGCGTCCGTCGTGGGTGAAGATCAGCTCCTGGCCGAACTCGAAGGGCTCGATGGTCGGGTAGTCGCCGTGGCCGCTGCCCCGCCAGGTGCCGAGCAGCCAGGCCAGGGGGCCGCAGTCGGGGTGCAGGTTGTCGGGAAGCTCGAAGGGCATGGGTCGAGTCTAGGGTGTGGGAATGGTCCGTCCCCTCGTCGTCAAGGTCACCTGTGCGTCCGAGGACGCCGAGCGCGCCAACCAGGGCTTCACGATCGCGGCGATGGGGGTCAGCGCGGGAGCCGAGGTGTCGCTGTGGCTGACCGGGGAGGCCGCGTGGTTCGGCGTGCCGGGCCGGGCCGAGGCGTTCTCGCTGCCCCAGGCCGCGCCCCTGGCGGACCTGCTCGCCGCGGTCGTGGCCGCCGGCACGGTCACCGTCTGCTCGCAGTGTGCGGGACGCCGCGGGATCGGGGAGAACGACCTGCTCGAAGGGGTCCGGATCGCCGGGGCGGCGGTGTTCACCGAGGAGATCCTGCGCCCGGAGGTGCAGGCGGTCGTCTACTGAGCCGGCCCGCTCCCTGCACTGAGACCTGCCCCCAGCCCTGCCCCCAGCCCTGCCGCCAGGGCGGTCGCGATCCGGGCCACGGCGGCCCGCGAGGTGCGCCCCACGCCCACGACGTTCAGGAAGCCGTGGACCTGGTCGGCGAAGCGCTCGAGCTGGACGCTCACACCGGCCTCGGCGAGCTTGCGGGCGTAGGCCTCACCCTCGTCGCGGAGCGGGTCGAAACCGGCCGTGGCGACGTACGCCGGGGCGAGCCCGGCCGGCACCTCGGCGTGCGCCGGTGAGTGCCGGGGGTCGCGGCGGTCGGCGTCCACGTCGAGGTAGCTGCTCGTCGCCAGCTCCATGAACGCGTTGGTCAGGAAGAACCCCTCGCCGAACATCCGCAGGCTGGGCGTGTCCCGCTCGGTGTCGGTGGCCGGGTAGACGAGCAGCTGGAGGGCGAGCGGCAGCCCGTCGCGGGCGGCCTGCAGCGCCACCCCCGCCGCGAGGCAGGCCCCGGCGGAGTCACCGCCGACCGCGAGCCGCCGGGGGTCGGCGCCGAGCTGCTCGGCGTTCTCGACCACCCAGCGGTACGCCGCGAAGGCGTCGTCGTAGGCCGCGGGGAACTTCGCCTCCGGTGCGAGCCGGTACTCGACGCTGAGCACCCGCACCTTCGCGTGCTCGGCGAGGAAGCGGCACGGGGCGTCGTGGGAGTCGAGGTCGCCGTACAGGTAGCCCCCGCCGTGGAAGAAGACCAGCAGCGCGCCGGTGGGCTCGGCGTCGGTGGGCAGGTAGAGGCGACCTCGCCGCTCACCCAGCGGTCCCCGCGGCCCCACCAGCGGCCCGAGCGGCATGTTCCGTACCGCTCCGACCGGCTGGACGCCGGCCACCATCGCGCTCTGGTGCGCGATCACCGCACGCCCCAGCGAGATCCCCACGGTCTCGGCGGCCGGACCCGAGAGCCGCTGCAGGCGCAGCATCAGCTGGGTGTCGACGGCCAGGGTCTGCCCGTCCTCGACGACCGGCGCCCCGGCCAGCAAGCGCTGCACCCGCCGCGGCAGTGCCATGGCGGTCCGCAGGGTCACCCCCTGGACGTGCCCGGTCACGGCCGCCACCCGGGTCCGGGGCGGATCGGGCAGGCGCGCGGCGAGGCTCACGCGCGCCACCTACCCACGCGGGGCGACGGCGAGGGGTGCCAGGGCGGCGACGAAGACGTGGCGCCCCCCATGGAGCCGCTCGGCTCCGATGGTGAGCTCCAGATCGGTCTCGGAGCCGTCGCGGCGCAGCGCCGGCACGCGCACCGGACGGTCCAGCAGCGGAGCCCGGCCGTTGGAGAGGTAGAGCGTGAACCCGGCCAGGTGGGCCTGGCGGTACCGCTCGGGGATCACCTGCACCAGCCGCTCACCGAGGAGCTCCCCGGCGTGGTCGTAGCCGAGCAGCGCCAGCGCGGCGCGGCTGACCGCGATGATCCGGTTGGTGTCGTCGGCCGCGATCAGCGACCGCTCCGACTCCATCACGGCCGACACCTCCCAACCCGTCCTGGGAAGCCTGAGCGGCGACACCGCCTCGGGCGGGCGCCACGGGGTCGCGGCCGCGCCGCGGACCTGGTGGCGCACCTCGGCGCACAACCAGCGGCGGAAGGCCCGAACCTCGGGCTGGGTCGGCGCCGACAGCAGCGCCCCCGCGTCGGCCAGGGCGAGTGCGGCGTCGAGGGTCTCGTCGAGAACCCGGAAGCTGGCGATCGCGTGCGGCGGCACCGGCAGCACCTCGCGGACGCTGGACGCGGCGGGCTCAGAGGAGTCCGCCATCAGCTCGTTGGCGTCCGTGCCGAGGCCGGGGTCGGGCAGGTGCTCGAGGAGCAGCGCGATCGCCTCGCTCGCCGCCGCGTGCGCGGTCAGCTCCTCCAGCCCGTCGACGCCGTCGTCCTCGTCGTTGCCGAGGTTGACCAGGAGGTACTCGCGCAGCAGCGTCTCCGCGTGCTGGTGCCAGGCGACGTGCAGCAGCAGCGGCACGTTGAGCAGCTCGACGTGCACGGTGCCGTCGGCGTCCAGGACCCGGAGGGCGGCGCCCTCCCGCTCGAGGTCGATCAGCGGACCGGAGCTCTCCCGGTTGCCGTCGTCGAGCTCGAACCAGACGGTCTTGCCGACGGGCAGCCGCTCGGCTCCCCAGCCGTCGCCCATCGTCTCGAGCAGCCGCAGCCCACGGCCGGTGCCGGCCAGGTCGGAGTGGTGGCGCACCGACGGGAGGACCGGGCTGCCGTCGGTGATCTCGACCCGCAGCCCCGCGGGCCCCACCCGGGCGTGCACCTCGACCGGGGTGCCGGCGTGGACCAGCGCGTTGGTGACGATCTCACTGACCAGCAGCTCGGCGGTGTCCCTCAGGTCGGCGCGGCCGGAGCGCTCCAGCTCACCGCGGACCAGGCGACGTGACTCGCCGACGCTCGAAGGATGGGGAGGCAGGATCCTGCGAACCCCCACTGTCAGGTCGGTCACGGGAACCTCTTACCCCGATAGGCCCGGGGCCACACCACCGGCGCGGCCTCCAGGCAATGACATCATGGGTCCATGAGTCCGGAGAGCGTGCCCAGCCCGGTGGTGGTCCCGCCCGACGACCACGCCTCCGGCCAGACCTTCGACGTGGAGCCGCCGTACGTGCCCGACCACGAGGCGCTCGCCGCCGTGGAGAAGTACGACGACCGCTTCCTCGACCGCGAGCTCTCCTGGTTGCACTTCAACCAGCGGGTGCTCGAGCTCGCCGAGGACCCGGAGCTGCCGCTGCTGGAGCGGGCGAGGTTCCTGGCCATCTTCACCAGCAACCTGGACGAGTTCTTCATGGTCCGCGTGGCCGGCCTCAAGCGGCGGATCGCCGCGGGCCTCGCCGTGCGGGCGGCGTCGGGGCTCATGCCGCGCGACGTGCTGGAGCACATCTGGACCTTCTCCGGTGAGCTGATGCAGCGCCACGCGCGGGTCTTCGCCGAGCAGATCGTGCCCGCGCTGAACGAGGCCGACATCCACCTGGTGCGCTGGGACCAGCTCGACCGCGACGAGCAGAAGTTCTGCAAGCGGCTCTTCAAGGAGCGGGTCTTCCCCGTGCTGACGCCGCTGGCGGTCGACCCGGCCCACCCGTTCCCCTACATCTCGGGGCTCTCGCTGAACCTCGCGGTGCTGATGCGCCACCCCAAGACCGGCAAGGAGCACTTCGCCCGGGTCAAGGTGCCGGCGATCTTCACGCGCTTCGTGCCGCTGGGCAACCAGCGCTTCGTGCCGCTGGAGGACGTCATCCGCGAGCACCTCAAGCGGCTCTTCCCGGGGATGGAGCTGCTCGAGACGCACTCCTTCCGGGTCACCCGCAACGAGGACCTCGAGGTCGAGGAGGACGACGCGGAGAACCTGCTCGCGGCGCTCGAGAAGGAGCTGCTGCGACGCCGCTTCGGGCCCCCGGTGCGCCTCGAGGTCGAGGAGTCCATCTCCCCCGCGGTGCTCTCGCTGCTCACCTCCGAGCTCGGGGTCAGCGAGGACGAGGTCTTCCGGCTGCCCGGCCCGCTCGACCTGCGGGGTCTGCACGGCATCGCCGACCTGGGCCGCGAGGAGCTGAAGTACCCGGCGTACGTGCCGACCACCCACCGCCTGCTGGCCGAGGTGGAGTCCGCGGCGCCGGTCGACGTCTTCAAGTCGACCAGGCGCCACGACGTGCTGCTGCACCACCCCTACGACTCGTTCGCCACCTCGGTGCAGCGCTTCATCGAGCAGGCCGCAGCCGACCCGCACGTGCTGGCCATCAAGCAGACGCTCTACCGCACCTCCGGCGACTCACCGATCATCGACGCCCTGGTCGACGCCGCGGAGTCCGGCAAGCAGGTGCTGGTCATCGTGGAGATCAAGGCCCGCTTCGACGAGCAGGCCAACATCCGGTGGGCCCGCAAGCTGGAGCAGGCCGGCTGCCACGTGGTCTACGGCCTGGTCGGGCTCAAGACGCACTGCAAGCTGGCGATGGTGGTGCGCGACGAGGCCGACGGGATCCGCCGCTACACCCACATCGGCACCGGCAACTACAACTCCAAGACCGCACGTTCCTACGAGGACCTCGGTCTGATCACCACCGACGAGCGGATCGGCGAGGACGTCGCCCACCTGTTCAACAACCTGAGCGGATGGTCGCGCAACGCGTCGTACGACGAGCTGCTGGTCGCGCCGGACTCCGTGCGCGACGGGTTGATCTCCCAGATCCACCGCGAGATCGAGCACCACCGGGCCGGGCGGCCGGCCCGGATCCGGATGAAGGCCAACTCGGTGGTGGACGAGGCGATCATCGACGCGCTCTACCTCGCCTCGCAGGCCGGGGTGCCGGTGCAGCTGCTGGTGCGCGGGATCTGCTCGCTGCGCCCCCAGGTGGCGGGGCTCTCCGAGACGATCGAGGTGCGCTCGGTGCTGGGGCGCTTCCTGGAGCACAGCCGGGTCTACTGGTTCGAGAACGGCGGCTCGCCGTCCGCCTGGCTCGGCTCCGCGGACATGATGCACCGCAACCTCGACCGCCGCGTCGAGGTGCTCGTGCGCCTGCCCGGCGAGGCCAACGTGGCGGCGATCGCGCGGCTGCTGGACCTCGCCTTCGACGCCGACACGAGTGCCTGGCTGCTCGGCGCCGACGGTCGGTGGACCCGCAACCAGGGCGCCGTCCATCTGCAGGAGGCCCTGATCGAGGGACAGCGGCGACGACGCAGCGCGCCCTGACTTGCCCGGCCGGCGCCACCAACCCCTACGATGATGCGCGTTCTCGTCCTCCTCATCAGGAGTTTCCCGTGGGTCTGAAGTTCCGCCCGACCGACAGCACGTTCTACGCGCTCTTCACCGAGGCCGCCAACCACCTCGTGGTGGGCTCCGAGCTGCTCGCCGAGATGCTCAGCGACACCGCCGACCACGAGGACGTGGCGCACCGGATGCGCGAGGCCGAGCACGCCGCCGACGAGACGACGCACGCCATCGTCCGGCGCGTGAACACGACCTTCGTGACGCCGTTCGACCGGGAGGACATCTACCACCTCGCCTCCGGCCTCGACGACGTGATGGACATGATGGACGAGGTCGTCGACCTGATCCTGCTCTACGAGGTCAAGGTCCTGCCGGCCGAGCTGTCCGGCCAGGTCGAGGTCATCCAGCGCTGCGCCGAGATCACCGCGGCGGCGATGCCGGGCCTGAAGTCCATGCAGGACCTCGACGAGTACTGGATCGAGATCAACCGCCTCGAGAACGTCGGCGACAAGAACCACCGCCGGATGCTGGCGCACCTGTTCGGCGGCGAGTTCAAGGCGATGGAGGTGCTCAAGCTGAAGGACATCGTCGAGTCGCTCGAGGGCGCCATCGACGCCTTCGAGAAGGTGGCCAACATCGTGGAGCAGATCGCGGTCAAGGAGTCCTGACCGGTGGAGCTCGCGATCATCATCGCGGTTGTCGTCGTCGCTCTCGTCTTCGACTACACGAACGGTTTCCACGACGCGGCCAACGCCATCGCGACCTCGGTCTCGACCCGCGCGCTGACCCCGCGGGTGGCGCTCACCCTGGCCGCGGTGATGAACTTCGTCGGCGCGTTCCTCGGCCAGGAGGTCGCCAACACCGTCGGCAAGGTGATCACGCCCGAGGTCGGCACCCACGGCCTCGTGATCGTGATGTCGGGGCTGCTCGGCGCGATCGCGTGGAACCTGATCACCTGGTACTACGGCCTGCCCTCGTCGTCCTCGCACGCCCTCATCGGCGGCCTGGTCGGTGCCGCGCTCGCGTCGGGCACGACCGTGCTGTGGTCCACGGTGCGCGAGAAGGTCATCATCCCGATGATCCTGTCCCCGATCTTCGCCTTCGCGGTCGCCTTCGCGCTGATGCTGGCGATCATGTGGATCTTCCGCAAGAAGAACCCGCACCGCACCAGCCGAGGCTTCCGGATGGCGCAGACCGTCTCGGCCGCCGCGATGGCGCTGGGCCACGGCCTGCAGGACGCGCAGAAGACGATGGGCGTGATCTTCCTGGCCCTGCTCACCGGCGGGTACGTCGGCGCCAGCGACGACCTGCCGCTGTGGGTCATCATCGCCGCGGCCGCGGCGATCTCGGCGGGCACCTGGTCGGGTGGCTGGCGGATCATGCGGACCCTCGGTCGGCGGATCATCCACCTCGACCCGGCCCGCGGGTTCGCGGCCGAGGCGGTCGCCGCGTCGGTGCTGTACACGACCGCGTTCGTCTACGAGGCCCCCATCTCGACCACCCACACGATCACCTCGGCGGTCATGGGCGTGGGCGCGACCAAACGCTTCTCCGCCGTCCGCTGGGGCGTGGCGAAGTCGATCGTCACCGCCTGGGTCCTCACCTTCCCGATGGCCGGCCTCGCCGCCGCCGGCTGCTACGGCCTGAGCCACCTGATCCTCGAAGTCATCCTCTGAGAGGTTGGTCGGTGGGCTCGGGACAGTCCGTGCGGGGGCTCAGACCCGGCGCCCGGGCAGCAGGCGCTCGCGCTGACGCTCGTCGAGCTTGCGGCGGGCGGCGACGGTGCTGAGGTCCGACCAGCCGGGCGGCAGGTCCACCGGCGGCGCGCCGGGGCGAGATGGGTCGCGCGTCGGTACGTCGCGGGCAGCCGCTCGATGAAGGACCGACCGCTCCGGGCAGGTGAGCCACAACCCGTCCCAGACCAGCAGCTCGGCGGGGTTCAGCCGCTCCTCGCTGATCCGGATGCCGGGCTGCTCACGGACGTCACGGGCACACGAGACCAGCCACACCGGCCGCCGCACCCGGCCGCCGCGCGTCGTACCCTCGGAACCAGCGGCCGCCCTGCCAGCGCAGCGCGGTCCAGCCGGTGACGTCGCAGCGCACGTAGAAGCCCCGACTCCCGCCGAGAACCTGACCCGTGCGTCACGGACTAACCCGGGGTCACCGGGTCACCGGGTCACCCGAAGCGGCCGGAGATGTACGCCTCGGTGGAGTCCTGGTCGGGGTTGGTGAACATCTTCTGGGTCGGGTTGAACTCCACGAGGTGGCCGGGCTCGCCGGTGGCCTTGAGGTTGAAGAAGCCGGTGTCGTCGGAGACGCGGGCGGCCTGCTGCATGTTGTGGGTGACGATCACGATCGTGTAGTCGGTCTTCAGCTCGTGGATGAGGTCCTCGATGGCCGAGGTCGAGATCGGGTCGAGGGCCGAGCAGGGCTCGTCCATGAGCAGCACCTGCGGCTCGACGGCGATCGCCCGGGCGATGCACAGCCGCTGCTGCTGGCCGCCGGAGAGACCCATGCCGGGCTTGTTCAGCCGGTCCTTGACCTCGTTCCACAGGTTCGCCGCGCGCAGCGAGCGCTCGACGATCGTGTCGCCCTCGGACTTCTTCATCTTCGCGGCGTTGAGCCGGTTGCCGGCCAGCACGTTGTCGTAGATCGACATCGTGGGGAACGGGTTGGGCCGCTGGAAGACCATGCCGATCTGACGGCGTACGGCGACCGGGTCGATCGAGGCGTCGTAGAGCGACTGGCCGTCGACCATGATCTTGCCCTCGACCCGCGCCCCGGGGATCACCTCGTGCATCCGGTTCAGCGAGCGGAGCATGGTCGACTTGCCGCAGCCGGACGGACCGATGAACGCGGTCACCGACCGCGCCTTGATGGTCATGTTCACACCCTCGACGGCGAGGAAGTCACCGTAGTAGATGTTGAGGTCGGAGACGTCGATGCTCTTGGCCATGGGGTGGCTCAGCCTTTCTTGGGGGCGAGGAAGTGGCCGACGAGGCGTGCCAGCAGGTTCAGGACCATCACGATCGCGATGAGGACCAGGGCGGCCCCCCAGGCACGCGCGATGCCGGGTGCCTCGCCACCGCCGACCGGCGCGATGCCCGGCTGCGTGAACGAGTAGTAGATGTAGACCGGGAGCGTGGTCATCCGCTCGTTGAACAGGTTGAAGTTCACCGAGTCGCTCTTGCCGGCGATGACCAGCAACGGGGCGGTCTCGCCGATGACCCGCGCGATCGCCAGTGTCACGCCCGTGATGATGCCACCGATCGAGGTGGGCAGCACCACCTTGGTGATCGTGCGCCACTTCGGCACCCCCAGGGCGTACGACGCCTCGCGCAGGTCGTCGGGGACCAGCCGCAGCATCTCCTCCGCCGAGCGGACCACGATCGGGATCATCAGCAGCGAGAGCGCCACCGAGCCACCGAAGCCCAGCCGGACGGCGGGGCCGAAGATCAGCACGAACAGCGCCAGCGCGAAGAGGCCGGCCACGATCGAGGGGATGCCGGTCATCACGTCCACCAGGAAGGTGATCCAGCGCGCCAGCCGGCTGCCCTTGCCGTACTCGACGAGGTAGATCGCCGCCATCAGCCCGACCGGCACCGAGATCAGCGCCGCGGCGAAGGTGACCAGCAGCGTCCCCATCAGGGCGTGGTAGATGCCGCCGCCGGGCCCGATCACGTTGCGCATGTCGAAGGTGAGGAACTCGCCGTTGACGATCGAGGCGCCGTTGCTGGCGACCGTCCAGACCAGCCAGACCAGCGGCAGCACGGCGACCCCGAACGCCGCCCAGATCAGCGTGGTCATCAGCCGGTCGACGGCCGCACGCCGGTTCTCGACGGCCAGCGACCACAGCGGCAGGACGACGAGGAACAGCAGCACGGCGAGGGCCAGCCAGGCCAGCAGGCCCCACCCGAGCAGCAGCGCCGGCAGCCCGGCCGCCGCGACCGCCAGGACGCCGACCAGGGCGGGCGCCCAGCGCGGCAGTCGCGGCCGGGCCAGGGTCAGGGACGAGGTGACGTCCTGCACGGCGAGATCGGTCGAGCTCATCGGTTCATCCTCCGCTCGCTGCCGCCCACGATCCACCGGGCGGCGAAGTTGACCGCGAAGGTGACCGCGAACAGCACCAGGCCGGTCGCGATCAGCACGTTGAGCTTGTCCGGCGTCGCCTCCGAGAAGCTGGAGGCGATGTTGGAGGCCACGGTCGCGGGGTTCGTGTCGGAGATCAGGTTCAGCGTCACCACCGGCGAGGCGGAGAGCACCATGGCGATCGCCATCGTCTCGCCCAGCGCACGACCCAGGCCGAGCATCACGGCGGAGACCATGCCGGAGCGGGCGTAGGGGAAGACGGTGAGCCGGATCATCTCCCACCGGGTGGCACCCAGGGCCAGGGCCGCCTCCTCGTTGAGGCGCGGCGTCTGGGCGAAGATCTCGCGCGAGATCGCGGTGATGATCGGCAGGATCATGATGGCCAGCACGATGGCGGCGGTGAAGACCGTACGGCCCGTCACCGAGGCGGGGCCGGAGAAGAACGGCACCCACGAGGCGTGCTCCTCCAGGAAGCCCTGCACCGGAACCAGGGCCGGGGCCAGCGACCGGGCCCCCCACAGGCCGAAGACCACCGAAGGAACGGCCGCCAGCAGGTCGATCACGTAGGCGACCGGCACTGCGAGGCGCCGGGGCGCGTAGTGCGAGATGAAGAGCGCGATGCCGAACGCGAACGGCACCGCCACCAGCAGCGCCAGCACGGCGGCCAGGACGGTACCGAAGACCAGCGGCCCGACGTAGGAGAGGAAGTTGTCGCTCGGGGCGTACGTCGACGCGGGCCGGTTCAGCCCGGGCACGCCCTCGATCGTGAGGAACAGGAACACACCGGCCAGGGCGGCCACGATGACCAGGCCGGCGCTGCGGGCGGTGCCCGCGAACAAGCGGTCACCCCGGCTGCGCGGGGCGTGGCGGGGTCGCAGCTCGTCCTGCGGCCCGTTGCGGGGCTCGTCCAGGGAGGGAGTGGCTGACACTGGTTCTCGTGCTCCTCGATCCAACGCGGAATGCGGCGAGCCGGTCTCCCGGCCCGCCGCGTCCCTGGGGGTGCGACTGGAGATCAGTCGTTCACTTGGTGCTGATCTTGTCCACGATGCCGGCGGCTTCCTGCTGCAGCGAGGCCTCGAGCGGGGCGGACCCGGCCTGGTCGGCGGCGGCCTGCTGCCCGTCCTCGGAGACGACGTACGACAGGTAGCCCTTCACCAGGTCGGCGTCGGCCTGGTTGTCGTAGGTCTGGCAGGCGATGAGGTACGACGTCAGCATCAGCGGGTAGGCGCCCGAGTCGGTCGCTGTGCGGTCCACGTCGATCGACATGTCCACCGGGTCGCGACCCTCGGTGCGGGGGGACTCGGCGAGAACCTGCGCGGCACCCTCGGCGCTCGGCTGGTTGAACTCCTCGCCGACCTTCAGCGCGACCACGCCGAGGTCGCCGACCTGGCTCTCGTCGGCGTAGCCGATGGCGCCGTCGCCGGCCTTGACGGAGGCCACCAGGCCCGAGGTGCCTGCGCCGGACTCGCCTCCCTTGATCGGCCAGATGCCGTCCGCGTCGTAGGTCCAGGCGCCGTCGGCGGCCTGGGCCAGGTAGTCGGTGAAGTTCTTGGTGGTCCCCGAGTCGTCCGAGCGGTGCACGGGGGTGATCTTGGTCGACGGGAGGCTGGCGTCCGGGTTGTCGGCGGCGATCTTCGGGTCGTCCCACGAGGTGATCTTGCCGTCGAAGATCTCGGCGATCACGGAGGCGGAGAGCTGCAGGCTGTCGACGCCCTCGAGGTTGTAGACGACCGCGATCGGGCTGACGTAGGCCGGCACCTCGATGGCGGGCGCTCCGCCACAGCGCTCGGCCGCCTTGGCGACCTCGCCCTCGTCGTCGCTCAGCGCCGAGTCGGAGCCCGCGAAGGCGTACGCCTTGGAAAGGAAGTTCTCGCGCCCGGTGCCGGAGCCGACCGGGTCGTAGTTGACGGTGACGCCGCTGCCGTTGGCGCTCTGGAAGCCGGCGCGCCAGGCGCTCTGGGCCGACTCCTGGGCCGACGATCCGCCACCGTTGAGCGTTCCGCTCAACGAGGAGCCACCGTCGGAGCTGCCGCCGGCGCTGGCGCTGGAGTCGTTGCCCGCGGCGCAGGCGGACAGGGCCAGGGTGAGGACGGCGAGACCGGGCACGAGCGCCCGGCGGATGGAAGTGCGATTCACTTCGTTCTCCTGATGTCTTTGGTTGATGACACCGCAGAACCTAGGCAGCCGAGGTGACCGGACCGACCGGCGTCGGTGAACGAGGGGTGAACGCGAACCGCCCAGATGCCGACGAAGAGCAGCCGACGAGACGGCGATCACATGAACAGGCCGGGGGGCCTTGACGCGCGGGCTCGACGCGGCTCGTCACCGGGGCAGGTGCCGCTCGGTCGCGACGACCTTGCCCCGACGCACGTGGGCCACCAGCAGCTCGCCCGGGGCGAGCGACTGCCCGGGCACGCCGAGCGCCTCGAGCACCAGCGGGAGCACCGGTCGGTGGCTGCACAGCAGGGCCGCCGCGACGTCCTTGCCCGATGCCCGCAGGTCGTCGACGGCGCTGCGGACGGAGGCCGCGGTGGCCTCCTCCTGGCTGAGCCCGTCGCACTCCTCGAGCCGGATACCGCTGTGCGACGCGAACGGGCGCACCGTCTCGATGCAGCGGGTGCTGCTCGAGCTGACCACGCGGGTGGGGGCGTACGCCGCGAGCACCGGCACCAGGGCCTCGGCCCGCTGCGTGCCCTCGAGCAGCAGCGGACGGAGCCGGTCGTCCCTCGCCCACGACTTGCGCGGCCGGGCCTGCGCGTGGCGCAGCAGGACCACGGCCCGGGTGCGCCGTCGCAGCGGCTTGGCCTCGGCCAGCGTCTGGCGGTCGTGCTCGTAGGTCAGGCGCACCAGCGCCTCCTCGTAGGGCAGCCAGGCCACCTCGTCGATCTCGTCGTTCGCGACGTAGTCGTGGACCCGGTCGTGGTCGACCACGCGCGCCACCCAGTAGAAGACCGTCTTCATGCCCGCCAGGACCTCGTAGCGCTGGCTGCGCAGCGGGACGCCGAGCCGCACCCGCAGCCCCGTCTCCTCCTCGACCTCACGCACGGCGGCGGTGGTCGCGTGCTCGCCCGGGTCGAGCTTGCCCTTGGGGAACGACCAGTCGTCGTACTTCGGGCGGTGGACCAGCAGCACCTGGCGGCCGGGACGGAACACGACGGCTCCGGCGGCGAGGACGTCCCTGGGGGCCATGGCGCTAGTCTCACACCACCTCGCCCCGATCCGACAGGAGACCCGCGTGCGCCGTCGCTCCCGGGGCCCGGTCGTGGCCGTGCTGGTGCTCGCCGCGCTCGTCGCCGGCACCCTGTGGTGGCGTGCCGGCCCGCACAGCGACCTCGAGCGGGCGGTCGCGCTGGCCCCGCCGGAGGCGCAGCGGCTCTCCTGGACCGACTGGGCCGGGGTTCGTGACGAGCTCGGGGCCACGCTGTCGGCCGACTCCCCCGTCGGACGCCTGCGCTCGTTCCTGGACCGGGGCTTCGAGGCCGACCTCACGTCGAGCTCGGCCCTGCTCCAGTCGGCGCCGACCCTGCAGGCCCGTTACGGGTTCTCCCCCGCCAGCGTCGACTGGGAGCTGTTCAGCCAGTCGTCGCAGGGGGCCGTGGTGATCCTGCACCTGCCCGACGACACCGACTTCGACGCCCTCGGCGACGGCTTCGAGGAGCTCGGCTACACCCGCCCGGACGACGACACCGGGGTCTGGGACGGCGGACCGGACGTCGTCACCCGGATCGCGGCCGACCTCACCCCCGAGCTGCAGTACCTCGCGCTCGACGCCGCCGACGGGCTCGTGCTGGCCAGTGACACCGCCGGCTACCTCCGGGAGGCCGTCGGGCACGTCAGGGGTGACGACAGGGGTGACGGGGGTGGCGCCGGGGGGGAGCTGGCCCATGTGGCCACCGCCTCCGGAGGCGCGTTGAACGCGGCGATCTACGACAGCGACCACGCGTGCTCGCAGCTGGCCATGGGGCAGGCGGACCCGGCCGACCAGGAGCAGGCCGCTCAGCTGCTGGCCGGCGCCGGAAAGGTGAACCCGGTCACCGGCTTCGCGATGTCGAACCAGCCCGGTGGGCACGTCCGCGTGGTGCTCTCCTTCGAGAACGACGAGCAGGCCCGCACCAACGCCGACACCCGGGCGGCGCTCGCGGCCGGTCCCGCACCGGGACAGGGCGGCGACTTCAGCGACCGTTTCGAGGTCGCCTCCACCACCGCCGAGGGTCGCGACGTCGTCCTCGACCTGGTGCCGAAGCAGGGAACGTACGTGCTCTCCGACCTCAGCACCGGGCCTCTCCTGTTCGCGACCTGCTGAGGCGGCGCACGTCACCGGGTCTCGAGGCTCGTCGCTGACGCTCCTCACACCTCGACCAACGGGAGGGTCTCGAGGCTCGTCGCTGACGCTCCTCACACCTCGACCGCCGAGACGGGTTCATCCCGCTGGTCGAGGTGCGACGGCGCCCCGGCGCCGGAACCTCGAGACCCAGCCAGGGCCCTACCCACCCCCCGGTACGCACGTCACCGGGTCTCGAGGCTCGTCGCTGACGCTCCTCACACCTCGACCAACGGGAGGGTCTCGAGGCTCGTCGCTGACGCTCCTCACACCTCGACCAACGGGAGGGTTCATCCCGCTGGTCGAGGTGCGAAGGCGCCCCGGCGCCTGAGCCTCGAGACCCGGCGAGCCGACCTACGCGTCGATGACGACCGGGATGATCAGCGGGCGGCGACGGAACGTCTTCAGCGCCCACCGGCCGATGTCGCGGGCCAGCATCTGCTCGATCTGGTGGGCGTCGCCGATGCCCTCGGAGGCCGCGTGCTTCAGCGTCCGGTTCATCACCTCGATGGCACCGTCGAAGGCGTTCGGCTCGTGGGCGAAGCCGCGCACCAGGAAGTCCGGCGGGTCGGCCAGCGTGCCGGAGTCGGCGTCCACGATCGCCAGCACCGTGACCACGCCCTCCTCGCCCAGCGTGCGGCGGTCCTTGAGGTGCACCTCGGTCACGCCACCGACGGTCTGCGCGTCGACGTAGATGTTGCCGGCGGCGACCTTGCCGACGATCTTGGCGTGGCCGGCGACCAGGTCGACGACGACGCCGTCCTCGGCGATCACGACGTGGTCCTTGGCGACCCCGGTGGCGATGGCCAGGTCGGCGTTCGCCTTGAGGTGGCGCCACTCGCCGTGCACCGGCATGACGTTCCTGGGCTTGACGATGTTGTAGCAGTAGACGAGCTCGCCGGCGCTGGCGTGGCCCGAGACGTGCACCTTGGCGTTGCCCTTGTGGACGACGTTGGCGCCCCAGCGGGTCAGGCCGTTGATCAGCCCGGAGATCGCGTTCTCGTTGCCGGGAACGGCCGAGCTGGCCATCAGGATCGTGTCACCCTCGCCGACCCGGATCTTGTGGTCACGGTTGGCCATCCGGGCCAGGGCGGCCATCGGCTCACCCTGCGAGCCGGTGCAGATCAGCGTCGCCTTGTTGGCCGGCATCTTCTCGAGCTGGGCCAGCGGCACGATCAGGCCCGGGGGCACGTCGAGGTAGCCGAGGTCCTGGGCGATGCCCATGTTGCGGACCATCGACCGGCCCACGAAGGCGACCTTGCGCCCGTGCGCGTGGGAGAGGTCCAGGACCTGCTGGATGCGGTGCACGTGGCTGGCGAAGCTGGAGACGATCACCCGCCGCGGGGCGGTGCGGAAGACCTGCTCGATGGCCGGGCCGAGGTCCCGCTCGGGGAGCGTGAACCCGGGCACCTCGGCGTTGGTCGAGTCGGTGAGGAACAGGTCCACGCCCTCGTCGCCGAGGCGGGCGAAGCCGCGCAGGTCGGTGATCCGCTTGTCCAGCGGGAACTGGTCCATCTTGAAGTCGCCGGTGTGCAGCACCAGGCCGGCCGACGTCCGGATGGCGACGGCGAGACCGTCGGGGATGGAGTGGTTGACGGCGAAGAACTCGCAGTCGAACTTGTCCAGGTCGGCGTGGTCGCCCGCGACGACCTCCTGGAGCACGGGGCGGATGTTGTGCTCCTTCAGCTTCTCCTTGATGAACGCGAGCGTGAGCCGCGAGCCGATCAGGGGAATGTCCGGGCGCTCGCGCAGCAGGTACGGGACGCCGCCGATGTGGTCCTCGTGGCCGTGGGTGAGCACGATGCCGACGACCTTGTCGAGGCGGTCCCGGATGGAGCTGAAGTCGGGCAGGATCACGTCGACGCCGGGCTGGTGCTCCTCGGGGAACAGCACGCCGCAGTCGACGATCAGCAGGGAACCCTGGTGCTCGAAGACCGTCATGTTGCGGCCGATCTCGCCGAGGCCGCCGAGACCGGTGATGCGCAGGCCGTTGCTCGGCAGCTTCGGCGGCTTCTGGAGCTCGGGGTGGGGGTGGCTCATGGCACTACTTTCGTCGGGCGAATGGGAGTACTACACAGATGTGGGGTCAACCGGTGCTGGCGGGCAGGGCCTCGAGCAGCACGTCGGGGTGGTCGCGGGTGACGGTCTTGGCGCGCCACTGGTCGGGGAACAGGGCGAGGTGGCTGCCGTCGGACCTGGCCAGCACCTCGATGCTGCGGATGCCCCGCAGCGCCTCGGCGCCGGCGGCGTCGGTACGCCGGGCCACGCTGTAGTCGAGCCGCTCGAGGCGCACCGGCGCCTTGAACTCCGACTCCATCCGGGCCAGGACGACCTCGAACTGCATCGGGCCGACCGCGGCGAGCACCGGGGACTGCGCGCCCCGCAGGTCGGAGCGCAGGACCTGCACCACGCCCTCCTGGTCGAGCTGCTCGATGCCGCTGCGGAACTGCTTGTAGCGCCCGGAGTCGACGGCGCGCACCGTGGCGAAGTGCTCGGGCGCGAAGCTGGCGATCGGTGGGTAGCGCACCGGCTCGCCGGCGTAGATGGTGTCGCCGACACGCAGCGAGTTGGCGTTCACCAGGCCGATCACGTCACCGGGGAAGGCGGTCTCGACCGACGAGCGCTCGCGGCCGAAGACCGCCTGGGCGTACTTGGTGGCGAAGGGGCGACCGGTCTCGGCGTGGGTGACGACCATGCCTCGCTCGAAGACGCCCGAGCAGACCCGGGCGTAGGCCAACCGGTCACGGTGCGCGGTGTCCATGCCGGACTGCACCTTGAAGACGAAGGCACTGAAGTCGTCGTCGACGCGGCGCACAACGCCGTCGAGGGCCGGCGACTCGTGCGGCGAGGGGGCCAGCTCCAGGAGGATCTCCAGCAGCTGTGCCACCCCGAAGTTCTGCAGCGCCGAGGCGAACAGCACCGGCGTGGTGCGCCCGGCCAGGAACTGGTCCTGGTCGTGGTCGGCGTCGTCGGCGGCGAGCAGCTCGTGCTCCTCCCGCGCGTTGCGCCAGGCGTCGCCCTCGATCGTCTCGGCCTGGTCGGCGTCGAGGTGCTTCTCGGGGGCGCGGGTGGCGCCGCCCGCCGTCCGGGTGAACTGGACGAAGCCGCCGGTACGCCGGTCGAGGACGCCGCGGAAGTCCCCGGACTCCCCCACCGGCCAGGTCAGCGGGGTCGGCTTGAGCTTGATCTGCTTCTCGATGGAGTCCATCAGCTCGAGCGGGTCGAGACCCGGACGGTCCCACTTGTTGATGATCGTGATCACCGGGATGCCGCGGTGGGCGCACACCTGGAAGAGCTTGAGCGTCTGCGGCTCGAGGCCCTTGGCGGCGTCGACCAGCATCACCGCGGAGTCGACCGCCGAGAGCACCCGGTAGGTGTCCTCGGAGAAGTCGGAGTGGCCGGGGGTGTCGACGAGGTTGACCACGTGGTCGCGGTAGGTGAACTGCAGGGCCGCGGAGGTGATGGAGATGCCGCGGGCGCGCTCCATCTCCATCCAGTCCGAGACGGTGCCGCGGCGCCCGGCCTTGCCGTGCACGGCACCCGCCTCGGAGATCACCGAGGCGTGCAGGGCGAGCGCCTCGGTGAGCGTCGACTTGCCGGCATCGGGGTGGCTGATCACCGCGAACGTGCGCCGGGGTCGTACGTCCTCGTGAACAGCCATAGGCGGCCAATCTACCGCCGCGCGAGGAAGGGCCCGAATCGGCGAACTGCCTGCTCAGGCGATGTCTCGGCGGCGCAACCCCACGATGCCCAGCGCGGCCAGCGCCAGGGCCAGCGCCAGCACGCCGAACGTCGGGCCGGCCGCGAACGGCTCGACCGGCATCAGCGGCAGGTGGTCGAACGGCGACAGCGCGCTGACCCAGTCCGGGAAGGAGAGCAGGGCGCTCAGGTAGACCTGGACGAACGCGAAGACCACGAACAGGAAGGCGAGCGGCGCACGGCGCGGCCACCAGCCCGTGATCAGCACGGCGATCCCGGCCAGCACGAGCGTGCCCGGGATCAGCACGGCACCGGCGGCCAGGATGCGCCCGAAGCCCACTGACTCGGCGTCGGTGAGCCGGAACCCGACGGCGGCGGCCAGGGCGGCCAGCAGCATCAGCCCGACGGTGCTCAGCAGCGTCACGGTCAGGGAACCGAGCATCCACCGGGTCCTCGAGAGCCCGGTGGAGAGCAGCGCCTCGGCCCGTCCGGCGGCCTCCTCGGTGTGCAGCCGGTTCACCGACGCCACCGAGAAGCCGGACGCCGCCACGGCGAGCAGCGCGAACATCGTGGCCAGGAACGCGTCAGCCGGGCTCCCACCCGCGACGTCGAAGAACTGCTGGAGCTCCGGGTTGGACTCGAGCATCTTGTCCACCTCGGGTCCGATCGCACCGGCGAGCCAGCCGAACAACGTCAGCCCGGCCCCCCACCAGAGGACACTGGCGCGCTGCAGGCGCCAGGCCATGCCGGTCGCGGTGCCCAACGACGCCCGGGCCCGGGGAGGGCCGGGCCGCGGGTGCAGCAGGCCACCACCGGCGTCGCGGTGCGCCGTCAGCCACGAGGCGAGCACGAAGCAGGCCACGGCGAGCAGCACCAGCGGCACCAGCACCCACCAGCGGGCGGCGCCGTACGGCTGGCCCATCAGGGCCCAGCCGAGCGGGGAGGCCCAGGTGAGCGCATTGTCGAAGACGTCGCCGAGCCCGCGAACGACGAAGCAGAAGGCCAGGACGGCCCCCGCGATGCCGCGCGCTCCGCGGGCGGAGACCGTGACCTGGGCGGTCACCGCCGCCACCGCGGTGAAGACCAGCCCGGTGGCGGCGAGGGTCGCGCCGTGCAGCACGGAACCCGCGGCCTCCAGGTCGCCACCCATCATCAGCAGGGCGTCCAGCACCCCGAGCAGCAGACAGGCCGCGCTGGCCACGACCATCGCCGCGGCGGTGCCGGCGTGCCGCCCGGTGACGGTCGCCCGCAGCAGCTCCGCACGCCCGGTCTCCTCCTCGGCCCGGGTGTGCCGCACCACCAGGAAGATCATCATCAGCGCGACCGCGACCAGCCCCGTGACCGACACCTCGTACGACGTGATCGCGCCGACGTTGTCCAGTCCGTCGGGGCGGCCGCTCAACAACCGGGTGGCGGCCGAGTCGGCGATGCGGGCGTAGCCGGCGATGGCGGCCGGTGTCGTGTAGAGCCCCGGAATCGCCAGCGCCGTCGCGCCGATCAGCGCGGAGAGCGCGACGATCCAGGTCGGCAACCGGATCCGGTCCCGGCGCAGGATCAGGCGGGTCAGCTGCCAGGTGCCGGCGAAGGCAGTCACGCGGTGACCTCGTCGCCGTACTGCCGCAGGAAGAGCTCCTCGAGAGTGGGCGGATGCGCGGTCAGCGAGGTGATCCCGGCCGCGGCGAGCAGGCTCATGGCGGCGTCCAGATGGTCGGTGTCCACGTCGAAGGTGACCCGACCGTCCCGGACCTCCGGGTTGTGCACGCCCGGCACGGCGGCGAGGCCCTCGACCCGAGCACTGGTCTCCGCGACGACCGTCGTGCGGGTGAGGTGGCGCAGGTCGGCGAGGGTGCCGCTCTGCACGGTGCGCCCGGCCCGGATGATGCTCACCTTGTCGCAGAGTGCCTCGACCTCGGCCAGGATGTGGCTGGAGAGCAGGATCGTGACGCCGTCCGTCACCGCCTCGTGCACGCACTCCTGGAAGGCCGCCTCCATCAGCGGGTCCAGGCCGGCGGTCGGCTCGTCGAGCAGCAGCAGCTCGGCGTGGGACGAGAGCGCGGCGACCAGGGCGACCTTCTGACGGTTCCCCTTGGAGTAGGTCCGCGCCCTCCTGCTGGGGTCCAGCTCGAACCGCTCGAGCATCTCTGCGCGCCTGCGCTCGTCCAGGCCACCGCGCAGCCGGCCCAGCAGGTCGATCACCTCTCCCCCGGTCAGGTTGGGCCACAGGTTGACGTCGCCGGGGACGTAGGCGAGCCGCCGGTGCAGGGTGGCGGCCTGGCGCCACGGATCACCGTCGAGAAGCGTGACCGCCCCCGCGTCGACGCGCAGCATGCCCAGCAGCACCCTCATCGTGGTCGACTTGCCCGAGCCGTTCGGCCCGACGAAGCCGTGCACCTCGCCGGTGGCCACGTGCAGATCGAGGCCGTCCAGGGCCCGCACGTCGCCGAACGTCTTCACCACGTCGTCGATCCCGATCGCCAGGCTCATGCTGTCCACAGTAGGCGTGGGACCGGCCGCGGGACGGGACTCGCGACGCGCCGCCGACCCGGACCCGGGTCAGCGGAAGCGGCGCAGGCGCAGGCTGTTGGTGACCACGAACACGGACGAGAACGCCATCGCCGCCCCCGCGAGCATCGGGTTCAGCAGGCCGGCCGCGGCCAGTGGCAGGGCGGCCACGTTGTAGGCGAAGGCCCAGAACAGGTTGCCGCGGATCGTGGCGAGGGTCCGCCGGGCCAGGCGCACCGCGTCGACCGCGACCCGCAGGTCGCCGCGCACGAGCGTCAGGTCGCTGGCCTCGATCGCGACGTCGGTGCCGGTGCCCATCGCGAGGCCGAGGTCGGCCTGCGCCAGGGCCGCGGCGTCGTTCACGCCGTCGCCGACCATGGCCACGACGTGGCCCTCCTCCTGGAGCCGGCGGACGACGTCGACCTTGCCCGCCGGGAGGACGTCGGCCACGACCCGCTCGATGCCCAGCTCGGCCGCGACCGCCCGGGCCGCGCGGTCGTTGTCCCCGGTGAGCAGCACCGGGGTCAGGCCGAGTCCCCGCAGGCCACGGACCGCCTCCGCGGAGGTGGGCTTGATCGTGTCGGCCACCACCAGGACGCCACGGGCGCGACCGTCCCACGCCACGGCGACCGCGGTGCGGCCGTGGGCCTGGGCGTCGTCCACGACGCCCGCGAGGTGGGCGTCGAGCGGGGCCCCCTCGTCGGCGAGCAGGCGCGGGCGGCCGAGGAGCACGTCGTGGCCCTGCACCGTGCCCCGCACCCCCAGCCCCTCGAGGTTGGCGAAGTCGGTCACGGCCGGCACCGGGACCTTGTCGGCGTGGGCGCCGGCGGCGATCGCGCGAGCCACCGGGTGCTCGGAGGCCGACTCGACCGCGGCGGCCAGGCGGCGGACGACGTCCTCGGCCTCGCCGGCCGCCGGCACCACGTCGACCAGGCTCATCCGGCCGGTGGTGACGGTGCCGGTCTTGTCGAGCACGACGGTGTCGACGCGGCGCGTCGACTCCAGCACCTCGGGGCCCTTGATCAGGATGCCCAGCTGGGCGCCGCGACCGGTGCCGACCATCAGCGCGGTGGGCGTGGCCAGCCCGAGCGCGCAGGGGCAGGCGATGATCAGCACCGCGACCGCGGCGGTGAAGGCGGCCGTCGGCCCACCGCCGAGCACCAGCCAGCCGGCCAGGGTGAGCAGGGAGAGCGCGATGACGACGGGCACGAAGATGCCCGAGACCCGGTCGGCGAGGCGCTGCACCTCGGCCTTCCCGTTCTGGGCGTCCTCGACGAGGCGCGCCATCTGGGCCAGCTTGGTGTCGGCGCCCACGCGGGTGGCGCGCACGACCAGCCGGCCGCCGGCGTTGACGGTCGCGCCGGTGACCTCGTCGCCGGGACCGACCTCGACCGGCACGGGCTCGCCGGTGAGCATCGAGGCGTCCACGGCGGAGGTACCGCTGGTGACGGAGCCGTCGGTGGCGATCTTCTCCCCGGGGCGGACGACGAACTCGTCGCCGACGGCGAGCTGCTCGGCGGGGACCTGCTGCTCGACGCCGTCGCGCAGCACGCTGACCTGCTTGGCCCCCAGCGACATCAGCGCGCGCAGGGCAGCGCCGGAGCGGCGCTTGGCGCGCTTCTCGAACCAGCGCCCGGCCAGGAGGAACGTAGTGACGCCGGTGGCGGCCTCGAGGTAGATGTTGCCCAGTCCGTCGCTGCGCTCGACGGTGAGACGGAACGCGTGGGTCATGCCGGGCATGCCGGCGGTGCCGAGGAACAGCGCCACCAGCGACCACGCGAACGCCGCGAGGACGCCGAGCGAGACCAGGGTGTCCATGGTCGTCGCGCCGTGGCGCAGGTTGGTCCAGGCGGCCCGGTGGAACGGCCAGGCGCCCCACACGACGACCGGGGAGGCCAGGGTGAGCGCGGCCCACTGCCAGTTGGTGAACTGCAGCACGGGGATCATCGAGAGCAGCACGACCGGGAGGGTCAGCGCGGCGGAGATGACCAGCCGCTGCCGCAGCGGGTCGACCCCGGTCGGGTCCGGGTCCCCGGCGTCGGCGGCCGCACCGGGGTCGGTCTCCTGCGCCGCTGGGGCCGGCAGCCGCGCGGCGTACCCCGCCGACGACACGGTGGCGAGCAGGTCGTCGGGGGTGAGGGTCGCCGGATAGCTGACCTTCGCCTTCTCGGTCGAGTAGTTGACCGTGGCGACGACCCCGTCGAGCTTGTTGAGCTTGCGCTCGATCCGGTTGGCGCAGGAGGCGCAGGTCATCCCGGTGATCGCCAGCTCGACGTCGGTGGTGGCGTGCTGCTCACCCGTCACGCTCATGCGTGGGCTCCTCTGTGCTCAGACCAGCGCGTACCCCGCCTCGGTCACGGCCGCCTCGACGGTCGAGCGCTCGAGCGGGGTACTGCTGGAGACGGTGACGGTGCCGGACTCGAGGACGACCTCGACGGCCGTGACCCCGTCGATCCCGGTGATCTCCTCGGTGACCGAGGCGACGCAGTGGCCGCAGGTCATGCCGGTGACGGTGTAGGTGCTGGTCTCGCTCATCGGTGCTCTCCTCGGGGTAGGGGTGCTCGGCGGCTCAGGACCGCACGAGTCGTGCGACGGCCTCCATGGCCTCGTCGATCTTCGCCCGGCCCTCGGCCTCCCCGGTGCGGGCGGCGTCGAGGACGCAGTGGCTCAGGTGCTCCTCGAGGAGGCCGAGGGAGACGGCCTGGAGGGCCTTCGTCATCGCCGCGACCTGGGTGAGGATGTCGATGCAGTACTTCTCGTCCTCGACCATGCGCTGCAGGCCCCGGGCCTGACCCTCGATGCGGCGCAGCCGTTTGAGGTAGTCGTCCTTGCGGTGGATGTAGCCGTGCTCGTGGGCAGGCTGGGCCTGGTCCTCCATGCCGGGAACGATACCCCTATGGGGTACCCGGTTCAAGGGCGGGTCCGGCTCCGGGAGATCAGCTCGCGCGACGGGTCTTGTCGTCGACGCCGAGGATCTCGTCGATCTGGCTGGTGGACAGGCGCTCGTCCGCCTCGGTCGCCGCGATGATCAGGTTGGTCGTGAGCTCGACCTCGCCGAGAAGATCGGCGTCCTCGAGGGTGACATCGAACTGATCGTGCACCTTGGATCGCTCCCTTGCATGTCCATCCGGTCATGGCCCCCGGCGACAAGGGTGCCCGAACCGACGGTCCGTGAAACACGGACCGGCAAATCTGACCCGTCCGGGCCATCCAGACCCCCCAAATGGGCACGAGGCCCCACCCCCGGAGGGGTGGAGCCTCGCTGAGGACCTGGTGGACAGGTGCTGTCCGGGCCTCTACGCGTCAGATCAGACCGCGCGGACGTTCTCCGCCTGAGGACCCTTCGGGCCCTGCGTGACGTCGAACTCGACCTTCTGGTTCTCGTCCAGGGACTTGTAGCCCTGGGTCTGAATCGCCGAGTAGTGCACGAAAACGTCGTCGCCGCCGTCCTCCTGCGCAATGAAGCCGAAACCCTTCTCGGCGTTGAACCACTTCACGGTGCCTTGAGCCATTGCTCTGTACTCCTATATCGGTGCGTGAGGCCATCACTTCAACGGCCCCGCATCAGATGCGGTGACACGTCGCTCCGACATGTGGAATCTGGCACCACAAGAACGAAACGCCGTTGGATCACAAAACTCCGCGGGCGTCAGACCTGCTGAGACTTGCACCTGTTGCTGAGCAAGACAGTACCAAGGCATTGGCCGTGGCAGGCATTTGCGGCGACCTTTTCTTCCAGGGCGACGGTGAACACCTCGTGTCCTCCGGGCTTTCGGACCGTTCCCCGAGCGCATCGGCACCGTTCTGGGGCGAGGAACGGGTCGCCGCCGCAGCAGGTTGCGCGCCCGCTCGGCCGGTCGTCACCCTCGGGAGGGGGGCCGCCCCGGCCGCCAGGTCTCAGGGCCGGCGGAGGCGACAGGGAGGAGACGGGCGGGCCTTGCCCTCGCCGGCCCCGAGGGACAGACTCCAATCTGCCCAGTGAATGTGAAACGGGTCACACCACGGGTCGATGGACGAGGTGCTCGATGAAGAGATTCGCAGGAGCAGCCACTCTGGCGGCAGCGGTCCTGACGGTGACCACGGTGGCCAGCAGCGCCCCGGCCCCCTCACCGTCGAGCGACGAGACGGCGCTGGCGTCGACCCGACAGGCCCCCCGGCCCGGGATCGAGCGCAAGGTCAACGCCCTGGTGGCGAGGATGACGACCGCCGAGAAGCTGCAGCAGGTGCAGCTCCTCGCGGACAACCAGGTGACCGACGCGGACGCCGAGAAGGGCGTCGGCGGCGTGTTCAGCCTCACCGACCCCGCGAAGATCAACCACCTCCAGCACGTCGCGGTCGAGCAGTCCCGCCTGCACATCCCGATCCTCTTCGCCTTCGACACCATCCACGGCTACCGCACGATCTTCCCGGTGCCGCTCGGTGCCGCCAGCTCCTTCGATCCCGATGTCGCCCACACCTCGAGCAGGATCGGGGCCCGGGAGTCCGCGGTCGTCGGCCTCAAGCAGGTCTACGCGCCGATGGTCGACGTCTCCCACGAGCCGCGCTGGGGCCGGATCGTCGAGGGCAACGGCGAGGACCCCTACCTCGGCTCCGTCCTCGCCGCCGCCAGCGTCAAGGGCTCCCAGGGCGCCGACTACGCGAAGTCCCGCCGGGTCGTCGCCAGCGTCAAGCACTTCGTCGCCTACGGCGAGCCCGAGGGTGGGCGCGACTACAACACCACCGACCTGTCCGAGCAGCGACTGCGCAACCTCTACCTGCCCCCGTTCAAGGCGGCGGTCGACGCCGGCGCCGACACGGTGATGTGCTCGTTCAACTCCCTCAACGGCGTGCCCGGCTGTGCCAACAAGTACACCGAGACCGACATCCTGAAGAAGGAGTGGGGCTTCGACGGATTCATCGAGAGCGACTACACCGCTGTCACCGAGACCCGGGCCTGCCCACCGAGGACCCCCGACGAGGGCTCGTGCGGCCACGGCACGGCCGCGGACGGCCCCGAGGCCGGGGCGAACGCACTGATGGCCGGCACCGACTCCGAGATGGTCAGCACCACGATCCGCGACTACGGGCGCCAACTGCTCGCCTCGCGCCGGATCACCCGGGCGCGCCTCGACGACGCCGTACGCCGGATCCTGCGGGTGAAGTTCCGGGCGGGGCTGTTCGAGAACCCGTACGTCGACCAGGCCGCCGCCGCGGACCCGGCGAGCTTCCTCAAGCCCTCCGACCGCCGGGCCGCCCGCCGGGCTGCCTCCCGGTCCATGGTGCTGCTCAAGAACGACGACCAGACCCTGCCCCTCGACCCGACCCGCCGGACCGCGGTGATCGGCCCGCTCGGTGACGACCAGCACGACATGCTCGGCCCCTGGTGGGGCCGTGGCGAGGACGCCGACGCGGTCAGCCTCTTCGAGGGCATCCGGGCGCAGAGCCCGGGCGCGACGTACACGCCGGGCTGCACGCTGAGCAACGACGAGCCCCCCGCCTACGACCCGGCCGACGACTGCCCCGGCGAGGACGGCTTCGCCGACGCCGTCGCGGCGGCCCGGGCCGCCGACCAGGTCGTCCTCGCGGTCGGCGAGACGCGCGAGATGAGCGCCGAGGCCGCCGCCCGCTCGACGCTCGACCTGCCCGGCCGCCAGCAGGCGCTGATCGACGCCGTAGCGGCCACCGGTACGCCGTTCGCGGTGGTGCTCTTCAACGGACGCCCCCTCACCCTCCCGGACGTGGTGGCCTCCTCGCCGGCGATCCTCGAGGCGTGGTTCCCGGGTGTGGAGGCGGGCAACGCGGTGGCCGACGTGGTCTTCGGCGCGGTCAACCCCGGGGGCAAGCTGCCGGTCTCGTTCCCGCAGGCCCTGGGCCAGGTGCCGATCTACTACAACCACGAGCCGACCGGCCGACCGTGCGACGTCACGCAGAAGTACGTCTCCCGCTACCGGGACCTGCGCACCTGTGACCCGCTGTTCCCGTTCGGATTCGGGCTGAGCTACACCTCGTTCCGGGTCTCGGCCTTCACCCTCGACCGCAGGTCCGCGGGACCGCGGGACAAGGTCGTCGCCTCGATGACGCTGACCAACACCGGCGCCCGGGCGGGCGACGACGTGGCCCAGCTGTACCTGCACGACCCGGTGGCGAGCATCTCGCAGCCCGTGCGTCGCCTGCGCGGGTTCCAACGGGTGACGCTGGAGCCCGGTGCCTCCCGGCGGGTCAGCTTCACGATCGACCGCAGCGACTTCGGCTTCTACGACAACCGGGGGAAGTTCGTCGTGGAGCCCGGCACGATCGAGCTGTACGCCGGGAACTCCTCGACGGCCACCCTCGAGCGGACCTTCCGGGTCCGGGGACACTCCGGCTGAGCATCTGCGCGTCGCGAGGAGGGCGTCGGAGGCCCGGTCGAGGCCGACCTCGAGGAGGCCCTCAGCGGAAGGTCGTCAGCCCTGAGGCGAAGGCCGAGAGCGACGCCGGGGAGGAGTCGATACGCCAGTCGGCCTCCTTCTCGAAGGAGAACCACGTGACGCCCCGGATCTCGGGATGGGACTGCAGGACCGCGAACATGTCGGCGACCCAGGCCGCCTTGTCGCCGCCGGCCTCGGGGCAGCCCACCTCGCCGATGTAGACCGGTCGAGCGCTGAGGGAGCGCAGCGCGGTCAGTCCGGGCCCGAAGACCTGCGCGAAGGACCGCCACGTCGACCCGTCGTGCAAGGTCGCCCAGTTGTAGCCGTCGAGGGCGAGCTGGTCGACGTAGGCGTCGCCGGGGTAAAGCGCGGGCAGCGGGGCGGAGCCGTCGTAGGGGACGTTGGGCGCCCAGCGCCAGGTGACGTTCCGGACGCGCTTGGCGCGGAAGAGGTCGACCACGTGACGCCAGGCCGCCGCGTAGTCGCCGGCCCCGTTGCCGTTGACCTGCTCCGACCACGGGTACCAGCCGGCGTTCATCTCGTGGGCGAGACGCACGGTGACGGGCTTGGCGTAGCTGCGGATCTGGGTCGCCCACCTGCTCAGGTAGGCGTCGTGGTCGCCCGCGGTGATCCGGTCGAGCGCGAACGCCGGCTGGTCGACACCCAGAGCGGGGTCCCAGGGCTCCCAGGTCACCTCGGGGGTGGCTCCGGTGGCGGCGATCCTCGCGGCGTCGGCGGCCGGGAAGTCGCCGTTGCTCGACCATGCGGCATACCACGTGACGGAGCCCGGCGCCCGGCCCAGCTGCTCGGTGAGGGTGCCGAGGGCCCGGAGGTCGCTCGGGGCACCCGGCAGCGCCACGCCGAAGACGCGCGGCGGGAGGGCGGCCACCTTGGCGGCGTCGGCCGGCAGCGCCGTCGCCAGCGCGACGCTGCTCGCGAGCAGCAGGACGACGGTCCGGCGCAACGAGCCCCGGGCCGACCGCCGGGGCCAGGGGGCACGGGTCATGACACCAGACCCTAGACGCCCCGGCGAGCGAGGACAGGGTCCGATCGGCCATAGTTCCCGGACGCCGAGCGGCGACCGGCGTCTGCTCCGGCGCTGTCGCCCAAGGGGAACGGCGGACGGCGGGAGTCAGCCGGGAACGGTCCCGCGGGACGTCGCGCCTTCGTGCCCCTCGCGGGTGGACGCGGTGCGGTGTCCTCAGATGCGCTGCTGGTCGGGCCGTCCGACCAGACCTGTGCGGATGGCTGCGACGGCGCGCTCGGCGGCTTCCAGTGCGCCCTCGACGTGACCGGGGTAGACGGTCGCGGTCTCGGTCGCGGCCCAGTGCAGTCGCCCGTCGAGGCCCGGCTGCTGGTAGTCGGGGTGACCGAAGAGGCCGTAGGCGATGGGTGCCGGACCGGTTGACCCGGAGTCAGCGACTCTCGGAGCAAGGCTCGTCCACTTCTCGGTGCTCCAGTTCGCGATCGTGATGCGCAGCGGGTCGGACGCTCGCGGACCGAACATCCGGATGAGCTGATCACGCACGGCCCGGTCCGCATCGGCGTCGATGAGTGCAGCGGGGGCAAACCCGAACAGGGCGGCTGGGTACCCTTCGGGGCCGGACATGTCGTGGATCTCCTGCATCGGCCCGCGTCGACTCGCGGCGGCCCCCGCGAGGCCGTCACGTCGCCAGAAGGGCTCGTCGTAGACCGCGACGATCTTCACCACCTGTCCCATCCACACCGGCGTTGCAGCAGCCAGCCGGCTCAGCTCGGGCGGCAGCTCGGCCGGGAGTTCGATGGTGTCGACGGCGATCGCAGGGGGGACGGCGAGGACCACGTGACGTGCCCGCCAGGTGCGTCCGCGAGCCGTGACGTCCACGGTGGGCGCCTGGCTCGTGGTGATCGACGCCGCGACCAGGGAGATCCTCTCGACCGGATGGTCGAGGCGAAGCGTGCCGGCGGGCAGACTCGCGGCCAGAGCGTCGGTCAGCGTGGCCGCACCGCCGGCGTAGCGGTACGACGGAGCGTCGATCATGTTGCCGGCGTACCGCTGGACGCCACGCAGGTCCTCCACGATCGTGTCGCCGACCAGATGCTGGGAGAACGTGGCCACGCCGAACCGCTCGGTCAGCGCGCGAACCCGGCGCTCGCCGTCCCAGAACCACGTGGCCCCCAGGTCGAGCGGCGTGCTGAGGAGTCGACCGCCGGTGCGATGGCGGGCCTCCAGGACAGCTACGTCCATGCCCGAGCGGGTCAGCGCGTCGGCGACGGCAAGGCCGCTGATGCCAGCGCCGACGATGACGACGTCGACCGATGTCTGCTCGTGGCAAGCTCGATCGTCTGGGTGCTGCTGGTCCGAGTCCTGCTCGGGTTGGTCAGTCACCGGCGGTGCACACTCTCGGGAAGCGCTTCCTCCCGGCCTGCTGAGCGGTCAGGGTGTCCGCGACCTGGGCGAGTGGCCCGGCGACCGGCCGCATCGTGTTCACGGTGACACATCGAGGCTCTCGCTCCTCTCCTACGTCGTCGGCAGCTGATCGACTCGATCAGCCCGTGCCGATTCTCCACAAGAACGCGCGGGGACCCGAACTCGCCGCGTGCGTCCCGGCCTCAGCACGGGAAGGAGGGCACGCACAACATGCCGGCCGCGCTCCGGTAGGGGCTCGTCGGCTTACGGAACCCGCCTGGATGAACCGGGCGCAGCGAAGCCGGTCGAGAAGCGGAAGCGTCTGCGCGACTTCTGAGGACCACCGGTAGTGCGACGGCGGGCGGCTGACAGATCACAGGCTCCTGTGTCCAAGCGCCCATGTCCGTCTCCGACACCGGGCCAGCGGGACGGTCAGGCGGAGCCCCAACTAGGCTTCCACGCAAGTTCCATTCCGTGGAGGGTCCCGTAGAGGATTCCGTCGATTGAAGAGTGGAACCCCCGGGCCTCTAGCTCAATCGGCAGAGCAGGAGACTTTTAATCTCTTGGTTGTGGGTTCGAGTCCCACGGGGCCCACTGCGCCGACCGCCGTCCGCTGCGGGCTACCGAGCCGCGTAGGTGGCCAGCGCGGGGAAGTGGTCCGAGCCCCTGATGCCGAAGAGGACCCGCGAGTCGAGGGCCTTCTTCTGGGAGTAGACCTGGTCGATGAGCGACGACTCGTGGGTGCCGCGGCCCCCGGAGGGACGCTCGGTGGCCCACATCGAGGGCATGTCGGCGCCGCGGAAGATGCGGATGGGCAGCCGACGGTGCAGGTGCTTGCGGTCCGCGACCCACGCTGAGTTGAGGTCACCGGTGACGAACACCCGCCGCCGGGTGGAGCCCACGCGACGCTCGGCCTGAGCGACGCGCCTGGTGGCGACCAGCTCGTCGGCGTACCGGTCGAAGCGGCCGGGGTTCGAGCGGCTCGGGAGCCCGCCCTTGATCGCGCCGGGGGGCAGGTGCACGTTGACGATCGCGATCTTCTGGCCGGTGGCGCGGACCCGGAGGCGGACGACGGTGGCGTAGTGGGCGCCCACCCCGGCCCGGGCGCCGGCCGTCTTGACGCTGCGCGCGGAGATCTTCGAGAACCGCGAGGTCCGCCACAGCACCGGGTTCTGCTCACCGGAGCCACGCGAGGCCCGGAAGTAGCCCCAGCCCCTCGACCGCAGGCCGCCCAGCACGGCCTCCTTCTCGTGGCTGTTGACCTCCTGGAGACCGATCACCCCGGCGTAGGGCAGCAGGTCGTCGACCACGCGCCGGAAGGTGGAGGTCGAGACCCCGGCCCGGACGTTGTAGGTGGCGACCTTGAGCCGCTGGGCGCCCGCGGCCTCGGCCGGGGACGTGGCGACCGTGGCGACGCCGGCCATCGGCAGGGCGAGGGCGAGACTGGCGAGCAGGGCAGAGAGACGGGACCGAGAAAGACGCACGAGGAGAACTCCACAGGGTGGGGGGAGGCGTCACTGCGCGGACCAGCGGGGCACGCCGCCGATCGCTCGGACCCAGTCGATGGGGGGCACCGGGGGGTACCCGACGGAGTGCGCCACCGCCGTGATCACGCGCCCCGCGGAGGGGCTGCAGCTGACACCGATGGGTGGACGAGACGCGACGTTACCCAACATTTCCGGACGGTATCTAGTGCAAAGGGACCGAATTCAGTAGCGCGGGCGGACCCACGCGGAGAGCCGATCGCAGTCCGCCTACTCGAAAAGTGCCGGCTCGCCGTCCGGCGTGGAGGTGCGCGCCCAGCGCGGCAGGATGAACACGCCCTCGGCCTGGACGGTGACGCCGTCGACGTCGGCGAGGTGCCCGACCACGAAGGTCTTGATGCCCTCGACCCGGTCGATGTGGGCCTCGGCACGCAGCGGACCGAGCCGCGTCGGACGGCGGTATCGCACGGTGAGTGTGCCGGTCATCCCCGGCTTGCCGCCGGCCCCGGCCGCCTCCCCGAGCATCTGGTCGAGAACCAGGGCCGAGACCCCGCCGTGCACGAGTCCGGGCGGCCCCTCGTAGGCCGCCCCGAGCAAGAAGTCCGCCCACGCGCGGCCCGACGGGTCACTGTGCACCTCGACGGGTGGCGCGACCGGGTTGCGGACGCCGACGACGGCGTTGCCCCACGCGCGGCGTCCACCCTGCCCGTTGAACCGGACGCCCCAGGAGCCCTCCAGCTGGCGGGTCCGCAGCCGTGCCGTGACCGCCTCGATCGCGGCCTGCGCGGCTCGGACCTCGGCGTCGTCGACCTCGGTGCGGATCGACGCGTCGGCCAGCTCGCGGATGCTCTGGGCGAGGGGTGCGTAGAGAGCCTGCTGCCGCTCGATCTCGACGGTGGAGAGGTCCTCACGCACGTAGTCAGACACCCGCGGAGTGTAGAACGCGCCTGCGGTCGGCATGGTTTCGAGGCTCAGGCGCCGGGCGCCTTCACACCTCAACCAGCGGGGGGTCCTCACGTGACGGGGTTTCGAGGCTCAGGCGCCGGGCGCCTTCACACCTCAACCAGCGGGGGGTCCTCACGTGGCGGGGTTTCGAGGCTCAGGCGCCTTCACACCTCAACCAGCGGGGGGTCCTCACGTGACGGGGTTTCGAGGCTCAGGCGCCTCGCACCTCAACCAGCAAGTGGCCGCTGGTCGAGGTGCGAGGGCCGCAAGGCCCGAGCCTCGAGACCCGGCGACCCGGGCGGGGCCTCAGGCTCGCTCGCCGGCGGACACGCCGCGCTCACCGGCGTCGGTGAGGCGGGCCTCCTCGGCCGCCCGGGCCTCGAGCTCGGCGCGGCGCGTCGTCTCCAGGACCTGCATGGCGGCCTCGTAGGCCCCGGGAGGGGAGACCAGGTCGGTGGCCCCACGCTTGAGCCGCGCCAGCGCGCTGCGCGCGAAGATCTGCTGCTCGGTGGTGGTGCGCTCGGAGCGGCCGCGGCCCAGGAACGAGATGAACCAGTGCAGGACGGCGGTGATGCGGTTCTTGAAGCCGGTGATGTAGACGAGGTGCACGGCCAGCCACATCAGCCAGGCGATGACCCCGGTCAGGCGCAGCCGGCCCACCATGGCCACCGCGCGGAAGCGGCTGATGATCGCCATCGAGCCCTTATCGAAGTACTTGAACGGCGGCTGGGCGGGCTTGTCCTTGAGTCGGCCGTCGATCGTCTTCGCGGCGTACTTCGCGCCCTGGATGGCCACCTGGGCGACCCCGGGGAGGTGGTCCAGCGAGATCATGTCGCCGACCACGAACACCTCGGGGTGACCGGGCAGGGTGAGGTCCGGGTTGACGCTGATCCGGCCGGCCCGGTCCAGCGGGGCGCCGGTCTGCTCCGAGAGGGTCCGGCCCAGGGGGCTCGCCTGCACCCCGGCGGCCCAGATCTTGGTGACGGTGTTGATCCGCTCGACGCGACCGTCCTTGTACTTCATCTCGATGCCGCGCTCGTCGACGTCGGTCACCATCGCACCGAGCAGCACCTCGACCCCGAGACCCTCGAGCTCCTTCTGGGCCTTGGCGCCGAGCTTCTCCCCGAACGGCGGCAGCACCTGCGGCGCGGCGTCCACGAGGACGACCCGGGCCGAGCGGGTGTTGATCGCGCGGAAGTCGCGGCGCAGCGTGCGGTGGGCGAGCTCGGCGATCTGACCAGCCATCTCCACGCCGGTCGGGCCCGCCCCGACGACCACGAAGGTCAGGAACTGGTCGACGTCGTCCCCGCGCCGGGCGCCCAGCTCGGCCATCTCGAAGGCGCCGAAGATCCGGCCGCGCAGCTCGAGGGCGTCGTCGATGCTCTTCATGCCGGGGGCGAACTCGGCGAACTGGTCGTTGCCGAAGTAGGACTGGCCTGCCCCGGCCGCCACGATGAGGGAGTCGTAGGAGGTGACGTTCTCACGGCCCAGCACGTGGGAGGTGACGGTCCGTGCCTCGAGGTCGATGTCGGTGACGTCGCCGAGCAGGACCTGGGCGTTGCGCTGGCTGCTGAGCACCTCGCGGGTCGGCGGGGCGATCTCGCCCTCGGAGAGGATGCCGGTCGCGACCTGGTAGAGCAGCGGCTGGAAGAGGTGGTGGGTGGTCTTTGCCACCATCGTGACCTCGACGTCCGCGCGGCGCAGCGCCTTCGTCCCGAAGAGACCTCCGAAACCCGACCCGATGACCAGGACCTGGTGTCGCGGGGATGTGGCCTGCTCCGACTGGGTGCTTGCCATGTCGAACCTTTCGATGCGGCAGAGTCTCGAGATCACGTCGTGCCGGCGGACCCCCGGACCCTCATTGTCCCGCCCCAGCACGGCGGAACCAAACCTCGGCCACGCCGTGGACCGCGCCCGAGGTTTGTCTCGGCACCGGTCCGGGTAGACGGCCGTTGGAACCGACCGTCCCTCAATCGCCATGCGGAGTATTCACGTGCCACTGAGCAGGCCCGCACTGTCCCTCGGCCCGGGGCCTCGGGGCGTGCAGGACGCACGCCACTGGGTCTCCGAGGTGTGCCGGGACATCGGCCGCCCGGAGCTCGCCGAGTGTGCCGAGCTCGCGGTCTCCGAGCTGGTCACCAACGCCCTGCTGCACGCCCGGGCCCCGTTCACGGTCCGGGTCCGCGGGACCGCCGAGCACCCCCGGGTCGAGGTCAGCGACGCCTCCCCCGAGCCTCCGCTGCTGCCCTCCTCCGGCTACGACCTCGACGGGGACGACCTGCTGGTCACCTTCGGTCGTGGGCTGTCCATCGTGGCCCGCTGCTGCGAGGCCTGGGGCGCGGAGCTCGAGGACGGCGGCAAGGTGGTCTGGTTCACCCCGGCCGTCGAGCCGGCCGACGACCCGGTCGAGGGCCAGATCACCGGGGTGGGTGGCCCCGAGGACCGTCCCCGCTCCGGCGAGGGGCTCGTCGAGATCGAGCTGCACGGCGTCCCGCTCGGGCACTTCTTCGGCTTCCAGATGCACTACCGCGAGCTGCGTCGGGAGGTGCGGCTGCTCGCTCTGGCCCACGAGAACGACTACCCGCTCGCGAAGACGCTCTCCGACCACTTCGGCGCCCTCGACCGCCAGCTCAGCGAGGGCATCGGGGCCTACCAGATCGACGAGGCCGTCCGCACCCGTCGCAACCGCACCGACCTGCGCGTGGCGATCGCCCGGGACGGCGCCGCCACGGTGGGCCGCTTCCTCGAGCTGCTCGACCTGGCCGACGCGTTCTGCCGCGACCAGCGGCTGCTGTCGCTGGCCCGCTCCGCGGAGCAGCGCGAGTTCCAGCGCTGGTTCCTGGGCGAGTTCGTCCGCCAGCAGGCCGGCGAGGCCCCGACCGCGTGGCACGATGCGCACGTGAACAGCACACCGAGCAGCAGCGGGCAGTGAGCCCCGCCCCACCACCGCGGCTCGTCGGCGCGGTGGCGCTGGGCGGTGCGTGTGGGGCGGTGCTCCGGTGGGGCCTGGGCGTCGCAGAGCCGGACGGCACCGGGTTCCCCTGGACCACGTTCGCGATCAACGTCGTGGGCTCGTTCCTGCTGGCTGCCCTGCCGGCCGCCGCGGCGATCCGGCGCCACCAGGTGCTGGCGGTCGGCCTGGGCACCGGGGTGCTGGGAGGGTTCACCACGCTCTCGGCCGCCTCGGAGCAGACCCGCGCGCTCCTGGACGCCGGCGACGGCGCCCTCGCCGCGGCGTACCTGCTCGGGACGCTGACTGCTGCCCTCGCGGCGGTGGCGGTGGCGGACCGGTTCTCGACCCTGGCCCAGCGCCTCGAGGTCGAGGCCGAGGGCGGGGACGAGTGACGCCCCTGCTGGTGGCGCTGGGGGCGGCGGCGGGGTCCGCGCTGCGCTACGTCGCCGGCCACTGGCTCGACCGGCGCGTCCCGTGGGGCACGCTGCTGGTCAACGTGGCCGGCTCGTTCCTGCTGGGGCTGCTCTCGGCGCTGTCGCTCGGCGAGCACGCGGTGGCGCTGCTCGGCACCGGCTTCTGCGGGGGGTTCACCACCTACTCGGCGTTCGCGGTGCGGGCCCACGACCGGGGCCTGCGGCGCGGCACGGCGTACGTCGTCGCGACCCTGACGCTGGCCCTCGCGGCCTGCGCCCTGGGCTTCCTGATCGGGGGCTGACGCCCAAGGCCGGCCCGTCAGGCATAGCCGAGCTCGTGCAGCCGGTCGTCGTCGATGCCGAAGTGGTGGGCTATCTCGTGAACCACGGTGATCCGGACCTCCTCGACCAGCTCCTCCTCGCTGGCACACAGGTCGAGCAGCGGGCCGCGGAAGACGAGGATCCGGTCCGGCAGCTCCATCACTCCCTCGCCCCAGCGCTCGGTCAGCGCAACGCCCTCGTAGAGACCGAGGAGGTCCGGCTCGTCGGCGGGCGGCTCGTCCTCGACGAGGACCACGACGTTGCGCACGAGCGCGGCGATCTCGTCGGGGATGTCGTCCAGCGCCCGGTCGACGAGGGTGTCGAACGCGGCGGGTTCCATCGAGACCGGCATGGCCCCATTGAAGCCGACCCCGGAAATGCGGCACGCTCCGGACCAGCTGGTCCGGAGCGTGCATCTGCGACCCCGACGGGACTCGAACCCGCGGCCTCCGCCGTGACAGGGCGGCGCGCTAACCAACTGCGCTACGGGGCCTGGTCTCTCCTCCTGCGTCCTGCGCAGGCGAAGCGATGGAACAATAACCCATGCGCACCCGGGTCTCCCAATCGGGCCGGTGAGCACGGGGGCCTCGCACCCCCAACGGGATTCGAACCCGTGCTACCGCCGTGAAAGGGCGACGTCCTAGGCCGCTAGACGATGGGGGCCGGACTGCCCGGACAGCATAGGGCTGGGTCATCGACGCCACCAATTCTCCCGATGGGTGGCCCGTTTCGCCGCCCCCGGGCGCCTCGGGTATTGTTCGCGTCGCTTGGGCAGGTAGCTCAGTTGGTACGAGCGTCCGCCTGAAAAGTGGAAGGTCGGCGGTTCGACCCCGCCCCTGCCCACAAGCACCCCGGGTCCCTGATCCGGGAGGACGCCCCCGCCGGACTCCGGCGGGGGCGTCGTCGTCCCCAGGTCGAGCACGAGCGAAGGCGCTCGCTGCCTGGACGACTTCACCGGTCGACCGCTCGAACTCGAAGCGTCGCGAGCCCCGCCCGCGCCACCACTTGCAGAATTCTTCATGTGATGTAGTCTGAAATATCAGACAGATGAAAGGCCAGACATGGGGAACGTGCCGCTCTACGAGGCCAAGGCCGAGCTCTTCAAGACCCTCGGCCACCCGGTCCGGATCCGCGTGCTCGAGCTCCTGCAGGACGGCGCACGACCCGTGCACGAGCTGCTCGCCGAGATCGACGTGGAGGCCTCGAGCCTCTCCCAACAGCTCAGCGTGCTCCGCAGGGCCGGCCTCGTGCGCTCGTCGCGCGAGAGCTCGTCGGTGCTCTACACCCTCGCCACACCCGACGTGGCCGACCTGCTGCTGCACGGTCGACGCATCCTCGCCGCCCTGTGGTCGGAGCAGAAGGATCTCCTGGACACGCTCCAGGAGACCGCAGGGACGCCTTGAGCAGCGTGCGGCGGGTCGAGGCACGGCGTACGGCTGCCCGAGCGACCCGTCGCGTCGCACAGCTCCTCCCCGGCCCCGCCGACCTCGCGGTCGTTCGTCGTGATCCGCGGCAAGACCTGATCGCCGGGGTAACGGTCGCCGTCGTCGCCCTCCCCCTCGCTCTGGCCTTCGGCGTCGCCTCCGGGCTCGGCGCCCAGGCCGGTCTGGCCACCGCGGTCGTGGCTGGGATCGTCGCCGCCGTGCTCGGTGGGTCGAACATCCAGGTCTCGGGACCCACCGGTGCCATGACGGTGGTCCTGCTCCCGGTGGTCCACCAGCACGGCACCTCCGGCGTCCTGATGGTCGGTTTCCTGGCCGGCCTCGTGCTGATCGCGATGGCCTTCGCCGGGCTCGGCCGCTACGTGCGATTCCTCCCGGTCTCGGTCATCGAGGGGTTCACCGCCGGCATCGCCGTCGTTATCGCCCTGCAGCAGGTACCCGCCGCGCTCGGGGTGAGCGACGCCTCCGGCGACAAGGTCTGGGCGACGGCCGGCGATGCCGTCCGGACCTACCTGGCGCACCCCGAGGTCGCACCGGTGGCCGTCGCGCTGGGCGTAGCCGGTCTCATGCTGGTGGGTTCCCGGTGGCGACCCGGGCTGCCGTTCTCGCTCGTCGGCGTCGCGGTCGCCGCCCTCGTCGCACGAGGGTGGGGGCTCGGCCTCGTCACCGTTGGGCACCTGCCCGCCTCCCTGCCCGCGCCGTCCCTGGACTTCCTGGACCTCGGCGCCAGCGGCACGCTGCTCACCGCCGCCCTGGCGATCGCCGCGCTGGCCGCACTCGAGAGTCTCCTCTGCGCCACGGTCGCCGACGCCATGACGGTGGACGAGCACCACGATCCCGACCGCGAGCTGTTCGGCCAGGGCATCGCCAACCTGGTCACGCCGATGTTCGGCGGGATCCCGGCCACCGCCGCCATCGCGCGCACGGCAGTCAACGTCCGCGCGGGCGCCGCGTCGCGCCTCGCCGCCGTCACCCACGCACTGGTCCTGCTGGCCCTGGTCCTCGCCGCCGCCCCGCTGGTTTCCGGCGTCCCGCTGGCGGCCCTGGCCGGGGTGCTGTTCGCGACCTGTGTGCGGATGGTCGAGGCCAACGCGCTCAGGGCACTGATCCGCTCGACACCCGCCGACGGCCTGATCGTGATGCTGACCTTCGGCATCACCGTGGCTGTCGATCTCGTCACCGCGGTCGGCGTGGGTGTCGGTGTCGCGATCACCCTGGCCCTGAGGTCCGTGGCCCGGAGCGCCCGCATCGACCAGGTCTCGCTCGAGGTGGGCGACCACGGTGCGGAGGAGCACGCCCTGCTCAGCGAGCACATCGTGGTCTACCGTATCGACGGTCCGCTCTTCTTCGGAGCCGCCCATCGCCTGCTGCTGGAGCTTCCCGGCATCCTCCAGGTCGACGTCGTGATCCTGCGCATGTCCCGGGTCACGACGCTGGACGCCACCGGCGCCAGCGTCCTGGGCGACGCGATCTCCCGGCTCGAACGGCGCGGCATCGTCGTCCTGCTCTCCGGCGTCGCCCCCGAGCACGAGCCGGTCCTCCGCTCCGCGCGCCACACGGCGGCCCTGCGCGCAGCGGGGCGGATCCTGCCCGACACCCCCGCCGCCATCGCACACGCACGACGCCTGCTCGCACTCCCGAGCGGGTCGACGACGGAGGAGAGGAGGCCCACCCGTGCCTGAGACAACGGCGGCCCAGCACGAGCACGAGCATGCCGCCGCCCGCTGGCAGCCGGGCGGACCGTCCCTGCCCGCACCGATCCACGTCTCTCGCGGACCCGTGCACGGCGAACTGGCGCGTCGGCTGACGGTGCGCGTCCAGCAGCGGTCGCTCACCCGGAGAGAGCCCGGGCACCCGTCCGCGGGACACCCGTGAGGACAGCCGCCAAGCCCCGCCGACACCTGATGGTGGCCGGGCAACCGGCGCGCCGGACCGCCACCGCCGCCAGCACCACCCTTGTGCAACGCTGGGTGCTCTCGGTCCTCAGCGCCACTATCGCCCTCCTCCTCGCCGGGGGCCTGGTCGTGGCCGCCGTCGTGAGGGAGCCCTCAGTGACGGGCTCACGTGCCGGACTGCTGGTCATAGCCGCCGTCATGGGTGTCGTCGGTGTCGGCTCCGCATTCGCGATCCATCGACGCAACCCGCTGACTCCATGGCTCGCGACGGGCTCGCACCGGCCCTGACGGGCGCCCGCTTCGGCTTCGTCCGCTGACCGCGGCACGACGGCCCCGAAGGCCTCCTGCCCGCGGTGTAGGTTCGAGGTGCTGGTGGCCGTCCCACGGGTCGCGTCGCCGGTAGTGGCTCACGACGACTGGGGTGAGGATGGCGACCACGTTGGATGTGGTGCGCACGGAGCTGAGCGCCGCCATGGCGGCGGTCTCGCCCGGCCTCGAGGCCGCCAACGAGCTCTGCGCGGCGTGCGTGGGGCTGTTCGGGGTGGACGGGGCGGCCGTCTCGCTCGTCTACCGGGGAGCCTCTCGCGGGACGTTCGGGGCCAGCAACGAGTCCAGCCGGCGCCTGGACGAGTACCAGTTCACCTACGGGGAGGGGCCGTGCCTCGACGCGGTGACGGCCCGCGAGGCGGTGCTCGTGCCCGACCTCGACTCACCGCAGGAACGCCGTTGGCCGGGCTTCGCCGGCGCCCTTCTCGACGACGGAGTGCGGGCCGTGTTCGCTCTGCCGATCATGGTCACCTCGGTGTCCGTGGGAGCGCTCGACCTGTTCCGCGCCGGAGCGGGGCCCTTGCAACCAGACCAGCTCGCCGGGGCCCAGGTGGCCGCTCGGCTGGCTGCAGCGCCTCTGCTCGAGCTGATCGCGAGCCACGACCCGGAGGTCGACCGGGGCAGCCCTTCTCCGCGTGACGGGGCCGAGCGACCGGGCCCGGCCGAGCTCGACCGGGTCGAGGTCTACCAGGCGACCGGGATGCTGATCGCGCAGCTCGACGTCGACGCCACCGACGCACTGCTGCGCCTGCGGGCACATGCGATCGCCACCGACCAGACCGCCAGCCAAGTGGCCTGGGCCATCGTCGAGCGTCGGTTGCTGCTGGCGAGGGACGACCAGGATGGAACGCCGAGGACCACACCGTGAGCCACAGCAGGGAGCGCGACATCATCCGGTCCTTCGTGGACCTTTCCAACGAGCTGGTCGACGAGTACGACGTGGTGGAGATCCTCTCGAAGCTGACCAGGAACTGCGCCGCCCTGCTCGATGTCGCCTCGGCAGGCCTCCTGCTGGCCGACGGCAGCGGGGTGCTGCACCTGGCGGCCGCCTCCTCGGAGCGGACCCACCACCTGGAGGTGTTCCAGCTCCAGCGCGACGAGGGGCCGTGCCTCGACTGCTTCCGCGGGGGCGTGCCCGTCGTCGTGCCCGATCTGGCCGCCGAGGAGCAACGCTGGCCGGAGTTCCGTCAGGCCGCGGCCGCCGTGGGGCTGGTCTCGGTGCACGCGCTGCCGATGCGGCTGCGTGACAGCGTCCTGGGAACCCTGGGCCTCTTCGGTGAGAGGGTGGGTCGACTCAGTGAGGACGACCTCTCCCTGGCGCAGGCGCTGGTGCACGTCGCCAGCGTGGCCATCGTCAACGAGAGGTCCGCCAGCGACCGCGCGACCGTCAACGAACAGCTCCAGCACGCCCTGACCAGCCGGATCCTCCTGGAGCAGGCCAAGGGCGTCATCGCCCACACCGGTGGGGTGGACATGGAGGCCGCCTTCAACGTGTTGCGACGCTACGCCCGCGACCACAGCACGAGGCTCGGCGACGTCGCCCAACGGGTCGTCGACCGCGAGCTGCGCGGCGAGACGCTCCTGGCGCACGCCCGGGACGCGGACATCCTTCCCTGAGCCGCCACCGGTCCCCGGTCCGGAGGATCGGACGCGCCGAGCACGAGTCGCACTTCTCAATGTCGTGGACCCGCTGGGCACTCCGTCGACGGCGGGCGGAAGTCCTTGTGCCCGGGGGAGGCCGGTGGGACGGTGGCCTTGGGGGCACGGCCTCAGGAGGACGGATGCAGGAGTATCACGTCGCGTGGTGGAACCTGGAGAACCTGTTCGACGAGGAGGGCGCCCAGGCGCTGGGCCGGCGCACCGACAAGGTGGCCCGGGCGATCGGGACCAGCATCGCCGGCTGGACCCCGCAGTTGCGTGACCGCAAGATCGACCAGCTGGCCTGCGTGATCGCGCAGATGAACCAGGCCCGGGGGCCCGATCTGCTCGGGGTCTGCGAGGTCGAGAACCGCTACGTCGTCGAGCGGCTGGTCGACGCGGTGAACACGAGACTGGCGGCCGCCCGCCCCTACTCGGTGGTGCACGCCGACACCGATGACGCCCGGGGCATCGACGTCGCCTTCATCTACGACCACAGCATGCTCACGGTGCCCGCGCCCGAGGCGGAGTCGGTCTTCTTCCACGTGGTGATGCGCCGCAACGCCACCCGCGAGATCGTCCAGGTCAACTTCCGCACCACGGTGCCTCAGGCCCGGCTCTGGGCCGTCTTCGGCAACCACTGGCCCAGCCGCAGCGGCGGGGCGTCGGAGTCGGCCGGCTACCGCGCCATCGCCGGCGAGACGCTCGCCTACTTCCACCAACGGGTCCTGCAGGTGCACGGACCACGGACGCCGGTGCTCGCGATGGGGGACTTCAACGACGAGCCGTTCGACCCCTCCCTGGTCAGCCACGCCCTCAGCAGCCGGCAACGGGTCAAGGTCACGGCCGCCCGGTCCAACCCGCTGCTGTGGAACCTCATGTGGCCGGGCGCCGGCACACCCGACGGCAGCTTCTACTTCGACAACGTCCCCAACATGCTCGACCAGTTCCTGGTCAACAAGAACATGGCCACCCTCGACGCCCCGATCAGGGCCGTCGCGGCCTCGGCCCAGATCCTCAAACCCCTCCCCATGGTCAACACCGGGACCTACCGGAAACCGGTCCCCTTCGGCGGCATGGGCAGACCCGTCAACCCCGACGGCTTCTCCGACCACTTCCCCATCACCCTGACCGTCACCGACGGCGCCTGACCCGACGGGCGGTCATCGAGGTCAGGACGGTGCACGCCGAGGACGGGAGCACCTGGGCCCTCAACATGCGCCCGGACAAGAAGGGCATGACGATCGTCGGCACCCCCGGCGTCGAGCCGGTGGCTGGTCTGGCCCCCGCGGACGAGGTCGTCACCAAGACGCGCGACAGCGCGTTCCACGACACGGACCTGGCCGGCAGGCTCGCGCGTCACCGGGTCGACCACGTCGTGCTGTGCGGGGTGTCCACCGAGTCCTGCATCGCCGCCACCGCGACCGAGGCCTACGTGCGCGACCTGCACGTGACCCTGGTCGAGGACGCCACCGGGTCGGTCGACACCCAGCAGCACGCCTAGGCGCTCAAGGTCTTCCACAAGCAGTACCGCCGGCCCGTGCTCCGGGCGGCGGAGGTGCCCTTTCGGCCCTGAGCCGCCTCGGCGCTCACCTCCGCGGCCCGCCCGGTCGACCTGGCGGCGACCCGGGTGCGGTCCCGGCATGCAGCTCGCGGAGGCCGGGTACGGGCGGCACGTGAAGCCGATCAGCGCGACCATCGAGGCCATCAACGAGCTGGACCCGCACCTCGACGACGGCACCCTGCTCGACCGGCTGGTCGAGCTCGGCGACCGGGTGCGCGAGGTCGTTGCGGACACCGTCGGGCTGAGCCTGGCCCCGACGGACCAGGGCATCACCTTCACCCTCGTCGCCACCGACGAGGAGATCGCGGTGCTGGACGCGGTGCAGTACGTGGAGAGCGGTCCCTGCGTCGCCGCGGTCGAGCTCGGGCACGGGGTGGCCGCCACCGAGGCCGACCTGTTCGACGAGCGCGCGTGGCGCCTGTTCGCCCGCGCCACGAGTGCCGCCGGGGTGGCCAGCACCCTGACGCTCCCGATCGTCCTCGCCGGCCGGGTCGCGGGAACGGTGAACCTGTACGGCGCCACGGACCACGCCTTCGACGACCACCACGAGAGGCTGGCCCGGATCTTCGGAGCCTGGGCCCCCGGAGCGGTGGCGAACGCCGACCTCTCCTTCACCACTCGGCGGAGCGCCGAGCAGGCTCCCGCCATCGTCCGGGCCGACGCCCAGGTCGAGACCGCCGTCGGCATCATCGCCACCACCCTCGACATCGGCTTCCGCGAGGCCCGCGAGCGGCTCCGCACGGCGGCCGAGCGGGCGGGGGTTTCCGAGCACCGACTCTCGACAGCGCTCCTGAAGATCCGCTCCGAGTGAGCGGCCGGGCACCGGACGACCGCATGCGGTCCACCGCCGGCGGGCACGCACCGGAGGTCCCGAGCACCCCCCGCGACGAGGAGCCCTCTACCCCACCGAGCAGACCGGTCAGGACAACGCCCTGCGTGACCTGGGCCTGGGGGTGCTCGTCGCCCTGGCTGGCCTGCGGGTCCTCGTCCTGCTGGCCGCCACCCTCTGCCTCCTCTCCCGACCCGGGCACTGGTGACGGACCACTGAGAGGCGCGACCGGGCGCAACCGGGCGTCGGTCAGACTGGCCGAATGCCGGAGCTGCCCGAGGTCGAGTCCGCCCGTCAGGTGATCGAGCGCTCGGCTCTCGGCCGCCGGATCCGCACGGTCGACGACGCGGACACCTACGAGTGCCGCCCGCACCCCCCGGGCGAGATCCGCGAGGCCCTGCTCGGGCGGTGCCTGAGCACCGTGCACCGGCGCGGCAAGCTGATCTGGTGCGAGACGTCGGGCGACGGGCCGGCGCTCTCCCTGCACCTGGGCATGAGCGGGCGGATCCTCGTTCAGGACGGCGACCGGACCGACGAGGGCGGCGACTACGCCGGCCCCCGTCCCGAGTCGAGCGTCCGCAAGCCGGAGTGGTTCCGGTTCACCGTCGGCTTCGAGGACGGCGGGTCGCTGAGGCTGCTCGACAAGCGCCGTCTCGGACGGGTGCGCCTGGACCCTGACCTGGACGCCCTCGGCCCCGACGCCGGCGAGATCGGCCGCGACGAGTTCCGCGAGCGGGTCGGTCGTGGAACGGGTCCGCTCAAGGCGCGCCTCCTCGACCAGGCCACCGTGGCCGGGGTCGGCAACCTCCTGGCCGACGAGGTGCTGTGGCAGGCCGGGCTGAGCCCGCTGCACCCGGCCGGTGAGCTGGACGACGACCAGCTCGACGCGCTCCGTCGTCGGCTGCGCCTCTCGATCCGTCAGGCGATCCGCCGGGGTGGGGTGCATACGGGTGAGATCGTGCCGCACCGCCGCCGTGGCGGGCACTGCCCCCGGTGCGGCGCCGAGATGACCCGGGCCACGGTCGGGAGCCGGACCACGTGGTGGTGCCCGGCCGAACAGGTCTGAACCCGGTGGCGGGCGGGTAGGACCCACCCGTTGCCGAAGCCGAGCCGAGCAGCCGACCCCGACGACGACACAGGAGAGCACCTCATGGACGTCCCCCTCTACGTGTGGGCGCTGACGATCGCCGCCATCCTCGCGATGCTGGCCTACGACTTCCTCTTCCACACCCGCAAGGCGCACGTGCCGTCGCTGCGCGAGGCCGCGCTCTGGTCGACGGCGTATGTGGGCATCGCCCTGCTGTTCGGCGTCGCCGTGCTGGTCTTCGGCGGCGGGAAGCTGGGCGGGGAGTACTTCGCCGGGTACATCACCGAGAAGGCGCTCTCGGTCGACAACCTCTTCGTCTTCCTCATCATCATGGGCAGCTTCCGGGTGCCGCGCGAGGACCAGCAGAAGGTGCTGCTCTTCGGCATCATCTTCGCGCTCCTGGCCCGGACCGGGTTCATCTTCGTCGGCTCGGCCCTGATCAACCAGTTCGCCTGGGTCTTCTACCTCTTCGGCCTGATCCTGCTGCTGACCGCCGGCAACATGCTCAAGGGCGAGGCCAGCGACGAGGACGCCCACGAGGACCAGAACTTCATCGTGAAGCTGGCCCGCCGGCTGATCCACACCTCGCCGGAGTTCGACGGCGACAAGATGTTCACCGAGGTCGACGGCAAGCGCGTGCTGACCCCCATGCTGCTGGTGATGGTCGCGATCGGCGGCACGGACATCCTCTTCGCGCTGGACTCCATCCCGGCGATCTTCGGCCTCACCCGGAGCACGTTCATCGTCTTCACCGCCACCGCCTTCTCGCTGCTCGGCCTGCGCCAGCTGTTCTTCCTGATCGAGGGCCTGCTGGAACGGCTGATCTACCTCTCGTGGGGCCTCGCGGGCATCCTGGGCTTCATCGGCGTCAAGCTGATCCTGCACGCCCTGCACGAGAACAACCTCCCGTTCATCAACGGCGGGGAGCCCGTCGAGGTCGTCGAGGTGAGCACCGGACTCTCCCTGAGCGTCATCGTCGGCATCCTGGTGGTCACCGTGGCGGCCTCGTTGCTGAGCAAGCGGGGTCGCGCGCGGACCGCGATCGGCAACGCCCGCCGCCACGTGCGCAGCTACCTCGACCTCGAGTACACCGCGGACGTCGCGGAACGTGAGCGCATCTTCGCGCTGCTGGTCAAGGAGGGCGAGCAGATCAGGTCGCTGGGTGAGAAGTACCGCGCGATGGCCCACGACGAGACGCAGCTGATGGAGCAGATCGAGGAGGCCCGGCGCCAGCACGACGAGACAGTGCCGGGCACCGCGCGCAACCCCCGGCCGGACGCCTCCACCGAGCAGCCGGGGTAGCCCCTCGCCGACCCGTCACGCCCAAGGCCCCGTCGACCCGTCGTCAGTTGACGCAGAAGCACCCCGACCCGTCGCTCGTTCACACCCGAGCCTGTCAACAAGCGACGGGTCGGCGCTCCACGGGGTGAACGGACGACGGGTCGGCTCGGGGGGTCAGACGTGGCCGGCGAGCTGCGCCATCCGGGCCTGCAGGGCCTCGAGGTAACGGTCGCGCTGCTTGCGCGAGACCGGGCTGTCGCCGTCGAGGTGGCTGCAGGCGGGCAGCACGTCGACCGACAGGTTGGCCCCGCCGGCGAGCGCCCGGATGTCGTCGAGCCGGTCGCCGAACGCCGTCCCGCTGCCCGGCGAGTAGGAGCGGACGACGTCCTCGACGCTGTCCGCGAAGAGGTCGGCCTTGGTGACCACCACGACCAGCCAGGTCGGTCGGGAGCGGCGCACGGCCATGGCGGCGATCCGGTGCGCGGTGATCGCCCAGTCCTCCAGCTCGGCCGCGAGCTGCTGCTCCCGGCTGACCTCGGCGGACCCCGTAGTGCCGGCCGGACGCCGGCCCGTGGCGTGGCCGTTGGACACCACGTGCAGGACGCCGTCGACCGGGTCGTCGTGGAAGACCTCGTCGAGCGCGCCGAGCCTGGCTGCGGCGTTGTCGCCCGGCACCACCCGGAAGCGGAAACCGGTCAACCGCGAGCCGCGGCGCACGCGGCGCTCCAGGACGGCCGAGCCGGCCTCCGGCACTCCGCTCTCCGAGGCGCGCCCACAGAGGTGGTCGACGAGCTCGCTCTTGCCGACGCCGGTCATCCCGGTCACCGCGACGGTCGGGAAGCGGTGGCCCAGGACTCCGCTCACCCGCTCCCGACCCCGGGACAGGGCTCCGGTGACCCCACGACGGCCGGGCGACGAGGCAGCTGAACGGGTACGACGGTCGGGCACGGGTTCCTCCTGGGACGGCTGGTCGGTCCGGCTCAGGTGACGGTAGCCGGGAGCCGGCTCCGGTCGGGCAACCGGTCGTGGTCGGGCAGGTGCCGGCGCCGCAGCAGGTGCACCACGACCAGCCCGACCGGGTCAGGCACACCGAACGCCACCAGCGAGCGGTGGCCCGAGAGCAACGAGGGCCTGTTCACCGCAACGACGTCAGCGTCCGGTCCAGCACACGACGTCCTCGATCTGCGCGACGCAAGCGAGCGCGGCTCGCTCCACGCGCCCGGGTCGAGCCGCCCGGGTCCGGCTACGGGGAGGCGCTCGCGGTGGGCGAGGAGAGCGACTGGGCCCCGGTCGTCGCAGACGGCGAGGGCGGCGCCGTGGCGCCCGGGGTCGCGCTGGTGGTGGGCGACGGCCCAGTAGATGACCCGGTAGACGACCCAGTAGCTGCCCCTGGCGATGGCCCAGTGGACGACCCGGAGGACGGCTGGCTCGACGGCTGGGGCGAACCCGAGGTCGTCCCCGGCGAGCCGCTGGGGTCCGCCGCCGGCGAGGACGAGCCCGAGGGGGACGACGAGGGCTCCGCGCCCGGCGAGGCGCTGCCACTCCCACCGGCCCCGGTCGAGGGGGCGGTCGACCCCTCGGGCAGCGTGACGGCACCGTCCTCGACCAGCAGGGCGAGGACCTGCTGCTCGTAGGACGTGAGCTGCTTCTGGATGTCGCTCAGCGGCACCTCCCCGAGGTGGTCGCCGTACGCCGCGATCTCGGCCCACAGCGTGTCCAGCTCGGCCATGGCCTGCGTGCTGAGCGGGCCGTCGAGGGTCACGAAGAGCTGCACCGCGAGCGCGTAGGTCAGGCAGTTGACGCAGCCGGAGGTCAGGGCCACCGCGATGTTCTGGGGCACGGCCGTGGCCGTGTCGCCCAGGGTGAGCACGACCTGGAAGGCCACCGAGACCGCGGCACAGTCCGAGCAGCTGGCCAGCGCCCAGGCCTCGTTGACGTTCTGTGCGGGCGCCCCCTCCTCGACCCAGACGAGGGCGAAAGCGGTGTCGTAGACGACGGTGCCGTCCTGGGTGTTCACCGCGAGCGCCTGGTTGTCCCCCTCGCCCGGCGCGAGCGGCTGATCGACCGGAAAGACCCAGGTCTGGTCGGCGGGCACGGTCCCCGGGGCGGTGCCCGCCGACCCGCCGTTCGCCCCGTCGGTCGACCCGGTCGCCACCCCGGACGCCCCGTCGGCATGCGGCACCGCGACCAGCGCGAGCTGGGGTTCCGCCCGCGTGGGGCGGGCCGCGCCGTCGGGCCAGGCGATCGTGGTGGCGCCGGTGCTGCCGACCGCGAGGCCGGTGGCCGGGCGGGCGACGGGAACGGCGTCGGCCAGCGTCCCGCGCTCCCAGGGGGCGATCGGCCGGTAGGCGCCCTCCCGGGGCCACCAGACCCAGAGCAGGGCGGCGATCAGGGCGCCCACCGTCACCAGCGCGACGGCACGGCGCACGGGTCGACCGGAGGTACGCGTCCACAGCGCCCGACCCAGCTGACGGCCGAGCCGCCCGAGCAGGACCGACACGGCCAGCACGGGCAGCACCACGACCAGCATCGCGAGGCCGTGCGCGAGGCCGGCGACCACGTCGCCGCGGCCCCAGGCGTCGACCAGCATCAGGCGGCGGTCCCCGGCGGCGGCCCAGGCGGTGCCCAGCAGCCGCGGCAGGGTCAGCACCATCGTGACCAGCGCGAAGCCGAGCATCGGGACGACCGCCAGCACCCAGAGCGTGATGACGGCCCGGGCCCACGGCTTGAGGCGGCGCGGCTCCGGGTCCTTCCAGTGCCAGGGCAGCAGGCCCTTCAGCGTGGGGCCCAGCCAGTGGAACAGGTCAGGGATCCCGGTCACGTCGGCGAGCACGTGGTAGCCGTCGAAGCGGACCAGGGGCAGCAGCTGGCGCAGCATCTGCAGGATCTGGGTGGCGACCAGGAGCAGCACCGCGTCGTACCCCGTGGCCCACCAGACGCCGCAGGTCGCCACGGCGACCATCGCGTTGAAGTACAGCCCACCGAGGTCGGTGCGCACCCGCCCCGCGCGGCCCAGCCGGTAGGAGTCGGTGACATCGGTGAAGAAGGCCGGCCAGATCAGGTAGACCCCGGCCCCCATCACGCCGGGGGTCGCCCCGCCGTAGCGGGCGGCCGCCGCGTGACCGAACTCGTGCCAGCCCGCGGAGAGCACGGTGACCGCGAAGACCGCGAGCAGCAGGCCCGGGCGGTCGAAGGCCTGGTACGCCGCGGAGGCGAGCCCCTTGACCATCAGCACCCACCAGGTGAGGGCGAGGAAGCCGACCACGACCGGCACCACCAGGACGGGGTGGAAGAGCCTGGCGAACGGGTCGGTCAGCCGCCGGGTCCGGGCCGGGTCGGTGACGGCGTACTTCAGGCGCAGGCCGAGCAGGGGGTTGGAGCGCTGGAGCTCGGGCTGGCTCCCGTCGGCCGTCGCGACGAGCCCGGCCGGGCGCAACGTGTCGTCGAGGAAGGTGTGGACGTTGTCCGTCGAGACGCCACGCCCGGTGGCCTGCGAGACCGCCGTGGCGATGCCCGCGACGTCGCGGGTGCCGTCGACCGCCGACAGCACGGCGTACAGCATCGGGGTGAGCTGCACGGTCTGGCCGTCGCTGCGCCGGGCGAGGGCGGGTGGGACCCGGTAGCCGGAGCCCACCATGTCGCCGATCAGGGTGACGCCCTCCGCCGGGAGCGGCACCTGGTCGTCGCCCTCGGGTCGCTGCTGCGGGGCGGAGCCGCGACCGGCGTCCGGCGGGGTCTGGACGGACACGACCCCTACGGCTGGGTGATGTTCGAGGTCTGGGTGGAGTTGGCCTCCGCCGAGCCGTCGATCTGCTGGTTGATGATGGCGTCCTGCTGGGCGACGGCGACCGCGTTGCTGTCGACGGAGCCGACGTTCGCGGCGACCGCGGCGTCGATCGGGGCGGCCACGTTGGCGTTGGCCGCCACCGCACCGTTGATCGGGGCCGCGATGTTGGCGTCGCCGTTGAGGTCCACGTTCACGTTGAGCAGGTTGCCGTCGGCGGCCGAGCCCACGGTCTGGCCGACACCGTCGACGACCCCCCCGACGCCGGCCGCCGGATCGGTGGTGGCACCCGCGGTCGGTGCCGCGGTCGCGTCCGGGGTGCTATCCGGGGTCGCGGCGGTCGGGTCGGCGGCCGGCGCTGCCCCCTGCTCGAGATCGGAGTCCTGGACGGCGTTGGCCGTGGCGTCGGCCGAGACGCCCTGGTCGATGAGCACGCCCTGGTCGGCGAGCGCCTGGGCGCTCGAGCCGGTGGAGAGGATGTTGGCGCCGACGGCCGCGTCGATCGGCGCGGCCACGTTGGCGTTGGCGGCTACACCGAGGTCGATCGGCGCCGCCGCGTCGATGGCGAGGTCGAGGTCGGCGTTCAGGTCGAGGATCGAGACGACCTCCTTGTCCGGCAGCGCGGTGGCGCTCTCGGCCGCCATCTCCTCGGCGGACAGTCCGGCGGACTTCTCGGTCGTCATGTCGTCTCCTCGTGGCGCTCAGCGGTGTCTGCCGGGTCGTTCCCGGGCGCCGCGAGGTTCAAACGTGCCGCCTCGCCTCCCTCCACCGACCCCCCACCGGTCCCCCGACGCTCCGCCCGGGGGATCCCGGGCGGCTCAGACGGCTTCGCCGGCCGCGAGCCGCTCCTCGAGCGCCACCTGCACCATCTCGTCGTAGCCCAGGGTCTCGAGCAGCACCACCTCGTCGATGGCGGAGTCGCGGACCACCACCTCGGTGCCCATCGAGCCGACGAGGTTGCGGGCGGTCTCCACCTCGACGCCGGTGAGCCACGAGAGGGCGTACGACGAGGCCTGCGCGACCGCACCCGTGACCCGGTCACCGCCGCTGACCGGGACGGAGACGACCGGAATCCCCTTGCCGCTCTGCACGACGGCCGCGCGGCGCAGCATCTCCACGTAGCTCAGCACGTCGGCGCCGCCCACCTCGAAGACCCGCCCGAGGGCCCCGGGGTGGTCCAGGACGCCCACGAGGTAGCGGACCACGTCCACCAGGGCGATCGGCTGGGTCCGGGTGGCGGCCCAGGAGGGGGCGGCCAGCAGCGGCAGGGTGTCGACCAGCTGACGGGTCATCTCCCACGAGATGCCACCGTGACCGACCACGATCGCGGCCCGCAGCACGGTCACCGGGACCCCGGCCTCACCCAGCAGGGACTCGACCTCGCGGCGCGAGCGCAGGTGCGGGGAGAGCTCCTCGCCCTCGCCCCCGAGCCCGCCGAGGTAGATGATCTGGCGGACGCCGGCCCGGGCCGCCGCGGCGCCGAACGCGCGGGCGGCGGCCGCGTCCTTGGCCTCGAACTCGTCGGAGTCGAGGGAGTGGATGAGGTAGTAGGCGGCGTCGGCGCCCCTCAGCGCCGGCTCGAGGCTCGCCGGGTCCGAGACGTCACCGGCGACGCCCGAGCCCGGCCCGTCGTACTCGTCGGGGCGCCGCGTCATCGCGCGGACCTCATGTCCCGCCTCGACGAGGGCGTCCGCGAGACGTGCGCCCACGAAGCCGGTCGCGCCGGTCACGAGTACCTGCAGCTGCGTCACGTGCTCTCCCTCGGTGTCGGGGGCCGGGCGCCCACCCACCCAGCGTGCCCGCTGGGGCCCGGGCCCATGTGCCACGGGTCCCGAGAGATCCGACACGGTGGACCGTCGTCCGGCGGCCCGGCCGACCGTGGATGATGGTCCCGGGAGGGAGACCCGATGAGCGAGCGCCCCCAGCTGCACCGTCGCCTGGTGGAGGCGACCCCGGACGGGATCTGGGTGCTCGACGAGCACGCCCGCACGGTCTTCGCCAACGAGCAGATGGCGCTGCTGCTGGGTCGTGACCACGCGAGCCTGGACGACTTCTCCGCCTTCGAGGCCGTGGACGAGCAGGGTCACGCCGACCTGCGCGCGCACCTCGCGGACATGGTCGACGGGCACCCCGGCGAGACGAACGTCGAGTCCCTGTTCCTGCGCCCCGACGGCTCCACGATCTGGACCCTGCTGAGCTGGGCCCCCCTGTGGGACGGGGCCGAGCGCCTGGGCTGGCTGCACCGGGTCACCGAGTACACCGAGCGCAAGGAGCTCGTCGCCACCCTGCAGGAGCGTGAGCAGCAGCTGGCCGCGGCGCAACGGATCGCGCAGATCGGCAGCTGGGAGTGGGACGTGCTGAGCGACACCGTCACCTGGTCCGACCAGCTCTACCGGATGTACCACCTGGAGCCGCAGGAGTTCGCCGCGACCTACCGGGGCTTCCTGGACTTCATCCACCCGGACGACCGCGACCTGGTCCACGAGCGGGTCAGCGCGAGCTTCACCGGCGCCGACGAGTTCACCTTCGACGCGCGGGTCATCCGCACGGACGGTGAGCAGCGCTGGACCCGAGGTCTCGGCGTCGTCGAGCGGGCACCCGACGGCACCCCGACCCGGATGACCGGCACCACCCAGGACATCACCGACCTGGTCCACGCCGACCAGCACGCCGTGGCCGCCACCCAGCGCCTGGCGCTGCTCCAGCAGATCACGGTGGCCGCCAACCGGTCGACCAGCCTCGCGCACGCCCTCGAGCTCGCGGCGGAGGTCATCGCGCGGCTCACCACCTGGGTCGCGGTGGGCGCCTACACCGTCGTCGACGGAGGTCCACCCGTGCTCACCCGCCTCCCGGCACCGGACGGTCGCCCCGTCCCCGTCCCCGTCCCCGCGCCGGACCCCGGCCTGGCCGACCGCGTGGTCGCGTCCCGTCGGGTCGAGCTGGCCACCCAGGCCGACCAGGAGCACGCCCTGCTGGGCATCCCGGTCCTGCTGGACGGCGCCACCGTCTGCGTGGTCGAGCTGTACACCGACGAGGTGCCGCCCAGCGCCGACTCGCGTTCCCTGATCGAGCAGGTCGCGGCCCAGCTCGGCTGGGTCGCGGAGCGCCAGCGCGTCGCCGAGCAGCTGGCCGAGGCCCGGGACGAGGCGATGGAGGCGTCGCGGCTGAAGTCGGAGTTCCTGGCCACCATGAGCCACGAGATCCGCACGCCGATGAACGGCGTGATCGGCCTCAACGAGCTGCTCCTGCGCACCGAGCTCGACGATCACCAGCGACGGCTGACCGAAGGCCTGCAGAGTGCCGGGCTGACGCTGCTGGGCATCATCAACGACATCCTCGACCTCTCCAAGATCGAGTCCGGCAAGCTCGAGCTGGAGGAGGCCGACTTCGACGTCCGGGCGGTTTTCGAGCGGGTCGCCGCAGTGCTCAGCGGGCCGGCCCACGAGAAGGGACTCGAGCTGGTGGTGGGCTGCCACCCCGAGGTCCCGCTCTACCTGAACGGGGACTCCGTGCGCTTCGGCCAGGTGATCACCAACCTGGGCTCGAACGCGGTGAAGTTCACCGACAGCGGGGAGGTCGTCGTCCGGGCCGTGGTGGAGCGGGCGGAGGCCGAGCGGGTGGTGCTCCGGGTCGAGGTCACCGACACCGGGGCCGGGATCGAGCCCGAGGCCCGGGACCGGCTCTTCGAGGCCTTCACCCAGGCCGACCCGTCGACCACCCGGCGACACGGCGGCACCGGGCTCGGCCTGGCCATCTCGAGCCAGCTCGTCGAGGCGCTCGGTGGCGAGATCGCGGTCGAGAGCGAGGTGGGCCGCGGCAGCACGTTCAGCTTCACCGCCGGCTTCGGGCCGGCGTCGAGCGCGCCCACCCCGCGCACCGGCTCACCGCACCTGCTGCGGGGCCGGCGGGTGCTGGTCGTCGACGACAACCGCACGAACCGCTTCCTGCTCGAGCAGCAGCTCAGCGCCTGGGACCTCGCCCCCACCGCGGTCGACTGCGCCGAGGACGCCCTGGTCGCGCTGCACGACGGCCTGCGACGTGGCGAGCCGTTCGAGATCGCGCTGCTCGACCTGGTGATGCCGGTCACCGACGGTCTCGAGCTGGCCCGGGAGATCAGGTCCGACCCGGAGCTGGCCGACCTCGAGCTGCTGCTGCTCTCCTCCGACCAGGGCGTGGGCGGCCGCTCGGTCCGGGAGGCCGGGATCCGGGCCGCGCTGAGCAAGCCGGTGCGGCACTCCGAGCTGCTCGACGCCCTCGTCGACACCGTCGCCGCCGGGCTCGGGGAGCACGACGTCGCGCCCGCCCGCCTGCGCGGGCCGGCGCTCGGGGTCACCGTCCTGGTGGTGGAGGACAACCACGTCAACCAGCTGGTGGCCAGCGGCCTGCTGGAGGGCTTCGGCTGCACGGTCGAGGTCGCGGGCGACGGTGCCGAGGCGCTGCGGATGCTGCGCACCCCGCACCGCTACGCCGCCGTCCTGATGGACTGCCGGATGCCCACGCTGGACGGTTTCGACGCCACCCGGGCGATCCGCGCCCGGGAGACGAACGGCGAGCGGGTGCCGATCATCGCGATGACGGCCTCCGTGCTCGAGGGTGAGCGCGAGCGCTGCCTGGCCGCCGGGATGGACGACTTCCTCACCAAGCCCGTCGATGCGGGTGACCTCGAGTCGACGGTCCGCCGCTGGCTGGAGCCGCGGCCAGCACTCGACCCGGCACCCGACCCGGCCCCCGCCACCCCCCGTACCGCACCACCCGAGCCGTCCGGGCGCTCGGAGGTGTCGGGGGAGCCCGACCCCGGCGGGGCCCCGGTCCTCGATGCGGCCCGGGTCCGCATGCTCGATGAGCTGCGCAAGGACGGCGTCAGCTTCTTCCAGCGCACCGCGGCCTCGTTCCTGACCCGGGTCGGCGACCAGGTGCGGGCGATCGAGGCGGCCGTCGAGGCCCAGGACGCGGCGGCCCTCACCGGTTCCGCGCACGCGCTGAAGGGCAGCGCGCTCAACCTCGGGCTGCCGCGCATCGGCGCCGCGGCGCAGCGGCTCGAGACGCTCGGCGACACCGGCCGCACCGACGGCGCCGCGCCTCTGCTCCTCGCCCTCACGCACGAGGTCGCCCGCGGCTCGGCGGCGCTGCGGGCCGCCACCGGTCCGCCTCCTGCGACGTCCTAGGCTGTGACCAGGGACACGCGCCACCCCTGCGGTCCCGTCCAGCGCCACCCACCTCGTGGCCACGCACAGGAAAGCGAGCCCACCCATGCCTGACGAGTCCGTGCTCCCCGTTCATCCAGCCGGCGATCCGGCCAGCGATCTGGCCGCCCGGCCGTCCCCCGCTCCGGCTACCGCGAGCGACGTCTTCGAGCTGGGCGCCGAGCACGAGCAGGTCGTCTTCGCCAACGACCCGCACAGTGGCCTGCGGGCCATCGTCGCGATCCACTCGACCGCCCTCGGGCCCGCCCTCGGCGGCACCCGGTTCTATCCCTACGCGAGTACCGACGACGCGGTCCGCGACGTCCTCAACCTCTCCCGCGGGATGTCGTACAAGGCCGCGCTCGCCGGCCTGGACCTCGGCGGCGGCAAGGCCGTCATCATCGGCGACCCGGCCACCGCCAGGTCCGAGGCGCTGCTGCGCGCCTACGGCCGGTTCGTGCAGTCGCTGAACGGCCGCTACTACACGGCCTGCGACGTCGGCACGAGCAGCCCCGACATGGACCACATCGCCCGGGAGTGCTCCTACGTCACCGGCCGGACCGTCGCCCACGGCGGCGCGGGCGACAGCTCGGTGCTCACCGCCTACGGCGTCTTCCAGGGCATGCGGGCCGCGGCCGAGGCTGTCTGGGGGATGCCCTCGCTGGCCGGCCGCACGGTCGGGGTGGCCGGCGTCGGCAAGGTCGGGCGCCACCTCGTACGCCACCTGGTCGACGACGGCGCCACGGTCGTCGTCACCGACGTGCACCAGCCCTCGGTCGACGCGGTCCTCGCGGAGAGCCCGGCGGTCACGTCCGTCGACTCGACGTCGAGGCTGGTGGCCCGTGAGCTGGACGTCTACGCACCCTGCGCCCTGGGCGGCGCGATCACCGACGAGGTCGTCGACCTGCTGTCGGCGCGCATCGTGTGCGGCGCGGCGAACAACCAGCTGGCCCACCCCGGGGTCGAGAAGTCGCTCGGGGACCGCGGCATCCTCTACGCCCCCGACTACTGCGTCAACGCCGGTGGGCTCATCCAGGTGGCCGACGAGCTGGAGGGCTTCTCCTTCGAGCGCGCGAAGCAGCGGGCCGGCGGCATCTACGACACCACCCGTCGGGTCTTCGCGCTCGCCACCGCGGACGGGGTCTCCCCCGCCACCGCCGCCGATCGCCTCGCGGAGCGACGGATGCGCGAGGTGGGCCGACTGCGCGGCCTCTGGCTGCCGCGTTGAGGGTCGAGGGGCGCGTCCACCCTCAGGTGGGCGCGCTCCTGACCGTCACGCCCCAGGCGTGCCGAAGCGCCGGCTCGACCCGTCGCTGAGAAGCCGACGGGCAGGACGACCCAACGTCAGTCGTGCCTCGGCTCGACGTAGTCCGACCACTTCTCGACCACTTCCGGGTCGACCGGGTCGGGATCGGTGCCATGGCTCTCGCCATGCAGTTCGTTGGCCAGGGAGGCGAAGTCGGTCTCGTGAGTCTGATACTTCAGCTCGCGGGCAACCTTCGTCTGCTTGGCTTTAGCTCGGCCGCGCCCCATAGGGTCAGCCCCCTCGCACTCGGCCGGGGCACAGTGGCACCCGGGCTGTCAGCAACGTCTCGTCGTGGGGGCAACGCTACCTGCTGTCTGCCTGTTCCCGCACACCGAGGACCCCCGACGCGTCGTGGGCCCGGACACAGTGGGTGTGAGGTGTCAGGGGCTGTCACAGCGACTCGGGGGGCGGCTCAGGAACGGCTCGGCGGGCGGTTCCGGGGCCCTGTCCCGGACCGGGGCCGGCGGCGGTCACCGGTCGGGGCACCGGTCGGGTGGGGCACCGCCGGGTCACCAGCCAGGGTGCTGCCCGGTCAGCGTGACCCGGCCACCCTCCCGACCGGCGACCGAGTCGTCCGCGGTGATCTCGCCCGCGACCCAGGCCCGGATGCCGTGCCCGGCGAGCACCGCGACGGCGGTGTCGATGTCCTCTGGCGCCGTCAGCGCGACCATGCCGACCCCGCAGTTCAGCGTGGCCTCCAGGTCGGCCTGCGGCACCTTGCCGACCCCGCGCACGAGGTCGAAGATCGGCTGGGGCGTCCACGTGCCGCGCTCGATGGTCGCGCGCAGCTCGACCGGCAGCACCCGCTCCAGGTTGGCGGCGAGGCCACCGCCCGTCACGTGGGACATCGCGTGGGTGCGGGTGCGCTCGGCCAGCTCGAGGCAGGCCTTGGCGTAGATCCGGGTGGGCTCGAGCAGCTCCTCGCCGAGCGTGCGACCGAGCTCGGGGACGTCGCGGTCCAGCGCCCAGCCGGCCCCCCCGGCGTCGGCGCCGCCGAGGAGCACGTGGCGCACCAGCGAGTAGCCGTTGGAGTGCAGGCCGCTGGCCTCCATCATGATCACGGCGTCGCCGGGGCGGACCCGGCCGGGCCCGAGCAGCTTGTCGGCCTCGACCACCCCGGTCGTCGCGCCGGCCACGTCGTACTCGTCGGGCGCGAGCAGGCCCGGGTGCTCGGCGGTCTCGCCGCCGACCAGGGCACAGCCGGCCAGCACGCAGGCCTCCGCGATCCCCTTGACGATCGCCGCGATCCGCTCGGGCACGACGCGGCCGGTGGCGATGTAGTCGGTCATGAAGAGCGGCTCCGCGCCGCACACCACGAGGTCGTCGACCACCATGCCGACGAGGTCGAAGCCGATCGTGTCGTGGACGTCCATCGCCTGCGCGATCGCGACCTTGGTGCCGACGCCGTCGGTGGACGTCGCGAGCAGCGGCCGGTCGTACTTCTTCAGCACGGAAGCGTCGAAGAGCCCGGCGAAGCCGCCCAGCCCGCCGATCATCTCGGGGCGGCGAGCCTTCTCGACCCAGACCTTCATCAGCTCGATGGCCTTGTCCGCGGCCTCGATCGAGACACCGGCCGCGGCGTAGGCGTTCTCGGCGGGGGCGCCGGGGGCGGGCTGCGTCATGCGATTCTCCTGCGGGGCGATCAGGGGTTGTTCAGGACGGGGAGCGCCTTGCCGTGGGTCGGCGGCGTCAGCGACTGCTCGAGGAGGTGCTTGCCCAGGAGGCTCTCGTCCGGCAGCTCGACCGGGTACTCACCGGTGAAGCACGCCTGGCAGAGCCGGTCGGCGGGCTGGCCGGTGGCCTCGACCATCCCCTCGAGGGAGATGTAGCCGAGGGTGTCGGCCCCGACGCTGGCGGCGATCTCCTCGGGGGAGAGCCCGTTGGCGATGAGCTCGGCCCGGGTCGCGAAGTCGATGCCGTAGAAGCACGGCCACTTCACCGGCGGGCTGGAGATCCGCACGTGCACCTCGAGGGCACCGGCCTCGCGCAGCATCCGGACCTGGGCGCGCTGGGTGTTGCCGCGGACGATCGAGTCGTCCACGACGACGATCCGCTTGCCGCGGATCATGTGGTCGAGCGCGTTGAGCTTGAGCCGGATGCCGAGCTGGCGCAGGGTCTGGCTGGGCTGGATGAAGGTGCGCCCGACGTAGGCGTTCTTGACGAACCCCTGGCCGAACGGGATGCCGCTCTCCTCGGCGTACCCCGCGGCGGCGGGGGTGCCGGACTCGGGGACCGGGATCACCAGGTCGGCCTCGACCGGGAACTCCCGGGCCAGCTGGCGGCCCATCTCCACCCGGGCCTGGTGCACGCTGCGGCCGCTGATGGTGGCGTCGGGGCGGGCCAGGTAGACGTACTCGAAGACGCAGCCCTTGGGCGCGGGCTCGGCGAACGTGTGCGTGCGCAGCCCGTTCTCGTCGATCACGATCATCTCGCCCGGCTCGACCTCACGGACCCGGCTGGCGCCGATCGTGGCCAGCGCGGCGTCCTCGCTGGCGACCACCCAGCCGCGGTCGAGGCGGCCGAGGACCAGCGGACGGATCCCCTGCGGGTCCCGGGCGGCGTAGAGCGCGTTCTCGTCCATCCAGACGAACGAGAACGCCCCCCGCAGCTGCGGCAGCACCTCGAGGGCCCGCAGCTCGAGCGTGCTGTCGGGGTGGTGCGCGAGCAGCGTGGTCACGAAGCCGGTGTCGTTGGTGGACGACTCCGGGGTGCGGTCCTGCAGCTCGAGCTCGTCGGGCGGCGACGGCAGGTCGGCGACCATGCCGGCGAGCTCGTGGGTGTTGATCAGGTTCCCGTTGTGGCCCAGCGCGATCGAGCCACCACCGGTGGGCTGGAAGGTGGGCTGCGCGTTCTGCCAGGTGCTGGCACCGGTCGTGGAGTAGCGGGCGTGCCCGATCGCCAGGTGCCCCTTGAGGGAGGCCAGCGTGGTCTCGTCGAAGACCTGGGAGACGAGACCCATGTCCTTGTAGACCAGGATCTGGCGCCCGTTGCTGACTGCGATGCCGGCCGACTCCTGACCGCGGTGCTGCAGGGCGTAGAGGCCGAAGTAGGTGAGCTTGGCGACGTCCTCGCCGGGGGCCCAGACCCCGAAGACACCACAAGCGTCCTGCGGTCCCTGGTCCTGGGGGTCGAGGGCGGCGGTCAGCCGGCCGTCGCCCCCCTTGCGCGCGGGGCTGGGGTGAGACACCCCACGAGTGTAGAGGGAGGGCCTCCCACCGCCCAGCCGACGTACGCGGTGTGACATTTCCTCCCCGCGGGGCGGGAGATCGACGTAACGTGTGCTCCATCCCCCGCCCCCCTCCCCCCGAGCACCGAGGCCCCATGACCGTCGAGAGCACCGTCGCGTCGCCGAGCGCGGCCCGCGGCGCCCTCTCCGCCTGGTCCGACGCGCCGTCGCGCGACGCGCTGCAGCTGATCGCCGAGGGGGTCACCGACCTGGCCGGCTTCGGCATCGCCGCGATCTCGGTGGTCCGCGACGACGGCAAGCTCGAGGTGATGGCGGTCGCCGGGAGCGAGGACGCCCGAGCGTCCCTCCAGGGCCGCCGCACCCCGGTCGACAAGCTGATGGTGGAGATCGCCAAGGCCGACGAGTGGGGCCTGATGCGCTTCGTGCCGCACGAGCGGCTCGACCAGGGGCTCGTCGAGACCTGGGGCTGGGTGCCCGACATGCAACCGCTCGAGGGCCCCGACGCCTGGCACCCCCTCGACATGCTGGTGGCCCTGCTCCACGACGACCAGGGCGTCCTGCGGGGCACCATGTCCATCGATCTGCCCACCGACGGCCGGCGCCCGGGCGAGGCGCAGCGCAGCGTGCTGCAGAAGTACGCCGAGCAGGCCGGCCGGGCGGTCGTCACCGCCCTCGAGCGCGAGAAGCTCGCCGCCCGGGTGCGGCTGGCCGAGGCGGCCCGCAAGATCGTGCGCAGCGCCAGCGCCAGCGCGCAGTTCAGCGTCGCCCGGATCATCGCCGACAGCCGCGACGCGCTCGCCGAGGGGTTCGGGGCGGCCGGGATGTGGATGCAGACCTTCGACGAGGACGGGCACGGCACCGGCGCGATCTACTCCGCGGACGGCACCCAGGTCGTGCTGCCCCCGGAGCTGGTCACGGTGGCCGAGACCTCCGCCCGCCGCGCCTGGGCCACCCAGCAGGTCGAGATCGTCGCCGCCGGGCACGTCCCCGGCGGGATTGTCACCCCGGACGACGGGCAGCGGGTGCTGGACTTCCTGGACTCGCTCGGGATCGACTCGCTCCTCTTCGCCCCGCTCGGCGCCGGCCCCGAGTGCCTGGGCAACCTGGTGCTGACCCGGCTGCGGGGCGCCCCGGACTGGACCGACGTGGAGCTCACCGCCGCCCTCGACATCGGCCACGACCTGGGCCGGGCGATCCTCAACGCCCGCGCCTTCGAGCGCGAGCACCAGCTCGTCCAGGAGCTCCAGGCGCTCGACGTCTACAAGAGCCAGCTGATCGCCACCGTCTCGCACGAGCTGAAGAACCCGCTCACCGCGATCCTCGGCCACCTCGAGATGCTCGAGTCGGCCCCGGGCCTCGCCGACCCGGTGCGCAGCTCGCTGGCGGCGATGGACCGCGGCTCGCAGCGGCTGCTGCGCGTCGTCGACGACCTGTTGCTGCTCGCCAAGGTCGGCGACCCGCACAACCCGATGATCGCCCGGCCGGTGGACCTGCACCGGATCGTGGACGACGCCGTCGACCTCACCTCGGTCGTCTCCGAGCGCAAGCACCTGCGGGTGCGGGTCGACGTCCCGCAGGGCGAGGTGCTCGCCCGAGGCGACGCCGACGAGCTGGACCGGGTCTGCGCCAACCTGGTCAGCAACGCCGTGAAGTACACCCCCGACGGCGGCGCCGTGCACCTCTCGGTGGAGCGGGTCGGCGACCAGGTGGTGCTCACCTGCCGCGACGACGGCATCGGCATCTCGGCCGACGACCGGGCCCAGCTGTTCACGGAGTTCTTCCGCTCCACCAACCCCGAGGCGGTGGCCCAGCCGGGCACCGGCCTGGGGCTGGCGATCGTGCAGCGCATCGTCGAGCGGCACGCCGGCCGGATCGAGGTCGACTCCGAGCTCGGTCGTGGCAGCACCTTCCGGGTGTTCCTGCCCGCCGCCACGACCTGAGCGCTACATGTTGCGCTCGCCCTGCTTGATGGCCTCACGGATCCGCGTGTAGGTGCCGCAGCGGCAGATGTTGCGGATGCCGTCGAGGTCCGTCTCGTTGATCGACCGCTTCTCGCGGCGCACCTTCCGCACGAGCGCCACGGCTGCCATGATCTGTCCGGGCTGGCAGTAGCCGCACTGCGGCACGTCCCGGTCGATCCAGGCCTGCTGCATCGGGTGCAGCTCGGCGCCGACGGTGCCTGGCAACCCCTCGATCGTGGTGACCTCGTCCTTCTTCCCGAGGTCGCCGACGCGGACGGAGCAGGGGTTGAACGCCTTGCCGTTGATGTGCGACGTGCACGCCTTGCAGACGTTGATGCCGCAGCCGTACTTGGGCCCGGTCACCCCGAGCAGGTCGCGCAGCACCCACAGGACGCGGACGTCGTCGTTGACGTCGACGGTGATGCTCTTGCCGTTGAGGACGAAGGTCTGATTGGGCATGTGTGCTCTCGATCCTCAGTAGGTGTACTGCAGGCCGTCGGTGGGCGATTCGGGGACCGAGGGCACGAAGCTCTTGGGCTCGAACGACACGGTCGGGTGGTTGATGGGGAAGACCCGCGGCATGGTCCCGGTGGCCCGGGCGTAGGCGCAGGCCACGGCCGCGGCGGACGCCGCCACCCCCGCCTCGCCGGCGCCACCGGGGTGGTCGGCGTCGGAGTCCATGATGTGCACGTCCAGCTGGAGCGGCACGTTCCACTGCCGGGTGTAGTAGTAGTTGTCCCAGCTGGCCTCGAGGAAGTGCCCGTCCCGCAGGTGGCAGCTGCTGGTGAGGGTCAGGGCCAGGCCGTCGTTGAAGCCGCCGATCATCTGGGCCTCGAGGCCCCGGGGGTTGATGACCAGACCAGCGTCGACGGCCATCACGGCCTTGGTCACCCGGGGGCCGGTGACCGCGTGGTAGATGTCGCGGTTGACCGTCGCCGGGCGGGTGTCGATCTCCACGAGCACCGCGGTGGCGCCCTTGTACTCCTTGTGGACGGCGATCCCCTGCGCCGTCCCGGCCGGCATCGGGCGGCCCCAGCGGCCCTCGGCGGCCACCTTCTCCAGGGCCCTGCGGACCTGGGCGCTCTTGAGGAACTCCAGGCGGAAGGCCAGCGGGTCCTTGCCCATCTTGGCGGCCATCAGGTCGATCACGAGCTCGGCGGCCACGGCGGTGTCCGGGGAGTAGATGTTGCGCATGCTGCCGGTGTTGAACCGGTCGTCGGTCTCCGCGAGCAGCTGGGTGACCGCCCCGAAGTCGTAGGGCAGCTCCTGGGTCAGCGCGAAGATCGACTGCGAGAAGCCCATCGCGCCCAGGCCGGGCGGGAGCTGGGCCGACTGCGAGGTGAGCATCTCGCCGAGACCGTGGCTGAAGTCCGTGACGACGCTGGTGTTGCGCTGCTCGAAGCTGAGCACCTGACCCGCGAGGTGGGTGGCGCGCACCCGGGAGGTGACCATCGGGTGCAGGCGCCCCTGGCGCGGCTCGTCGGCGCGGTGCCACATCAGCCGGACGGCGACCCCCATCTTCTGGGAGACCTTCGCGGCCTCGATCGCCGCATCGCTGAAGAGCTTGTGCCCGAACGAGCCGCCGCCGGTGATGACGTTGACACGGACGCTCTCCTCGGGCATGCCCAGGGCCTTGGCGATGTCCTGCTGGGCCAGGATCGGGACCTTGAGGCCGGCCCAGATCGTCGCGGAGCCGGAGCGCACGTCGGCGATCGCGCAGTTCGGCTCGAGCGCCGCGCTGCTGCGGAACATGAACGTGAAGCTCTCCTCGACCGTCTTCGCCAGGAGCGGCACGTTCGGGACGGCCAGGGGCACCTCGGCCTTGCGCAGCCGGGCCAGGATCGTCTGGTCGGACTCACCCTCGACACTGCCGGGGTTCCAGGTGACCTGCATGGCGCGGATCGCGTCGATGCACTGGCCGAACGTCGCCGCGCGCACCGCGATCCCGGTGTCGACCTGGGCGACGTGGGTGACGCCGGGCATCGCCAGGATCGTGGCCTTGTTGTCCAGGGAGCGGGGCGAGCCGTTCAGCGTCGGCGGCCGGCAGAGCATGGTGGGCAGCGCGCCGGGGACCTCGAGGTCCATCGTGAACTGCTTGCGGCCGGTGACGGCGAGCAGGGCGTCGTCGCGGTTGCGGGGGGTGCCGACGACCGTGAAGTCGGCGCGGTCCTTGAGCTGCACCTCGACCCGGACGTCGACGTCGCTGGCGGCCGTGGTGGCGAGCTCACCGTAGGTCCGCGAGCCGCCGTCGGGAGCCGTGACGACACCCTGCTTGGTGACCAGCCGGTCGACGGCGTAGCCGAGCTCGGCGCCGGCCGCGGCCAGCAACGCGCCGCGGGCGATGGCCGCGGCGACCCGGATCGGGGTGTACGTCGAGACCGACGAGTTGGAGCCACCGGTCAGCTGGTTCATGACCAGCTCGGGGCGAGCCGGGGCCAGGGTCACCCGCACCTTGTCCAGCGGCAGGTCGAGCTCCTCCGCGATGATCATCGCGGTCGAGGTGGTGATGCCCTGGCCGACCTCCATCCGGGGCAGCGCGAAGGAGGCGGTGCCGTCCTCGTTGACCGTGACCGTGATCAGGTTGGCGGTCGGGGCGGCGGCATCGGTCTGCAGGTCCTCGAGGTCGTAGAACTCGGGGATCTGCGGCCCCGAGGGCACCGCCGCGGCGGCGGCGCCGGGCATGGCCAGGTCGGCCGCGGCGACGAGCGTCGCCCCGCCCAGGACGTAGCCGAGGAAGCTGCGGCGGCGCAGCCCCGGCGCAGCGGGGTGGTCGGAGTGGTCGTCGGCGATCCCGGACATGCAGCACCTCTCAGTGGACTCGACGGCCTCCGATGAGGTCGTCGAGGCTGTCCACAGTGACAGCCGTCACCTCTCGCCACCATGCCCTCAGTGCCCACGATCCCGACGTACCGGTACAGCAGAGTGCACAACGCCGGCCGCCGCACAGCGGGGAGGGCCGCGTTCCCGGAGGGCCGGTCCGGAGGGCCGGTCAGGAGGGCCGGTCAGGAGGGGACGCCGGCCCGCAGCGCCCGCAGCGCGAGCACCAGCTCGACCGGGGGCGGGGCGTCGAGCAGGTCGCGGCCGGTGACCGTCGAGACCCTCCGCAGCCGGTTGATCACCGTGTTGCGGTGGCAGTGCACCCGCTGGGCCGTGTGCGTCGTCGAGCCGCCGGTCGCCACCCAGGCCTCCAGGGTGGTCACCAGCGCTTCGGCCTCACCCGGGGGCAGCGCCAGCACCGGACCGAGCCAGATCGCCACCAGCCGGCCGGCCACCTCGGGGGCGGTCAGCAGCAGCGCCTCGGGCAGGCGGTCGTCGAAGGCCGCGACGCCGGCGGCGTCCACCAGCGTCCGCAGCGCCACCGAGGCCTGCCGGAAGCCGATGTCCACGCCGGCCAGGCCGCTGACCACCACCGAGACCCCGACGGGGCCGCCGTCGAGGCGGCGCAGCGCGGCCAGGGCGGGGCGCGGGTCGCCGCCGCGCAGGGCGACCAGGCCGACCAGGCCGCCGGAGCGGCGCACCCAGGTCGTGGCGTGCCCGGCCAGCAGCGACTCGGCCGCCGCCGCATCCAGCCGGGGTCCGGTGACCACGAGGAAGTCGGCGTCGACGGGGACGTCGAGGATCCGGGCGGCCTCGTGGGCGAAGCCGGGCTCGTTCGCCCGGCCGCTCAGCACGCCTTCCCAGAGCTCGGCGCGCAGCTGCTCGTCGGCCCGGACGGCGGCCCGCTCCGCCACGTGGTAGGTGGCCGCCACCTGCGCCGAGGTCTCGTCGACGACCTCCCAGAGCCGGGTGCCGACCTCGCGCAGGTCCCCCGCCTCGAGCGCCGTGGCGCCCTGCTCGACGAGGTCCTCCCAGATCAGCCGACCGCCGAGCCGGAACGAACGCAGCACGTCGTCGACCGGCAGGCCCTGCTCGGCGCGCCGGCGCCCGGTCGCCCGGGCCGCGTCGTAGGAGGGGTCGGTCGCGGCGTCGGGCCGGACACCGACCGGGTCCGTCCCGGCGGCGTCCACGGCCTGGGCCAGCAGCTCCAGCACGCGCAGGATGTTGTCGTGGCACGAGCGCCACAGGTCCTCCCGCGGGACGACGCCGCTCGCTCGGTAGCCCGGGTTGTCGGCCTCGATGGTGACCACGAGCCGCTCGGTGATCACCTCGACCCGGACGCGCCGGTGCCCCGCGAGGAAGGCGAGGGTCTCGGCGCGCACGGTGCGTCCTTCGATCAGAGACTGCCGAGGCGGTGCAGCAGCAGCGCCTCGGCGAGCACCACCCGCTCGAACTCGGCGAGGTGGAGCCCCTCGTTGGCCCCGTGGGCCCGGGTGTCGGGGTCCTCGACGCCGGTCACCAGCACGCTGGCCCGCGGGAACGCCTCGAGGAACTCCGCGATGAACGGGATCGAGCCGCCGACGCCCATGTCCACGGGCTCGGTGCCGTCCCAGGCCTCGGCGAAGGCGCCGCGCGCCGCGTCGTACGCCGGACCGGTGGCGTCGATCCGGGTGGCCTCGCCGGTGTCGACGACCGTGACGTCCAGCTCCGCGCCCCACGGGACGTGCGACTCGAGGTGGGCCCGCAGGCAGGCGAGGGCGTTCTCGGCGGTGTCACCGGGGGCGATCCGCAGCGAGAGCTTGGCCCGGGCGGCCGGCACCAGGGTGTTGCTGGCCCCCTCGACCCGGGGCGCGTCGAGACCGGTGACCGAGAGCGCGGGCCGGGTCCAGAGCCGCTCGACGGCCGAGCCCTCGCCGATCCACTCCAGGCCGGGGACCGCCCCGGACTCTGCCCGCAGCCGCTCCTCGGGGTAGTCCACGTCGGCGGCCGGGCCGCCGTGCAGGCCCGCGACCGCGACGTTGCCGCGATCGTCGTGCAGGCTGGCGATGACCCGGCTCAGGGTGATCAGGGCGTCGGGCACGAGCCCGCCCCACATGCCGGAGTGCACGGCGTGGGTCAGGGTGCGGACCTCGACGTCGACCCGGACCAGTCCGCGCAGGCTGGTGGTCAGGGCCGGCACGCCGATGTCCCAGTTGGTGGAGTCGGCGATCACGATGACGTCGGCACTGAGCCGGTCGTGGTGCTCGCGCAGCAGGGCGGGCAGGGACTCGGAACCGACCTCCTCCTCGCCCTCGATGAACATCGTCACGCTGACCGGCAGCCGGTCGCCGTGCACCCGCAGCGCACCGAGGTGGGCCACGATCCCGGCCTTGTCGTCGGCCGCGCCGCGCCCGTACAGGCGGGGCCCCGAGGGCGAGGGGCGCTCGGTGGGCTCGAACGGCGCGGAGTCCCAGTCGGCGTGGTCGTTCTCGGGCTGGACGTCATGGTGGGCGTAGAGCAGCACGGTCGGCGCCCCCGCGGGCCCGGCCTTGTGCGCGATCACGGCCGGCGCGCCGCCGTCCGCGGTGACGATGTCGACGGTGTCGAAGCTCTCCGCCCGGAAGAGCGCGGCCACCGCCTCGGCGCTGCGGCGCACCTCGCCGGCGCGCGCGGGGTCGGCGCTGACCGACTCGATCCGCACGAGGTCCTCGAGGTCCTGCCGGAGCCCGGGCAGCACCCCGGCCACCCGCCCCCTGATGTCGTCCGTGACGGTCGTCTCGCTCATGCCCGCCAACCTATCCGCCCGGACCGGATGCGCCGGCGGCGGATAGTCCGTGACGCAACGGTCGCCGATTCACCCGAGAAGCGACATCTGCGTCACGGACCATCTCAGGTCAGGGGGAGGTACGGGGTGAGGTCGGCGCGCTCCCCGCTGGCGCGGACCCGGCCGGAGCCCTCGGCGTCGGGCCAGGTCAGGTCCCCGGTGGCGAGGGCGATCCAGGTGGCGGCGTCGAGCTCGACGACGGCCGGCGGGGTGCCCCGGGTGTGCCGGACGCCGGGGATCGCCTGGACGGCGGCGTACGGCGGGACCCGGACCTCCACCGACCGACCCGGCACCCGCGCCTCAAGGACCGCCAGGTAGTGCTTGGTCAGCAGCCGCAGGTCGGCCGGCGTCGCCTCGTCGGCGTCGAGCCTGCCCCGCGCCACCGCGAGGTCGGCCGGGTCGGCGAGGCGGAGTCGGGCGGGCACGGCTCCACTCTAGGAGGGGGCGGGAGCACCGCCGCGCGCGCCGTCCTCGTCGTCGACGATCGGCGCGATCACCTGGAAGACCTGGTAGGTACGCCGTTCCCCCGCGCCCGCCGCGGCCCGGCCCCGGGTCCGCGCGCCCCACCGGGCCAGGAGCTGCTCGAGGTCGGCGGCCAGCTCCGTCGCCTCGTCGCGGGTGAGCCGGATCGACTCGTCGGTGACCGCGCGCAGGGCGCCGGCCGGCGGGTCCGTGGCGTAGGCGTGCTGGATCATCCGGTAGCCGCGCGCCACCGCCTGGCGGCGGAACACCGACACCGCGGCCCGCCCCCCGGGTGACTGCTCGAGCTCGCGCAGGTTGACCCGGAGACCACGCTCGTCGCTCACCCTCCAGACCCGGTCGCGCCGGTCGCGCGCCTCCTCGGGCGCCTCCTCGACCAGGCCGTACTTCGCCAGCTGGCGCAGGTGGAACGAGGCCTGGTTGGCCGGCATCGCGAGCTCGCGGGCCAGGTCGGCGGCCCGCATCGGTCCGGTCGCCGAGAGCTCGCTGAGGATCCGGTTGCGGGCCGGGTGGGCGATCGCCCGCAGGGTGCGCGGGTCGTGCTCGAACGTCGCCGCGGGCTCCTCGGTGGTCATGACGGTGACCCTAGCAAGTTTCGCACGACCTATTGCGCAATACATGTTGCGCAATATATGTTGCGGAACATGCCCGGTTACCGACAGCTCGCGCAGAACCGTGACTTCACGGCCCTCTGGATCGGCCAGACGGTCTCCCAGCTCGGCAGCGCGGTCAGCATGTTCGTCTTCCCGCTGCTGGCCTACGCGCTCACCGGCTCCACCCTCGCCGCGGCCGCCGCTGAGGCACTGCACCTGCTCGGGCTGGTCGGCACCCTGCTCCCGGCCGGCGTCCTGGCCGACCGGGTCGACCGCCGGCGGCTGATGCGGGCCGCCAGCGCCACCGGCGGGCTGCTCCACGCCTCCCTGGCCGTCGCTGCGGCCACCGGCACCCTGGGCCTGCTCCACCTGCTGGTCGTCGCCGCACTGACCGGCGCCGCGTCCGGCGTCTTCCTGCCGGCGGAGACCGCCGCCGTCCGGGCCGTGGTCGCACCGGAGGACCTGCCCACCGCACTCAGCCAGAACCAGGCCCGCCAGCACCTGGCCTCGCTGCTCGGCGCACCGCTCGGCGGTGGGCTGTTCGCGGTGACCAGCTGGCTGCCCTTCGCCGCGGACGCCGCCAGCTACCTGGCGTCGTTCGTCCTGCTGGGGCGGATCCGCGCCGATCTCACCCCGCCCACGACCACCGGGCCCCGCCGTCGGCCCCGGGCGGACATCGCGCACGGGCTGCGCTGGACGTGGTCCCGTCCCTTCTTCCGGGTGCTGCTGATCTGGTCGCCGCTGACCAACCTGGTGGTCAACGCCCTCTTCTTCGCCGCGATCCTGCGACTCATCGAGGCCGGCTTCGCGCCCGTCCAGATCGGGCTGGTCGAGACCGCTGCGGGCCTCTCGGGGATCCTCGGTGCGCTCGCCGCCCCCTGGCTCATCGCGCGGGTCGCGACCGGCCGGCTGACCATTGCGGTGGCCTGGATGTTCGTGCCGCTGCTGGTGCCGTTGGCGGTCTGGAACCACCCGGCGGTGGTGGCTGCGGCCCTCGGCCTCGGGCTCTTCCTGAACCCGGCCGGCAACGCGGGGATCGGCTCCTACCGGATCAGCGTCACCCCCGACGAGCTGCAGGGACGGGTCCAGTCGACGCTGCAGTTCGTGTCGATGTCGGCGATGCCGCTCTCCCCCGTGCTGGCCGGTGCGCTTCTGCACGGCCTGGGCGGCACCTGGGCGATCGCCGTCCTCGGGCTGCTGACCGCGCTCGTCGCGCTGATCCCGACGCTGAGCCCGCCCGTGCGCGCGGTGCCGCGCCCGGACCGGTGGTCCGAGGCACCGGCCGCCCCGGCGACGGCAACGGTGTAGACAGGGCCCATGGACCCCCACGTCGCCGGCCGGACCGCCCGCTCCCTCGAGACCCTGCACGCCCTGGGCTACTTCGTGCCCGAGGTCGACGCCGAGATCGCCGCGCTCGGCATCCGGTCTGGACGGGCCGCCTACTTCGCCTCCCGTTCCGCCGCGATGGGCCGCGTCGGTCCCGGGACGGTGACCGCGACGTTCCTGGTCTTCAACCCCGCCCTCGTCGCCAAGGTCCTGCCACCGGCCTGGCAGGCCGCCAGCCCCGAGGCGGTCGTCGCGGCCCGGCTGCGCGGCATCGACGCGGCCTACCGGCGCCTGCTCGGCGAGGAGGTCCTGACCGCGCCGGAGGTCGCCGAGGCGGCCGAGCTGACCCGCACCGCGGTGGCGGCCTGCGACCCCGGCGGGCGACCGCTGTACGCCGGGCACGCCGACCTGGACTGGCCCGTCGAGCCGCACCTGGCGCTCTGGCACGGGCTGACCCTGCTCCGCGAGTTCCGTGGCGACGGCCACGTCGTCGCCGCCCTCTCGGCCGGGCTCACCGGTCTCGAGGCGCTGGTCACCCACACCGCCACCGGGCGCGGGTTCACCGAGGCCGCCGCGAAGGCGACCCGCGGCTGGAGCGAGGAGGAGTGGAGGGCGGCCGTCTCGGCGCTGGCCGGGCGCGGCCTGATGACCGGCGACGGCACCCTCACCGAGGCCGGCACGGCCCTGCGGGCGGAGGTCGAGGCCGCGACCGACGAGCGGGCCGCGGCACCCTGGGACGCCCTCGGCCAGGTCGGCACCGCCCGCCTGGCCGAGATCGGCAAGCCGCTGGTCCGGCGGGCGATCGAGAACGGCGCCTTCCCCGACGGGGTCTTCGCCCGGCGCTGAGCCCGACCCGGGCCGGCCGGGCCGGCCGCAGCGCCCTCAGGCCAGTTCGGCGAGGACGTCCAGGGTCCTGCTCCAGGCCGCGGAGGTGACGTCGATCAGCGTGAAGTGGTCACCCTCGAGGCTGACCAGCCGCGCGTCGGCGCCCAGCGACGTCGCCCGGGCGACGTACCCCTCGGACTGGCCGATCGGGACGATGGGGTCGTCCCGGCCGTGCACGCACACCAGCGGCACGTCGAGCGGTGCCTGCTGGGCGGGGTCGGCGGCGGCGTCCCGCGCGGTCGGCGGGTGGCCCACGAAGGCCTCGACGGCGCCCCCGCCCAGCCCCTCGGCGGAGGCCGCACGCAGGTCGAGCACGCCGGCCTGGGAGACGACCCCGGTGACCTCGACCCCACCGCGCCACTGCGCGGAGCGGCCGCGGGAGGCCGACCAGGCCGCGAGGTGCCCCCCGGCCGAGTGGCCGAGGGTGAGGACGGTGGAGAGGTCGAGCCCGAGACCGGCCAGCCGGTCGATGCCGGCGGCCACGTCGTCGAGGGTCTGCGGGACCCCGCCACCCCCACCGGGACCGGGACCGACCCGGCGGTACTCCAGGTTCCAGGCGGCCCACCCCTGCGCGGCCAGGCTGGTGGCCAGCGGGGCACCGAGCGTCAGGTCGTACTGCGCGCGCCAGAAGCCGCCGTGGATCACCACGACCACGCCGCGCGGCGTGCCCTCGGGCAGGTAGAGCTCCCCGAACTGGCTCGGGTCGTCGCCGTAGGCGAACCGGCCCTCGGGCTGCGTCACGGGTGCATCCTCTCCACAGGCGGTCAGGGCCGCGCCGAGCAGCCCGGCCCCGGCCGAGCCGAGCAGGGTCCGTCGGTCGAGTCGTGCGCCCGCGACCCACCCGCGCCGCTGCGTGGGGCCCACGGGGGGGATCAGCCGAGCGCGTCGGGCAGGGTGGCGGCCCAGGCGGTGCGGGCCTCGGCGAGCGGCAGGCGGAACTCCCCCTCGACGACGAGGGCGTCGCCGCCGGTCTCGCCGAGCCGGGTGAGCGCGACGCCGTGCCGCTCGGCCAGGGCGATCAGCGCCGCCTCGTCGCCGGGGGCGACGCTGACGACCACGCGGCCGGCCGACTCGGCGAACAGCCCGACGAACGGGTCGCCCGGCACCCGCACGGTGACGCCGACGTCGTGGCGCATCGCGGCCTCGACCAGCGTCTGCGCGAGCCCGCCGTCGGAGAGGTCGTGGGCGCTGGTGACCAGGCCGACCGCCTCGTGCAGCAGCTCGGCCAGCGACTTCTCCGCCGCCAGGTCGACGCGCGGCGGCAGCCCGCCGAGGTGACCGTGGACGACGTGCGCCCACTCCGAGCCGGAGAGCTCCTCGCGGGTCTCGCCCAGCAGGAAGACCTGCTCGCCGGCGACCGACCAGGCGGACGGCGTGCGCCGGGTGACGTCCTCGATGACGCCGAGCACGGCGACCACCGGGGTCGGCAGGATGGCGGTCTCGCCGGTCTGGTTGTAGAGGCTGACGTTGCCGCCGGTCACCGGGATGCCGAGCTCGAGGCAGCCGTCCTTGAGGCCGCGGCAGGCCTCGGCGAACTGCCACATGACGTCCGGGTCCTCGGGCGAGCCGAAGTTGAGGCAGTCGGAGATGGCCAGCGGGAGCGCGCCGCCGGTGGCGACGTTGCGGTAGGACTCGGCCAGGGCGAGGCGCGCCCCGGTGTAGGGGTCGAGCTTGGCGAAGCGGCCGTTGCAGTCGGTCGAGACCGCGACCCCGAGGTTGGTCTCCTCGTCGACGCGGACCATGCCGCTGTCGGAGGGCTGGGCGAGGACGGTGTTGCCGCGCACGTAGCGGTCGTACTGGTCGGTGACCCAGGACTTGTCGCACAGGTTCGGGCTCGCGACCAGGCGCAGCAGCGTCTGGCGCAGCTCCTCACCGGTGCTGGGGCGAGCCAGCGACTCGGCGCCGTCCGCCTGGAGGGCGTCCTGCCAGCCGGGGCGGGCGAAGGGCCGCCGGTACGTCGGCCCGTCGTGCGCGACCGAGCGCGGGGGCACGTCGACGACGCGCTCCCCGTGCCAGTCGATGTGCAGCCGCCCGGTGTCGGTGACCTCGCCGACCACGACGGCCTCCACGTCCCACTTGGCGCAGATCGCCATGAAGCCCGCGACGTCGCCGGGCTCGACGACGGCCATCATCCGCTCCTGGCTCTCGCTCATCAGGATCTCCTCCGGCGCGAGCGTGGAGTCGCGCAGCGGCACCCGGTCGAGCTCGACGTGCATGCCGCCGTCCCCGGCCGAGGCCAGCTCGGAGGTCGCGCAGGAGAGCCCGGCCCCGCCGAGGTCCTGGATGCCGGCGACCAGACCGGCCGCGAAGATCTCGAGGGTGCACTCGATGAGCAGCTTCTCCATGAACGGGTCGCCGACCTGCACGCTGGGTCGCTTGGCCGGGCCGCTGGTGCCGTCGGCGGAGGCGTCGAAGGTCTCGGAGGCGAGCACCGAGACACCGCCGATGCCGTCGCCGCCGGTGCGGGCGCCGTAGAGGATGACCTGGTTGCCGACCCCGGACGCCTTGGCGAGGTGGAGGTCCTCGTGGCGCAGGACGCCGACGCAGAGCGCGTTGACCAGCGGGTTGCCGAGGTAGGTCTCGTCGAAGACGACCTCGCCACCGATATTCGGCAGCCCCAGGCAGTTGCCGTAGTGACCGACACCCTCGACGATCCCCGGCAGCACCCGGTGGGTGTCGGGGGCGTCGAGCGGGCCGAAGCGCAGCGGGTCCATCACGGCCACCGGCCGGGCGCCCATCGCGAGGATGTCGCGCACGATGCCGCCGATGCCGGTCGCGGCGCCCTGGTGGGGCTCGACGTACGACGGGTGGTTGTGGCTCTCCACCTTGAAGGTGACGGCGTAGCCCTGGCCGATGTCGATGACCCCGGCGTTCTCGCCGATCCCGGCCAGCATCTCGCCGATCGGGGTGCGCTGCGGGATCTCGGAGAACTGCTTGAGGTGCACCTTGGAGGACTTGTAGGAGCAGTGCTCGCTCCACATCACCGAGTACATCGCCAGCTCCGAGCTGGTGGGCCGGCGACCCAGGATCTGGCGGATCTCCTGGTACTCGTCGGCCTTCAGGCCCAGGTCGCTCCAGGGCTGCTCACGGCGGGAGTCGTCCCGGGCGACGGCGACGGTGTCGAGGGCGGCGGCACGGGTCTCTGGCACGGGCCTCAATGTACCGTCGCCCGCCCGGCGCCACCGACCCGGCGCTCGCCGCCGGAACGCTCGCGACCGGGCCTGCGGGTGATCAGACGAGCAGGCCGTCGGCGATGACCTCGAGCATGGGGCGCACGACGGCCGCCTCGAGGTCGCCCTGGTCGGCCACGGTGGCCACGCCGCCGACGAGCCGGGCGGTCTGGACGGCGTCGACGTGCTCGCGCAGCGCGTGCTCCCCGCGCAGGCGCTCGAGGACCCGGTCGGTGGCGCCGGTCAGCGTCTGGCACTTGCTCAGGATCGGCGAGCTCTCGTTGCCCAGCGCGCTGGTGATCCTGGCCGGCGACCCCTTGTGCAGCGAGATCAGCGCGACGTACGCCTCGAGCCAGCCGAGCAACCGCTCGCGGGGCGGCCCCTCGAGGGCGAGGGCCCGGTCGGCAGCCTCGTTCACCCGGGCGACCCAGCTCTGCATGATCGCGTCGAGCAGGTCGTCGCGCCGCGGGAAGTGGCGGTAGAGCGTGCCGGGACCGACCCCGGCACGCCGCGCGACCTCGTCGAGCGAGGCGTCGTACCCCTGCTCGCGGAAGAGGTCGCGCGCGACCTCGACGATGCGGTCTCGGTTGCGCTGGGCATCGGCACGCACGGCTCACCCCTTGATAAACGGAGACCGTCTCCGTATGGTTGACCCCTGAACCGGAGTCGATCTCCGCTAAGCGTACCCCGGCCCATCAGGCCAGAACAGGACAGATCCTCATGCCTTCGGACACGACCACCCCCGCGGGCCCCGCTCCCCTCCACACCCATTTCCCCCAGCTGCCGGTCGAGTCGCCGGTCGAGCTGCCGGTCGAGCTGCCCCCGGGCGCCGGGCGCGCCGCCACCGGGATCGCGATCATCCTCGTCGCCCAGCTGATGCTGGTCCTCGATGCGACCGTGGTGAACGTGGCGCTCCCCCGCATCGACGCCGACCTCGGCTTCGGTCCGGCCTCGCTGTCCTGGGTGCTCAACGCCTACACCCTGGCCTTCGGTGGTCTGCTCATGCTCGGCGGCCGCCTCGGTGACGTCCGCGGCCGCCTGCGGCTCTTCGAGATCGGGCTCGCCCTCTTCACCCTCGCCTCCGTCCTCGGCGGGCTGGCCCAGACGCCCGGGCAGCTGGTCGCCGCCCGGGCTGCCCAGGGCGTCGGCGCGGCGCTCGCGGCCCCGAGCGTGCTCGCCCTGCTCACCACCAGCGCGCCCGACGAGGCGGCGCGCAACCGGGCCCTCGCGCTCTTCGCGGCCGTCTCCTCGGGGGGTGCCTCGTTGGGGCTGCTGCTCGGGGGCTTCGTCACCGACGTCGGATCGTGGCGCTGGACGCTCTTCATCAACGTCCCCATCGGGCTCGTCGTGCTGGTGCTCGCGCGCCGCTTCGTCGACGAGACGCCGCGCCGCCCGGGCCGCTTTGACGTCGTGGGAGCCGCCACCGCGACGCTCGGCGCCGTCTCGATCGTCTGGGCCCTGATCGGCACTCCCGACCACGGCTGGACGTCGGTGCGCACGATCCTCGGCTTCCTCGCCGGCGTCGCGCTGCTCGCCGTCCTCGCGCTCACCGAGCGCCGGGTCGCCCACCCGCTCATCCGGCCCGCTCTCCTGCGCAGCCGACGCCGGATCGGTGCGCTGGCGGTGATGGCGCTGGTCGTCGGTGCGCAGCTGTCGATGTTCTTCCTGGTCGTGCAGTACGTCCAGCGCGTCCTCGGCTTCGGCCCGATGGCCTCCGGCTTCGCGTTCCTGCCGCTGAGCCTGGGCATCTTCGCCATGTCGCGGGTGACCCCGCGCCTGGTCGCCCTGCTCGGCCCCGGCCCGCTGGTCATGGTCGGCACGCTCGGCCTGACGACCAGCTTCGTGCTGCTCTCGGGTGTCGGCGCGGGCGGGAGCTACCTGTCGGCCGTGTTCGGCCCGATGCTGCTCAACGGCCTTTCCGCCGGCCTGGTGTTCATGCCGGTCACCGCGACCGCTCTGGCCGGGGTCGAGGCGGAGCACGCCGGGTCCGCCTCCGGCCTGCTCCAGACCACCCAGCAGCTGGGCAGCGCGGTCGGCGTCGCGGTGATCGTCTCGGTGTACGCCGCGGGCGCCGTGCCCGGCGAGTTCCTCCCGGGCGTCCGGGCGGCGTTCCTCACCTCCGCCACGTTCGCTGCCCTGGCCTTCGTGGTCGCCGCGACGGTCCTGCGACGGGGACCGTCCACCCGGCCGGCCCCGGCCAGGCAGGCCGACCCGGGAGGCGGGCCGGGCGGCGACACCGAGGTCGTCGGGGTCGCTTGGACGGCCCTGCCGCAGTCGTCGCGAACTACAGCGCTGTAGTTCCCGCAACTGCTGTGAACGTTGTGACTCGTGAGGTTAGGGTGACCCGAAATCCCTTGCTTAGCCCGCCTCGCGGGTCCCTCCCCCGCCCCCTGGAGAAGCCCATGTCCCGCCCGGTTCCGCGGACCGCCCGGTCCCGTTCCCTCGCCCGTCTGACCGCGACCCTCGGCCTGGCCCTCGCCACCACGCTCGGCACCATGGCCGCCGCACCGGCGGCCCGGGCGGAGAACGTCGCCACCCCGGGCGACTTCGCCGGCCACGGCTTCGACCAGTGCCTGGCGCCGACCCAGTCGGCCATGGACACCTGGCTTGCCACCTCGCCGTTCCTCGCCGTGGGCATCTACATCTCCGGAGACTCGCGGGCCTGCCGCAGCCAGCCGAACCTGACGACGACGTGGGTCAGCAAGCAGCTCGACGCCGGCTGGAAGCTGCTGCCGATCACCCTCGGCCCGCAGGCCTCCTGCCAGTCGCGCTTCCCGCGCTACGGCACCGACCGGAAGATCAACCCCAGTCGCGGCAGCGACGGCGCCTACGGTGCCGCCCGCCGACAGGGCCGCGAGGAGGCCGCGAAGACGGTCACCGCCGCCCGCCGGCTGGGCCTCGCCGCCCGCAGCACCATGTGGTACGACCTCGAGGGCTTCGACTCCACCAACACCGACTGCCGGGAGTCCGCGCTGGCCTTCCTCAGCGGCTGGACCTACAAGATCCACGCTCTGGGCTACGTCTCGGGCGTCTACTCCAGCGCCAGCTCGGGCATCAAGGTGCTCGACGACGCGCGGGTGAGCCGGCCGAACGCCTTCAACCTGCCCGACCAGATCTGGATGGCACGCTGGGACGGTGTCGCCAACACCTCCACCTCCTACGTCCGCGAGACGGGCTGGCAGCCGCACGCCCGGGTCAAGCAGTACCGCGGACCGCACGACGAGACCTGGGGCGGCGTCCGGATCGACATCGACAGCAACTACCTCGAGGTGGGTCGCGGCGCCTACGCCGCACCCGAGACCCACTGCGGCGGCGTGCGGATCAACTCCCGCAACTACGTGAAGCTGCGGCCGGCGAGCGCCACCACGGCTCCCGCCCGGGCCCAGGTGCAGGCGCTGCAGTGCCGCCTCAAGGAGGAGGGCCTGTACGGCGGCAAGCTGCACGGCGCGTACTCCGAGCGGACGATCGCGGCCGCCAATCAGTGGCAGACCGCACACGGCTTCGCCGCCCGCCGGGCGTGGGGCCGGCGGCACTGGGTGACGCTGCTCTCCGCGGGTGCCACGCCGGTGCTCAAGGTCGGCTCCGCCGGCCCGGAGGTGCGCCGCGTGCAGCGAGCGCTGAACGCCGCGAACTCGACCAGCCGGCTCGTCGTCTCCGGCGTGTACGACAGCGCCACCCTCGGCGCCGTGCGGGCCTGGCAGTCTCGCCACGACCTCCCGGTCACCGGGATCATGGCCGGGGCGAGCTGGACCGAGATGGTCACCGGCGCCCGCTGATCCGCGCGGGCGCCCTCGGGCGCCCGCCGGAGGGCCCCCGTCGGTGCGCCGGCTCAGCCGCCGACGGGCGGGCCGAGCAGCAGGGCGAGAGCGGTGAGCGCGACCAGCGCGACGGCGCCGGCCAGGGCGCCACGCACCGGGTTGCGCAGGAGCCACGCGACCGGCCGGTCCGCGCTGGAGACCGGGTCGGACGTCGTGAGCCGCCAGCGGTCGGCCAGCGCCCCGCGCCGCTCGACGTGGCGGTCGAACCAGAGCGTCATGAACGGCGGGACGGCGCTGACCAGGCCGAGCAGCAGGCGGCCGGCCCGCCAGCGCTGGTCGAGCGCCACCAGGACCGTGCTGAGGCAGTAGGCGATGAAGACGACCCCGTGCAGCATGCCGAAGACGCTCACCGCCCGGTCGGTGGTCTCGGTGACGTACTTCAGGAACATGCCGACCAGCAGCAGGCCCCAGGTGATCGCCTCGGCGACCGCGACCCGGCGGAACAGGGCGACCGGGCTCAAGCGAAGACCTTCTCGACGAGGCCGGTGAAGAAGCCGAGACCCTGGGTGCCCGGACCGGTGAGGTCCTCGACGGCGTGCTCGGGGTGCGGCATCAGGCCGACGACGTTGCCCGCCTCGTTGCTGACCCCGGCGATGTCGCGCAGCGAGCCGTTGGGGTTGCCGCCGAGGTAGCGGGCGACGACGCGCCCCTCCCCCTCGAGCCGGTCCAGCGTCGCGGTGTCGGCGACGTAGCCGCCCTCGCCGTTCTTGAGCACGACCGTGATCTCGGCGCCCTCGTCGTAGGACGACGTCCACGGGGTGGCGGTGCTCTCGATGCGCAGCAGCTGGTCGCGGCAGACGAACTTGCGGTGGTCGTTGCGGACCAGCGCGCCGGGCAGCAGGTGGGACTCGCAGAGGATCTGGAAGCCGTTGCAGATGCCCAGCACCGGCATCCCGGCCCGGGCGGCCTGCGCCACCTCGGCCATGACCGGCGAGAAGCGGGAGATGGCCCCGCAGCGCAGGTAGTCACCGTAGGAGAAACCGCCGGGCAGGACGACGGCGTCCACGCCCCTGAGGTCGTGGTCGCCGTGCCACAGCGCCACCGCCTCGTTGCCACCGAGGCGGACGGCGCGCTGGGCGTCGACGTCGTCGAGCGAGCCGGGGAAGGTGACGACCCCGACCTTCATGCGTCCTGCTCCACGCGGACGGTGAAGTTCTCGATCACCGGGTTCGAGAGCAGCGTCTCGGCCATCCGGTGCACGTCGGCCAGCACGGACTCACTGATCTCACCGGTGATCTCGAGCTCGAACCGCTTGCCCTGGCGGACGTCGCTGACCCCCTGGAAGCCCAGCCGCGGCAGGGCGCCCTGCACGGCCTTGCCCTGCGGGTCGAGGATCTCGGGCTTGGGCATGACGTCGACGACGACTCGGGGCACGGGGGGCTCCTGGCTGCGAGGGTGGGAGTGCGGCGGCCCCAGTCTAGGGCCGCGCCCTTGGGCGGCCTGCGGCAGACTGGAGGCCATGAGCATCCCCTCGACCACGCCCGGCGCCTCGCCGCTGAAGCTGGAGTTCCCGCAGTCCCTGGCCACCTACGACGACTACGCGTCGGCGCAGCGGACGGTGGACTTCCTCTCCGACGAGAAGTTCCCGGTCGAGCACCTGATGATCGTCGGCACCGACCTCAAGCGCGTGGAGAAGATCACCGGACGGCTCACCACCGGTCGGGTCGCGCTGGGTGGCGTGCTCTCCGGCCTGTGGTTCGGCCTGTTCATCGGCCTGGTCCTCTCGCTCTTCACGACCAGCAACGCGCTGGGGACCATCGCCTCGACCGTGCTGATCGGCGCGGTCTTCGGCCTGGTCTGGGCCCTGGCGGGCTACGCCGCCACCCGCGGCCGGCGCGACTTCGCCTCGGTGACCGAGGTCGTCGCCACCCGCTACGAGGTGCTGGTCGAGCACAAGGTGGCCGCCCGGGCCCGCGAGCTGCTGGCCGGGCTGCCGGGTTCGCTGCCCGACCCCTTCGCCTGAGGCCCGCCCGAGGGCCCGCACCCCGACCCACGAGGAGCGCCCGGACGAGCCTCGCCGGGGTCTCGAGGCTCGTCGCCGGCGCTCCTCGCACCTCGACCAGCGGGCGGTGCGGCTACTTGCCCAGCTCGCGCTTGAGGATCTTGCCGGTGGCGGTCATGGGCAGCGACTCCACGATCTCCACCTGGCGCGGGTACTTGTAGCCGGCCATCTGCTCCTTGCCCCAGGCGACGAGCTCCTCAGGCGTGAGGCTCGCACCCTTGTTGAGGATGACGTACGCCTTGATCTCCTCGCCGTGGCTCTCGTGGGGCACCCCGATCACCGCGGCCAGCGAGACGTCCTCGTGGGTGAGCAGGACCTCCTCGATCTCACGGGGGTACACGTTGAAGCCGCCACGGATGATCATGTCCTTGGAGCGGTCGACGATGTAGTACCAGCCGTCCTGGTCGCGGCGGCCGAGGTCGCCGGAGCGGAACCAGCCGTCCTGGATCGACTCATCAGTGGCGTCGGGACGGTTGTAGTAGCCCTTCATGATGTTGTGGCCCTTGATCGCGATCTCGCCGACCGCGTTCTCGGGGTCGTCACCACCGTCGATCTCCGCCCAGCTGTCGGGCTGCAGGAGCTTCATCTCGACGCCGGGGATCGGGACCCCGATCGAGCCGACCCGGACGTCCTCGCCGTAGGGCGAGAAGCTCGCGACCGGCGAGGTCTCGGAGAGGCCGTAGCCCTCGAGGATCGTCACCCCGAACTTCTTCTGGAAGTCCCGGTGGACCTCGCCGGGCAGGGCGGCGCCGCCGGCCGCGGCCACCCGCAGGTTCGCGGCGAGGCGCTTGACGTCCACCGAGTCGTCGAGGGCGCCGAGCAGGCCCCAGTACATCGTCGGCACCCCGGCGAAGAAGCTGACCTCCTCCTTGCCCATCAGGTCCAGGGCGGCCTTGGCCTCGAAGCGGGGCAGCATCACGACGGTGCCGCCGAAGGCGAAGGCGCCGTTCTGGATGACGGTCTGGCCGAAGGAGTGGAACAGCGGCAGCACGCACAGGTAGGTGTCGGGCTTGGCGGGGTCGGCGCCGAAGAGGTCCTTGCCGCTCAGCGCGTTGTCGCGCATGTTGCGGTGCCGCAGCTCGGCGCCCTTGGGCTGGCCGGTGGTGCCCGAGGTGTAGAGGATCACCGCGGTGTCGTCCTCGTCGGTCGCCACCGTCTCGAAGGTCGGGGGCTGCTGGCTCATCGCGGCCCCGAGCGTGTCGATGCCCTCGATCGGGGAGGCGGCGGCCGGGTCCGCGGTGATCACGAAGAACTGCTCGCAACCGTCGGCCTGCTGGAAGCCGGCGTACCCGTCCTTGGCCATCGGGAGCTCCTCGGTGCCCTCGAAGCAGAAGTAGGCCTTCGCCTCCGCGTCACCGAGGTGGTAGGCCACCTCGCGGCCCTTGAGCAGCACGTTGAGGGGGACGACGCTCGCGCCGGCCTTGAGGATGCCGTAGTAGACGATCGTGAAGTAGGGCAGGTTCGGGCAGGTCAGGGCGACCTTGTCACCGGGCTCGATGCCCCGCTCGACCAGGAGGTTCGCCACCTGGTTCGCGGCGCCGTCGACCTGGGCGTAGGTGAGCCGGGTGTCTCCGAGCACGAGCGCGTCGCGGTCGGCGTACTGGCGGGCACTGTCGTCGAGCAGGGTCGCGAGGTTGTACACGTATGTCCTCCATCACAGTGGGTGGTTGGGGCCAACCTACTCACCGTTCGTGAGGTCGCGACAGCCGTCCCGGCCACCAGAACCTGTGGCCCAGCAGCGCGACCAGCGCCGGGACCAGCACGCTGCGCACCAGCAGGGTGTCGAGCAGGACGCCGAAGCCGACGATCACGCCGATCTGCGTGAGCGTGATCAGCGGGAGCACACCGAGCACCGCGAAGACCGCCGCCAGCAGGATGCCGGCGCTGGTGATGACCCCGCCGGTGACCGCCAGGGCGATCGAGATGGCCGTCGTGGTGTCGTGCCGCTCGGCCTCCTCCCGGGCCCGCGTGGTGAGGAAGATGTTGTAGTCCACCCCGAGGGCCACCAGGAAGAGGAAGCTCAGCAGGGGCACCGCCAGGTCGAGGGCGGGGAAGCCGAACAGGTGCACGAAGGCGAACCAGCTGATCCCCAGGCTGGCCGCGAAGGTGGCGACGACGGTGAGCACGAGCAGCACGGCTGCCACCACCGAGCGCAGCAGGACCAGCAGCACCAGCAGCACCACGACGAGGATCATCGGGATGATCAGCCGCTGGTCCCGCACCGCTGCCGCCTTGGCGTCCAGGGCCTCCGCATCGGCGCCGCCGACCAGGGCGTCGGGGTCCGCGGAGCGGGCCGCGTCGCGGACCGCCCGGACCTCGGTGAAGGCCGCCGGTGAACCGGGGTCCGCCCCGAGCACGACGCTCAGCTCGGCCCGGGAGCCGTCGCCCCCGGCGCGGGTGACCCGCTCCACCCCCTCGACCGCGGCGACCGCCCGGCGCACCGCGCCCGCGGCGCCGGGCGTGGTGATCACGGTGGTGGGCTGCGAGGCACCGGCCGGGAAGTGCTCGGCCAGCACCTCCTGGCCGACCACCGACTCGGGCCGGGCCCGGAACTGCTCGGTCTGGGAGAGCCCGGTCGTGACACCGGTCAGCGGGAGCGACAGCGCGACCAGCACCAGCACGCCGACGGCACTGACCAGCCGGGGTCGCGAGGTGACCACGCGGGCCACCGTGGCCCAGACCCCGGTCTCGGTCGGCTCGGCCTGACCGACCCGCGGCACGAACGGCCAGAACAGCCTGCGCCCGAAGAGGGTCATCGCAGCCGGGAGCACCAGCAGGCCGAAGACGACCGCGGTCACGATCCCGATGGCACCGCCGAAGCCGATGCTGCGGCTCGAGGGGTTGTCGGCGAAGCCGAGGCACAGCAGTGCCAGGACGACCGTCCCCGAGCTGGCCACGATCGCCGGCACGGCGCGGTCGAGGGCGACCCGCATGGCGTCGTACCGGTTCTCCTCGCGGCGCAGCTCCTCGCGGTAGCGGGCGATGATCAGCAGCGCGTAGTTGGTGCCGGCACCGAAGACGAGCACCGAGGTGATGCCGGTCGTCGCGCCGTCGACCGCGAAGCCGAACACCCGGGTGCCCACCGCCAGCAGCTGGGCGGCCACCTGGTCGGCCAGGCCGACGACGCTCAGCGGCACGAGCCAGAGCCAGGGGCTGCGGTAGGTGACGAGCAGCAGCAGCGCCACGACGCCGGCCGTCGTGAGGAGCAGGCGGACGTCGGCGCCGTCGAAGACCTGGGAGAGGTCGACGGTGAAGGCCGGCCCCCCGGTGACGTTCGCGCGCAACCCGTCGGGCAGCCCCTCGGCGGCCGTCCGGCGGATCTCGCCGACGGGGGTGCCGAGCTCCTCCTCGGGGGTGGCCGCGGCGATCGGCACCGCGACGAAGGCGGCCCGCCCGTCGTCGGCGAAGAGCGGGAGGACCCGCTGCCCCGGCGCGGCCAGCGGGCCGAGCTGCTCGGCCCTCCCCGCCACCGCCCGGCGGTCCCCGGCGTCCAGGCGGCGACCGTCACGGTCGTAGACCACGATCACGGGCGTGTAGTCGGCGGTGGCCAGCCGCTGCTGGAGCCGCGCGGCCTGCGCGGACTCGGCGTCCTGCGGCAGGTTCGAGGTGGCGTTGTCGGCGCTCCGGGCGGTGACCCCGGCACCGAGCAGCACCCCGGAGAGCACGAGGGCCACGAGCACCACGACCCAGCTGAGGCGTCGACCGACCAGGTGCGCAACCCGATTCTTTCCACCATCTAACATTTCCACGACGGAAAGAGTAGGTTGGTGCCATGCACGAGGCAACCCCCGGACCGTCCGCCGGAGAGGCCCGGGTGGTCCGGGCCCTGCGCAGCGGCACCCACGAGTCCGAGCTGTACGTCGCGGCCGCGGGGCGCGAGACCGCGATGCACCGCACCGACCTGACCGCGCTCGCCCGGGTGATGGACCGTGGCCAGCTCGGCGAGACCACGACCCCCGGACAGCTGAGCGCGGCGCTGCAGCTCAGTGCTCCCGCGACGACGGCGATGCTCGACCGCCTCGAGCGCCTCGGCCACGTGCGCCGGGTGCCGCACCCGACCGACCGGCGCTCGGTCGTGGTGGAGATGACCGACCACGCCCGTCAGGTGGGCGGCGACATGTTCGGACCTCTCGCGGCCCACCTCGGCCCGGTGTTCGGCGCCCGCACCGAGGCGGAGCTGGCCGACATCGCGTCGTTCCTCGAGCAGGTCGTCGACGCCACCCGGGCGGCCCGCGAGGAGGTCAGCCGGGACCGGCGGTGAGGAGCCGAGCCGCACGGCGCAGGTCGGGCAGCACCCCGAGCACCGCGACCCGGTCCACGAGGTACGCCGGCAGCCGCGCCGGGCCGCGGCCCCGCACCCGGAAGGTGACGCCGACCGTGCACCCGCCGGGCCGGGGCCGGAAGTCCAGGGTCAGCGTGGCGTCGATGCCGTGCCAGGTGCCGACCTCGGTCCAGGTCCGCGCCGGCTCCAGGACCGTCGTCTCCATCCGCGGGCGCAGCCCGGCCACGGTGACGTCCACCCAGCGCTGGCCGACCCGTGGCGCACCGGGGTCGACGTCCTCGACGCGGCGCAGCGAGGACTGCCACTGCGCCCGGTTCCGCGGCTCGACGAGGTAGTCGAAGGCGACCTCGGCCGGCACGGGGAACTCCACCTCGTGGCCCATCAGAACCGCTCGCCCGTCAGCAGCTCGTAGGCCTCGACGTACTTCGCGCGGGTGCGCTCGGCGACCTCGGTGGGCAGCGGCGGCGGCTTATCCCCGCCGGTGCGGTCCCAGCCCGACTCCGGCGAGGTCAGCCAGCCCCGCACCACGTCCTTGTCGTACGACGGCTGCGCTCGGCCCGGCTGCCAGGCCTCGGCCGGCCAGAAGCGGGAGGAGTCGGGGGTGAGCACCTCGTCGCCCAGCACCGTGGTCCCGTCGGCGCGCAGCCCGAACTCGAGCTTGGTGTCGGCCAGGATGATGCCGCGCTCGCGGGCCAGCCCCTCGGCGCGCGCGTAGACGGCCAGGGTGAGCTCGCGCAGCCGGCCCGCGGTCTCGGCGCCGACCGTGCGCACCACCGCGTCGAAGGAGACGTTCTCGTCGTGGTCGCCGAGCTCGGCCTTGGTGGCCGGGGTGAAGACCGGCTCGGGCAGCCGGCTGCCGTCGACGAGACCCGGGGGCAGCGCGATCGCGCACACCTCGCCGGTCTCGTCGTACTCCCGCAGCCCGGAGCCGGTGAGGTAGCCGCGGACGACGCACTCGACGGGGAACATCTCGAGCCGCTCGCAGATCACCGCGCGACCACGCACGGAGGCGGGCACGCCGGTGGAGAGCACGTGGTGCTCGACCACGTCGCGCAGCTGCTCGAACCACCACAGCGACATCCGGGTGAGGATCTCCCCCTTGTCCGGGATCGGGGTGTCGAGCACGAAGTCGTAGGCCGAGATGCGGTCGCTGGCGACCATCAGCAGCTGACCGGCGTACGGACCGGACTCCAGCTCGTAGAGGTCGCGCACCTTGCCCGAGTGCAGGTGCCGGGCCCCCTCGATCGCGGGGGCGGCCGGGATGTTCAGCTCGGAGCTCGATTCGAGGGTCACGGGGTCAGCCTAGGAGGCGCGACGCCACGGTGCCGGGCGCCCGTGCAGCCACCAGCCGAGCGCGGCGGTCATCCGCGGCAGCACGAGGTAGGTCATCACCGGCGTGAGGCACACCGTGGTGAGGAGCACCCGCGCGACCATCCCGAGCTCGGGTACCGCGCGGGCCGCGACCCAGGTGGCGAGCAGGCTGAGCGGGAAGAAGGCCAGCCAGATCACGACCGCCTGCTTGTAGCGAGGCGGCGCCGCCGGCGCGAGCCTCAGGTCGCGCACGTCGCGCGAGGTCGGGTCGTCGAACCACCCCTCGATGCCGGTGCGACGCTCCATGCGCGAGTCGACGACGCCGAGCCCGGAGCCCGCGTCCCGCCACCACTCGCGCTCGTGGGACGACTCCCAGCCCGCCAACGAACCGGTGTCCGCGAAGCGGTAGAGCATGTGCCAGGTCTCCGACGCGGGCTCGGGCCGCACCCAGCCGGCCCCCAGGAACCCCGGGAACCGCTCGGCCAGCCCGACGCCGGCCGCCATCCAGCTCACCATCTCGTGCTGGCGCTCGGGCGCGACGTGCCGGGTGATGGACACGGTGACGGGCTGGCTCATGGGCCCATGGTCCGGGCGTGGCGCCCCACGCGGCAAATCCACCCACCGGGGGGACCCACCGGCCGCCGGGGGTGATCCAGACCTCACCCGGACCTCACCCGGACGCTGCGCGGGCGGACGGCGGATGGCACAGTGTGGCCATGCCGGAGTCCGCAGCTGACGTACACGCCAGGGTCCTAGCCGCCGTCGGGGAAGGCGGCCGGTTGCCGATGTCGGGCCGCTCCGCGAGGGACACCTTCCCGTGGGAGTCGGTGGACGGCCAGGTCGTCCCGCGGGCGCTCGCCGCTCCGGCCGAGGAGCCCGTCCGGATGGGCGAGTCCGCGGACCGGCCGTGCATCCCCTGCGCCGGTTTCGAGCCGGACCACGTCGTGTGGGAGGACGAGCACTGGGTGCTGACCCACCCGGGCACGCCGTCGGGGCTGCCGCTGGTGCTCGTGCTGAACACCCGCGAGCACACGGACCTCCCCGACCTCGACGACGAGCTGGCCTCCCAGTTCGGCCGGATCTCGACGCGCCTGGCCCGGATCATGGGCCACCTCCCCCACATCGGCCGCGTGCACGTCGACCGGTGGGGCGACGGCTCGGCGCACTTCCACGTGTGGTTCTTCGCCCGCACCGCCGGGCTGGCCGACGTGCTCGGCTCCTACGCCGCCGAGTGGGACGACATCCTCCCGCCCGGACCGGAGGACATCTGGCGCCAGGACCTGCACACGGTGGCCACCAAGCTGGCCAACTGGGGCGGGCACGCCCGGGCCTGACCCTGCCGAGGCGGCGCAGATGCGCCTCCGGTCCCCGCCGAGGCGGCGCAGTTGTGCCTCCGGTCCCCGCCGAGGCGGCGCAGATGTGCCGGCACATCTGCGCCGAGGCGGCGGGGTGCCGCACCGGTCATGCTTCAGTAGCGGGTGGAGAAGCCCCGGGCGCCGCTGACCTCGCCGGGGCGGGCGGCGACGTGCTCGACCCGGGCGGACGGCGGCCCCTCGCGACACCAGGCGAGCATCGCGTCGACCGCCTCGCGCGACCCCTCGAGGTGGGCGGCGACGGAGCCGTCCGGCTCGTTGCGGACCCAGCCGGCGACACCGAGGCGCGCGGCCTCCTGCTCGGCGTACGCCCGGAACGCCACACCCTGCACCCGACCGGCCACCGTCACGTCCACGGCCACGACCTGTGTGTCCATGACCTCATCATGCCTCCGGCCCTCATGGGCTTGGGACGGCCGGGAATGCTGGGCGGGTGAACGACGAGACGGTGGCCACCGACGATGAGACCGGCGGCTCCTCGCCGGCATCGCCGCGGACCGGGGACCGCGACCCCGGGTACGAGCCGGACCCGCGCCGGTGGAAGGTGCTCGGCGTCTCGCTCGTCATCGGGTTCATGGCCCTGCTCGACGTCACCATCGTCAACGTCGCGCTTCCCTCGATCCGCGCCGGTCTCGACACGACGTCGGGCACCGTGCAGTGGATGGTCTCGGGCTACGCGCTCGCGTTCGGTCTGACGCTGGTCACCGGGGGCCGCCTCGGCGACGCCTACGGCCGACGCCGGCTGATGCTGATCGGCCTGGCCGGCTTCATCGCCGCCAGCGCCGCCGTCGGCATGGCCCCGACCATCGGCTGGGCGATCGTGGCTCGGCTGCTCCAGGGTGCCGCCGCCGGGCTGCTCACGCCGCAGAACTCCGGGCTCATCCAGCAGCTCTTCCGCGGCCCGGAGCGGGCGCGTGCGTTCGGCTTCTTCGGTCTCACCGTCTCGATCTCCTCGGCGCTCGGACCCGTGCTCGGTGGCCTGATCATCCAGACCTTCGGGGCAGCGAACGGCTGGCGCTGGATCTTCCTGGTCAACGTGCCGATCGGCGTGGTCGCGGTGCTCGCCGTCCGCCGGATGGTGCCCCGACGCGAGCCGCGGGCCGCCGGCGCTCGCCGCGAACGGCTCGACCTGGTCGGGGCGGGGCTTCTCGGCCTCACCGTGCTGGCCCTGCTGCTCCCGCTGGTCAGCGTCGAGGGTGGCCACCGGCTGCCGCTGCTCCTGCTGGTGCTCGTCGCCCCGCTGGCCCTGGGGTTCGTGCGGTGGGAGCACCGGATCGGGCGGCGCGGGGGTGACCCGCTCCTGGACGTCGCGCTGCTGCGGCGTACCCCCGGCTACGGCAACGGGCTCGCCGTCGGCACGCTGTACTTCACCGGCTTCACCGGGGTCTTCCTCGTGCTCTCGGTGTTCTTCCAGGACGAGCTCGACTACTCCCCGCTCACCGCCGGCCTGCTGCTGACGCCGTTCGCGCTCGGCTCGGCGTTGACCGCGCCGCTGGCCGGTCGGCTGGTCTCCCGGCTGCACCGGTCGATCACCGTGATCGCGCTGAGCGTGATGATGGCCGGGGTGCTGGCGGTCGCGCTGGTGGTGCCCGGTCGCGACGCGGACGGCCTGTGGCTCTTCCTGGTGCCGCCGCTGCTCATCGCGGGGCTCGGGGGCGGCGGGGTGGTCTCCCCCAACTTCACCCTCAGCCTGGCCGAGGTACCGCCGAGCATGGGCGGTGCCGCGGGCGGTGCGCTGCAGACCGGGCAGCGGATCGGCTCCTCGATCGGCGCCGCCCTGCTGATGACGGTCTACCAGCTGACGCTCGGCACCACCGACACCTCGGGCCGAGCCCTGGAGTACGCGCTCCTCACCGCCCTCGCTGTGCTCGCCGTAGCCCTGGTGATGGCCGTGCGGGCGATGCAGGACGAGAAGCGGCTCGGGGCGGCCTGACGGAATCCCCGCTGGCCGGGGAAACCGGAACCTGTCAGCCGAGATCTCGGCTGACAGGCGGGGGTTTCCCCGGCTGACCGGGGAAACCCGCGGCCTACAGGATGTCGCCGGGGGCGTACGCCGCGGCGGCGGGGTGGCGCTCGGTGAGGGCCTCGACCCGACGTACGACGCCCTGGACCTGCGCGACGGCGGCCCCGGTGAACGTGATCGGGTCCGCGACCAGCGACTCCAGCTGGGCGGTCGTCAGGCCCAGGCGATGGTCGGCGGCGAGCCGGGCGAAGACGTCGTTCTCGGTCTGCCCCCGGCGCATGTCGAGAGCGACGCCGACCGCGGCCTCCTTGATCGCCTCGTGGGCGCTCTCGCGGCCCACCCCGTTGCGCACCGCCGCCATCAGCACCTTGGTGGTGGCCAGGAACGGCAGGTAGCGGTCGAGCTCGCGCTGGACCACGGCGGGGAAGGCACCGAACTCGTCGAGCACCGTCAGGAACGTCTGGAAGAGCCCGTCCGCGGCGAAGAAGGCGTCCGGCAGCGCGACCCGGCGCACCACGGAGTCCGAGACGTCGCCCTCGTTCCACTGGTCCCCGGCCAGCTCGCCGATCATCGACAGGTGCCCGCGCAGCACGACGGCCAGACCGTTGACCCGCTCGCAGGAGCGGCTGTTCATCTTGTGCGGCATCGCCGACGAGCCGACCTGGCCCTCCTTGAACCCCTCGGTCACCAGCTCGTTGCCGGCCATCAGCCGCACGGTGGTGGCGAGGTTCGAGGGGCCGGCGACGAGCTGCACCAGCGACGAGACGACGTCGAAGTCGAGCGAGCGCGGGTACACCTGGCCGACGCTGGTCAGCACCCGGTCGAAGCCGAGGTGCGCAGCCACCCGCTGCTCGAGGTCGTCCAGCTTCGCGGCGTCGCCGTCCAGCAGGTCGAGCATGTCCTGCGCCGTGCCCATCGGGCCCTTGATCCCGCGCAGCGGGTAGCGCCCGAGGAGGTCCTCTATCCGCTCCACGGCGATCAGCATCTCGTCGGCGACGCTCGCGAAGCGCTTGCCGAGCGTGGTCGCCTGCGCGGCCACGTTGTGGGAGCGCCCAGCCATCACGGTCGCCTCGTGCTCGCTCGCCAACCTGGCCAGCCGGGCCAGGGCGGCGACGGCGCGGTCGCGCAGCAGCTCGAGCGAACGGCGCAGCTGGAGCTGCTCGACGTTCTCGGTCAGGTCGCGCGAGGTCATCCCCTTGTGGATGTGCTCGTGGCCGGCGAGCGCGCAGAACTCCTCGATCCGCGCCTTCACGTCGTGGCGGGTGACCCGCTCGCGGGCGGCGATCGAGGCCAGGTCGACCTGGTCCACGACGGCCTCGTAGGCCTCGACGACCCCGTCGGGCACGTCGATCCCGAGGTCGCGCTGCGCGCGGAGGACCGCGATCCAGAGCTGCCGCTCGAGCACGATCTTGTGCTCGGGCGACCAGAGGTGGGCGAGGTCGGCGCCGGCGTACCGGGTGGCGAGAACGTTGGGGAGCACGGCGTCATCCTCCCCCATCGGTCGCCGGGTGGCGAAGCGCGGGACGCCGGTGGACGACCCGGCTACACGGCCCCGGCCGAGCGCCCGGCGCAGTGGCCCGGGGGAGCCTCAGCGCCCCGCGGCGATGTCCGTGCGGTGCAGGGCGCCGTCGAAGGCGATCCGGTCCACCCCGGCGTACGCCGAGGCACGCGCCGCGGCCACGTCGGCGCCGTTGCCGATCACCGCGAGCACCCGGCCGCCGGCGGTGACCAGGTCGTCCCCGTCCAGCCCGGTGCCGGCCTGGATGACGTGCACGCCCTCGACCTCCTCCGCGGCCTCGATCCCGGTGATCACCTGGCCCGAGGACGACGTCTCGGGGTACCCGCGGCTGGCCAGCACCACGGCCACCGCGGCCCCCGGCTTCCAGCGAGGCGCCGGCACGTCGGCCAGGGTGCCGGTCGCGGCGCCCATCAGCAGCCCCGCCAGGGAGGAGTCGAGCAGGGAGAGCAGGGGCTGGGTCTCGGGGTCGCCGAACCGAGCGTTGAACTCCACGACGCGGGTGCCGCGCGAGGTGAGCGCCAGGCCGGCGTAGAGCAGGCCGGCGAAGGTCGTGCCGCGCCGGGCCATCTCGTCGACGGTCGGCTGGAGGACGGTCTCCAGCACCTCCTCGACCAGGCCATCGGGCGCCCAGGAGAGCGGCGTGTAGGCGCCCATGCCACCGGTGTTGGGCCCGGCGTCGCCGTCGAGGGCCCGCTTGAAGTCCTGCGCGGGCTGGAGCGGGTAGACCGTCCGGCCGTCGGTGATCGCGAACAGCGAGACCTCCGGGCCGTCGAGGTACTCCTCGATCACCACCCTCTCGCAGCCGGCCGCGTGGTCGAGGGCCGCCTGGCGGTCCCCGGTCACGACGACGCCCTTGCCGGCGGCCAGGCCGTCGTCCTTGACGACGTAAGGTGCGCCGAACTCGTCGAGGGCTGCCGCTGCCTCCTCGGGGGTGGTGCAGGCGTGGGCGCGGGCGGTGGGGACCCCCGCCGCGGCCATGACCTCCTTGGCGAACGCCTTGGAGCCCTCGAGCCGTGCGGCCGCACGGCTCGGCCCGAAGCAGGCGATGCCCCGGGCGGTCACCGCGTCGGCGACCCCGGCGACCAGCGGCGCCTCGGGGCCCACCACGACGAGGTCGGCCCCGAGCCGCTCGGCGAGGTCGGCCACGGCCGCTCCGGACATCGGGTCGACGTCGTGCAGGGTGGCGACCCCGGCGATGCCCGGGTTGCCGGGGGCGGCGTGCACCTCGGTGACGGCCGGGTCGAGGGAGAGCGCGCGCGCGAGCGCGTGCTCACGTCCGCCGGTGCCGATCACGAGGGTCTTCACGGGCAACGAGACTAGGCCAGCGGGTGCCTGCCGCGCCCGCCGACCGTCGGGAGTGATACGCGGCGCAGGGTCAGTCGTCGTGGACGACGATCGTCTGCTCGCGCCCGGGGCCGACCCCGACGCCCCAGATCCGGGTGCCGGAGATCTCCTCGAGCGCCTTGACGTAGACCCGGGCGTTCTTGGGGAGCTCCTCGAAGGAGCGGCAGCCGGAGATGTCGCTGCGCCAGCCGTCGAAGAACTCGTAGATCGGCTTGGCGTGGTGGAACTCGGTCTGCGTCATGGGCATCTCGTCGTGGCGCACGCCGTCGATCTCGTAGGCCACGCAGACCGGGATCCGCTCCCAGGTGTCGAGCACGTCGAGCTTGGTGAGGAAGTAGTCGGTGAGCCCGTTGACCCGGCTGGAGTAGCGCGCGACGACCGCGTCGTACCAGCCGCAGCGGCGCGTGCGGCCGGTCGAGACGCCGATCTCGCCGCCGATCCGCTGCAGCTCCGCGCCGTCCTCGTCGAACAGCTCGGTGGGGAACGGGCCGGAGCCGACCCGGGTCGTGTAGGCCTTGATCACGCCGATCACCCGGTCGATGCGGGTCGGGCCGATGCCCGCGCCCACGCAGACGCCGCCGGCCACCGGGTTGCTGCTGGTGACGAAGGGGTAGGTGCCGTGGTCGACGTCCAGCATCGTGGCCTGGGCGCCCTCGAAGAGCACCGTCTCGCCGCGGTCGAGGGCCCGGTTGAGCAGCAGCGAGGTGTCGACGACCATCGGTCGCAGCCGCTCGACGTAGGAGAGCAGCTCCTCGACCACGGCGTCGACCTCGATCGCGCGGCGGTTGTAGACCTTGGCCAGCAGGTGGTTGCGCACGTCGAGGGCGGCCTCCACCTTCTCGCGCAGGATGCCCTCGTCGAAGAGGTCGGCGATCCGGATGCCGACCCGGTTGATCTTGTCGGCGTACGCCGGGCCGATGCCGCGGCCGGTGGTGCCGATCTGGTTCTTGCCGAGGAAGCGCTCGGTGACCTTGTCGATCGTCGAGTGGTAGGAGGCGATGACGTGCGCGTTGGCGCTCACCACGAGGCTGGCCACGTCGACGCCACGGCCGATCAGCTCGTCGAGCTCGCGGAACAGCGCCTCGGGCGAGACCACGACCCCGTTGGCGATCACCGAGGTCGCCCCGGGGGTCAGGATGCCGCTGGGCAGCAGGTGGGTCGCGAACTTCTCGCCGTTGACCACGATGGTGTGGCCGGCGTTGTGACCGCCGCTGGTCCGTACGACGTAGTCGATGGACCCCTCGCCCTGTTGCTGGGCGAGCAGGTCGGTCGCCTTGCCCTTGCCCTCGTCGCCCCACTGGGCGCCGAGGATCACGATGGCAGGCATCGCACTCTCCTTGGATCGACTGTCGGGGAAGTGCAACGAGCCCCGGCAACAGCGCACCGGGGCTCTTGCGGCAAGAGGTTACCAAAGGGGTGCGGAGCCGTCCGCGGCCTCGGATAGTGTCCGGCCCATGGACCCCTTGCTCGTGATCACGAACGCCGCTGCCGGCACGGCCGACGAGGAGTCCCTGGAGGTCGCTCTGTCCGTGCTGCGCGAGCAGGTCTCGGTCGAGGTGCAGGCCACCTCCGACCCCGGCGAGCTGGACGGCGTCCTGCACCGCGCGGGCTCGCGGCGCATCGTCGTGGCCGGCGGTGACGGGAGCCTCCACGCCGTGATCGCCGCGCTGCACCGTCGCCACGACCTCAAGAGCGCGGTGCTCGGGCTGCTGCCCCTGGGCACCGGCAACGACTTCGCCCGTGGCACCGGCATCCCGCTCGACCTCGCCGAGGCGGCCCGCACCCTGCTGACCGGCGAGGTGCGCCCGATGGACGTCCTGGTCGACGAGCTGGGCGAGGTGGTGGTCAACAGCGTGCACGTCGGGGCCGGCGCCAACGCCAGCCGTCGGGGCCACCGCTGGAAGCAGCGCCTGGGCGACGTCGGCGTCGGACGGGTCAACCTCGGCAAGCTGGGCTACCCGATCGGCGCCCTGCTGACCGCCTGGCGGCCGCCGATCATCCGGCTGCGCGTCGAGGTGGACGGCGAGGTGCTCAACGACCTCGACCAGCCGGTGCTGATGGTGGCCCTCGGCAACGGCTCGTCGGTGGGCGGTGGCGCCCGGCTGACCCCGGAGGCGACCCCCGAGGACGGTCGCGTCGACGTGATGGTCTCCCGCGCGGTCCGACCGGCGCAGCGGCTGATGTACGCCGTGCGCCTCGGCGTGCGCCGCCACCACCTCGCGGAGGAGGCCACCTACCTGCGCGGGACGACGGTGTCGGTCTCGGGGGGCCCGTTCTGGGTCAGCGCCGACGGCGAGATCTCGGGCCCCGAGCGCCAGCGGACCTGGCACGTGGAGCAGGCGGCGTACTCGATGGTGCTGCCGGCGGGCGGCTCCACCCCAGCCTGAGCCCGCTCAGAGCCAGCCCCGACGGACCGCCTCGACGCCCGCCTGGAAGCGTGAGTCGACCCCGAGCTCGATCTGCAGGTCGGCGATCCGGCGGCGCACCGTGCGCAGGCTGAGGCCGAGGGTGCGGGCGATCTGCTCGTCCTTCGCGCCGTCCGCGAGCTGCAGCAGCAGCAACCGGCGCAGGTCCGGGCGGGCGTGACCACGGTCGAGCTCGGCCACCGGGGTGGCGCGCTCCCACATGAGCTCGAAGAGCAGCACCAGCGCCTCCACCAGGCCACGCTGGCGGATCAGCAGCCGGGGCTCGTCGGCGAAGCCGAGCGGCTCGGGCGTGATCGCGTGGGTGACACCGATGATGAGCAGCCGGCTCGGGAGCTCCGGCACCACCCGGATCTGCTCCCCGATCTCGGCCCGCGCCACCATGGTCTCCCGGGCCACGTGCAGCGCCCGCGCCGGGTAGATGGCCCGCGAACGGCGCCCGGAGGCGATCGCCTCCGCCACGATGACGGCCATCGCGTCCTCGCGCGGGGGCCGAAACTGGTCCGGTCGCCACCAGAGCAGGTCCCCGTGGCTCTCCCGGATCAGCGAGGTCAGCAGCGCCACCGGCTGGCCACCGACACTCACCTCGCCGTCGATCGGGCGCACCCCCTCCACGGCTCCCGGGGCCGGTCGGGCCGACGCCCCGTACAGGTGCTGCACCGCCAGCGAGAGCCCCTCGAGCCGGCGGCGGCACTGGTCGGTCTGCACCGCCTGGGCGTCGAGCATCCGGGCCACCGCCGCAGCCGGGTCGAGCACGAACAGCCGCTGGTCCTCGCGGCGCACCAGCCCCAGCGCCAGGGGCTCGGCGAGGGTCCGCAGCACCTCGTCGGGACTCAGCTGGCACGCGGCGGCGATGGTGACCAGGTCGCTGCCGGAGAGCGAGAGCGCCCGCCGGTAGACGCGGTCCTGCTCGGTGGTGAAGCCGAGAGCGGAGAGCACGGTGGCGGGAGTTCGGGTACGAGCCATGCTGGCAGGTTAGTGACAACGGCTCCCGCGAGCCAGCTGGCAGGTACCGGTCAGTGTGACGATATCTTCGCAACACGCTGGCGGCACGCATCGTCCGGGGCGACCCGGGCACGCGCTTGCTGCAGCACCGCGACCTATCGGGGGATGAGGTCGCCGGAGCGTGACGCACGAGCAGGGCGCCGGAAGTGCCACAGGGGACGCTTCCGGCGCCCTTCCTCGCGTGTCGGGGTCGCCTTCCGCGCTCCGGTAGCGTTCGTGCCGATCCCTCCCCCGGCAGCGAGCAGGAGCAGCACCCATGGCACGAGGCGGACGAGCCTCCGATCAGGACACCGACCGGGACTCCGGGCGGGCCCCCACCGACTGGGTGACCCGCGCCGCGGACGACGCGATCCGGCACGCCGGGGGCACCGGTCGGCGGATCACCTGCGCCTCGGGAGCCAGCCCGTCGGGCCCCGTCCACCTGGGCAACCTGCGCGAGTTCCTCACCGTGCACTTCGTAGCCGAGGAGATCCGCAGCCGCGGGATCGAGGTGCGCCACCTGCACAGCTGGGACGACTACGACCGCTTCCGCAAGGTACCCGCCGGCGTCGACGCCTCGTGGTCGGAGCACATCGGCCGACCGCTCTCCGCCGTGCCCGACCCGTGGGAGTGCCACGACTCCTGGGCCGAGCACTTCAAGGCCCCGCTCCGCGCGGCGCTCACCCAGCTCGGCGTGGAGATGGAGGAGGTCTCCCAGACCGAGCGCTACCGTGCCGGTGCCTACACCGACGAGATCCTCACCGCCGTGCGCCACCGTGACGAGATCGAGGCCGTGCTGGCCCGGTTCCGCACCAAGCAGGCAGCCCCCGCGCCGGAGTCGGAGCAGGAGGCGGCCGCGCTCGAGGACTCGGTCGCCGACGAGGACGAGCCCGCCGGCACCGGCAACCTGGCCCGCTTCCCCTACCGGCCCTACTGCCGCGAGTGCGGCCGGGACACCACCGAGGTCACGGCCTACGACGACGACAGCACCGAGCTGTCCTACACCTGCTCGGCGTGCGGCTTCGCCGGGGTCACGAACCTGGCCTCGCAGAGCGAGGGCAAGCTGGTGTGGAAGGTCGACTGGCCGATGCGCTGGTCGGTCGAAGGGGTCGACTTCGAGCCCGGCGGGGTCGACCACGCCTCGCCCGGCTCGTCGTACACGGTCGGCAAGGAGCTGGTCCGCGACGTCTACGGCGCCCGTGCGCCGTCCTTCGTCGGCTACTCCTTCGTCGGTGTCGCCGGGATGGCGAAGATGTCGTCCTCGCGCGGCGGCGTGCCGACCGCGGCGGACGCCCTGCGCGTGCTGGAGGCCCCGGTGCTGCGCTGGCTCTACGTGCGCCGGCAGCCCAAGCAGGCCTTCAACATCGACTTCGGCCCCGAGGTGGTGCGGCTCTACGACGAGTGGGACTCCCTGGGGCGCAAGGCCGCCGACCCTGAGCGCCGTGACGCGCAGGTGCTGGCCTTCGAGCGGGCCTCGGCCACCGCGGCCGCCGGGCGGCTAGCCACGCCGCGCGTGGTGGTGCCCTTCCGGGTGCTGTCGTCGGTCGCCGACGTCACCGCTGGCAGCGCGGAGCAGATCGGTCGCATCGTCGAGCACGTCGGCCACGCGCACGAATCGGTCGACGACCTGGAGCCGCGCCTGGGCCGGGCGATGACCTGGACCGCGGAGTTCGTGGCGCCCGAGGACCGCACCACGGTGCGCGGCACCCCGGACGCCGAGCGCCTCGCGGCGCTGGACGACGACGAGCAGCTCTGGCTGGCCCAGCTGCTCGACCGGCTGCCCGACCAGCTGGACCTCGACCCGGTCACCGCGCTGGTCTACGGGGTGCCGAAGCTGACCCGTGGGCTGGGTCTCGACGACGCCCCCACCGAGCAGGTCAAGGCGGACCAGAAGAAGTTCTTCGGGCTGCTCTACCGGCTCCTGGTGGACGCCGAGCGCGGTCCGCGGCTGCCCACCCTCTTCGTCGCCCTCGGGGCGGAAAAGGTGCGCACGCTGCTCACCCCCCCGCGCTGAGACCTCTCGGCGACGAGCCGCCCGGCGCTGAGGCCCCCGGGGGACCGCTCAGCCCAGCAGGGCGTCGTACGCGGCGGGGCTGGAGTCCCGGAGGAACTCCGAGCAGCGCTCCCACTCGGGGGTCTCACCGATCGCCCGGGCGGAGGCGGCCAGCAGGGCCAGGCAGCGCAGGAAGCCCCGGTTCGGCTCGTGCTCCCACGGGACCGGGCCGTGACCCTTCCAGCCGTTGCGGCGCAGCATGTCGAGGCTGCGGTGGTAGCCGACGCGGGCGAAGGCGTAGACCGTGACGTCGTCGGCCCCCTCGTCGCGGGCCTGCTCGGCCAGCGCGGCCCAGGCGAACGGCGAGGAGGGCGTGTCGCGGACGACGTCCGCGGGGCGCGCACCGCTGTCGAGCTCCGCGGCGCAGGGGTCCACCGGCAGGTGGGTGGGGGGCGGTCCGGCCATCAGATCCATGTGACTCATGGAGTGCATTGTCCATGCTCGGGTGTTGACTGACGTCATGACCCACCTACCCACCTCGCAGGCCCCGACCCCGCCTGCCACTGTGGAGAAGGATCCGTGGCCCGCCCTGTTCGCGCTGTGCCTGGGCTTCTTCATGATCCTGGTGGACTCCACCATCGTCTCGGTGGCCACTCCCGCCATCGTCGAGGACCTGGCGACCGACGTGAACAACGTGGTCTGGGTGACCAGCGCCTACCTGCTGGCCTACGCCGTCCCGGTGCTCATCACCGGTCGGCTCGGTGACCGGTACGGCCCGAAACGGCTCTACCTCGCCGGCCTGGTCGTCTTCACCCTCGCCTCGCTGTGGTGCGGGCTCACCGGATCGATCGAGGGCCTCATCGTCGCGCGCGTCGTGCAGGGCCTCGGCGCCTCGATGATCACCCCGCAGACGATGGCGATCATCACCCGGATCTTCCCGGCTGCCCGCCGGGGTGCCGCGATGGCCCTGTGGGGGGCCACCGCCGGCGTGGCCACGCTGGTCGGCCCGATCCTCGGCGGCGTCCTCGTCGACGGCCTCGGCTGGGAGTGGATCTTCTTCGTCAACGTGCCGGTCGGCGTCTTCGCCTTCGCCCTCGCCTGGCGCCTGGTGCCGAGCCTGACGACGAACAACCACAGCTTCGACTGGCTGGGCGTCGCGCTCAGCGGGGTCGGCATGTTCCTGCTCGTCTTCGGCATCCAGGAGGGCCACCAGTTCTCCTGGGGCACCTGGGTCTGGCTCTCCATCGGCACCGGCCTCGTCGTCCTGGGGCTCTTCGTCCTGTGGCAGGCGCGCAACACCCGCGAGCCCCTGGTGCCGCTCGCCCTCTTCGAGGACCGCAACTTCTCGCTCGCGAACGTGGCCATCTCGGCGATGGGCTTCGCGATCACCGCGATGGCGATCCCGATCATGATCTGGGCCCAGGTCGTGCGCGGCTGGAGCCCGACCCAGTCCGCGCTGCTGCTGGTCCCGATGGCGCTGATGACGATCGTGCTGGCCCGTACGGTCGGCGGCCTCACCGACCGCCTCCACCCGCGCCTGCTCACCAGCTTCGGCTTCGCCTCGATCATCGTGTCGCTGGTCTGGCTCTCGTCGCGGATGACCCCGGACTCCGCCGTGTGGTCGATCCTGGCGCCGATGGTGCTCCTGGGCATCGGCAACGCGTTCGTCTGGGCCCCGAACAGCGCCACCGCGACCCGCAACCTGCCGATCCACCAGGCCGGGGCCGGGGCCGGGATCTACAACGCCACCCGTCAGGTGGGAGCCGTCCTCGGGTCGGCGGGCATCGCCGTCCTCCTGGACTCCCGGCTCGCTGCCGAGGGGCTGCCCTCGTTCAGCGGTGAGGGCGGCGGCGCCGGCACGTTGCCGGCTGCGGTCGCTGAGAGGTTCAGCGCCGCGATGGCCCAGACCATGCTGCTGCCCCCGGCGGCGCTGCTGCTGGGCCTGGTCGCGGTGCTGTTCTTCGAGCGCCCCCGGCACGACGGGTACACGCCCGCGGGGGCCGCCCCTGGCGCCCGGGCCGGCGCCGCCGTGGCGGGCGAGCCCGGGTCACCCGAGGGGTGAGTCAGCCGGCGACGGACTTCCCGGCGGCGCGCAGGTTCTCGCAGGCCTCGACGACCCGGGCCGCCATGCCGACCTCGCCAGCCTTGCCCCACGCGCGCGGGTCGTAGACCTTCTTGTTGCCCACCTCGCCGTCGACCTTCAGGACGCCGTCGTAGTTGGCGAACATGTGCGCGGCGATGGGGCGGGTGAACGCGTACTGCGTGTCGGTGTCGACGTTCATCTTCACCACGCCGAAGTCGACCGCCGCGGCGATCTCCTCGGCCGTCGAGCCCGAGCCACCGTGGAAGACCAGGTCGAACGGCTTCGCGCCGGCGTCGAGGCCGAGCTTCGCGACCACGGCCTCCTGGGCGGTCCTGAGGATCTCCGGGCGGAGCTTGACGTTGCCGGGCTTGTAGACGCCGTGCACGTTGCCGAAGGTCAGCGCGGCCATGTAGCGGCCCTGCTCGCCGAGGCCGAGCGCCTCGACGGTGGCGAGAGCGTCCTCAGGGGTGGTGTAGAGCTGGTCGTTGATCTCGTTGGCGACGCCGTCCTCCTCGCCACCGACTACCCCGATCTCGACCTCGAGGATGATGTGCGCGGCGGCGCAGCGGGCCAGCAGGTCACGCGCGATCTCGAGGTTCTCCTCGAGCGGCACGGCCGAGCCGTCCCACATGTGCGACTGGAACAGCGGCAGCTCGCCGCGCTTGACCCGCTCGGTCGAGATCTCGACCAGCGGCCGGACGAAGTCGTCCAGCTTGTCCTTCGGGCAGTGGTCGGTGTGCAGCGCGATGTTGACCGGGTAGTTTTTGGCCACCTCGGCGGCGTACGCCGCGAAGGCGGCGGAGCCGGTGACCATGTTCTTGATCGACGGGCCGGAGAGGTAGTCCGCACCTCCGGTCGAGACCTGCACGATGCCGTCGGCGCCGGCGTCCGCGAACCCCTTGAGGGCGGCGTTCAGCGTCTGGGAGGACGACACGTTGATGGCGGGGAAGGCGAACTGGTTCTTCTTGGCCGTGTCGAGCATCTCGGCGTAGACCTCGGGCGTGGCGATGGGCATCTGGAGCTCCTCGTGCAGGCGTCAGGCGGCACCGTCCACCCTAGTGGTCCCGGCGCCCCGCCGGAATGTGTCTCGGAGCGCCCCGCCGTGGCCACCGGGCGTAGCCTCCTCACATGCGCCGACGGACCACCCTGCACACCTCGGGACGCCGCACCGAGCTCGACATCCCGGCGAGCGCCGCGTGGCGCATCGTGGCCTCGGGCCGGGACCGGCCCCAGTGGTACGTCGACGCGGGGCCGTTCGTCCTGCGGGGCGCCGTCGACCGGCTGGCCGGCGGGGAGGGGCGGCGCTGGCGTCCCCCCGGCACCCCGGTGCTCTCCACCGGGGACACCGCGGGCTTCTGGCGGGTGCTCGAGGCCGACCACGACGCGCACCGGTTGGTCCTCGAGGCCGACGTCCGGGCCCCCGGCCGGGTGCTGCTGCGCACCACGGTGGAGCCGCTCGGGGAGACGCGCTGCCGGCTCAGCCAGCTGGTGCGGCTCGAGCCGCACGGCTGGCTCGGCCGCGGCTACCTGGCCGCGGACCTGCCTGCGCGCGAGGTGCTCGTGGAGCTCACCCACCGGCGGCTCCTCGCCGACGTCCGCGCCGGCGTGCGCTGAGCCCGGCCGAGGACCGACTCACCCCCGCCACGCGTCCTCGCCCGACAGGTCGGCGAACTCCCGGATCCAGCTGTGCATGGCGATGGCGGCCGCCGCGGAGGCGTTGATCGAGCGCGTCGAGCCGAACTGCGCGATCGAGAACGTGCCGTCGCAGACCTCCCGGGCACGCTCCGAGAGCCCCGGGCCCTCCTGGCCGAAGAGGAAGCAGACCCGGCGCGGCAGCTCCATCGTCTCCAGGTGCCGTGAGCCGGGCAGGTTGTCGATGCCGAGCAGCGCGGTGTCCTGCTCGTGGAGGTACGCCGCGAGCTCGTCGGCGCTCGCGTGGTGCCGCACGTGCTGGTAACGGTCGGTGACCATCGCCCCCCGACGGTTCCAGCGCCGGTGGCCGACGATGTGCACCTCGGCGGCCAGGAACGCGTTGGCCGAGCGCACGATCGTGCCGATGTTGAAGTCGTGCTGCCAGTTCTCGATGGCGACGTGGAAGTCGTGGCGCCGGGTGTCGAGGTCAGCCACGATCGCGGCCATGCTCCAGTAGCGGTAGCGGTCCACAACGTTGCGCCGGTCGCCCTGCGCCAGCAGGGTCGCGTCGTACTGCTCGCCGCCGGGCCAGTCGCCGGGCCACGGTCCGACGCCGACCTCGACAGGCCCGTGCGGCATCGGGTCGTACGGCGCCCGGCGTCCGGCCTTCACCGGGACGGCGGCCGGGTCCCCTCCCCGGTTCACGGGTGGATCCACCGGGGGGTCGGGCTGCTCCATGCGCGCGACCCTAGCCCGAAGGGCGAGCGACGAAGCGGTCCGGCGGGGCGGGGACGGGTACCGTGGAGTGGTGACTGCGCTCCTGAATGTCCAGCCTCTGCTCCTGGGCATTCCCTGGATGGACCCCAACTGGCTGCTCGACCGGTTCGGCGCCGAGCTCTTCTGGATCAGTCTCGTGATCCTCTTCATCGAGTGCGGCCTGTTCTTCCCGTTCCTGCCCGGCGACACGCTGCTGTTCGCGATGGGGCTCTTCATCGCGGCCGGGAAGATCGACCTGTTCTCCGGTAGCCAGCTGGTGGAGATGCTGATCGCCCTGGCCCTGATGACGGTGGCGGCCTTCCTCGGCAACGTCGCCGGCTACGAGATCGGGCGCGCCATCGGGCCACCGCTCTACGAGCGCGACGGCCGGCTGCTGAAGAAGAAGTACTTCGACCAGACCGAGGTCTTCTTCGACAAGCACGGCAACAAGGCCCTCGTGATCGGCCGGTTCGTGCCGTTCGTGCGGACCTTCATCACCGTCGTCGCCGGCGTCACCCGGATGAACCGGGCACGCTTCCTCGTCTGGAGCTTCGTCGGCGCCGTGCTCTGGGTGGCCAGCATCCTGCTGATGGGCTACTTCCTCGGCTCGGCGTTCCCGAGCCTGGGCCAGAACATCGACAAGGCGATCTTCGTGATCCTGGCCTTCTCGGTGATCCCGATCGCCTACGAGTGGTGGCGCCACCGTCGCACGTCGAGCCAGGCGGCCGACGACCACGACGGCGACGGGCGCCCGGACCTCTCCATCACCGGGCTGGACGCCGGCGAGCGGCACGAGGGCTGAGGCCCGCCCTCCTCCGGAGGGGGCTGCTCAGCCGGTGACGGCGTCGAGCTGGGCCTTGGTCAGCACCGGCCGGACCTCGAGCCCGACGTCGGCCAGCGGGTTCGCACCCGCCGGGCTGCGGTCGATCGCGCAGACGACGACCTCGACGATCGCGCCCGCCTCGCGCAGCGCGCGGGTCGCGTCGCGCACCGCGCCGCCCGTGGTGATGACGTCCTCGACCAGCGTCACCCGGCGTCCGGCGACCTCCGGGCCCTCGGCCAGCTTGCAGGTGCCGTACTCCTTGGCCTGCTTGCGCACGAAGAGCGCCGGTCGCCCGGTCAGGCTGCTCACCATCGTGGCGATGGGCACCCCACCGAGCTCGAGGCCGCCGAGCAGCTCGGTGTCCTCGGGCAGCAGTGCGGTCATCTGGCGCGCCACCCTCAGCAGCAGCGCGGGGTCGGACTCGAAGAGGTACTTGTCGAAGTACTCCGAGGCCACCTGACCGGAGCGGAGGGTGAACTCCCCCGTCAACCGGCAGCAGGCGTCGATGTCGCGGGCGAGGTCCGGGTCGGCCGGAGCGGTCGTGGTGGTCGTGTCGGTCACGGGCCCATCATGTCGCACCCGGTCGGCCGCCCCCGGGCTACCCTCGGCGGATGCTGGCCTCCCGACTGCAGGGCATCGCGCCGACGATCTTCACCCAGATGTCGGCCCTGGCGGTGCGCACGGGCTCGGTCAACCTCGGCCAGGGCTTCCCGGACGTGGACGGGCCACCGTCGGTGATCGAGCGCGCGGTCGCAGCGCTGCGCGAGGGCGCGAACCAGTACGCGCCCGGCCCCGGCGTCCCCGCGCTGCGCGAGGCGATCGCCCGCCACCAGCAGCGCCACTACGGCCTCGAGCTCGACCCCGAGACCCAGGTCGTGGTGACCACGGGCGCCACCGAGGGGATCGCCGCCGCACTGCTGGGGCTCGTCGACCCCGGCGACGAGGTCGCCGTGCTGGAGCCCTACTACGACTCCTACGTCGCGATGATCCAGATGGCGGGCGGCGTACGTCGTCCGGTCACGCTGCGCGCCCCGGACTTCCGGCTCGACCTCGACGCGCTGCGCGCCGCGATCGGGCCACGCACCCGCTTCCTGCTGCTCAACAGCCCGCACAACCCGACCGGCACGGTGCTCACCCGCGCCGAGCTCGAGGGGGTGGCGCGGATCGCCACCGAGCACGACCTGGTCGTGATCACCGACGAGGTCTACGAGCACCTCACCTTCGCCGACGAGCGCGGCGAGCACGCCCACGTGCCGCTGGCCACGCTGCCCGGCATGTTCGAGCGCACCCTCACCCTGTCGAGCGCCGGCAAGTCGTACTCGTTCACCGGTTGGAAGGTCGGCTGGGCGACGGGGCCGCAGCCGCTGGTGCAGGCGGTGCTGGCGGCCAAGCAGTGGCTCACGTTCACCTCGGGTTCGCCGCTGCAGCCCGCGGTCGCGCACGCCCTGGACGAGGAGCCCGACTTCCCCCGCCGGCTCGCCGCGGACCTGCAGACCCGGCGCGACCTGCTCTGCCGCGGCCTGGCCGAGGTGGGCCTCGACGTCCGGGTGCCGGAGGGGACGTACTTCGCCACCACCGACATCTCGGCGCTGGGCTGGACCGACGGGATGGAGTTCTGCCTCGCCCTGCCCGAGCGGGCCGGGGTCGTGGCGGTCCCCAGCCAGGCCTTCCACGACGACGTGGAGGCCGGGCGGCACCTGGTCCGGTGGGCCTTCTGCAAGCAGCCGGAGCTCATCGAGGACGGCCTGCGTCGCCTCGCCGCGGCCGACCTGCACCGCTGACCCGTCGCCTCTTCACGCCGGTGGCGCCCGACCCGTCGCCTCTTCACGTCCGTGGAGGCTGACCCGTCGCTTCCTCACGCCGGAACACGTCGAGGCGTCGTCAACTGACGACGGGTCGACACCTCACGGGGACAACAGGCGACGGGTCGGCGGGCCTGGCTGTCGACGGGCGACGGGTCGGCTCAGGGGCGCAACCAGGCGCGGGCGTCGGCCCGGACCAGGAGGGCGACGGTGGCGACGCACGCGGTCAGCGGCAGCAGGGTCAGCACCTGACCGACCGCCAGCGCGAGCAGGCAGACCAGTCCGGAGACGCCGGCCGAGGCCATCAGCACCGGGCGGGCCCAGCCGACACGACGGAAGACCAGCACGGCCAGCGCGATCGCGACGAGCGACCAGACGATGACGACCGCGCCGAGGACGTACGTCGCCTCGACCAGGACGTCCTGACCGATCCCCTGGTCGGCGAGCTCGGGGTTCTGCGAGATCACCTCGTCGTACACCCGACCCGGGCTGGCCACCAGGACCGCGGCGCTGATCGCCATCAGCACCGCCGCCAGCGACGACATCACCCACGTCAGCACGCAGGCCGCCAGCACCCCGCCGGGGCGGTGTCCGGGCACGGGCGCCCCCGGCGGGGGCGGCGGCCAGCCGGGCTGCTGGCCGGCGGCGGGCGCCGTGCCGAACCCGGGGTAGGCCGGCGGGGCACCGGCCGGGGCTCCCCCGACGGGGGCGTCCACCCCGTGACGCTGCTCCGTCTCGCCGGCGGGACGATCAGCCGGGCGTTCAACCGGACGTTCGGCGGCCGGCGGGGCCACCTCGGGGGTGATCCCGTTGAACCAGTCCCGGGCCGGCTGGAACCACAGCATCACCGCCGAGACCACGACCAGCGACGACATGAAGCCGCCGGTCGCCATCCCCGCGACGAACAAGGGCGCCGCCAGCACGCTCAGCGCGATCCGGGCGCCACGGCTGCGCTGCAGCACGTAGAAGCCCAGGATCCCGGTCGCGGCGGCCGACGCGCCGGCGACCAGGCCGAGGACGCGCAGGATCTCGATGACCCCCTGCACCCCGAGGCCGAGCCCGCTCCCGGGCGGTTCGGAGAGGAACTGCTCGACCCCCTGCTGGGTCTCCAGGCTCTGCAACCCCGAGACCCGTTCGAAGACCGTCAGCACGACGAGCACCGAGCCCAGCATGATCAGCCAGGCGGAGAGAGTGACCTGGCGAGGTCGTGGCGGTGCGCTGGAGTCGGTCATGGCCCCAGTGTCCCAAACATCCGCCCGCCCGGCCGATTCGCGGCCTCGCCGGGTGGGCGCAGCCGGACCGCCCCCGCGACCCACTCGGCGGGTCGCGCCAGGTCACGTGCTCAGGGCGAGCCCCTCCTCGCCACGCGCGACGTGGACGGTGCCACCGTCCACCACCTCGCCGCCGATCAGCAGCCGCGCGAGCGGGTCCCCGATCGCGGTCTGGATCAGGCGGCGCAGCGGGCGCGCGCCGTACGCCGGGTCGTAGCCGACCTCGGCCAGCCAGGTGCGGGCCTCGTCGCTGACGTCGATGGTGATCCGGCGCACCGCCAGCCGCTGCTCCAGCAGGGCCAGCTGCAGGTCGACGATGTGCGTGAGCTCCTCACGGGTCAGCGCGTCGAAGAGCACGATCTCGTCGAGCCGGTTGAGGAACTCGGGCTTGAACGACGAGCGCACGACGCCCAGCACGGACTCCCGCTTCTTGTCCGGATCCAGCGTCGGGTCGACGAGGTACGACGAGCCGAGGTTGCTGGTCAGGATGAGCAGGGTGTTGCGGAAGTCCACGGTGCGGCCCTGGCCGTCGGTCAGCCGGCCGTCGTCGAGCACCTGGAGCAGGACGTCGAAGACCTCCGGGTGGGCCTTCTCCACCTCGTCGAGCAGCACCACGGAGTACGGCCGGCGACGCACCGCCTCGGTGAGCTGGCCTCCCTCGTCGTAGCCGACGTAGCCGGGAGGGGCCCCGACCAGGCGCGAGACGGAGTGCTTCTCGGAGTACTCGCTCATGTCGATGCGCACGATCGCGCGCTCGTCGTCGAAGAGGAAGTCGGCCAACGCCTTCGCCAGCTCGGTCTTGCCGGTGCCGGTGGGGCCGAGGAAGAGGAACGAACCGGTGGGCCGGTTCGGGTCGCTGATGCCCGCCCGGGAGCGTCGTACGGCGTCGCTGACGGCGTTGACCGCGGTCGCCTGACCGATCAGGCGCTCGCCGACGACCTCCTCCATGCGCAGCAGCTTGGCGGTCTCACCCTCGAGCATCCGGCCGGTGGGGATGCCGGTCCAGGCCTCGACGACCTCCGCGATCTGCTCGGGCCCGACGTTCTCGCCGACCAGCGGCTCGACCCCGGAGCCTGCGGCGTTCTCGGCCTCCTCGACGGCGCTGATCTGCGCCTCCAGGGCCGGGATCTGCCCGTAGTTGATCTCGCTGGCGCCGGCCAGGTTGCCCTCGCGCAGCAGCCGTTCAGCCTCGACGCGCAGCTGGTCGAGCTGACGGCGCAGCTCGCCCTCGCCCTCGAGGCTGGCCTTCTCCCGGTCCCAGCGGGCCTCGAGACCACGCAGCTCCTCCTCGCGGTCGGCGAGGTCCGCGCGCAGCCGGTCGAGGCGGTCGACCGACGCGTCGTCCGTCTCCTTCTCGAGCGCGAACTCCTCCATCTTGAGCCGGTCCACGATGCGACGGAGCTGGTCGATCTCCTCCGGGGAGGACTCGATCTCCATCCGCAGCCGGGAGGCGGCCTCGTCGATCAGGTCGATCGCCTTGTCGGGCAGCTGGCGGCCCGGGATGTAGCGGTCCGAGAGCGTCGCGGCGGCGACCAGCGCGGCGTCGGTGATCCGCACCCCGTGGTGGGCCTCGTACTTCTCCTGGATGCCGCGCAGGATCTGGACGGTGTCCTCGACGCTGGGCTCGCCGACGAAGACCTGCTGGAAGCGACGCTCCAGCGCCGGGTCCTTCTCGATCCGCTCGCGGTACTCGTCGAGCGTGGTCGCCCCGATCATGTGCAGCTCACCGCGGGCCAGCATCGGCTTGAGCATGTTGCCGGCGTCCATCGCGGAGTCGCCGCCGGCCCCGGCACCGACGACGGTGTGCAGCTCGTCGATGAAGGTGATCAGCTGGCCGCCGGCGTCGCGGATCTCCTCCAGGACGGCCTTGAGCCGCTCCTCGAACTCGCCGCGGTACTTCGCACCGGCCACCATCGCCGCGAGGTCGAGGGAGAGCACCCGGCGGCCCTTGAGCGAGTCGGGCACGTCACCGGCGATCACCCGCTGGGCGAGGCCCTCGACGACGGCGGTCTTGCCGACCCCGGGCTCGCCGATCAGCACCGGGTTGTTCTTCGTCCGCCGCGAGAGCACCTGCACGACCCGACGGATCTCGGCGTCGCGGCCGATGACGGGGTCGAGCCGACCCTCCTCGGCGGCCTTGGTGAGGTCGACGGAGTACTTCTCGAGGGCCTCGTAGGTCGACTCGGCGTCCTGGCTGGTGACCCGACGGTTGCCGCGGACCGCGGTGATGCCCTCGGTCAGCGCGGACTCGGTGAGCCCGGCGTCGCGCAGCACCTTCTGGGCGGGGCTCTCCGTGCCCGCCAGGGCCACCAGCAGGTGCTCGGTGGCGACGTAGTCGTCGCGTCGGCCCTGGGCGAGGTCGATCGCCTTGGCCAGCACCTTGGTCAGGGCCGCGGAGGCGCTGGCCTGCTGGACGGTGGCGCCGCTGGCGCTCGGCAGCGCCGTGAGCACCGCCTCGGCGCTCGCGGTGAGGACGTCGGGATCGACGCCCGCCTTGGTGACCAGCAGGCGGGCGGTGCCCTCGGCCTGGCGGAGCAGGGCGACGAGGAGGTGGATGGGCTCGGTGGCGGAGTGTCCGGACGTGGTTGCGGACACCTGGGCGGCCTCGATGACCTCGCGGCTGCGGGTGGTGAACTTGTCGGCCCCGAACTGGCTCATGTGGATCTCCTCGTACGTGTGCTGCCCTGACGAGCGCCGGGTGCGCCCGTCACTGATGTCAACGTCAGAAAACTTGAGTCTGTTCCACTCAACTCTGACGAGTTTAGGCCCAGCACTGACGACTTGGGAACCGGGCGCCCCCGGAGCCGTCCCACGGGCATGCGTACCCGCCCGCAGACACCGCTCACCCGCCCGGCCACCGTCGCGGCCGCGCAGCCCAACCTGCTCGCCCTCGATGGCAGCGCCGACGACTGGCCGGCGACGACCGGGCTCGTCGTGGCCCGCGAGGCCGACCCGGACGGCGCCGCACTCGACGCCGAGCCGGCGTGGGTGGCCGAGAGGACCGGCACCGTGCTCACCCGTGAGCGCGAGCTGGGCACCGGGGCGCTGCTCCTGCGCGCGGAGCGCCCCCTCGGCGGGCAGGAGCGCGTCGACCCGCTGTGCGCCCCGGAGCGGCTCGCCGCCGTACGGTACGCCGATCCGGACGCGGAGGAGACCGCGGAGGAGACCGCGGGCTGACGGCGGGTCGCCGGCAGCGTGCCACGATGCGGGGATGGAGCTCCCCGTGCTGACGGCCGACTGCTCACGGTGCTTCGCGCTGTGCTGCGTGCTGCTGCCCTACCGCCGCGACGCCGGATTCGGCGCGGACAAGCCCGGCGGCGTCGCGTGCCAGCACCTCCGGGACGACGACCGGTGCGGGATCCACGTCGACCTGCGTGAGCGCGGCTGGTCGGGCTGCGCGGTCTTCGACTGCTTCGGGGCCGGCCAACAGGTCGCTCAGGTGACCTATGGCGGCACGTCGTGGCGCGAGCAGGGCGACCTCGGCGAGATGGCGGCCGTCCTCACGGTGATGCGTCGGGTGCACGAGATGCTCCTCCACCTGGGCGAGGTCGACCGACGTTCCCCCGACCCGGGCGCCCGCGACCTGCAGCGACGGCTGCTGGTGCTGGGCGAGGCGACGCCGGTGGAGCTGCTCACCGCGGACCTCGAGGCACTGCACGAGGAGTGCGGCGACCTGCTGGCCGCGGCCAGCCTGCGCCTGCGAGGCCACGGTGCCCCGGACCTCGCCCGCGCCGACCTGGCCGGCCAGGACCTGCGCGGGCGCGACCTGCGCTCCGCCTCGCTGCGCGGCGCGGTGCTGATCGCGGCGGACCTGCGCGGCGCCGACCTGCGCGACGTTGACCTCCTGGGCACCGACCTGCGCGACGCCGACCTCCGCGGCGCGGACCTCACCGGCTGCCTGTTCCTCACGGACCCGCAGCTCGCGAGCGCTCACCGCGACGACACCACCCGCCCCCCACGCTGACCGGGACCGACCCGGCTTCTGGTGGTGCGTGACCTGATCGCCCGTGTCGAGCCTGTGGTCTAGATCCCACCGGCCGAGTCAGTGACAGGCCCGGCGGCGTTGCCGCACGATGCCATCCACTACCCGGGAGAGAAGACGTCGCCATGACGGTTCGTCGCACCACGACCAGCAGATCCGACCGAGCTCGACACCGCCTGACGGCCACCGTGGTCACCATGGTCATCGCCACGAGTCTGGCGGCCATGGGTTCGGGGACGGTGGCGGCTGCGTCACTCGGCACCTCCCCGGCAACCGCACCGGCACCGACTGCGCCACCGGGACCCGCGCCCGTCGAGGCTCGGCAGCGGGACTACCGAGACTTCATCGTGAAGTTCGGCAGCGGCACCGCGATGCGCCGTAGCGCGACGGCGCGAGGCGACTTGCTGCGCTCGGTGGGCCGCACCCAAGGCCTGCGGTTCCGCGAGGTGCGCACCTTGGCCACGGGAGCCACGCTCGTCCGCGCTGACCGCTTCCTCGGCGCTGCCGGTCAACGCGAGCTGGTGGGCGCGTTCCAGGCCCGTCGCAGCGTGGCGTACGCCGTGCCGGACGAACTGGCGTTCCCCACTGCCGAGCCGAGCGACCCTCAGTACGCGTCCCTGCAGTGGCACTACCAGGACGGCGACGGCCTCCGACTCCCGCACGCCTGGAACTTCTCCCGCGGCAGTGGTGTGGACGTCGCCGTACTGGACACCGGCCGTACGACGCACCCAGACCTCGACCCAGGCACGGTGGGCGGCTGGGACTTCATCTCCGACCCGACCCGCGCACGCGACGGCAACGGTCGCGACGCCAACCCGGCCGACCAAGGCGACTGGCACGGCGCGGGCGAGTGCTCGAAGCCCGACGCGGAGAACTCCAGCTGGCACGGGACGCACGTTGCGGGCACCGTGGGGGCTCGCTGGAACAGCCAAGGCGGCGCTGGTGTCGCACCCTCGGTCCGGATCCAGCACGTACGAGTGCTGGGGCGCTGCGGCGGGACTTCGTCAGACATCAGCGACGCGATCGTCTGGGCGTCCGGCGGCGGAGTCGCCGGGGCGGGGACCAACGGTTTCCCGGCCGACGTCATCAACATGAGTCTTGGCGGCAGCAGCATCTTCGAGTGCAACAACTCGTACCAGGACGCGATCAACTCCGCCGTAGGTCGCGGAACCACCGTTGTCGTGGCCGCTGGCAACGACAACACGAGCACCGAGAACGGCACGCTCGCCGCGTGCGGCAACGTCGTCGTGGTCGGCGCCTCGGACGCCGACAGCCGGCGCGCCTCGTTCTCCAACCACGGCGTCGAGGTCGACGTGTCGGCGCCCGGTACCGCGGTGTGGTCCACGCTGAACACCGGCACGAGCACTCCCGGGGACCCGACGTACGCGTCCTACCAGGGCACCAGCATGGCGACCCCCCACATAGCGGGGCTGGTTGCGCTGATGCTGCAGAAGTACCCCGGTCGAAGCCCAGCGCAGGTGGAGTCTGCGCTGAAGAACGCGACCCGGCCGCTGGCCGACGGATGCTCCGACTGCGGCACCGGCATCGCCGACGCCACCGAACTCTTCCTCGACCTCGCCGGCCCGGTGAGCACCAACTCCTCGCTCGGATCGATGTTCAACACCTACGCCGACGGCTCCGGATATGCCGCGATGTGCGACGACTGGACCGGTGGCGACGGGACACAGTCGATCGCCCTGCCGTCCGGCAAGCGCGCCTGGTTCTTCTCCGACAGCTACCTCGGTGACTACCGCCTGCGGACCGGGGCCTTCTACACCAGTGGCCTTCGCAACGCGATGCTCGTGCAGTCGGGATCGTCGTTGCGCACCATAACCGGCGGCAACACCTGCCAGGAGCAGCGCACCGACATCGACTTCCTGGCCCGGTACGCCCGGACACCCGTGCGCGAGTCCGGCAACGGCTTCTACTGGAACGCCGACGGCATGGTGGTCGGCAGCACAGTGGTCAAGTTCTGGTGGCGCAACGTGCCGACGCCGGACGGGTTCTGGCAGGAGACGAACACCGCGGTGACGGTCCAGCCGGTGTCCGACTTCGACGGCAGCGTCGCCAGTCCGACCCCGCGCCTCATGGGCGCGGTGACGCCGTACGCCAACCACCCCATTCTGTGGGGGCTGTCGCTGATGCAGGACGGCGCCACCGTCTACGTCTACGGCGCCGCCTCGATGGACGCCTCGAAGAAGCGGCGTCTCTTCGTGGCCCGGACGACCCCGGCCAACCTCGCGGACTTCTCCGCTTGGCAGTTCCGGACCTCGACCGGCGGTTGGTCCGGCGCCCAGTCCGACGCCGCGCCGGTGCCGGGCACCTTCGAGCCGTCGATGTCCTACTCGGTCCGAAAGGCCAACGGATCCTACTGGCTGATCCAGCGCGAACCGGGCCTGAACGGCGGCGACATCGTTGCCCACCCAGCGAGCACCCCTTGGTCCTTCACCCAGCAGGCCGTCACCCTCTACTCGCCGCCCGAGGGCAACCACGCCGCGCCCGACTACCTGCTGCACTACGACGTCCGGGTGCACGACGGCCTCGCCGCCGACCCGGACGACCTGGTCCTCTCCTACAACGTGAACACGACGGCGGTCAGCATCGGCTGCCGCTCGAAGAGCGACCGGGTGCCGTCGATCTACCGTCCGCGGTTCATCAACGTGCCGAAGGAGAAGCTGCTGCGCTCGGCCGCGCAGACGGTCGTGAACGGATCCTCCTCGGGCTACTCCTCGCCCGGGGTCGTCACCGCGGGGGTGGACAACCAGTGGTACGACGCCTGGGCCTACGCCACGCACTGCCCGCCCCTGGTGAAGCCGACGACGCTCAGCGGCAACGCGACCAGCAGCGCGAGCGGCGACGTCAGCCTCACCTGGAGCAACTACGGCCAGGACATGTGGTACTGGTTGGAAAGCCGTGACGCTACCGCCGGGACGGCCTGGAAGCGACCGGACTTCTGGACCACCGGCCCGGCGTTCATCGCCAGCCCGGTGACCAGCTCGGCTGTCAACGGCCACACCTTCGAGTACCGGGTCGTGCCCTACGCGAACGGCTTCGGCGGCCGGGAGGCGCCGGCCTCGAACACGCTCGCGGTCAAGGCCACCGTGGCCAGACCCTCGACCCCGACCGGGGTCACGGTCACCACGCCGGCCACCAAGAATGGGACCGCGACAGTGAAGTGGAGCAAGGTGACCTACCCGACGACCCACAACTTTTACCGAGTCTTCTACTGGGACCGCACCGCCGGCGTCACGGAGGCGGCGGCCAAGGCCAGCGGATGGGTCAACGAGGACAAGACCTCGCTGTCGCTTACCCTGACCAAGGGCCACGCCTACGGCTTCGACGTTCAAGCCAGCAACATCGCCGGCGGCAGCACCCGATCGGCGAACGTGTACGCCACCCCCTGAACCGGCCAGTGGCCGGGACCTCGAGTACTCACACCCCAGCGCCCTCAGCACGCCGCCGACTGCCCGGTCGGCCGGGTCAGAGTGCCTGCAACTGCCCGGTCGGCCGGGTCAGAGTGCCTGCAACTGCCCGGTCGGCCGGGTCAGAGTGCCTGCAACTGCCCGGTCAGCGGTTGCGGCGCCACACGACCATCTGCTGCCCCGGGGCCGGCTGGCGCAGCACGGGCAGCTTGTTGGGTGGGGTCCGCGGATCGACGGCGCGCCTGGCCAGGGTCTGGCGCAGCGCCGCACGCGTTGCCTCCAGCTCCGCGACGAGCTCGGCGTTGCGGGCGGCCAGCGCCCGAGCCCGGTTCTCCAGGTCGAGGATGCGCCGCACCCCCGCGATGCCGATCCCGCTCGAGGTCAGCTCGGTGATCTCACGCAGCAGCTCGATGTCGCTCTGCGAGTAGCGCCGCCCCCCGCCGCCCGTCCGACCGGGGGTGATCAGACCCATCCGCTCGTAGGTGCGCAGGGTCTGCGGGTGCAGCCCCGTGAGCTCCGCCGCGACACTGATCACGAAGACCGCGGCGTCGGGGCCGGGCGACACGCTGCGCTCGCGCGGGGCCATGGCCTAGGCGTCCTCGAAGAGCTTCGCGCGCAGGGGCTTGTGCCGGGTCGCCTCCCGGTAGGCCTCGACGGCCGCGCGGGCGGTGGCGTCGAGCAGCGCGGGCACGTGCACCTCGACCGTCGCGAGCAGGTCCCCCTGGGTGCCGTCGGCCTTGCGGGCGCCGCGGCCCCGGACCCGGAAGGTCCGTCCGTTGGGGGTGCCGGCCGGCACCTTGAGGGTGACCGGCGTGCCGCCGATGGTCGGGATCCTGAGATCCGCGCCGAGTGCGAGCTCGTCGAAGGAGACCGGGACGTCGAGGGTGAGGTTGTCCCCCTTGCGCCCGAAGACCCGGTGCGGGGCGACCTTCACGGTCACGAACAGGTCCCCGGCCGGCCCGCCGGCCTCGCCGGCCGCTCCCTTGCCGCGCAGCCGGATCTTCTGGCCGTCCTTGACGCCGGCCGGGATCCGGGCCTGGATCGAGCGCGCCGACATGCCGCGCCCGTTCCCGTGGCAGGTGGGGCACGGCTCGTCGTAGACCAGCTGACGACCGCCGCAGACCGGGCAGGTCTCGTTCATCGAGAAGGCGCCGCCGACCGACGCGGTCACGAAGCCGGCCCCCTCGCACTCGGTGCAGACGTGCGGGCGGGTGCCCGGCTTGCCGCCGGTGCCCGAGCAGTCCGGGCACGGGGCGTCGGAGGTCAGGCGCAGCGAGATCGTGACGCCGTCGAGGGCGTCGGTGAAGCTGATCGTCGCCGTGGTCTCGACGTCCGCACCCTTCTGCGGACGGCGCTGCTGGGCGCGGCCGCGGCTCCCGCCGGCGCCCTGGCCGAACATGTCACCGAACATGTCGCCGAAGCCACCGCCACCACCGGCGCGCTCGCGCAGCAGGTCGTTGAGGTCGAAGCCGCCACCGAAGTTGCCGCCACCGGCGCCCCGAAAGGCACCGACCTCACGCATCTCGTCGTACTTCTTGCGCTTCTCGGGGTCGCCGACGACGTCGTAGGCCTCCGCGACGCCCTTGAACGTGTCGTGCTTCGCGGTGTCTCCGGGGTTGGAGTCGGGGTGGTTGGCGCGCGCCAGGCGGCGGTAGGCCTTCTTGATCTCGTCGGCCGTCGCGTCCTTCTTGACGCCCAGCACGGCGTAGAAGTCCTTGGCCGCCCAGTCGGCTCGCATGCCGTCGGTGGTGCTCACGCGCCAACCTCCCTTCGTCGTCTTCTGCTACTGCTCGCTAGGACTCTGCCGCACCGCTGGCCGGGTCCTCGTGGGCCCGGTCCTGCCGGGCGGCATCCACGGGGGCCGACTCCTCGGTCGCCGGCGGTGGCTGGGCCTGCTCCGGGCCGGCCGGATCGACCACCAGCACCTGCGCGGCGCGCACCACCCGGTCACCGATGCGGTAGCCGGCCTTGGCGATCACCTTGCAGGTCGTGACCTGCACGTCCGGGTCCTCACCCACGTGCGAGAGGGCCTCGTGCACGGTCGGGTCGAAGGCGTCACCCGGCGTCCCGAACTTGGTGAGCCCGCCACCGGCCACGATCCGCTCGAGCTGGTCGGCGACGGCCTTGAACCCGCCGTCGAGCGGCGCGTGCTCGCGAGCCCGGTCGATCGTGTCGAGGACCTCGGTGATCGGGGCGAGCGCGGTGTACGTCGCGTTCTCCCGGATCAGCTCGCGGTCCCGGTCGACCCGGCGCTTGTAGTTGAGGAACTCGGCCTGCAGGCGCTGCAGGTCGGCCGTCCGCTCGGCGAGCTCCATGCGGGTCACGGCGAGCTCGTCGCTGCCCGTCAGGTCCTCGCCGTCGACGGGCTCCTCGTCGCTGGTCTCCGCCGCGTGGCGGCCGCGGGCCCGGTCCTGCTCACCGGCCTCGTCACCGAGGCGGGCGCCCTCCGGGGAGGGGGCCGCCGCGGCGGCCTCCTCCCCGGGACCGGGATCCTGCGGGGACTCGAAGTCCGAGTCCGTCACTTGGCGTCCTCGGAGGCGTCACCGTCGGTGGGCTCCTCGTCGACGATCTCGGCGTCGACGACGTCGTCGTCGGCCTCGCCGGTGCCGGTGGTGCCACCGGCAGCGGCGGCGTCGGCCTCGGCGGCGGCGTACATCGCGGCGCCCATCTTCTGGCTGGACTCGCCGAGCTTGGCCACGCCGGCCTGGAGGTCCTCGGCGGAGGCCTCCTGGTCCTCCAGGGTGGCCTTGAGGGCGTCGACGTCGCCGCGGACCTCGGTCTGGACGTCCTCGGGGAGCTTCTCGGCGTTCTCGTCGAGGAACTTCTCGGTCGAGTACACCAGCGAGTCGGCCTGGTTGCGCGCCTCGACGGCATCGCGCCGCTTGGCGTCCTCCTCGGCGTACTGCTCGGCGTCCTTGACCATCCGGTCGATCTCGTCCTTCGACAGGGCGGAGCCACCGGAGATCGTCATCGACTGCTCCTTGCCGGAGCCCTGGTCCTTCGCCGACACGTGGACGATGCCGTTGGCGTCGATGTCGAAGGTGACCTCGATCTTCGGGATCCCCCGCGGCGCCGGCGGCAGCCCAGTGAGCTCGAAGTTGCCGAGGCCCTGGTTCTGGGCCCACATCTGGCGCTCGCCCTGGGCGACCTTGATCTCGACCGACGGCTGGTTGTCGTCCGCGGTCGTGAAGATCTCGGAGCGCTTGGTGGGGATCGTGGTGTTCCGCTCGATCAGCGTGGTCATCACGCCGCCCTTGGTCTCGATGCCGAGGCTCAGCGGGGTGACGTCGAGGAGCAGGACGTCCTTGACCTCGCCCTTGAGGACACCGGCCTGCAGGGCCGCGCCGACGGCGACGACCTCGTCGGGGTTGACGCCCTTGTTGGGCTCCTTGCCGCCGAGCAGGCCCTTGACGACCTCGGTCACGGCCGGCATCCGGGTCGATCCGCCGACCAGGACCACGTGGTCGATCTTGTCGATCGCCACGCCGCCGTCCTTGAGCACCTGCTGGAAGGGCGACTTGGTGCGGTCGAGCAGGTCCGAGGTCATCTTCTGGAACTCGCTGCGGGTCAGCTTCTCCTCGAAGTGCAGCGGGCCGGACTCGCCGTGCGTGATGTACGGCAGGTGGATCGTGGTCTCGGCGGACGAGGACAGCTCGATCTTCGCCTTCTCGGCCGCCTCCTGGAGGCGCTGCTTGGCGATCTTGTCGGCGCCGAGGTCGACGCCGTTGTTGTACTTGAACTTCTTGACCATCCACTCGACGACGCGGGAGTCCCAGTCGTCACCACCGAGGTGGTTGTCGCCGGAGGTCGCCTTGACCTCGACGACGCCCTCGCCGATCTCGAGCAGGGACACGTCGAACGTGCCGCCACCGAGGTCGAAGACGAGGATGGTCTGGTCGTCGCCCTTGTCGAGGCCGTAGGCCAGCGCGGCCGCGGTCGGCTCGTTGACGATCCGGCTCACGTTGAGGCCCGCGATCTCGCCGGCCTCCTTGGTGGCCTGGCGCTGGGCGTCGGAGAAGTACGCCGGCACCGTGATCACGGCGTCGGTGACGGGCTCGCCGAGGTAGGCCTCCGCGTCCCGCTTCAGCTTCTGCAGCACGAACGCGCTGATCTGCTGGGGGGTGAAGTCCTTGTCGTCGATCTTGGTCTTCCAGTCGGTGCCCATGTGACGCTTGACCGACCGGATCGTCCGGTCGACGTTCGTCACGGCCTGCCGCTTGGCGACCTCGCCGACGAGGACCTCGCCGGACTTGGCGAACGCGACCACCGACGGCGTGGTGCGCGCACCTTCTGCGTTTGCGATGACGGTGGGTTCTCCACCCTCGAGGACGGCGACGACGCTGTTCGTCGTGCCGAGGTCGATGCCGACCGCACGTGCCATGGGTTGATGAACCTCCGCTGAGTGGGGCTGGGTTGATCTGGCTGATGGGCTGGTGGGATCACCAACCGGTGGGGACATCGTGCGTCACCGGAGCCAGTCTGACAAACAAGTTGAGTCGAGACAACTCAGGTTTGTTCACTCACCCCAACGCACGCGACGTCCCGAGATGTTCCCGGGGCCGCTCAGGCGCCCGGATAGATCCGGTAGCCGAGCATCCGCTTGTGCGCGAACCCCTGGTAGAACCCCGACGCCGTGTCGGTGATCAGGTCCATCCGCTTGCCCCGCGTTCCCTGGAACGTCGCCACGACCAGCAGCCGGGCGACCCCTCGCCGCCGGTGGTCGGGGTGCACCGCGACGAACGAGAGGTGCGACTGCAGCACCCCGTCGCCGAGGGCCTGGGCCCAGCCGACCACGACACCCTCGACCTCGGCGACGTACGCCGTCGAACCGGGCGCCGTGCAGACCCGCTCGACCACGGCCGGGTCGGTGAGCGAGGGCCACTGCACCGTCGTCGAGAGTCGCGCGATCGCGACGGCGTCGGCCGGCTCGAAGGGCCGGATGTCAGTCGTGGCCATGGCGCCGACGCTAGCGGAGGAGCGGAGGTCGCTGCCTCGGGAGCCGGCCTGCCGGGTGCTGTCGGGGCACCATCGGGTGCTGGGCGGGGCGGGACCGCGGAATAGTGGGCGCGCACCGTGGTTGAGAACCTCATGACCGTTCCCACGATCGCCCTGAACGACCAGACCACGATCCCGCAGCTCGGCTTCGGAGTGTTCCAGGTGCCGCCGGAGGAGACCGCGGCCACCGTCACGACGGCGTTCGAGGCCGGCTACCGGCACATCGACACCGCGCAGATGTACGGCAACGAGAAGGGCGTCGGCGACGCGATCGCCGCCTCCTCGATCCCCCGCGACGAGCTCTACGTGACGACCAAGCTCAACAACGGCTTCCACCGCCCCGAGGACGCCGAGCGTGAGCTCGCGGCCTCGCTCGAGAAGCTGCAGCTCGACCACGTGGACCTCGTCCTGATCCACTGGCCGCTGCCGACCCGTTACGACGGTGACTACGTCTCCACCTGGCGGGCGCTCATCGACTTCCAGCAGGCCGGCGGCGCCACCTCCATCGGCGTGTCGAACTTCCAGTCCGACCACCTCGACCGGATCATCGACGAGACCGGCGTCGTACCCGTGGTGAACCAGATCGAGGTCCACCCGTTCTTCGGCAACCAGGCCGCTCGTGCGGCCAGTGCCGGTCATGACATCGCCGTCGAGGCGTGGTCGCCGATCGCCCAGGGCAAGGTCAACGACGACTCCGCGATCAAGGGCATCGCCGCCAAGGTCGGACGCTCCCCCGCCCAGGTGGCGCTGCGCTGGCACGTCCAGCGCGGTGACATCGTCTTCCCGAAGTCGATGAACGCCGGCCGGATGGCCGAGAACTTCGCCCTCTTCGACTTCGAGCTCGGTGCGGACGACATGGCCGAGATCACCGCGCTCGACCGGGGCGAGGAGGGCCGGCTGGGCCCGAACCCGGACCAGTTCGACTACATCCCCGACTGATCGGCCCGACTGATCGGCCCGACTGATCGGCCCGACTGATCGGCCCGCATCGTCCGACGACCCGCCCGCCGATCCCGGCGCGGCGGGTCGTCGTCCGTGGCGAGGGCCTTCAGCAGGACGAGCGACCCGGCCCCGTCAGCCGATCCGGACCCGGACGACGTTCGAGGTCGTGCCGGTGTCGGAGTCGACGACGCGGAAGCGGTTGACCCCGGGCTGGCTGGTCTGGACGTAGGTGGCAAAGGTCTGGTTGCTCACGACAGCGGTGACCTGCGCGAAATCCTGCCACCGGCCGGCGGTGAAGCGCTCGACGCGCAGGACGGCGCCCTCGCCACGCGGGTAGACGCCGGTCAGGTCGATCTGCTGCATCGGTGAGACCGCGGTCGACCCGGCCGAGAGCGAGATCTTCTTCTGGGGCTTGGGTGACCTGGACTTCTTGCCCGGGGCCGGCTCGGGCGACTGCTCGGCCTGCTGGCCGAGGGTGATCAGCGGGCCGGACGGCGCCTCGGTCGGCTTGGGCTTGGGCAGGTAGAGCGACTGCTGCGAGGTGGCCCCGGGGGTGTCGGACCCTTCGCCGAGCCCGAGGACCTGGGTGGCGCCGAGCACCGCGAGGCCGAGGACCAGCCCGACGGTCAACGCCACGCCGACCAGCGCGACCAGCCCGGTCAGCACCGGGTGCTCGCGGCGTTCTTCTCGATCGACCACTGGTTCCACCCCCTCGTGCACTGCCTGCGTGGGCGCCGACGGGCGCTGGTCCCATTGTCCTGCCCGGGGCCGACGTCTCCCAATCGGCCCCCGGCGCACGCTGCCGGGCTCAGCCCGCCGGCTCGCCGCGGGCCGCGCGCAGCGAGCGCTCCGCGACGGCGTACTCGTCGGTGCGTTCGTCGTAGGACCAGAAGTCGCGCAGCGCCAGCGCGGTGATCCCGACCCCAGCGACGCAGGCGAGGCCCCCGGAGGTGATCGCGCCGCGGACCGTCCAGAGATCCGCGGTGAGGCCCGCCCGCACCTGCCCGCCCAGCGGACCGAGCGAGTAGGACAGCATCTCGATGCCGGCCAGACGCCCCCGCATCCCCTCCGGGATCGTCTGGTTCCAGACGGTGCCGCGGAAGACGGCCGAGATCATGTCGGCCCCGCCGGAGAGTGCGAGGAACGCCGCCACCAGCCAGATGCTCGGCATCAGGCCGGCGAGGGCGACGCAGAGACCGTACGCCGCGGCGGCCACCACGATCGCGCGGCCGTGGTGGTGGATCCGCGAGGTCCAGCCGCTGAGCGCGGTGGCCACGAGCGCGCCGACGGTCTCGGCGGAGTAGAGCAGGCCGAGCAGCTCGGGACGCTCGAACACCTCCTCGACCAGCGCCGGGAAGAGCACCACCGGCAGGGCGAGCAGCATCGCGGCGATGTCGACGAGGTAGGTGCCGAGCAGGTCGCGTCGCCCGAGGGCGTAGCGCATCCCCTCGACGACGCCGGCCAGGCTGGGCGGGGTGGTCTCCCCGCGGTGCGGGTAGGAGCCCATGGCCGTGTAGAGCAGCGTCGCGACGACGAGCCCCACGATGTCCACCACGAAGCACCAGCCGATCCCGACGTAGGCCACCAGCAGACCGCCGAGCGCCGGACCGGCCAGCACGCCGGTCTGCATGCCCAGCCCCATCAGGTTGTTGGCCGCCGTGATCTGGTCGTGGCGCACGGTGCGGGGCATCAGCGCCTCGCGGGAGGGTCGTTGCATCGAGGAGGACGACGCGAGCAGCCCGGCCACCACGAAGATCAGCCAGACGCGTGGCTCGCCGCGGAAGGCGTTGGCCGCCAGCACGGCCGTGCAGGCCGCCTGGGCGAGGCCCGTCCAGACGAGCAGCCGGCGCCGGTCGACGTGGTCGGCGAGCGCCCCGCCGTACAGGGCGAAGACGACCAGAGGCACGAGCTCGACCAGTCCGACCGCGCCGACCGCGAAGTTGGAGCCGGTCAGCGTGTAGATCTGGTACGGGATCGCGACGTAGGAGACCATCGCCCCGAAGTAGAAGACCGTGCCGGCGACGAACAGCAGCCGGAAGTCGCGGGAGTCGCGCAGCGGGGTGACGTCCATCCGCATCGCCCGCAGTCGTTCCGGCCAGGTCACGGCCCTCACTGTCCTCGCCGCGGGCGCCCCCGCGCCACGGGGTTTCGCGGCGGCGGGTTTCCCCGGTCAGCCGGGGAAACCCCCACCTGTCGGCCGAGATCTCGGCCGACAGGTTCGGGTTTCCCCGGTCAGCCGGTGACTCCCGGGGCTGGCGTGACCCGGATCCGGGCGCCACGGCTCGGGACGCTGGTGATGTTGCGGACCCGGGGGACGTCGGGGCCGACCGCGGCCACGTCGTACGCCGTGAGCACCTCGCGCAGCACCGCGACCCCCTCCATCAGGCTGAAGCCCGCGCCGAGGCATCGCCGGACCCCGCCACCGAACGGGATCCAGGTGTGGGTGGCCGGCTGCCGGCCGACGAACCGCTCGGGCCGGAAGGCCTCCGGCTCGGGATGGTTCTCGGGTCGGGCGTGCGCGAGCAGGATCGAGGGCCCGACGGTGGCGCCCCGCGGGAGGTCGTACCCGCCGATCGTGGCCGGCCGCAGCAGGGTGCGGACCACCATCGCGATCACCGGGTGCAGGCGCATCGACTCCTTCATCACGGCCTCGAGCCAGTCGTCGTCGCCGTCCCGCGCGGCCGCCCTGGCCCGCCGCAGCTGCGCGGGGTCGCGACCCAGCTCGTAGAGCGCCCACGCCAGGGCGGTCGCGGTGGTCTCGTGACCGGCCAGCAGCAGGGTGACCAGCTGGTCGCGCAGCTCGGTGTCGTCCAGCGCGTCCCCGCCGTCCCCGCCGTCCCGTTCGGCCCCGCCGCCGGAGCAGATCAGCCGCGACAGCACGTCGGTGCGCTCGGCGAGGTCGGGGGCGAGGCGTCGCTCGCGGATCTCGGCGTACATCAGGGCGTCGAGCTCCTCCTGGTTGCGCACGGTGCGCCGCCAGGGCCCGAACCGCTGCAGCCACGGGTAGCCCCAGCCCAGCAGCACCACCGGGCTCACGTCGACGGTGCGGTTCACCCGGGGGCGCAGCTCGGCGAGGCGCTGCTCGTCGGTGACGCCGAACACGACCCGCAGGATCACCTCGAGGGTGAGCGCGTTCATCCGCTCCAGCGCCCGGAACGCCTGACCGGTCGGCCAGTGCGCGACCTCGTCGCGGGCCAGCGCGGTGACCAGCTCCTCGTAGCCGCGCAGCGCATGCCCGTTGAACGCCGGCATCAGCAGCCGGCGGGCCCGCTGGTGCCCGGCGCCGTCCTGGAGCAGCACCGAGTGCTCGCCCATGATCGGGCCGAGGATGGCGTTGCCCCGGCCGGCCGCGAGGACGTCGGGGTCGCCGGCGAAGATCTCCCTCGCGTGCTCGGGTCGGGTGAAGAGCACCAGCGGGCTCCCGGCCGGCAGGATGCGCACGGTGAAGGTGTCGCCGTAGTGGCGGTGCAGCCACGGGACGAACCGGTGGCGGAAACGCAGCAGCGCCGCGCTCTGCACCAGCACCGGCAGCCGGGGGCCCGGCGGCAGCCCGGCCCGGTCGACCGGCGGCGGGGCCTCACCACCACCGAAAGGCTGCGTCCGCGCGAAGCGCTGCGCGGTCAGGGCGTGAAGGTCCTGCTCGACGGAGACCACCGTCACATACTACGAGTACGTCGAGGGTCATGTCCCGAACACCGGGGCCCGTCCCGGCGTACGCTCCCCCGACAGCCGTCTCGACCCGCAGGAGCCCTCGTGACCACCTCGTCCACCCGCGGAGCCGCCGTCACCCTCGTCGCCCTCGGGCTCGCGGTCGCGACGGCCACCCCCGCCGTCGCCCAGGCGCCGGACACGCTCTTCCCCAGCCAGGGCAACCCGGGCTACGACGTCGCGCACTACGGCGTGGACCTCGACTACTCGCCCGCCACCAACCACCTGAGCGCGGTCACCACGATCCGCGCCACGGCGAGCGGCACCCTGACCTCCTTCCACCTCGACCTGTCCGGGATGAGGGTCACGGCGCTCGCCGTCGACGACCGCCCCGCGACCTGGAACCGGCGCGGGCACGAGCTCGTCGTCACGCCGAGGAGGCCGGTGACCGGGGCGTTCACCACCACGGTGACGTACGCCGGCGTCCCCCGCACGCACACCGACCCGGACGGCTCCCGCGAGGGCTGGGTCCGCACCTCGGACGGCGCCACCGCGCTCGGCGAGCCGGTCGGCACGATGACCTGGCTGCCCTCGAACAACACGCCCTCGGACAAGGCGACGTACACCTTCGCCGTGAGCGTGCCGCGGGGCTTCCAGGCGGCCGCCAACGGGGACCTCGTGAGCAGGTCCAGGCGAGGCGCACGCACCCGTTGGCTCTGGTCGCAGCGGGACCCGATGTCGACCTACCTGGCGACGGTCGCGATCGGCCACTTCGACGTGCACCGCTCCTCCACCACGTCCGTGAGCGGCCGGAGGATCCCGATCTGGTCGTTCGTGGACCCGACGAGCGCCCCGACCGCCGGGGCACGGGCGCTCCTGCCGGAGGTGATCCGCTTCCAGGAGCGGCGCTTCGGGGCCTACCCGCTCACCTCGGCCGGGATGATCGTCGACGATGCCGACGTGGGCTACGCCCTGGAGACCCAGAACCGGCCGTTCTACCCGGGCGCGGTCAGCCCCGGCACCCTCGTGCACGAGACGGCGCACCAGTGGTACGGCGACTCGGTGACGCTCTCGGACTGGCACGACATCTGGCTGGCCGAGGGCTTCGCGACGTACGCCGAGTGGATGTGGGACGGCGCGCACGGTGGCCGGACCCCGGCCGAGCACTTCGCCGACCTCTACGCCACGCCGGCCGGCAACGGTCTGTGGCACCCCGCCCCGACCGAGTTCACCGACCCGGCCGACCTGTTCGGCAGCCCCGGCTACCACCGGGGCGCGATGACCCTCCAGGTGCTGCGCGAGCAGGTCGGCGACCAGGACTTCCGGCAGATCCTGCGCGCGTGGGCCGCCGAGCACCGGCACGGCGACGTGCGCACCGCGGACTTCGTCGCGCTGGCCGGACGTGTCTCCGGCCAGGACCTGACGACGCTCTTCGACGACTGGCTGGCCCGGGACGGCAGGCCGGCGGGCTACTGAGCGCCGAGGCCCCGGGCCGCGGGCGGGAGCGCGGCGTCCGGCTCGCCGGGAGCCTCGAGCGGGTGCTCGGGCAGCGCGACGACCTGCTCGCGGCACCACGGGCTCACCTCGCGGCTGCCGTCGAGGACCCCGCTGCGGAAGAGCGCCCAGTCGACCCAGTCCACGGCCGCGACCTCGTCGGGGTCCGGCCGCGGCTCATCCGGGGTGGTCGCGACGAAGACCGGGCACATCTCGTTCTCGACCACGCCGTTCGCCATCACCGCGCGGTAGCGGAAGCCGGGCAGGAGCAGACGCACCCCCTCGGCGCGCACGCCGACCTCGTCGAGCACCCGGCGGCGGACGGCATCGGCAGGGGGCTCCCCGGGCGCGGGGTGCCCGCAGACGCTGTTGGTCCACGCCCCGGGCCAGGTCGGCTTGTGCAGCGCCCGTCGGGTGAGCAGCAGCCGTCCCCGGCCGTCGAAGAGGTAGCAGGAGAAGGCCAGGTGCAGCGGCGTCCGGTCGTGGTGCACGCCCGCCTTGGGCGTGGTGCCCACCGCGCGCCCCTCCTCGTCGAGCAGGACGACGAGCTCGGGCGCCCGCCGGTCCGGGCCCGTCGCCCTCACGCCGGCCTCGCGAGCTGGTTGACCGCGGCGCCGAACACCCGCGGCAGCCTAGCGGCCGCCGGCACCAGGCGGGTGCGCAGCACGGGGTGCCGGGTCGCGGTGAGCAGGCCCTTGGTGAGCAGGTCGTGACGCCACCCGATCCGGCGCCAGGCCAGCTCGTAGCCCCCGGGACGCCCCGCACGGACGGCGGCGACGGCCGCCGCGGCCTGGGCCAGCCCGAGCGCGATACCCTCCCCGGTGAGCGCGTCGACGTAGCCCGCGGCGTCACCCACCAGCAGCACCCGACCGGCGACCCGGCGCCGGGAGCGCTGGCGCAGGGGTCCCGCACCGCGCACGTCGTCGAGGTCGAGGTCGCCGAGGCGCTCGGCCAGCAGGGGGAACGCGCCGACCAGCTCGGCGAACGGTCGGCGGGTGTCGCTGAGCACCGCGACCCCGACCCGGTCGTCACCGACCGGCGTCACGTACGCCTCGCCGGCGGGCGCCCAGTGCACCTCCACCAGGGAGCTCCAGGGAGCGAGCGGCACGTGCGTGCGCAGGCCGTAGCGCCGCGGGCCGCCGCTCGGCGCGTCCAGGCCCACCACCCGGCGCACCCGGGAGTGCAGGCCGTCGGCGCCCACGAGGTACCGGGTCGGCGTCCCGTCCACGAGCAGGTGGTCGCCGCGGTCCTCGAGGTCGCGGACCGCGCGGTGCTCGACCGGTACGCCGGCCGCCGCGACCGCGGCCGCCAGCGCCGCGTGCAACGTCGTGCGGCGTACGCCGCGGCCGGGCCCGTGGCGGAACGGCGCCTGCGCGACACTGCCGGGGTGGCCGGGGCGCGAGCCGTCGACGTAGCGGATGCCCGTGATCGGGTGCCCCACCAAGGGGACCCCGAGGTCGGTGAGGGCCGCCACCGCACCGGGCATCAGCCCCTCGCCGCAGGCCTTGTCGAGGGTGCCGTCCCGTGGCTCGAGCACCGCGACGTCGAGACCGGCGCGGACGGCGTAGAGCGCGGTGGCGAGGCCGACCGGTCCACCACCGGCGACCAGCAGGTCACGCATCGACGGCCCGGTCGGGGAGGGTGCGCAGGGCGGTGTCCTCGACCCGGATCCGCACCACGAGCAGGGCGGCGTTCGCAAGCGTGAAGACGAGCGCGGTCAGCCACGCCTCGTGCACCAGCGGGAGCGCGAGGCCCTCGACGACGACCGCGAGGTAGTTGGGGTGCGGCAGCCGGCGGTAGGGCCCCGCGGCCACCGGGGCGAGGCCGGGCACGATGATCACGCGCGTGTTCCAGCGCCGGCCGAGCGTCGCGATGCACCACCACCGCAGCGCCTGCGAGGCGATGACCAGCGCCAGCATCGACCAGGCCAGCAGCGGTGCGACGTCGGGGCGACGCACCCACACCTCGACCAGCATCGCGACCAGGAAGCCCGAGTGCAGCAGCACCATCACCGGGTAGTGCCCGCGGCCGCTCTCGACCCCGCCCCGCTCGAAGCTCCAGGCGGCGTTGCGGGTCGAGACGACGAGCTCCGCGAACCGCTCGAGTCCGACCAGCCCGACCAGGACCGTGAACGCGACCAGACCGGTCACCCGGCGCCACCGGAGACGACGTCGGCTCCGGCGCCAGGGCCGGCCTCAGGGCCGGCCTCGGGGCCGGCGGGTCCGGCCCCCGGGGCGGCGGGGGCACGCACCAGCACCAGCTCGGAGCAGAAGCCGGGGCCCATGGCGAGCACCACGCCGTAGGAGCCGGGCCGCGGCGGCCGCTCGCGCAACGTGTCCTCGAGGACGTGCAGCACCGAGGCCGAGGAGAGGTTGCCGATCCTGGCCAACGAGTCCCAGGTGAGCTGCACCGCCTCGCGCGGCACCTCGAGCGCTTCCTGCAGGGCCTCGATCACCTTGGGGCCGCCGGGGTGGCAGACCCACCACTCGATGTCCGCGCGGGTCAGGTCGTGCGCGGCGAGGAAGGCGTCCACGTCACCGCGCAGGTAGCGGCCCACGATCGCGGGCACCTCCGCGTCCAGCACGATCCGCAGGCCGTTGCTGGTGACGTCGAAGCCCATCGTCCGTTCGGAGTCCGGGTACAGCCGGCTGCGGCTGGCCAGCACCTCGGCCGAGCCACCCCGGTCGGTGCCGCCGCGGGCGACCACCGCCGCCGCACCGTCCCCGAAGAGCCCGGAGGCGACGAGGTTCGGCATCGAGACGTCGTCGCGCTGCACGGTCAGCGAGCAGAGCTCGACCGCTACCAGCACGGCGGTCTCCTCCGGGTGACCGAGCAGGTAGTCGTGCAGCCGGGCGATGCCGGCCGCGCCCGCGACGCAGCCGAGGCCGACCAGCGGCACCCGCTTCACGTCGGGCCGCAGGCCGATCTGCGCGGCGATGCGGGCGTCGAGCGTGGGGACGGCCAGGCCGGTGACGGTGGCCGAGACGATCAGGTCGACGTCGGTGGGGGTCAGCCCGGCGGCCTTGAGCGCGTCGGTGACCGCCCTGGCCCCGAGCTCGACGGCGTGCTCGATGAAGAGGTCGTTGGCGTGGCCGAAACCGCCGAGGCCGGCGTACTCCTCCAGCGGCAGCACGAGGCTGCGTTGCCGGACCCCGGCATTGCCGTGGAAGCGGCGCAGCAGGCGCTCGTCGAGGCCGCCGGCGGAGGCGATGACGCTGGTGAACGCGTCGGTGATCTCCTCCTGGGGGTAGGTGTGCCCGGGCAGGACTCCGCGGACCGCGAGGATCTCCATGGTCCGACTCCTTCATCGATGGGTGGCTGGGGACGAGCGGCGGGTCGTGCGGCGGGGGCGGGCGCGGGAGGGGCCGGGTTCATCGTGCCCACACCAGCACCACCACGTCGACCAGGGCGATCCCGAGGGCGGCCCGGAAGGGCGTGCTGCCGCGGCCGACGAGGGCCACCACGACCAGGGTCAGGACCAGCGCCAGCGCGGGGACGAGCAGCAGCGCCGGCACGGTGGGGGCCCCCACGAGCAGCACGACGGTGGCGCCGGCCAGCGCCGTCACCGCCAGGAGCCGGGTGCGGGCGGCACCGAGCCGGTGCGGCAGCCCGCGGACGCCGGTGGCCTCGTCGTCGGCCAGGTCGGGCAGCACGTTGACGAGGTGGGCGCCCACACCCAGCAGCGCCCCGGCCGCCACCAACCACCCCGGTGTCGCGAGGGCCGGGGAGGCCGCCCGGTCGACGAAGACGGGCAGCAGACCGAAGGCTACGGCGTACGGCAGCCAGGACCAGGCGGTCGACTTCAGACCGAGGTTGTAGGCCCAGCCCGCCACGACGCAGACCAGGTGCACGAGCCCCGCCACCAGCCCGCAGGAGAGCGACAGGACGACGGTCGCGAGGACCGCCGCGGCACAGGCCGCTCGGGCCGCGGCGTCGCTCACCGCCCCGGTGACCAGCGGCTTGTCGCCCCGACCGACGGCCCGGTCGCGGGCGGCGTCGAGGAGGTCGTTGGACCAGCCGATCGAGAGCTGCCCGGTGAGCACGGCCCCGACCACGAGGAGTCCGGTGCCGACCCCCAGGCCGGCGCCGGGCCCGGAGCTGGTCCGGACGACGAGCAGGGAGATCAGCAGCGTGACGGTCAGCGCCGGCCCGGGATGGGCCGCGCCGAGGAGCGCCCGCCCGGCTCTCATGGCACGCGGGTGACGTCGACGAGGGCGTGCTCGAGCGCCGGGTGCCGACGCTGCGCGCGGCAGGTGAGCTGGTGCAGGTCGGTGCCCGGCGCGGTGCGTTGCCGCACGGCGTACCGCCCTCCTGCGACGTCGAAGAGCACGGTCGTCACGCCGTCCGACACCGAGCGCCCGACCAGCCGCAGCGCGTCGTCACGCGTCTCGGCGAGCGCCCGGCGCAGCGAGATCTCGGCGGCCTGGACGTCCATCGCGACGCCGGAGCGGCCCCTCAGGTGGTCGAGGTCGAGCTCGCCGGCGAGGTGCGAGCCGGTCACCGTCAGCGCGGAGACCGGGTCGAGTCGGCCGTAGTAGAGCCCGTGGGGCAGCACCAGCAGGTTGGCGGCGAAGCGGTCACCGCCGATGTGCGAGACCTCCCAGGTCTCCTCCGGGTGCGCCTGCGCCAGCGCCGCGGCCACCGGTCGGCCCCGCTCGGCGCAGCAGGCGTCGTGACGCCCGTGGGTGCAGACGCAGAACAGCGACCCGTCCTGCGGCGCCAACCCGGAGCCGGCCCCCGCCCGGAGCCCCTCGAGGTCGAGGTCGAGGACCTCGTGCGGGTCGCCCACCGTGCCGGCCTCCAGGCGCGGCGCGTCGGGGTGCGCGTACGCCGCGAAGACCCGCGCGGGCCCAACACCGGGTGGCGCGCCGCGGCGCCCCCCGGATCGCCGGACCAGCAGGATCCGGACTCCGGACGCCGCCGCCCGGGCCCGCAGCCGGTCGCCGAGACCGTCGGGCAGCCGGGCGTCGCGCAGCGCGTCGGCGCCCCAGGGGCCCGGGTGCTCGAGCAGCAGGAACGCCCGGACCGTGGAGGCGGTGCCTCCCACCGGCTCGTCGCGCAGCGCGCTGGCGGCGGCGCAGCGGAACGGCGGGTCCGGCGGTGTGCTCACCCGGTGACCTCGAGCAGCCCTTCGCGCACGAGGCGCCGGCAGAGCACCAGCCGACTCTGCGGGTCGAGCCGGGCAGCGAGGTCGGCGGGACGGAACGTCGTCCGGGCCCGGACCTCCTCGAGCGTCGGGCGCAGCCAGGCCGGTACGTGCAACGAGCGGTCACCGAGCAGCACCTCGAGCCGGTCGTCGGTGTCGGGGAGCAGCACGCAGGGGTGACCGGGCCGGCGGCGCAGGATCGTGGTGTCGTTGAGCTCGCGCACGGCGAGCACGTCGCCGAGGCCGCCGGCCAGGCGCGGCGGCCGGCTGGTGAGGAAGCGCCGCACCTCGGTGCGGACCGCAGCGTCGGCGTCGACCGCGCGGACCCGGGCGGCGAGCTCCTCGAGGCGGCGGGCGAGGCCCTCGCGCAGGGCCCCGGGGTCCTCGAGGTAGCCCGCGGGCAGGTGCCCGTCGTCCACGGCGGCGAACGCGTCGCGCGCGCTGCGCTCGACCAGGCCCCGCCAGGTGAGCTGGTTGATCCCGATCGTGACGTGCAGGGAGACGGTTTCCTGGGCGCGCGCGGCGTGCGGGGTGCCACTGGGCAGGTACATGCTCAGGCCGGGCTCGAGCAGGACGTCCTCGACACCGTCGGGGCCGTGCACCTCCCAGCGCTTGGCGCCGGCGGTCTGGAAGACGAAGACGTCGTGGGAGTCGGAGTGGACCGCGAAGCCCTGGGAGCCGGGCGGCGTCAGGTAGGCGTTGGCCTGGCAGGGGTGGCCCAGCTCCAGCTCGAGCTCGGCGACCAGCTCGGTGAGCGGCTGCCAGTAGCGGTGCAGTCCCTGGAGGACCAGGGTCGCCCCGCCGTCGAAGAGCGCGAGCGCCTTGCCGGCGTCGACCAGACCGGTCAGCGGCCGGCCGGCCAGCGTCGCGCCGCGGGTGTACGACGACTCGGGCAGCACGGCGCCGTCCTGCGCGAGCCGGATGCTCGGGGTGCGGATCGCCGAGGAGGTGAGCAGGGTGTCGGCGTCCCGCATCGAGAGCAGGCCGACCAGCTCTGCGGGATCGGTGCGGTGCAGGTGCACCCGGGACGCCCAGACCTTCGTCAGGAAGGTCTGGGCGTCACCGCTGAGCAGGTCGAGAGCGCTCAGGACGCGTCGCCGTCCGTGAGGTCGTTCTGGTCCCCGTCGGTGGCGTCGGTGTCGGACCCGTCCGAGTCGCTGGCGTTGCTGTCGCTGCTGTCGCTCGCGTCGCCGTCCGTGCTGTCGGTGGCGTCGCCGTCCGAGGTGTCGGTGGCGTCACCGTCCGAGGTGTCGGTGGCGTCACCGTCGCTGGCGTCGGTGTCGGTGCCGTCCGCGTCACCACCCTTGGGCGGCGTCGGTCCTGCCGCGGCGGTGGTCATGTCGTCGTCGTTCAGCGGCTCGTCGGGCGTGGTGTTCATGCGTCCTCCTGGGTGCGGTGGCGGATCCGCCCCCGGTGGGCGCGGACCGTGGGGCTCAGTCTGCTGCGCGGCCCGGTGCCGGACAAGGTGCCGGACAAGGTGCAGGGCACAGTGCCGGGCAGGGTGACCGGTGCGGGCTCACGTGTCGTGTCGTACCCACGACCTCACCGTGTACACGTCGACGGACTTGCTGGCGAGGTCCGCGCAGCTCTGGCGACGAGCCGGGCCGGGCGAGGCGGCGACCTGCACCGTCCAGCGCGCCCCCGGGGACTCGACCGTCACGCCGTCCCCGTCCCCGTCGCCGTCCCCGTCCCCGTCGACGTTCCCGTTGCTGGCGATGGGCGTGGCCCGGACGGCGCCGAGCGTCCGCTCGCCGAGCTCACGGCTCAGGTGCAGCTCGGCCACCTGGGCGCGGGGGCTGAGCCCGGCCCGTCCGCGGCTCTGCGCCACCGGCAGGCGTCCGGCGGCGAGCTCGTGGCAGGCGTCGACGGCGGACTCCGCGTCGACCCGGCCGAGCGTGACGCCACTGGGCAGCGCGAGCAACGTCGCCGCGAGGCGGTGGCCACCGAGGTGGGTGGTCTCCCAGGTCTGCTCGGGCCAGTGGCCGGCGAGCGCGGCGGCCACCGGACGCCCCTCCTCCGCGCAGCACCGGTCCCGCCGGCCGTTGGTGCAGACCAGCCAGAGCGGTTCGTCGTGTGCCGTGAGGCCGGGGTCGGCGCCGGCGGCGAGGGCCGTGGCGTCCAGGTGGCGGAGCTCCGTCAAGTCGTCGAGCACGGTGGTGCGCACCCGCATCCCGGACGCCGTCAGCTGGGCGGTGAAGACCCGGACTCCCGGGCCGCTGACCCCACCCGGTCGGCGGATCAGCTGCACCCGCACCCCCTCCAGGGTGGCGAGGAAGCTGCGGACGTCATCGGGCAGCCGGGCCTCGTCCACCGCCTTGCGCCCCCAGGGGCCGGGGTGCTCGACGAAGAGCCACGCGGTGTCGATCGGCGCCGTCCCGGCGAGCGGCTCGCCGCCCGCGAGGCTGGCAGCGGTGCAGCGGAGGTCCGCGGTGTCGGTCACGTGGGCGATTGTGCCCCGCTCACCTGAGACTCCCGGGCCCGTCCGACCGGTGCCGGCGGCGGGCGAGTGCCGGGACGGGCGCTGGGGGGGCTGGGGCGGGCGCCGGGACGGGTGCTGGGGCGAGCGACTGTAGGTTCGGGACATGAGTGAGACACCCGAGGAGTCCCGGGTCGAGAGCCGCGCCGAGCTCCTGCCGGAGGAGCAGGCCGCCGGCAGCGAGGACCCGACCGCGCAGGCCGAGGCGATCCTGGCCGAGTCCGACGAGCGGACCAACGCCCCCGAGGAGACCCGCCACGACTCGACCCAGACCCCCGACTGAGCCGAGGCGGCGCAGATGGGCCGCCCACACCCGCCGAGGCGCAGCGCGCACACCCGCCGAGGCGGCACGGATGGGCCGCCGCACTCCTAGCGCGCGGCATGGTGCAGGTGGATGACCCCGTTGGTGAAGCGGTGCTGGTCGACGAGCTCGAGGTCAAGACGCAGGTCGTCGGGCAGGGCACGCAGGCCCCCGCCGACCAGCACCGGTGAGAGGAAGAGGTGGAGGTCGTCGACCAGGCCCGCCCGTAGGGCGAGGGCCGCCAGGCTCGGCCCGCCGATCGAGAGGTCACTCGCCGAGCTCCGGGTGAGGTCGCGCAGCGCGTCGAGGTCGAGCTCGCGTTCCAGGGTGGTCCGCTGTGTGTGTACGGCGTCGAGCGTGCGGGAGTAGACGATCTTGTCGGCGGCTCGCCAGATCCGCGCGTAGTCCCTCACCTCCTCGGGCTGCTGCCGCCCGGTGTCGATCGTCTCCCAGACCGCCAGCACGTCGTACATCCTGCGGCCGAACAGGTGGGTGCCGATCGGGCGCATGAGGTCGTTGACGAACGCGTGCACCTCGGTGTCCGGGGCGCACCAGTCGAAGCGCCCGCGCGCATCGGCGACGTAGCCGTCCAACGAGGCGATCGCCGCGTAGACCAAGCGAGCCATCGGCCCTCCGCTCTCCCGGGACCATGGTGCCGGTCCGGGTGCCCGAGCAACAGACTCAGCGGCACATCTGCGCCTACTCGACCCCGGGTGGCGGCACATCTGCGCCGCCTCGGCTCAGACCTGGCGACCGTTGAGCCAGACCTGGCTGACCAGCGGGACGCCGGGACGGTACGCGAGGTGCACGTGGCTGGGGGCGTCGAGGACGACGAGGTCGGCCCGCTTGCCGGGCGCGAGCACCCCGACGTCGTCGCGGTCGAGGGCAGCCGCGCCGATGGCAGTGGCGGCGTGCACGGCCTCGGCCGGTGTCATCCCCATCTCACGCACGGCCAGAGCGATGCAGAACGGCAGCGAGCTGGTGAAGCAGGAGCCCGGGTTGCAGTCGCTGGCGATCGCGACGCGGACGCCGGCGTCGAGCAGCCGGCGCGCGTCCGGGTAGGGCTGCCGGGTCGAGAACTCCACGCCGGGCAGCAGCGTCGCGATCGTCCCGGCGTCACGCAGCGCGTCGACGTCCGCGTCGTCGAGGTGGGTGCAGTGGTCGACCGCGGCGAGGCCGAGCTCCGCGGCGAGCCGGACCCCGGGGCCGGGCCCGAGCTGGTTGGCGTGCAGCCGACCGCGCAGGCCGACGCCCGCCCCCGCCTCGAGCACGGCGCGGGCCTGGTCGGCGTCGAACGCCCCCCGCTCGCAGAAGGCGTCGATCCAGCGGGCGTACGGCGCGGCGGCCGCCAGCATCGGGCCGGTGACCAGCGCGACGTACTCCTCGGGGGTGCTGCCCTCGGGCACGACATGGGCGCCGAGGAAGGTCGTCTCCTCGGTGAACTGACGCGCCACCGCCAAGCTGCGGGCCTCGTCACGCACGGTGAGGCCGTAGCCGCTCTTGATCTCGACGGTGGTGGTGCCCTGGCCGCGCATCTCGGCGAGGAGACGGGCGACGTGGCTGGTCAGCTGTTCGTCGGTGGCCGCGCGGGTCGCGGCGACGGTGGTGCGGATGCCGCCGGCTGCGTACTGCTCCCCCGCCATGCGGGCCGCGAACTCCCCGGCCCGGTCACCGGCGAAGACCAGGTGGCTGTGGCTGTCGACGAAGCCGGGCAGCACCGCACGACCGCCGAGCTCGACGCGGACGTCGGCCTCGGGGGCGCCGGCCGCAGGGCCGACCCAGGCCACCGTGCCGCCCTCGACGACGACCGCAGCGTCCGTGAGCGCACCGAGGACGCCCTCGCGCGCCGTGTCGTTGGTGACCAGCTCGCCGATACCGGTGAGCAGGGTGCTCGTCACGCCATCCCCTTCCGGACCGCGTCGATCGCCGCGGCCAGCTCGCGGCCGATCTCCTCGCGCTCACCCTGTCGTACGACGACCCGGCCGTCGACCATCACCTGGGTGACGTCCTCGGCGGTGGCCGCGAAGACCGCCGTGTGCTCGTCGGCGCCGGTGCCCGCCGTGCGTGGTGAGCGGGTGTCGATCGTGACGAGGTCGGCCCGGGCTCCGACCTCGATCACCCCGGCGCCGGCGAACCCGAGGCTGGCGTGGCCCCCGATCCCTGCGGCGAGCAGCCCGGCGCCCGTCCAGTGGCCGCGACGCTGGGTGGCAAGGCGCTCGTCGAGCTCGACGGCGCGCATCTCCTCGAAGAGGTCGATGACCGCGTGGCTGTCGGAGCCGAGAGTCAGCACGGCGCCGGCGTCGTGCAACCGGCGGCTGGGACCGATGCCGTCGCCGAGGTCGCGCTCGGTGGTGGGGCAGAAGCAGGCGTGGCTGCCGCTGTGTCCCAGCAGGGCGACGTCGTCGTCGGTGAGGTGGGTGGCGTGGACAGCGGTCGTGAGCCGACCGAGGAGCCCGGCCTCGGCGAGCAGCCGCGTGGGAGTGACGCCGTGCGTCGCCAAGCAGGCCTCGTTCTCCGCCACCTGCTCGGAGAGGTGCACGTGCAGCGGCCGGCCCGCCGCGACCGCGCCGACCGTGCCCAGCTGTTCGCGCGGGACGGCCCGGACCGAGTGGACGGCGGCGCCGAGCACCACGTCGTCCCCGCCCGGGTTCAGCTCTGCGACCCGGGCCGCCCAGGCGTCGGCGTCACCGTCCGAGAAGCGGACCTGGGCCCCCTCGACGGCACGGCCGAAGCCACTGCGCAGGTAGCAGGTGTCGAGCAGGGAGATCCGGATCCCGGCGTCGCGGGCCGCCTCGACGAGGACGTGGCCCATCGTGTTCGGGTCGGAGTACGGCGTGCCGTCGGGCCCGTGGTGCAGGTAGTGGAACTCGCCGACCGAGGTGACCCCGGCCGCGGCCATCTCCCGGTAGGTGGCCCGGGCCAGCGTGAGGTACGTGTCCGGGTCGAGCGTGGCGGCGACGGCGTACATCTGCTCGCGCCACGTCCAGAAGGTGCCGCCCCCGCTCTGGGTGCGCCCCCGCAGCGCCCGGTGGAACGCGTGGCTGTGGGCGTTCGCCAGCCCGGGGATGGTGAGGCCGGGGACGCTGCGGGTTTCCCCGGTCAGCCGGGGAAACCCGCGCCTGTCGGCCGAGATCTCGGCCGACAAGCGCGGGTCCTGGCTGACGGGTGTCACTGCGGTGAACCTTCCGGCCGCGATCGTCACCAGTACGTCGTCGCGGACAGCGCCGTCGACCCACGCCCGCTCCAGGAGGTACGACGCGGCCCCGCCCGCGGCCGGCCCCGTCACCGGCCCCGTCACCGGCCCCGTCACCGGCCCCGTCACCGGGCCAGCCTCGCCAGCGTGTCCGCCAGCGCGGAGACGCCGACCAGGCAGTCGGCGGTCCGGGCGTGCTCGTCCGGGGAGTGCGAGACCCCGGTCGGGTTGCGCACGAAGAGCATCGTCGTGGCGACCCCCGCGGCGGAGAGGATCCCGGCGTCGTGACCCGCGGCGGTCGCGATCACCGGCCAGTCTCCCTCCTCGTGGTCGGCGGCCACCGCGGCGGCCAGGGCGGGGTCGAAGGCGACCGCCGCCGAGACCGACTCGGCCGTCACCCGCAACGCCGTCCCGTCGTGCCCGGCCTGCTCCCGGCCGGCCCCGGAGATGCGCTCGACGAGCCCGACGAGGGACGCGTCGTCGCGGCAGCGGGCGTCCAGCCAGGCCGTGACCCGGGAGGGGATGGCGTTGGTGCCGTTCGGTGCCACCTCGAGGCGACCGAAGGTCGCCCGTTCCCCGGCCCGCCCGGCCCGTTCGGCGGCCGCCAGCGCGGTCGCCGCGAAGGTCAGCATCGGGTCGGCGCGATCCTCCATCCGGGTGGTGCCGGCGTGGTTCGCGGCACCGGTGAAGTCGAAGCGGTAGCGCCCGTGCGGCCAGATCCCGCTGGCCACCCCGACCGCGGCGCCTCGGTCGACGAGGTCACGGCCCTGTTCGACGTGCAGCTCCACGAACCACCCCACTCCCGCGGACCCGACCACCCCCGACGGCCCGACCACCCCCGACGGCCCGACCACCCCCGACGGCCCGGCCAGCACCGACGGCCCCGTGGGCGAGAGGCCCGCCAGGCCCACCGCCGCGAGCGCGTCCGGCAGCGCGACGCCGTCCCGGTCGCGCAGCTCGCGCGCGGCCGACCACGGCGTCGCACCCGTCGCCAGCCGCGACCCGAGGCAGGCCTGTCCGAAGCGGGAGCCCTCCTCCTCGGCGAAGACCGCGATCCCGATCGGCCGGGCCGGCACGACGCCCCGCCCGCGCAGCACATCGATCGCCGCCAGGGCCGCCACCACGCCGAGGGGGCCGTCGTAGGCGCCGCCGTCGAGCACCGAGTCCAGGTGCGAGCCGGTCAGCACCCCCGGGCCCGAGGCACCGGCCGGCGTCCACCACGCCACCGTGTTGCCGATCCCGTCGGTCGTCACTGCCAGGCCGCGCGCCTGCGCCTGCCCGACGAACCACGCCCGCAGCTCGGTCTCCGCGGAGGTCCAGGGCTGGCGGAAGTAGCCACCGGAGGACGCCGCGCGCCCGAGCGGCGCCAGGTCGCGCCACATCCGCTCGAAGTCGTCAGGCATGCTCGCCCCCATGGAGTTCCAGGACGTGGTGCGCCGCCGCCGGATGATCCGCAGCTACGCCGACACCCCGGTGGACCCGGCGGTGGTGCAGCGGGCGCTGGAGAACGCGACCCGGGCGCCGAGCGCCGGCTTCAGCCAGGGCTGGGGCTTCCTGGTCCTCGACACCCCCGGGGACGTCCGTCGCTGGTGGCGGACCACCTCCGACGACGTCGAGCACCCCGACCGCTGGCTGGCCGGCATGATGCGCGCGCCGGTCGTGATCGTGCCCTGCTCGAGCCGGGCGGCCTACCTCGAGCGGTACGCCGAGCCCGACAAGGGCTGGGAGGACCGGGACGACGCCCGCTGGCCGATGCCGTTCTGGCACATGGACGCCGCGATGGCGAGCCTGCTGATCCTGCAGACCGCGGTCGACGAGGGGCTCGGCTCCTGCTTCTTCGGGATCCCCCCGGAGCGCGACGCCGCCGTGCGCCGCGAGTTCGCCATCCCCGACACGTTCGACCCGGTGGGGGTGATCACCCTCGGGCACCGCCCCGAACGCGCCGGCTCCGCGGACGACGGTGGGGCCGTGGGGTCTCCCGCGCGGCGCGCGCGCAAGCCGCTCACCGAGGTCGTCCATCGTGGTCAGTGGGGGCACCCGACCAGTCCAGCGGGGTAGCCCGCCAGGGTCAACGATCCGAACCCGGCCGCGGTCTCGCATCCGAGACACCGGCCCGGACGCCCGTTCGGCCCGCCCCGATAACCTGACCCCGGCCCGAGAAGCGGCCCGAGACAGGCCCGAGAACTGGCACCAGACGTCGCACGAGGGGGTGAGCCGGGTGCCCGACGACGAGTTCGAGATCGACCACGACCCCGCGCCACCGCCCCGCCACGGGGACGAGGACGGGGGCCGGGGAGCGGCCCGGCACCGCATCCGGCACCAGCCCACCTGGGTCGACCTGCAGGTCCGGCGGGCCATCGAGCGGGGGGACTTCGACGAGCTCCCCGGCCGCGGCAGGCCCATCGAGGGACTCGGCGCCGAGCACGACCCCGACTGGTGGCTCAAGGGTCTCGTCGAGCGCGAGCGGATCGTCGTCCTGCCCGCCTCCGTGCAGCTGCGCAAGGACGACGCGGCGCTCGACGGTCGACTCGACGCGCTCCACTCCGAGTCCGAGGCCCGCCGCGAGGTCGAGGAGTTCAACGCCCGCGTCCTGCGGGCCCGCTACCGCCTGCCCGAGGGCCCCCCGTTGATCACCATGCCGCGCGACGTCGAGGCCACGCTCGCCGCCTGGCGCGAGCGGCGAGCGGCGCAGGCCAGGGCACGGCAGGAGGCGCGGGCCGTCGCCACACCACCACCGCCACCGCGCACCGGGTGGCGCCGCTGGCGGCGCCGTCATCCCTGACTCCGTGTCAGATTGCTCATACCAGCGGGTAACCGTCCGCTGCTAGGTTCCGCCCATGCGCAGCGCCAAGGACTTCTTCCGCCCCCTCGCCGTGGGCGCCCCGACCCCGTTGACCGAGATCCCGGCCCGACCGAGCCGGGCGATCCACTTCTTCGACCCGAGCAACGCGAAGATGGCGGCCAAGATCCCCCAGATGGTCGGGACCGTCGACGTGCTCCTGGGCAACCTCGAGGACGCGGTCAAGGCCGAGAACAAGGTCGCCGCCCGCGAGGGCCTGGTCAGGATCGCCGGGGAGACGGCCACTCTCGGGGGGAGCCGCGGCCCCACCCAGCTGTGGACCCGGATCAACTCCCTGGACTCCCCGTGGGGCCTCGACGACCTGACCACGCTGGTGGGCGAGATCGGCGACCAGCTCGACGTGATCATGGTCCCCAAGGTGCAGGGCGCCGAGGACATCCACTACGTCGACCGGTTGCTCGCCCAGCTCGAGGCCAAGGCCGGGCTGACCCGGCCGATCCTCGTGCACGCGATCCTCGAGACCGCCCGCGGCATGGTGAACGTCGAGGAGATCTGCGGCGCCTCCCCGCGCATGCAGGGTCTCTCGCTCGGCCCCGCCGACCTGGCGGCGGACCGGCGGATGAAGACGACCCGCGTCGGCGGCGGCCACCCCGGCTACCTGGTCCGCCAGGACCCGACCGACGGTCAGATCGACGGCGAGCGGGCGACCTACCAGCAGGACCTGTGGCACTACACGATCGCCCGGATGGTCGACGCGTGCGCCATGCACGGCATCTACCCCTACTACGGGCCCTTCGGTGACATCGCCGACGTGGTGGCCTGCGAGGACCAGTTCCGCAACGCGTTCCTGCTCGGCTGCGTCGGCACCTGGTCGCTGCACCCCAAGCAGATCGCGATCGCCCACCGGGTCTTCTCGCCCAGCGTGGACGACATCGCCCACGCCCGCCGGGTGGTGGCCGCGATGGGCGACGGCACCGGGGCCGTGATGCTCGACGGGAAGATGGAGGACGACGCCTCCCTCAAGCAGTGCCTGGTCATGGTGCGCCTCGCCGAGGAGCTCGCCGCGATCGATCCCGACCTGAGGAAGCAGTACGACGCCGTGCAGCCCGACGTCGAGACGGAGGCCTGAGCCGATGAGCGAACTCACCCCGCTGCGCTCGGTCCTGTACATGCCCAGCTCCAACGAGCGGGCGCTGGAGAAGGCCAGGTCGATCGCCTGCGACGGCCTGATCCTCGACCTCGAGGACGCCGTCGCGCCCGACGCCAAGTCCGCGGCGCGCGAGTCCGCCGCCGCGGCCGTCGCGTCCGGTGGGTACGGCCGGCGGACGGTCACCATCCGGGTCAACGGCATCGGCACCGAGTGGCACGACGACGACATCGTCGCGGCCGCCCAGGCCGGTCCGGCCGGGGTGGTGGTCCCCAAGGTCAGCTCCGCCGACGAGGTCCGCGACCTGGTCGCCGCGCTGGAGCGGGCCGGCGCCCCCGACCACACCCGCCTGTGGGCGATGGTCGAGACCCCCGAGGCGATCTTCAACGTCCGCGAGATCGCCTCCGCCTCCGACCGGCTCGCCGTCCTGGTGATGGGCACCAACGACCTGGTCAAGGAGCTGTACGCCGAGCACGTGCCCGGTCGTGCTCCCCTGCTCACCGCGCTCTCGCTCTCGCTGCTCGCGGCGCGGGCCGCCGGCATCGCGATCCTCGACGGGGTCTACAACGACGTCAAGAACCCCGACGGCTTCCTGGCCGAGTGCGGCCAGGGCCGGGAGATGGGCTTCGACGGCAAGACCCTCATCCATCCCGGCCAGGTCGAGGGGGCCAACACGGCGTTCGCGCCCTCGCCGGAGGCCGTGGAGGACGCCCGCGGGATGCTCCGGGCGTGGGAGGAGGGCCGGGGTTCCGGAGTCGTCACCTACCGCGGGCGGATGGTCGAGAACCTGCACGTCGAGTCCGCCCGACGCACTCTGACGATCCACGAGGCGATCGGCGCACTCGCACCCTGATCCGGCCGGAACTTGCGCGGCGTGGGTGAGTTTGGACTGCGCCAAGGGGTGGTACACATACCTCGACCAACCCCTGGGAGGAGGTTACTGACATGGTTGTTCTTGGCTTGATTCTGCTCATCATCGGTCTCGTCGCGTCGATCCCGGTCCTCACGACGATCGGCATCATCCTGATCGTGGTGGGACTGATCCTGAACTTCGTCCCGATCGGCGGCACGCGCCGCCGCTTCTACTAGCACCTCGCTCCGACGTAGTCGACCCCCCGGTGCTCCATGCCCGGGGGTCGACTGCGTTCGCGGGCGGCTGCGGGCCAGGCCCGCCGCTGCGGCACCTGCGGCGCTCACTCCTGCATCGGGACCCGCACGCCACGCTCGGCGGCCACCTCGGCGGCGCGCTCGTAGCCGGCGTCGACGTGCCGGATGACGCCCATGCCGGGGTCGTTGGTGAGCACCCGCTCGATCTTCTCCGCCGCCAGCGCGGTGCCGTCGGCCACGCACACCTGACCGGCGTGGATGGAGCGGCCCATGCCGACGCCGCCGCCGTGGTGGATCGAGACCCAGCTGGCCCCGGACGCGGTGTTCACCAGTGCGTTGAGCAACGCCCAGTCGGCGATCGCATCGGAGCCGTCGAGCATCGCCTCCGTCTCGCGGTACGGCGAGGCGACGGAGCCGCAGTCGAGGTGGTCGCGACCGATCACGACGGGGGCCTTGAGCTCCCCCGAGGCGACCATCTCGTTGAACTTCAGCCCGGCCAGGTGTCGCTCGCCGTATCCCAGCCAGCAGATCCGCGCCGGCAGCCCCTGGAAGGCGACCCGCTCGCCGGCCATCGCGATCCAGCGGTGGAGCCGCTCGTTGGCTGCGCTCTCCTCCCGGGGGAAGAGCGCCAGGATCGCCCGGTCGGTGGCGGCGATGTCCGCAGGGTCGCCGGAGAGCGCGGCCCAGCGGAACGGGCCCCGGCCCTCGCAGAAGAGCGGCCGGATGTAGGCCGGGACGAAGCCGGGGAACTCGAAGGCCCGGTCGTAGCCGCCCTTGCGGGCCTCGTCGCGGATCGAGTTGCCGTAGTCGAAGACCTCGGCGCCCGCGTCCTGGAAGTCCACCATCGCCCGCACGTGGGTCGCCATCGACTCCCGCGCGCGCTCGGTGAAGCCGACCGGGTCCGCGGTGCGCTCGGCGTCCCAGTCCTCGAACGCCGTCCCGGCCGGCAGGTAGTAGAGCGGGTCGTGCGCGGAGGTCTGGTCGGTGACGATGTCGATGGGTGCCTGCGTCTCCCGGAGGTGCGGCAGCATCACCGCGGCGTTGCCGAGCACGCCGATCGAGAGCGGACGCCGCTCGTCGCGCGCCGCGAGCGCCATGGCGACGGCCTCGTCGAGGGACGCCGCCTGCACGTCGAGGTAGCGGTGCTCGATGCGACGCGAGATCCGGGACTGGTCGCACTCGATGCAGATCACCACGCCGTCGTTCATGGTCACCGCCAGCGGCTGGGCCCCACCCATCCCGCCGAGCCCGGCGGTCACCGTGACGGTGCCGGCGAGGGTGCCGCCGAACCGCTTGTCGGCGACCGCCGCGAACGTCTCGAAGGTGCCCTGGAGGATGCCCTGGGTGCCGATGTAGATCCACGACCCGGCGGTCATCTGGCCGTACATGGTGAGCCCGAGGTCCTCGAGACGGCGGAACTCCTCCCAGTTTGCCCAGTCGCCGACCAGGTTGGAGTTCGCGATCAGCACCCGCGGCGCCCAGGCGTGGGTGCGCATCACGCCGACCGGCTTGCCGGACTGGACGAGCATCGTCTCGTCGTCGCCGAGCGTCGTCAGCGTGCGCACCAGGGCGTCGTACGCCTCCCAGCTACGGGCTGCCTTGCCGGTCCCCCCGTAGACGACCAGGCGGGCTGCGTCCTCCGCGTTCTCGGGATCGAGGTTGTTCATCAGCATCCGCAGCGGCGCCTCGGTCTGCCAGGAGCGGGCCGTCAGCTCGGTGCCGCGGGCGGCGCGGATGGGCAGGCGCGGATTCGTGGTCATGGCTCCATCAAACGCCCGGGAAGCGAGCCTCGCCAGCACTCGCCGGCGCCACCAGTCTCGGGAACGAGACACTCCGAACGCCCCGAACGGGTCATGGCCGACCGGGCGTCGGCGCACTAGCGTGGAGTCGGCCCACGGGAGGCTGCCGTGCCCGACGTCCTGCTCTCCGAGAACGACCAGTCGTGCCTGCGCTTCCTGCTGGCCAGCGACCCGGTGCCGGGGCAGCCGCTGCCCGGGACCGACGTGCTGGAGCACCTGTGCCGCCTGGTGCCCTGTGACGCCGTCGGGGTGGTGCTGACCGGCCCGGGCGGGGAGGTCGTCGGGCAGGTCGGGCTCCGGCGCGGTCACCGCGTCGCGCTGAGCAGCTTCGGATGCGAGCGCCCCCCGGGGCTCGGGCTCTGGCGTCGGGGCGGCCGCGCCGGGCGGTGGCCCCGCGACGAACTCTCGGAATGGATGGGCGTCGGCTTCCGCAACGGTCGCGACCGGGTGGCGCAGGTGTGGCTGGAGCGCCGCACGGGCGAGTTCTCGGGCCGGGACGTCGCCCTCCTGCGCCTGGTCGCGCCGCACCTCCAGCGCCTGGTGCGCGACCCCGGCACGCCGCCGCTGCCCTCATGCCTCACCGTGCAGGAGCGCCGGACACTCGGCCTCGTCGCCGCGGGCTACTCCAACCCCGAGATCGCGGTCAGACTGAGCGTGACCACCAGCACCGTCCGCAAGCACCTCGAGCACACCTATCGCAAGCTCGGTGTGAGCAACCGGCTGGCCGCAGCGACGGCACTGCGCGCCCGCCCTGAGGAGGCTGCCGGCCTCCCGCTCGTCGAGGTGTGAAGCGCCCCGGCGCTGAGCCTCTCGACCCGGTGAGACGACGCCCTCCCCCGCCGGTCGAGGAGCGAAGCGCCCCAGCGCTGAGCCTCGAGACGGGGTGAGACGACGCCCTCCCCCGCCGGTCGAGGAGCGAAGCGCCCCAGCGCTGAGCCTCGAGACCCGGCGAGACGACGCCCTCCCCCGCCGGTCGAGGAGCGAAGCGCCCCAGCGCTGAGCCTCGAGACCCGGCGAGACGACGCCCTCCCCCGCCGGTCGAGGAGCGAAGCGCCCCAGCGCTGAGCCTCGAGACCCGGTGAGATGAGGCCCTCCCCCGCCGGTCGAGGAGCGAGGCGCCCCAGCGCTGAGCCTCGAGACCCGGTGAGATGAGGCTCTGGCAAGGAGATCTTCGCCTGAACGCGAATGGTCCCCGGGCCCGGGTCGGGCTTCCCATGGGAGACACCCACGCCCAGGAGGATCCTGTGTTCCCGACCCCGCGCATCGGCGGCCTGCTTGCCACGGCCGTCCTGGCCCTCGCCCTGCTCGCCCAGCCCACCGCGACCACCGCCACCCCCGGCGGGTCGCCGGCCCCACCCCCGGCGCGGGCCCTGGACGCCGCGAACGGCTCCCAGGTCGCACTCGACTGGGAACGCATCGCGTTCCGCACCATCTACACCGACGCCGGCACGCCGATCCCCGTCGGCGTCCCCGTCCTCGGGTTCACCTCGATGGCCATGTACCGGGCCGTCGAGCGGTCCCGGGCCAGGCGGCACACCTCCCCGACCGCCGCCTTGGTCACGGCGGCACACGACGTACTGCTCCACTACTACCCGACCGCGGCCACCGCGCTGGACGCCGACGAGACCGCGAGCCTGGGGACCGTCCCCGACACGCGCGCCAGGGACCGGGGCGACGGGTGGGCGCCCGGGCGGCGTCCGCCCTGGTGGCGAGCCGCGCCGATGACCACTTTCTCGACCTGAGCATCCACTACGCGAAGGCTCCGGGGCCCGGGGTCTGGCAGCCGGCTGCACCCGCGACCGACATGCTCGCCGCCTGGCTCGGCTCCCTGCACCCGCTGGTGCTCGAGCACCCGGTCCGGGTGGACGGACCTGATCGCCTGGGCAGCGACGAGTACGCCGCCGACTACAACGAGGTCAAGCTGTACGGCGGGACCACCTCCACCCGGCGCTCGAGCGAAGAGACGGCAACGGCGACGTTCTACAACTCGAACTCCGCCACGATGGTCGGCGACGCGCTCGTCCGGCGCCTCGAGGACGCCCCGATCGGCCTGGCAGGTACGACGCGCCTGTTCGCGGTGGTCCACGCCGCGATGACCGACTCGATCATCCGGTGCTGGCAGCTGAAGCGGGACGTCGGCTTCTGGCGACCGAGCCAGGCCATCGCCGAGGCTGCCACGGACGGCAACCCGGCGACGACCAGCGAGGCGGGATGGACCCCGCTGCTGCCGAACCCGCCGTACTCGGACTACGTGAGCGGCCACGCCTGCCTCACCGCGCCGGCGATCGAGGCGATCCGGCGGACGCTCGGCGAGGCGACCCCGCTCGAGCTCATCTCCGTCAGCACGCCGACGCACCGGATCTACACGCACCTGAGCGACATCGAGACCGATGCCTTCAACGCCCGGATCTGGTCGGGCCTGCACTTCCGTGACGCCATGACCGACGGGTACTCCATCGGCCACCGCACGGCCCGCAAGGTGCTGCGCGCCCTGGACTGAGCCGCCACTGGTCGGCCGAGACCCCCGCTTGTCGGCCGAGATCTCGGCCGACATGTTCGGGTTTCCCCGGCTGACCGGGGAATCCGGCCCCCCGTCAGCCCAGCGCGCCGACGACACCCTCCACGGCGTCGAGGACGGCGCCGGAGCGGACCAGTTCCACGGCGCGCTCGATCTCGGGCGAGAGGTGCCGGTCCGGCCCGGGGCCCTCGACGCCAGCGGCCCGCAGCAGTCCGATGACCGCCTCGGTCGCGGGCGCCGGCACCAGGGGCCGGCGCAGGTCGAGCGCGCGGGCCGCGGTGAGCACCTCGATCGCCACCACCCGGGTGAGTCCGTCGACCGAGCGGCGCAGCTTGCGCGCCCCGGACCAGCCCATCGAGACGTGGTCCTCCTGCATCGCCGACGACGGGATCGAGTCGACCGACGCGGGGGCCGCGAGACGCTTGAGCTCCGAGACGATCGCGGCCTGGGTGTACTGCGCGATCATCAGGCCGCTGTCGACGCCGGGGTCGTGGGCCAGGAACGGCGGCAGCCCGTGGCTGCGGGTCCTGTCGAGGAAGCGGTCGGTGCGCCGCTCGCTCATCGAGGCCACGTCGGCGGCCACGATCGCGAGGAAGTCGAGCACGTAGGCCACGGGCGCCCCGTGGAAGTTGCCGTTCGACTCCACCCGTCCCTCCTCGGCCAGGACCACGGGGTTGTCCACGGCGGAGGCCAGCTCGCGGCCGGCCACCTGGGCGGCGTACTCCACGGTGTCGCGGGCGGCGCCGTGCACCTGGGGCGAGCAGCGCAGGGAGTAGGCGTCCTGCACCCGGTTGCAGTCCGGGCCGCGGTGCGAGGCGACGACCCCGGAGTCGGCCAGCACCCGGATGAGGTTGGCCGCCGAGGCGGCCTGACCGGGGTGCGGCCGGATCGCCTGGAGCTCGGGGGAGAAGACCCGGTCGGTGCCCAGCTGGCCCTCGACCGACATCGCCGCGGCCACGTCGGCCGTGCGCAGCAACCGCCGCAGGTCGTGGATGGCCAGCACCAGCATGCCGAGCATGCCGTCGGTGCCGTTGATCAGGGCGAGCCCCTCCTTGGCGGCCAGCTCGACCGGTGCCAGACCGGCGGCGGCGAGCGCGGCGGCGGCCGGCATCAGGCTGCCGCCGGCGTCACGGACCGGCCCCTCGCCCATCAGCGCCAACGCGCAGTGCGAGAGCGGCGCCAGGTCGCCGGAGCAGCCCAGGGAACCGTACTCGTGCACCACCGGCGTGATCTGGTGGCTGAGCAGCGACGCGATCAGCTCGGCGGTCTCGACCCGGATCCCGGTGTGGCCGGTCGCGAGCGTGGAGAGCCGCAGCAGCATCAGCGCCCGGGTCACCTCCCGCTCGACCTCCGGCCCGGAGCCGGCCGCGTGCGAGCGCACCAGCGACCTCTGGAGCTGGGCGCGCATCTCGGACGGGATGTGCCGGGTGGCGAGGGCGCCGAAGCCCGTGGAGATGCCGTACGACGGCGTGCTCGCCGCGGCGAGCCCCTCGACGACCTCGCGGGCCCGCTGCATCGCGGTCACCGCCTCGGGGGCCAGTTCGACCGCGGCCCCCGTCCTCGCGACGGCGAGCACGTCCTCGACGCGGAGCGGACCGACCCCGACCGTGACGGTGGGGGCGGTGGGGCGGGCGGCGATCGGGTCCATGCCCCTCATCCAACGCCCGGACGCGGGCCGTCACCAGCGCTCGGGCGCGCCCGCCGTCTCGCATCCGAGACCTCGGGACCGTGATGAAATTCCTCACAGGCCACCAGGCAGGATGCCTCACCCCCGGGCGGCCCCGCTGACGTTGACTGGCGCCGTGAGGAGCACCCGCGACCCGGCGCGCAGCAACGCCGGCGAGATCGACGCCGGGCAGCGCTGGGCGATGCTCGGCGCGAGCACCCTGGCTCAGGGGGCCACCGCCGTGATGGTGCACGGCCCCGCGTTCCTGATCCCGGTGCTGCACCAGCGCGAGGGACTCTCGCTGGCCGCCGCGGGCCTGGTGGCCGCGGCACCCACCGTCGGCGTGATGCTCACCCTGGTGCTCTGGGGCGCGGTCACCGACCGCCGCGGCGAGCGCTTCGTGCTCCTGCTCGGGCTCCTCGCCACGACGGCGACCGGCGCACTGGCCGCTCTGAGCGGCGGCCCGGTCACGCTGGCGCTGGCCCTCCTGCTCGCGGGCGCCGCCGCGGCGAGCACCAACTCGGCCAGCGGACGGGTCGTCGTCGGCTGGTTCCCGCCCGAGCGCCGGGGACTGGCCATGGGCGTGCGCCAGATGGCGCAACCGGTCGGCGTGGGGGTGGCGGCGGTGAGCATCGCGGTGATCGCCGACCGGTACGGCGCGCAGGCGGCGCTCTGGGTGCCGACGATCGCCTGCGCGGTCGCGGCCGCCGTCGTCGCCCGGGTCCTCGTCGACCCGCCGCGACCCGCCCGCACCGACACCGCGGCGAGCAACCCCTACCGCCGCGACCGCTTCCTGGCCCGGGTGCACGGGGTCTCGGTGCTGCTGGTGGTGCCGCAGTTCCTGGTGTGGACCTTCTCGCTGGTCTGGCTCGTGCAGGACCGCGGCTGGTCGCCGGCGTCAGCCGGATCACTCGTCGCGGGCACCCAGGTGGCCGGGGCGCTCGGGCGGATCGCGGCGGGGCAGCTCTCCGACGTGGTCGCGAGCCGGATGCGTCCGCTGCGCTGGGTCGCGCTTGGCGCCGCCGCCGCTATGGCGGGGCTGGGCCTGGCCGCGCAGCTCGACCTGACCGTGGCCGTGGCCCTGATGGCGGTGGCCACCGTGCTCACCGTGGCCGACAACGGGCTCGCCTTCACCGCCGTCGCCGAGCGGGCGGGGCCGCACTGGTCGGGCCGAGCCCTGGGCATCCAGAACACCGCGCAGTTCCTCACCGCCTCCGCGGTGCCGCCCCTGGCGGGTCTGGTGATCGCGTCCGGGGGCTACGCCGCCGCGTTCGCTCTCGCCGCGCTCTTCCCGCTGCTCGCCGCCGCCCTGGTGCCGGTCCGCGACGAGCTCCCCCTGACCTGACGGCCCGGCCCGACGGCGTGACCCGTGGAGGGGCGTCCCGCGAGGCCGCTACCGGGCGACGGTTCAAGCGCTCCCCCACGTGGGTACGGTCCAGGCCTGAGCCCCGGGCAACTCCCGGGGCCTCGACCAAGGAGCGCCCCATGAGCACCACGAACTGGATCATCCTCGCCATCGTCATCGTCATCGCGCTGCTGCTGATCGCCGCCATCGTGTCGATGGGCAAGAAGCGCAAGGCCGAGCACGCCCGGGCCCACGCGGAGAACCTGCGCGTGCAGGCCGCGACCCAGGCCCCCGACCTCACCGAGTCGCACCGCCAGGCCGCCGAGGCCGAGGCGCAGGCCCGGCTCAAGCGCGTGGAGGCCGAGCGGGCCGAGCACGAGGCCGAGCAGGCCAAGCAGGGCCACGCCATGGGGCAGGCCCGCCAGGAGGACGCGCTGCGCGAGGCCGACCAGGTGGACCCCGACGTGGACCACCGATCCGACGACTACACCCCCAGCACCCCCGCCATGGGCACGCCGGCCATGGGGACGCCGGCCGCCGAGTCCGACCCCCACGACACTCGTGAGACCCACGGCACCGACGGCTCCCAGGGCACCGATGGCGTCGCCGGCACCACCCGGGGCACCCACCGCGCCGACGGTTCGGGCACCACGCCCGCCTGAGCCCCGGCTGAGGTTCCGGCTGAGCCCCGGCACCTGCCACCGGCCCGGGTCACCACCCCGGCCGGTGGCAGGATGCGGCCCATGAGCCACGTCCCGGCCGCCACGCGCACGCTGCGCGTGCTCCGCTTCCTGGCCAGCCAGCCCGACCCGGTCCCCCTCGACCGGATCGTGCGCGCGTGCGAGCTGCCGCGCAGCACGGCGTACCACCTTCTCGGCGCCATGGTCGACGAGGGCTTCGTGGTGCACCTCGTCGACGAGCACCGCTACGGTCTCGGGGTCGCCGCCTTCGAGGTCGGCAGCGGCTACGCACGCCAGGCACCGCTGCAGCGCATCGCCCGCCGCCCGTTGGCCGACCTCGTCGACCGGACCGGTCAGAGCGCGCACCTCGCGGTGCTGCACGGACGCGACGTGCTCTACGTCCTCGAGGAGCGGGCCCCCGGCCGGCCACCGCTCGTCACCGACGTCGGCGTCCGCCTCCCCGCCCACCTGACCGCGAGCGGCCGCGCCCTGCTCGCGCTGCTGCCCGGCTCGCAGGTGCGGGCCCTCTACCCCTCGCCCCAGGAGTTCGTGGACCGGCACGGCGAGGGCCCGCGGACGCTGAGCGCGCTGCGCCGGGTGCTCTCCGAGACCCGGCAGCGGGGCTGGGCCACCGAGGCCGGGGAGGTGACACCGGGACTCGCCAGCGTGGCCGCCGCGGTGGTCGACCACAACGGCCACCCGGTCGCCGGCATCGCGCTCACCTTTCCCCAGGACGACCCGCAGGGGGCGGCCCCGGTCGCCCTGAGCGACGAGGTGCGCCGCACCGCCGACGTCCTGACCCGACGGCTCGGCGGACGCGACCGCGCGGGGCGGGAGTAGCGGAACCCTCGACCCGCGGCTCCGGCCAGCCAGACCTGCAGGTTCGTGCAGTGCACAGATGCGAACCGCCGACCCTCTTGCCCGAGAGGAGTGGCCCGGGATGAACTGCGGATACCGAGCCATCGGACCGGACGGCGTCCGGATCACCTCATCCCCCCAGGGAGATCGTGCATGAAGCCCCTTCTGGTGTCCGCCCTCGCGCTCGGCTGCGCCGGTGCCACCCTCGTCGCCACCACCGGCAGCTCCCAGGCCGCGTCCACCGCCGGCCCGCAGGACCGCGCCGAGACCGTCGCCGCAGCCCACGCCCGCGACCACGCCGGCCTCGGCGCCGGTCAGGGCCTCGTGGTGCGGGACACCGTCGTGGACGCCGACGGCGCCAGCCACGTCCGCTTCGACCGCACCTACCGCGGCCTCCCCGTCGTCGGCGGGGACCTCGTCGTCCACCAGACGCGCAGCGGCGCGTTCCGCTCGACCTCGGGCCGCGACCTGCCCGGCCTGCCGCCGGCGGTGAGCCCCGCCGTCCCGGCGAAGCGTGCCGCCGGCCGGGCCGCGGCCCTCGTCGACCTCGCGAGGTCGCGGACCACCAGCGAGCTGGTCGTCCTGGCGACCTCCGGCACCCCGGCCCTCGCCTGGCGCGTCGAGGTCACCGGCCGCAACGCCGACGGCTCACCCGCCGGCGAGTACGTCTTCGTGAACGCGCGGAAGGGAGGCGTCCTCGACCGCTGGCCCTCCGTGCTGGAGGACACCGGGTCGGGCACCGGTCTGTTCAGCGGCACGGTCCCGCTCGAGACCACGAGGACCGCCACCAGCAACCAGCTGGTCGACCCGGTCCGCGGCCAGAACGCGACGTACAACGGCCCCTACGCCACCGGCACCCCGCTGTTCACCGACGCCGACAACGTGTGGGGCAACGGCTCCACCAGCGACCCGGCCACGGCCGCGGTCGACGCGCACTACGGCATCGCCAGGACGTGGGACTACTACCGGTCCACGTTCAACCGCAACGGCATCGCCGACGACGGCAAGGGCGCCCGCTCCTACGTCCACGACGGCCAGTACGTCAACGCCTCGTGGAGCGACTCGTGCTTCTGCATGCGCTACGGCGACGGGGACGCCACCACCTACCTGCCGCTGGTCGAGCTCGACATCGCCGGTCACGAGATGACCCACGGCGTCACCAGCCGCACCGCCGGCCTCACCTACCGCGGGGAGTCCGGTGGTCTCAACGAGGCCACCTCCGACATCTTCGGCACCAGCGTGGAGTTCTACGCCGCCAACGCCGACGACACCGGGGACTACGTCATCGGCGAGGAGATCTTCCGCAGCTACGACCCGGCCACCAACTTCATCCGGCGGATGGACAAGCCGTCGCTCGACGGCGCCAGCCAGGACTGCTGGTCGAACCGGACCAAGTCGGTCGACGTGCACTACTCCTCGGGGGTGGGCAACCACTTCTTCTACCTGCTCTCCGAGGGCAGCGGGGCCAGGTCGCTCAACGGCGTCGCCTACAACAGCCCCACCTGCAACGGCACCACGACCACCGGCATCGGCCGCAGCCAGGCCGCCGCCGTCTGGTACCGCGCGCTGACCGTCTACATGACCTCGGGCACCAGCTACTCCGGCGCCCGGGTCGCAACCATCAACGCGGCCACCGACCTGTACGGCGCCGCCTCGACCCAGGTGGCGGCCGTCAAGGCGGCCTGGGCGGCGGTCTCCGTCAAGTGACACCCCGCTCGAGTCCCGGATGACGCTCCGGACGTCGAGCCCCTGAGACCGACGGCCGGCCCCCACCCGGGGCCGGCCGTCGCCGTACCGCGGTCAATGGAAAGTTACCCATAGGTAGGATCGTTGTCACAACGTTCCGGCACTGACGCGGGGGGCGCAGCGGCCCTAGGCTCCCCCACGCGCCGGTTGACCGACGACGTGCAGCCGCCCCGACGAGGAGCCGTACTCCATGCAGATCTTTGCCATTGTCGTCTCGCTGGCGATCGCCGTCATCGGCACCGCCCTCTTCGTCCGGGCCATCCGGTCGATCATCGGCGTGATGAAGGTCGGCCAGCCGGCCGCCCGCACCGACCAGCCCGCGCGACGCACCGTGACCCTGCTCAAGGAGTCGCTGCTGCACACCCGGATGCTCCAGTGGCACTGGGTCGGCGCCGGGCACTGGTTCATCTTCGTCGGCTTCGGGCTGCTCTTCTTCACCCTGGTCACGGCGTTCGGCCAGCTCTTCTCGGCCTCCTTCCAGCTGCCGGTGATCGGCCACTTCTTCCTCTGGGAGTGGCTCACCGAGGCCGTCACCTGGGTGATGATCGCGGCGATCATCGCCTTCATCGCCTACCGCGTGAGCCGCCCGCAGGAGCGGGTCCGCGGGCCGCGGGGCCGCTTCTTCGGCTCCACCATGTGGCAGGCCTACTTCGTCGAGCTCGTCATCCTCGGCGTGGGCATCTGCATCGTGCTGCTGCGTGGCCTGGAGTACCAGCTGGGCCTGCAGGAGGGTCACGACACCGCGAGCCTGTTCCACTACCCGCTCACCGGCTGGGTCGGCAGCCTCTTCTCCGGCCTCTCGGTCGACGGCCTGTCGAACGCGATCTACCTCGTGTCGATGACCAAGATCCTGATCTCGTTCGTCTGGATGATCACGATCTCCTTGAACCTCACCATGGGCGTCGCCTGGCACCGGTTCCTGGCGTTCTTCAACATCTGGTTCAAGCGTGAGTCCTCCGGGCGGACGGCGCTGGGCGCGGTCAAGCCGCTGACCTCCGCCGGCAAGGCGATCACCCTCGACGACATCGACGACCTCGACGAGGACTCCGTGCTCGGCGTGGGCCAGGTCGAGGACTTCAGCTGGAAGGGCCTGCTCGACTTCACCTCGTGCACCGAGTGCGGCCGGTGCCAGTCGCAGTGCCCGGCGTGGAACACCGAGAAGCCGCTCTCCCCCAAGCTCCTCATCACCGCGCTGCGCGACCACGCGCACGCGAAGGCGCCGTACCTGCAGGCGGACTCCGACGACGAGCGCGCCGCGCTGCTCGAGGGCAGCCAGACCCTGACCCGCGAGGTCGAGCGCCCGCTGGTCGGTGAGACCGGCGACGACTGGTTCTACATGCCCGAGAACGGCGCGGCCGTGATCGACCCCGAGGTGCTCTGGAGCTGCACGTCCTGCGGCGCCTGCGTCCAGCAGTGCCCCGTCGACATCGAGCACGTCGACCACATCATCGACATGCGCCGCTACGCGGTGCTGGTCGAGTCGAACTTCCCGGCCGAGCTGAACGGTCTCTTCAAGGGGCTGGAGAACAAGGGCAACCCCTGGAACATGTCGCCGAACGCGCGTCTCGACTGGGCCAAGGGGCTCGACTTCGAGGTCAAGGTCGTGGGCGACAGCATCGAGTCGCTCGACGAGGTCGAGTGGCTGTTCTGGGTCGGCTGCGCCGGCGCCTACGAGGACCGAGCGAAGAAGACCACCCGGGCCGTCGCCGAGCTGCTCGACCTGGCCGGGGTGAGCTTCGGCGTCCTGGGCAACGGGGAGACCTGCACCGGTGACCCGGCGCGCCGGGCGGGCAACGAGTTCGTCTTCCAGGGCCTGGCGCAGCAGAACGTCGAGACGTTCCAGGAGTACAAGGTCAAGAAGGTCGTCTCGACCTGCGCGCACTGCTTCAACACCCTCAAGAACGAGTACCAGCAGTTCGGCGTCGAGCTCGAGGTCGTGCACCACACCCAGCTGCTCAACCGGCTCGTGCGCGAGGGCCGGCTGACCCCGGTCACGGAGGGAGCGGGCGCCGAGAAGCGCTCGATCACCTACCACGACCCCTGCTTCATCGGTCGGCACAACGGCGTCTACACCCCGCCCCGCGAGCTCCTGCAGGTCCTGCCCGGCGCCGAGGTCAAGGAGATGCCCCGCAACTCCGAGAAGTCCTTCTGCTGCGGCGCCGGTGGCGCCCGCATGTGGATGGAGGAGAACACCGGCGAGCGGATCAACGTCAACCGCACCAAGGAGGCCGTCGAGACCGGGGCCGACCAGATCGCCGTCGGCTGCCCCTTCTGCCGGGTGATGCTCTCCGACGGCCTGACCGCCCAGCAGGCCAAGGGCGAGGCCCGCGAGGAGGTCGAGGTTCTCGACGTCGCGCAGATGCTGCTCGCCTCGGTGAAGGGCGAGGTCGCGACCAAGGCCAGGCCGGGCGCCAAGGCCGGCACCCCCGCCGCCAGGAAGAAGACCGACGAGGCGACCAGGGCCGAGCCGCAGGCCGGTGACGCCACCCGGACGACCCAGACCGTCACCGACACCGAGGACGTCGGCCCGCTCGCCAAGGCGTCGGGCGGCTCGTCGCTGTTCGACACGCCCACGGACGAGCCGGCCGCGGAGGCCGCGCCGAGGGTGGCGGAGGCCCCCGCGGCCGAACGCCGGCAGGCCGAGCCCGCCCCGGCCGAAGCAACGGCCTCGGGGGGGTCGCTGTTCGACCTCGGCCCTGGCGAACCGGCCGAGAAGAAGGCGGAGACCGCTTCCGGGGCGAAGCCTGCAGCCACGCCGGAACCGGCACCGGCACCGGCACCGGGCACCGGCCTGGACGGCGGCGGGTCGCTCTTCGACCTGGGGGCGCCGGCCGAGAAGCCCGCAGAGGCGACGTCGGCCGCACCGACCGAACCAGAGCCGGGGCCGGAGCCGGAGCCGGCACCGGCGGCGGAGCCGGCACGGGCGACGCCTGCCAGCGACATCCCGGACGGCGGTTCGCTGTTCGACCTCGCTGCTCCCGAACCCGCGGCACCGCCGAAGGCCGCGGTCCAGCCCGAGCCCCAGCACGAGCCCCAGCAAGAGGCCCAGCCCGAGCCCGAGCCCGCCGCGACAGGGGTCTCGACACCGGCGCCGGCCACGGCCCCGGCCACTGGGATCCCCGAGAGCGGCTCGCTCTTCGACATCGCCGCCCCCGAGCCGGCCGCCCCGGCGGAGCCGGGGCCGACGCCGGAGGCCCGGCCGGAGCCGGAGCCGACCGGAACGGAGCCCGCCCAGGCCGAGCCCGAGTCCCCCGCCTCCCCGGCGGAGGCCACGGCCCACCGGCAGCAGCACCGGCCACGGCCATCCCGGAGAGCGGCTCGCTGTTCGACATCGCCGCCCCCGCACCGGTCGCCCCGACCGAGGCCGCCCCCGCGGTCACCGAGGTCACCGAGGACACCGAGGACGAGGCGGCGCCGGCCGGCGCCGAGTCCGGCTCGGCGGACGGCTCCACGACCCGCCCGGACGGGGCGGCGGTCAGCGCTGCCGCCACCGCGGCGGCCAACGCCGCCACCGAGGAGGACACCGACGGAGACACCGACGCAGAACGAGGACACCGACGGGGACACCAGACGGGGACACCGCGGGGACTCCCGGGGCACCAGCGGAGCCCACCCCGGAGGCCGGGACGCCCGCGGAGACGGAGTCCGGCGAGCCGGTGGCGCCCAGCTCCGCGGACAAGCCGAGGCCCACGGGCGACGGGGCGGCCCACGCCCCGAAGACCGACGTCGACATCCACGGTTCGGGGTCGCTCTTCGACCTCTGAACCACCGCCTCGCCGCGCGGACACCCCCGTCTTCGGGGCCGCCGTACCGTGAGGACGGACGGGAGGCCCCATGGACATCGACGAGTACCTGGCGGCGCGGCACACCCTGCTGGTCCGCACCGCGGTGCTCCTGGGCCGCCCGCCGGAGCGCGCCCAGGCCCTGGTCGAGCGGGCCGTCGTCCGGCAGGCCCGGGCGGTGCGCCGCCGCGACGACCCGGACCCGGTCGTGCTGCGCACGCTGCACGCGTTGGTCCGCACCGACCGTGACGAGCACCCCGCCGAGGCGGTGCCCACCGGCCGCCCCGACCACGCGCCCGGCGTGGACGACGCCGGGGTGGCCGTGCGCCGCGACCTGGCGGCCCTGCCGAGCCCGGTCCGCGACGCCGCCGTGCTGCTCCACTTCGCCCAGCTCGGCGCCGCGGACACCGCCGGGGCCGTCTCCCGGGGCCGCCGGGAACCAGCCGCCACCATCCGGGACACGCTGGCCGCCCTGGGCGCGGGCGACCCGGACGACGCCGGGCGCCGCCTGGCCCTGGCTGCGGACACGGTGCTGGTCCAGCCGCCGGGTCAGCTCCCGGGCGCGGAGGCAGATCGCACCGGACGGCTGCTCGCCGGGGCCCTCGGGCTGGCGGTCGTCGCGGCCGCGGTCGGCTCAGTGGCCCTCTCCGGCGGCCCCGCGCCGCCACGCTCCGAGGCGACGCCGCCCGCGAGCGCGCCGGCCGCGCTCTTCGGTGACCAGCTGCCGTCGTTCTTCGGCCAACGGCTGCCCGACGTGCTCGACCGGTTGCACGACCGGGCTCTCCTGGCCTCGATCGAGCGGGTCGACGTCTGCGAGCCGCCGGACGTCGTGCTCGCGACGAGCCCCGGGGTCGGCGTCACGTTCCGCCCGGGCGACCGGGTCATCGTGACGGTCGCCCGACGCGGCGTCCGGCCCTGCCGCGGCTACCGGGACCGGGTGGCGGCCTGGGAGCTCGTCCACTTCGCGGCGGGCCGGGGCCCGGCCCCGCGCTTCGCCGGTACGGTGACGGTCCTCGACCGCGACGCCGAACCGGCCACCCTCACCCGGGCGCAGGCCACCGAACGCCGGGGCTGGGGAGCCACGCTGAGGTCCTTGACCGCTGCCGTCACGCAGACCGGCGTCGACTCCGGGAGGCGGGTGACCCCTCGCCTCACCGTGCGCACGAGCGCTCCGAGCGCCGTCGTCTGCGACCTGCCGCTCCCCGCCGCGCGGGGCCGCGCCCCGGCCGTCGAGCTCTCCCTCGCGCTACCGAGCGGGTCCGACGACTGCCGGCTGACGGTCGACCTCTACCGGACCCGCGCGGGCCTGGTGGACACCGTCGTGCTCCGCGGTCGTCGGCTGCCTGCCCCTGCGGGTCAGTGACCCGCCGGGGGGGACGCCTCCGGGTCGTCGGCGTGCACGTCCTCGGCGACGACGACCGGCTTGAGCCGCGCCCAGGTGAGGAAGGCCGCCCCGAAGGCGAGCAGCGCGAGGCCCGCCCACAGGTTGGCGTTCACGCCCCCGGTCTTGGCCTCCTCCGGGTCGGCGAAGAGACCGAGGAGCAGCAGGATCACGCCGTAGACCGTCAGCAGCAGGCCGATGATGTTGCGGATGTCGAGTGCGCCCGCCGTGTGCTTCTTGTTCTCTGCCATGTCGGTCTCCTCAGAAGGCGATGTTCAGGATGACGACCATGCCCAGCGCGATGCTGGCCAGCGGGATCGTGCGGCGGTACCACGGGTAGGAGGCCTCGTGCTCGTCGACGAGCTCCGCCCGCGGGGTCTCGGAGTACACCAGCCCCCGCAGCTCCTCGACCGGCTTCGGCGCGGTCACCAGCGAGACCACGACGCTCAGGGCGATGTCGACGACGAACGCCGCCGAGGCGGCGAGGAAGGCGGCCCCCTGGCCGCCGACCGGGATCAGCCCGGTACTGAGCGAACCGAACGCGTCCTCGGTGAGGAACGCCACTGTCACCGCGGACAGCGTGCCCGCGACGAGGCCGACCCAGCCCGCGGTCGGGCTCATCCGCTTCCAGAACATGCCGAGGATGAACGTCGCGAACAGCGGGGCGTTGAAGAAGCCGAACAGCGTCTGCAGGTAGGTCATGATGTTCGAGAAGTTCGTGGCCAGGCCCGCGGTGAAGATGGCGATCACGGTCGCCGCGACCGTGGCGATCCGGCCGAACCGCAGGTAGTAGCCGTCCTCCTTGTCCTTGACGATGTAGGTCTGCCACAGGTCGTAGCTCATCACGGTGTTGAACGCCGAGATGTTGGCGGCCATGCCGGCCATGAAGGCCGCCATCAGGCCGGCGATGGCCAGACCGAGGAGCCCGTTGGGCAGCACGTCGCGCATGAGGTAGAGCAGCGAGTCGTTGTAGGTGACCCCGGAGCCGGACGCCCCGCCCGTGACGCTCTCGCCCGCCTTGACCTGGGCCATCTCGGAGACCAGGACCGCCGCGATCATGCCCGGCACGATCGTGATGAACGGGATGAACATCTTCGGGAAGGCACCGATGATCGGGGTCTTGCGGGCCGAGGAGATCGAGTCCGACGCCATCGCCCGCTGGACCTCGACGAAGTTGGTGGTCCAGTAGCCGAAGGAGAGCACGAAGCCGAGACCGAAGACGATGCCGACGACCGAGAGCCAGTCGGAGGCGAAGCCCGAGAGCGCGTTGCCGGGCCACGAGTTGAGCTGGTCGGCGGCCGGGACGATGTCGGGGTCGGCCGCCGCGGCCGAGGTGATCTTGGCGGTCAGGCCGCTCCAGCCGCCGACCCGGTGCAGACCGATCAGCGTCAGGGGCACCAGCGAGGCGACGATCACGAAGAACTGCAGGACCTCGTTGTAGATCGCCGCCGACAGGCCGCCCAGGGTGATGTACGACAGCACGACCGCCGCGGCCACCACCAGCGCCAGCCACAGCGGCCAGCCGAGCAGGGCCCGGATGATCGTGCCGAGCAGGAACAGGTTGATGCCGGCGATCAGCAGCTGGGCCACCGCGAACGAGATCGCGTTGACGAGGTGGGCGCCGGTGCCGAACCGGCGGCGCATGAACTCGGGGACCGAGCGCACCTTGGACCCGTAGTAGAAGGGCATCATCACGACGCCCAGGAACAGCATCGCGGGGATCGCGCCGACCCAGAAGTAGTGCACGGTCGGCAGGCCGAACTGCGCGCCCGAGGCCGACATGCCCATGATCTCGACCGCGCCGAGGTTGGCGGAGATGAACGCCAGGCCGGTCACCCAGGCAGGCAGCGAGCGGCCGGAGAGGAAGAAGTCGATCGAGTCCGAGACTCGGCGGCGGGCCATCACACCGATGGCCATGACGAAGCCGAAGTAGATGGCGACGATGAGGTAGTCCACCGCGTTCGCCTGGATGAGCGTGTCGCTCGCCAGTGCGGTGAGGGTGTGGGAGGCAGCCATGACGGGCCTTTCCGGAAAGGGACGCGAGCCGGCCTACCGCGGTACCGGACGGTAGGACTCTTCACCCCTCTGGTGCCCACCGGCGATGTGTTCGACACCTCGGCCACCTCGGACGGCGCGGCCGCGCGAGCGCCGTCCGGGCGGCACCGGTACGTGGCACGAACGCCTTGTCATGACGTCACGATGGTGTCACAGTGGTGCGCATGGACCTCACGCCGTACCTCGAGAGTCTCCGTCGAGACCTGGTGGCCGCCGCCGAGGCCGCCGGTCCCGAGACGCGGCAGGCCGCCGAGCGCCTCACCTTCGCCCTCGATCCCGCCGTCCGGCTCGCCCTGATGGAGGCGATCTCCCAGGCCGCGGCCGAGATCACCGCGGAGATGCCGACCGGGGGGGTCGACGTCCGTCTCTCGGGGCGCGACCTCGACTTCGTCGTGCAGGGCGCCGGTCCCCCGCACCCGTCGGCGCTGGTCGGGCCCCCGGTGGAGGAGGAGGTCGACGAGGGCGGCACGGTCGCCCGGATCACGCTGCGGATGCCGGAGTCGGTGAAGGCCCGCGCCGAGGAGCTGGCTGCCGGCTCCGGGCACTCGTTGAACACCTGGCTGGTCAACGTGGTGCGGGCCGCCACCCGGGAGAGCGCTGTCACGGTCGACGTCGACCTCACCAGCATCCCGTTCTTCGGCACCGACCCCTTCGGGAGCAGGGCGTCGGGCCGCCCCGGACGTCGACTGACGGGCTGGGTCTGACCACCACCCCCCGTACCCTCAGCACGGGAGCGAGCGCACCATGACCGAGCATCACCTCGACACCCCCGGACCCGTCGAGCTGTACGTCGAGACGGGCTCCGGCACCGTCATCGTGCACACCCTCGACACCCTCGAGGCGGTGGTGTCGATCACCGGGCGCGACGTCGAGCGGGTGCGGGTCGAGCAGTCCGGCACCGCGCTCAGCGTGATCGCGCCCCGCCGGTCCGGCTTCCGGCCGGACGACGCGTCGCTCGCCGTGGTGGTCACCGTGCCGCTGGCCAGCGAGGTCGCGGTGCGCACCGGCAGCGCCGACGTCACCCTCCGGGGCGCCCTCGGCGCCGCGTGGGTGCGCAGCGGCTCGGGCGCCGTGCAGGTGCAGCGCATCGACGGGGTCGGCGTGATCGACACCGGGTCCGGAGACGTGGACGTCCACGACGCCCGCGGCGACCTGCGGGTCAAGAGCGGTTCCGGCCGGGTGCGGGTCGGCCACGCCGGGGCGACCCTCGCCGTGTCGACCGGCTCGGGCGACGTCGAGATCGAGTCCACCGCGGGACCCGCCGTCGTGAAGACCGGCTCCGGCGACGTGCACGTCGCGGACGTCGGTGCCGACCTCACCTCGAGCTCCGGCAGCGGCGACCTCGTGCTCGCCCGGGCCAGCCGCGGTCGGCTGACGCTGCGGGGCTCCTCCAGCGACGTCCGCGTCGGGGTCCCGGCCGGCACCCCCGTGTGGACCGACGTGCTCACCCGCTCCGGCGGCCTCCACCACGACCTCGCCGGAACCGGCGAGCCCGAGGCCGGGGTCGACCACCTCGAGCTCCGGGTGCGGACCGGCACCGGGGACGTCGTCCTGCACCGGGTCCAGACCGACCGCCGCGGACCCGCCCGGGGCGAGCGCGGCAGCACAGGCAGTGGTGAAGGCGGTCGCCTCAGATGACGGTGCGGTGGAAGTTCTGGAACGAGCGCGACGGGGTCGGGCCGCGCTGCCCCTGGTAGCGCGAGCCATAGCGCTGCGAGCCGTAGGGGTGCTCCGAGGGCGAGGTCAGCCGGAAGAAGCAGAACTGGCCGATCTTCATGCCCGGGTAGAGCTTGATCGGCAGCGTCGCGACGTTGGCCAGCTCGAGGGTCACGTGGCCCGAGAAGCCCGGGTCCACGAAGCCGGCGGTCGCGTGGGTCAGGAGGCCGAGGCGACCGAGGGAGGACTTGCCCTCGACCCGGGCTGCGATGTCGTCGGGCAGCGTGATCGACTCGTACGTCGAGCCCAGCACGAACTCCCCGGGGTGCAGGATGAACGGCTCGTCGCCGTCCGGCTCCACCTCCCGGGTCAGGTCGGACTGGTCCGCGGCGGGGTCGATGTGGGGATAGCGGTGGTTCTCGAAGACCCGGAAGAAGCGGTCGAGCCGGACGTCCACGGAGGACGGCTGCAGCATCGCCGGGTCCCACGGGTCCAGGGCGATCCGGGCGGCATCGATCTCGGTCAGGATGTCGCGGTCAGACAGCAGCACGTGCGCACCCTACCGGCGTGGCGGCGCCCGGGGGTGCCGGCGGGCCCCACGCCGGGCGTCACGGTGGGCGTCACGGACAATGGGGCCATGTCGTTCCACCGCTACGTCGCCCTCGGCGACTCGTTCACCGAAGGCGTCGGCGACCCCGACGCCACCCGCCCCAACGGCCTGCGCGGGTGGGCCGACCGCGTCGCGGAGGTGCTCGCCGAGTGCGGCGAGGACTTCGGCTACGCCAACCTGGCCATCCGCGGGCGCAAGCTGCCCGCCATCCTCGAGGAGCAGATCGAGCCCGCCCTCGCCCTGCGGCCCGACCTCGTGACGATCTACGCGGGCGCCAACGACATCCTGCGCCCGCGCGTCGACCTCGACGCCCTCGTCGCCGCCTACGACAAGGCCCTGGGCCGGCTCGCCGGCACCGGCGCGCAGCTCCTCGTGTGGACCGCCTTCGACCCGGGCGGCTCGGCGATCTACCGACCCGTGCGCGGTCGGTTCGCGCTCTACAACGAGCTGGTCCGCGAGAGCGCGGAGCGCCACGGAGCTTGCATCGTCGACTTCTGGCGCCTGCGGGAGTACCGCGACTGGCGCCTGTGGGACGCCGACCGGATGCACATGGGCCCGGCGGGCCACCAGCGGATGGCCATCGAGGTGCTGGACCGTCTCGGGATCGAGCACGCGCTCGCGCCGCTCGACCTCGCCGAGGTCCAGGTGCCCGGACGGGGCCAGCGGCTGCGCGAGGACCTCGCCTGGGCCCGGCGCTCCGCCGCCCCGTGGGTGCACCGTCGCCTCACCGGCCGCTCCTCCGGCGACGACGTCAACCCCCGCCACCCGGTGCTCGGCTCGCTGCTCGCCGGCGCCGCCGGGACACCTGCGTCTCCGGGCGGCGAGTGATCGGCTAGCATGTGCGCCGACCCTCCGGGGTCCGTGCGGACGTAGCTCAGTTGGTAGAGCGCGACCTTCCCAAGGTCGATGTCGCGAGTTCGAATCTCGTCGTCCGCTCCAGGTTCTCCCCCTCCCGGCGACTGCCGGCCCGGCCGCTCTCGCCTCCTCGCTGCGACGCCACGGCCTCCGCGCCGCACGCCGCCGCTCCGCGCCGCCCCTCCGCCGTGCCGCCCGGCACGACACGCCGGAGCGGCTCGTCGCCGTCCCTTCTGTGACCGATGGGACACTTGCGACTTTTGAGGTCATTGGGGACAGTGGTACTTCCTTCCCCCGCACGACCGTCTCGAGGACTCCATGCGCCACCTCCACCCCCGCACCCTTGCCATCGGCGCCTTCGTGCTGCTGCTGGCCGTCGCGACCTTCGTCCCCCGGGGCGGAGGTGACGAGAGGTCCCTGCTCCCGTCGGGCGACGAGACCGGGGGGCTGGTGACCTCCGGGGCCGCCGGTCCCGGACGGGTCACGCCCGCCCTGGCGGCCGAGATCGACCGGGTCGTCGGGGAGGGTCGTTCCCTGGGCCGCGTCTCCGCACGCCAGGCTCCGGACCGGCTGGCCGCCGACCTGGTGCGCTGCGCCGATCTCGAGGGCCAGCGGTACTGCCTGGGCTCCGGCTGGACCACCGACACCCAGTCCGAGGTGCAGGCCCGCGCAGGGGTCGCGGCCCGCACGCTGGCGGCGCGCCGGAACGGCACGACCGGGACCGGCACCGGCGACCTCGACGTCCTCGGCACCCTGCAGCGGGCCGCGGCCCTGAGCCCCACGGCCCGGGCGGCCGCGGAGCGGGCCGAGCTGACCCGGGCCGCCCGCTCGGTGGCCAAGGTCTGGCTGCTGCGCCACGAGATCGAGGGCGTCGCGCTGCCCGCCGGCTTCCTGGAACGTCACCCGGAGGCCAGGGCGACGTCGAACAGTGCCCGCACCACCGGGACCGCGACCGCGACCCGCACGACCGCGCGACGGATCCGGGACTACCCCGAGCGCAGCACGGTCATGAGCCCCCGACGGGTCTCCGAGCAGGAGACGACCTACTGGTGCGGCCCCGCCACCATGCAGATGATCACCTGGGGCTGGACCAAGCGGCGCAAGAGCCAGCAGCACTGGGCCGACCGGCTCGGCACCACCAGCGGTGGGACGGCGATCACGGACATGGTCCGGGTGGTGAACGCGGCGACCGGCTGGGACCGCGCCTCGCGGGCGGGCACCTACATCGCCCTCGACATCAGCGGCTACGGCCTGACCCGGTGGTCGAAGCTCCTGATGCGTCACGTCGCCGGCTACCGGGCCCCCGTCGTGCTCCACCCGATCCTGCTGAAGAAGTACTACCCCTACCTGGACGACGACGCCTCCGGCCACTTCCAGGTCGGCCGCGGCTACGACAAGAACGGCCGCAAGCCGACGCAGATCGGCTACTTCGAGCCCTGGAACCAGCAGCGCTTCGACCCCTCCGAGCCCTACATCAGCCGGGTCCAGTGGCGCGGCGCCTACCGCAGCTACCGCGCGAACCGGGCGCACTTCCAGCAGAACATCGGCGTCTGATGGCCGGTGGCCCGGGTGCCGCACCACGCCGGTACGCCGCGGCGGTCCTGCTCGTGGCCGCCCTGACGGTGGCCGGGTGCGGGGGCGCGGACCCGGCTACGACCTCGTCACCCACCGGGTCGCCCAACCCGTCGTCGACGGCCAGCACGCCACCCCCGACCTCGGTCGACCCGGCGGTCCTCGACGCCGGCCGGGAGCTGCTCGACTGGTCGTCGGTGCCCGGCCCCGTCGCCGACACCGTGACCCGCAGCAGCGCCGCGAGCCTGAGCGTCGACGAGGCCGCCACCAGCGCCCGGCTGGAGAGCGCGACCTCCTCGCGGACGATCCGGGCCACCTCGCGCCAGCAGGTCTCCGACGCACTGCTCGACGACGCCTGGGCCGTCGTGGTGCTGCAGGACCGCCGCGAGGAGCGGGCCTCCTCGGCAACGGTCGTCGACCTGGCCACCGGCCGGGACTTCGTCATCGACGGCTCCTCGGACGTGCCGACCGTCAACGGGGGCACCTGGGCCCTGGGGGACGGCCACCTGCTGCACGCCACCACCGAGGGCGGCGCCTACTGCGTGGCCTCCGTGGACCTGGCCTCCCGCAGCGCCCAGCGCGGTTGGTGCGCCCCGGAGCGAAGCGGCTTCAACACCGCCCGGATCACCCCCGCCGGCGACTCCCTGCTGACGTTCGACGACTCCCAGCCCTCGTGCCGCACCGCGGTGCGGCTCACCGGCACCACGGTCGAGCCGCTGGAGGGCGTGGCGAAGTGTGCAGGGTGGGAGAGCCTCGTCCTCGACGACGGCGCCGTCTGGTCGGTCATCCCCCGGGAGAAGAAGGTCGAGGAGGCCCACGTCCACGCCCGGACCGGCGCGAGCCGGCTGGACCTCGGGCCGGCCACCTCCGGCACGCTGACGTGGTGCGCGGACGCGGCGTACTTCGTGCGCGACCCGCAGCGCGACGGCGACGACGCCGCCCTGATGCGCTGGAGTCCGGACGACGGCCTCGACGTCGTCTACGAGTCCCCGGGCGGGCAGGCGTTCCTCTCCGCGCCGCGCTGCGGCGCGGACACGCTGACGCTCACGGCGTTCGCCCGCTCCGGCGACGAGCAGGTCAGTGCCCCGTTGACCTGAGCGGCCGGGCCCGCCCCGGACAGGGGCGGCGTCCGTAGGCTGAGAGCGTGACTTCTGGATTCACCGGCTTCCCCGTCGCCGCGCTCGACTTCTACGACGACCTGGAGATGGACAACACCCGCTCCTTCTGGGAGAAGCACCGCGCGGTCTACGAGGAGGCGGTGCGCGCCCCCATGCTGGCCCTCACCGCCGCGCTCGCCCCGGAGTTCGGGGAGGCCAAGGTCTTCCGGCCCCATCGCGACGTCCGCTTCGCCAAGGACAAGACGCCGTTCAAGACCCACCAGGGTGCGTTCGTGGCGGCGGGGCCGTCCACCGGGTTCTACGTCGAGCTCTCGCCGCGCGGGGTGCGCACCGGCGCCGGCTTCTACCGCGCCGAGCCCGCCCAGCTCGCGGGCTTCCGGGCCGCCGTCGACCACGAGCTCACCGGGACGCAGCTCGACGAGATCGTGCGCGGACTGCGGGCCGGCGGCTGGGAGGTGAGCGGCGACCGGCTCAAGACGTCGCCCCGCGGGTACGCCGCCGACCACCCGCGCATCGACCTGCTGCGACACCGCTCGTTGAACGCCGGCCGCTCGCTCGGCTTCGAGCCCGTCATCCACTCCCCCGAGCTCCTGGACCGGGTCCGCGCCGACTGGCAGTCCCTGCGCCCCCTGGTCGACTGGCTGGCCACCAACTGCCGGGCCCGCGCCGAGGGCTGAGCCCTGGGTGCGCCCCGGGGCCGGGCCCCCGGCCGGGGTCAGTGCGGCTGCCAGGCGTCCTCGTCGGCGGTGCGCGAGGTGACCGCCTCGGGCAGCTCCCCCGCGGCGAGCTGCTGCATCGAGACCTCCTCGAAGACGTCGCGCAGGGAACGGCGGGCGGCGATCCACACGTGCTGGAGCACGTCGGCGGACTCGTTGTAGCTGACCTCCTCGGGGCGCAGGCCGTAGACCGAGACCAGCGGGCCGTCGACGGCCCGGATGACGTCGGCGACGCTGACGCTGTCCGGGGTCCGCGCCATGCGCCAGCCGCCGGACTGCCCCCGCTGCGAGCGCACGATCCCGGCGCGACGCAGGTCGGCGAGGATGGCCTGGAGGAAGCCGTGCGGGATCTCCTGGAGCCGGCCGAGCTCCTCCGCGCTCACCGCGCGAGCATCGCCCTGCGTGGCCATCTCGATGAGGGCGCGCAAGGCGTAGTCGGACTTGGCGGAAACACGCATGTCTTCAGTCTGTCAGATTTGTCGATGCACTCACTCGACCATGGTGGGCGCCCGCACTCAGCTCGAGCCACGCACCACCGGCGTCGTCGCCACGGAGACCGAGGTCGGCTCCCCGCCCGCGCCCCGCCCGGTCGGCAACCCGCTGTTGCGCGACAGCAAGGGCGCCTCGTATGATTATGTTACCGGCCAGTAGGAACTGGGTTCGGCCAAGCCCCCACGGAGAAGGTGGATCAGTGAGCCACTACAAGAGCAACCTGCGCGACATCGAGTTCAACCTCTTCGAGGTCCTCGGTCGCGACGACGTCCTGGGCACCGGTCCCTTCGCCGAGATCGACGGCGAGACCGCTCGGTCGATCCTCACCGAGGTCGACCGGATGTCTCGCGAGGAGCTCGCCGCCTCCTACGAGGACAGCGACCGCCACCCGCCGGTCTTCGACCCCGCCACCAGCACGGCCCCCGTCCCGGAGAGCTTCAGGAAGAGCTACCAGGCCTGGATGGACGCCGAGTGGTGGCGGCTGCAGATCTTCGAGGAGCTCGGCGGCCAGCCGGCCCCCTCCAGCCTGGTCTGGGCGATGGGCGAGCTGGTGCTCGGCGCCAACGCCCCGATCTGGATGTACGCCGCCGGCCCGGCGTTCGCGAACGTCGTCCACCGCAACGGCAACGAGCGGGACAAGAAGATCGCGCAGCACATGGTCGACCGGCAGTGGGGCTGCACGATGGTGCTCACCGAGCCGGACGCCGGCTCCGACGTCGGCGCCGGCCGGGCCAGGGCCTCCGCCAACGACGACGGCTCCTGGAACATCACCGGCGTCAAGCGCTTCATCACCTCGGCCGAGCACGACATGAGCGAGAACATCATGCACCTGGTGCTCGCGCGGCCCGTGGGAGTCGAGGGCGCCGGTGGCCCCGGCACCAAGGGGCTCTCGCTCTTCCTCGTGCCCAAGCTCCACTTCGACCACGAGAGCGGCGAGCTGACCGGGGAGCGCAACGGCGCCTACGTCACCAACGTCGAGCACAAGATGGGCATCAAGGTCTCCAACACCTGCGAGGTCACCTTCGGCGACTCCGCCGTCGGTGGCGGGGAGCCGGCCCGCGGCTGGCTGCTCGGCGAGGTGCACAACGGCATCGCCCAGATGTTCCAGGTCATCGAGAACGCCCGGATGATGGTCGGCACCAAGGCCATCGCCACCCTCTCCACCGGCTACCTCAACGCGCTCGACTACGCCAAGCAGCGCGAGCAGGGCGCCGACCTCACCCAGGCCGCGGACAAGACCGCCCCCCGGGTGACGATCACCCACCACCCCGACGTCCGCCGGTCGCTGATGACCCAGAAGTCGTTCGCCGAGGCCATGCGCTCGCTCGTGCTCTACACCGCGTCCTGGCAGGACAAGGTCATGCTCGCGGAGCATGGCGGGGAGCGCGACGAGCTGGCCGAGAAGGTCAACGACCTGCTGCTCCCGATCGTCAAGGGCTACGGCTCGGAGCGCTCGTGGGTGCTGCTGGGCACCGAGTCGCTGCAGACGTTCGGCGGCTCCGGCTTCCTGCAGGAGTACCCGATCGAGCAGTACGTGCGCGACGCCAAGATCGACACCCTCTACGAGGGCACCACGGCGATCCAGGGCCAGGACTTCTTCTTCCGCAAGATCGTCAAGGACCAGGGCACCGCGCTGGGCCACCTCGCCGGTGAGATCCAGGGCTTCATCGACAGCGAGGCCGGGAACGGGCGCCTCAAGGTGGAGCGCCAGCTGCTGGCCACCGCCCTCGACGACGCCAACGCCATCGTCGGGCACATGATCAACGACCTGATGTCGGCCGACGCCAGCGCCGAGAACGGCGATCTGCGCAACATCTACAAGGTCGGGCTGAACACCAGCCGCCTGCTGATGGTGCTCGGTGACGTCGTGTGCGCCTGGCTGCTGCTGCGCGGCGCCGAGGTGGCGCTGGCGAAGCTGACCGGCGAGGCCGCCGCCACGCTGGGCAGGGACAAGGCCTTCTACGAGGGCAAGGTCGCGGCGGCGCAGTTCTTCGCGCGGCACAACCTGCCGAAGATCAGCGCCGAGCGGGTCATCGCCGAGGGCACCGACCTGGCGCTGATGGACCTCGACGAGGCGTCGTTCTGAGCTGAACCACGCGTACGAGACGCCGCAGGGCCGCCCGGACCAGTCCGGGCGGCCCTGCGCGCGTCGGCGGCGTTTGTGGCAGGTGGGAGGCGGGCAGGATCGGCGGAACGTCGCGCGCGGATCCGACCGCGCGCCGGGTCCCAGGAGTCGTCATGGGTATCGGCATCAGCATCGTCCTGCTCGTCATCGGCCTGATCCTCGTGCTCGACGCCGTGGACCTGCCCAGCGCGGTCACCGACGTGGTCGCCACCGACACGGTCGGCTGGATCTGCGTCGTGGTGGGGATCCTGGGCCTCGTCCTCGCCGTCGCCACGACCCGACGCGGTCGCGACACCACGATCGTGGAGGAGCGTCGCTACGAGGCCTGAGCCTCGCCCCGGGCCGGGCGGCGCAGCTGTGCGTGGGCCGCGCGCCGCACGGCCTCGGAGAGCCGGTCGAGCGCCGGCGAGCTCAGGCGCCACCGCTGCCAGAACAGGGGGACGTCGACGTGGGTGCGGGCACCCAGCACAACCAGGCTGCCGTCGGCCAGCGCCGGGTGCAGCTGCGGCTCGGGGATGGCGCCCCAGCCCAGTCCGAGGCGCACCGCCTCGAGGAAGTCGGCGGACGTGGGCACCCGGTGGGCCAGCGGCATCGCGACCACCCCGTGCAGGCGCAGCACGTCGTGCTGGAGCGCGTCCTTGTCGTTGAACACCACGACCGGCATGCTCGCCCAGTCGGGTCCTCGGCCCCGGCGGTGCCGGGCGGCCAACCCCGGGGTCGCCGCGGGCACGTAGCGCAACCGGCCGAGCGGCTCGACCGAGCAGCCCTGCACGGCGGTGGGCTCGGAGGTGATCGCGGCCAGCACGTCGCCGCTGCGCAGGTGGTCTGCGGAGAAGGCCTGGTCCTCCACGTGCAGGGTGAGCGACACCTCGCCCCAGGCGGCCACCTCGCCGAGCACGTCGCGGAACCACGTGGCCAGGGAATCGGCGTTCAGCGCGACCGGCAGGTCGACCGGGGCGCCGTCGGGGTGCCCCAGTGCGTCGCGCGCCTCGTCGTACAGCAGCCGGGTCTGGCGGGCCAGGCGCAGGAGCAAGGCGCCCGCCGCCGTGGGCCGGCACGGCGTCGTGCGCTGGACGACGACCTGGCCGACGGCGGACTCCAGCGCCCGGATCCGCTGGCTGACCGCGGACGGCGAGACGTGCAGGTGCCGGGCAGCGGCCTCGAAGGTGCCGTGGTCGGCGATCGCCACGAGCGCGTCGAGCTGGGCGGGTGGCAGATCCATGGCCCCAGTGAAGCACTGGCGGCATGAAGCAGAACTGATGATCGACCAGAAACATGCGCTGGCCTTCACACTGCGCTCCCCCTAGCGTGGTCGGGTGATCGACCCGCTGCTCACCGGACTGCTGACCGGTCTGACCCTGATCGTGGCCATCGGCGCGCAGAACGCCTTCGTGCTGCGCCAGGGGCTGGCCCGCGAGCACATCGGTGCCGTGGTGGCCGTCTGCGCGATCTCGGACGTGGTGCTGATCCTCGCCGGGGTGGCCGGGATCGGCACGGTGGTGGAGCAGGCGCCGTGGGCGCTGACGCTGGTCCGCTGGTTGGGTGTCGCCTTCCTCACCTGGTACGCCGTGTCGTCGCTGCGCCGGGCCCGGCGCCCCGAGGCACTGCTGGCCGCGAACGGCGTACGCACCTCGTCGCGGCGCGCCGTGGTCGGCCGCGCCGTCGCGCTGACCTGGCTGAACCCGCACGTCTACCTCGACACCGTGCTCCTGCTCGGCTCGATCGCCAACCACCAGGGGCCGAGCGGGCGCTGGTGGTTCGCGCTCGGGGCGGCGGTAGCCAGCCTGCTGTGGTTCACCGGGCTGGGGTACGGCGCGAGGCTCGCCTCCGGCGTCCTGTCCAGCCCCCGCGCCTGGCAGGTGCTGGACGTGGCCATCGGGCTGGTCATGCTCGCGATCGCGGTACGGCTGGCGCTGGGCTGACCCGGGACGGGCGAGGCAGGGGCGGGGCCGGGCGGAGCACGCCGGCGCAGACGCGCCTCCGCCTCCCCCGGGCAGGCTCGCCGGGGGAGGCGGAGGTCGAGCGGCTCAGCGGGTTCAGCGACCGCTGTCGGACCAGCGCGAGGAGCCTCCGGGGCGGGCGCCACGACGGGCACCGTCCCCGCGGGAGTCCGGGCGACCCTCGGGACGGCGCGCGGCGCCGCCCTGGCCGCCGTACGTCTTGCGGGGGCCGCCGGCGGACGAGCGGGCACCCTGCGGGCGGGCGCCACCGGACGCGCGGGGCGCCGTCGCGCTGCCGGTCTCGGCCAGCGCCTCGGCGCTCAGCACGCGCGGGGCGGTGCGAAGGTCGTGGTGGAGCACCTCGACCTTGGCGCCGCGCTGCAGGCGCACGACCTGGTCGACGAACTTCGGCGTGGCGATGGTGACCACACAGCCCTCCTGGCCGGCGCGGGCGGTCCGGCCGGAGCGGTGCAGGTAGGCCTTCGGGTCGCTGGCGGCGTCGAAGTGGACGACGAGGTCGACGTTGTCGACGTGGATGCCGCGGGCGGCGACGTCGGTGGCGACCACGGCCTGGACCTTGCCGGAGGAGAACTTGTGCAGGTTGCGCTCGCGCACCCGCTGGCTCAGGTTGCCGTGCAGGTCGACCGCCTCGACGCCGGCGGCGGTGAGCGCCTCGGACAGCTCGACGGCACCGTCGCGGGTGCGCGTGAAGAGGATCGTCGAGCCGTTGGCCTGCACGAGGCGGACGGCGGCGTCCACCTTGTCGCGGAAGCCGCCGACGACCATGGTGTGGTGCGTCATCGTGGAGACGGCGCCGGCGTTCGGGTCGAGCTGGTGCAGCCTCGGGGAGCGCAGGTGCTTGCGGACCAGGCGGTCGACGTCACCGTCGAGCGTGGCGGAGAGCAGCATCCGCTGGCTGTCGACCGGCGTCATCGAGACGAGCTTGTCGATCGCCGGGAAGAAACCGAGGTCGCACAGGTGGTCGGCCTCGTCCAGCACGGTGACCTGGATGTCGGCGACCGAGCAGTGGCCCTGCTTGATCAGGTCCTCGAGGCGGCCCGGGGTGGCGACGACGATGTCGGCGCGGTTCTTCAGCGCGCGCACCTGGCGGTCGTACGGTGTGCCGCCGTAGACCGTGGCGAGGCGCAGCTTCAACGACGAGGCCAGCGGGGTGAGCGCGCGGCTCAGCTGCTGGGCGAGCTCGCGGGTCGGGACGACCATGATGGCGCGGGGGTGACCGGGGCGGCTCTTCTCGCCGGCGAGGCGGGCCAGCACGGGGATGCCGAAGGCGAGGGTCTTGCCGGAGCCGGTCTGGGCGCGGCCCAGCACGTCGTGGCCGGCGAGGCCGTCGGGGATGACCGCGGCCTGGACCGGGGTCGGGGCGGTGATGCCCTGGGCGGCCAGGGCCTCGATCAGCTCGGCCGGGAGGGTCGAGAAGACGGAGGGGTCGGTGGGTCGTTCGAGCGCAGGCGCAGTCATGGGGTGCTTTCGATCAGGGTGGGTGCGTCCGGCGCGGAGCCACACTGGGGCGGAACCGGCGAGCCTTGCGAGACGCTGTCTCGTCACCCGATCAACTGGTCTTGCGCGGAGATCCGCGCACCAACACCGGGCTCCAAAGAAGAGCGGACCACCCGAAGAGACGGGAGGCCACTGGCTACCCCGGAGTCTACGGGCCGGTGGTGGCATCCCTTGCATCGCTGACGATCCCGATGCTCCGTCGGGAATGACGGCCCCGGGTGACCGCCCCCCGCGCCCGGGCGGTGGCTGGGGCGGTGGCTGGGGCGGGGGCTGGGCGGGGGCTGGGCGGGGGCTGGGCGGGGACTGGTCAGCCGAAACCCCCGCTTGTCGGCCGGGATCTCGGCTGACCAGCGGGGGTTTCCCCGGCTGACCGGGGAAACCCGCCCCGCTCAGGCCGACCCGCCGAGGGGCAGCACCAGGCGCGCGTCACCGTCGGCGTCGATCCGCACCGGGACGCCCCAGTCCTGCTGGTGCATCCGACAGGCGGCGCCCTCGCCGCCGTCGGTGTCGCAGGAGGCCGCCCGGGCGGCCACGTGCAGCACCCCCTCGCCGACGTGCGGGTCCAGGAGCAGCGTCCGGTGCAGGTCGGTGCCCCGACCGTCACCGGCGCGGATCAGCGACGGCGGGGTGGCCTCGACGACCAGCTGGGAGGGCGGGCCGAAGCGGTCGTCGACCTTCTGCCCGGGCGGCGGCTGGAAGGAGACCACCAGCTCCAGCGACGCACCCACCTCGGTGACCGGGCGCTGGGTGCGGTGGGCGAACCCGTCGGTGTGCACGCCCGCCGCGCCCAGCGGCACCCGGCTCAGCCGGTGGGCGCCGGACTCGACGACCACGAGGTGGGGGCCGGCGCCGGGGGCCTCCTCGACGTACGCCCCGCTGGGCTCGGCCAGGTCGGCGGACAGCGTGGTCACCTCACCGCGCACCGGGTCGTAACGGCGGACGGCGCCGTTGTAGGTGTCGCAGACCGCGACACTGCCGTCGGGCAGCACGCTCACGCCCAGCGGGTGCTGGAGCAGCGCCTGGTCGGCCGGGCCGTCGCGGAAGCCGAAGTCGAAGAGCCCGGTGCCGATCGCGGTGTGGATCTCCACGTCGTCCGCCACGTCGTCGGACCCGCCGTCGCCCGGCCCGCCGTGGCGCACCTGCGCCCACCGCAGCGACGAGGTCTCGCTGTCGGCGAGCCACAGCCGGTCGCCGTCGGGGGCGAGCCCTGAGGTCTGGGCGAACCACGCCTGCGCGGCCGGGCCGTCGACCAGCCCTTCCTGGGTGGTGCCGGCGGCCACGGCCACCGTGCCGGTGCGCGGGTCGAAGGTCCAGAGCTGGTGGAGGCCGGCCATCGCCACCCAGACCCGCCCCTGCCACCAGGCGACGTCCCACGGGCTGGAGAGGCGCGCGACCCCGTCGCCCTCGAAGGCCTGCGTCCCGTCGCCGGCGAGCACGCGCACGTCGCCACTGGCCAGGGTGAGGCCCCGCAGCTGGTGGTGGGCGGTGTCGGCGACCACCACGTCGTACCCGACCTCGGCGGCCACCTCGTCGGGCAGCAGGCACAGGCCGTTCGGCTCGCGGAAGCCCTCGACGCGGCGGACGACCTCGCCCGCCGCGGAGAGCTCCACGACCGCGTCGTGCCCGGCGTCCGCGACCAGCGCGCCGCCGCCGGGCAGGGCCACGGCCTTGGCCGGGAAGCGCAGGTCGGTGGGCTCCACCGGCGGCGCGACGTACGGCGAGTCCCCGGGCTGGAGGGTGCCCTTCACCCGGTGCTGCTCGACCAGCTCGGCCAGCAGCGCCCCGATCGCGTGCACGTGGCCCTCGCCGGCGTAGTGCGCCACGACGTAGCCCTCCGGGTCCACGAGCACCAGCGTCGGCCAGGCCCGGGCGGTGTAGGCCTGCCAGGTCACCAGCTCGGGGTCGTCGAGGACGGGGTGGTGCACGGAGTAGCGCTCGACGGCCTGCGCGAGCGCGACCGGGTCGGCCTCGTGCACGAACTTCGGGGAGTGCACGCCGACGACGACCAGCTCGTCGGCGAACCGCTGCTCGAGCGGCCGCAGCTCGTCGATGACGTGCAGGCAGTTGACGCAGCAGAAGGTCCAGAAGTCGAGCAGCACGAAGCGACCACGCAGGTCGCGCAGCGAGAGGGCGCCGTCGGTGTTCAGCCAGGAGCGGCCGACCAGCTCGGGGGCACGGACGCGGGGACGGAGGCTCATGGCCCCATTCTCCCCGGCTCCGGGCACGACAACGGCGGGGGGCTTCTGCTGTGATGGAGGCCATCCACCACACCGAGTCCCGGGGGGTCCGCCATGTCCGAGGTCCTGCTCTTCCACCACGCCCAGGGGCTGACCCCCGGGGTGCACGCGTTCGCCGACGACCTGCGCGGCGCCGGGCACACCGTGCACACCCCGGACGTCTACGACGGGCACACCTTCGACGACCTCGAGGCGGGTCTCGCGCACGCCCGTGAGCTCGGGTTCCAGGAGCTCTTCGACCGCGGCGTCCGGGCCGCCGAGGGCCTGCCCGCCGCGCTGGTCTACGCCGGGTTCTCGCTGGGCGTCATGCCCGCCCAGGCCCTGGCCCAGACCCGGCCCGGAGCCAGGGGCGCGCTGCTGCTCCACTCCGCCGTCCCGGTCACCGAGTTCAGCCCGGCCTGGCCCACCGGGGTGCCGGTGCAGGTGCACGCGATGGAGCACGACCCGTTCTTCGTCGAGGAGGACGGCACCGGTGACGTCGAGGCGGCTCGCGCCCTCGTCGCCGAGGCCGCCGCGACGACCGCCCAGGACGTCGACGCACCGGGGGCGGAGCTGTTCCTCTACCCCGGTGACCAGCACCTGTTCACCGACCGGTCGCTGGCGGCGTACGACGCGGACGCCGCCGCCCTGGTGACCGAGCGGGTCCTCGCCTTCCTCCAGGGCCGATGAGCTGGCCCTAGGCTGGTGCCATGACGGATCCCGGGCACCAGGAACGACTCAGCGGGTACCTCGAGGTCTGGTGGCAGGCCGTCAACGACTTCACCGCGGTGCTGGAGGAGCTCCCGGTCGAGCAGTGGTCGACGCCGACCGACCTGCCCGGCTGGGACGTGCACGCTGTCGCCGCCCACGTGGCGCACCTCGAGTCGGTCCTCGCCGGCGGCCCAGAGGAGAGCCCACGAGGAGAGCCCCGCCCAGAGCACGAGAGTGGCTGAGCCCGACCACGTGCGCTCCGCGACCGGCCGCTACACCGAGCAGGGCGTGGTCGCACGCCGGGGGCGCACCCCCGACGAGATCATCAACGAGATCCGCTCGTCCGCGACGGCACGGCACACCGCGCTGCTGGCCGACCCGCCGACCGACGCCTCCGCGCGGCCGGGGCGGACCCCGGGCGGGGCCCCGTGGACCTGGGAGACGCTGCTGCGCAACCGCCCGCTGGACGTGTGGATGCACGAGCAGGACATCCGCCGGGCGGTCGGCCGTCCCGGCGGACTGGACTCCCCCGCCGCCACGCACGTCGCCGACCACCTCGCCGAGAGCCTCGGTCTCGTGCTGGCCCGGCGGGTCGCCGCGCCGCCCGGCACCACCGTGGTCCTGGCGGTCGACGGCAGCGAGCCGAAGGCGTTCGGGGTCACCGACGCCGGACGTGGCGAGCGGCTGCCCGAGGTACCGGCCGACCCCACGGTGCGCCTGCAGCTGGACCGCGAGAGCTTCATCGTGCTCGCCGGTGGGCGCCGCCGTCCCACCGGCGACGTCCGCATCGAGGGGGACGAGGCCCTCGGCCGCCAGCTCCTCGACCAGCTCGCCGTCACCCCGTGAGCGGCTTCGACGACGCCTGGCGCCCCGACGGCGTCCCCGACCAGACCGGACGGACCGCCCTGGTCACCGGCACCACCGTCGGCGGACTCGGCCACCACACCGCGCTCGCGCTGGCCCGCCACGGTGCCCGCGTGGTGCTCGCCGGTCGCACCCTGGCCCGCCTGGAGGAGACGTACGACGCGATCCGCCGCTCGGTGCCCGGCGCGGAGCTGGAGAAGCTCGTGCTCGACCTCGCCGACCTCGACGCCGTCCGCCGGGCCGCCGCCCGCGCCACCACGCTCGGCCCGCTCCACCTGCTCGTCAACAACGCCGGGGTGATGGCCACGCCCTACCGGCGCACCGGCGACGGACTCGAGCTCCAGATGGCCACCAACCACTTCGGCCCGTTCCTGCTCACCGGGCTGCTGCTTCCCCAGCTGCTGGCCGGAGGGGACGCCCGGGTGGTCACGGTCTCGTCCCTGCTCCACAGGGCCACCCGCTCGGCCCCGCTGGGCGACCCTCGGCACCCCGAGGGCCGCTACCGCCGCTGGCCGACGTACGCACGCTCGAAGCTGGCCAACCTGCTCTTCACCTACGAGCTCGACCGGCGCGCCCGCCGGGCCGGGCTGCCGCTGGTCGCCCTGGCCGCGCACCCCGGCTTCGCCGGCACCCACCTCGCCGCCAACGGCCGGTTCGGTCGTGCCGCGGGCGGGAGTGCCTCGATCCTCGACGCGGTCGTCCGCGCGGTCTCCTCGCAGTCGCCCGAGGAGGGGGCCTGGCCGACGCTGATGGCCGCCACCGCGGACCTCCCCGGTTCGACGTTCTGCGGCCCGTCCGGGCTCGGCGAGGTGCGTGGGCTGCCCGGCGTGGTCACCAGCGGCCGGCACGCGCACGACGAGACCGCGCAGCGCCGGCTGTGGGAGCTCAGCGAGCGGACCACGGGCCTGCGCTACCCCTGAGCCGACGCTCCTGCTCGGCTTCGCGGGTCTCCCGGCTCCCTGGGCTTCGAGGCTCGCTGCGCTCGCACCTCAGCCAGCGGCGTGAGCGGCGTCGGCGTGAGCGGAGTGCGACGTGAGCGACGTGAGCGGCTGAGCGGCTGAGCGGCTGAGCAGCGTCAGCGCGTCAGCGGCGACGTCAGCGGAGGCGCAGCGTCAGCGAGAGCGGGGTCAGTCAGCCGGCGGCGTCGAGAGCCCGTGGGGCCCGTGGGCCCGGACGGTCAGCCCGGGGCCCGGTCGTGCACCCGGAGCAGGCCGGCCAGGGTGGCGACGTAGGCCGAGCCGTCGCGCCCCAGGGTGGGGGTGGCCTCGTGGCTGTTGAACTGGGAGCCGAGTCCGGTGCGGACCGAGAACACTGTCCGACCGGAGCGCACGTCGAGCCCGGAGAGGTACCACGCAGCCGCGCCCCACCAGCTGCGTTTCTTCGTCACGGCGTAGAGCAGCCCGGTGGCCCGGGAGAGCACGGGGGTCGCGCTGGGCACCACCGCCGCCGAGGTCCAGGCGAGCGAGCAGGTGCTCCCGATGACGTCGACGCGGGCCAGCCCGGGCTCGGTGACGCGGCCCAGGACGGTGCTGAGTGGACCCCCGTAACCGTGGTTGTTGGCCACCACGACGCCGGCGCCCACGGCGACCAGCCCGCTCTCGGTGGCGCCGTCGCCGGCGGCGAAGACCGCCTGCTCGCAGACCGGCTCGCCGCTGCCACGGCGCAGCACCAGCACGTGCATGCGCGGCTCGGCGTTGTCGGTGATCGCTACCAGCCCCCCGGGCAGCAGGGTCGGCGTGCTGCCGCTGCCCTGGCTGTGCTGCCCCTTCTTGCTCTCAGCGCCGCGATCGTAGGAGGCCCGCCAGTCTGTCTGCGGGCTCCCGGCGCCCGCGTGCACCCGGTAGAGCGCGTCGGTGGTGACCACGTAGACGCCGGCCCGGTCCACCGCGAGCGGGTTGGCGACCCGCTCCTCCAGCTCGAGCACCCGCACCCGGCCGGTCCCCGGCGCCACGGTGCCGACCCGGCCCTGCTCGGTGGCGAACCAGATCCGGCCAGCCCAGTCGGGCACCACGGAGACCGGGCAGTCGTCGGCCGGCACCCGGTCCGAGAGGTCGTAGGAGGCCGCGGTCGTCAGGTCGGCGTCCCCCTCCGCGTCGGCGGTGTCGACGACCAGCACCCGGCGGTCGGTGGTGGCCACGACGGCTCGGTCCCGGTCGTCGAGGTAGAAGGCGGCCCGCCCGCAGGTCGTGCTCGCGCCCTCACCGCGCGCCGGCAGTCTCTTGGTGGCCAGCGGCCGCAGGCTGTCGGGGTCGATGACGCGCAGCGACGGCCCGCGCCGCTCGTCGCACAGCGCCACCAGCCGCTCCCCCTGCCCGACGGCGAGCGAGGCGCACTCCTCGCTCCCGAACCAGGCGCTCTCGACCCGGGGGGACTCGCCGAGCGGCCCGGGCCGGGCCCCGGGGTCGGCCGGCGTCAGGGTGGGCGGGCGCGGGGCGTCGAGGTGCAGGGGCTGCGCGGGCGCCGGGCGACCGACGTACGCCGGGGTGACCAGGGCCCCGGCGCCCGGGGGGATCGGCAGCCAGCCGTCCGGGACCAGCACGACCAGCCCGGTCACCGCGGCCAGCCCGGCGACCACGGACAACGAGACCCGACGGGTGGGTCGCAGCCAGGCCCGCACGCGTCCGATCGCCAGCGCGGCCAGCGCGGCGAGGAGGACCCACGGGCCGACGGCGAGCCAGAGCAGGGCGGTGGCGAGCAGGGCCAGGGTGCGCCCGTACCTCATCGCCGATCCGTTCTCATCGACCCCGCGGGCCGAAGACCGGGACGACCTGGCGCGCAGCCGCCTCCCGGGCGACCTTGGTGTTCCGGGCGACGAGCAGCCGGGCCTGCTCCACGCGCTCGCGGGCGAAGGTACGACGGGGGCCGGCGCTCCAGGTGTCGTCGAAGAGCCGCTTGGCGGCGGCCAGCTGGTCGGGCGAGCGCACCCGCAGGCGCTCGACGAGGGCCGCCGCGGCTGCCAGCGGGTCATCGGCCAGCCCGGTCACGAGCCCGAGCTCGAGCGCCTCGGTGCCGCCGATCGTCTCGGCGGTCATCGTCAGCCGCTTGGCCGTGTCGATGCCGACCAGCTGGGCCAGGCTGCGCACCCCGGTCATGTCGGGGATGATCCCCCACCTGCCCTCGAGCACCGACCACCGCGAGTCGGGGGTGGCGAACCGGAAGTCCGCAGCCAGCGCGATCTGGAGGCCGCCGCCGAGGCAGTGGCCGTGCACCGCGGCGACCACCGGCACCGGCACCCGGCGCCAGGCCCAGCAGGCCTCCTGGAAGGTGTTCGTCCCGCGCAGCGGCCGGGGCACGAAGCTGGTCGCGATCCGGGCCGGGTGGCGCATCACCGAGGCGAAGTCGAGGCCGGCGCAGAACGCGTCGCCCTCACCCGCGATCACCACGGCGCGCAGGGTGCGGTCCCGGCGCAACCGGTGCGCGGTGCTGACCAGGTCCGCCAGGACCGGGAGGGTCAGCGCGTTCAGCTTCTCCGGCCGGGCCAGCCGGACCTGCGCGACGCCGTCGGTGACCGAGCAGGTCACGTGGCTGGTGCTCATGGGCAGCAGCGTAGGCGGGGCGCCGGGCCGGATCGGGTTGCCCCACGGGGGCAAGGTGGAGGCGTGACGACACTCTCCGAGGTGAGGCGGATCGGCTACGGCGCCATGCGGCTCACCGGTCCGGGCATCATGGGCCCGCCCGCCGACCCCGACGGCGCCCGACGGCTGCTGCGGCGAGCCGTCGAGCTCGGCGTGGACCACATCGACACCAGCGACTACTACGGCCCGCACCTGGTCAACGACCTGATCCGGGAGGCGCTGGCGCCGTACCCCCGGAGCTGGTGCTGGTCACCAAGGTCGGCGCCCGGCGCGACGAGGCGGGCGCCTGGCTGCCGTGGTTCGAGCCCGACGACATCGCGCGGGCCGTCCACGACAACCTCGAGCGGCTCGGGGTCGAGCGGCTCGGCGCGGTGAACCTGCGCCGGATGGACGGCTTCGAGGGGTCGATGGCCGCGCAGTGGACCGTGCTGGCCGACCTGCGCGCACAGGGGCTGATCGGCGAGCTGGGCCTGAGCAACGTCGGCGCCGACGAGGTCGCGCAGCTGCAGGGGATCGCCCCGGTCGCCTGCGTGCAGAACGCCTACAACCTCGCCCAGCGCGGGGACGACGACCTGATCGACTCGCTGGCCGGGCAGGGCGTCCTCTACGTGCCGTTCTTCCCGCTCGGTGGCTTCAGCCCGCTGGCGCTCGCCGCGGTGGACGACGTCGCGGCCCGGCACGGTGCGACCTCGATGCAGGTCGCGCTGGCGTGGCTGCTCCAGCGCTCCGCGAACATCCTGCTGATCCCGGGCACCAGCTCGGTCGAGCACCTCGAGGAGAACCTCGCCGCCGGCCGGCTGCGGCTCGACGACGAGGACCTCGCGGTGCTCGACCGGCTGGGCTGAGGCGCCCGCCGGGGGGACGGGTCAGCCGACCCAGTCGTCGCGGGCGTCGACCGCGGAGTCCGGGTAGTCGGCGAAGAGCGCGTCCACGCCGGCGTCGAGGAACGCCGTGATCTCGGCGTGGATGTCGCCCTTCGCGTTCGGGTCGAGCCCGCGGCGGAAGTTGGTGGCCATGAACTGGTTCTCGTCGCGCAGGGTGTAGATCACGACCCGCAGCCCGGTCGCGTGGGCGTCGGGGACGACCCGGCTGGGCGTCGACGTCGCGCCGGTGTCCGGGTCGCGGGGCAGCACCTGGTCCTTGTTCGGGCCGAGCCAGTCGGCGTACGTCGCGATCTCGCGCAGCCCGGCCGGCTTCACCATGTCGGCGTACGTCGTCGACGAGCCGGCGGCCAGCTGGTCGTACGGCGCACCGCTGGCGTCGGTGAGCTGCTCCAGCGGGAGGTCGGTCATCGTGTCCAGCTCGCGCAGGTTGGAGATCTCGAAGGACTGGATCAGCACCTTCGACTTCTTCCGGTCGAGGTGGGCGCGGTGCAGCGCGCGCAGCATCGGCTCCTCGGGGGAGAGCCCGATCGAGTCGAAGTAGGTGGGGTGCTTGGTCTCCGGGGCGACCCCGATGGTGCGCCCGGTGCGCTTCTCCTCCTGCCTCACCATGGTGAGCACCTCGGCGAACGTGGGGATCTCGAAGCGACCGTCGTAGCGGGTGTTGCCGGGGCGGACCGCGGGCAGCCGCTCCTTCGCGCGCAGGGTCTTGAGCTCGGCGAGGGTGAAGTCCTCGGTGAACCAGCCGGTGATCCCGCGCCCGTCGATGGTCTTGGTGGTGCGACGCTCGGCGAACTCCGGGTGGTCGGCCACGTCGGTGGTGCCGGTGATGTCGTTCTCGTGACGGGCGACGAGGACGCCGTCCCTGGTCGGCACCAGGTCGGGCTCGATGTAGTCGGCGCCCATCGCGATGGCCAGCCGGTAGCCGGCCAGGGTGTGCTCGGGGCGGTACCCGGGGGCGCCGCGGTGACCGACGACCTGGGGCGTCGCGAGCTGCTGCAGCGGCTGCGTGCCCCCGTGGTGGGAGCCGGAGTGGTGGGAGCCGGAGTGGTGGGGCCTGGCGCTGGCGCTGGTGGGAGCCACGAGCGGCAGCGTGGTGACGACGAGGGCGGCGATGCCGGTGCTGATGATCCGGGTTGTCCGGGCACGAGTTGTCATGGCGCGAGAGCATCCTTCCGAGATGACGGGGCGGTGAGGACAGCGTGAACTCCGCCCCTGCCCCGGGTCAACGTCTTGCGCGGTCCGGGCCGGTCCCGGCAGGGCTCAGAAGCGGTCCTGGCGACGCAGCGAGCGCGGGCGCCCGTCGGGGTCGTGCAGCCAGAGGTACGCCGGCGCGGCGAGGGCCCGCTTGACGCGGCCCAGCACCGGCGGCTCGAGCCGGCGCAACCGACCGGGCGGTCGCTCGCCGCGCTGCCCCCCGTCGTACCACTCCTGCAGGCGCGCGGCGGCCTGCTCGTAGGCCGCGAACATGCCCACCGGTTCCAGGCAGTCCGCGAGCTCCTCGACCACGTCACCGCCCGCTGCCGGCAACCGGTCCAGGTGCTCCGCCGCGAGGGTCAGCCGCAGCCGTCGGGCGTAGTCGCCCGCCCGGTCCACGACGACCGCCGAGAGCTCCGAGTCGTGGGTCCAGGAGCGACGGTTGAAGTTGTCGGAGCCGATGGTGGCCCAGCTGTCGTCGACCACGCAGGCCTTGGCGTGCACGTAGACCGGGGTGCCGTGGCGGTTCTCGAGGCCGTAGACGGCGACCCGGCCGGGGGCGGCCTCGAGCATCTCGCGCATCGCGCGGCGTCGACCGACCAGCTGCGAGACCCGTGAGGCGCCCTCGAGGTCCGGGTGCAGCGGCACCACCGCGATCACGTACAGGTCGGGGTGCTCGCGCAGCGCCTCGGTGAAGACGTTGCCGATGTGGTGGCCCCAGAGGTACTGGTCCTCGACGTAGATGATCCGCCGGGCCCGCTGCACCGCCTTGCTGTAGCCGCGCGCGACGCTGCGCTCGCCGCCGTTCGCGAACGGGTAGTCCCGGTCCAGGCGCAGGTCGGGGTAGGTGCGCAGCAGCTGGACGGCGTGGCTGCCGCCCGCGACGGGCGGCGGTGGCGGTGCCTGCTCGGGCAGCGGGTCCGGGCTCAGGTCCATCCCGGTGAGCCGGTCCTTCAGGTAGCGCAGCGGGCTGCGGCTCAGCGGGGTCGGGTCGAGCCAGCGCTCCCGGAAGACGGTCTCCACGTCGTGCACGGCCGGGCCGGTGAGGGCGGCCTGGAGGTCGTGCCACGGCGGGGTGTCGCCGTACTCCTCGGCGAGCGGCATCGCCTGCGGGTCGCCGAGGTGCTCGGCGTCGTCGCGCCGCGAGTGGCACAGGTCGATGCCACCGACGTAGGCGATGTCGCGCCACGGCTCGTCGCGGTGGCGGATCACGACCATCTTCTGGTGGTGGGAGCCGCCGAGCCGCACCCGCATGTCGAGCAGCGCCTCGGCGCCCCGGGCCTGCAGCCGCTCGCCGAGATGACGGTTCTGCGCGGAGGTGAAGCCGAGGGCCTCGCCGTGCGAGCGCCACACCAGCCCGCGGACGTCGACTCCGCGTTCGTCGGCGCGGCAGAGCACCTCGCCGACCTCGCTGCCCGGCTCACCGGTCAGCCGCTCGTCGAAGTCGCCCTGCCAGTCGGTGAACAACACGAGGTCGCCCGCCCGGGTCGCCTCGAGGCGCTCGTGCAGCTCGGCGAAGTAGGTGGCGCCGTGCACGAGCGGGCGGACCTCGTTGCCCTCGGACCAGGCCCGTTCCCCGGGGTGCAGGTCGTCCAGGCTCGTGCTGGGGTTGCCCCGCTCGGTCTGGGTGAGCAACCAGTCGTGGGGGTCGTGGGGGTCCGGCACGGTGCCCACCATGCCCGATGTCCGGCTCGCACCGCGAACGGCCCGGCCGGGCACCGTCAGGCGTGCTCGGAGACGACGTACGGCGTGCGGCCGGCCAGACGCGTCACGACGATGCCGGTGAGCGTCATCGTGAGTGCGATCCCGGCGAGCACCACGAGCTGGAACTGGGCCGCCACGAAGGGGCTGGCCCCACCGAAGAGCGCCCCGACGAACGCTCCGGGGAGCGTGACCAGCCCGGTGGACTTGGTCTGGTCGAGGGTCGGGAGCAGCGACTCGCGGACCGCCTCGCGGCCGATCTCCTCGTGCGCCCGGGTGGGTGTGGCGCCGAGCGAGAGCCAGGCCTCCACCTCGTTGCTGCGGGCTCGCGAGCCGCGCAGGAAGTTGCGCCCGGCCAGCGTCGCGGCGCTCATCGAGTTGCCGATGATGATCCCGCCGACCGCGACGACGTAGCGTGCCTCGAAGGCCACCAGGTGCAGGGTGAAGACCGCGGCGAGGGTCACCAGCGCCCCGGTGAGGACGCCGACCACCGCGGTGCGCCGACCTCGGTGGAGCCCCTTGAGCCGGCCCAGCGCCGTCCACGAGGCGGTGCTGAGCATCAGCACGACGAACGCCGCGACCGTCCACGGCACCGCCAGGATGCCGCGCAGCAGCAGCGCGATCGCGGCCAGCTGCACCACGGCCCGCAGGATCGCCCACAGCGGGAACCAGCCGAGACCGATCCGGGCCCACCGGCCGAGGCCCAGGGTCAGCGCCGTCAGGGTGAGCAGGCCGAGGCCGAAGCCGATCTCGCTCGTCCCGATGCCCACCGGGCCAGTGTGCCGTGGGCGGGGGTCGGGGGCCCGTCAGACGCGCACGGGGACGGGCTGGGGCGCGGACTGGGCCACGGGCTGGGCGACGCGCTGGGCCAGCGGGCCGAGCAGCCCCTCCTGCCGGGCGACCCAGGCGGCCAGCGCGATGGTGAGGCCCGCGGCCAGGAGGTTGACGACGAGGACGGTGACGCTCTTGACCAGCACGAACGTCGCCAGCGAGGTCGACTGCAGCAGCCAGAGCGTCATCGTGGCCTTGGCCAGGCCGAGGAGCGCCCACAGGATCGTGAGGTTGCGGAAGAGCCGCCGTACCCGCGGGCGCGAGGCCAGCTCGAGGTCCATCGGGTAGAAGTCGCCGGCCAGGCGGGCCACCATCGGCCGGGCGGTGACCAGCGAGAGCAGGAACGCGGTCGCCACGACGCCGTCGCTGATGATCGGCTGGATGAAGTAGACGAAGGTGCTCTCGGTGGCCAGGGCCAGCACCGTGCGCGTCGTGATCAGCAGGGCGGTGAGCAGCAGCAGTCCCGAGGTGCGCCGCCCGGTGAGCCACCGGAAGGTGATCGCGCCGTACGACCAGATCAGGGCCACGATGATCGCGGTCCACACGCCGGCCAGCGCGAACGTCGTGTAGAAGAGCACCGCCGGGATCACGCACGCGATGAGCAGGCTCAGCGCGACCCGGCGCACGACGGTGCCCAGCCGCGGGCACTGGTGCGCGTGGCCGGGAGCGTGCTCGGGCTCGGTGGCAGGACCGACGGCAGGGCTGACTGCGGGGGTGGCTCCGGAGGTGGCGATGGGGACCGTCCTGCCGGGGCGCGGGGCCGGGCGTGTAGGAGCGCTGTCGCCTCGGAAGGACGTAGTGACCCGACGTCGGGGGCTTCCTCGGCACCTCCCAACCTACCCGCCTTCCGGCGCGCTGACGAGGGCCCGATGGCCGGGTCGGCCTGGTTCAGAGGTGCCAGACGAGGTCGGCCTCGTCACGCTGCCCGAACCGCTCGAGGTGCTCCTTGACGATCTGCGCGAACCGGGCGGCGTCGTCGCCCTCGGCGACGTTGATCTCCACCTCGAGCTCGCCCTCGTGGGGTCGCAGCACCAGCACCTGGCCGGTCTCCCAGCGCTGCACGGTGGCGCCGTCCTCGTCCGTGACGGGGCCGCGCTCGCTCCAGTGGCTGACGAGCTGCTTCGCGTAGCGCTCGGGACGGTCGGTCTTCATGGTGCCGGTCACGGTGGTCATGGGGTTCCCCTTGCTGTAGCCGTCCCTGACGGTACCCGGGCAGCGGCGTTTCAGGCAGGGCCGAACGGCACCCGACCGGTTGGGTGGGGTTTCGAGGCTCGCTGCGCTCGCACCTCAACCAGCGGTCCCCTGCGCTCCACCTCGACCAGCGGTCCGCCACCACGCCCCGGACGACCCGGTGACCACGAGCCGCTCAAGCGGCATGATGTCGGGCATGAACGATTCGCGTGCAGGACAGCAAGCCGCCGCCTCCGACCTGGTCGACGTCGCCCACCTGGTGACGGCGTACTACACCGACGCCCCCGATCCCGAGGACGTCGACCAGCAGGTCGCGTTCGGCACCAGCGGGCACCGCGGCACGTCCCTGCGGACGTCGTTCAACGAGCACCACATCCTCGCCACGACGCAGGCGATCTGCGAGTACCGCAAGCAGCAGGGCTACGACGGCCCGCTCTTCCTCGGCCGCGACACCCACGGACTCTCCGAGCCGGCGTGGGCGACCGCGCTGGAGGTCCTCGCCGCGAACGACGTCACGATCCTCGTCGACGACCGCGACCGCTACACCCCGACCCCGGCGGTCTCGCACGCGATCATCCGCGCCAACGAGGGGCGTACCTCGGGTACCGGCCTGGCGGACGGGATCGTCGTCACGCCCTCGCACAACCCGCCCTCCGACGGCGGGTTCAAGTACAACCCGCCGCACGGTGGCCCGGCCGACAGCGACGCCACCTCCGTGATCGCGCGGCGGGCCAACGAGCTGATCGCGGGCGGGCTGGTCGACGTGCGACGGATCCCGTTCGCCCGAGCCCGGGCGGCCGCGGAGTCCTACGACTTCCTCGGCACCTACGTCGACGACCTGCCGAACGTCGTCGACCTGGACGCGATCCGCGACGCCGGGGTCCGGATCGGCGCGGACCCGCTGGGCGGGGCGAGCGTCGACTACTGGGGCGCGATCGCCGAGCGGCACCGCCTCGACCTCACCGTGGTCAACCCGCTGGTCGACCCGACCTGGCGCTTCATGACGCTCGACTGGGACGAGAAGATCCGGATGGACTGCTCCTCGCCGCACGCCATGGCCTCGCTGATCGGTCGCAAGGACGACTACGACATCGCCACCGGCAACGACGCCGACGCCGACCGGCACGGCATCGTGACGCCCGACGCCGGGCTGATGAACCCCAACCACTTCCTGGCGGTGGCGATCGGCTACCTCTTCGGTGGCAACCGGGCCGGCTGGCCGGACTCCGCGCGGATCGGAAAGACCCTGGTGTCGTCCTCGATGATCGACCGGGTCGCGGCCTCGCTCGGCAAGCCGATGGTCGAGGTGCCGGTGGGCTTCAAGTGGTTCGTGCCCGGCCTGATCGACGGCTCGTTCGGCTTCGGTGGCGAGGAGTCGGCCGGCGCCTCGTTCCTGCGGATGGACGGCCGCACCTGGACCACCGACAAGGACGGGCTGATCCTCGCCCTGCTGGCCTCGGAGATCCTGGCGCGCACCGGGCGCAGCCCCAGCCAGCACTACGCCGACCTGGTCGGCGAGCACGGGGACCCGGCGTACGCCCGGATCGACGCCCCGGCCGACCGCGCCCAGAAGGCCAAGCTGGCCGCGCTCTCCCCCGACGACGTCTCGGCCACCAGCCTGGCCGGCGAGGAGATCACCGCGAAGCTGACCGAGGCCCCCGGCAACGGCGCCAGGATCGGGGGGCTCAAGGTCACCACCGGGTCCGCGTGGTTCGCCGCGCGTCCCTCGGGCACCGAGGACGTCTACAAGATCTACGCCGAGTCGTTCCGGGGCCCCGAGCACCTCGCGCAGGTGCAGGACGAGGCCCGGGACGTCGTCTCCGCCGCCCTGGGGGGCTGAGACCGGCCCGAACCTCCGGACACGGGCGGCGCCCGGCGGCTACGTTGACCGCGTGGCTGTCATCGAGACCGCTGGGCTGACCAAGCGGTACCCGCGCGTGACCGCGCTCGACGCCCTCGACCTCTCCGTCGGCGAGGGCGTGACCGGGCTGGTCGGCGCGAACGGCGCCGGCAAGTCCACGCTGATCAAGATCCTGCTCGGGCTGGTCCCGGCCACCGGTGGCACCGCGCACGTCCTCGGGCACGACGTCACCACCGAGGGCGCCACGATCCGCGCGCTGGTCGGCTACATGCCCGAGCACGACTGTCTCCCGGCGGACGTCTCCGCCAGCGACCTGGTGGTGCACCTGGGCCAGATGTCCGGGCTGCCCTACTCCGCGGCGCGGGAGCGGGCCGCCGACGTGCTGCGCCACGTGGGGCTGGCCGAGGAGCGCTACCGGCCGATCGGCGGCTACTCCACCGGCATGAAGCAGCGCGCGAAGCTGGCCCAGGCGCTGGTCCACGACCCCCGGCTGGTCCTGCTGGACGAGCCCACCAACGGGCTCGACCCCTCCTCGCGCGACGACATGCTGGCGCTGGTGCGCCGGATCGGCACCGAGTTCGGCATCGCGGTGCTGGTCACCTCCCACCTGCTCGGCGAGCTCGAGCGGATGAGCGACCACGTCGTCGTCCTCGACGGCGGGCGGCTGCTGCGCTCCTCGGCCACCACCGACTTCCTGCACGCGACCGGCAGCCTGCTGGTCGAGGTGCAGGGCCGTCCGGACGCCGACCGGCTGCTCGGCCAGGCGCTCCTCGACGCGGGGATCACCGCGCGGCCGGCCGAGGGCCGGCTGGTCGAGGTCGAGATCCGCGACGAGACGACGCCCGACGTGGTGCGCGACCTCGTCGTCGACCTCGGGCTCGGACTGGTCCGGATGCAGGAGCGCCACCACCGCATCGAGGACGTCTTCCGGGACGGAGGCGCCGGCAGTGTCCAGCCCGTCTGAGCGCCCCAGGGGCGTCATCCACGACATGGGCTACCGGCCCTACGAGGGTCCCCGGCTCGGCGAACGCGCGGTGGCGTGGTCGTTCTTCCGCACCGGCCTGCGCAACACCTACGGCCTGGGCCGCTCGGGACGCTCGAAGGTGCTGCCGATGCTCCTGCTCGGGCTGATCCTGCTGCCGGCGCTGATCCTGGTGGGCGTGCTGGTGCAGGCCAAGGACCTGCTCGGGCTGGACGAGCAGATCGTCGCCTACTCGACGTACCCGATCACCACGCAGCTGCTGATCTCGGTCTTCGTCGCGGCGCAGGCCCCGGCGCTGATCTCCCGGGACCTGCGCTTCCGCACCATCACGCTCTACCTCGCCCGGCCGATGCGGCGCTCGTCGTACGTGCTGGTCCGGCTGGCCTCCCTGGCGGTGGCGACGTTCGTGCTGGTCGCCGCTCCGCTGCTGCTGATGTACGTCGGCGGGCTCCTCGCCGACCTGCCGCTCGGTCGGGAGACCGGCCGCCTCCTCGGGGCGGTCGTCGGCGCGGCCCTGCTGGCGGCCTGCCTGGCCGGGCTGGCGGCGCTGGTCGCCGCGCTGACCGTCCGGCGCGGGCTGGCCGTGGCGGCGGTGATCGTGGTGCTCGTCGTCAGCTACACCGTGGTGTCCACCATCCAGGGCATCTCGCTCGACTCGGGCCACGGCACCGTCGGTGAGGTGGCGGGGCTGTTCTCGCCGTACACGCTGGTCGACGGCGTGCAGGTCTTCCTCTTCGGATCCCCGGCGGCGACCCCGACCCCACCGGTCGGCACCGGGATGGGGCTCACCTACCTGCTCGCCACGGTGGTGATGGTGCTGGGGTCGCTCGGTGCGCTGCTGCTGCGCTACCGGAAGGTCCGACCATGAGCACGCTGCGGCTCGACCACGTCTCGCGGTGGTTCCACAACGTCGTGGCCGTCAACGACATCACGATGACGATCGGTCCGGGGGTGACCGGCCTGCTCGGCCCGAACGGGGCTGGCAAGTCCACCCTGATCGCCCTGATGTCGGGTTTCCTGGGCCCGTCCTCGGGGTCGGTCACCCTGGACGGGGCACCGTTGTGGCGCAACGAGTCGGTCTACCGGGAGATCGGGCTGGTGCCGGAGCGCGAGGCGCTCTTCGACCACCTGTCCGGACGGCAGTTCGTGGTGGCCAACGCCGAGCTGCACGGCCTGCGCGACGCCGGTGCCGCCGCGCAGCGGGCGATCGCGCTGGTCGAGATGGGCGACGCACAGGACCGCGTGATCTCGACCTACTCCAAGGGCATGCGGCAGCGGATCAAGATGGCCTCGGCGCTGGTGCACGACCCGTCCGTGCTGCTGCTGGACGAGCCGTTCAACGGCATGGACCCCCGGCAGCGGATCCACCTGATGGAGCTGCTGCGGGCGATGGGCGCCGAGGGCCGCACGGTGCTCTTCAGCTCCCACATCCTCGAGGAGGTCGAGCAGGTGGCCCGCCAGATCGAGGTGGTGGTGGCGGGCCGGCACGCGGCGTCCGGGGACTTCGGGGCGATCCGGCGGCTGATGACCGACCGGCCCAACCGCTTCGTGCTGCGCACCGGCGACGACCGGGCCCTGGCCTCGGCGCTGCTCGCCGACGCGTCGGTGCGCGGGGCCCGGCTGCGCACGGAGGGCGGGATCGAGGTCGAGGCCTCCGACTTCGGCCGCTTCAGCGAGGTGCTGCCGCGCCTGGCCCGCGAGCACGGCATCCGGCTGCTCGAGGTCACCCCGACCGACGAGTCGCTGGAGAGCGTCTTCGCCTACCTGGTGTCGACATGATCTCGCGGACCATCGTCCGGCTGGGCGTGCGCAGTGTCTTCGGGCGCTGGCGCGGGGTGCTGCTGTTCCTGCTGCCGTTGGTCCTGGTCGGGCTCGCGGTGCTGGTCCGCGTGCTGGTCGGGGCGGACCCGGTCGCGGCCCGGAACACGCTGCTGGGGCTCGGCCTGAGGGTGATCGTGCCGCTGGTGGCACTGCTCGCCACCTCCGGGCTGCTGGCCCCGGAGATCGACGACGGCTCGATCTCCTACCTGCTGGCCAAGCCGATCTCGCGGCACACGATCGTGCTCAGCAAGCTGCTCGTGGCAGCCGCCTGCGTGGGTGTCTTCGCCGTCCTGCCGGTGCTCGGCGCCGGCCTGGTCATGCTCACCGACGCGCCGCGCCTCGCCGTCGGGTTCGCCGTCGGCGCCGCCTGCGGCGGGCTCGCCTACTGCGCGCTCTTCGCCTGGCTCTCGGTGCTGACCCGGCACGCGGTCGTGGTCGGGCTGATCTACCTGCTGGTCTGGGAGGGGCTGCTCGGCGGACTCCTCGACGGCGTGCGGTGGCTGAGCATCACCCGCTGGGCCGGCGCCCTGACCGGCGAGATCGCCGACGTCGACCTCGTGGCGGACCTGCCGGTCACCTATGCCGCGCTCGCCACCTCGGTCGTCGTCGTCCTCGGCACCTGGCTGACCGGGCGCCGGCTGCGGGCCTTCAACCTCACCGGGGACGAGTAGCCCACCCCCACGCCGACCGGGCACTTGTGGGCACTCTCCGCTCGCCGACCGGGCACTTGTGGGCACTCTCCGCTCGCCGACCGGGCGGTTTGGGCCGGAACAGGCGCGGGGCATGCTGACCGAGGGCGAGCCGCGCCCTCGAATGATCTGGAGGTCCTGATGACACCTTTTCGCCATCGACTCGCCACCGCTGTGGGTGGTGCGGCCCTCGCCGGCAGCGCCCTGGTGGCCACCAGCGCAGTGGGTGCCAGCGCCGTCACCAGCATCCCGGCCGGCATCACCAGCCCGTCCGTGGCCGTGTCGCCGCCCGGCGCCAACGACTTCGGCTGCCGGCCCGACGCGCGACACCCGCAGCCGGTCGTACTGGTCAACGGCACCTTCGAGACGATGGACAAGAACTGGGCGACGATGTCGCCGTACCTCGCCGGCAAGGGCTACTGCGTCTTCGCCTTCAACTACGGCAACCGGGCGACGGGTCCGATCGGAAGGTCGGCCCGCCAGCTGCGCAGCTTCGTGAACAAGGTCCGCAGCGCCACGGGTGCCTCCCGCGTCGACCTGGTCGGGCACAGCCAGGGCGGGATGATGCCTCGCTACTACCTCAAGTTCCTGGGCGGCGCGCAGAAGGTCGACGACCTCGTGGGGATCGCCCCCTCCAACCACGGCACCACGAAGTCGATGGACAGCGGCGGCACCTCACCGTGCCGGGCCTGCGAGCAGCAGGCGGCGGGATCGCGGTTCCTGAGGCGGCTCAACCACGGTGGCGACACGGTCAGGGGCCCCGACTACACGGTGATCTCGACGAAGTACGACGAGGTCGTCACGCCCTGGCGGACGCAGTTCCTCGACGGGCCCAGGGCGCGGGTCACGAACATCCTGCTGCAGAGGAAGTGCCCCCTCAGCGTCATCGAGCACGACCAGACGCCCAACGACCCCGTCGTCCAGCGACTCGCGCTCAACGCGCTGCGCGTCGACGGTCCGGCCCGCAAGGGCTTCCAACCCGACTGCGGCGTGGCCTGAGTCGACGCCTCCCCGGGCAGGGCGGCACCCGGCGTCCCGGCGGCGGGTGCACGATACGAGGCATGGCACCCCGCACCGGCACGATCCTGACCCTGGGGGGCGGTGGGTTCTCGATGGAGCCCGAGAACCCCCTGCTGGACGACTACCTGCTCACCCTGGCCACCAGGCGCCGGGGCGCGGGCGGGATGGCGAAGGTGTGCTTCGTGCCCACCGCCAGCGGTGACGCGGAGGGGTACGTCGACCGGTTCGTCGAGGCCTTCGCCGGGCGGGCGGAGACCAGCTCGCTCCAGCTCTTCCACCTCGAGGACCTCCACGAGGTCGACCTGCGGAGCTTCGTGCTCGCTCAGGACGTGATCTACGTCGGTGGCGGCAGCACCGCCAACCTGCTGGCACTGTGGCGTCTGCACGGGCTGGACGCCATCTTCGCCGAGGCGGCCGCGCAGGGCGTGGTGCTGGCCGGCATCAGCGCGGGCATGAACTGCTGGTTCGAGGCCTCGGTCACCGACTCCTTCGGTCCGCTGAGCGGCCTCCCGGACGGCCTGGGCTTCCTGATCGGCAGTGCCTGCCCGCACTACGACGGCGAGGCCGAGCGGCGCCCGACGTACCTCGACCTGGTCGGCACCGGCCGGCTGCCGGCGGGGTACGCCGCCGAGGACGGCTGCGCGCTGCTCTTCCGCGACGGCGAGCTGGTGGAGGCGGTCTCGTCGCGGCCGGACGCCCGCGCCTTCCGGGTTCACCTGGCCGGCGAGGGGCTCGACGTCCAGGACGGGGTCGAGGCGCCGGACGTGGCCGAGAGCCCGATCGAGGTGCGTCACCTGGGCTGACGACCACTCAGCGTGCCCCCAAGTGCCCGCTCAGCGCACCGGGAGAGCCCCCAAGTGCCCGCTCAGCGCACCGGGAGTGCCCCCCAGTGCCCGCTCAGCGCACCGGGAGTGCCCCCCAGTGCCCGCTCAGGCGGCCTGCTGCACCTGCTCCTGCTCCTGGCGACGGGCCTGCTGCTGCAGGCGGGCGATGGCGGCCCGCCGGACCGCGGGGCCTCCGGTCGTCATCTTGTAGAGCATCTTGAGCTGCTGCGGCGCGTTCTTCGGCGTGGTCGTCGCGAGCCAGCCGTTCGGCAGCGAGAGCCGCACGACCTTGTGCCAGGCGCTGCCGACCTGCTTGGGCAGCGACGCCTCGTGGTAGCTCAGGCCGTAGCGCTGGAAGAGGTCCTTGACCTTCGGGGCGAGCTCGCCGTACCGGTTGCTGGGCAGGTCCGGGAACAGGTGGTGCTCGATCTGGTGCGAGAGGTTGCCGGTCATGAAGTGCGTGACCCGGCCGCCGGAGATGTTGGCGGAGCCGAGCATCTGGCGCAGGTACCACTCGCCGCGGGTCTCGCCCTCGATCGAGCTCTTCTCGAAGGTCTCGACGCCCTCGGGGAAGTGGCCGCACATGATGACCGAGTGCGTCCAGAGGTTGCGCACCACGTTGGCGGTGAAGTTCGCAGCCAGGGTCGGCACGAACGAACCGGTCGGCAGCGACAGCGCCGGGTGGACGACGTAGTCCTTGGTCATCTGGTTGCGGATCTTCTTCAGGGTCTGCTGGTAGCGCGCCTTGAACTCCGGGCTGCGCCGACGCTTCTTGCTGGCCAGGTTCTTGCCGAGCTCGAGGTCGTAGGCGGCGATGCCGTACTCGAAGAAGCAGGCGTTGATGAAGTTCCACACCGGCTGGGCCAGGTACATCGGGACCCAGCGCTGGTCCTCGTCGACGCGCATGATGCCGTAGCCGAGGTCGTTGTCCTTGCCGACCACGTTCGTGTACGTGTGGTGCAGCTCGTTGTGCGAGTGCTTCCACTGGTCCGAGGGGGAGGCGTTGTCCCACTCCCAGGTCGTGGAGTGGATCTTCGAGTCACGCATCCAGTCCCACTGGCCGTGCATGACGTTGTGGCCGATCTCCATGTTCTCGATGATCTTCGCGACGCTCAGGCCGACCGTCCCGACGACCCAGGCCGGCGGGAAGGCCGAGGCCAGCAGCACGGCGCGGCTGGTCAGCTCGAGCTTGCGCTGGGCGCCGATCACGGTGCGGATGTACGTCGAGTCGCGCTCACCGCGGTCGTCGAGGACCTCCTGGCGGATGGCGTCGAGCTCCTCCCCGATCCGGGTGATCTCGGCGTCGCTGAGGTGGGCGATCGGGCTCTCGGACTTCTTCTGCAGAACAGTCATGGGTGCGCTCCTTCTCGGGGGCGAGCGATGGGCGGAGAAAAGGTCAGTGGTCGATCTCGCACGCGCCGGCGGCGGCGCTGATGCAGGTCTGGATGTTGACGCCGTCACCGGGCGCCGCAATGGTGATCTCGCCGTTGCGCAGGTCGCGGACGGCGCCCTCGCGCAGCGGCAGCACGCAGCCGAAGCAGACGCCCATCCGGCAGCCGCTCGGCATCAGCACGCCGGCGTTCTCGGCGGCGTCCAGGAGCGGGGTCGAGCCGTCGGCCTCGATGACCGTGGCGTTGTTCGTGAACGACACGGTGCCGCCCTCACCGGCGGCGACGACCGTGGTGCGGAACCGCTCGATGTTCAGGGGCAGGTCACGCTCGGTGTGGTGCGCCTCCAGGGCGTCGAGCAGGCCGACCGGCCCGCAGGCGTAGGTGATCCGCTCGTGCAGGTCGGGGACGATCTGCTCGAGGTCCTCGACGTCGAGCATGCCGTGGGTGTCGGTGTGCAGCTCGACGAGGCGCAGGCGGCCCTCGGCGGCGTAGCGGCGAAGCTCCTCACCGAAGATGACCTCGGCGTGGGAGAGCGCCGAGTGCAGCATCACGATGTCGGCGCGGAACGGCTCGGCGCGCGAGAAGAGGTTGCGCAGCATGCCGATCACCGGGGTGATGCCGGAGCCGGCCGTGACCAGCAGCAGCTTGCCGGGCATCGGGGTCGGCAGCACGAAGTCGCCCTCGGCCTGGCCGAGATGGATCATCTCGCCGGCCCGGACCGTGTGCACCAGGTGGTTCGAGACGACGCCGCCCGGGATGCCCTTGACCGTGATGGAGATGCAGCCGTCGGGGCGGGGACCGTGCGTCAGGGAGTAGGTGCGCCACAGACGGACGCCGTCGACGTCGACGCCGATGCGCAGGTACTGGCCGGGCACGTGGCCGGTCCAGTCCTTGCCGGGCTTGATCAGCAGGGTGGCGGCATCGGCCGTCTCGGCGGTGACCGACACGATCCGGCCGCGCAGGGTGGCGCCGGCGCGGAGCGGGTGGAAGACGTCGAGGACGTCGTCGATCTCCAGCGGAGTGACGGCCGCCTCGGCCAGGCGTCGCAGGCTCTCACGGAGACCGCGTCGGGTCCGGACGGGGGCACCCCCGGCAGCGGGAGGAGTAGCAACGGTGGTCATGTCCCCTACTGTGCTGCACTGAGCGAGTAAAGTCCTATCCGTGGGATGTGAATACCTACGTCACATCTGTTCTTTGTGAACAAATGGAGGGTCTGATGGCTCGCTTCAGCGCTCAGCACGCCGCCGGGGCGGGTCTCGAGCTGCCCCCGCAGGCGGTCCAGGACATGCGGGCACACCTGCGGGAGGTCGCCGACCAGACGGTCTCGGCCATCATCGCCGAGGTGCCCGGCTACGAGGGCGCGCTCAGCGGGCCGATGGGCGAGAACATCCGCAACGCCGTCCAGCTGGCGCTCGGCGGCTTCCTGTCGCTGGCCGGCGGTCGGCGCGGCTCGGACCCGCGGACGCCGACCGCGCCCGCGGTCGAGGGCGCCTACCAGCTGGGCCGCGGCGAGGCCCGCGGCGGCCGGACCACCGAGGCGCTGCTCGCGGCGTACCGGATCGGGGCCCGCGTCTCGTGGCGCGAGATGTCCACGACCGCGGTGCGCGCCGGGGTGGACGCCGCGGCGCTGGTGCCGTTCGCCGAGCTGGTCTTCGCCTACATCGACGAGCTGTCCGCGGCCAGCGTGGCCGGTCACTCCGACGAGCTCGCGACCACCGGGCGGGTCCGGCAACGGATGCTGGAACGGGTCGCGCGCCGGCTGCTGGACGGCTCCTCCCCCGACGCCGTGCTCGCCGCCGCCGAGCGGGCCGGTTGGGAGCCCCCCAGCACGCTGACCGCCGTGCTGGTCGCCGAGTCGCAGGTCCGCCCGCTGCTCACCTCGCTGCCGACGGGGACCGTCTCCACCGTCGAGCTCCCCGACCTCGACGACGGCGCCCTGCTGCTGGTGCCCGACGCGCACGGCGCCGCACGGCCCGCCCTGCTGCGCACCCTGGCCGACCGCGGCGCCGTCGCCGGCCCGGCGAGGCCGTGGCTCGAGGTGCGCGTGTCCTACGACCGGGTGCTGCGGGCCCGCGGCCTCGGGATCGAGCACGACACCGAGGCCGCGCTGACCCGGTTGGTGCTCCAGGCCGACCCCGGGGCGCTGGCCGACCTGCGGGCCCAGGTGCTGGCGCCGCTGGCCGACGTGCGACCCGCCACCGCGGAGAAGCTGGCCGACACCCTGCGCTCGTGGCTGCTGCACCAGGGCCGGCGCGACGACGTCGCGGCCGACCTCTTCGTCCACGCCCAGACGGTGCGCTACCGGATGGGCCAGCTGCGCGAGCTGTACGGCGACCGGCTCGACGACCCGGCGTACGTGCTGGCGCTGGTGGTGGCGCTCGGGGAGGAGTAGCCACACGGGTGGGCCGGGGCCGGCCTCGGCTGGGAGCCCGAGAGGACGACGGCAGGTCAGGTCTGCTCCACGCCTCGGTCGCCGGGGCGCATGGCCGGCTCGTCGGGCAGCGCCAGGGTGAAGATCGCGTCCTCGATCATCTCGTCGCGCTCTACCTCGTCCTCGAGGCCGCGCAGCCGCACCGCGAGCTCGGACTCCGGGTCGTCGCCGGTGAGGTCGACTGCGGCCACGACGAACAGCCGGCTCGGGCCGACGTACTCGACGTGGAGGTAGGTGATCCGCTCGATCGCCGGGATCTCCAGCAGGCTGCTCAGCACCCGGTCGCGCAGCCGCGGGTCCAGGCCCTCACCGAGCAGGTACTCCATGTTGCGGCGCATCAGGAACACGGCGACCAGGGCGAGCAGCACGCCGATCAGGATCGAGCCCACGGCGTCGAAGGCCGCGATGCCGGTCACCTGGTGCAGCACGATGCCGCCGCCGGCCAGCAGGATCCCGACCAGGGCGGAGAAGTCCTCGAAGAAGACCGCCCGCAGCGTCGGGTTGGAGGTCTGGCTGACGAAGCGCAGCGGGTGCAGGCCCCAGCGCTTCGCGGCGCCGTGCACCTGCCGGGAGGCCTGGGCGAAGGAGATGCCCTCCAGCACGAAGGCGATCCCGAGGACGACGTAGTTGATCGTGAAGCTGACCTCCTCCGCCGGCCCGAGGAGCTCGGTGACGCCGTGCCAGATCGAGACCACCGCACCGGCGGAGAAGAGGCCGAACGCGGCCACCAGCGACCAGATGTACGACTCCCGGCCGTAGCCGCGGGGGTGGGCGGCGTCGCGGGGGCGCTCACCGCGACGCTCGGCGACGAGCAGGAACACCTCGTTGCCCGTGTCGGCCCAGGAGTGCGCGGACTCCGCGACCATCGCGGCGGAGCCGGTGACGAGGGCGGCCACGGTCTTCGCGCCGGCCAGCAGCGCGTTGGCCAGCAGCGCGATGACGACGGTGAGCATCGAGTCGCCGCCGGAGGTCTCCCCCGCGGGCAGGTCCCCGGAGACCGCCTGTCCGGGTGGCCGGTCAGGACGCTGCACCTCTGTCATCCGCCCGGTCCCGTCCGTCGTCCGATGGACCGGTCGACCGGTCCACTGGGACGTGCCCCGTAGCGTGAGAGGCATGCACTCCCGCCCGCGCGCCGTCGGTCGGCGCGGCCCGGCCGGCCGCCCAGCCGGCCCCGTCGGTGCGGCTGCCCTGCTCGGTCTCGCCCTGGTCCTCTCCGGCTGCTCCTCGAGCACCGGGGACGCCGCCGCCCCCACCAGCCCCGCGACCGGCGGGTCCACCGCGTCCCCCGGCGCTGAGGCGGGGGGGTCCGGCGGCAAGGCGCCCTCGCGCTCGAAGGACGCCCCCGAGTACGCAACGTACGTGGCGATGGGTGACTCCTACACGGCCGCGCCGCTGGTGCCTGCGACCGACACCAGCAACGGGTGCCTGCGCTCGACCGGGAACTACCCGTCACTGGTGGCTGCGGCGCTGCCGGGGACGAAGCTCACCGACGTCAGCTGCAGCGGCGCCGACAGCTCGTCCATGGCCGGGGCACAGCGGGCCGGCAACGCCCAGCAGGCCCCGCAGCTCGACGTGCTGGGCAGGAGGACCGCGCTGGTCACCCTCGGGATCGGCGGCAACGACGCCAACCTCTTCGGCACGCTCGTCGGCACCTGCTCGCAGCTCTCCCAGGGCGACCCGACCGGCTCGCCGTGCCGCGACCGGCTGACCGCCGGCGGTGCCGACACCGTCGGTGCCGCGCTGCGGGCCATCCGCGCGAACGTGCGTGAGGTCGTCGCCGACATCCGGGACCGTGCGCCCCGGGCCGAGGTCGTCGTGGTGGGCTACCCGCAGATCGTGCCGGGCTCCGGCACCTGCCCCGAGCTGCCGCTCGCCGCGGGCGACTACCCCTTCGGGCGCCAGGTCAACCGGGGGCTCGCTGACGCCGTGCAGCAGGGAGCCAGCGGGGCGGACGCCTACATCGACGTCTTCGCCGCCAGCGCCGGGCACGACATCTGTGCGAAGGACCCGTGGATCAACGGCATCCAGACCGACCCCTCCCGGGCGCTGGCCTTCCACCCCTTCGCCGCCGAGCAGCGTGCCGTCGCCGACCTCGTCCTCGACGCCATCTGATCCCCTCGTCGGGATGGTCCGTGACGCAGCTGTCGCTCTTCCGGTGATTTCGCGACCGTTGCGTCACGGACCATCCCCCTCAGAGGGCCGAGTGGACGACCCGGCCGGCGACGACGGTGAGGGCGACCGGCATGGTGCGCAGCGCCTCGCCCACGGCGGTGGTGTCCTGACCGGGGGCGAAGCCGGCCAGCGGGTCGCGGTCGAGCAGCATCAGGTCGCCGAGCGAGCCCCGGCCCACCATCGGCGCGCCGTCCACCGAGGCCGCCAGCGCCTCCTGCGGCGTCAGCGCCTGCTCGGCGTGCCACGGCTCGCGGTCGTCGGCGCTGCGGTGCACGGCCGCGGCGATCGCCAGCCAAGGGTCGAGCGCGGAGACCGGGGCGTCGGAGCCGAGCGCCAGCTGGACGCCGTCGTCGAGCATCCAGCGGAACGCGAAGCACCGCTCGGCGCGCCCGGGCCAGATCTTCTCGGTCAGGTCGCGGTCGTCGAGCAGGTGCGCGGGCTGGATGCTGCCGCGGATCCCCAGCTCGGCCATCCGGCGTACGTCGTCCCGGTTGACCAGCTGCGCGTGCTCGATCGAGCCGCGCGCCCCGGTCGCGGCGTACGCCGCCAGGGCCTCGGCAACGGCAGCGTCACCGATCGCGTGGGTGGCCACCTCGAGCCCGGCCCCGTGGGCCCGGGCCAGCAGCGCACGCAGCTCGTCGCCGGACTGGTTGGGCTGCCCGCAGGGGTACTCCAGGCGGTAGGCGTCGGCGTACGGCTCGCAGCACCACGCCGTGCGGGTGTTCAGCGAGCCGTCCGAGATGATCTTGAGCGGCCCCATGGTGGCGCGGCCGTCGCAGCCCGGCAGGGTGTCGCCGGTGCGCAGCCCCGCGGCGATGACGTCCTCGAGGCTGTCGGCGTACGTCGCCATCCGGATCCGCAGGTGGTCACAGCCCTCGGCCCAGCGCTCGGCCCACTCCGGAGCGCCGCCGCTGAACTCGAAGTCGACGATCCCGACGACGCCCATCGCTGCCGCGTCGTCGAGGGTGCGCCGGTAGGCCTCCGGCGACGTGCCGTCGTTGCCGACCAGCGTGCTGAGCCGGGCGTACGCCGCGAACCACTCGAGCTCGCGCACCACCGAGTCGCGCACCGGCAGTGCGAGGTACATCAGCGCGGTCGTGTTGAGCCAGGCGTGGTGGCCGTCGCCGCTGATCAGCACCACTGCCGTGTCGCCGGAGACGGCGTCGAGCTCGGAGACCGTGACGTCGCGGTCCCAGCCGCCGGAGCGGTGCCCCCAGCCGATCACCGGATGCTCCGGGTACTCCCCCACCCGCTCGGCGACCGCCCGCGTGACGTCCTCCGGCGAGCGGGCGAAGGCCAGGTCGAGCCGCTGGTGCGCGAGGGTCCACTGCGCGAGGTGCACGTGCTGGTCCCACATCCCCGGCGCCAGCCAGCGGCCCCCGGCGTTGCTCTCCTCGACGCCGGCGGGTCGCCGCAGCGCCTCGCCGACGGCCGTCACGGTGCCGTCCTCGACGAGGACGTCGACCGGCCGGTCGGGGGCCCGGTCGCCCTCCGCGAGGGGGACCAGACGGGCACTGCGGATCAGGTGGCTCGTCACGGGCAGCCACGCTAACCCCGTGACCACGGCCACCGCGCCGCGGCCCCCGACACCGGTGCCGCCGCGGCCCCCGACGCAGGTGCCGACGCAGGTGCCGACAGCGGTGCCGACGCCGGGGTTGTGTGCCCACAGCGAACAGAGGTTGCCCCCGGCGCCGACAGCCGCTCGGGTGGGCACATGAGACTCCTGGTTCTGGGCGGCACGGTCTTCCTCTCCCGCGAAGTCGCGCGCGCGGCCCTGGAGCGCGGGCACGAGGTCACCTGCGCCTGTCGCGGGGAGTCCGGGCCGGTGCCGACCGGCGCGCGGCACCTCTTCTGGGACCGGGACGGTGAGCCTCCCGTCGAGCTCGACGGTGCGGCGTACGACGCGGTGGTCGACGTGGCCCGGCGACCGTCCTGGGTCGACCGGGCCGTGGGGGCGGTGCCCGACGCCCACTGGGTCTTCGTCTCCACGATCAACGTCTACGCCGACGACTCCACCCCCGACGGCGATCCGGACAGCCTCGAGGTGCGGACGCCGCGCCCCGACGACGTCGACCTCGCCGAGGACCCGGACGCGTACGGCGGGATGAAGGTCGCGTGCGAGCAGCTCGTCCTGGGCGGCGCCGCCTCCGCGATGGTGGTGCGACCCGGCCTCATCGTCGGGCCCGGCGACCCGACCGGGCGGTTCGGCTACTGGCCCGCGCGGCTGGCCGACACCGCCGAGCACCCCGAGGTGCTGATGCCCGGCGAGCCGGACGACGCGGTGCAGGTCATCGACGTGCGCGACCTCGCGACCTGGATCGTGGAGAGTGCCGAGCAACGCCGCACCGGCACCTACGACGGCACCGCCCGCGCCCACACCCGGGCCGCGTTCACCGACGCCGTCGCCGCGGCCGCCCGCGACCTGGGGCTGCTGGACCCGACCACGACCACCTACACCGTGGTCGGCCAGCGCTTCCTCGAGGCGCACGACGTCGCCCCGTGGTCGGGCCCGCGCTCGGTGCCCCTGTGGGTGCCGATGCCGCAGTACGCCGGGCTGATGACGCACGACGTGTCGGCGTCCTACGACGCCGGCCTGGTCACCCGCCCGATCTCCCAGACCGCACGGGACACGCTGGAGTGGCTGCTCGAGGAGCCCGACGCGGCGACCACCGGGCTGACCCGCGCCGAGGAGGCCGACGTCCTGCGGGCGTGGCACGAGCAGCGCACCTGAGGGCCCGCCCGCCGACCCGTCGTCGAGCGACGGGTCGACGTCAGAAGAGCAGGGCGGTGGCCGGGTCCTCCAGGATGCCCGCCACGTCGGCGAGGAAGCGCGAGCCCTTCTCGCCGTCCACGTGCCGGTGGTCGAAGGAGAGCGCCAGCGTGGTGATCTGGCGGATCGCGATCTCGTCACCGGTCTCGCCGGAGACCACCCACGGCTGCTTGCGGACCGTGCCGAAGCAGAGGATCGCCGACTCACCGGGGTTGATGATCGGCGTTCCCGCGTCGACGCCGAAGACGCCGACGTTGGTGATCGTGAACGTGCCGCCGCTCATGTCGGCCGGCTGCGTCCTGCCCTCGCGCGCGGTCGCGGCCAGGGCGTTGAGAGCCTCGGCGAGCTCGAGCAGCGACAGCTCGTGGGCGTCCTTGACGTTCGGGACGACCAGACCGCGGGGGGTGGCCGCGGCGATGCCGAGGTTCACGTAGCTCTTGAACACGACCTCCTGGGCCGCGGCGTCCCAGGTGGAGTTGATCTCGCGGGTGCGTCGCATCGCCAGCATGGCCGCACGGGCCAGCACCAGCAGGGGGGAGACCTTGACGTCGCGGAACTCCCGGCGGGCCCGGAGCCGGTCGACGAGCTCCATCGTGCGGGTGACGTCGACCGTGATCCACTCGGTGACGTGCGGGATCGTGAACGCGGAGTCCACCATCGCCTGCCCCATCATCTTGCGCACGCCCTTGATCGGCTCGCGGGTCTCGCGTTCGACGCCGAGGTCGCGAGACGGGCGCTGCGCGCCCTCCTCGACCAGCGGAGCCCGAGCGCCGTGCGCGGCGGCCTCGACGTCCGCCCGGGTCACGGTGCCGTTCGCGCCGCTGGGCGCGGTGATCGAGGCCAGGTCGACCCCGAGGTCCTTGGCGAGCTTGCGCACCGGCGGCTTGGCCAGCGCGCGGGCGGTGGCCGGTGCCAGGGGAGTCGTCGGCTCGGACTCCGCGGCGGGTGCCGGCTCGTCGCGACGTACGTCGCTCGCCGGCACCGCCGGCTCGTCGGGCTCGTCGGGCTCGACGGGCGCACTGGCCCGCGCACCGCCGGGCGCGAAGGCGTCCTGCAGGGCCAGCTGGCTGCTGGCGCCCGCCTCGGTGGCCGGCGCGGCCGGACCCTTGCGCGAGCGACGGACCGGGCCCCGGTCGGCCTTGTTGCGCCCGACCAGGCTCTCGCCCTCGCCGCCGCCGCTGGCGGCCGGGTTGGACAGGTCGATCTCCATGGCTGCGGCGACCGCGGCCGGCGTGGCGGGGGCCGGGGCGGCCGGCGCGGCCGGCGCGGCGTCCGGGTCGCCGACCGAGATGATCGGCGTACCGACGTCGACGGTCTCGCCCTCGGGCACCAGCAGGGCGAGCACCGTGCCGGCGTACGGCGACGGCAGCTCGACCAGGGACTTGGCGGTCTCGATCTCGACGACGATGTCGTTGATCGCGATGACGTCGCCGACCTTGACCTTCCAGGTCACGATCTCGGCCTCGGTCAGGCCTTCGCCCACGTCGGGCAGGTTGAACTCAGACATGCAGGGCTCCTAAAAGTCCAGCGAGCGGTCGACGGCGTCCAGCACCCGGTCCAGGTCGGGGAGGAACTCCTCCTCGATCCGGGAGGCGGGGTACGGCGTGTCGAAACCGCCGACGCGCAGGACCGGCGACTCCAGAGAGTAGAAGCACTCCTCGGTGATCCGCGCCGCCACCTCCGCCCCCATCCCCAGGTTGACGTGGGCCTCGTGCGTGACGACGGCGCGACCGGTGCGGCGCACCGAGTCGAGCACCGGGCCCATGTCGAGCGGTGAGAGCGTGCGCAGGTCGATGACCTCGATCGACTTGCCCTCGCCGGCGGCGGCCTCGGCCACCTTCAGCGCGGTCTTCACCATCGGCCCGTAGGACAGCAGCGTCAGGTCACTGCCCTTCCTGACCACCCGCGAGGTGAACAGCGGCTCGGGCTGCAGCGACTCGTCCAGCTCGGCCTTGTCGGCGTGGTACTGCCGCTTCGGCTCGAGGAAGATCACCGGGTCGTCGGACGCGATGGCCTGCTGGATCATCCAGTAGCCGTCGACCGGGTTGGAGCAGGCCACCACCTTGAGGCCGGGCGTGTGGGCGAACTGCGCCTCCGGCGACTCGCTGTGGTGCTCGACGGCTCCGATCCCGCCACCGAAGGGGATCCGGATGACCATGGGCATCTTGGAGCGGCCCTTGGAGCGGTAGCTCATCTTGGCGACCTGGCAGACGATCTGGTCGTACGCCGGGTAGACGAAGCCGTCGAACTGGATCTCGACGACCGGGCGGTAGCCGCGCAGCGCCATGCCCACCGCGGTGCCGACGATGCCGGACTCCGCGAGGGGGCTGTCGATGACCCGGTCCTCGCCGAAGTCCTTCTGCAGGCCGTCGGTGATCCGGAAGACGCCGCCGAGCTTGCCGACGTCCTCCCCCATGACGAGCACCTTGGGGTCGTCCTCCATGGCCCGACGCAGGCCCATGTTGAGCCCCTTGGCGAGCGTGATCTTCTGCGTCATCAGCGTGCCCCCTCGAAGCTCTCCAGGTAGGCCGCGAAGCCTTCGCGCTGGGCGCGCAGCTCCTCGGTCTCCTCGGCGTAGACATGGTCGAACATGACCATCGGGTCCGGGTCGGGCAGCGCCTTGCACCCCTCGCGAAGGTGGTGGCCCAGGTCGTCGGCCTCGTCCTTCACGGCGTCGAAGAACGCCTCGTCGGCCAGCCCGTTGCGCTTGAGGTAGACCTTGACGCGCTCGATGGGGTCCTTCAGCTTCCAGCGCTCGACGTCGTCGGAGAGCCGGTAGCGGGTCGGGTCGTCGGTGGTCGTGTGCGCGCCCATCCGGTAGGTGTACGCCTCGACCAGGGTCGGGCCCTGGCCGTCGCGGGCGCGCTGGAGCGCGGCCTGCATGACGGCGTACGTCGCGAGCACGTCGTTGCCGTCGACCCGGACGCCGGGGAACCCGAAGCCCAGCGCCCGCTGGTAGAGCGGGATCCGGCTCTGGCGCTCGATCGGCTCCGAGATCGCCCACTGGTTGTTCTGGCAGAAGAACACGACCGGCGCGTTGTAGGAGGCGGCGAAGATGAACGCCTCGTTCACGTCGCCCTGCGAGGAGGCGCCGTCACCGAAGTGCGCCACCACGGCCGCGTCCCGCTCGGGGTCCCCGGTGCCGACGTCGCCGTCGCGCTGGATGCCCATCGCGTAGCCGGTCGCGTGCAGCGTCTGGGCCCCGATCACGATCGTGTAGAGCCCGAAGTTGTGGTCGTCGGGGTTCCACGCTCCGTGGTCGACGCCGCGGAAGAGGCCGAGCAGGTTGAGCGGGTCGACGCCGCGGCAGTAGGCAACGCCGTGTTCGCGGTAGGTCGGGAAGACGTAGTCCTGCGGACGCAGGGCGCGGCCGGCGCCGATCTGCGCGGCCTCCTGGCCGAGCAGCTGCGCCCAGATGCCGAGCTCACCGTGGCGCTGGAGCGCGGTGGCCTCGGTGTCGATGCGCCGGGTCAGGACCATGTCGCGGTAGAAGCCGCGCAGGTCCTCGGCGGAGAAGTCGTGGTCGAACTCCGCGTGGTGGACGCGTTCGCCCTCGGGAGTCAGGAGCTGGACGAGCTCGGGCCCGCCATCCTGGTGGGAAGGCCCGAAGACCTCCATCAGGTCAGGGCCGAAACCGGACTGCTGGGTCAACGTGCACTCCTTCGAGTTCACCGGCGTCGCGGGGTCTCCGCTGGCCGCTGCGGGCTCGGGACCGGACGACGAAGGGTGGCTCGCCGCCTGGCTCGGGGCCGTGTCGGATGGACGCCACGAGGCGGCACCGAGCCTCACGAGGAGACTGTGACCGGCACCACACCGTGCACGGCTCAACCTACAAGGACGCACCCTCGGCTCGCCAATCAGGCCGACCGGCACGGACGGGTGGCTAGGTTGGTCCGCATGACCGACTCCCGCATCGTCTCCGCGACCACGACGATCGGGGCACCCGCCGCGACCGTCTTCTCGATCCTCGCCGACCCGCGTCAGCACGCCCGCATCGACGGCTCCGGGTCGATCCGGGGACTGGTGAAGGGCCCCGACCGGCTCGACCGGGGCACGGAGTTCGGCATGGACATGAAGCTGTTCGGCCTGCCGTACAAGATTCGCAACCGCGTCGTCGAGTTCGAGGAGGGCCGGTTGATCGCCTGGCGCCACGTGGGCGGCCACCGCTGGCGCTACGAGCTCGCCCCGGCGGACGGCGAGGGGACCCGGGTGACCGAGTCGTTCGACTACTCGCCGTACAACCGGATCGGCGCGGCGATCATCCGCCTGGCGCGCTTCCCGGAGCGCAACCGCCGCGGGATCGAGGCCACGTTGGTGCGCCTCAAGGCAGCCGCCGAGGAGGATGCCGCCCGGGCGTGACCTCGCTCAGCGAGCGGGGCGGTCTCCGCCGCGACGGTTCTTGACCTTCTCGACCGCCGACTTGAGCTTCGCCTGGTTGTGCGGCTTGCGGGCCTCCGTGTAGGCCTTGCGGGCGAGTCCGACGACGGCGGCACTGCGAAAGAGCTTCATGCCTCGAACCTACTACTCCGGCGGCCGGCACCAAGCCCGGTCCCACCCGCTCCCCGCCCGCCGGTCGAGGGGTGAGGGCCGCCAGACCCGAACCTCGCCCCCCCGCCCCGTTGGTTACGGTGCGAGCGAAGCGAGCCTCGAAACCCTCCCGCTGGTCGAGGTGTGAGCGCCCCCGGGCCCGAACCTCGCCCCCCGCCCCGTTGGTTGAGGTGCGAGCGAAGCGAGCCTCGAAACCCCCCGCCCGTTGGTTGAGGTGTGAGCGAAGCGAGCCTCGAAACCCCCACCCCCTGCTGGTTGAGGTGTGAGGGCCCCCGGGCCCGAACCTCGAAACCACCGCACGGCCTTACCACCACCCGACCACGAAACAGCCATAGAACAAGGATTCGATTGCGTCTCACCATGCGGGATCCGGGCCGGTCAGCGGGCCGTGACTGTCGGTGGTCCCTGGTTGAGTGGGGTCATGGAAGGCACCACGTTCTCGCCCCGCACCCCCGCCGAGGTGGTCGCGGCGGCGAACGCGGTGCTGCGCTCGTTGGACGAGGTGCTCTGGGCGGCGAGGACGCCGGACGAGATCGTCGAGGTCGCCGCGACCCTGGAGACACTGCGCTCACACCTGGCCGCGGTCCAGGCCCCGGTCCTGGTCGAGGTCGAGGGCCGCAAGATCGCCAAGCAGCACCTGGCGTGGTCCTCGACCGGGGACTGGTTCACCCACCTCGCCGGGACCTACCACGGCACCGGGCGGCGGGCGGTGCGGCACGCGAAGCTCCTCGTCACCGACCGCTCGGCAACCCGGGACGCGTTGCGCGACGGGCTGGTCTCCCCCGAGCAGGCCGGGATCATCTGTGACGCCATCGAGGAGCTCCCCACCAACCCGGACCTGCGCGAGCAGGCCGAGAAGACCCTCCTCGACGAAGCCGGCCGCCTGCACGCCACCGACCTGGGCAAGGCCGCCCGCCACCTGATCCACGTCATCGACCCCGAAGGCACCGAACGCAAGGCCGAGAAGGCCCTCGCCGCCCAGGAACGCGCCGCGCACCTGGGCCGGTTCCTCGCCCTCACCGAGGACGGCGCCGGCGGGGTCCGCCTCAAGGGCCGCGGGACCGTCGAGGACGCCGCCAAGATCAAAGCCGCACTCCTGCCCCTCACCAAGCCCACCCCCGCGGCCGGTCCCGGAGCCGGCCCCGGAGCCGGCGCGGACCTGGACTGTGCGGACGCGGGGGACGTCCGGGACCACGGGGCCCGGCTCTGGGACGCCCTGGTGTCGACCTGTGAGCACGCCCTGGCGACCGATCTGCCGCCCGACGCCCACGGCGCCCGGCCCCGGATCACGGTCACCACCAGCCTGGAGGCCCTGCAAGGGCGATCGGGGCGATCGAACTGGTCGACGATTACCGACGACGGCACCGAGCTGTCCCCGGCCGTCGTCCGACGCCTGGCGTGTGACGCGGACATCATCCCCGTCGCGCTCGGCACCCGCGGTGAGGTGCTGGACGTGGGGCGCACCCACCGCTTGGTCACCCCCGCTTTGTGGCGGGCCCTGGTCTGCCGCGACCGGCACTGCGCGTTCCCCGGCTGCACGAGGCCCCCGGTGATGGGCCACGCCCACCACATCACCCACTGGGCCGACCAGGGCCCCACCGCCCTGGACAACCTGGTCCTGCTCTGCGGCCACCACCACCGCACCCTGCACCACACCCCCTGGCAAGTCCGGCTCAACCCCGACGACCAGAAACCCGAGTTCCGGCCACCCCCGAAACCCGGACGCCACCACCCGACGCCCGGGTGGATCAGGTCACGGGCCCGACGCGAGTAGCTCCACTCACCGGGTTTCGAGGCTCGCTCCGCTCGCACCTCAACCACCGCTGGGCCGGGTTTCGAGGCTCGCTGCGCTCGCACCTCAACCACCGGGGCGCTTCCGTTGGTCGAGGTGTGAGGAGCGCCAGCGACGAGCCTCGAGACCCCGGGACGCGGGCACGCGGGTGGTCCGCTCGCCGGGTTTCGAGGCTCGCTGCGCTCGCACCTCAACCAGCGCGGCGGCCCCTGCCGTTGGTCGAGGTGTGAGGAGCGCCAGCGACGAGCCTCGAGACCCCCGGGGACGCACGCAGCGCGGGTAGTCCGCTCGCCGGGTTTCGAGGCTCGCTCCGCTCGCACCTCAACCAGCGGCGGGGCTCCGCTCGCAGCTCAACCAGCGGCGGTGGGCTGCGCTCGCAGCTCAAGCAGCGGCGGTGGGCTTCGCTTGTGCCGCAACCAGCGGGGGGCTTCGCTCGCGGGCCGTTTGTCGGTGGGGGACAGGATGAACGCCATGAGCATCCGCACAGGTTCCGAGGTCAGCTGGTCCTGGGGTCAGGGGACGGCGACCGGTCGTGTCGTCGAGATCCACCGGGAGAAGGTGACTCGCACGCTCGCTGGCAGCGAGATCACCCGCAACGGCAGCGACGACGACCCGGCGTACCTCATAGAGCAGGACGACGGCGCCCGGGTGCTCAAGCTGCGCAGCGAGGTCGCGCGCGCCTGATCAGCCGAGCCGTTCGCGGTCGTGCGGGGTCTCCCAGACGGCCGTGTCCGGGCCCTGCGGGACGATCCCGGAGGGGTTGATGTCGGTGTGCACGACGTAGTAGTGCGCCTTGATCTGGTCGAAGTCGATCGTCTCGCCGAAGCCGGGCGTCTGGAACAGGTCGCGGGCGTAGCCCCACAGCGCCGGCAGCTCGGTGAGCTTCTGCCGATTGCACTTGAAGTGCCCGTGATAGACCGCGTCGAACCGGACCAGCGTCGTGAACAGCCGGACGTCGGCCTCGGTGATCGAACCGCCCATCAGGTAGCGCCGGTCGGCGAGCCGCTCCTCCAGCCAGTCGAGCGCGCTCCACAGCCGGTCGTACGCCGCGTCGTACGCCTCCTGGGAGCCGGCGAAGCCGCAGCGGTAGACGCCGTTGTTCACCTCGGTGAAGATCCGTTGCATCACCTCCTCCATCTCCTGGCGGAGCTCGGCCGGCCACAGGTCGGGCGCCCCGGGGCGGTGGTGCTCGCGCCACTCGTGGAACAGGTCGTGGGTGATCCACCCGAAGTCGTTGGTCACCAGCCGGCCGCTCGCCACCTCGACCATCGCCGGCACCGTGATGCCGCGCTGGTAGTCGGGGAAGCGCGCGAAGTACGCCTCCTGGAGCCGTTCGATGCCCAGGACCGGGTCCCGGCCGGCCGGGTCGAGGTCGAAGGTCCAGCTGCGCGCGTCGTGGGTGGGACCGGGCAGACCGACCGAGATGACGTCGTCGAGACCCAGCAGCCGGTGCACGATCAGCGCGCGGTTCGCCCACGGGCAGGCGCGCGCCGCGACCAGCCGGTAGCGGCCAGGCTCGACCGGCCACAGCTCCCCGTCGGCCGGTCCGTGCTCAGGGGTGCGGGCGTCGCGGGTGATCCGGTCGGGGACGTAGTTCATGTCCCGGTCGAAGCCCTTGCCCTTCTCGACGTACGTCGCGGTCCGCTCGTCACTCATCCGGCCAGTCTAGGTGAACGCTCAACGATCAACGTGGTGCGCGTCAGCGGGGGAACTCCGCCGCGAGCCTGAGCAGCCGGTCGTTGGCCTCGCTCTCCCCGATCGAGACCCGGGCCCCCTCGCCGGCGAACGGGCGCACCACGATGCCGCGCTCGTCGGCGGCGGCGGCGAACTGCGCGGTCCGGTCGCCGAGCTCGAACCAGACGAAGTTGCCCTGGGCGTCGGGCACCTCCCAGCCCGCGGCACGGACGCCGGCCAGCACCCGGTCGCGCTCGGCGACCAGGGCGTCGACCCGCGCCAGCAGGTCGGCCTCGCGCTCGAGCGAGGCGATCGCCGCCACCTGGGCGACGCTGGAGACGCCGAACGGCAGGGACACCGCCCGCAGCGCGGCCGCGATCGGGGCCGGTGCGACGGCGTACCCGACCCGGAGACCGGCCAAACCGTAGGCCTTGGAGAAGGTGCGGGTGAGCACCACGTTGTCGTGCGCGCGGTAGGTGACGAGGCCGTCGACGGCGTCGTCCATCCGGACGAACTCGACGTACGCCTCGTCTACCACCACCAGCACGTGCGGCGGCACCCGGGCGAGGAACGCGTCGAGCTCGGTCCGGGTGACCGCCGGGCCGGTCGGGTTGTTCGGCGTGCAGACGAGCACGACCTTGGTCCGCTCGGTGATCGCGACGGCCATCGCGTCGAGGTCGTGGCGGCCGTCGGGCAGCACCGGCACCCGCACCGGGGCGGCGGCCGCGGCGGTGACCGCGATCGGGTAGGCCTCGAAGGAGCGCCAGGCCAGGACGACCTCGTCACCCGGGTCGCAGAAGGCCTGCACCAGCTGGTAGATCAGGCCGACCGAGCCGGTCGCGACCGACAGGTGCTCGACCGGCACCCCGAAGCGCTCACCGAGCGCGGCGTACAGCGCGGCCGAGCCCATGTCGGGGTAGCGGTTCATCGTCGCCACGGCCCGCTGCACGGCCTCGAGCACGCCGGGCAGCGGTGGGTAGGGATTCTCGTTCGAGGAGAGCTTGTACGACGTCATCCCCGGCCGCACCGTCGGCGGCTTCCCGGCGACGTACGGCGGGATCGCGGCAATGTTCGCGCGGGGCTGCGGGGTGGTCGCGTCGCTGGTCATGCTGCGGAGGCTATCGCCCGGCGGACCGTGCCGGGCGGCCGCTCCGGCTCCACCGCCACGGTCGCAGCACGAGCGCCAGCAGCAGCCCGACGCCCACCCCGATCAGGGCGCCGGTCACGTTGTCGACGACGTCGGTGACGTCACAGGCCCGGTCGATGCGGGCCAGCTCGAGCTGGGTGAGCTCGATGCCGGCAGAGTACGTCGCCAGCAGCACCACGCCGGCCACCACCAGCCCCCACGCGGCCCGCCAGCGCGCCGCCCAGACGACCAGCAGCGCGCCCGAGGGGACGAACAGCACGGTGTTGAGCAGTCGTTGACCGCTCTCGAAGATCCAGAAGCCGTCGGGTGCCGGGCCACCGAGGTCGGTCGAGCAGGCCGTGAGCCGACCCTCGGCCGGGACGATCCCGGGGGCGCCGTTCGCCGGGATCAGCGTGACGCAGGCGATGACCACCAGCGACCACAGCAGCCCGGCGAAGGCGAAGGCCGTGACCGGGCCGAGCGGACGGCGCAGGGCCAGGGCGAGCAGCAGGCAGAGCACCCCGCTGAGGGCAGCGCCCAGCAGCATCACGCCCACACCACCGACCGGGAACACGCAGGAGAGGCTACCGAGCCTGCCTGTGCGCTTCGGTCGGCGGCAGGCAGCACGACCTCGACACCCCCCTCCTCCAGCCGGCGCGCACATCGGGAGGTCGCGGAGCAGGCGCCGGCGAACCAGGCCTCGACCGACGCGGTCTCCAGCCGACGCCCGGGTGGCGACGAGGTGGCGCCACCGGGCCAGTGCGCTCGGGGCCGGACGGGTCGGGCGGTTCCATGACGGGTTCGGGCCCCTGCGGCGCACGCGGATCGGTCACAATGGGGGACAGCACACAGTTGCGCAGAGGCACCACGACCGGTCCACGAGGTGCGCGAGGAGAGGGGCACGCGATGGGTGAGCCGTTCGCGACCCTGAGCCTGGAGCACACCTCCACCGTCGACCGGGTGGCCGACGAGCTGCGCCGGGCCGTCTTCGACGGCGAGCTCGACTCCGGGACCGCGCTGCGCGAGGTCGCGCTGGCCGAGAGCCTCGGCGTCTCCCGCCAGACCGTGCGCGAGGCCCTCACGGTCCTCGTCGCCGAGGGGCTCGCCGTGCGTGAGCCGCACCGCGGGGTGGCGGTCGCCACCCCCGACCCGGACTCCGTCCGCGACGTGTGCCGGGCCCGCGCGGTCCTCGAGGGGGCCGGCGTCCGGCGCTGGGCCGTGGCCAGCGAGGAGCAGCGCGATCGCGTGCGCACCGGCCTGGTCGCCTACACCACCGCGCTGCGCTCGGGGGCGTCCTACCAGGCGCTCAACGAGCTGCACCTGGCCTTCCACGTCGCACTGGTCGGCCTGACCGGCTCCCCGCGACTCGTCCACATGGCGGAGAACCTGGTCGTGGAGCTCAAGCTCGCGCTCGCCCAGGTGGACCGGATCCGCCGCAACGCCCACGACCAGGCCGACTCCCACACGCACCTCGTGCGGCTGCTGGAGCGCGGCGACCACGACGCCGCCTCGCACTACCTCGCCCGGCACCTGGCCGAGGCCGAGGTCGCCACCCTCGAGGCCCTCGAGCTCGGCTGAGCCACCCGCCAGCCTGTCAGGATGGGGCCATGAAGCTCCTCACCTGGCTCGCGACGAACGCCGTGGCGCTGGCCGCGGCGTCCTGGCTGCTCGACGGCATCCGGTTCACCGGCCCCACGCAGGGACAGGCCGAGATCAGCCACAAGCTGGTCCCGCTGCTGGTGGTGGCGGCGATCCTGGGCGTGGTCACGTCGTTCGTCAAGCCGGTGCTCAAGCTGCTCTCCTTCCCGTTCATCCTGCTCACCCTCGGCCTGTTCCTGCTCGTCATCAACGCGGTCCTGCTGCTGCTGACCGGCTGGATCGCCGGGCAGCTGGACGTCGGGTTCTCCGTGGCCGGGTTCTGGACGGCCGTCGCCGGCTCGATCGTGATCACCGTCGTCACCTGGGCCGTCGCCGGGCTCCTCGGCGACGACCGCTGATGGTCGCGGCCGGCCCGGGGCCCACGCCCCCCGCGCCACGCACCCCCGGGCGCTACCGGATCGCCCTGGTCTGCCTGGGCAACATCTGCCGCTCCCCGATGGCCGACGTGGTGCTCTCGGCCCACCTCGCCGACGCCGGCCTGGGCGACCGGGTCGAGGTGCGCAGCTCGGGCACCGGCGGGTGGCACGTCGGTCGGCCGATGGACGGACGAGCCGCCGCGACCCTCACGGCCGCCGGGTACGACGCCACCCGGCACCGCGCGCGGCAGTTCGGCCCCGACTGGTTCGCCCGGCACGACCTGGTGCTCGTCATGGACCGGAGCAACCTCGCGGACGTCCGGGCCACCGGGCCGGCCACAGGGGTGGGCGCTGGGGTGGCCGCGGAGCCCGACCGACTCCGGCTCTTCCGCGACTTCGACCCCGCCGACCCCGGTGGGGAGGTGCCCGACCCGTACTACGGTGGGGACGCCGGTTTCGAGGAGGTTCTCGCCATGGTCGAACGCACCGCGCGCACGCTCGTCACCGCGGTGGCACCGCTGCTGGGACCGACCCCGGACCCGCACGCCTCGTGACCCGGCTCCCGGCAGTCGCCCGCAGGGCCGAGGAGCTCCTCGGCGCCGCCGTCGTGGCTACGGCCCCGGTGGCGGGCGGCGACATCTCGACCGCCACCCGGCTGCGCCTCAGCGACGGCACGACGGCGCTGATGAAGACGCTCGCGCACACGCCCGACGACTTCTTCGAGACCGAGGCGCGTGGCCTGGCCTGGCTGGCCGAGACCGGCGGCGTCGCCGTCCCCGAGGTGCTCGCCGTCGCCCACGACTGCCTGATCCTGCGCTGGGTGGAGCCGGGCCGGACCAGCCCCGACGCGGCCGCCGAGCTCGGCCGGACGCTGGCGCTCACGCACCGCGTCGGGGCGCCGGCGTTCGGCGCGGAGCGCGACGGCTACATCGGGCGCCTGCCGCTGCCCAACCGTCCCACCGACACCTGGGCGGAGTTCTTCGCCGTCCGCCGCGTGCTGCCCTACCTGCGCCTGGCCCGCGACCGGGGTGCGGTCACCGAGGGGGACGCCGCCGCGATCGAGGCCGTCGTCCCCCGGATCGCCGGCCTGGTGCCCGGGGAGCCGCCCGCCCGGCTGCACGGGGACCTGTGGAACGGCAACGTGGTGTGGGGTGTCGACCACCGGGCCTGGGTGATCGACCCGGCCGCCCACGGCGGGCACCGCGAGAGCGACCTGGCCATGCTGGCGCTCTTCGGCCTGCCGCACCTGCCGCGGGTCCTCGACGCGTACGCCGAGGTGTCGCCGTTGGCGGACGGCTGGGCCGACCGGGTCGCGCTGCACCAGCTGTTCCCGCTGCTGGTCCACGCCTGCCTGTTCGGCGGCGGCTACGGCGCGCGCGCGGCCGACGTGGCCCGCCGCTACACCTGAGCGCCGTGCCTCACCGGCGCCGGTAGACGGCCACGTAGGGGTCCGCGATCCACGTCGTGGAGATCACCCGGGAGCGCTCGCCGCCGTCCGTCCAGCGCCGGAAGACGTAGGTGTGGCCGTCGCGCCGCTGGCGCCGCGGTGCGGTCACGGTGGCGCTCGATCCGCGGACCAGGGTCATCGCCCACGGCGCGCGCCGCTCGGTGTCGGCGATCGCGATCCGCAGGCCGGTCGGCTTCGTCGCGACCTGGATCCGGGACCGGCGCGGCGACAGCTCCACCGAGCGTCGCACGGTCAGCCCGCGGGAGTCGGTCACGGAGGCGGTCAGCAGGAGGTTGGAGGGGTACTCGTGGTCGGGCGCCCGGAAGCTCGCCGTGGACCGGCCCACCCAGCGCCGGGTCGGGTGGCTGTGGCAGACCGACGGGCAGTGCCGCAGCGTCAGGTCCCACGTCATCCGGTCCGCGGTGACGACACCGCCGTCCTCGTCGGGGTCGGTGGCCGAGGCGCTCAGGCGGATCTTCGTGCCGACCCGCCAGGTGTCGGTGCTGGTGGGCGTGTCGATGCTCAGCTCCGGAGCGGTGTCGCCGGGGAAGAGCCGCACGGCGTCGCGGGCAGACCGTCCGGTGCCGTCCGCGCGGTCCGAGACCCGGACCGAGACCCGCTCGTCGACCGCCTCCACGAAGGTCCGGCTCACCTGCGCGCCGGTGGCGTCGTCGTACTCGCCGTCGTCGTCGAGGTCCCAGGCGTAGGAGAGCGGGTCGCCGTCGGGGTCGCTGGAGCCCGAGGCGTCCAGGTGCACGGTCAGCGGGAGGGCCCCCGAGGTGCGGTCCGCCTGCAGGCTCACGACCGGCGGCTGGTTCCCGGGGTAGTAGCGGATCCGGTGGATCGCGCCGGCCTCCGGATCGGGGTAGCCGAGGTCGTTGACCCCCAGCTCGACGTAGTAGAGCTCGCCGGCCGGGCCGGTGACGAGGCCGACCGGGCTGCGTGCGCCCTCCACCAGGATCCGGGCGCTCGTCGGGTCGGGGCTGCCGTTGCGCCGTTTCGCCAACGCCCAGATGCAGCCCCGGGCGAAGTCGGAGAACACCAGGGAGCCGCGGTAGCTCGCCGGGTAGTCGGCGTTGGTCCCGAACGCCAGCCCCGAGACGGCGGACGAACCCACCGGGCAGCTCTCGTCCGGGGCGACCCGGTTGCGACGCGGGTAGCCGTAGAACGGCGCCGAGACCGATCCCTCGGTGTAGAGGCCCTCGCAGATCGGCTTGTCGAGGGCGTCCCACGCAGGGTTGCGCCCCGGTCCCTCGTAGCAGGGCCAGCCGAAGTTGGGCACCGGGCGCCCGGGCGGGTGGTTGAGCCGGTTGATCTCCTCGAACCGGGTGCTGCCGACGTCCCCGACGTACAGCTGGGACGTCCCGGGCCGGAAGGCGAGGCGGAACGGGTTGCGCATCCCGGTCGCGACGATGCGGCGCGCGTTCTCGTCGGCAGCCTCGTGGAGGGGGTTGTCGCCGGCCGCGAGGCCGCTCGCGGGGTCGATCCGGATGACCGTGCCGCTGAGGCCGACCGGGTCGCCGGGGGTGCGCAGGTCCTGGGAGCGCAGGGAGCCGCCCTCGTCGACGGGGTCGCCGCAGGGGTTGCCAGTCTGCCCGTAGTCCAGGTGGGTGTAGCTCGCGCCGTCGCCGCCACTGGCGTAGAGCATCTGGTCGGGGCCGAAGGCCAGGGTGCCGGTGGCGTGGCTGGGGAACTGCAGGCAGTAGTCCTCCACCAGCACCCGCTCCGCGCCGGTCATCGTGTCGCCTTCGGCGGTGAGCCGCGAGACACGTCCGCTCGCGAGGCAGCCCTCGTCGTTCACGCCGGGCGGGTCCGGGCAGTCGTCGTAGGCCTGGCCGGGCGAGCCCCACCGGGGCGCCGGGGCCGGGTCGCCGAGCACGTGGTCGTAGGCGTAGCTGACGTAGACGTACGGCTTCGCCGGGAAGCCCGGGTCGAGCACCAGGCTGAGCAGCCCCCGGTCGTAGAGGTTGTTGACGTTCACCGAGAGGTCGGCGAAGACCGTCGGTGAGCTGTCGTCGAGGTCGTCGAGCACCAGGACGACCCCGCTCTTCTCCGCGACGAAGACCCGGCCGTCGGGCGAGAAGGCGACGGACGTCGGCTCGTCGAGACCGTCGACGACCACCTCGTCGCGGAACCGGTCCGGCAGCCGGGTGGTCGTGCGTGCGGCCGCCCCGGTGCCACCCAGCACCGCCCGGTCACTGGCCCGGTCCGCGGCCCGGGCCCGGCTCGGGCCGTCCTCGGCGCGGGCGCCCGGGCTGCCGGCGACGAGCATCGTGGCCACCAGCAGGGCGCCGAGGAGCACGGCGACTCCCCTCCGCTCGACCTGCCACCGGGTCTGCCGCCCGACCTGCCGCTGAACCTGTTGCTGCACCATCCGACACCCCTCGAGGGGCGACGTCCCCTTGGTGGTCGCCCCGGGTTGAACCGTAGGCGGTCGCACCGTCACGCGCAGCCGGTCGCGCAGGTTCCCCGCTCTCAGTCCCGGCTCAGGCGGGGCTGGCACAGTGGGCACGTGACTGCCACCGCCCCCGGCCCCGCGGCCCGGCCCCGCGTCCTCGTCGTCGACGACGACAAGGCCGTCCGGGAGTCGCTGCGTCGATCGCTGGAGTTCAACGGCTACGACGTCTCGCTGGCGACCGACGGGGCCGAGGCCCTCGCCGGGATCGCCGGGACGGGGCCAGACGTCGTCGTGATGGACGTGATGATGCCGCGCCTGGACGGCATCGAGGCGACCCGGGCGCTGCGCACGGCCGGCAACCACGTGCCGATCCTGGTGCTCACCGCGCGGGACGCCGTCGGCGACCGGGTCGACGGTCTCGACGCCGGGGCCGACGACTACCTCACCAAGCCGTTCGCCCTCGAGGAGCTGCTGGCCCGGCTGCGCGCGCTGCTGCGCCGCGTCGTCCCGGCCGAGGACGCCGACGACGAGACGCTCTCCTTCGCCGACCTCACCATGGACGTCGCGACCCGCGAGGTGCGGCGCGCCGGCCGCGGCATCGAGCTGACCCGCACCGAGTTCACCCTGCTCGAGATGTTCCTGCGTCGCCCGCGGCGAGTGCTGGAGCGCTCCTTCATCCTCGAGGAGGTCTGGGGCTTCGACTTCCCGACCACGGCCAACTCCCTCGAGGTGTACGTCGGGTACCTGCGCCGCAAGACCGAGGCCGGCGACGAGCCGCGGCTGATCCACACCGTGCGCGGGGTGGGCTACGTGCTGAAGGAGTCATGAGCCCCCGGCCCGACCCCGACGACACCGCCGACACCGCCGACCCGGCGCGCTGGCGCTACCGCGCCTCGCTGGCCAGCCGGGTCACGCTGCTGACCACGATCGCGGTCGGCCTGGCCGTGGCCTTCGTGGCGGGCGGGGCCTACTTCACGGTCCGGATGCAGCTGCAGCACTCCCTCGACGACTCCCTGATGGCGCGCGCCAACGCCGCCGCCCAGTCGAACGCCCTGGCCCGGATCACCAACGACTACAAGCTGCCGTCGTGGGCCCTGGGTGCCTCCGACGTCCGGATCGCCTTCATCTACGACGACGGCACCGGCGTGGTCCTCGACGACGGCCCGCAGCTCTCGCTGGGCCGCTCCGAGTTCCAGGTCGCCTCCGGCGTCTCCCGGTCGAGCATCCGGACCGCCTCCGTCTCCGGCACGACGTACCGCGTCGTCGCGGTCCCGACCACCACCGACGGCCAGTCCCTGGTCATCGCCCAGTCCCTGGAGCCGCAGGAACGGGTCCTCACGAAGCTCGGGGGCGTGATGCTGATCTTCGGGCTGGCCGGGGTGATCGCCGCGGGCATGGCCGGCTGGGCGGTGGCCCGCAACGGCCTGCGCCCGGTGCGCCGGCTGACCACCTCGGTCGAGCACATCGCCCGCACCGAGGACCTCACCCCGCTGCCGGTCGAGGGCGCCGACGAGATCGCGCGCCTCGCGGCGGCGTTCAACCAGATGCTCACCGCGCTGTCCGCCTCCCGGGACCGGCAGCGCCAGCTGGTCGCGGACGCCGGCCACGAGCTGCGCACGCCGCTGACCTCGCTGCGCACCAACATCGACCTGCTGGCCCAGGCCGACCAGGCCGGGGGTCTGCCGCCCGAGGCCCGCTCCGAGCTGCTGGTCGACCTGCGCGCCCAGACCGAGGAGCTCACGACGCTGATCGGCGACCTCGTCGAGCTGGCCCGCGACGAGCCGCTCACCCACGTCGTGGAGTCCGTCGACCTCGCCGAGATCGTGGACCGCGCGGTCGCCCGGGTGCGTCGGCGCGCCCAGGGGATCGTCTTCGACGTGACGACCGAGCCGTGGTGGGTGGTCGGCGAGCCCCCGGCCCTCGAGCGGGCGGTCACCAACCTGCTCGACAACGCCGCGAAGTGGAGCCCGGCGGGCGGCACCGTCACCGTCCGGCTCGCGCAGGGCGCCGTCGTGGTGGACGACCAGGGGGACGGGATCTCGCCGGCCGACCTGCCACACGTCTTCGAACGCTTCTACCGCTCCCAGGAGTCCCGCTCGATGCCCGGATCCGGCCTCGGTCTCTCCATCGTCCAGCAGGTGGCGAACCGGCACGCCGGCTCCACCGAGGCGGGCGCGTCGCCCGCCGGTGGCGCGCGGCTCACCTTCCGGCTGCCCGGCCGGACCCGGCCGCTCGGCGAGACCGGCGTGGTGGCGGTGACCGGGTGAGCCGGGCGCTCCGGGCCGGGCTGCTCGCCCTGCTGGTGCCGCTGGCGGCGTGCGGGGCAGACGACCCGTCGACGTCAGCAGCCACGTCGGGCCCTTCGTCGGGCCCTTCGTCGGGCCCTTCGTCCGGCCCAGAGTCCGGCCCAGAGTCGGGGCGGCCGACGTGGAACCCATGCGACGACCTCAGCGCGCGGCGGGTCGGGCGGGCGCTGGGCGCCGAGGTGACCGTGGAGACCGGCACCGCGCAGGCCCCCCGGTGCGCCTTCCTCCCGGTCGAGGAGGGCGGAGCGACCCTCAACGTGACCTACCTGTGGTTCGACGGGGGCTTCGACGAGGCGTTCACCTCGATGGGCCGCATCGACGGCACGGTCACCGAGGTCCGGGTGCCGGGGGCGGACGCCGCCCGCCTCGTCGTGAACCGGAACCGCCGGGCGACCCTGGTGACCGGCTTCGTGCAGACCGGCCGGCTGGTCGAGACCATCAACGCCGTGCAGCTCGCCCCCGCCGACCCCGCGGCCGTCGTCCGCACCACCCGGCAGGTGATGGCCACGCTGGTGGCGAACGCCCCCGCCTCGCCCGCCGAGGCGGACCCGCGCGGCGGTTAGCCCGGGTCGAGCACCCGCAGCAGCCGCTCCGCCTTCCAACGGGACTCGGCGTGCTCCTCGGCGACGTCGGAGTGCACGGTGATGCCGCCCCCGGTGCCCAACCGCCACCGGCCGTCGCCGGAGGTGGTCAGCGAGCGGATCACCACCCCGAGGTCGGCCCGGCCGTCGGCGGCCAGCCAGCCGAACGCACCGGCGTAGACCCCGCGGGCGGTCGCCTCGACGTCGTCGATGATCGCCATCGTGCGCAGCTTCGGGGCACCGGTCATGGAGCCGGCCGGGAAGAGGGCCCGCAGCGCCGCCACCGTCGAGACCTCGTCGCGCAGGCGGCCCCGGACGGTCGAGACCAGCTGGTGCACGCTGGGGTACGACTCGACCCGCATCAGCTCGGGCACCCTGACGCTGCCCGGCTCGCAGACCATCGAGAGGTCGTTGCGCAGCAGGTCGACGATCATCAGGTTCTCGCTGCGGAACCTCGCCGCGGTCGCCAGCCGGTGCCGCAGCTCGGCGTCCTCATCGGGGTCGGCCGCGCGCGGGGTGGTGCCCTTGATCGGCCGGGTCTCGATGGTGCGATCGGCGCCGACGACCGCGTAGCGCTCCGGCGAGGAGCTGAGCAGCCAGGCGCGGTGGCCCGCCACGTCGTGCTGGAGGAACCCGGCGTAGGGCGCGGGGTTGAGCGCGCGCAGCCGCAGGTACGCCGCGGCCGGGTCGAGGTCGGCGGGCACCGCGAGCCGGTGGGTCAGGTTCACCTCGTAGGAGTTGCCGGCGTGCAGCTGCTCCTGCACCCGCGCGTACGCCGCGGCGTACTCCAGCGGGACGCCGACCGCGCCCGTGGGCGGAGGGGGTGGCGCGGCGACCGCCTCGAGCCCCCCGGGCCCCGGTGCGTGGTCGAACACGCGGACGTGTCGGGTCCGCATCCAGACCGCGTCCGGCAGCTCGGGGTCCGGTCGGGCCGGGAGGTCCGGGCGGGCGGCGTACCCGAGGTAGCCGAACCACTGGTCCCTCGGGCCACCGGCGGCCAGCTCGCCCTCGAGCACGGCGAAGACGTCGGTGCCGACCACCTCCGAGCGACCGTGGACGTGGCGCCGCACCTCGCCGGCCCGCGCCGAGTACGTCAGCGACACGTCGTCCCCGTCGAGCCAGCCGATGATCGAGCGGCGCCCGGACCAGTCCCGCGCCCCGCCGCCGTCCAGCCAGAAGCACCGCGGGTGGTGTGCCGCCACCTCGACGAACCACGCCGCCGCGTCGCCGCTCGCCGCGGGCGTCACCACGACCCGCCCAGGAAGTTCGCCACCAGGCTCGCGCCGTGCTCGGAGAGGATCGACTCGGGGTGGAACTGCACGCCGACCAGCGGCAGGTCGGCGTGCGCGACGCCCATCGTCAGCCCGCTCACCGCGTCGCGGGCGATGACCCGCAGGCACGGAGGCAGCGCCACCGCGGCCAGCGAGTGGTAGCGCACCGCGGCGAAGCCCTGCGGCACCCCGGCGAACAGGCCGGTGGCGTCGTGCCCCACCTCGGCGAGCACACCGTGGCCCGGGTCGACCCGCTCGACTCGCCCGCCGTACGCCACGACCAGGCCCTGCATCCCCAGGCAGACCCCGAGCACCGGCCGTGTCGCGGCCAGCAGCACCTCGCGGCCGACCGCGAAGTCCGCTGGGTCGTCCGGTCGGCCCGGGCCCGGCGAGAGCACGACGTGGGAGTGGCGCAGCACGTCGTCCACCCCGACCTCGTCATGCTGGACGACCGCCGGCAGCACGCCGGTCACCTCGGCGAGAAGGTGCACGAGGTTCCAGGTGTAGGAGTCGTGGTGGTCGACGACCACCACGTCCGGCACCCCGCGCGCCACCGGGACTTCCTAGCGCTCGAGCAGCAGGCGCGCGACGATCTCGTGCAGCAGGTCGTAGCCGTGCTGGGTGAGGATCGACTCGGCGTGGAACTGGATCCCGGTGTAGTGCGGTCCGCGCACCTGGTGGATGTCGCCGGACTCCGGGTCGGTCTCCACCACGACCCCGTCGGGCAGGGCCGCGTCCCCGACCCGGCCCACGAACGTGTTGTAGAAGCCGACCCGCTCGGTGCGGCCCTCGATCTCGACCGGCGACTGCGTGCCCTGGAAGACGATGTCCTTGTAGGCCAGATCCAGGCCGAGCTGGTGGCACAGCGCCTGGTGGCCCAGGCAGACCGCCAGGAACGGTCGGCCGGCGGCGAGCAGTTCGCCGACCGCGGCCCGCAGCCGGGCCATCTTCGGGTCCGTGCCGTCGCGCGGGTCGCCGGGGCCGGGCCCGACGATGACCAGGTCGGCCCCGTCGAGCGAGCCGGTGACGTACTCCTCGTGGCGCACCACGCGGCTGCTCAGGCCGAGCACGCCGAGCAGGTGGCGCAGCATGTTGACGAAGTCGTCCTCGCCGTCCAGGATCACCACGCTCCGGCCGGCCAGCCGCGGGTCGGGCGCGGAGTCGCCCTGATCGGTGAGCCAGAACGACGAGAGCCGGCGGTTGCGGGCGTTCAGCGCGAGCAGCACGTCCTCGTCGCTGACCAGCTCGGCGACGTTGAGCCGCGGCACGGGCGCCGGCTCGACGAGGCCGAAGGCGCTGAGGATGCCGCCGGCCTTGGCGTGCGTCTCGGCCACCTCGTAGGCCGCGTCGGAGTCGCGCACCAGGGTGGCGCCGGCGGTGACCCGGAGGTTGCCCGCGAGGTCGACGTCGGCGGTCCGGATCACGATCGGGCTGTCCACGACCGGGCCGCCGACGCTGTCGCGGCCCAGGATCGCCAGCGCGGCGCCGTAGTAGCCGCGTCCCTCGGTCTCGTAGCGCTTGATCAGCCGGCAGGCGTTCTCCACCGGGCTCCCGGTGACGGTGGCGGCGTACATCGTGTCGCGGAGCACCTCGCGGGGGTCGCGGTGCGTGCGTCCGGCGAGGAGGTACTCGGTGTGCACGAGGCGGCTCATGGGCTTGAGGAACGGCCCGAGCACCTGGCCACCCTCGTGGCAGATGTCGCACATCATCTTGAGCTCCTCGTCCACGACCATGAACAGCTCGTAGATCTCCTTCTCGTCGGCGAGGAAGTCGAGGAGGCCGCGCTTGACGTCGACCTCGGGGTCGCGCGGGAGGCGGAAGGTGCCGCTGATCGGGTTCATCCGGACGTCGGCCAGGGCGAACTGCCCGCTCGGTCGCTCGCTCGTTCCTCGCTCGTCTCCGTCGCGGACGGGACCGGACTGCCCGCTCGGTCGCTCGCTCGTTCCTCGCTCGTCTCCGTCGCGGACGGGATGGATCGAGACGTGGCGCTCGGGGCTGGCCCCGATCAGGTAGCGGTCACCGGTGAAGAACAGATAGGTCCAGTAGGCGCCGCGCTCGCGCTCGAGCAGGCGGCGGAAGACGGTGAGGGCCTTGTCCACGCCCCAGTCGGCGACCTGGGCGCGGTAGTGCCGGCCGATGACCAGGTTGGCACCCTCACCCTGCCCGATCTCGTCGGTGATGATCGAGTCGACCAGCTCGCCGTAGGTCTCGTCGTCGGTGCCGAAGCCGCCGCGGTCGGTGAAGTCGATGCCGGTGTCGTCGATCGCGTCGACCACCTCGGCGACGGAGAACTCCAGCTCGGTCTCGATGTCGACCACGACCAGCGGGGTGCCGTCGTCGTGGGCCTCGAAGCCGCGCTCGGCGACCTGCCGGAAGGGGATGGCGACCAGCCGGTCGGCGATGTGCCCGTCGGCCGGGGCGCCCGCCTCGAGCGGGATGTCGAGGATCGACTCGACCACCTGCCGCTTCCCGCCGACCAGGCCGACGGTGTCGCGGTCCCCGGCCCGGGTGGAGCGCCGGATGATCGCCCACGCCTCGTGCCCCTGGAGCGCCTCGATCGCAGTCCGGGCATCAGGCTGGGAGTTCATGGCGGCAAGCCTAGGGCCAGCCGAGGCGGCGCAGATGGGCCGTCCCCGCCGGCACCCCCGACAGGTCCTACGGGGTGGGGACCGGCTGCGGACCGGTGAGCGCCCGGTCGAGGTGGGCGTAGCGGTGGGACCACGGCTGTGCCTCCTCGAGCTGGGCGGCCAGCTGGAGCAGCAGGCCGTCGGCACCGAGACGGCCGACGAGCTGCACACCCAGGGGCAGACCGGTGTCCGTCCAGTGCAGCGGCACGCTGATCGCGGGCCGTCCGGTCAGGTTGGCGAGCTGGGTGTACGGCACCCACCCGATGTTGTCGGCGATCAGCTGGTCGAGCACCCCCGTCGCCGCGAGCAGCCTGCCGGCCCGGACCTTCGCGACCACCCGCGCCGCGCTCTGGAGCCGGTGGGAGGACGTGAGCGCCCCGACCTCGAGCGGGGGCGTGGCCAGCGTCGGGGTGAGAAGGAGGTCGTAGGTCTCGTGGAACGCGGCGAGGGCCCGGACATGGTCGTTGACGTTCGCCATCGACCGGACCAGCGGGAGCATCCCGGCCGCCCGGCCGAGCTCGGCGGAGGCCAGCGTGTCGGCCTCGAAGTGCGAGTCGGGTGAGCCCAGACGTCGCTTGACGTCGGCGACCTGGACGTGGAGCTGGGCGAACCAGATCGTCAGGAAGTCCCGGGCCAGCGCCTCGTCGTCGTGGGGCGGCGAGACCTCCTCCACCTCGTGCCCCAGCTCGGTGAGCAGCGCCGCAGCGGACTCGACGGCCGCGACCGCCTCACGGTCCGGATGAGCGTTGATGGCGGACGACGAGGAGTAGCCGATCCGCAGCGTGCCCGGTGGCCGGGTGATCATCTCGGCGAACGGCACGCCGGGAAGCGCCGCTGCGTAGCCGACGCCCGGGTCGGGGCCGATGATCGCGTCCAGCAGGCCGGCGCTGTCCCGCACGGTCCGGGAGACGACGCCCTGGGTCACCATCCCGAACATCGTCTCGCCGGTCTGCGGGCCGTAGGGGCCGATCCCGCGACTGGTCTTGAGCCCCACCAGGCCGTTGCAGGCCGCCGGGATCCGCACCGAGCCGCCGCCGTCGTTGGCGCCGGCGGCCGGCACGATGCCCGCGGCGACGGCCGCAGCAGAGCCACCCGAGGAACCACCCGGGGTGCGAGCGAGGTCCCAGGGGTTCCGGGCGGCGCCCCACAGCTCGGGCTCCGTGACACCCTTCGCGCCGAACTCGGGCGTGTTCGTCTTGCCGAAGACGACCAGTCCCGCCTCGAGGAAGCGCTGGGTCACCAGGGCGTGCTCCCCGGCGACGTCGTCGGCCAGGGCGCGCGAGCCGTTGGACGTCGCGAAGCCGGCGTACTCCTGCCCGAGATCCTTGACCAGGAACGGGACACCGGCGAAGGGGCCCGACAGGTCCGGATCGGCCGCGCGGGCATCCGCGACCTCGGTCAGCGGAGCGACCACCGCGTTGATCACCGGGTTGACCGCGTCGCAGCGCTCCCGGGCCAGGGCCAGCAGCTCGACGGCCGTGACCTCGTTCTCGGCCACCAGGCCGGCCAGGGTCGTCGCGTCCGAAGTGAGGTACTCGCTCAGGTCCATCGCCGGAGTGTAGGGCGGTACGGGTACAAAGAGTCATGCGCATCTTCTTCACCGGCGGCAGCGGCAAGGCCGGCAGACACGTCGCCGCTCACCTCGCCGAGCAGGGCCACCACGTCACCAACGCCGACCTCGTGGCGCTGGAGCACCCGGCGGTCGCCGACCTCCGGGTCGACCTCACCGATGCCGGCGAGACCTACTCGGCGCTGGCCGGGCTGGCCACGTTCGACGAGCTGGAGCTGCCCGAGCAGCCTTCGTACGACGCCGTCGTGCACTTCGCTGCGGTACCGCGGATCCTGCTGACGTCGGACGCCGCGACGTACGCGACGAACGTCCTCAGCACCTACAACGTGCTCGAGGCCGCGACCCGGCTGGGGGTGCGCAAGATCGTGTTCGCCTCCTCGGAGACGACCTACGGGGTGTGCTTCGCCCAGGGCGAGCGGCGCCCGCTCTACGTGCCGGTCGACGAGGAGCACCCCACGGTGCCCGAGGACGCCTACGCGATGTCGAAGGTGGCCGGTGAGGTGACGGCGCGCTCCTTCCAGGCCCGCACCGGGGCGGACATCTACGGCTTGCGGATCAACAACGTCATCGAGCCGCACGAGTACGCCGAGATGTTCCCGGCCTTCCTCGAGGACCCGGCGCTGAGGCGCCGCAACATCTTCGCCTACATCGACACCCGCGACCTGGGCCAGCTGGTGCAGTGCTGCCTCGAGACCGACGGGCTGGGCTACGAGGTGTTCAACGTCGCCAACGCCGACATGTCCGTGGCGGCGACGAGCACGGAGATCAGGGACCGGTTCTACGACGGGGTGGAGGTCCGCCGGGAGATGGGTCGCGACGAGACCTTCTACGCCATCGACAAGGCGCGCGACCTGCTCGGGTACGCCCCGCGTCACTCCTGGCGCGACTCGCTCGCCGACCCCGGGGCCGAGCAGGGCTGAGACGGGTGCGCGGCGCCCGTCGGTCGGCGGTGCTGTTGCGGTGGCTCACGGGGTTTCGAGGCTCAGGCGCCGGGCGCCTTCGCACCTCAACCAGCGGGTCGGGCCAGGCGCCTTCGCACCTCAACCAGCGGGTCGGGCCGGGCGCCTTCGCACCTCGACCAGCGGGTCGGGCCGGGCGCCTTCGCACCTCGACCAGCGGGTCGGGCCGGGCGCCTTCGCACCTCGACCAGCGGGGTCGGGCCGGGCGCCTTCGCACCTCGACCAGCGGGGTCGGGGTGGCGGGGTGGGTCAGGAGACGGTGGTGAGGAGCTGGGTGGCGCGGGTGAGGACGACGTAGAGGGTGGCGCGGCCGGTGACCGACTCGTCCTCGATCTCCTGGGGGGCCACGACGACGATGCCGTCGAACTCCAGGCCCTTGGTGTCCAGACCGGTGAGCACGACGACGCGGTCCTCCCCCGACGGCGTGACCCGGGAGTCGACCGCGGCGCGGGCGCCGGCGGCGTCATCGGCAAGCTCGGACCAGGAGGCCAGCCACCCGTTGACCTCGGAGCGCCGGGCAACCGGCACGACGATCCCCACGGTGCCGGCGACCCGGGCGGCGAGGTCGGTGACGGCCTCCCGGGTCGCCTCCTCGAGGTCGGTGCTGCCGGTGACGACGCGCGGCTCCTCGCCGGTCGAGCGGACCGCCGTCGGCAGGTCGGCGTCAAGGCCGACGCGGGCGGCGTACGCCGCGGCGTGGTCGTAGATCTCCGAGGAGTTGCGGTAGTTCGTCGAGAGGTGGAACTCGTGGACCACCTTGCCCTCGAGCGCCGCGGCCCGCGCCACGGCGGACTCCTCGGGCACCGGCCACGACGACTGCGCCGGGTCGCCGACGATCGTCCACGACGCGGTGCGCCCGCGGCGTCCGACCATCCGCCACTGCATCGGCGTGAGGTCCTGCGCCTCGTCGATGAGCACGTGCGCGAAGGGGTCGTCCTCGATCCGGTGCGAGGGCGGGGCCCAGGCCCGCCCGGTGGGGGCGTACTCGCGGTCGGCCGCCGTCATCAGCTCCTGCATGTCGACACCGCCCTCGGCCGCTGACAGCGTGTCGTCGAGGTCGCGCTCGTCCTCGGTCCTGGCCGGGACGTCCCCCAGCGCGTAGCGCAGCTCGTCGATCAGCGGCACGTCCTCGACCGCGAGGGTCGGCTCGCCGGCCCACGACTTCGAGAGCAGCAGCTGCTCCTCGGCGCTCAGCAGGCCGTCGGCCACCCGGGCCAGCAGCTCGGGGTCGCGCAGCCAGCCGAGCACCGTGGGCGCGTCCAGCGGGGGCCACCAGCCCACCGCGAAGTCCATGAAGCGCGGGTCGGAGAGCATGTCCTCGTTGAACGCCTCGCGGCCCCGCTCCCGTCCGCGCTCACCGCGGACCTGGCGCCACATGGCGTCGAGCAGGGTGTGCGCGACGCGCGGCAGCTGGCGGTTGCGCCGGCCCTGCGACATCAGCTGGCGCCGCAGCCGACCGAGGACGCCGCGATCCAGCACGATCGTGTCGTCGCGCCAGAACACCCGGAACTCCTCCGGAGTGCCCGGCGCCTGCTGGCGCGCCGTACGCCGCACCAGCTCGGCCATCCGCTCGGAGCCCTTGACGTCGGCCACCGCCGGCTCGTCGTGGCGGGTGGCGCGCACACCGTCGACGACCTCGCCCAGCGAGCGCAGCGCCACCGCGGTCTCGCCGAGGGAGGGCAGCACCCGCTCGATGTAGCGCATGAAGACACCGCTGGGCCCCACCACCAGCACGCCGCCGCGCTCGTAGCGACGCCGGTCGGTGTAGAGGAGGAACGCCGCCCGGTGCAGCGCGACGACCGTCTTGCCGGTGCCGGGCCCCCCGGAGATCGTGACGACGCCCTTGGCGGGGGCCCGGATCGCCTTGTCCTGCTCGGCCTGGATGGTCGCGACGATCGAGTGCATGGAGCGGTCCCGCGCGCGGGAGAGCTGCGCCATCAGCGCGCCCTCGCCGATGATCGGGAGCGTCTCGGCGCCCGGGCTCTCCGGGTCGAGCAGCTCGTCCTCGACCCCGGTCACCTTCGGGCCGAGGCAGCGCAGCACCCGGCGGCGGACGACGGCGTGCGGCTCGGCCGCGGTGGCCTGGTAGAAGACGGCCGCGGCCGGGGCGCGCCAGTCGATCAGCAGGGAGTCGCGGTTCTCGTCGCGCAGGCCGATCCGGCCGACGTAGCGAGGCTCGGTGTCGAGCTCGGGCCGCAGGTCGAGGCGCCCGAAGACCAGGCCCTCGTGCGCGGCGTCGAGCTCGGCGATCCGCTTCGCGGCCTGGAAGACCATCGCGTCCCGCTCGACGAGACCACCCTCGTGACCGAGCCGGCCCCGCTCGTAGCCCTCCCGGGCGAGCTGCTGCGCGGCCCTGGCGGACGTCGCGAGCTGGACGTAGACCCGGTCGACGAACGCCTGCTCCTGAGCGACTTCGTGCTCGACGAGCTCTTCTGACAACGCGATTCCCCTCAGACCCGAAAGCTACCCCCACCCGCCGGCGCCGCACCGCGGGCCGGGGAGTGGAAGAGCCTACCCGCTGGGGCCGGCCGGCACTCAGTCAGCCCGGACGTACCTGGCCAGCCCCAGCCCGAGGCGCGGACCCACGTCCCCGGTGGCCCGCAGCCCCACCGTGCCACCGCCGACGGGCACCACGGCCAGGGTGCTGCCGGCCCCGCCGGTGGCGAAGGTGGAGGAGGCCCGCGCACCGTTCTCCAGCGTCCGGACGGTCCCCGAGCGGAGGTGGGCGAAGGACATCACGACCAAGGTCTCCCGGCCCGGCAGCCCGGCCACCTCGAGATCACGCCTGCCCCCTTCGGACGACTTCCAGTCGCCCAGCCGCCACCGATGGCCCTCGTACTCGATCCTCGAGGTCAGCGGGGTGCCGGCGAGGGTCCCCACGCTCGGGGCCGGCGCGTAGGCCCCGATCCCGATCCGCACGTCGGCGTCCCGGACGAGATCACCGTCCCGGCCCTGCGTCACCCACATGCGCAGGCGCACGTCGTCCGCCTCGCCGGCTCCGAGGCGGCTCGAGAACCCGCCCGCGGCCGCGGGGTCGAACGTGGCGTCGTCGCACCCGCCCCCGAAGACGACTTCGCCGCCGTTGACGGAGAGGTGCAGGTAGGAGCCCTCCGGCCCCGCCGAGCACAGGTAGGAGACTGGGAGCTGACCGGGCTCGGCCGTGACCCGCAGCGAGGTCTCGGCCTCCCCCGCGGCCCCGATGACGGCGCCGAGCAGCCGCTGCCCCCCGACGTCGTCGCGGAAGGTGATGCCGTCCCGCGTGTAGCCCTTCGGCGCGACGTCGCGCAGGTCGTAGACCGCGAGCGCGACGTCGCCCCGGCCCCGGAGCGTCACGGCACCGCGGGTGCCCGGCGCCAGGAACAGGAAGTCGCCGAAGTCGTCGCCCCTCAGGGTGCGCGGGTCCTGGCCCGCGACCCGCAGGGTGACCTGGTCGTCGGCCCCCGCGGTGGCCCAGCTGACCAGCCGGGGCTGCTCGGAGCGGTCCAGCCGGAGCCGGGCGCGGGCCTCGCCCTCGACCCCCCTCGCGAAGTCGAACGCGTAGCCCAGGGACCGCATCGACGCGGGGGCGGTCGCCCCGGCGAACTGCCGGTCGGCCGAGCCGTCGCCGCGCAGGCCGAGCGCCGAGACGCCGGCGGTCGCCAGCACCAGCGCCAGCGCCCCGGCGACCCCGGCCTGCCGGCGTCGTCGGGCGACGCGCACCCGCCCGCGCACCGCCCCCGGCCGGTCGCGCAGGGCCGGGTCGTCCAGCCCGGAGGCCTGCCGGTCGAGGGTGCCGCGCAGGTCGTCGAGGGTGTTCATCGAAGGTCCTCTCCCGGGCTGGTCGTGGGGCTGGACATGGGGTTGGTCGTGGGGTCGGGGGCGAGCGCAGGATCGATGCGCAGCTTGGCCAGCGCCTTGCTGGACTGGCTCTTGACCGTGCCGACCGAGCAACCCAGCAGGCGCGCGGTCTCGGCCTCGGTGAGGTCCTCGAAGTAGCGCAGGACGACGACGGCGCGCTGCCGGCGCGGAAGCCGGGCCATGGCCTGCCACAGGTCGTGGCCGGTGTCGCTGGCCTCCGTCGCGTCGCCCGCCTGGCCGGCCCGGCCCCGCTCGGGCAGCTCCCCGGTGGCCAGCTCGCCGTTCCAGCGCCGCCGCCACCAGGAGGCGTAGGTGTTGACCAGGACCTTGCGCACGTACGGCTCCGGGCGACCCTCGATCCGCGACCAGGCGAACCACGCCTTGGTCAGGGCGGTCTGCAGGAGGTCCTCGGCCAGCGCGTGGTCGTGGGTGAGCAGGTACGCCGTCCGGAGCAGGCCGGAGGAGCGCGCGACGACGAAGTCGTCGAAGTCGACCCGCCCCACCGTTCCTCCCGTGTCGGACGCGAGCCCGCGCGTCGCCGCCAGTGCTGTCATGCCGGGTGAGACCCGGTGGGCCACCCGAAGGGTTGCCCGTCCCCGCGACCTGTCCCCTACCTGGCGCGCTCCAGGAACGCCGTCATCGCCGCGCGGGCCTCCTCGGAGGCGAAGAGCCTGGTGCTCAGCTGCGCCATCTCCTCCCCGTGGGCGTCGATGCGGGCCAGGAGCTCGCGGTTGAGGATCCGCTTGGACTCCCGCAGGCCCTGCGCGGTGCCGGTCGCCAGCGAGGCGCAGACCCGCGCCACCTCGTCGTCGAGCCCGTCCACCGGCACGGCCGTGGTCACCAGCCCGTACGCTGCGGCCTCGCGGCCGGTGAACACCTCGCCCCCCAGGGTGGTCAGCGCCGCGGCGCGCGGGTTCATCCGGTGGTGCACGGTCAGCGAGATGATCGCGGCCGCCAGGCCGAGCTTCACCTCGGTGAGCGCGAAGGTCGCCTCCTCGGCGGCCACCACGAGGTCCGAGGCGGCCACCAGGCCGATCCCGCCGGCCCGCACCGCCCCCTGCACCCGGGTCACGACGGGCTTGTCGAGGGCGACCAGCAGGCGCTGGAGGTCGACGATCCGCCGGGTCCCCTCCTCCATCCCCTCCCCGGCGGCCTCGGCGAGGTCCGCCCCGGAGCAGAACACCCGGCCCGCGGCCTGCAGGAGCACGACCCGCACCTCCGGGTCGGCCGACGCGGTCTCGAGGTGCGCGAACAGCTCGCTGACCAGCTGGCGCGAGAGCGCGTTGCGGTTGTGCTGCGCGTCGAGCGTGATCGTGGCGACCGCGTCGGCGACCGTGAGGTGGACCAGCTCGGTGGGGACGTCGGTCATGACCGACATCCTGCCCCACCGCGACGGGTCCGGTACCCGGGCCGGGCCTTCGGTCCGGCGGCTGCCGGGATCCGGGGCGGCGGCCGCTCCGAACCCCTCCCATGACGAACCGCCCGCTCCACGCCGGCTTCGGCGTCCTGGCCACCCTCGTCGGGGTTGCCGCCGGCCAGCTCGTCGCCGCGCTGACGGTCCCGTCGGCCGCCCCGGTCCCGGCGGTCGGCTCCACGGTGATCGACCTGACCCCCACGCCGGTCAAGGAGTGGGCGATCGGTGCCTTCGGGACGGCCGACAAGCCGGTCCTGATCGGCTCGGTGCTGCTCGGAGCCCTGCTCCTGGCCGCCGTCGCCGGGATGCTCTCGCGGCGCCGCTTCGCGCTCGGCGCCGCCCTGCTCCTCGCCCTGGTCGCCGTCGCGGTGCTCGCCGCGCTCTCCCGGCCGGGGGCGGGCGCCTTCGACGCCCTGCCCGGACTGGCCACCGCCCTGGCCGGGGTCGGCGCCCTGGACCGGCTGCACCGCAGCGCCTCCCCCGGCAACCCCGCCGGCACCCCCACTGGCACCCCTACTGGCACCCCTACTGGCCCTGGCAGCCCCGGCCGTCGCAGCGTCCTGCTGGTGGCGGGCGCTCTCGCCGCCGCGGCCGCGGTGCTGGCCGGCACCGGTCGCCTGCTCACCACGGTGCGCACCCGGCCCTCGTCGGTCCGGCTCGCGGCCGCCACGGACACCGCCCCCGAGCTGCCCGCCGGACTGGACGACCGGGTCCCGGGGATCAGCCCCTTCCGCACCCCCAGCGACGAGTTCTACCGGATCGACACCCGGCTCACGCTGCCCGGTGTCGACCTCGACGGGTGGACCCTCACCATCGACGGTGACGTCGACGCGCCGGTCACCTTCACCTTCGCCGAGCTGGCCGCGATGCCGCTCATCGAGCGGGACATCACGCTCATCTGCGTCTCCAACGACGTCGGTGGCAGCTACGTCGGCTCCGCCCGCTGGCGGGGGGTGCCGCTGCGTACCCTGCTCGACCGGGCCGGAGTCGCCTCCACCCGCGCCGACCAGATCCTCAGCACCGACGTCGGCGGGATGACGATCAGCACCCCCCTGGACCTGGCCACCGACGGGCGCGACGCGATGATCGCGATCGGCATGAACGGCGCCGCGCTGCCCGTCGAGCACGGCTTCCCCGCCCGGATGGTCGTCCCCGGCCTGTACGGCTTCATCAGCGCCACCAAGTGGATCAGCCGGATGACGCTCACGACCTACGCCGAGCAGGACGCCTACTGGACCGTGCGGGAGTGGGCCACCGACGCCCCCGTCAAGATCTCCAGCCGGATCGACACCCCCCGGCCGCTCACGACGATCGACCCCGGTCGCACGGTCATCGGCGGCGTCGCCTGGGCGCCGCACCGCCGGGGCGTCGAGCGCGTCGAGGTCCGCCTCGACGGAGGTGCCTGGCAGGAGGCGCGCCTGGGCCCGTCGGGCGGTCAGGACTACTGGCGCCAGTGGTACCTGCCGTGGACCGCGGCATCCGGCGAGCACCGGCTCGCCGTGCGCGCCTTCGACGGCCTCGGCGAGCGGCAGGACGCCGTACGCGCTACCCCGTTCCCCGAGGGCGCCACGGGCGTCCAGGAGATCGTCGTGACCGTCGCGTGACCCGACGCGGACGGAGGAGAAACTCGTCGGGAAGCAAATCCGGAGGCCCGGTGGCCGCGAACCACTGGTACACCAGCCACTGGAAGGTTCCTCGATGACGCACTGTCCCGCCACCCGGGCCACCGGCGCCGCCGCTCTCGCGGTCGCGCTGTCGCTCGGGCTCGCCGCCTGCGGCGGTGGCGAGGACGGGTCGAGCTCCCTCAGCAGCTCCGGCAGCTCCAGCGGCTCCTCGACCAGCGGCTCCTCCACCGGCCCGGCCGCTGCCTCCGCGGCGGGCACCTTCGGCCCGGGCTGCTCGGCCGTCCCCACAAAGGGTGACGGCTCGTTCACCGCCATGGCGGCCGTCCCGGTCGCCTCCGCGGCGAGCACCAACCCGCTCCTGCGGATGATGGCCGGTGCGGTCGGCAAGGCCGGCCTGGCCGACACCCTGAACTCCGCTAAGGCACTGACCGTCCTCGCCCCCACCGACGACGCCTTCGACGAGGTCCCGTCGGCCGCGCTCGACGCGATCCTCGGCGACCAGCAGGCGCTCACCACGATGCTGCGCAGCCACATCATCAAGGGCCGGCTGGGTCCCGACCAGCTGGTCGGCACGCACCGCACGCTGGCGGGCAACCTCGTGACCGTCGACAACTCAGGCCGCGACTTCACCGTGACCGGTGACGGCGCCAAGGTCCTCTGCGGCAACATCGCGACGGCCAACGCCACGGTCTACGTCATCGACACCGTCCTGACGGCGAGGGGCTGAGACACATGATCTCCCAGCGACAGGGAAGGATCGCCCTCGTGGACCCATTCACCCCCCTGCCCGACGAGGGCGCCGGCACCAAGGCGTCGGAGTCCCGTGACCTCGCCGAGCTGCTCAAGCGCTCCGGGCGCGGCGACGAAGCCGCCTTCGCCCAGCTGTATGACGCGGTCTCGTCGCGGATCTTCGGCCTCGCCCTGCGTGTGGTCCGGGACCGGGCCCAGGCCGAGGAGGTGTGCCAGGAGGCCCTGCTCGACATCTGGCGCACCGCTGCCCGGTTCGACCCGACCAAGGGCAGCGCCATCTCGTGGGTCTTCACGTTGGTGCACCGCAAGGCGGTCGACCGCGTCAGGTCCGCCGAGGCCTCCACCCGGCGCGACACGTCCTACCACCACAAGAACCAGCCGGTCGAGCACGACACGACGGCTGAGGCCGTCGAGGCGACCTTCGAGGCCCGTCGGGTGCGCACCGCCCTCGGCACCCTCACCGAGGTACAGCGCGAGGCCCTCGAGCTGGCCTACTTCGGGGGATACACACACACGGAGGTGGCGACCATGCTGGATCTGCCGGTCGGCACCGCGAAGACAAGGATCCGAGACGGACTGATCCGTCTGCGAGACGCGATGGGAGTGGGAGCATGAACGACATTCACGCGCTGTCCGGCGCCTACGCCGTGGACGCGCTCGACGACATCGAGCGGGCCCAGTTCGCCCGCCACCTCGAGCAGTGCCCGGAGTGCCAGGCAGAGGTCGCCGACCTCCGCGAGGCCGCCGCGCTGCTCAGCCTCACCACGGCCGTGGAGCCGCCCGCCTCCATGCGGGACCGGGTCCTGCAGGACATCAGGTCGGTCCGGCCGGCGCCCCCCGCCGCTCCCGAGCACCCCGTCGCTCCCGACCACCCGGTCACTCGTGACGCTGGCACGGTCGTCCCGATGAGCCGCCGGCGTCCGCTGCGCGGCCTGGCGGCGGCGGCCGCTGCGGTGGTGCTGATCGGCACCGGCGTCACCGTCGCCTGGCAGGCGACCAGCGACGGCGACACCTCCCGCGTGCAGCCCAGCGCCACCCAGCGGGTGCTGCAGGCCCCCGACGCCGAGCGGGTCGTGCACGAGTTCGACAGCGGCGCCAAGGCCACGCTGGTCCGTTCGAAGTCGATGAACCAGGCCGTCCTGCTCACGGAGAACATGCCGGCCGCGCCGAACGGCAAGGTCTACGAGCTGTGGCTCCAGGACGCCGAGAAGGGCATGGTGCCCGCCGGGCTGATGCCGGACGGCGCCAGCACGGTGCTGCTCTCCGGCGACGCCAAGGACGCCGTCGGCGCCGGGATCACGATCGAGCCGCAGGGCGGCTCGCACGTGCCGACCTCCGAGCCCGTCGCCCTCTTCGCCTTCGAGAACGTCTGATGGCACACGACCCCGCACGCCGGGTCGCGGTCATCGGCTCCGGCGTGGCCGGGCTGACCGCCGCCCACGTCGCCGCCAAGTCCGCGCGGGTCACGGTCTACGAGGCCGACGACCGCCTCGGCGGCCACGCCGACACCCACACCGTCGAGCGGCCTGGCCGAGCCGCGCTGGCCATCGACACCGGCTTCATCGTGCACAACCGGCGCACCTACCCGACGCTGCTGCGGATGTTCGCCGAGCTCGGCGTCGCCACCCAGGAGTCCGACATGTCGATGTCGGTGCGCGACGACCGGACCGGCCTGGAGTGGGCCGGCGCGATGGGCGCCTCCGGCATCTTCCCGACGTGGCGCACCGCCGCCAGGCCCGGCTACCTGCGGATGCTCACCGAGATCCCCCGCTTCCACCGCCGGGCCAAGGCCCTGCTCGCCGCCCAGGCGGGGGAGGACGACCGGACCCTGCGCGAGTTCCTGCGGGAGGGCGGCTTCTCGGCCTACTTCACCCGACACTTCATGGAGCCGGTCGTCGCGGCCGTCTGGTCCACCGACCCGGACCTCTCGCTGGACTACCCCGCGCGCTACCTGTTCGCGTTCCTCGAGCACCACGGGATGCTCGGCATCTTCGGCTCGCCGCAGTGGCGCACCGTCACCGGAGGCTCGCGGGAGTACGTCACCCGGGTCGCCGCCGGCCTGCCCGACGTCCGCACCGGCACCAAGGTGACCTCCGTGCTCGAGACACCCGAGGGCGTCGAGGTCACCGACGGCAACGGCGAGGTCGCGACGTACGACGCGGTCGTCGTCGCCACGCACCCCGGCCAGGCGCTGGCCCTGCTGGCCGAGCCGACCACGGCCCAGCGCGAGGTGCTCGGCGCGATGCCCTACTCCCCCAACACCGCGCTGCTGCACACCGACACCCGCCTGCTGCCCCGCGCCGAGCGGGCCCGGGCGTCCTGGAACTTCCGTCGCCCGACCGGCACGCGTGGTCAGGTCACGGTCACCTACGACCTCACCCGCCTGCAGCGGCTCGACACCGGGACCCGCTACCTGGTCACGCTGGGCGGCGAGGACCTCGTCGACCCCGGCACGGTGCTCGAGCGGATGGAGTACGAGCACCCGCTCTACACCCCCGAGTCCGTGGCCGCCCAGCGCCGGCTGCCCGAGCTCAACACCACCCGCGTCGCCTTCGCCGGCGCCTACCACGGCTGGGGCTTCCACGAGGACGGGGCCCGCTCCGGACTGGTCGCCGCGGAGCACCTGGGCCTGACCTGGGAAGGTGCGTCGGGGGGTTTCGAGACAGGCGCCGGGGCGCCTTCCTCAACCAGCGCAGGCGCCGGGGCGCCTTCCTCAACCAGCGCAGGCGCCGGGGCGCCTTCCTCAACCAGCGCAGGCGCGGTTCGGGCCGGCGGCCCTCAACCTCAACCAGCGGGGGGGCTGCCGGGCGCGGCAGCGTCTACCGGACGACGATCAGGCACACCCGCCGGACGCCGTTCCGCCGCACGTTCGAGCACGCCTCGCGGATGTGGCTGGTCGACCTCGACGACCTGCCGGACCACGGTCCGCTCGGCAGGTTCGAGGCCCGCGACCACCTGGGTGACCCCGACCGCTCGATCCGCGCGAACCTGGAGGCCTTCCTGGCCTCGGCCGGGGACGCCGCGGAAGTCACCGCACGACCCGACCGGATCCTGATGGCGGCCAACGCGCGCGCCCTGGGCCACTGCTTCAACCCGATCAGCGTCTTCTGGTGCCTGGACCGCGCCGGCGACCGGATCGCCACGGTCGTCGAGGTGCACAACACCTACGGTGACCGCCACGCCTACCTCGTCCACCCCGACGAGCAGGGTCGGGCCACCACCCCCAAGCAGATGTACGTCTCACCGTTCCACGGGACCGACGGCACCTACGACCTCCTGGTCCCGGTGCCGGGAGACCGCCTCGACATCGCGGTCACCCTGCGCACCGACGCCGGCGAGGTCTTCAGCGCCGCCCTCTCGGGGGACCGGACCACCGACGGGGCCTGGCGCGCGGCGCCGGCCGCCCTGCGCGGAACCCTCCTCATCCACGCCCACGGCATCTGGCTGTGGGCCCGTCGCCTGCCCATCCGGCCCCGGCCGCGGCACCACCAGGAAGGTGTCTCATGACCCTCGCCCCCACCCGCCCCGATGCCGCGACCTGGCCCGGGCTCGACGTCGTCCCCGCCGGACCACGCGCAGCCTTCGCCGGCGCGGTCGCCCGCAAGCTGTTCCTCGCCGCGGTGAGCCGGCTCGACGTGACCGTCGTGCTGGTGACCGACGAGCGCGGCAACACCCGCAGCTTCGGCAAGGGCGGTCCGGTGATGACCGTGCACCGCCCCGACGAGCTGTTCGCGCGGCTGGGACGCGACCAGCTGATCGGCTTCGGCGAGGCCTACCTCACCGGCGCCTTCGACGCCGAGGACCTCGCGGGCTTCCTCACCGTGCTGGCCGCGGAGCTGCCCACGCTCGTGCCCCAGAGCCTGCAGAGGCTGCGGGCCGCCGTCGTGCACCGCCCGCCGCAGGCGCAGCGGAACACCGAGGACAACACGCGCAACAACATCGCGCACCACTACGACCTCTCCAACGACCTCTTCGAGCACTTCCTCGACCCCACGTTGAGCTACTCCTCGGCGCTGTTCACCGACGACGCGGTGGACCACGGGGACCACCACGTGGCGGGCCTGCCGGTCGAGACGGTCGACCTGGGGGCCGCCCAGGCCCGCAAGATCGAGCGCCTCCTGGACGAGGCGAACGTGGGCCGGGGCAGCCGGGTCCTCGAGATCGGCACCGGCTGGGGAGAGCTCGCCATCCGGGCCGCCCGCCGCGGGGCGCGCGTGCACTCCGTGACGCTCTCCAGCGAGCAGCAGACGTTGGCCCGCGACCGGATCGCGCAGGCGGGCTTCGCCGACGAGTGCGAGGTCGAGCTGTGCGACTACCGGGCGGTCTCCACCGGGGCCCGGGCCGGTGAGCAGTACGACGCCGTGCTGTCGGTCGAGATGATCGAGGCGGTCGGCCACGAGTACTGGGACACCTACTTCGCGACGATCGACCGGGTGCTGGCGCCGGGCGGAAGCGCCGCGATCCAGGCGATCACGATGCCGCACGACCGGATGCTCGCCACCCGGAGCACCTACACCTGGATCAACAAGTACATCTTCCCCGGCGGCTTCCTGCCCTCGGTCGAGGTGCTCGACCAGGTGACCCGCGAGCACACCGACCTGCGGATGACCGGACGGCTCTCCTTCGGCCAGCACTACGCCGAGACGCTGCGCCAGTGGGACGAGACGTTCCTGGCCGACTCGCGCCGCGTGCTCGACCTCGGCTTCGACGAGACGTTCCTGCGGATGTGGCACTTCTACCTCGAGTACTCCCGCGCCGGCTTCGCCTCGGGCTACCTCGACGTCAACCAGCTGATCTTCACCCGGCCGGCCGAGACGGTCCGATGACGCACCCCGTCGCGCCCCGGCTCGCCGAGTCCCTGCGTCCGTTCATCGGCGGCGACCTCCCGGTGCGCCTGCGCGTCTGGGACGGCTCCGAGGTCGGCCCGGCCGACGGCCCGCTGGTCGAGCTGCGCACGCCGGACGCCGTACGGCGGCTCCTGTGGCACCCGGGCGAGCTCGGCGCCGCCCAGGCCTACATCACCGGGGAGCTCGAGGTGCACGAGGTCGACGGCTGGAACCTCGACCGCGTCCTCACCCACGCCTTCGCGGTCTCCCGCGAGCGCCGGCTGGGTGGCGGACCTCCCTCCCCCGCGGCGATCACCCGGGCGGTGCGCACCGCCCTCGGGCTCGGCGCCCTCGGCCGGCCGCCCGCACCCCCGGCCTCGCAGGCGCGGATCCGGGGCCGCCTGCACAGCGCGCTGCGCGACCGGCGCGCCATCAGCCACCACTACGACCTCTCCAACGAGTTCTACTCGCTGATCCTGGAGGAGTCGATGGCGTACTCCAGCGGCTACCACGCCTCCCCGGACGTCTCCCTCGAGGAGGCCCAGCGGGCCAAGCTCGACCTGGTCTGCCGCAAGCTCGGCCTGGGCGAGGGCATGACCCTGCTCGACGTCGGCTGCGGCTGGGGTTCGCTGTCGCTGCACGCCGCCGAGCACTTCGGCGCGCAGGTCACCGGGGTCACCATCGCGGCCGAGCAGAAGCGCTTCATCGACGCCCGCATCGCGCAGCGGGGCCTGACGGACCGGGTCGAGATCCGGCTCCAGGACTACCGTGAGGTGCCGGAGCGGGGCACCTTCGACGCCGTCTCCTCGATCGAGATGGGCGAGCACGTCGGCGAGAAGAACTACCCGACCTACGCCGAGGTGCTGCACCGCTCCGTGCGACCTGGTGGTCGCGTGCTGGTCCAGCAGATGTCGCGGACCGGCCGCTGGCCCGGGGGTGGACCGTTCATCGAGTCCTTCATCGCCCCGGACATGTACATGCGCCCGGTCGGCGAGACCGTGGCCCACCTGGAGCGCGGTGGCCTCGAGGTCCGCGACGTGCACGGCCTGCGCGAGCACTACGTGCTGACCGTGGCCGGCTGGCTTGAGCGCTTCGAGGCGAACGTCGAGCGGCTCACCGAGCTCGTCGGCGAGGAGGTCGTGCGGGTGTGGCGGCTCTACCTCGTGGGTGGTGCAATGGCCTTCCGCGACGGACGCATGGGCGTGGACCAGATCCTCATGGTCCGCCCCGGCGGGCAGCACACGCTGCCTCCCGTACGGTCCTGGTGACTCGAACGAAGGAGCTGCGATGAGCGACGTGTGGCCGGTGCTGCTCGTGCTCGTCTCGGCCCTGGCGACCGTCGCGGTCGTGATGACCGTGACGGCCCTGATCGCCCGGGCGCTCGGCCGCGTCGCCGTGGTCGACATCGCCTGGGGCCTGGGGTTCGTCGCGATCGCCGCCGTGGTGGCGCTGGTGGCGGACGAGGGCGCGGTCCGGCGGTGGTTGGTGCTGGTGCTGGTGGGGTCATGGGGGCTCCGTCTCGCCTGGCACATCCGCCGCCGGGCCGTCGGGCACGGTGAGGACCCGCGCTACGAGACCCTGCTCGGCGGGCCCGTGCGCGAGGTCGGCTTCGCCGTGGCCGTGCGCAAGGTGTTCCTGGTCCAGGGCCTGGCCCTCTGGTTCATCTCGCTGCCGGTGCAGGTCGGCGGCGCGCTGCCGGTGCGGTGGTGGGCGGTCGTCGTGGCCGGCGTCGCGCTGTGGCTGCTCGGGCTGGTCTTCGAGGGCGTGGGTGACGCCCAGCTGGCGGCCTACAAGACCGACCCCGACCGCGGCCCGGTGATGGACCGCGGCCTGTGGGCCTGGACCCGGCACCCGAACTACTTCGGCGACGCCTGCGTGTGGTGGGGCATCTGGCTCGTCGGTGGGCTCGCGTCGGGCTGGCTGCCCGGCCTGCTGACCGTGGCCGCACCGATGGCGATGACCTACTTCCTTCTCTTCGCGACCGGGGCCCGGCTGCTCGAGCGCACGATGATGCAGCGCCAGGGCTACCCGGAGTACGCCCGGCGGACGCCGATGTTCTTCCCGAGGCCGCCGGGGCGGCACGCCTGACGGCTCCTCGGCTCTCCCGGCGCGCCTTTCGCCGAGCCGCCGGGCGCGGTTCACTGGACCGTGTGGATGCCGTGGCCGCCGCCTTCGAGGCCCTGCCCCGCGTCGGCTTCCTGCCCCGGGGACAGCGCCGGCGCGCGGCGCACGACGGGCCGCTCGACATCGGGCACGGCCAGACCTGCTCGCAGCCCCGCACGGTCGCGCGGATGCTGCGCCTGCTCGAGGTGCGGCCCGGTGACCGGGTCCTCGACGTCGGGTCGGGCTCGGGCTGGAGCACCGCGCTGCTGGCGCACCTGACCGGGCCCACCGGCCGGGTCCTCGGGGTCGAGCTGGAACCGGAGCTGGTCGTCCTCGGCGCCGCCCGCGTGGCCCGCACCGGTCAGCCGTGGGCGGAGGTCCGGGCCGCGGAACCGGACGTGCTGGGGGTGCCGGACGAGGCGCCGTACGACCGGATCCTGGTCTCCGCACAGGCCCGCGAGCTGCCGGAGTCGTTGGTGCGGCAGCTGGCCGCGCCCGGCCGGATGGTCGCCCCGGTGGCCGGGCCGATGCTGCTCGTCGTGCGGGACGCGGCGGGCGCCACCGAGGTCACCGCGCACGGGCTCTACCGCTTCGTGCCCCTGCGCTGAGCACCTAGCGGTCCGTGGGCGGCTCGACGGGACCGGGCCTCCGGTCGCGGTCGTGGTGGGCGTCCTCCCCGCGGCTGCGGTCGTCGAAGCTCACGTAGACCTTCTCGAAGCCCTTGTGGCGCTGGGCCCGCGCGTAGCTGGCGTAGGCCCGGCGGTCCGCCTCGGTGAGGTCGACGGCGTCCGTGAACGGCGTCAGCAGGGCGCGCGGCCAGAGCCGGCGGACCAGCACCACGTTGGTCTGGATGGCCAGCATCGCCATCACCGCGGCGATGTAGATGATGCCGATCAGCCCGAGGACGAGGCCGAAGGCGCCGTTCATCCGGCTGGTCTCGGCCAGCACCCGGGTGGCGTAGAACGTGCCGAGGAACTGCAGTCCCTGCCAGAGGACCGCGAGCAGGAACGCGCCCGGTGCCGCCTTGGCGAAGCTCAGCCGGCGCGCGGCGGCCAGCCGGAAGAGCAGGGTGAGCACCGTGCCCACCACCAGCACGGTGGCCAGCGTGATCAGCCATCGCAGCAGGCCACCACCGCCCCTGCCGAAGACCGTCGTGCCGGCCCCGATCGCCGAGAGCACCGAGACTGCGAGCACCGAGAGGCCGGCGGTCATCAGCAGCAGCAGGCTCTTGATCCGCAGCAGCAACGGGTTGGGCCGGCTGTTGCGCGGGACCGACCAGGCGATGTTGGTGGCGTTCTGGATCGCCTGGCCCAGGCCCAGCGAGCCGTACAGCGCGGCCAGGGAGCCGACCACGACGCCGACGAGCGAGCCCTGCAGCCCCTCGGGACGGCCGAGCTGGTCACCGATGATCGGGAACTGGCTGAGCGTGGAGTTCAGGATCGTCTGCTGCAGCCCCGGTCGGCCCTGCAGCACGAAGCCCAGGATCGAGGAGGCCAGCAGCAGCAAGGGGAAGATGGCCACGAAGGCGTAGTAGGTGATGATCGCGGCCAGGTAGTTGCTCTGGTCGTCGAAGAACTTGTAGATCACTCCGAGGGGCAGGCCAGCTACCGGGTGACGGCGCTGGAAGCGGTCGGCCCCGTCGATCGCTCTGCCCACGGCCCCTACGCTACCGGTCCCCCCGTGAGGCGGCTCAGTAGGACTTGGGCAGCCCCAGGGAGTGCATGGCCACGAAGTTCAGGATCATCTCCCGCGAGACGGGGGCGATCCGGCCCGCCCGGGTGGCCACGAGCAGACCGGCCATGCCGTACTCCTGCGTGATGCCGTTGCCGCCGTGGGTCTGGACGGCCCGGTCGGCGGCGTTGCAGGCGGCCTCGGCGGCGGCGTACTTCGCCATGTTGGCCGCCTCACCGGCCGCCAGGTCGTCACCGGCGTCGAGCAGCGCGGCCGCCCGCTGGGTCATCAACCGGGCCAGCTCGATCTCGATCTTGGACTGCGCCAGCGGGTGTGCGATCGCCTGGTGCGCGCCGATCGGGCCACGGAAGACCGTGCGCTCCCTGGCGTAGGCCGTGGCCTTCTCCAGCGCGAACCGGGCCAGGCCGGTCGAGAACGACGCCGCCATGATCCGCTCCGGGTTGAGCCCGGCGAACAGCTGGGCCAGGGCCCCACCGGCGGTGTCGTCGGGGTCACCGACCAGCGCGGTGGCGGGCAGCCGGACGTCGTCGAGGAACACCTGGAACTGCAGCTCCGGGGAGACGATCTCCATCGGGATCGGGCGGTACTCGAGCCCCGCGGCGTCGGTGGGGACGACGAACAGGCACGGCTCGAGCGTCCCGGTGCGGGCATCCGCCGTGCGGGCGACCACGAGCACGTGGTCCGCCTCGTCCACCCCGGAGATGTAGATCTTCCGGCCGGTGAGCACCCACTCGTCGCCGTCGCGGCGGGCGGTGGTGGTGATGTTGTGCGAGTTGGTGCCGGCGTCGGGCTCGGTGATCGCGAACGCCATCGTGCCCGTGCCGTCGGCGATGCCGGGCAGCCAGCGCCGCTTCTGCTGCTCGGTGCCGTAGCGACTGATCACGGTCCCGCAGATGGCCGGGCTCACCACCATCATCAGCAGGGGGCAGCCCTGGGCGGCGAGCTCCTCGCAGACGGCGGCGATGTCGCCGATGCCGCCACCCCCGCCGCCGTACTCCTGGGGGATGTTGATGCCCAGGTAGCCGAGCTTCGCGATCCCGAGCCACAGCTCGGTGGTCTTCTCCCCGGCGCGAGCCTTCTCCGTGAACCACTCGCGGCCGTACGTCGAGCCCAGTCGAGCCACCTGCGCGCGCAGCTCCCGGCGTTCCTCGGTCTCGCTGAACGCGATCTGGTCGCTCATGCCTGCTCCTCTGTCGTCTGCTCCTGCACCGTCTGCTCCTGCACCACTGCCAGGACCTCGCCGGCGGCGACCTGCGCGCCGGCGCTCACGCCGAGCCGGGTGAGCGTGCCGGCGTGCGGCGCGCTCACGGTGTGCTGCATCTTCATCGCCTCCAGCACGAGGACGCCCTGGCCGGCCGCGACGTGCGCCCCGACCTCGACGGCCACGCTGAGCACGGTGCCCGGCATCGGTGCGAGCAGGGACCCGCGCGCCACGGCGGCGGCGGGGTCGGTGAACCTCGGGACCCGGGTGAGGCGGACGTGGCCGCGCGGGGAGTCCACGTCGGCCGTCTCGCCGCCCGGGCCGCTCGGGCCGGTCAGGGCGACGCGGTACGTGGCGGTCCCCTCCGCCCGGCGGAGCCGGACCCAGTCCGGTCCCTCGGCGAGCACCTCGGCGTCGACCCCCGGGAAGGTGAGTCCGTCCCGGCCGCCCGACCAGGCCACCGCCACCTCACGCGCACCGTCACGCCAGGAGACGACCGACGGCTCGCGGCCCACGTGGCGCCACCCGGCAGGGATCCCTCGCTGGACCGTTCGTGCGGCGGCCCGGGCCCGCACGAGGAGGTACGTCGCGGCCACCGCGGCGCCCTCGTCGGGCGCGGTGGCCGGGCCCGGCCGGTCGGTCAGGAACTGGGTGTCGACCTCGCCCGCGAGGAAGGCCTCGTCGCGCAGGACGTCGACCAGCAGGTCCCGGTTGGTGACGACCCCGTGGATCCGGGCCTTGGCCAGGGCGTCGGCCAGGCGGCGAGCCGCCTGCTCGCGGGTGGGTGCCCAGGCGATCACCTTGGCCAGCATCGGGTCGTAGAACGTCGAGACCTCGCTGCCGGTGACGACCCCGCTGTCGAGCCGGATCCCGGGCCGGTTGAGCAGGTCGAACTCCCCCGCCACCCCCGGCACCTCGAAGCGGGTGAGCGTGCCGGCCTGGGGCTGCCAGTCGGCGGCCGGGTCCTCGGCGTACAGGCGCACCTCGATGGCATGGCCGTAGTCGGTGCCGATCGCGTGCGGATCCAGGTCGCGGCCCTCCGCGACGGCCAGCTGCAGCTCGACGAGGTCGACGCCGTGCACCAGCTCGGTGACCGGGTGCTCGACCTGCAGCCGGGTGTTCATCTCCAGGAAGAAGAACCGCTCGGTGGCCGGGTCGAGGAGGAACTCGACGGTGCCGGCCCCGCGGTAGTCGACCGCCGCGGCGGCACTGGCCGCCGCGGCGTGCAGGGCGCGCCGGGTGGCCTGCGACAGGCCGGGGGCCGGTGACTCCTCGACGACCTTCTGGTGGCGTCGCTGGATCGAGCAGTCGCGCTCCCCGAGCACGAGCACGCCACCGGGGTGCCCGACGACCTGGACCTCGACGTGGCGCCCGCGCTCGACGTACGGCTCGACAAAGATCGTGCCGTCCCCGAACGCCGCGGCGGCCTCGGCCCGCGCCTTCTCGATCTCGCCCGGCAGGTCGGCCAGCTCGCGCACGACGCGCATCCCACGACCGCCGCCACCGGCCGAGGCCTTGACCAGGAGCGGCAGGTCGCTGGTCGTGGCACCCTGCGCGGTGACGTTGCCCAGGACCGGGACCCCCGCAGCCACCATCAGCCCCTTGGCCGCGACCTTCGACCCCATCGACTCGATCGACTCCGGTGCCGGGCCGACCCAGGTGAGGCCGGCGCCGATCACCGCCCGGGCGAAGTCGGCGTTCTCGGAGAGGAACCCGTAGCCGGGATGGATCGCGTCGGCACCGCTGCGCCGGGCCGCCTCGAGCAGCAGGTCGACACGCAGGTAGGTCTCGCCCGCCGCGTGACCGGGCAGCCGCACGGCGACGTCGGCCTCGCCCACGAAGGGCAGGTCGGCGTCGGCGTCGGAGTGCACCGCGACCGTCCCGATGCCGAGGCGGCGGCAGGTCGCGAAGACCCGCGAGGCGATCTCGCCACGATTGGCGACCAGGAGTCTGCTGATCATCTCCGTCACATCCTGAAGACGCCGAAGCGGTCGGTGCCGGCGACGGGGACGTTGTCGATCACCGAGAGGCAGATGCCCAGCACGGTCCGGGTGTCGCGGGGGTCGATCACGCCGTCGTCGTAGAGCATGCCGGAGAGGAAGAACGGCAGGCTCTGCTCCTCGACCGAGGTCTCGACGAGCTCCCGCATGCCCGCGTCGGCCGCCTCGTCGTAGGTCTGGCCCCGGGCCTGCGCGGCGGCCCGGGCGACGATGCTCAGGACGCCGGCGAGCTGGGCCGGGCCCATCACGGCGGACTTGGCCGACGGCCAGGTGAAGAGGAAGCGCGGGTCGAAGGCGCGACCGTTCATGCCGTAGTTGCCGGCGCCGTACGACGCGCCCATGATCACGCTGAGGTGGGGCACCGTGGAGTTGCTGATCGCGTTGATCATCATCGCGCCGTGCTTGATGATGCCGCCCTGCTCGTACTCGGCCCCGACCATGTACCCGGTCGTGTTGTGCAGGAAGAGCAGCGGGGTGTCGCTCTGGTTGGCGAGCTGGACGAACTGCGTGGCCTTCTGGGCCTCCTCGCTGAAGAGCACGCCCCGCGCGTTGGCCAGGATGCCGATCGGCCGACCGTGCAGCCGTGCCCACCCGGTGACCAGCGAGGGCCCGTAGAGCGGCTTGAACTCGTCGAAGACCTGCCCGTTGGTCTCACTGACACCGTCGCAGAGCCGGGCGATGACCGCACGGGGGTCGAACGGCTCCCGGAGGTCGGTGGGGACCAGGTCGAGCAGGCCGTCGGGGTCCAGGTCGGGCTCGGCGTAGCCGGACGGTTCGGGCACCGCCTTGCGCCAGTTCAGCCGGGCCACGATCCGGCGGCCGATCCGCAGCGCGTCGCGCTCGTCCTCGGCGAGGTGATCGGCCAGGCCGGAGGTCCGGGCGTGCATCTCGGCGCCGCCGAGGGACTCGTCGTCGGACTCCTCCCCGGTGGCCATCCGCACCAGCGGCGGGCCACCGAGGAAGACCTTCGCCTGCTCGCGGACCAGCACGGTGTAGTCGCTCATCCCCGGGACGTAGGCCCCGCCCGCGGTGGAGCTGCCGAAGACCAGGGCGATCGTCGGGACCTTGGCCGCGGACGACCGGGTCAGGTCCCGGAAGAGCCTGCCGCCCGGGATGAAGATCTCCTTCTGGGTGGGCAGGTCGGCGCCGCCGGACTCCACCAGCGAGACCGTGGGCAGCCGGTTCTCCGCGGCGATCTGGGAGGCGCGGAAGATCTTCCTGACCGTCCACGGGTTCGAGGCACCGCCCTTCACCGACGGGTCGTTGGCGGTGATCATGCACTCCACGCCCTCGATCACGCCGATCCCGGTGACCACGCTCGCGCCGACGGCGAAGTCCGAGCCCCAGCCCGCCAGCGGCGACAGCTCGAGGAACGCCGATCCCTCGTCGACCAGCAGCTCGATCCGCTCGCGGGGCATCAGCCGGCCGCGGGCGTGGTGGCGGGCGACGTACTTCTCGCCGCCGCCGGCCACCGCCTTCGCGTGCTCGGCCTCGAGGTCGGCGAGCTTGGCCAGCATCGCCTCCCGGTGGGTCACGACGCGTACCCCAGCAGCCGGGCCGACAGGTCGGTCAGCACCTCGGTCGCTCCGCCGCCGATCGGCAGGATCCGGGCGTCGCGGTAGTGCCGCTCCACCTCGCTGCCGTGCAGGTAGCCCGTGCCGCCGTGCAGCTGCACGGCGCGGTCGCAGACGTACGTCGCCGCGTCGACGGCGGTCTGCTTGGCCAGGCAGGCCTCCGCGATGACGCTCTCGCCGGCGACGTGACGGCGCGCGGTGTCCCGGACGTAGCAGCGGGCGACCTCGACCTGGCGGTGCATCTCGACCAGCTGGTGGCGCACGACCTGGTTCGCGACCAGCGGGCGGCCGAACGTCTCCCGGTCGCGGCAGTACGCCGCGGTCAGCGCCAGGGACCGGGCTGCGATCCCGTAGGCGTGCTGGGCGGCCACGTCGGAGCCCCCGCCGGGCTCGGTGACCGCCAGCGCACCGATCGTCTCGCCGGCCAGGGTCGGGCGCACGAACCGCTCGACCAGGTCGCGCGAGCCGCTGGCGGCGAGGTGGGGCAGCGCGATGCCGCCGGTGAACAGCCCGGCCATCAGCCCGCTGGAGGCCCCGGCCTCGAACATCGCCTCCTGCATCGCGACGGAGTCGGCAAGGTCCCCGCCCTCGCCGCCCACCGACTCCGGGAAGGAGAGGCCGAGCAGTCCCTGGCGGGCGGCGGCGAGGTGCAGCTGGCGCGGGATCGTGCCGGCGTCCTCCCACCCCTGCAGGTGCGGCACGATCTCGCGCCGGACGAACTCGGCCGCGCTCGCGCGCAGGTCCCGGTGGCTCATACCAGCGCCTCCTGGATGTGTACGGCCCGGGAGCGGACCCACTCACCGAGACCCTTGGCCTGCGGGTCGAACCGGGTGGAGGCGGCGACGCCGCGGCCCAGCAGCCCGTGGATCAGCACGTTGACGGCGCCGAGGTTGGGCAGCACGAACACCTCGACCTCGAGGTCGGCCGCCTCGGGGACCAGCTCCTTGATCTTCTTCGGCGTGATCAGCTTGGTCAGCCAGGTGACGCGCGCGTCGTACTTCTCGGTGTCGAACCCGCCGCGGTCGCCGGGAGCTTCGTGCATGACCCACAGGCCCAGGTTGGCGTCGCCGCCCTTGTCACCGGAGCGGGCGTGCACGAACGTGCCGAGCGGCAGCCGACGGTTCAGGGAGTCGGGCGGTGCCGGGTACGGCGAGGGTCGGCGGCCGGGCTCGGGCCCGGGCTGGGCGAGCTCGGTCGGGTCCGCGATCTCCTCGCGCCGTCCGTCGGGGTGCACCACGGTGTGCCGCACGGCCGACCGGTCGACGAACGCCGGGCGGTAGACGCCGTACGGCGTGGGCGGGCTCGGTGGCCCGGTCATCGTGAAGCCCGGGTACGAGGCCAGCGCGAGCTCGACCACGGGGCCGGTGAAAGCCTTCGCGACCGGCTCGGGGCTCGGGTCCAGGACCGTGCAGCGCAGCAGGCAGGAGGCGCCCTCCTCGGTCTCGGCATCCTCCGTCGGGAGGGCGCCGCGGGTCCAGGTGACGGACTCCGCGGTCAGGGTGGGGCCCAGCTGCGCCTGGACCCAGGCGGCCTTCTCCTCGATCCCGAGGCCGGTCAGCACCAGCTCGAAGGAGTTGCGGTAGCCGCCGAGCTCGTTGACGCAGACCTTCAGCTGCTCGGGCGGGGCCTCGCCGCGGACCTCGCCGACGGCGACCCGGTCCGGGCCCTGCTGGCGCAGCCGGACCGAGTCGAGCGCGGTGGTGACGTCGGGGCCGAGGTAGCGCGTGGACTGGATCTCGTAGACCAGCTGGGCGGTGACGGTGTCGACGGTGACCGCACCGCCGGTGCCGTCCTGCTTGGTGACGACGAAGGAGCCGTCCGCCGCGATCTCGGCCACCGGGAAGCCGAGCGGGCGGTCCCGGTGCGGCAACCGCTGGAAGCCCGAGAAGTTGCCGCCCGTGGCCTGGGTGCCGCACTCGAGGACGTGCCCGGCGACGACGGCGCCGGCCAGCTCGTCGTACGACGTGGGCGACCAGCCGAAGTGCGCCACCGCGGGGCCGACGACCAGCGAGGCGTCCGTGACCCGGCCGGTGACGACGATGTCGGCGCCCCCGGTCAGGGCGGCGGCGATCCCGAAGCCACCGAGGTAGGCGTTGGCACTCAGGGCGCCGTCGAGGCCGAGCTCGGCGGCCCGGGGGCGCAGGTCGTCACCCTCGAGGTGGGCGATCGCCGGGTCGAGCCCGAGGCCGCGGGCGACCTCCCGCAGCCGCCGGGCCAGCCCGGCGGGGTTGAGGCCGCCGGCGTTCGTCACGACCCGGACCCCGCGGGAGAGCGCGAGACCCAGCGTGTCCTCGACCTGGCGCACGAAGGTGCGGGCGTAGCCGAGGTCGGGGTCCTTCAGCATGTCCCGGCCGAGGATCAGCATCGTCAGCTCGGCGAGGTAGTCGCCGGTCAGCACGTCGAGCCCGTGCCCGTCGGCCGAGCCCTCGAGCATCTCGCGCATCGCGGAGAGCCGGTCGCCGTAGAAGCCCGAGCAGTTGCCGACCCGGAGCACCGGACTCGCCGTGCCCCCTGCACCCCCGGCAGCCTCCGGCTCCGCCGCCTCCGCCGCCTCCGCTGGTTGAGGAAGGCGCGCAGCGCCTGTCTCGAAACCCCGCACCTCACCCACCGAGCGCCCCCTCCGCTGGTTGAGGAAGGCGCACAGCACCGTCCGCTGGTTGAGGAAGGCGCACAGCGCCTGTCTCGAAACCCCGCACCTCACCCACCGAGCGCCCCCCGCCCCGTCCCGGGCGGCCCGGCGAAGGCCTGCGCCAGGCCGAGCCACCGCTCGGCGTCCGCGCCGGTGGCGACCAGGGCGGTGTCGTCCCGGTGCCGGCGCTGGGTGACCAGGAGGCAGAAGTCGTACGCGGGCCCGTGGACCCGCTGCTCGGCGGCGTCCGGCCCCCAGCTCCAGACGGCACCCGAGGGCGCCGAGAGCTCGACGCGGAACTCGGCGCTCGGCGGGGCGAGCCCGTGCACGGAGAAGGCGAAGTCCCGGGTGCGCACCCCCAGGTGGGCGACGTGCCGGATCCGGTCGCTGGGAGCCACGTCGAGGCCCAGCCCGTCGTACACGTCGAGAGCGTGCGCCCAGGTCTCCATGAACCGGGCGGTCGCCATCGAGGCCGCCGACATCGGCGGGCCGAACCACGGCAGCCGCGCGCCGGCCGGCAGGCCACGCAGCGCCTCCCTCAGCGCTGCGCGGGCGGCGTCCCAGCGGGTCAGCAGGGCGGGCGGCGCCGACCGGGCGACCTCGTGCGCAGCGGTGTCGACGAAGTCGTCGGGAGCCTGCGCCGCCGCCAGCACCACGTCGTCCCAGGCGGACCGGTCGGTGGCAGCCGCGGTGGCGACCTCGTCGGTCCACAGCAGGTGGGCGACCGACGTCGCGACGTCCCAGCCCACGGCCGGCGTCGGCGCGTGCCAACCGTCCTCGTCGAGACCGGCCACCGCCTGCCGGAGCAGGCTGCCCTCGACCGCGAGGTCGTCGAGCAGCTGGTCGAGCAGGCTCATGCGGACTCCTTGCCGGTGTCGGCGACCCGGTCGAGCGTCTGGTCGAGCACGAGGGACCACTGGTCCAGGATCCGCTCGCGGCGCCGGGCGTCGTCGGAGACGATGTTGGCCAGGCCGAGCCCGCGCACCAGGTCGAGGGTGGCCTGCACGAGCTCACGGACGCCTGGGCGGGACTCGTCGGCGTCGAGCAGCTCGACGGTCATCCGGTGCGTCTCCCGGCCCACGCGCAGCTCGAGCGGCGCGACCGCCGCGAGCAGCGCCTCATCGGTGCGCGCGGCCACCCAGAGCTCGAGGGCGGCGCTGAAGACCGGTGAGGCGAAGTGGTCGCCGAGCATCTGCAGCACCGCCCGGGTGCGCCGGGGCCCCTCGGGCAGCCGTGCCACCGCCGCCTCGAGCTCGGCCACCCGCTTGTCGGTCAGGTGCTCGACGGCCGCGACGACCAGGGCGTTCTTGGTCGGGAAGTGGTGCAGCTGCGCCCCCCGGCTGACCCCGGCGCGCTCCGAGACCAGCGTGGTCGAGGTGCCGGCGAAGCCGTGCTCGACCAGGCACTCCACGGTCGCCTCGAGCAACCGCGCCCGCATCTGCCGGGTGCGCTCCTCCTGCGGGACGCGGACGGTCGCGGTGCTCACCCGGCCAGCATGGTCCGTCTCACAACAAACAGTCAAGCCTGACTTTTAGTGAGGCGGAGGTCCGTCGTCAGTCCAGTCGCGCGACCAGCGGCAGCCGGGAGCGGGCGGCGAGCCCCACCACCAGGGCGGTGAACAGCGGCAGCCCCACCACCACCGCACCGATCAGCAGCCAGGGGATGACGACGAAGTGGTCCGGCAGCGACAGCCCGTCGGGCCGGTAGGCGCCGTTCCCCACCCCGGTCAACGGATAGGTCACCGCGATCCCCGGGATCAGCCCGACCCCGGCCCCCAGCAGGGCGCCGACCAGACCGACCACCAGCGCGTACGCCGCGGCGACGCCCCGTCGGCGCCGCGGCGAGGCGCCGACCGCCGCCAGGGTCGCCAGGTCGGGGCGCGCGTCGGAGAGGGCGAGGAACGTCGCGGTCAGCGTGCCGCCGAGCATCAGCACGGCCCCGAGCGCCCCCAGGATCAGCTGGATGATCCTGGTCTGGTCGTCGTTCTGGTAGCCGCGCTCGACGTAGAGCCCGGCGTCCGAGGTGATCGCCGCCACCGACTCCCGGAGGTTGGTCTCCTGCGTGGTCGTGAGCTCCGGGCCGCTCAGCGCGAGCGAGACGGTCGACGGCTGCAGGCCGAGCGAGCTCGCCACCTCGGGCGACACGACGGCCTGGAACGGCGAGTATCCCTCAGCCCAGCGCACGTACACCGCTCCGGCGTGCGTGCGCGGCAGCCGCTGCGAGCGGCGTCCCTGGTCGCGCGACCCCCGGATCAGCACCTCGTCCGCCGACACGGTGCGGTCGCTGAGCACCACCGCCCCACCGGACGCCAACGCCGCCTCGGCAGCCGACCGGTCGGCCTCGTTCAGGCCGGAGACGACGGTGGGGAGCTCGTCGGCCACCAGCACGGAGGCCCCGAAGTTCGACGCGTAGCCGGTCAGCACGGGCTCGCTGACACCGGGCTCGCGGAAGTCGAGGGAGTAGGTCACCTGCCGGCGGCCCTCGACGCCGTACTGCTCGGCGGCCCCGACCACCGGTGCGACCGTGACGCCCGGCGCCGCCCCGACGACCAGGCGGCGCAGCTCGGGCCAGAGCGTGGGATCGAGGCCGTAGCCGGTCAGGGAGCCCTGACCCACCGGCAGGGTCGCCGTGTAGGTCGCCCTGCTCTCCGCCGCGTCGCTGGTCAGCGCGATCCCCAGCGCGACGACCCCGGCCACCGTGGCCGCGACCGCGGCCACCGCCGGGACGGTGCGGGTCCGGTGCCGCGCCGCGTCGCGCGCGGCGTACCGCAGGCTCAGCGGGAGCCAGCGCGACGCTGCGGCCAGGACGACCAGCACGACCGGCACCAGCAGGATCATCCCGAGGACGGAGACGATCGCCGAGCCGGCGATCCAGAGCTCGCCGCCGCCGCGCTGCCCGGCCCCGTGCACCGCGCCGACGACACCGACCGCGAGCAGGGCCAGCCCGAGGACCGGGGAGCGCAGGCTGGCGGCGCGGTCCCCGCGGCGACCGCCGAGCACGGCCACGACGTCCTGCCGCGACGCGATCCACGCCGGGACGACCGCAGCCAGCAGGGCACTGAGCAGCCCGAAGCAGCCCACGCCCACGACCCGCAGCCAGGGGATCTCGAACGGTCCGAACCAGGCGGACGACCAGTGCTGCACCACCGGCAGCAGCGCCCACCCGGTCGCGATCCCGAGCAGGACCCCGAGGACAGCGGCCAGGCCACCGAGCACGACGCCGCCCGCGAGCACCACGCGTCGCGCCTGGGCCGGGGTCCCCCCCGCGGCCGCGAGCAGCGCCAGGGTGCGCGACTGCCGCCGGGCGCTCACCGCGAAGGCGGGACCGGCCAGCAGCACGACCTCGATCAGCGCCATCACCACGACCAGCACGAGCACGGCCAGCAGCGTGTCGTCCCCGCCGCCGTAGAAGGCGAGCTGGGGGGCCAGCGCCGAGTCCGGCGGCGGGTCGAGGACCACGGCCCGCGACAGCACCGTGGCGCCGGTCGCGTTCAGCGCCAGGACCTGGCTCCAGGAGACGGGCCCGCCGCCGACCAGCCAGGTGTGGGCGCCGTGCGGCGTGAGCCCGAGGCTGCCGACCGGGCCGGCCGCCAGGGGGGAGGTCCGCGACGACGCGGACTCGGCGATCCCGACGATCCTCGGGGCCCCGCCCGGGGTGAGGCCCTGTGCGGAGTCCACCAGGAGCTCGAGCCGGTCGCCGACCGCGTACCCCTTGGCGGCCAGCGCGGGGTTCACCACGACCTCGCCCGGGTCCCGGGGGAGCCGGCCGCTGGTGAGGTCGACCAGGCCGCCGGCGAGCGGGTCCGCCAGGTCGAGCTCGAGACCATCGGCGTTGCCGACACCCTTGTCGGTGGTGACCCGGAGCCCGCCGGTGCGCTGCTCGAGCGCCGGGACCTCAGCGGCCAGCACCCGGCGCACGTCCCCGAGGCTCGGGGCCACCAACGCCCGACCCGACTGGCCCGAACCTCGCCCGTAGTCCAGGTCCGGGTCGAAGTCCTGGAAGATCCTCCCGGCGCCGCGCTGGACCGAGACCCGCGCGTCCGCGGCCCCGAGCCGGCGATCCAGCGACTCCACCCCGGAGACGGACTGGGTGGACTGCACGACCAGGGCCGCCGTCACCGCCAGCACCGGCAGCGCGATCATCACCAGCACCAGGGCACTGCGCCCGCGGGAGCGGAGCACGTCGCGCCCGGCCAGCAGCAGGGGCAGCCGCCAGCCGTGCAGCGGGCGGGCCGGGCTCATCGGGTCAGACCCGGCTCGAGCAGGGTGTCAGCCGGGTCGGCCCCCGACTCGTCGACGACCACGCCGTCGCGCAGGAAGACCACCCGGTCGGCCCAGGCCGCGTGCCGGGCCTCGTGGGTCACGAGCACCCCGGCCGCGCCGGCGTCGCAGCGGGCCCGCAGCAGCCGCAGGATCTCCTCACCGGTCTCGGTGTCGAGGGCCCCGGTGGGCTCGTCGGCCAGGATCAGCCGCCGCTCGCCGACGATGGCCCGGGCGATGGCGACGCGCTGCTGCTGGCCGCCGGACATCTCGTCGGGGAACCGGTTCCACAGCGCGCCGATGCCGACCTCCTCCAGCGCGAGTCGAGCGACCCGGCGCGCCGTCCGGCCCGACTGGCCGTCGAGCTCACGCGGCAGGGCGACGTTCTCGGCCGCCGTGAGCGCCGGGATCAGGTTGAAGTCCTGGAAGACGTAGCCGATCGCGGTACGACGCATCCGCGCGCGACCCTTGCTCCCCAGGGTGGCGAGGTCCAGGCCCTCCACCGCGACGGTGCCGCTGGTGGGCGCGTCGAGACCGCCGGCCAGCGTCAGCAGCGTGGACTTGCCGGAGCCCGAGGGGCCCATCACGGCGACCAGCTCGCCGGCGTGCGCCGCGAAGGAGATCCCGGCCAGGGCGAGCACCTCGCCCGCGCCGGCCCCGTGGACGCGGCTGACGTGGTCGAGCCGGAGCACGGCGGTCATCGGCTCGTCCGTTCCACGCTCGTCGCCGGCTCCGTGGCGGGGCGGCCGCCCGAGGGGGCCGAACCCCGCTCGAGGGCGGCCCTGCGCAACCGGGACTCGCAGTGGTCCAGCCACCGGATCTCGGCCTCGGCGGCGAAGACCAGCGAGTCGAGCACCAGGCTCCAGGCCAGCTCGGCGCGGTCGTCCGCGGCCGTGTCCCGACCACGTCGCTTGAGGCGGGTGTAGTCCTGCAGGGCGGTCATCGTCGCGGTGCGCTGCTGCTGGACGACCCGGCCGACGTCCACCCCCGGGACGGTCACGGCCAGGGCCAGCTTGATCGCCAGCTCGTCGCGGGGCGGCTGTGTCCGGGCCACCGGCGTGGTGAACCACTCGGCGACCTCCTCGCGACCGGCGGCCGTGACGCGGTAGATCACGTGACCCTCCTCGTCCGCACCGGCTCCCTCGACCAGGCCGTCGCGCTCCAGTCGGGTCAGGGTCGTGTAGACCTGCCCGACGTTCAGCGGCCACGTCGCGCCGGTCCGCTGCTCGAACTCGGCGCGGAGCTGGTAGCCGTACATCGGCTCCTGCTCGAGCAGCGCCAACAGTGCCTGCCTGACCGACATGCGTGCCTCCCCGGGCGGCTCCACCTGCCCCCGTGACCGATGGATACTGAGTATGTATACCACGTATGCACGGCTTTCGACAGGCCATCCCCCGCGGTTTCGCCGCGCGCCCCCGGTGGCCCCGGCCCGCCCGGGATCACTACGCTGCGGGCTCATTCGATCCGACCGCAGGGGGAGCACGCATGTCCGAGTACCCGAACCCGCCCGACCCGTACGGGCAGAACCCGTACGACCCCCCGAGCCGGGGCCACGGCCAGCCGGCGTACGGCGCGCCCAGCGGTGGCTACGCCCACTGGGGGAAGCGCGTCGGAGCCTCGGTCATCGACATCCTGCTGACCCTCCTCGCCGCGCTCCCGGCCTGGGTCGGCTACGGGATGATCGCCTCGACCGCCACGACCCGGACCAACGCCGACGGCAGGACGGACGTCTCCTTCGACGGCAGCGCCACCGCCACCGGCCTGGTCCTGGTCGGCGCGGTGACCTACCTGGCGTTCTTCATCTGGAACACGTTCATCAAGCAGGGGCGCACCGGCTACACCATCGGCAAGGGCGTGCTGGGCATCCGGCTGCTCCACGAGCGGAGCGGCGCGCCGCTCGGCGCCGGGATGGCCTTCGTGCGCCAGATCGCGCACTTCGTCGACAGCATCGTCTGCTACCTCGGCTACCTGTGGCCACTGTGGGACCGCAAGCGCCAGACCTTCGCCGACAAGATCCTCGGCTCCGTCGTCGTCAACCAGCCCAAGGCCTGAGCCCCCGCTGACACCCGCGCCGCTGGTTGAGGTGTGAAGCGCCCCAGCGCTGAACCTCGAGAAACCCCCACCCCCCCCCGCCCAACCCCCCGGACACCGCCGGTTGAGGTGTGAAGCGCCCCAGCGCTGAACCTCGAAACCCCGCAACCACCGCGGTTTCGAGGCTCGGGCCCCGGGGGCCCTCACACCTCAACCAGCCGACCACCAGCCCGCCCACACCCACACCGCAACCACCGCGGTTTCGAGGCTCGGGCCCAGGGGGCCCTCACACCTCAACCAGCGGACCCGGGCCCCCGGGGGCCCTCACACCTCAACCAGCGGACCCGGGCCCGGGGGGCCCTCACACCTCAACCAGCGGACCCGCCCCGGGGCCTCCAACCTCAACCGGCGGGGCGGGGGCGCCGCAGGAGCCGCCAGGCGCCGGTGCACCAGAGGGCCCAGGCGACGAGCACCGGCTGGAAGAAGAGCCGGATCAACCGGCCGCGGTCGGTGTCGAGGCCGAAGGCGTCGGCGCCGGTGGCGTACTGGCTGAGGTTGCCCGGGAAGACCAGCACGAAGAAGACGGCCACCACCAGACCTACCGGTGGCCGGCGTCCGGCGCGGGCGAGCAGCAGCGCGGCGCCGAGGGCCAGCTCCACGAGGCCCGAGACCACGACGATCGCCTCGCGCAGCGGCAGCCAGGTCGGCACCTGGCCGAGGAACTCGGCACCGTCCACGAGGTGCGCGACCCCGGCGACCAGCAGCGCCGCCGCCAGCAGCCAGCGGGCCACGTGACGCGCACCCGCGTGGACGGCGCCGGCGCTCACCGGTAGGTGAGGGAGTCACCCTCGAGGTGCGGGTGCTCGTTGAAGGTCAGCAGCCGACGTCCGGTGGAGCCGACCACGACCCGGGAGACCGAGGAGTTCACGGTGACCGTGTTGAAACGGCTCCAGAGCCGGGCCCGGGTGGCCGGGTCGTCGCCGTCCGGGTCCACCAGCTCCGCGCAGGCGACCGCGATCGGTCCCCCCGAGCTCACCACCACCACCGTGCCGCCCGGCCCGGCGGACGCGGCGGCCCGCGCGAGCGAGGAGCCGACCCGCGCCACGAACGCCGACCAGGTCTCCGGGTAGTCCTGGTCGTCGGCACCCGCGGTCCAGCGGGCGGTGGCGAGCTCGAACGCCTGCTGGAACTGCCGGCGGTCGAGCTCGCCGGCCGGCAGGTCGGACCCGCTGCGGTCGAGCGCCGCGATCACCGCGAGGTGGTCGAACTCGTTCCAGCCCGCGTCCACCTCTGCGGGCGGCGACCACGCCGTGCCGGCCGACGCGGCGCCGGCCACCATCCCCTCGGCCGTCTCGCGGTGGCGTCGCAGGTCGCCGCGCAGGACGACGTCCGGCACGACCCCGCGTCCCGCGAGCCAGGCGCCCAGCAGCCGCGCCTGCTCCCACCCGGTGGGCGAGAGCACGTCGTAGTCGTCCGCCCCGAACGACGCCTGTCCGTGGCGCACCAGCAGCACGACCCCCATCAGCCCGTCCCCGTTCCGGTGCACACCACGGGGAGCCTCAGGCCGGGAATGACTCGCCCCGCTCCGCCATCGAGCGCAGGTGCTCGGTCGGCCGGAACCGCTCGCCGTAGGCGTCGGCCAGCACGTCGGCCCGGGCCACGAACGCCGCCAGCCCGATGGGGGCGTCGGTGTCGTCCGGGTCCTGGTAGCCGGTCATGAACTGCGCCGCGCCACCGGTCATCGGCGGGAAGCCGATGCCCATGATCGAGCCGATGTTCGCTGCGGCCGCCGAGGTCAGCACCCCCTCCTCGAAGCACTTCGCGGTCTCGAGTGCTTCGATGAACAGCAGCCGGTCCTTCACGTCCCGCAAGCCGATCTGCTGCTCGGCCACCGGGAAGACCTCCCCGAGGCCTCGCCACAGCGACTGGCGCCGGCCGGACTCGTCGTACTCGTAGAAGCCGGCGCCTGCGAGCCGCGAGGGTCTTCCCAGCTCGATCATCGTGTGCACGACCCGCTGCCCCGGGTGCGGCGCGTAGCCGGTGCCCGACCGCTCGGCGGCCTCGGCGGCGGCTTTGCTGATCTTGGCCATCAGCTCCATGTTCAGCTCGTCGCTCAGCTGCAGCGTGCCGACCGGGTAGCCGGCCTGGGTGGCCGCGCGCTCCAGCGAGACCGGGTGCACGCCCTCGGCCACCATCGCCAGGCCCTCGTTGATCATCGTCCCGATCACCCGCGAGGTGTAGAAGCCCCGGCTGTCGTTGACCACGATCGGCGTCTTGCGGATCGCCTGGACGACGTCGTAGGCCTTGGCCAGCGCCTCGTCCGAGGTCGCCTCGCCGCGGATGATCTCGACCAGCGGCATCTTGTCGACGGGGCTGAAGAAGTGCAGGCCGATGAAGCGCGAACGGCCCGACTGGTCCTCGAGGCCTGCGGCGAGCTCGGTGATCGGCAGCGTCGAGGTGTTCGAGCACAGCAGTGCGTCGGGGTCGACGTACGGCGCCACCTCGGCGAAGACCTGCGCCTTCAGCGCCGGGTCCTCGAAGACGGCCTCGATGACGAGGTCGCAGCCGGCGAGGTCGGCCGGGTCGGCGGTGGCGGTGATCCGACCCAGGAGGTCCGCCTTCCTCTCCTCGGTCGAACGGCCCTTCGCGATCGCCCGGTCGAGCAGGTCGGCCGAGTAGTCCTTGCCCTTCTCGGCACTCTCGAGGGCGACGTCCTTGAGCACCACCTCCATGCCGGCGCGGGCACAGGAGTAGGCGATGCCGGCGCCCATCATGCCGGCGCCGAGCACGCCGACCCGCTTCGCCCGGAACGGCGGGTAGCCGTCGGGCCGGAGCGAGCCGGAGCTGATCGCCTGCAGGTCGAAGAAGAACGCCTGGATCATGTTCTTCGAGCCCTGGTTGACGATCAGGCTCGTCAGGTAGCGCGACTCGATCCGCGAGGCGGTGTCGAAGTCGACCTGGGCGCCCTCGACGGCCGCCGACAGGATGGCCCGCGGCGCGGGGTACACGGCCCCCTTGGTCTGCTTTCGCAGCAGCGCTGGGAAGGCCGGCAGGAAGGCGGCCAGCTCAGGGGTGCTCGGGGTGCCGCCGGGCATCCGGTAGCCGGCCTCGTCCCACGGGTTCCGGCTGGCCTGGGGGTTGGCCCTGATCCAGGCCTTCGCGGCCGGGACGAGCTCCTCGCGGGTGGCGACGAGCTCGTCGACCAGGCCCTTCTCGAGCGCGACCCGCGGCTTGAAGCGGGTGCCGGGCAGGAGGACGTCCATCAGTGCGGGCTGCAGGCCGAGCAGGCGGACGACCCGGGTCACGCCCCCGCCGCCGGGCAGCAGGCCCAGGGTCGACTCGGGCAGGCCGACCTCGACCTTGTCGTCGTCGACGAGGATCCGGTGGTTGGTGGCCAGGCAGATCTCGTAGCCCCCACCGAGAGCGGCACCGTTGATCGCGGCCACCACCGGGCGCGCGAACAGCTCGAGGCGACGCAGCCCGGCCTTGACCGCCTCGCTCATGGCGAAGACCCCGGCGGCGTCGTCCCTGGTGGCCCGCACCATCCCGTGCAGGTTGCCGCCGGCGAAGAAGGTCCTCTTGGCGCTGGCGACCACGACGCCGGTCACGTCGTCGACCTCGTCGTGGAGGCGCTGCACGGCGGCGGCCATCGAGGTCAGGTACAGCTCGTTCATCGTGTTGGCGCTGGACGTCGGGTCGTCCAGCGTGAGGGTGACGATGCCCTCGGCGTCCCGGTCGTAGCGGACGGCGCCCTGCTGCTCGGTGGTGGTCCGGGTGGTGCTCATGGAAGTCCTGTTCGTGAGTGGGTTTCGAGACAGGCGCTGGGCGCCTTCCTCAACCAGCGAGAGTGGGTCAGACCAGCTCGACGATGGTCGCGATGCCCATGCCACCGCCGACGCAGAGCGTGGCGAGGCCGCGGCGCTGGTCACGGCGCCGCAGCTCGTCGATCAGCGTGCCCAGGATCATCGCGCCGGTGGCGCCGAGCGGGTGACCCATGGCGATGGCGCCACCGTTGACGTTGGTGATCTCGTGGTGGATGCCCAGGTCGTGCATGAACCGCATCGCGACGGCCGCGAAGGCCTCGTTGATCTCGAAGAGGTCGATGTCCTCGACGTCGAGACCGGCCTTGGCCAGCGCCTTGCGCGCGGCCGGCGCGGGCCCGGTCAGCATGATCGTCGGGTCCGCGCCGGAGACCGCGGTGGCGATGATCCGGGCGCGCGGCGTGAGTCCGAGGTCGTGGCCGACCTGCTCGCTGCCGACCGCCATGATCGCCGCGCCGTCGACGATGCCCGAGGAGTTGCCGGCGTGGTGGACGTGGTCGATGCGCTCGACCCAGTGGTACTTCTCGAGCGCCACGTCGTCGAACCCCGCCTGGGCCCCGATGTCGGCGAACGACGGCTTGAGCCCGCCGAGGCCCTCGGGGGTGGTGTCGGGCCGGATGGTCTCGTCGCGGTCCAGCACGACGAGGCCGTTGAGGTCCCTGACCGGGATGACGGAGTCGGAGAAGTAGCCGTTGGCCCAGGCCTTGGCCGCCCGGTGGTGCGACTCGGCGGCGTAGGCGTCGACGTCGTCGCGGGTCCAGCCGCCGAGGGTGGCGATCAGGTCGGCGCCGATCCCCTGCGGCACGAAGCCGGTCGTGAGCGCGGTGTCGGGGTCCATCGCCCAGGCGCCACCGTCGGAGCCCATCGGCACCCGGCTCATCGACTCGACGCCACCGGCCAGGATGAGGTCCTCGAAGCCGCCGCGCACCCGCGAGGCGGCCTGGTTGACGGCCTCGAGGCCGGAGGCGCAGAAGCGGTTGAGCTGCACCCCGGCGACGGTCTCGGGGTAGCCGGCCTTGAGTGCGGCGGTCTTGGCGATGTCGCCCCCCTGGTCACCGAGCGGGGAGACGACCCCCAGCACCAGGTCGTCGATCCGGTGCGGGTCGAGCGAGGGGTTGCGGGCCGTGATCTCGTCCAGCAGACCGACGACCAGGTCGACCGGCTTCACCTCGTGCAGCGACCCGACCTTCTTGCCCTTGCCGCGGGGGGTACGGATGTGGTCGTACACGAATGCTTCTGCCATGACCGTCCTTGACTGTTCGATGTCGCACTGCTGATCGAGCCGAGGTCCCGATTGTGACACTCCTGCTGTCACGGTCGCGACCATGGTCGCGCACCGGCCTTCCGCTTCCCCCGTTCCCTAGGGTGGGGCCATGAGCAACTCCCTCACGGTGCTGGTCACCGGAGCCACCGGGTTCATCGGCCGCCGCCTCACCCCCGAGCTGGTCGAGCGCGGTCACACCGTGCGGGCGATGACGCGTCGCCCGGAGGCGTACGACGGGCCCGGCGAAGCGGTCGGCGCCGACGTCCACGAGCCGCAGACGCTGGACGCGGCGCTGGCGGGCGCCGACGTCGCGATCTACCTCGTGCACTCGCTGGACGACCCCGACTTCGAGCGCAAGGACGCCGACGCGGCCCGGGCGTTCGGCCGGGCCGCGGCCCAGGCCGGGGTCCGCCAGATCGTGTACATGGGCGGGCTCGGCGCGGACGACGGCAACCTCTCGGCTCACCTGCGCTCCCGGCGCGAGGTCGAGGGCCTGCTGGGCGAGGCCGGCGTCCCGGTGACGGTGCTCCGGGCGGCGATCGTGGTCGGTGCCGGCGGCATCTCGTGGGAGCTGACCCGCCAGCTGGTGAAGAACCTGCCGGCCATGGTGGTGCCCAAGTGGGTCGCCACCCGCACCCAGCCGATCGCACTGGACGACGTCATCCGCTACCTCGCCGGCGTGGTGGGCCAGGAACCGGCCTTCGGCCGGGTCTACGAGGTCGGGGGTCCCGACCAGCTGACCTACCTGGAGATGCTCCAGGTGGCCGCCGAGATCTCCAACGGCCGGCGCGTCCCGATCATCATGGTGCCGGTGCTGACCCCCCGGCTCTCGTCCTACTGGCTGGCGCTGGTGACCGACGTGGACGTGACCACCGGGCGCAACCTGATCGACTCGATGGGCACCGAGGTCGTGGTGACCGACCGCTCGATCGAGGAGGTCGTGCCGGGTGAGCCGATCGCCTACGCCGAGGCGGTGCGCCGGGCCATGGAGGAGGCCGGGCGGGACTGACGCCCTCGGGGCCCGGTCAGCTGAACAGGACCGGCAGCAGGAACAGCATCGAGAGCGACCAGGTGCAGTGCGTCAGGATCGGGCCGAGGATGCCGCCGGAGGCCCGCCGCTGGAGCCCGACCACCAGCCCGAGCAGCACGGCGGCGAAGGCGAGCATCACGTTCCCGGTGGCCAGGGTCGCCACCGCGTAGGCGAGCGTCGTGACCGGCACCGGGTAGCGGGTGGTGGCGGCGTAGGCCGCGCCGCGGAAGAAGAGCTCCTCGGCGACGCCGTTGACGGCCGTGACCAGCACCAGCAGCGCCCCGGCGCCCTGGTCGGCATGGTCGAGCACGGAGCGGACCTGCTCATCGAGGAACGGGATCTCGCGCACCACCAGAGAGCCCAGCACGAAGACGGCCACGAGGGCCAGCCCGAGCAGGATCGGTGGCAGCACCGGGCGCCGCGGGCCGGTGGGCGCGGCGATCCGGCCCAGGTGCAGGGGCCCCGAGGCGAAGGCGCCGATCGTCCAGACCGCCGCCAGGGCGAGCGTGGCGGGGTAGAACCAGCTGCTGCCCGGGTCGAGCCGCAGCGAGAAGCCGAGCACCAGGCCGCCGAGGACGACGAACGCGACCGTGACCAGCTGACGGCGCCGCAACGCGGGCGGGGTCTCGCGATGGTCGCGTGGGACGACCTCCCACAGTGCTCGTTCCAGCCAGGTGCGCACCCGGACCACCCCCTTCGCGGCGACTCTACGGGGGGCCCGGAAAGCACCCACGCCCGATGCTCCACCGGCTTCAGCGGTGGAGCATCGGGCGTGGGGAGGAGAGTCAGGCACAGGCGTGTGAGCCCGGGAGCGGGCTGGCCTCAGCGACGACCGGAGCTGAAGCTGGCCGCGGTGTGGGAGCCGGCACCGCCCCCGGAGGAGGCACCGGACGGGCCGCGACGCGAGCGCCCGCCCTGGCCGCCGGACTGGTTGGCGCCCTGGCCACCGGACTTCGGGGCCGAGCTGCCCGTGGAGCGCCCGCGGGACTGGCCCGGCTTGCCGGCGGAACGGCCGGAGCCGCCGCTGCGCGACTGACCGCCGCCACCGGAGCCGCCGCGACGACGCTGCCCGCCGCCACCGTTGCCGCCGCCGCCGCCGCCGGTGCCCCCACCGGGGACCTCGAGGACGAGTCCGCCGGGCACGGTGATCCGCTCACCGGGAGCGAGCTGGACGAGCATCGGGTGGGCCGCGCCGTTGACCTTGGTGGTGGTCGGCTTGATGCCGGCCGCGCGGGTCAGGTCCCGCACGTCGCGCACCTGCTCGTCGGTCATCAGCGTGATCACGGTGCCCGCGGCTCCCGCACGCGCCGTACGGCCCGAGCGGTGCAGGTAGGCCTTGTGCTCGGTGGGCGGGTCGGCGTGCACGACGAGGGCCACGTCGTCGACGTGGATGCCGCGCGCGGCGATGTCGGTCGCGACCAGCGTGCTGGCCGTACCGGCGTGGAACGCCTCCATGTTGCGGGTGCGGGCGTTCTGGCTGAGGTTGCCGTGCAGCTCGACGGTGGGGACACCGCTCTTGTTCAGCTGCCGGGTCAGGGCCTTGGCGCCGTGCTTGGTGCGGGTGAAGACCACGGTGCGGCCGGGGGCACTGGTCAGGTCGACCAGCACCGGGACCCGGTTCTCCCGCGAGACGTGCAGCACGTGGTGGTCCATCTGCGAGATCGGCGACTGGGCCGAGTCCGCCTGGTGGGTGACCGGCTGGCTCAGGAAGCGCTTGACGATGACGTCGATCGCGTTGTCCAGCGTGGCCGAGAACAGCAGGCGCTGCCCGTTGGACGGCGTCTTGTCGAGCAGGCGCCGGACGGCGGGCAGGAAGCCCAGGTCGGCCATGTGGTCGGCCTCGTCGAGGATCGTGACCTCGATCTGGCCGAGGTCGCAGTGGCCCTGCTTGATGAGGTCCTCGAGGCGGCCGGGGCAGGCGACGACGACGTCGATGCCACGGCGCAGGCCCTGGACCTGCGGGTTCTGGCCGACGCCACCGAAGACCGTCTGGGTGGAGAGGCCGAAGGCGGCGGCCAGCGGCTCGAGCGCCTCGGTGATCTGGCCGACCAGCTCACGGGTGGGGGCCAGGATCAGGGCGCGGGGCATGGTCGCGCGGGCCTTGCGCTCCGACTTGACCAGCCGGGCGACCAGCGGCAGCAGGAAGGCGTACGTCTTGCCGGAACCGGTACGGCCGCGGCCCAGGACGTCGCGCCCGGCGAGGGAGTCGGGCAGGGTCGCGAGCTGGATCGGGGTGGGCTCGGTGATGCCGCGCTCCGCGAGGACGCGGACCAGGGCGGCAGGGACGCCCAGCTCGGCGAACGCGTTCGCAGGCGTGCGGGCAGGTGTTTCAAAAGACACAGAAGAGTCACTCACGTGTGGTGTGTCTCACCACGCTGGTCCCGTCGGCGACGGAACTGGAGAAGCGAAGCCTCCACGAGGGAGGGGCGCGGTCCCGGCTGCTGACAGGGGACCGGCGCGGTAGCCCGAGGCAAGACGGAGCGGGCTTCCGTCGAGGAGCCTACGGCACCGGGTCGGTACGGCGACAATCCGCGGTGGGCGGGGTGTGGCCGTACCGGCCCGGTGGACGCTGCGGCGTCCGGGACTACTTGCCGAGGTTCTTGCCGACGTCCTTGATCTTCTCGACCGCGTCCTTGGCGGAGGCCGACGCCTGGTCGCCCTTGCCCTCGGCCTCGAGGTCGCGGTCGCCGGTCGCGCGACCGGTCGCCTCCTTGGCCTTGCCACCGAGGCTCTCGCCCTTGTTGCCTGCCTTGTCGCCGATGCTCATCGCAAACCTCCGGTCGTCGATCGCGCCGCGGGTGCGGCGCCGGACACCCTCCTCGTGCCCGATCCGACCCCCGCCAAACGTCCGCGCCAGATCACTCGAAGCGCAGCACGCCGTCCTCGATCGGCGTGGTGCGGATCGTGCGCAGGTCGTGGAGGTAGTTCTGGCGCAGCCGCCACGGCTCCCGGTCGCCCTGCTGGGGCAGCACGTCGAGGGAGCGCACGACGTAGCCCGAGGAGAAGTCCAGGAACGGGGACCGGCCGACCTCCTCGTCGACCGGTGCCACCACGCTGCGGTACCCGCGCTCGTCGAGGTGGTCGAGCAGGCGGCAGACGTACTCCGCGACCAGGTCGGCCTTGAGGGTCCAGGAGGCGTTGGTGTAGCCGATCGTGAACGCGAAGTTGGGCACGCCGCTGAGCATCAACGCCTTGTAGGCCATCGTGTCGCCGACCTTGACCGCAGCCCCGTCGACGCTCAGCTCGATGCCCCCGAAGGGCTTGAGCGTGAGGCCGGTCGCGGTCACCACGAGGTCGGCCTCGAGCTCCGCACCGGAGCCCAGGCGCAGGCCGCGCCCGGTGAACGTCTCGATGGTGTCGGTGACGATCGACGCGGTCCCGCGGCGCAGGGACGCGAAAAGGTCGCCGTCCGGCACGAAGCACAGCCGCTGGTCCCAGGGGTCGTAGGCCGGCCGGAAGTGCGTGTCGACGTCGACGTGGTCGGGCAGCTGGGCGAGCGTCGCGCGGCGGATCAGGCGGCGCAGCAGCTCGGGCCGCCGTCGGCTCAGCTGGTAGCTGGCCATCGCGACGAGGATGTTCTTCCACCGCACGAGGGGGAAGGCCACCCGCTCGGGCAGCTTCGCGAGGAGCGCGGCGAGCCGGTCGCGGGCCGGCAGCGAGACGACGTACGTCGGCGAGCGCTGCAGCATCGTCACGTGCTCCGCCGCGTCGGCCAGCGCCGGCACCAGGGTGACCGCGGTGGCCCCGCTGCCGATCACGACGATGCGCAGACCCGCGTGGTCGAGGTCCTCGGGCCAGTGCTGCGGGTGCACGATCCGACCGGCGAAGCGCTCGGTGCCCGGGAACTGCGGCGAGTGGCCCTGCTCGTAGTCGTAGTAGCCCGAGCAGCCCCACAGGAAGCCGGTGGTCAGCTGCTGCGGCACGCCGTCGTGCTCGACCTCCACCGTCCACCGCTGGGTGGCGGAGTCCCACGAGGCGCCGGTGACCCGGTGGTCGTAGCGGATCAGCCGCTCCACGTCGTGCTCCCGGGCCACGTCACGCACGTACTGCAGGATCGAGTGCCCGTCGGCCAGTGCCCGGTCCCCGCGCCAGGGCCGCCACCGGTAGCCCAGGGTGAACATGTCGGAGTCGGAGCGCACGCCCGGGTACCGGAACAGGTCCCAGGTGCCCCCGCTGGCGCCGCGGCCCTCCAGCACGGCGACGCTGCGGCCGGGGTGCCGTCGGCGCAGCTGGGCGGCGGCCCCGATGCCGGACAGGCCGGCGCCGACGACCAGGACGTCCACGTGCTCGATGCTCACGCCGGAGAACCTACCCGCCCACCTCAGCGCCCGTAGCGGGCGGCGAAGCCGGCCAGCAGGCGCGGCGGATCGGTGACGACGCCGGTGCCGGCCCGGGCGAGCACCACCTCGAGGTCGTCCGGCTCGAAGTAGCCGTGGTGGCGGTAGACCTCGATCCGGTGGAGCAGGCCGGGCACGTCGAGCTCGGGGTGGAACTGCGTGGCGTAGACGTTCTCGCCGATCCGGAAGGCCTGCACCGGACAGGTCGCGGACGAGGCCAGCAGCACCGCGCCGACGGGCAGCCGGGAGACCGCCTCCTTGTGGCCGAGGAAGGCCGCGAACGTCTCGGGCAGCAGCCCGAGCAGCGGATCGGCCCGTCCGGCGGCCGTCAGCCTGATCTCCACGGCGCCGATCGGCTCGGCGTGCTCCCGGTCGACCCGGCCGCCGTCGAGGGTGCCCAGGGTGCCGATGCCGTAGCAGGCGCCGAGGAACGGGAAGTCCGCCGCGACGACCCGGCTGGCCAGCTCGCGGAGCTCCACCTCCGCGCGCCGCTGGGCCGGCGACTTGAGCGCGTCCGGGTCGCTGACGTTGAAGGGACCGCCCCCGAGCACGATCCCGGACCAGTCGTCGAGGTCGACCTCGCCGAGCGGACCCGCCTCGAGGCGGACCCGGCGGACGTCGCGCTCCTCGAGACCGGCGAAGCGCACGACGGCCTCGTACTCGGCGTCGGCGACGTCGTCCTCGGCGCGGGTCCCGAGGAAGAGGAAGGGCTTCACGACCGAGATGCTCTCAGGCGTCCGCCTGGACCGCCGCACCCGTCCCGATGAGCGGCTCGGCGTCGACCCCCCAGGCGGCGAGCGCGGCCCGGGTGTCGGCCCCGGGGCGCGGCGCCGGCGGCCGGCCCAGGGTCGGGCGCGTGCGGCTGAAGCGCGGTGCCGGCTGCGGCTGGACCAGCCCGTCCTTCTCCACGAACGTGCCCCGGGCCGCGAGGTGCGGGTGCCCCGGCGCCTCGGCGAGGGTGACGACCGGGGCCACGCAGGCGTCGCTGCCGTCGAACACCGCGGTCCACTCGGCCAGCGTGCGGCCGGCGATGGTCTCGCTCAGCAGCCCGCGCAGCTCGTCGGCGCAGTCCGGGTCGTCGCGGTCCGGCGCCTCCCCCTCGATCCCGAGCAGCCCGACGAGGACGTCGTAGAAGGCGGGCTCGAGCGCCCCGACCGAGAGGTGCCGGCCGTCGGAGGTCTGGTAGAGGTCGTAGTACGGCGCGCCGCCGTCGAGCAGGTTCGAGCCGCGCTCCTCGGTGAAGGTGCCGGAGGCCAGGAACGCCGACGTCATCGCGTTGAGGTGCGCGGTGCCGTCGACGATCGCGGCGTCGACCACCTGCCCCTCGCCGCTGACCCGGGCTTCGAGCAGCGCGGCGAGCAGCCCGATCACGAGGTACGTCGAGCCGCCGCCGAAGTCGCCGACCAGGTTGCTCGGGAAGTGCGGGCGGGCCGGGTCCTGGCCGAGGCCGTGCAGGGCGCCCGTGATCGCGACGTAGTTCAGGTCGTGGCCGGCGGTGGCGGCCAGCGGGCCGTCCTGCCCCCAGCCGGTCATCCGTCCGTAGACCAGGCGCGCGTTGCGGGCGCGGCACTCCTCGGGCCCGATCCCGAGCCGCTCGGCGACCCCCGGCCGCATCCCCTCGACCAGCAGGTCGGCGGTGGCGACGAGGTCGAGCACGGCCGCCACCGCGGCCGGGTTCTTGAGGTCGAGCGCGACGCTGGGTCGCCCCCGGTTGAGCAGGTCGTGGGAGCCGCCGGTCAGCGGCTGGCCGCCCGGGCGCTCGACGCGGATCACGTCGGCCCCGAGGTCCGCCAGGATCATGCAGGCGTGCGGGCCGGGGCCGATACCGGCGATCTCGACGACCTTCACCCCGCGCAGCGGACCGGTGCCCCGGCCGAGTTCGTAGCTCATCCGCCGAGCATGACAGGTTCACTGTCAGGGTTTGCCCATTGCACTTCGTTGCATAGGTGCGGCACCATGGTCCGCATGCTCGACCACGCCCTCCTCGTCGCGCTGCGCGAGGAGCCCGCCTCGGGGCTCGAGCTGGCACGGCGCTTCGAGCGCTCGATCGGCTACTTCTGGCACGCGACGCACCAGCAGATCTACCGGGTGCTGGCCCGGATGGAGGGGGACGGCTGGGTGAGCGTCACCGAGGTCGCCCAGCGCGGCAGGCCGGACAAGAAGGTCCACACCGTGACGGCCGCCGGTGAGCAGGTGCTGGCCGACTGGCTGGCCACGCCCACCCCGATGGAGCCGCTGCGCAGCGAGCTGGCCGTGAAGATGCGCGGCGCGGAGTACGGCGACCGGGCCGCCGTCCTCGACGTCGTCCGGGCCAACCTCGCCGAGCACCGGCTCCGGCTCGCCCGCTACGAGCAGCTCGAGCGCCGCGACCACCCCGCTCCCACCAAACTGACCGGCCATCGGCTCGACCAGTACCTCGTCCTGCGCGGGGGGATCCGCACCGAGCGGTTCTGGGTCGAGTGGCTCACCGAGTACCTGGAGGCCCACGCGTGAACTACCCCCACCTGCTGTCCCCGATCCGGCTCGGCGGCCTCGAGCTGCGCAACCGGGTCGTGATGGGCTCCATGCACACCGGCCTCGAGGACCGGGTGCGCGACCTGCCCGCCCTCGCGGCGTACTTCGCCGAGCGCGCCCGCGGCGGGGTCGGCCTGATCGTCACCGGCGGCTACGCGCCCAACAAGCGCGGCTGGCTCAAGCCCTTCGCCTCGGAGCTGACCACGCGGCTCCAGGCGATGCGGCACCGCGAGGTCACCGGAGCGGTGCACGACCAGGGGGGCGCGATCGCCCTGCAGGTGCTGCACGCCGGCCGCTACGGCTACCACCCGCTGAGCGTGTCGGCCTCTCGGGCCAGGTCGCCGATCACGCCCTTCCGCCCGAGCGCGCTCTCCTCGCGCGGGGTCGACCGGACGGCGAGCGACTTCGCCCACGCGGTGGGGCTCGCGGTGAAGGCGGGCTACGACGGGGTCGAGATCATGGGCTCCGAGGGCTACCTGATCAACCAGTTCCTCGCGGCGCGCACCAACGACCGCAGCGACGCGTGGGGCGGCACGGCCGCCAGGCGGATGCGCTTCCCGGTCGAGATCGTGCGCCGCGCGCGCGAGCTCGTCGGCGGCCAGGTGCCGATCGTCTACCGGATCTCGCTGCTCGACCTCGTCGAGGGCGGCCAGACCTGGGAGGAGGTCGTCGAGCTCGCGCTCCTGCTCGAGGAGGCCGGGGTGAGCGTGCTCAACACCGGCATCGGCTGGCACGAGGCCCGGGTGCCGACGATCATCACCCAGGTGCCGCCGGGCGCGTGGCGCTCGACGACCGCGCGGCTCAAGGCCGAGGTGTCGGTGCCGGTCTGCGCGTCCAACCGGATCAACACCCCCGAGCTGGCCGAGTCGATCCTCGCCGAGGGCCAGGCCGACCTGGTGTCGATGGCCCGCCCGCTGCTGGCCGACCCCGACTTCGTGAACAAGGCCGCGGCGGGTCGCGGCGACGAGATCAACACCTGCATCGCGTGCAACCAGGCCTGTCTCGACCACGTCTTCGAGAACCGCCGGGCCAGCTGCCTGGTGAACCCGCGGGCCTGCCGCGAGACGACCCTGGTGCTCGGGCCCACGAAGCGCGCGGCCACGGTCGCCGTCGTCGGCGCCGGACCGGCCGGGCTCGCGACCGCGGTCGCGGCGGCCGAGCGAGGCCTGGGCGTCACCCTGTTCGAGAGGACCGGTGCCCTCGGCGGGCAGTTCCGGCTCGCGATGGCGGTGCCCGGCAAGGAGGACTTCCGCGAGACGCTGCGCTACTACGCTCGCCGGCTCGAGGTGCTCGGGGTCGAGGTGCGGCTCGACACCGAGCCGGCGCCGGGCGACCTGGTGGGATTCGACGAGGTCGTGGTGGCGACCGGGGTGGTGCCGCGGGTCCCGGCGCTGGTCGGCGTCGAGCACCCGAGCGTGGTGTCGTACGCCGACGTGCTCAGCGGCGCGGTCGTGCCCGGGCGCCGGGTGGCCGTGATCGGCGCGGGCGGGATCGGGGTGGACGTCAGCCACTTCCTCGCGCACGTCGAGGGCGAGGACCTCGACGACTGGATGGCGCACTGGGGCGTCGGGGACCCGTCGCTGCACCCGGGCGGCCTGACCGAGCGCAAGCCGCGCCCGGTGGCCCGCGAGGTCACCCTGCTCCAGCGCAAGACCACCCCGATCGGGATCGGCCTGGGCAAGACCTCGGGCTGGGCGCACCGCGCGGTGCTGCGTCAGTCGGGCATCACCCAGGTCAGCGGGGCGACGTACACCCGCGTCGACGACGACGGCCTGCACTACACCGTGGACGGCGTCGCGCAGGTGCTCGCGGTGGACCACGTCGTGCTCTGTGCCGGCCAGGAGTCGGTGCGTGCGCTGTACGACGACCTGCTCGCCGGGCCGGTGCCGAGAGGTGCCCGCCCTCACCTCGTCGGCGGGGCGGACGTCGCCGCCGAGCTGGACGCCGAGCGGGCGATCGAGCAGGGCACCCGGGTCGCCGCGTCCCTGTGAGGAACCGGCCCCTCGTCGCGGCGTCACGGCTAGGTTCGGGCCCATGATCGTGGATCTGAGCGACGAGGAGGCCCGCGCGGCGCTGCCTCTGAAGTGGGGCGGGGTCGAGCCCGGCGTGCTGCCGGCCTGGGTGGCGGAGATGGACTATGCGCTGGCCCCCGCGATCGTCGAGGCGGTGACGGCGGCGGTCGCCCGCGGCACGGCCGGCTACCCGCCGGCCGGTGACGCCGGCGTCGGCTCCGCCTTCGCCGCGTACGCCGCACGGCACTGGTCCTGGGACGTGCCGGCCGGGGCCTCGGTCGTGGTCGGCGACGTGATCGCGGGCATCCGCCTGGCCCTCGACGTGCTCTGCCCACCTGGCCCGGTCGTGGTGCCGCTGCCCTGCTACCCGCCGTTCCGCGACGTCGTGACGCTGACCGGTCGCGCGGTCGTCACCGTCGAGACCGACCCGGACGCCGACGACGCCGCCCTGGACCTGGCCCGGGTCGAGGCCGCCTTCCGCGCCGGGGCCCGCACGCTGCTGCTCTGCAACCCCCACAACCCGCTGGGCCGGGTGCCGGCCCGCGCCGAGCTCGAGGCGCTCGCGGCGCTGGCCCGCGCGCACGGCGCCCGGGTGGTGAGCGACGAGATCCACGGCCCGTTGACCCTGCCCGGCGCCACGTTCACGCCGTACCTGGGCGTGGACGACACCGGGATCATGGTCACCAGCCCCTCGAAGACCTTCAACACCGCCGGCCTGCACTGCGCCCAGGTGGTCGTGCTGGACCCGGCCGAGCAGGCCCTGCTGCGCGGCGTCCCGCTGCCGCAGAACCACGCCTACTCGCCACTCGGGATGATCGCGGCCCGCACCGCGTGGGCCGACGGCGACGACTGGAGCGCCGCCCTCGTGGCGCGGCTCGACACCCAGCGCAGCCTGCTCACCGAGCTGCTCGGGGCCCACCTGCCGCTCGCCCGCCAGCGGCCGCTCGACGCGACGTACCTCGCCTGGCTGGACCTGCGCGACTACGGCCACGCCGACCCCGCGGAGGTCGCCCTGGCCCTCGGCGTCCGGCTGGCGCCCGGCGGTGACTACCACCCCGGGCTGCCCGGCCACGCGCGGCTCAACGTCGCCACCAGCCCCGAGCGGCTCGAGCGGATCGTGGAGCGGGTGGCCTCGGCGCTGGGCTGAGCCCGACGCTCAGCCGGCGTGCCTGGCCTGCGCGGCGATGACCTCGGCGTACCACTCGAAGGACCGTTTCGGGGTGCGCTGCTGGGTCTCGAAGTCGACGTGCACCAGGCCGAAACGGTGCTCGAGCCCCTTGGCCCACTCGAAGTTGTCGAGCAGCGACCAGGCGTAGTAGCCGCGCACGTCGACACCGCGGCGGATCGCGGTCGCGACCGCCTCGAGGTGCGCCCGGTGGAAGTCGATCCGGGCCCGGTCGTCCACGACGCCGTCGGCGTCGGGGCCGGTGTCGTCGGCGCAGCCGTTCTCGGTGATCACGATCGGCGGGAGGGCCGCCCGGAAGCGCGCCCGAAGCATGATCAGCCACTCGCGCAGCGCGTCGGGCACGACCGGCAGGCCGGCGTCGGTCATGGGGTAGCCGACCAGGTCGAGGAACTCGAACGGCATCGGGGCGTCCTCGGCCGCCGCTGCCACCCGCTGGGGGGCGTAGTAGTTCACCCCGTAGAAGTCGAGCGGCTGCCGGATCGTGGCCAGGTCGCCCGGCCGGACGTCCTCCTCGACCAACGGCGCCAGGTCGACCGGGTAGCGGCCCAGCAGCATCGGCTCGAGCATCATGCCGTTCCAGATCGCGTCGAAGAGCTTGGTCGCGCCGACGTCCGCCGCGTCGTCGCTGCCGGGCCACATGGGGGCGTGGTTGTTGGCGCAACCCACGCTGGTGGCACCCGCGGCGCGCAGCGCGATCGCGCCCCGCCCGTGGGCGAGCAGCAGGTGGTGCATGGCCGGGAGGGCGTCGAACATCATCGTCCGCCCCGGGGCGTGGACGCCGGAGCCGTAGCCGAAGAGCCCCGCGACGTTGGGCTCGTTGACCGGCACCCAGTGCGCGACCCGGTCGACGTAGCGCTCACCGACGATCGCGGCGTACTCCGCGAACCGGTCCACGGTGGCCCGGTTGAGCCAGCCGCCGTCGTCCTCGAGCTCCTGCGGCAGGTCCCAGTGGTAGAGGGTGACCATCGGCTCGACGCCGGCCTCGAGCAGCGTGTCGAGCAGCCGGTCGTAGAAGTCGATGCCGGGCTTGTTCACCGGGCCCCGCCCGGTCGGCTGGATCCGCGACCACGACATCGACATCCGGTAGCCCGGGGCGCCGAGGCGCTGGATCAGCGCCACGTCCTCCTCGACGTGGTGGTAGTGGTCGGCCGCGACCGCTGCCGAGGTGCCGTCCGCGACGCGGCCGGGGAGGGCGGCGAACGTGTCCCAGATGCTGGGGCCGCGGCCGTCCTCGCTGGCCGCCCCCTCGATCTGGGCGGCGGCCGTGCTGGTCCCGAAGCAGAAGCCGGGCGGTAGCTGTGGGAGCACAGGCACAATGATGCCCGTGCCCGTCGAGATCCGTAGAGCTTCCGCCGCCTTCGTCGACCGGGAGCGCGGCCGGTCCACCCGGCACGCGTTCTCGTTCGGCTCCCACTACGACCCCGAGAACGTCGCGTTCGGCCCGATGGTCTGCCACGACGACCACCTGCTGAGTGGCGGGCTGGGCTTCGAGGACCACCCGCACAGCGACCTCGAGATCGTCACCTGGGTGCTGCGCGGGGCGCTCACCCACACCGGCTCCCAGCACTCCCCGGAGGAGGCCACCACCGTTCCGCCCGGGACCGTGCAGGTCCTCTCGGCGGGCTCCGGCGTCGTGCACGCCGAGATCGCGGATCCCTCGGCCGGGCCGACCCGCTTCGTGCAGGTCTGGCTGACCCCGGACGAGCCCGGCACGGCGCCGTCGTACGCCACCTCCGCGGTGGACCTGCCGACCGGCGACCTGGTGCTGGTCGCGTCCGGCAGCGACCCGGACGCGCCGGTGCGGCTGGGCACCTCCTCGGCGACGTTCTGGGTGGTCCGGCTGGAGGCCGGCGGCCGCGTCACCCTGCCGCACGCCGAGCGCCAGCACGTGTACGTCGCGACCGGGGCGCTGGTGCGCTCCTCGATGGCGCAGCCGCTGGCCGAGGGGGACGCGTTCCGGATCAGCGACCTGCCCGGCGTCGAGCTCACCGCCGCGGTCCCCACCGAGCTGCTGGTCTGGACCTTCGCCGGCTGAGCCGACCCGGCGCAGATGGGCCACCGCCCCCGGCCGAGCCGGCGCAGATGGGCCGGGGTACCGGCCCATCTGCGCCGCCTCGGCGGGGGAGACGGCGCTGGCTCGGACCTGACTGGTCCAGGGCGGGCGAATGGCGGCGATTCCACCCGATCGCGCCCGTCGCCGGGCATTGCTTCCTAGCCTGTGCGCATGCAGGAGACCCACGGTGGGGGCCTGGCCACCGCCCCGGCCCTGCCCCGCCCAGACACCCGCCCAGACACTGGCCACCGCGACCCGTCGGGCGACACGTCGGGCACCACGGCCCTGCGCGACGGTGTGCGGCTGGCCCGCGCCGGCCACGTCACCGACGCGCTGGCCGCCCTGGCCGCCCTCGGGGCCGGCGAGGACCTCGCGGTCGCCGACCGGGTGCTGCTGCTCGCGTCCTTGCTGGAGTGTCGCCTCGCCCGCGGCGACGTCGGCGACGCCCTCGCGCTGCGCGAGCAGCTCGCGCCCGCGCTGCTGCTGCCGGGGCGCACCGGAGCACTCGCGCACCACGCCGCCGGGGAGCTGTCCGCCGCCTTGAACGAGGTCCAGACCGCGGCCGAGCACTTCGCCGCCGCCGGGGAGCTGCTGCCCGCGGGGCCGGGCGACGCGCAGCTGGTGCCGTGGCGGGTCGGCGCGGCGCTGAGCGCCGTCCGGCTCGGGCTGCGCCGCGAGGCCGACCTGCTGGCTCAGGAGCAGCACCGGCTCGCGAGCGGTGCGCCGTCGGCGACGGCGCTCGCGCTCCGGACGCTGGCCACCACCGAGGCGGGTGGTGGGCGGCTCACGCTGCTGCGGCGCGCGGTGGGCACCCTCGCGCCCCGGCGCTACAGCCGGCTCGGGGCCCAGATCGACACCGACCTGGCAGGCCTGCTGCTGCTCACCGGGTCGGCGGACGGGGGCACCGAGGCGCTGGGGCTCCTGCGGCGCGCCGAGGAGTACGCCGGGCACCACCAGCTCTGGCCGCTCCAGACCCGCGTGCGCGGTCTGCTCGAGCGCGCGGGCGAAGCACCGCGGCGGGGCGCGCGGGAGGTGCTGGCGACGCTGACCTCCACCGAGCGCCGGGTCTCGACCCTGGCCGCCGAGGGGCTCAGCAACCGGCAGATCGGGGTCGAGCTCGCCGTCACGGCGAAGGCCGTCGAGTGGCACCTCTCCCGGATCTACCGCAAGCTGGGGATCCGCTGCCGTGGCGACCTCGCCGCGAGCCTGGATGGTCACGGCTGAGGGACTGGTACGAGGGTCGTCTCGTCACGGGCGGCTCACGCCAGCCAGGTCAGCGAGCGACCGTGGCCGTGGGTCCAGGCGACGGCCCGGGCGTCGACCCCCAGCACGAACGTCGCCAGCTCCTCGTTCGGGACCGGACCCGTCGCGGTGATCGCGGGCAGCACCTGCGCAGCCTCGTTGCTCACCCAGTGGCAGCGCCGACGCCGCAACAGACCGGTCATCAGTGCGGTGAAGCGCTCCCGGTCCTCCGGCGCGAGGTAGGCGATCACCGCGCTGTGGAAGACGACCACCGGGCCGTGGTGGCCGGCGTCCTCGACCAGGGCCGGCAGCTCCTCCAGCAGGTCACCGCGCACGAGTCGCGGCGGCTCCCGGCGGGCGAGCCCGATCGCCTGACGCAGTCGCCGGCGGCGGTCCTCCTGCTCGGGCCAGACCAGCATGGTCAGCCAGCGCATCGCGTCGTCGTCGCCGACGTCGAGCGGGTTCAGGTCGATCCCCCCGCGCCAGGCCACCGCCGGCGGTCGGGCGGGCAGCGGCGCCGCGCCGGTGACCTCGCAGTGCAGCGGCTCCGCCGGCGAGCCCCCGTCCCCCCGCCGCTCGGCGGTGACGACGCCGGCGTCGGTGTGCCAGACGTAGTCGTGCCGGTCGGGGTAGAGGCATAGCCCGGCGCTGGCCCCGACCTCGAGCAGGGCCAGCGGCCGCTCGCCGTGCAGCGCGGCGAGCCCGGCCAGCACGGGCACCAGGGTCGCCAGCCGGCCGACCTCGTTGGTCTGCGTCGAACGCCGGTGGATCGTGGCGCGGAGCGAGCCGTCGTCGGCGAGCAGGGCCGCGCGCAGCCCTGCGTAGGGCCCGGGTGCTGCGACGCCGTGCCAGCGCGCCGCCGCGAAGACCAGGTTGGGTTGCTGCTCGGCCCTCGGCAGTGACCCGATCCAGGACCGCACCTCGGGGTCGCCGAGCACCCCGGCGGCCCACTCCTCGAAGCAGGGTGAGTCACCCCGGGCGTAGCGGGCGAAGTCGGCGTACTGCGCGACGACGTCGGTGAAGAGCTCCACGGCCTACCCCTCCGGTCCCGGATGCCGGGCCCAGTCGCTGGGCCCAGTCGCTGGGCTCAGTCGCCGGGCATGGCGACGTACGTCGTCTCGAGGTACTCCTGGATCCCCTCGAACCCGCCCTCGCGACCGAAGCCGCTCGCCTTGACGCCACCGAACGGCGCGGCAGGGTTGGAGACCAGCCCGGTGTTGATCCCCACCATGCCGAACTCCAGCCGTTCGGCGAGCCGGATGGTGCGGGCCAGATCGCGGGTGAAGGCGTACGACGAGAGGCCGTACTCGGTGTCGTTGGCCCGGGCGACCGCCTCGTCCTCGGTCGCAAACGTCGTGATCGGGGCGACCGGGCCGAACACCTCCTCGGTGTTGATCCGGGCCTCGGGCGCCACGTCGAGCAGCACGGTCGGGGCGTAAAAGTAGCCCTTTGCCGGCACGTCGGCCCCGGAGCCGCCGACGACGAGGCGGGCACCACCACTGACCGCCTCGTCGACAAGGTCACCGACGGTGCCCACGGCCTTCTCGTCGATCAGCGGCCCGACGTCGACGCCGTCGTCCTGGCCGCGGCCCAGGACGAGTGCGCCCATCCGCTCGGCGAGGCGCCGACCGAACTCGTCCGCGACCGACTCGTGGACGAGGAAGCGGTTGGCCGCGGTGCAGGCCTCACCCATGTTCCGCATCTTGGCAGTCATCGCGCCCTCGACGGCCGCATCGAGGTCGGCGTCCTCGAAGACGAGGAACGGCGCGTTGCCGCCGAGCTCCATGCTCAGCCGCTGCAGGTTGTCGGAGGACTGGCGGACCAGGGTCCGGCCCACGCCGGTGGAGCCGGTGAAGCTGACCTTGCGCAGCCGGTCGTCGGCCTGAAGCTTCTCGCTCAGCTCGGCCGAGCGGGTGGTGGGGACGATGTTGAGGACGCCCCCGGGCAGGCCGACCTCGTCGAGGATCGCGGCCAGGGCCAGCATCGTCAGCGGCGTCTGGCCGGCCGGCTTGACGACCATCGTGCAACCGGCGGCGATGGCGGGCCCGATCTTCCGGGTGCCCATCGCGAGCGGGAAGTTCCACGGGGTGATCAGCAGGCACGGGCCGACCGGCTTCTGCATGGTCAGCAGGCGGCTGCCGCCGGCGGGCGCGGTCATCCAGCGGCCGTGGATGCGCACCGCCTCCTCGGAGAACCAGCGCAGGAACTCCGAGCCGTAGGCGACCTCGCCCCTCGCCTCCTTGACGGTCTTGCCCATCTCCAGGCTCATCAGGTGCGCCAGGTCGTCGGCGCGCTCCTGGACCAGGTCGTAGGCGCGACGCAGGATGTCCCCGCGCTCCCGCGGCGCCGTACGGCCCCAGTCCGTCTGGGCTGCGACAGCGGCGTCGAGCGCCGCCCCGGCGTCACCGAGGGTGCCGTCGGCGACGTCGGTGAGCACGGAGCCGTCGGCGGGGTCGAGGACGTCGAAGCGGCCGCCGTCCTCGGCGTCGCGCCAAGCGCCGCCGATGAAGAGTCCGCGATGGTCGGGGGCGAGGAGATCCAGTCCGTTCATGGCCACACCCTGACACTCCACTGGTTGGCCCGAACAGGAGACACGAGGTCTCGTCCTGTGAGATTCTACGGATGTCGACTTCGGAGGGAGCACCTTCTCGTCGGCGATGGACCCCTTGCTGACCCCATGCAGTGAGGGGTTCACCTTGTCGGCCCGACTCCCCCCACATGTCGGGGCCGACCCGCGCACGCGGGCGCCCGGGCCCAGCCCGGGCGCCCGCAGTGCGCGACCGCTGGGCGCCCGGTCGACGATCTAGCCGGGAAGTCGCAGGAACGCCTCGAGCAGCGGCCCGGCGGTCGCGGAGCCGGACTCACCCCGGTCGACGAAGACCGCGACCGCGAGGTCACCGCGGGCCGCGATCATCCAGGCATGGGTCAGCACCTTGCCGCCCTGCTCGAACTCCGCGGTGCCCGTCTTGGCGATCACCGGAGGCCCCGGTACGTCGAGCAGGCCGCGGCCGCTGCCCGAGGTCACCACGCCCCGCAGCATCCGGCGCAGCGTGGCGGCCTCCGCCCGGGTGACCGGCTCGACACCCGAGGGCGCGGACCCTTCGACGGCCGGCAGCAGCCGGGGCACCACGAGGCCCCCGGACTGGATCGAGGCGATCACGGTCGCCATCGCCATCGGTGAGGCCTGGACGGTGCCCTGCCCGATCATCGCGGCCGCCGCTCCGGTCTCCGAGGCCGCCGGCGGGACGCTCCCGAGGTACGCCGGGAAGCCGAGGTCGTGGTCGACCCCGAGACCGAGGGCCGCCGCGGCGGCGCCCAGCGCGTCCGGAGCGAGCCGGTCGGCCTGGCCGATGAAGGCGGTGTTGCACGAGTTGGCCAGCGCGGTGCGCAGCGGGATCCGCCCGATCCCGCTGCTCGGGTAGTCGGAGTAGTTGGTGAAGCTGCGGCCGTCGACCGTGATCCGGTCCGTGCAGGGCACCGGCGACGCGGGCGTCAGGCCGTCGCGCAGCAGTGCCAGGCTGCTCACCGCCTTGAACGTCGAGCCCGGCGCGAAGCGGCCGAAGGTCGCCAGGTTGTAGCCCTCGGCGCCCGGCCCGTTCGCCGCGGCCAGGATCGCCCCCGACGACGGGCGCAGCGCGACGAGGGCGCTGGCCGGGCCTACCTCGGTGAGGATCCGCTCGGCCCCCGCCTGGAGGCCGGGGTCGAGCGTGGTCCGCAGCGGCTCGCCCGCCACCGGCTCGGCCCGGGCCAGCTCGCGGGGCTCCGCCGCGCCGTCCTGCGGGTCGACGGCCTCGACGAGCGTGCCGGGCGTGCCGCGAAGCTGCTCGTCGTAGCGCGCCTGGAGCCCGGAGAGCCCCGCCACGTCCCCGGCGCGATAGGTCTCGGGGGCCTTCTCGACCATCTCGGCGGTGACCGCACCGACGGTGCCGAGGATCGGCGCGGCGAACTGCTTGGTGGGGGCGAGGGGCAGCTCGTCGGGGAGCGCGACGGCGCCCGGGATCCGCTCGATGCCCGCCAGCGAGCCCGGCACGTCACCGCTGCGGTAGACGATGGCCTCGACGAAGGCCTGCTCGCCGGCGGCCGCGACCCGGTCCGCGAAGGCGCCGGGGTCGAGGTCGACCAGCCCGGCGAGGCGTCGCGCCGACGTGGCGGCCCGCGACGCCTCGACCCTCGAGCGGTCCAGGCCGACCCGCACCACCGGTCGGTCGGTGACCAGGGTGGCGCCGCGGGCGCCGAGGACGTCGCCACGCGCCGGCGTGATGCTGGTGGCGTCGAGCACCTCACCCTCCGCCAGACTCGGCTCGACGAGGGACGGCGCCCACCGCACCTGCCAGGTGTCGCCGGAGCGGGAGAGCACGGCCTTCGTGCGGTAGGTCCACTCCTGCGCACCGAGCGGCCAGCGCCAGGTCAGGAGGGTGGTGGCGCGGCGACCGGACTCCCTCACCCCGCCGGCGCTGACCCGAGGGACGAGACCGCCCATCCCCTCGACGACCGCGTCGTAGGAGTCACCGGCCCCGCCCGCGGTGCCCGCGGTGCCCGCAGTGCCCGCGGTGCCCGCAGTGAACGAGATGCCGGTCAGGTCGCCGGAGGCCAGGCCGGCGGCCAGCGCCGTGGCGGCTCTGCCCGGGTCGGGCCCGGTCACCTCGGCGACCTGGTCGCACGAGGTGAGCGCCGAGCAGCCGAGGACCAGGGCGGCGCCGGTCGACAGGATCGACAGGATCCGGGGTGCCGGGGGTCGGGGTGCCTGCATGGGCACCCTTCTACCAGCCGCGGCCGACATCACCCTGCGTCACGCGCCAGGGCGCCGGTGGCGTGCCGCCGACCCGGGCGAGCCGGCGGCCGACGCCGGGCCCCGCGCTCAGTCCTGCGGACGCTTGCTGCGCGGCTTGCGACCCTCGGAGGACGAGCCGCCTCCCGAGCGCGCCTCGCCGCCGGAGCCGTCGTCGAGACCGAGCTCGATCAGCTTGCCGGAGATCCGGGTGCCCGAGAGCTTCGACCAGGCGTCGGCCGGCAGGTCGGCGGGGAGCTCCACCAGCGAGTGGTCACCACGGATGTCGATGTGGCCGAAGTCCTGGCGGCTCAGGCCGCCCTCGTTGGCGATGGCGCCGACGATCTGGCGCGGCTCGACCTTGTGCCGCTTGCCGACCGCGATCCGGTAGGTGGACATCGGCACGTCGGTGCGCCCGCGCGGCTTGCGCGCCGGGCGCTCGCCCCGGTCCTTGAACTCCTTGCGGGGCTTGGCGCCTCGCTCGTCCCGGTCCTCGGAGTAGGGGCGCTCCTGGCGCACCGGGCGCTCGGCCTTCGGGTCGAGCAGCAACGGGGTGTCGCCCTGCATGACCACGGCGATCGCGGCGGCCACGTCGACCTCGGGCACGTCGTTCTCGCGCACGTAGTGACCGATGATGTCGCGGAAGCGGTCGATGCGGGCGGTGTTCGAGAGCGCCTCGGTGATCGCCTCGTCGAAGCGAGCCAGCCGGGTGGTGTTGACGTCCTCGACCGACGGCAGCTGCATCTGGGTCAGCGGCTGGCGGGTGGCCTTCTCGATGTGCTTGAGCAGGTAGCGCTCCCGCGGGGTGACGAAGGAGATCGCGTCGCCGCTGCGCCCGGCGCGGCCGGTGCGGCCGATCCGGTGGACGTAGGACTCGGTGTCGGTGGGGATGTCGTAGTTGACGACGTGGCTGATCCGCTCGACGTCGAGGCCCCGGGCCGCGACGTCGGTGGCGACGAGGATGTCGAGCTTGCCGGACTTGAGCTGGTTGACCGTGCGCTCGCGCTGGACCTGCGCGACGTCGCCGTTGATGGCCATCGCCGAGAAACCGCGAGCCCGCAGCTTCTCGGCCAGGGTCTCGGTCTCGTTCTTGGTCCGGACGAAGACGATCATCCCCTCGAAGTTCTCGACCTCGAGGATGCGGGTGAGCGCGTCGACCTTCTGGGGGTAGGAGACCATCAGGTAGCGCTGCGTCGTGTTGGCCGACGTGGTCGTCTTGTTCTTGACGGTGATCTCGGCCGGATCGGTCAGGTACTTCTTGGAGATCCGGCGGATCTGGCTGGGCATCGTCGCGGAGAACAGCGCGACGTTCTTGTCGTCCGGGGTGTCGGCGAGGATCGTCTCGACGTCGTCGGCGAAGCCCATGTTGAGCATCTCGTCGGCCTCGTCGAGGACGAGGAAGCGCAGCTCGGAGAGGTCGAGAGTGCCCTTCTCGAGGTGGTCCATGATCCGGCCCGGGGTGCCGACGACGATGTGCACGCCTCGGCGCAGGGCCGAGAGCTGGACGCCGTAGCCCTGGCCGCCGTAGACGGGGAGCACGTGCACCCCCTTGAGGTGCGCGCCGTACTTCTCGAAGGCCTCGCAGACCTGGAGCGCGAGCTCGCGGGTGGGCGCCAGGACGAGGGCCTGCGGCTTCTTCTGCTTGAGGTCGAGGCGGGAGAGGATCGGCAGCGCGAACGCGGCCGTCTTGCCGGTCCCGGTCTGGGCGAGGCCCACGACGTCGCGGCCGGCGAGCAGCGGCGGGATGGTGGCGGCCTGGATGGCCGACGGCGTCTCGTAGCCCACGTCCCGCAGCGCCTTCAGCACGGCGTCGTCCAGCCCGAGCTGCGCGAAGGTGGGCGTCACCACCTCGGCGGCCTGGACGGGGTCGCCGGTGCGGACGGGCGCGTTCTGATCGTCACTCATAACCCACGACGGTAGTGGGTCCCGCGCCCACCTCCGATTCGTGGTCGCGGTGAGTCTGCCCACTCCCCCGGCCCGGGAGTACCCTTCAAGAACATCCCGCTGCTCGCGAGACCAGCGGTCCCTACCTGGAAGGCACGCGCCCGGACCCGTGCGTAGCCCCGGAATCCGAGCGCCGCGTCGCCATGCCCCTTCCCGCCCTGCCGCCGCCTTCCTCCGCGCCCGGGGGCACCGACCACCTCATCACCCAGGCCGCCTCCCGGGCCACCGCGGTCGCGGCCCGGCACCCGCACGTCGTCGAGCACGTGCGGGAGTCGCTCGCGGACGTCAAGCCACATCTGCGCGGGTGGCTGCACCTTGGGATCGTCCCGCTGACCCTGGTGGGGGGCATCGTGCTGGTGGCCCTGTCCCCGGACGCCACCAGCCGCACGGGCTCCGCCGTCTTCGTGGCCTCCGCGCTGCTGCTGTTCGGGGTGTCCGCCGCCTACCACCGCGGCAGCTGGTCGCCCCGGACCTGGTACTTGCTGCGCCGGCTCGACCACTGCAACATCTTCGTGCTGATCGCCGGCTCGTGCACGGCCTACGCCCTGCTCCTGCTGGACGCCGGGGACAGCACCCGGATGCTCCTCATCGTCTGGTCCAGCGCCCTGGTCGGCGTCACCGCCCGGTTCATCTGGCCGCACGCGCCCCGCTGGCTCTCCCCGCCGGTCTACGTGGCGTGCGGATGGGGGGCGGTGCTCTACGTGCCCGACCTCCTCGACGGCGGCTCGCGCCTGGGCGGCCTCGGCGTCGCCACGCTCGTCCTGATGGCCGTCGGCGGTGCGCTGTACGTCGCCGGCGGAGTGGTCTACGGCTTCCAGCGCCCCGACCCGTGGCCGCGCTGGTTCGGCTTCCACGAGGTGTTCCACGCCCTGACCGTGGTCGCCTTCGCCAGCCACTACGTCGGCATCTCGCTGGCCACCTACGCGCTGCGGTAGCCCAGCCGGCCCGAGGGCTGACGCACGACTCCCCGCGCCGGGGGCGGCGCGGGGAGTCGCGGGGGTCGCGGGGCGGGGCCGCTGGGGCCCCGGTGGTCAGCTGACGTTCAGCGCGGTGTCGTCGACGACGAAGCTCGTCTGCAGCGACGAGTCCTCGTTCATCAGCAGCTTCACCGAGATCGTCCGACCCTTGTAGGAAGTCAGGTCGAACGACTTCTGCACGTACGACGACGTGGCGTCGAGGTTCGAGTAGGTGGCCTTCGTGCTGGTCGTGGCGCCGTCGACGACCTGGATCTTGAGGGTGTCGTAGGCGGAGCCCGTGGTGGTCTCCGCGGTGTCGATGCGGACCCACAGGCTCAGGGTCGCCGTGCTGGCCGTGGCCGGGATGGTGACCGTCTGCGCCTCGTTCTCCGTCGAGGTCGCCGCGTTGCCACCCAGCCACGCCTTCCAGGTGCCGGTGCGGGCCGGGCGACCGGTGCTGTTGGTGATGGGGCCGGCGGTGCCGGTCCAGCTCACCGCACCGGACTCGAAGCCCGGGTTGGCCAGCAGCTGGGTGGAGGTGCCGCCACCGGTGGTGCAGGTCGGGTCCCCGGCCTGGGCCGGCACGCTCACCGCGTTCCAGGCGGCCTTGACCGCGTTGAACTCGGTGCAGGTCGTGGTGCCGTAGAGGTTCTTGGCCGCGGTGAGCGTCCAGGTGCGGTACTTCAGGTACGACGACGAGGACGTCTTCATCAACATCGCGTTGTACATGATCTTGCCGGCCTTCTGGATGCCGATCCCGCTCACCGTCGAGCCGTTGCAGGTGGAGCTGGTCGGCTGGCCGTTGGTCGGGTTGCTGCCCTCGGCGAGCAGGTAGAAGAAGTGGTTGCCGGGGCCGGCCGCGGCGTGCACCTCGGTGGTGGGGATCGAGCTGGAGTAGCAGTTGGGGTCGCCGACCGCGGCGGGGTTGTACATGTTGCGGATCGGGCCCTGTCCGACCAGGTTGATCTCCTCCCCGACCAGGTAGTCCGGCGGGTCGTACGCCGCGGACTGGTTGGAGTAGAACTCGGTCAGCGCTCCGAAGACGTCGCCCACGAACTCCTGGGTGCCGTTGGCCGAGATGCCACCGGGCGTCTTGTCGTCGATGCCGTGGCCGTACTCGTGCGCCACGACGTCCATCGAGCTGATCCACTGACCGCTCTGGCTCTTGCCGATCTGGACCTGGGTGCCGTCGTAGTAGGCGTTGACGTCGTTGAGGCCGACGCGCTGCGGCACCCACCCGCCGCTGCCGTTCTCGCCGTTGCGGCCCAACCAGGAGGAGAGCATCCCCTTCATCATCTGGGTGGCGTAGAAGCCGTCGACGCAGCCGGTCTCCTTGCTGGTGGCGTTGCCGTTGCCCCACAGGTCGTCGCTGCCGGAGAACGTCGCGTTGGTGGCGGCGTCCTGGCACACGCGGGTGGTCGCGCCCGGGTCCTTCATCGAGTAGGTGCTGCCCGACAGCGAGGTGGTGAGGTTCAACGGGCTCGGCCCGGAGTACGCCCCGGTGCCGCTGCCCTCGGCGACGTGCTCCTTCGTGCTGAGCACGCGCCCGGTGGCGGCGTCCACGTAGACGCTCAGCCGGGAGGGGTCGCCCGCACGCACGCCGCGGACGGTGGTCTCCCAGGCAAGCCGGGAGCCGGCGCGCTGCAGCACGACGAGACGGGTGCTCTCGAACGACGGGTCCTGCACCTGCCGCGCGGCGGTGGCCCGGGCCGCGGCACGGCCGATCCGCGGGGTCACCGAGACGAGGCGGGTCGGCCGCGACTGGGCGACCGAGGTGTCGAGCACCGCACCGGTGCGGTCGGTCACGACCACGAAGTCACCCCCGACGACCGGCAGGCCGCGGTAGGTGCGCTCGTAGGCGGCGTACTGGACCCCGCCGGAGGACTGGACCGGGCGGGCGGCGAAGCCGTCGTGCCGGCCGATCTCCAGCCGGGCGTCCCGTCCGGCGATCAGGCTGCGGGCGGCGGCCCGGGCCTGGGCGTGCGGCTCGACGTGCCCGACGGCCGGGGCACCCGGGCGGGCCACGACGCCGGACGGGGTGGCGGCCAGCACGGACGCCGCCAGGACGGTGGCGACGACGCCACCGAGGACTTCTCTCTTCACGACACACTCCAGGGAACGGTGGGCCGGGTGGGCCCACTGACGATGGTGGGGTGGCCGTCCGGGTGGGACGGTCGCTGCTGAAGTTCGCAGGACCGGCCCACCCGGTCAACGGGCTCGCTGGCTCATCTTCTGGCGCTGCACGAAGATGGTGGGCCTCACTCGACCGTCACCGACTTGGCCAGGTTGCGCGGCTTGTCGATGTCGTGGCCCAGCTTCAGCGCCGCGTGGTAGGCCAGCAGCTGCAGCGGCAGCGTGAGCAGGAGCGGGTCGAGCTCGAGCTCGTTGCGCGGCACGTCGAAGCGGACCGCCGGCAGCTCGCCGAGGTCGACGCCCGGGTGGGTGATGACGACCAGCGGACCGCGACGGGCCGCGATCTCGTGCAGGGCACCGATGTTGCGCTCGGTCAGCTCGTCCTGCGGCACGATCGCGACGGTCGGCACCTGCTCGGAGATCAGCGCCAGCGGGCCGTGCTTGAGCTCCGAGGTCTGGTAGGCCTCCGCGTGCCGGTAGGAGATCTCCTTGAGCTTCTGCGCCCCCTCGCGCGCCACCGGGAAGCCCCGGACCCGACCGACGAAGAAGAGGCTCTCGGCGTCGGCCAGCGTGCCGGCCATGGCCGCGAGCTCCTCCTCCCGGTCGAGGATCTCCTGGATCTGCCCGGGCAGCCTCTGCAGCCCGGCGACCAGCCGCTTCCCGTCGGCGATCGACAGGTCGCGCACCCGGCCGAGCTGCAGGGCGAGCAGCGCGAAGCCGACGTACATGGTGGTGAGGGCCTTGGTCGAGGCGACCGCCACCTCCGGTCCGGCGTGCAGGTAGATCCCGCCGTCGCAGGCCCGCGCGATCGCGCTGCCCACCACGTTGACCAGGCCGATCACCCGACCGCCCTTGCGGCGGATCTCCTCGACGGCCAGCAGGGTGTCGATGGTCTCGCCGGACTGGCTGACGGCGACGTAGAGCGTGTCGGGCTCGATCACCGGGTCGCGGTAGCGGAACTCGCTGGCCGCCTCGGCGTCGGCGGGGATCCGGGCCAGCTCCTCGATCATCGAGGCGCCCATCTGGCCCACGTAGTACGCCGATCCGCAGCCGAGGATCTTCACCCGGCGGATCCCCCTGGTTTCACGTGGATCCAGGTTCAGCCCCCCGAGGTGGGCGGTGCCGAAGCGCTCGTCGAGGCGCCCACGCAGGGCCCGCTCCACCGCGGCCGGCTGCTCGAGCATCTCCTTGTGCATGTACGACGCGTGCTCGCCGGCGTCGTACGAGGCGGGGTCGATGTCGAGGGTGGTGGCCGTCCTGTTGGTGGAGGTGAGGTCCTGGCGGTAGGTCGTGAAGCCGGTGGCCGTCAGGGTGGCGATCTCGCCGTCCTCGAGGTGGGCGACCGTGGTCGTGTACCGCACCAGCGCCGCGAGGTCCGAGGCGACGTGCATCTCCTTCTCGCCCACGCCGATGATCAGCGGGCTGCCGTTGCGGGCCACCACGATCCGGTCCGGGAAGTCGGCGTGCACGACGGCGACGCCGTAGGTGCCCTCCACGACGGCGAGCGCGTCGCGCACCCGACCCTCCAGCGTCTCGGCGGTGGACCGGGCGACCAGGTGGGCGAGCACCTCGGTGTCGGTGTCGCTGCGCAGCTCGACGCCGGCCTCGGTGAGCTGCGCCCGCAGGGGAGCCGCGTTGTCGATGATCCCGTTGTGGACCACGGCGACGTCGCCCGACCCGTCGGTGTGCGGGTGGGCGTTTGCGTCGTTCGCCGGGCCGTGGGTCGCCCACCGGGTGTGACCGATGCCGGTGCGGCCGGCGAACCGCTTGGGCAGCCCCTCGCTCAGGTCGCGCACCCGGCCCGCCTTCTTGGCGACGCGCACGCCGGAGCTGCCGAGCACGGCGACGCCCGCGGAGTCGTACCCGCGGTGCTCGAGGCGGGCGAGGCCCTCGAGGAGGAGGGGAGCGGCCTGCTGGCCGCCGATGTAGCCGACGATCCCGCACATGGGGGTTCCTGCTTTCGTGGTGAGCTAGGTGGACGGGGACGTGCCCGTGGAGGCGGGGCCGGGTCAGCCGTAGACCAGCCGGCGCAGCTGCCGCTCGGTGAGCACCGGGGCGGCGACCACCCGGCCGGGGAGCTCCGCGGCGAGGGCGGCGAAGATCTCGTCGTTCCTGGCACCGAAGGTCTTCAGCTGCGCGTGCCGTCGACGCACGTAGTCGGCCAGCGGCTCGTGGTGGAACGCGAGCACGTCCTGCACGACTCGCTGGGCCTCCGTGACGCTGAGCCCCGTGCCGGCGACCAGGTGGGCGACGAGGTCCGGGTCGACGACGGGCACGGCCGACTCGGGGGTGGGGAGCGTGTTCACGGACCCATGGTGGGTCTGAGCCTGGAGAACTGCAACTTCCTGCCCGCGATCGGGCAGGACTCACCGGTTTCCGCGAAATCAGTCGGCGGACGCTCTCACATCGGGTAGCCTAGGTGAACAACAGATGAACGGAAGGTGGCCCATGAGCAGCTCCACGATGACGTCCGGCCTCGTGTCGACCTGGGTGACGACCGTGGACGCACGTGGCCGCGCCCACCTCGAGACCCGTTGGGTCGACGCCGGTGCGGCCAGCACTCCTACCCGCCTGCCGGCCAGGCCGCCAGCGGCGGCCCCGGCCGCAGTCCCCGCCGAGGTCTCGCCGCGACACCTCGGTCACGCCGGCCACGCCGCCTGAGCGCGATTCGCTCCTCGAGCCACGGCCCCCGACCGGGGGTCCGTGGCTCGCGTGCGTCGTGCGCCGGCCGGGCGCTCGAGAACTTCTCGCCCGTGCGGGAATGAATTCCGGTGAACTCTCCGTTAGGGTAATTGAAAAGTGAACGACTACCCCGCCAGGAGACCCCCATGAGCTTCTTCAACCGCAGCAAGTCCAGCACCACCACCTCGACACCCTCGACACCCTCGACACCTTCGACGCGCCGACCTCCGCGCTCGACGACATCGGCGGCGACTACACCATCGACCAGGCGCACAGCCGCCTCGGCTTCAGCGCCCGGCACGCGATGGTCACCACCGTCCGCGGCCAGTTCACCGACTTCACCGGCACCGCGCACATCGACACCGTGAACCCGTCCGCGTCCTCGGTGCAGCTCCTCATCCAGGCCGCCAGCATCGACACCGGCCAGGCCGACCGTGACGGCCACGTGCGGTCCGGAGACTTCTTCGACACCGAGACGTTCCCCGAGATCACCTTCACCTCGACCCGCGTCGAGCGCGACGGTGACGACTGGACGATCACCGGCGACCTCGTCATCAAGGGCACCAGCCGGCCCGTCACCATCGAGTTCGAGTCCAACGGCTCGGCCCGCGACCCGTTCGGCAACCTGCGCGTGGGCTTCGAGGGCGCGACCTCGATCAACCGCAAGGACTGGGGCCTGAGCTGGAACGCCGCCCTCGAGACCGGCGGCGTCCTCGTCTCCGAGAAGATCAAGCTCGAGTTCGACATCTCGGCGATCCGCAACGCCTGAGCACCACCGCTCGGGGCCGTCGCAGGAGGGTCCGACGGCCCCGCGCACGTTACAAGACCCACGCCCCGGCTGCGTGCCCCCTCACCGACGCCGCCGCTGGAGCGGCTGTCTGCTGCGCAGGGAGTCGATCGGCGTCGGCGGCTGGGTCATCGGGTTGGCTTCGGCGACCGGCCCCATCGAGTCGAAGATGTTGCGCAGGTTGATCAGGACACCCCCGTAGACCGGCCACAGCGCCGACATCGGCTCGTGCTCGGCGACCATGTCGACCAGCCGGTCGAGGCCCTCGCGGCAGTCGTCGAGGGCCTCTCGGTCAGCGCACGTGATGGCGGTGCCTGCGGCGTGCATGGTCGTGACCAGGGCGTCGCGGAAGTCCGGCTGCCACTCCTGGTGCTCGGCGAGCGCGTGCGCGTGCGTGCGCGCCATGCTCCGGATCTCCGCCACCGCCTGGTCGACGCGGCGCAGCAGGTCCCTCCACTCGCGCGGGTCCTTGAGCTCACCGGCCGCCCGGCGTGGATTCATCCGCGCACTCTCGCTGGCCTGGCGCACGAGGGACCACGCGTGGTCGACCTCTCCGTCGAGACCACGGGTCCGGTCGACCCAGACCTGCACCGACTCCTCCGAGACGCCCTCCTGCAGCTCCTGGGCCATGTCCGTGAGCAGAAGCCCGATCTCATCGTCGAGGGCGTTCATGGCCACCACGGCCGTGCGCCGCCGCAGCGGAGGCCAGACGACGCCGTTCACCACCAGGCCCACCCCGATCCCGATCGCGGTGTCCGCCAGCCGCGAGAGCAGCACGGTGTCGTTGTCGGCGAACCCGGTGGTGAGCACGATCAGCCCGGTGGCCGCGATCGTCGTCGACTGGCCCTCGAACCACGGCAGCGCCCCGACCGCGAGGCCGAGCACCATCACCACCGCGACCGACGCCAGGCCCAGGCCCATCGCGTCGCCGACGATCCACGCCGCGAGGACGCCGAGCACCGCGGCCCCGACCTGCACGAGTCCCTGGGAGAACGTGCGGTAGACCGTGGCGTGCACGACCAGCAACGCCGACCACGGCGCCAGGAACGACTGCGGCAGCCCGAACACGTCGGTGGCGAGCCACCAGGCGACCACCGCCGCGGCGACCGTCTTGACCAGCTGGATGACGTCGGTCCAGAAGACCGGGTCCCTGACCTTCTCCCGCGCCGTGGCGCGCCGTTCCCTCCAGGACACGTGCTGCTCCCTCCCTGAGGCGTGACCAGCCGGTGAACCCGGGACGACGAGCCCTCCGCGCCGCCGGGTACACGCTGGGTACCCGTTCCCCGTCCCGACCACGCTCCCACGACGCTGCGGCCAGACCCAGCCGGAGCCAGCCGGAGCCAGCCGGAGCCAGTCGGAGCCAGTCGGAGCCAGTCAGGCGCAGTCACGCCGCCGCCCGGTCGGGCGGCGGCGTGACGACGGAACCTCAGGCGCGGGCGGGGGCCTCCGGGTCGAGCTCGGGGGCGACGCCCTCGTCACCGACGTCGACGACGTAGTCGTCCTCGTGCGTCTGGTCGACCCCGGGGTCGACGCCGAGCCGCCGGAGGACCACCGTCAGCGCGATCGTGACGACCAGGTTGGCCAGCACGGCGACCAGGGCGATGTACACCTTGGTCTGCGTGCCCGGGAAGAAGACCAGCGGCCCGCCGAAGTGGCTGCCCGGGTCACCGACCACCTCCACGCCGTAGGCCAGCACGGTGCCGTAGACCATGCCGACCGCCCATCCGGCGAGCAGCGCGTAGCGGTGGAACCAGCGTGTGTAGAGCCCGACCACGATCGCCGGGAGCGTCTGCAGGATCCACACACCACCCAGCAGCTGCAGGTTGATCGCGAACTTGTTCGGCAGCGTGAGCACGAAGGCCAGGGCGCCGAACTTCACCAGCAGCGAGACCAGCTTGCTCTGCGTGGCCTCCTGCTTGTGGGTGGCGTCCGGCTTGATGAAGGCCTTGTAGACGTTGCGGGTCCAGAGGTTGGCCGCCGCGATCGACATGATCGCGGCCGGCACGAGCGCCCCGATCACGATCGCTGCGAACGCCACGCCCGCGAACCACGGTGGGAACTCCTGCTCGAAGAGCTGCGGCACGGAGGCCTGGGCGTTCTCCACCTTGATGCCCGCGGCGATCGCCACGAAGCCGAGCAGGGCCAGCAGGCCCAGCAGGAAGGAGTACGCCGGGAGCAGCGCCGCGTTGCGCCGGATCACCGAACGGCTGCCCGTGGAGAGCACCCCGGTGATCGAGTGCGGGTACATGAACAGCGCCAGGGCCGAGCCCAGCGCCAGCGAGCCGTAGGCCCACTGCGCCGCCGCGGGCGGGATGACGCCCTTGGCGCTGGCGCCGCCGGCCGCGATGGTGTCGGCGTTCTCCTTGTTGAAGGCGTCGAAGCTGTCCCGCGCGGCGTTGAAGATCGCGTCCCAGCCGCCGACCTGCGAGGGCAGGTAGAGCACCGCGACGATGATCACGATGTAGATCAGCGTGTCCTTGACGAACGCGATCAGCGCCGGGGCCCGCAGGCCGGAGGAGTAGGTGTAGGCGGCGAGCACCGCGAAGGCCAGGAACAGCGGCAGGTCCTTGACGAACCAGCTGTCGCTGTTCGTCCCGATGCCCATCACCTCGAGCACGACCTGCATGCCGACGAGCTGCAGTGCGATGTACGGCATCGTCGCGAGGATGCCGGTGATCGCCACGGCGAGCGCCAGCGGCTTGCTGTCGTAGCGACCGGCCACGAAGTCGGCCGGGGTGACGTAGCTGTGCCGGTGCGAGACCGACCAGAGCCGCGGCAGGAAGAGGAAGATCAGCGGGTAGACGATGATCGTGTACGGCACCGCGAAGAAGCCGACCACGCTGCCGGCGTACAACGTCGCGGGGACCGCGATGAAGGTGTACGCGGTGTAGATGTCACCGCCGATGAGGAACCAGGCGATGAACGTGCCGAAGCCGCGCCCACCGAGCCCCCACTCGTCGAGGCTGTCGAGGTTCTCGGCCCGGCGCCAGCGTGAGGCCGCGAAGCCCAGCACGGTGACCAGCAGGAAGAGGAACGTGAAGACGCCGACCGCGACGCCGCTCACCGCTCGGCCCTCCGCAACCGGCGGTCCGCGCGGTCCCGCGCGTCGGCCTTCTGGGAGACCAGCAGGGCGAGCATGGTGAGCACGGCCGCCCCGAGCACCAGCGCGAACTGGAACCAGTAGAAGAACGGGAAGCCGAACAGCTTCGGGTCCGCCATGTCGTAGAGCGGCACCAGCAGGGGGACCACGAGGGCGGGGGCGAGCAGGGCGAGGACGAGGGCCCACAGGCCCCTGGTCGACCTCCCGGGCGGGGCTGCTGGTTCGCCGGGGCGGGGTGGGATGTCGGGCATGCGGTCCTCCGAGGTGGGGGGAGAGAGGTACAGAACCTCGCAGGACATTAGTCACCCCGGGCCGCGACTCCTAGTGCTTCAGCGACCCGATTCTCAGCGACCCGAACTTCTCCAGGGGGCCTGCCGGCCGCCGGCCGCCGGCTGCCGACGCGCGTCGCGGCGGTGGCCCCGTGAGCTCACGACGAGCCACAGCAGCAGTCCGAGCACGATCACCGGCAGGTGGGTGAGCACGGTGACGACCAGCAGCACGCCCAGCACCACCACGACCGGGGTGGGCAGCCCGCGACGCCAGGCCGTCGCGGGCCTGGCCCCGGCCCAGGGGCGCGCCGGCGCCCGGCGGTGACCCGGCAGGTCGCGGAAGACCGGGGCGAGGTCGCCGTGGGTGCGCGCCGCCCAGACACGGTCCAGCCGCTCGGCGTGCTCCGCGTGGTCGAGGCGGCCCTGGGCGTAGTGCTCACCCAGCTCGGCGGCCGCCTCCTCACGCTCCGCATCGCTCATCCGGAGGTGGTCGTCGTTCATGCCGGTGACTCCTCGTCGTCCCCCGTGTCTGCGCCCAGGTCCGCCCCTCGGTCGGCACCGGTGTCGGCATCGGTGTCAGCATCGGGGTCCTCCGCGACCGTCTCGCCGTCGGCGAGCACGCCGTACAGCCGACGGCGGGTCTCGACGAGGATCTCGACCGCGTCACGCCGCTGCTGCTCGGAGCCCTGGGTGACGATCTGCCACACCGCGCTCATGACCTGCCCGATCTCGGGCCTGAGCCCGCCGCTCTCGGAGGCCTGCTCGCGGCGACGGCTCTCGAACGGAGCCCAGACGGCGGCGAGCTCGGCGGCGTGCTCCACGACGTACGTCTCGCCCTCGGAGCTCAGCCGCAGGCTGCGCCGTCCGCGCTCGTCGTCGGCCTCGACCAGTCCCTCGTCCTGGAGCTGCTGGACGGTCGGGTAGACCGAGCCGGGGCTCGGGCGCCAGGCGCCGCCGCTGCGCTCGGTGATCTGCTGGATGACCTGGTAGCCGTTGACCGGCTCCGCCTCCTCACGGCCCGCGGTGGCGAGCACGTCGAGGATGGCCGCGCGGACGTCGCCGCGCCGTACCTTCGGGCCGCGCTGCGGCTCACCCTGGGTCAGGCCGAAGAGCCCGGCCAGCCACGGCGGCGGACCGCCGTGCCCCGCACCGTGACTCCCGGGACGGCCTCCGTCGCGACCGAACGCACCGGGCCAGGGACCGCCCCAGGCGGCGGGACCGCCGCCGAATCCACGCTGTGACATGTAGTTGCCTCTTTCTCCACGGGCGAACCCCCGTAGACAGTCGGTGACTGTCGGTGACCGTTCGCGATATATCGCTACGGTACGCCGCCGGGCGCAGCCGTTCAAGGGCCGGTCGTGGACACGCGACGGGTCGGCGAGCCCCGGCGTGAACGGGCGACGGGTCGGCGTGCCGTCGCGGGCTACCAGCCGAGGGTGCCGGGCTCGCCCTTGAACGGTCCGACGACGCGGTCGGTGACCCAGCCACCGTAGAAGCCGCCGACCTGGGCGCGCACGGTCTCCCCGTCCACCGTGCAGCGGTCGACCAGCCCCGGCATCACCGCCACCGCGCCGCGGAGCACCGTGAAGCCCGGCGTGGGGTCGAGGTAGGCCCAGCCGGCCCGCGACGCGACGCGGTGCCCGTCACCGTCGCCGGTGGCGAGGTCGTAGTACGTCGCGGCGCCCTTCCACTCGCAGAACGAGTGCCCGGGCACCTCGCGCAGCACGCCGTCGGCGAAGGCTGCGCGCGGCAGGTAGTAGGTCGGCGGGTGACTGGTCTCCAGCACCCGCCACGAGGTGGTGCTGCTGGCCACCACCCGGCCGCCGAGCACCACCTCGACGAGCTCGCTGCTCTCCTCGACCCGGGGCGGGCGCGGATAGTCCCACACGGACTCCTGCCCGGGGCCGGGCTCGACCGGCCGTGCGCGCCCGGGGTGCTGCCGGCCCGGACTCACGGCTGCTTCGCCAGCCGCCCCAGGGCCTCGGCCAGGCCCTTCTCGGCCTCGTTGCCGAGCCTGGTCAGCGCCGGGCGCAGCAGTGGGGCGAGGAGCCGGGCGAGGCCCTTGAACTCGAAGGAGGCCGCGTAGGTGACCTCGGTCCCCGCACCGGCGGCCCGCATCTCCATGGAGTCGTGGGCGACGACGGTGCTGTTCTCCCCACGCAGCGCGAAGCGGGTCGGCGCCGCGTGCTCGACCACCGTGTAGGTCAGCGAGGTCTCGCGCCCCAGGAACCGGGACACGTTGTGGTACTCCGTGCCCAACCCGCCGTCGCCGGACGACTTCGTGGTGCGGACGGTGCCCGGGTCCCACTCGGTGGTGTGGGTGAAGTCGCTCAGGTAGGCGAAGACCCTGGTGGGGTCGGCCGAGGTCAGGACGGTGCGACGGAGCTCCATGCCACCCAACCTAGACCGGGCCACCCAACCTCAGGAGGTCGTGAGCACCATCCGGAACCGCGCGGCACCGGCCATCATCCGCTCGTACGCCGAGGCGGCGTCCTCCAACGGAACGGTCTCGATCCGCGGCCGGATGCCAGCGCGGGCGCTGAACGCGAGCGTGTCCTCGGAGTCCCGCGAGGTGCCCGACGCGTGACCGGCGACCTGGTTCTCGCCGCCGATCAGGGCCGCCGGCGGCACCGGCATCGGCTCCATCGAGGCACCGAGCACGACCAGACGGCCGCCCGGTGCCAAACCACCCAGGGTGGCGGCCATCGCGTCGGCGTTCGTGACGGTGGCGAGCACGACGTCCGCGCCGCCGAGTGCCCGGAGCTCCGCCGCGACGTCGGAGGTGGTGCTGTCGATGTAGTCGTGGGCGCCGAGCTCGCGGGCGAGCGGCTCCTTCTCGGTCCCGCGGGCGATGGCGACGGTGTGGAAGCCCAGCTTCGCGGCGAACTGCACGCCGAGGTGGCCCAGCCCCCCGACGCCGAGGACGGCGACCACACCACCGGTCCGCACGCCGCTCTTGCGAAGACCGTTGAAGGTCGTCACGCCGGCGCACATCAACGGGGCGGCGTCCTCGAAGGAGAGGTCGTCGGGAAGCGCGGCCAGGGCCGCGGCGCGCACGACCACGTAGTCGGCGTACCCGCCGTCGAAGGTGACCCCGGGGATGCCCATGTTCTCGCAGGCGATGAGGTGGCCCCGCCGGCACGGGTCGCAGTGGTTGCAGTTGCCACCGAACCAGCCGACCCCGACGCGTTGACCGGTCACGTACCAGTCGACCCCCTCGCCGAGCGCCGCCACCGTACCGGCGACCTCGTGGCCGGGCACGACCGGGAAGCTGACGCCCGGGTAGCCGCCGGTCACCGCGAAGGCGTCGGAGTGGCACACGCCGCAGGCCTCGACCTTCACCAGCACCTCGCCGGCTCCCGGCGTGGGCACCTCGCGCTCGACGAGCTCGAGCCCGCCGTTCGCCTCGGAGACCTGAACTGCTCGCATCATCGCCATGGGGTGGTCCTCTCGGTGGATCATCGGGGGAACTTCTGGGGGGCTTGCCGGCCGGCAGCGGGTGCGGCGTACCTTCTCCAGCGTGGCGGGGATCCGGGGGCTGGTCGCGGACACGCGCCCGCTGCGCTCGGACCACTTCCGCCGGCTGTGGCTGGCCAACATCGTCACCGTCATCGGCGCCCAGCTGACCGTGGTGGCAGTACCCGCGCAGATCTACGCCGAAACAGGGTCCTCGGCCTACGTCGGGCTCACCGGGCTCTTCGGCCTGGTGCCGCTCGTGGTCTTCGGCCTCTACGGCGGCGCGCTGGCCGACGCCTTCGACCGTCGTACGATCCTGATCGTCACCACGACCGGCCTGATCGCGACCAGCGCGGCGTTCTGGCTGCAGGCGGCCCTGGGCCTCGGCAACGTCTGGCTGCTGCTGTGCCTCTTCGCGGTGCAGCAGGCGTTCTTCGGGGTCAACCAGCCGACCCGCAGCGCGATCCTGCCCAAGATCGTCGAGCCCGCGCTGCTGCCCGCCGCCGTCTCTCTCAACATCACCGTGATGCAGGCCGGTGCCATCGCCGGGCCCCTGGTCGGCGGCGTGCTCATCCCGGTGGTGGGCTTCTCGTGGCTCTACCTCGTCGACTCGATCACGCTGCTGGCCACCCTCTCGGCGGTCGTGCGCCTGCCTCGTCTGCCCGTCGAGGGCGCCGGCGCCGGCCCGCCCGGGCTGCGGTCGGTGGTCGAGGGCCTGGGCTACCTGCGCGGCCACCCGGTGCTGCTGATGTCGTTCGTCGTGGACCTGATCGCAATGGTCTTCGGCATGCCGCGGGCGCTCTTTCCCGAGATCGCGCACGAGGGCTTCGGCGGCCCGGCCGGTGGCGGGCTCGCCTTCGCGCTGCTCTTCGCCGCGATCCCGGCCGGGGCCGTGCTCGGCGGCGTCTTCTCGGGTTGGGTCTCCCGCGTCGAGCTGCAGGGCCGTGCGGTGATCGCGTGCATCCTGGTCTGGGGTGCCTCGATGGTCGGCTTCGGTGTCGCGGTCGGCCTGGCCGGCCACTGGGCCAGGCCCATGCTGGTCGTCGCGGTACTGATGCTGGTGCTCGGCGGCGCGGCCGACATGGCCTCCTCGGCCTTCCGCAACGCGATGCTGATGACCGCCGCCACCGACGCCGTGCGCGGCCGGCTGCAGGGCGTCTTCATCGTCGTCGTGGCCGGTGGCCCCCGGATCGCGGACGTCGTGCACGGGGCCAGCGCCGCCGCGGTCGGGACGGCGGCAGCCTCAGCCGGCGGTGGTGTCCTCGTCGTGGTGGGCACCGTCGTCGCGGCGCTCGCCGTCCCGTCGTTCGTGCGCTACCGGATCACCCGGCCGACCGAACCCGTGTGACCGCCTGTCGCCGAAGCGCGCCGCGGGCGGCTGCGCGCCTACGCTTCTCCGGTGACATCCAGCAGCGACAGCCTCGACGGCGGGCTCACCGGCCTCGACCCGGAGCTCACGGGCATCGACCCGCGCGACCTGGCCGTGACGGTCCGGGTCCTCCAGCAGCTGCACCAGCTGCCCGACGACCACCCGGACATCCGCACGGTCAAGCACGCCGCCTCGCACATGTACAAGGCCCTCAAGGCGGAGCGGCGCACCCGCAAGAGGCAGGCGGAGCTGGCCGCCGACCGGGCCGTCACCGAGGCCACCGCCACCGGCTCGCCGCTGCGCATCGACGACGAGACCCAGGGGATCGCCCTGGTCTCGTCGGTGCAGGGCGCCTTCGCCGGCGAGCTGATCAACCCGCGCGGCTGCTACATCTGCAAGAACGACTACACGCTGGTCGACGCGTTCTACCACTACCTGTGCCCGAGCTGCGCCGCGATGAGCCACGCCAAGCGCGACCAGGGCACCGACCTGACCGGACGACGGGCCCTGCTCACCGGTGGCCGCGCCAAGATCGGCATGTACATCGCGCTGCGGCTGCTGCGCGACGGCGCGCACACGACGATCACCACCCGCTTCCCGAAGGACGCCGTCCGCCGCTTCAGTGCGCTCGAGGACAGCGCCGACTGGCTGCACCGGCTCAAGATCGTCGGCATCGACCTGCGTGACCCGACCCAGGTGATGAGCCTGGCCGACGAGGTCGCCGCCGCCGGGCCCCTCGACATCCTGATCAACAACGCCGCGCAGACCGTCCGCCGCTCCCCCGGCGCCTACCGCCAGCTCGCCGAGCTGGAGTCCGCGCCGCTTCCCGAGCACGAGGCCCTGCCCGAGATGGTCACCTTCGACGGGATCAGCGAGGCACACCCGGCCGCGATCGCCGGCACTCTGCGCCGCGAGGCAGTCGCGCACCACGAGGGCGAGTCGCAGGCGCAGGCACTGGCGGCCCACAACGCCGCCTCGATGACGGCGCTCGCGCTGAAGGCCGGACACGCCAGCCTCGAGGCGCACCTCGCCGGCACCGCGGTCGACGCCGGCGGGCTGCTGCCGGACCTCCAGACCGAGAACTCGTGGACCCAGAAGGTCGACGACGTCGACCCCCTCGAGCTCCTCGAGGTGCAGCTGTGCAACGCGACCGCCCCGTTCATCCTGATCTCGAGGCTGCGCCCGGCGATGCGCGCGGCCGGCGCACGGCGTACCCATGTCGTGAACGTCTCCGCGATGGAGGGCCAGTTCTCGCGCAGCTACAAGGGGCCCGGCCATCCGCACACGAACATGGCGAAGGCGGCGCTCAACATGCTGACCCGCACCAGCTCGGGCGAGATGTTCGAGACCGACGGCATCCTGATGAACGCGGTCGACACCGGCTGGATCACCGACGAGCGCCCGCACCGGGAGAAGCTGCGGATCGCCGCCGAGGGCTGGCACGCGCCGCTCGACCTCGTGGACGGCGCGGCCAGGGTCTACGACCCGATCGTGCGCGGCGAGGCCGGCGAGGACCTGTACGGCCACTTCCTCAAGGACTTCTCACCCAGCCCCTGGTGACCGGCTCGCCGGGTCGGCTCAGGCGCCGAGCAGCCCCCGCACGTAGCGGGCCTGGCCGAGGTGCTGGGTGTCGTCGTTCAGGACGCTGACCAGCCGCGCCCCGAGGGTGACCGGCGGGTCCCAGCGCTCGTCGACGACCCGGTCGAGATCCCCGGCGGCCAGGCCCAGCAGGTAGCCGCGGGTCTGCTCGTGCACCGCGGAGAGGTAGGCCACCAGCTGGTCGGCATCCGCGCGGACCTGCGACACCTCGGCGCTGGAGTGACCGAAGCCGATGTCGTCGTCACCGAGGGGCAGGGCGAAGCGGTCGCAGAAGCCCTGCGCGGTCCACACCTGCTCGAGCCCCGCGACGTCCGCCACGTGGTCGTCCTGCACCCGGGCCAGGTGCCACACCAGCCAGGCGATGGAATTGGCCTCCGGGCCGGGTCGGTGGGTGAGCTGCTCGTCGTCGAGGCCGTCGACCACGGCGCAGCCACCCTCGACGATCCGCTCAAAGGCATCGGTCAGCAGCTCCGCAGGGTTCATGCCCCCACCGTAGGCGCGTGCCCCACTCTCGGTTGAGCCTCGAAACCCGGCCCCAACGCTGGTTGAGGTGCGAGCGGAGCGAGCCTCGAAACCCGGCGAGCGGACTACCCGGCTGCCCACGCCCCCGGGGGTGCCGCCGCGCTGGTTGAGGTGCGAGCGCAACCCCGCCGTTGGTTGAGGTGCGAGCGGAGCGAGCCTCGAAACCCGGCCCCCGCTGCTGGTTGAGGTGCGAGCGGAGCGAGCCTCGAAACCCGGTGAGCGGACTACCCGGCTGCCTGCGTCCCGGGGGTCTCGAGGCTCGTCGCTGGCGCTCCTCACACCTCGACCAACGGCGGGGCGCCGCGTTGGTTGAGGTGTGAGCGGAGCGAGCCTCGAAACCCGGCCCCAGCGTTGGTTGAGGTGCGAGCGGAGCGAGCCTCGAAACCCGGCGACGATCACTCGCGTCGGGCCCGTGACCGGAGCCACCCGGGCGGTGGGTGGTGGCGTCCGGGTTTCGGGGGTGGTCGGAACTCGGGTCTTCCGTCGTCGGGGTTGAGCCGGACTTGCCAGGGGGTGTGGTGCAGGGTGCGGTGATGGTGGCCGCAGAGCAGGACCAGGTTGTCCAGGGCGGTGGGGCCCTGGTCGGCCCAGTGGGTGATGTGGTGGGCGTGGCCCATCACCGGGGGCCTCGTGCAGCCGGGGAACGCGCAGTGCCGGTCGCGGCAGACCAGGGCCCGCCACAAAGCCGGGGTGACCAACCGGTGGGTGCGCCCCACGTCCAGCACCTCACCGCGGGTGCCGAGGGCGACGGGGATGATGTCCGCGTCACACGCCAGGCGTCGGACGACGGCCGGGGACAGCTCGGTGCCGTCATCGGTGATCGTCGACCAGTCGAGCGGACCCTTCAGGGCCTCGAGGCTGGTGGTGACCGTGATCCGGGGCCGGGCACCGTGGGCGTCGGGCGGCAGATCAGTCGCCAGGGCGTGCTCACAGGTCGACACCAGGGCGTCCCAGAGCCGGGCCCCGTGGTCCCGGACGTCCCCCGCGTCCGCACAGTCCAGGTCCCCGCCGGCGCCGGGGCCGGCTCGGCGGACCGGCGGGCGGTGGGCTTGGTCAGCGGCAGGAGCGCGGCTTTGATCTTCGCGGCGTCCTCGACGGTGCCGCGGCCCTTGAGGCGGACGCCGCCGGCGCCGTCCTCGGTGAGGGCGAGGAACCGGCCCAGGTGCGCGGCGCGTTCCTGGGCGGCGAGGGCCTTCTCGGCCTTGCGTTCGGTGCCTTCGGGGTCGATGACGTGGATGAGGTGGCGGGCGGCCTTGCCCAGGTCGGTGGCGTGCAGGCGGCCGGCTTCGTCGAGGAGGGTCTTCTCGGCCTGCTCGCGCAGGTCCGGGTTGGTGGGGAGCTCCTCGATGGCGTCACAGATGATCCCGGCCTGCTCGGGGGAGACCAGCCCGTCGCGCAACGCGTCCCGCGTCAGGGAGCGGTCGGTGACGAGGAGCTTCGCGTGCCGCACCGCCCGCCGCCCGGTGCCGTGGTAGGTCCCGGCGAGGTGGGTGAACCAGTCCCCGGTCGAGGACCACGCCAGGTGCTGCTGGGCGATCTTGCGGCCCTCGACCTCGACCAGGGCGGCGGCCTCGATCGCGGCCAGGTGCGCCCGGACCGCCTCACACGCCGCCACCGCGTCCACCACCTCGTCCGGCGTCCTCGCCGCCCAGAGCACCTCGTCCAACCGGCGCAGCACCGCGTTCGCCGCCGCGACCACCTCGGCGGGGCTGCGGGGCGAGAACGTGGTGCCTTCCATGACCCCACTCAACCAGGGACCACCGACAGTCAAGGGCCGCTGACCGGCCCAGATCCCGCATGGTGAGATGCAATCGAATACTTTGTTCTACGCCTGTTTCGTGGTGGGGTGGTGGCAAGGCCGTGCGGTGGTTTCGAGGTTCGCTTCGCTCACACCTCAACCAACGGCGGTGGGGGTTTCGAGGCGCGCTTCGCTCGTACCTCAACCGGCGGGACGGTTACGCCGCGGCGTGGACGGGGGCCGGAACGAGGGCGGCCTCGCCGGACTCCCGGGCCAGTCGCGCGAGCTCGCGCAGCTGACCGACGAGGTTGCGGCGGTTGGTCTCGGCGAGCCAGCCGTTGGGCAGCGAGAGCCGGAGCACCTTGTGCCAGGCGCTGGCCACCTGCTGGGGCAGCGGGCGGGCGTTGTAGCTGAGCCCGTAGCGCTCGAAGAGCTCTCGCACCTTCGGCGCGATCTCGCCGTACCGGTTGCTCGGCAGGTCCGGGAAGAGGTGGTGCTCGATCTGGTGGGAGAGGTTGCCCGACATCAGGTGCATGAAACGGCTGCCGGAGATGTTGGCCGAGCCGAGCATCTGGCGCAGGTACCACTGGGCCTTCGTCTCCCGCGGGTCGAGCGCCGGCTGCTCGAACGTCTCGACCCCCTCGGGGAAGTGCCCGCACATGATGATCGAGTGGCTCCACACGTTGCGCACCACGTTGGCGGTCGCGTTAGCGGCCAGCGTGTGCAGCGCCGAGGGGCCGGAGAGCAGCGGGTGGACGACGTAGTCCTTGGTCACCTGCTTGCGCACCTTGGCCAGCGTCCTGCGGATGTTGGCCTTCATCTCCGGCGAGAAGCCCCGCTTCTCACGCAGGGAGCTGCCGAGGTCGAGGTCGTACATCGCGATGCCGTACTCGAAGATGCACGCGTTGATAACGTTCCACAACGGCTGGACCAGGAAGCGCGGCTTCCACGGCTGGTCCTCGTCCACGCGCATGATGCCGTAGCCCAGGTCGTTGTCCTTGCCGAGGATGTTCGTGTACGTGTGGTGGGTCTCGTTGTGCGCCTTCTTCCACTGCTCCGGGGGGGAGGGGTGGTCCCAGTCCCAGGTGGTGGAGTGGATCTTCGGGTCGCGCATCCAGTCCCACTGCCCGTGCAGGACGTTGTGCCCGATCTCCATGTTGTCGAGGATCTTCGCGGCGCTCAGGCCGAGGGTGCCGAGCACCCACGCCGGCGGGAAGATGCTGGCCAGCAGCACCACGCGGCTGCCGAGCTCGAGCTTGCGCTGGACGTCGATGACCTGCCGGATGTACGCCGCGTCGGCTGCTCCCCGGCTGTCCAGGACCTCCTGGCGGATGGCGTCGAGCTCCTTGCCGAGGACCTCGATGTCCTCGGCGCTCAGGTGGGCGACCTGGTTGCCCGGCTTCCTCTGCAGTGCGGTCATGGATCCCTCTCCGGTCGCGCACGGGGGACACGACCCACTCCAGTGTCGCTCGCCCACCCCGGATCCGCCTCATCCTCCCGGGTCAAGCCTGCGCTAGCGACGGGCGGCGAACTCCTGGGCGATGGCAGCGCCGAGGCGGGCGTTGTTCCGCACGAGCGCGATGTTGGCGGTCAGGCTGGCGCCGTCGGTGAGCTCGACGATCCGGCCCAGGAGGTACGGCGTTGCGTCCTTGCCGTGGATGCCGAGGTCGCCCATGTCGGCCAGCGCGCGGTCGATGATCGACCCCATCTCGTCGGCCGGGATCTCGTCCTCGACCGGGATCGGCGCGGCGACCACCAGGCCGCCGGAGATCCCGAGCTCCCACTTGGCCGCCATCACGGCCGCCACCTCGGCGGCGCTGTCGACCCGCATCGGGGCGGCGTGACCGCTGCCCCGCGAGAAGAACGACGGGAACTCGTCGCTGCCGTAGCCCAGCACCGGGACGCCGAGCGTCTCGAGGGTCTCGAGGGTCAGAGCGATGTCGAGGATCGACTTCACACCGGCGCACACGACCGCGACGTCGGTGCTGCCGAGCTCGGTCAGGTCGGCGCTGACGTCGAACGTCTCCTGGGCTCCGCGGTGCACCCCGCCGAGGCCGCCGGTGACGAAGGTGCGGATCCCGGTGAGCGCGGCCAGCCGCATCGTGGCCGCCACGGTGGTGGCGCCGTGGGTACCCCGGGCCACGACGAAGGGCAGGTCCCGCACACTGACCTTGGTCACCTCCTCGTGGCTCGCGAGCAGCTCGAGGTCGTCGGCGCCGAGGCCGATCTTCGGGCGCCCGTCCAGCACGGCGATGGTGGCGGGGACGGCGCCGGCCTCCCGGATGATGCCCTCGACCTCGAGCGCCATCGCGACGTTCTGCGGGTAGGGCATGCCGTGGCTGATGATCGTGCTCTCGAGCGCGACGACCGGGGTGCCGTCGGCGAGCGCGCCGGCGACCTCGTCGGTCAGGGTGAGCATCGGGTGGGTCATCGGGTCACTTCTCTCTGGGGCTGCTGGGCGGCCGGCCGACGGCGGCCGCCCGGACGAGGCGGTCGGTCAGGTCGGGTCGGACGGTGTGCGTGCTGGCGACGGTCAGGGCGGCGGCCACGTGACCGTACGCCGCGGCGGCGACGGCGTCGTCCCCGCGCAGGAGGGCGTGGCAGAAGGCGCCGAGCATTGCGTCGCCCGCACCGGTGACGTCCTGCACGGTGGTGGCGACGGCGTCCAGGAAGGTGTGGCCACCCGTGCTGCTGAGCAGCGAGCCTCGTTCACCCAGGCGCACCCAGACGTGGCTCACCCCGCGTGCGTGCAGGGCCGCAGCCGAAGCGAGGAGCTCGGGGTCGCTGCCTGCGGGCAGCCCGGTGAGTGCCGTCAGCTCGTCCCGGTTCGGCGTCACGGCGAAGAGCGGGCGGTCCGCGCCGACCAGGACCGCGAGCGCCGCGGCCTTGGGCACGCTGACCGGCTCGAGCACGGTGCGCACGCCGGACGTCGTGGCCAGGTCGAGGGCGAAGGCGAGGGTGGCGGGGGCCAGGTTGCCGTCGAGCACGAGCAGCCCGGCCCCGGCGATCAGGTCGCGGGCGGCCGCGACCTGATCGGGACCCAGCTCGTCGGTGGCGCTCATGTCGGCCACCGCCACGACCAGCTCGCCGGCGGCGTCGAGGACGGCGGTGTAGGTGCCGGTGGCCCGGGCACTGCGACGTACGTGCTCGACGTGGACGCCGGCGGCGGAGGTCGCGGCCAGCACCTGGTCGCCGAGCCCGTCGACCCCGATCGCGGCGACGAGGTGGGTCCGGGTGCCGAGGCGGGCGAGGTTCTCCGCGATGTTGCGGCCCACCCCGCCCGGGGCCATCGAGCCGGTGCCGGGGTTGCTGGTGGCGGGGACGACGTCGCGCGTGCTGCGTGCCTTGACGTCCATGTTGGCGCCACCCACGACCACGACGGCGGGCTGCTCGCTCAGGACGTAGCCGCGGCCGAGGATCACGCCCTTCTTGCCGAGGTTCGACAGGTGCACGTTCACCGCCTGGCGGGTGGTGCCCAGGACCCGGGCGATCGTCTCCGAGCCCGCGAGCGGGTCACGGCGCAGCAGCGAGACGATCTCCTGCTCGCGCTCCGTGAGGTCCATGCTTGTCATGCTAAGGCGTCTTTGCTCCGATAAGCAACGAGTCTCGACGACAACAAACGACGGGTCGACGCTCCTCGACGTCAACAGACGACGGGTCGACGCTCCTTGACGTCAACAAGCGACGGGTCGACGCTCCTCAACGTCAACAAGCGACGGGTCGATCAGGGGCTGGCGGGGGCGATCCGCTCCAGCCGGGCGCGGAGCGACGCCTCGCGGTGCGCGTTGCCGTGCAGCCCGACGTACCGCTGACCGAAGCCGGCCAGCAGCGCGTCGTCGAGGCGTCGGACGGCCCCGGGGGGGTAGCGGTACGCCATCCGCTCGTTGATCGCCGCGGTGTCGATCGGGCGCAGCACCTCACTGAGCTCGTCGAGGGAGGTGACGCCGAGCTCGAGCAGCAGGCCGGAGATCCACGCGTAGTGGTCGGTGCGCGACCAGCCCGCGTCGGCGTACTGCCCGGCCAGGAAGGCCGCGAGCTCGCGCGGGCTGAGCCGGGGGTCGTCGTCCTCGGGCTGCGGTGTGAGCCCCGGCATCCCGGCCTGCAGCCGGTCCCGGATCGTGGAGAACTCCCGGTCCGCGAGCTCGAGCAGGCCGGCGGCGAGCGTGAACCGGCGGTCGAAGTCGTGGGCGTGCTCCTCGGGGATCTCGCCCTTGTAGCGGATGTCGTGCTCGAACTCCGCCCACGCGTGCTGGAGCACGGTGCGGATCTGCACCTGGGCGCGGTAGCCGCGCAGCGGCTCGTAGGCCGGCTGGCTCTCACGCGCGGAGTCCAGGGAGACAAGCAGGTGCCGGCTGGCGTAGCCGAAGCGGCCCTCGCTCGCGGTCTCCCGGCCGAGGTCACGATCGTCGAGCACCACCACCTGGTCGTCGAGCAGCTCGGCGACCGCCGCCACGTCGCTGTGCACGTAGGTGATGACGCGCAGCCCGATCTGGTCCGTGATCTCGCGCAGCGGGTCGGTGAAGACCGGGACCCCGTCGACCGCCCGGGCCGCCTTGGCCGCGAACGAGGCCACGCTCTTGGCCCGGCCGGTGACCGAGAGGTAGTTGATGCCGGCGTCGTCGAGGATCGTGGTCACGAGCGCGACGAAGAGCTCGGCGGTCCCGCGCAGCGCGGCGTGCCTGGCGGCGTACTCGCGGACCGCGGCGCGGGCCGGGTCCTCGACGAGCTCGACCGTTGCCGTGGACACCTCCACCACGGGACGTGGCCGCGGGGTCGGCACGAGGTCCGCCGGCAGGGTCGGGGTGACGATGTAGCCGGTCTCGAAGTCGCCGTACGTCGTGGTGCGTGCGGGGTCACGGACGGCGAGCAGCGCGACGTAGGCGCAGACCACGGCGTCCACCTGGTCCTCGACCACCCGGAGCTGGCTCTTGCGGACCGCCGACTCGGCCGCAGCGGACAGGGCCGCCCACACCGGGCAGCGCACGTCCATGGCGGGGGTGGCGTCGACCAGCCCCTCGAGCAGGCCCATCAGCGTGAGCAGCTCGCCGCGCAGCTGCTCGAAGGTGCGCCCCGGCTTGTTCTTGTACTTCAGGGTCCGACCCAGCCGGAACAGCGCGACGGTGGCGGGGTGCGGGTAGACCTCGATCGCCCGGCGGCTGCGACCGGAGCGGGGGTTCATGTCGAGGCCGAGCGAGGAGGAGATCCGGGCGCCGCGCGGCACGCCGCTGAACTCCCGCTTGCCGGTGTTGGCCGGGTGCGCGCCCGCGTCGAAGCGGGCGAAGTCGCGGTTCAGCGCCGCCTCGGCCGGGCGGTTGCCGGTGGCGTTGCGCACGACCAGGGGCGCGTCGACGGCGACCAGGCAGTCCCCGGCGACGAAGGGCTCGAGCGCGGCCACGACCTCCTCGTCGGGTCCGGCCGCCGAGACGTGCACGAGGTGCCCGCGCTCATCGAGCACGGCCAGCCCGGTGGGCTTCTTCTCGCCCCAGGCGAGGTCCACACCGACGAGGTACATGGGGGTCAGCCTGCCCTACCCGGCCACTAGGTTGGCGCCATGCCCCGAGACCTGAGCGGCGTGACGTGGCCGCTGCGCACCGCACGGCTGACGATCCGCCCGGCCACGACCGACGACGTCGAGGCGACCTGGCGGATCCGTCGCCAGCCCGAGGTCGGCCGGTGGATCACCGGGGCGCCGACCGACCCTGCGGCGTACGCCGTGTCGTTCTGCGACCCCGAGCGGCTGGCCGTGACCCTGGTCGTCGAGCGGGACGGAACCACGATCGGCGACCTGATGCTGCGCGTGGGGGACGCCTGGGCACAGGCCGAGGTCGTCGAGCAGGCCCGCGGAGTGCAGGCCGAGCTCGGCTGGACGCTCGACCCGGCTCTCGGCGGCCAGGGCTACGCGACCGAGGCGGTCGCCGAGCTGCTGCGCCTGTGCTTCGAGGAGCTCGGGCTGCGGCGGGTGATCGCGAGCTGCTTCGCCGACAACACCGCGTCCTGGCGGCTGATGGAGCGCCTGGGCATGCGCCGGGAGCTGGTCGCCGTGCGGGAGTCCCTGCACCGCGACGGTCGCTGGCTCGACGCGCTGGGCTACGCCCTGCTCGCCGACGATTGGCCCCGGGCGGCGCCGGTCGGTGGGGGCCCCGTGGCCCCGCGTCATCGCGCCGGGTAGGCCAGCACCTGGATCACGGTCTCCCCCGGGCACGTCGCCGACTCCCGGATCGCCCAGCGGCCCTGGTAGGTCTCGGCCGACCAGGTCGCCTCCGCGTCGTGCTCCTCGGTCTCGCCTCCGGTGACCTCGAAGCCGGCCGCCACGGCGTCCCGGTTGAGGTAGTCGAGGATCTCCGGGAACGGCGCCGAGCTGACGGCGGTGACGACGGTGCCCGCCTCGCCGGTGTCCTCGTAGCCGAACGCCGTGGTCTGCGGCGGGAAGGACCAGTCCTCGGGGAAGCCCTCGCCGTACGGCTGCTCGATCGGGGCGGCCTCGGCCCGGCAGGTCGAGCGGTCGGCGGACAGCCCGAGCTCGCTCTCGTGCTCCTGCTCGGCCGCGGACTCGACGGCCTGCTCCCTCCCACCAGCCCTGTCACCAGTGCTCCCGTCCGAGCCGGGTTCGACATCGCCCGTGCCGCAGGCACCGAGCAGCACCAGGAGCGCCGCCGCGCCCAGCAGCGCGCGGACCTTCACTTGTCGTACTTGGCGAACAGGGTGCGCCCGCCACTCTGCCGCGCGATCGTGGCGTAGGCGTCGTGCCCGTTCTTGCTCGGGTCGGTGACGCACGCGTCGATGCAGCCGTCGGCGTACCCCACGAGGACCCGGCCGCGCCGGTCGAGCGTGACGTCGATGAAGTCGAGCAGGTTGCGGTCGTTGCCACAGGTGGTGCCGCCGGTGCAGATCGAGCCCCGCTGGACCGGGTCCGTCGGGGTGGCGTCGCTGGTCACCCAGGTGCGGCCCCCGTCGTACGTCGTGGTCACGTACAGGTGCCAGACGGCCTTCGCGAAGGTCGTGGCGTCCTGGTAGTTGCCGTCCCGGGGCGTGCCCAGGTAGGCGAAGGCGGCCCGGTCGTCGCTGCCGGCCACCACGGTCGGGAACACCGCGTTCTCGATGCCGAACTCGGTGCCGACCTTCTGCCCGTGCTTCCAGGTGCGGCCGTGGTTGGTGCTGGTCGCCACTCCCGGTCGCCCGTCGGCGCCGACGTAGCCGGCGTAGACCGTGTTGTCGGCGCTGATGCCGACCGAGGGGTCGGAGTCGCCGGGTGTGCTGGAGGGAACCGGGCGGATCTTCCAGGTCTGGCCGTTGTCGCGGGAGACCACGACGGCCTGGTCCTCACCACAGCCCTTGTTCGGCAGGTAGGCGGTCCCGTCCGGCCCGACCTTGACGTGACCGTGCAGGCCGCCGCACTCGTTGAGGTTGTAGGTCGGGACGCCGGGGCCGAACGTGGTGCCACCGTCGTGCGAGGCCGCGCAGAAGGCCGCGGCGATCGACTGGCTGCAGTAGTAGACGGAGTTCGGGTAGTCGCTGGTCGGCAGGCCACCGAGGCCCGCGGCGGCGTACGGGCCACCGCCGAGGCTCTGGTGGTCCACGCCGCTGGGGATCCCGCCGCCCTGGCTGGGCGCCCAGGTCCGCCCGTCGTCGTCGGTCAGGCAGCTGAGCGAGTCGACGCCGGTCAGCTGCGACTCCAGGGTGCGGCCGGTGTGCCGGTCGGTGAAGAGGATCGGGTCGAGGCTGACCGTGCTGCCCTGAGGGCACCCGGTGGCGGCGCTGGCCGAGGCGTCACGCCAGGTGGCGTCGCCGTCGGCGAAGGTGACCCGGTAGGTCGAGAGGTAGGACTGGTACATGGTCGCGCCGGTCCTGAAGTTGTTGCCGATCGACGGCTCGCCCGCGTTGTCGTGGTCGGGCAGGCGGGTCGGCGCCGCGTAGTTCTTGAACTTCGGCGGGGTGGCGGTGCCGGGCGCCGGGTTCCGCGGGAGGTCGACCAGCTGCGCGGAGGCGGTGTAGGACTCGCCGGCGGGCGCGAAGGGGACCACGCGCACGGTGTAGTCACCGGTCCTGGGAGCGGTGAGGATCAGCTCGGGGTCGGCGCTCGAGGCGGCGGTGGCGACGGCGTTTCCCTGGGCGTCGAGGAGGTAGACGTCGAAGTCGGCGGCCGTGTTCGGCCACGAGACCCGGACCTTGAGCTGGTGGTCCGAGCCGTAGCCCGAGGGCGTGTCCACGCGCAGCGCGAAGTCGTCGCACGACCCGGGGGCCGTGCAGTCCGGCTGGTCGAGGCCGGTGGCGGTGACGTTCGGCGTGAGGAAGGGCCCACCCGTCCAGGAGGCGGACCGGACGCCGTCGGCCGAGATCGCGCCGCCGGTCGGGGTCGCGGCGTCCGCGCTGCCGAGGTACGACGCGCCGCTGCCGGCCAGGAGGAGCACGCCGGCACTGCCGAGCGAGACGCGTCGTGCGACGGTGCGGATGGGGCTGGAGAACATGGATGACCCTTCGCCGAGTACTGGGCGGACACCCCGTCCAACGACCGTGTGCCCGCGAGGCTACGGACACAAACCCGGGTCTTGACAGGGTCCCGGCCCGCAGCAGACTGGCGCGGTGACCTCCTCCCCGCCCGAGCGCGGACCCCGCCCCACCCGCCGGGGGCTGCTGGCCGGGGCCGGCGCCGGCGCCCTCGCCGGGGCCGGTGCGCTCGGGGTGCACGCGGGCGTGCTGCCGGGGGGCTCCTGGCTGGATCGTCGGCTGGGCGCCCCCTGGGGAGGGTCCGCGGGAGAGCCGGTGGCCGGGCCGCTGCCGCGGGTCGTGCCCGGGCGCGTCGTCGAGGGAAGCTTCGTCTCCCGGGCTCGGTTGGGCCGGCGCGTCGGTTGGGCCGTCGCCTACCCGCCCGACCACCCGCCCGGGGAGGCGCGTGACCTGCCGGTGGCGGTGGTGCTGCACGGTCGGTTCGGCGACCACGCCAAGGTCTTCGACCACCACTACCTCGCGCTCGACCTGTTCCTGGCCGACGTGGTCGCCCGCACCGGGACGCCGTACGCGCTGGCCAGCATCGACGGCGGTGACAGCTACTGGCACGCCCGGGCGTCCGGTGAGGACGCGGGCGCGATGGTGCGCGACGAGCTGCTGCCGCTGCTGGCCCGGCGGGGGCTGCGCACCGACCGGGTCGGCCTGATGGGCTGGTCGATGGGTGGCTTCGGGGCCCTCAGCCTCGCCGGGCGGTGGGGTCCGGACCGGGTCGCGGTCGTGGTGGCGGAGAGTCCCGCGCTGTTCGGGACCTTCGCGGACGCGACCCCGGGCGCGTACGACGACGCGGCCGACCTCGCCGACGTCACCGTCTTCGGCCGCCAGAGGTCCCTGGCGGGGATCCCCGTGCGTGTCGACTGCGGCACCGGCGACCCGTTCTACGCCCCCACCCGCCGCTACCTCGAGGGGTTCGCCCGGCGCCCCGCCGGGGCGTTCACCGCCGGGGGCCACGACGTCGGCTACTGGCGCCGCATGGCCCCCGCCCAGCTCACCTTCCTGGCCCGCGCCCTCGCCTGACCACCCGTCGCTCGTTCACCCGGTGGAACGCCGACCCGTCGCTCGTTCACCCGGTGGAACGCCGACCCGTCGCTTGTTGACCCGGTGGAACGCCGACCCGTCGCTTGTTGACGCAGCGGCTTGCTCAGCCCCCCGCCGGCACCGCGCCCATCACGAGCACGCCGAACTCGAAGCCGGAGTGCGTCGTACGGCCCAGGCGCCCCCGCTCGGCGACCAGGCCGGGGCCGACGGTGTACTCGCCGGTGTCGTCGTCGTCCCCGGTCACCCGAAGCCTGAAGGTCTCCTCGTAGGCGTGCCCGGCGTTGCTCGCGCTCACGTGCACCGTGAAGACCTCGTCGACCGGGTAGTCCAGCAGCTCGACGCCCATGTCCCCCAGCTCGAGCTCGACGGTGGGGCCACCGTCGTCGGGGCCGTGGACGCGCGCAGTGCCGCGCTGGTCGCCGTCCCGGGGCCAGCGGACGTCGTCGCGCGGGAAGGCGCCGATCTTGACCGGCTCGGGGGGATGGTTCTCGGCCACGCAGTGCTCCTTCGGGTCGGTGGCGGGACTCCTCGTCGTTCAGGCTGACCCGGGCATGCCGGTCTCGACGGACTCGCCGTCGACGACGACCTCCATCCCGTCGCCGTGGAAGGCCAGGTGGTCGCGCAGGCGCTCCACCCCGGCGTACGGCTCGGGATACCACCAGGCGCCGTCGCGCACGCCGGCGACGTGCAGGTACGACGCCTCCCCCTTGTAGGGGCAGTAGCTGTGCGTGGGCGACACCTCGAGCAGCGCGGCCGCGACGTCCTCGCGGGGCAGGTAGAACCGGTTGGGCAGCGCACCCTCGGAGAGCACCAGCGGGCGGTGGCTCTCGGCCACCACCTCGCCGCGCACCCGCACCTGGACGTGACGCGAGGAGCGGCGCACGTCGATGCGCGCGTAGGGGTCACGGGGGTGGCCGCGGGTCTCCTCGTCCTCGTCGAACCAGGCGTCCATCCGGTCCCAGTAGAACGCGACGTACCCCTGCAGCCAGGCGGCCGGCGGCAACGGGTCCTCGTAGCCCCAGACCGCGTTCTCTGCGGTGCGGCCCCCGGCCTCGACGCTCCAGTACGACGCATCCCCCTTGAAGGGGCAGTGCGAGGTCGCCTCGGTGGGGGTGAGGGTGGCCACGACGTCCTCGCGGGGAACGTAGAGCACCACCATCAAGTTGCTCTCGTGCAGCAGCATGGCCCGGCGGGAGTCGAGGACGAGCTCCCCGCCGAGGAAGGCGCGGATCCGGCGCGGGAACGGGTCGAACAGCAGCCGGTGCGCCGGACCGTCGACGCGGTAGTTGGTGGTCGTCGGCCCAGCGCTGCTCAGTGGGCGACCGGGACCGAGGGTGAGCGACATGCCTTCATTGTCCCCCAGCGGTCTACTACAGCGAAGCGCCGTTCAGTGTGCCGCCCCGGCGGGTACCGGCCGGTCATCCTCCGCTGCACCGCCGGCCACCGGACCCGCGGCCCGAACGAGTCGGGAGCCGGGCACGGAGCAGGCAGGGATCTCGAAGATCACGGCATCGTCGTCGAGCAGGCTGCGCACGAAGGACTCCTCACCGACCCGAGGGTCGCCCGGCAGGGTGCCGTAGGCGAAGTCGCGGCGCGGCGCCTCGCGTCATCGACGACCCGGACGGGCGCGTCCACGCCGACGAGGCCGATCCCCGGGCGCCGAACGGCGACGCCGTCCACTTGACCCATGCCCCGGATGACCGCACAAACGCAAACCCACCCGCCGGCGCACTCCTTGTCAGGTGGATCCAGGCGATGGGGACGCGCGGATCGCGGCAGCTTGTCCATGACCCAGGATCGTTAGCCTGTCGAGCTCGGTCTTGGCGCGCGGTGCTGTCGCTCCAGGCGGCTGCCATGTTCGTCGTAGTTGGCTATGGGTTTTGGGGCAGCCGTGCAGGATGCCGACGAGCCGGTTCGCGAGTTGGCCAGGAGTGCTGCCTCAAGTGTCCGATCTTGCGGTCACGGAGCTGCTGGTAGTAGGCCTTGGCCTCCTGGCTCGATCCGCGCAATGAGCAGAACGCCCATTGCTGGAGGAGCATCGCCCAGACGACTGCAGGTTGCGGTCGTCATAGCGATGGCCAAGACGACCTGCTTGGTCGACAGATCGAGCCTTGGTGATCGGCGACGAGTACCGGCGTAGTTCTGGGGCTGACTTCGCGTCCGCGTAACGGTGAGGGTCGTACGCCGAGACTGCGGCGCTAAGCCATCCAGTGGCCGCGACGGGTCTAGGCGACCGAAGGCCGGGCTGGGATCGACGAGCAGATCGCGGTCCGGCTCCCGGTGCCGGCGAAGAGGTCGTCGCGCCACCACCGCCGCTGAGCCGCTCGAGCGTGGATGTTCGCCACCGGGCAGGCGATGCAGTGACCGACGCTCGCTGACGCCCACCACCGTCGGCATAGGTCGGCCCTGCAGCGCCGGACGGCTGGCTGTAGTCTCGGGTGCACGAAAGATGGTGCGCAGCTGCTGCGGCTGCTGGTCCTCGACACGACGCCGATCGCTCGGCGACGGTGCACACCAGCAGACCGCACGACTGCACAGCTGCTTGCTCGAGCCGGGCCGCCTGGTCGGGGTCCGAAGCGGAACCTTGCCCAGCAGCTCGAGGGCGTCGAGGTGCGTCCAGGTCCTCAAAGGCCAACAGGCGCCGCGTCGGAAAGTACTCCCGCAACGTCGAGCGCAGCCGGGCCACGTGACGGCTCCGGTCCCAGATCAACGACTGGTGGGTGCGCGCGGCCAACTTGATCGCCTCACCCAGGTCCGTGTCCTGAGCGACGGGTCGATGATGCTGGAACGGTCCAGGCGGACCATCTCGGCCAACAGGTGCGCATCAGCAGCATCAGACTTCGCGCCCGAGGTCGAGAATGCCGGCTCGCGATATCGGGCCACCGAGAGCGGGTTGACCGCGAACACCTCATAGCCCGCCGCCACCAGCGACCCGACCCAGGAACCGCGGTCAGTCTCGATGCCGACCTTCACACAACGCAGCGGTCATCGTCAGGGTCGCGATCGACCCAGTCATCAGGCATCTGCGCCGCGATCAGCGAGTGCAGCCTGGTGACTCCCTACGAGCCCTTCCGGCAACCGTCGCCGGGCCAGCATCTTCCCCTGGTCGTCGACGATCTCGATGTCGTGATGGCCCTCTGCCCGAGTCATCTCCCACGAACAGCATCAGCGTTCTCCCGTCCCGGATCTGCACGGTGCAGAACCCGTCGGCAGCGTGGAAGAGACGAGCCGGAGCGATCTAATGGTCAAGTGCTCACCGAACACCTCTCGGCCGGCACAACATCCCAGCAGCGGTTTTTGCCTCCTCACGACCAGCAGGCGCACGGTCTGCCGCAAGACCTTAAAAGTCAGATCCGAAGAGTGCTAGACCTGCCGGCCGCTACCAGAACCAAGCCTGCCAAACGGGTCTCGGTACAGAAGCCATCAGATCCGGCCGTCCCACGTCGCTGACTTGTCCGAGGCGCGGGATAGCGTTCCTGCGTGCCAGATCGAGAGCGGAGGTCTCAGACCCGAGGATTGCTCCGCGCAATCGCTGCGTCGGCTTCTATCGGGGTCGTGTGCTTCGGGGCCGGGGCGTGGGGCATCCTGCATCCGCCGTCTGAGGCCCAGCCACATTGGGTCGTCGCCGCACCCATCGGTGGAGTGGTGACCGGTGTGATCTTCTTTGGCTTTGCCGCGACGGAACTGCTCCGTCGACTTCGCCACGGCCCAGAGGAACCCGGTCGTCATACTCAGCCCAGATGAGCGGTTCGGCGTCCGCAACTCGGCATGACTGACCGATCTGCGGCAGAAGAGTGCGGATTCACCTACCCTGCTCTCGTGAATTGGTACCCAGAGAAACCCACGGTGCGGCAGGTGGCGTTCGGCATCCTCTTCTTTCTCGCTCTGGGGGGACTCGCGCTCTACTGGGCTGCCGATGAGACCAGCACAGGCAATCGCGTTTCCCTCTGGTGCGTCGCCGGACTGGCACTGACGATGGCCCTCTGGCGACTCGTAGTCGGCATGCGCCTTGCCCGCGAGGGCGCCGTACGACGCTGCTGAGACCGAGCACCCGAACATCGGCACGACCGACCGCTTCGCAGATGAGTGCGTCCCGCGTCGACTCAGACAGCACGCAAGTACCGGTTGGTGACCCATGACTGGATGGCCCGGCTGATGGGGCCTCCGGCGCGCGCGAGCAGCGTCAAGGGGCGAGAGAACGCAGTGATGCTGAACGTCACGGTACCGTCGTCGTGCAGTTCCACGACGAAGGCTTCCTCCCCACATTCCGGGTGCTGAGGGAGGGTGCCGTAGGCGAAGCCCGCCCGACGTGGCTCGTCAATCATGTAGACAACCCGAACCGGGGCCGCAACGCCCAGATTCCCAACCCCTAGCCGGATGACGGCGACTGCACCCTGGACCACCTGCTCGTCCGACGTGCGTACGCGTAGCCCCACTCGACGATGCATGTCCCAGCCGAGCAGTACCTGAACGGCCTGCTGGAACCGCTCCGTCCCGGACCCGAGTTCAAGGCTGCGTCGCAGGACGTTGTACCCGTCCGGCATGGTGCCATCGCGGGTAAGGCCGACCTCGCTGTACGTGAACTCGGCCTTACGCAGTTGCTCGATCTCCCCGCTGGGGAGGACTCCTCCGGTCATGGACCGATGCTTTCACGCAGTTCAGACACGTCCTGTCATCGGCAGATCCGGAAGTTCGCGGCACGCCGTGACAAGCGGCGTTGTCATGCCTATCCGTACGGCGCAACCGTCAGTGCGCCATGTCCACGAACCGCGAGTAGTGGCCCTGGAAGGCGACGGTGATGTCGCGGGTGGGGCCGTTGCGGTGCTTGGCCACGATCAGGTCGGCCTCGCCGGGACGCGTCGACTCCTTCTCGTAGACGTCGTCGCGGTGCAGCAGGATCACCATGTCGGCGTCCTGCTCGATCGAGCCTGACTCACGCAGGTCGGCGACCTGCGGACGCTTGTCGGCGCGCTGCTCGGCACCACGGTTGAGCTGCGAGAGCGCGACGACCGGGATCTCGAGCTCCTTGGCCAGCAGCTTGATCTGGCGGGAGAACTCCGAGACCTCGAGCTGGCGCGACTCCACCTTCTTGCCCGAGCTCATCAGCTGGAGGTAGTCGATGACCATCAGCTGGAGGTCGTGCTTCTGCTTCAGCCGCCTGGCCTTGGCCCGGATCTCCATCATCGTCATGTTGGGGCTGTCGTCGATGAACATCGGTGCCGACGAGATCTCGCCCATCTTGCGGGCCATCTTGGCCCAGTCGTCGTCGTTCATCGCGCCGTTGCGGATGTGGTTGAGCGGCACCTTGGCCTCGGCCGACAGCAGCCGCATGGTGATCTCGGAGCGCGTCATCTCCAGGCTGAAGAAGCAGCTGGTGAGGTTGTTGTGGATCGAGGCCGCGCGGCACAGGTCGAGGGCCAGGGTGGACTTCCCCATCGCGGGGCGGGCCGCGACGATGATCATCTGACCGGCGTGCAGGCCGTTGGTGAGGTCGTCGAGGTCGGCGAAGCCGGTCGGGACGCCGTACAGCCCGGAATCGCGGTTGCCGATCGCCTCGATCTCGTCGAGGACGCCGTCCATGATGTCGCTCAGCGGGGAGTAGTCCTCCCCGGAGCGCTTGTCGGCGATCTTGTAGACCTCGGCCTGCGCCTGGTCCACGACGTCGTCGATCTGACCCTCGCCGGCGTAGCCGATCTGGACGATCTTGGTGCCGGCGTCGACGAGGCGGCGCAGGATCGCCTTCTCGCGCACGATCTCGGCGTAGTAGCCGGCGTTGGCCGCGATCGGGACGTTGGCCGACAGGGTGTGCAGGTACGGCGCCCCGCCGATCCGCTGGAGCTCACCGCGACGCTGGAGCTCGGCCGCGACCGTGACCATGTCGACCGGCTCGCTGCGACCGTAGAGGTCGATGATGGCGTCGTGGACCGTCTCGTGCGCGGGACGGTAGAAGTCGGTGCCGCGCAGCACCTCGGCCACGTCGGCGATGGCGTCCTTGGAGAGCAGCATCGATCCCAGCACCGACTGCTCGGCGGCCATGTCCTGCGGCGGGGTGCGATCCCCCGGCCGGCTCGGCCGCTCGCCGGGCGCGTACGCCGCCGGCCCGTCGCCCCAGTCCTCGTAGGGGGGATGCTCTGCCGCGTCCGGCGTGTGCTGCTCGGTGACGCTCAAGGGTGCCTCCTGATGTTTCCCGCCTCGACCCGCTGGAGCAGTCCGGACGCTAGCGGTGGCCACCGACATCGAGGCCCGGAACCGGTGCGCGACCCGGACGGTCACTGTGCTGCCGGGCCCTGCCCACCCGAACCGTGTCGCGGGGGGACCTGCGGACCGTACGTCCTCGAGGCCGCCCGGGGACAGCCACGGGTGCCGAGTTATCCACAGGGCTTGGGGATAACTCGGCGTTCCCCGTGGACGACACGCAGCAGGCTGTGCACAGGTTGTTGAGCGGCCTGTGGACAACCCAGTCAGACCGTCGAGAAATATGTCCTTGACCTGCGGCGACACGTTTCCACAGGTGTGGACAAGAAATTGTGTCCAGCATTTCTCGTTCACCCACCGGTCATCTCACGGATGCCGGTCGCCTTGTCGACAATGCCGCGTCGGCCGCGGTTTCCCACAGGACGGACCCAGTTACCCACAGGGCTGGTCCGGACGCCTGGGTCAGGGGCAACGGCTCTTTTGACCCTTACCACGACTAGACTCCCGCCATGGCCCGCCCCCACGACCGCGAGATCCTGCGCCTGGCGGTCCCGGCGTTCCTCGCCCTGGTGGCCGAGCCGCTCTTCCTGCTCAGCGACGCCGCGATCGTCGGGCACCTCGGCACCAGCTCGCTGGCCGGCCTCGGGATCGCCGCCGCAGTCCTGCAGACCGTGGTCGGGCTCTGCGTCTTCCTCGCCTACGGCACCACCGCGAGCGTCGCGCGCCACATCGGGGCGGGCGACCGGCGCGGTGCCCTCGCCCAGGGCGTGGACGGCCTGTGGCTGGCCGTCGGCATCGGCGTGCTCGCCACCGTCCTCGGGGTGCTCCTGACCGGGCCGCTGGTGCACGTCTTCGGAGCCGGCCCCGAGGTCAGCGACGCGGGCACGACGTACCTTCGCCTGGCCTTCCTCGGCACCACCCCGCTGCTGCTGATGCTCGCCGCGACCGGCGTCCTGCGAGGGCTGCAGGACACCCGCACGCCGCTCGTCGTAGCCGTCGCGGGCAACGGCCTCAACATCGTGCTCAACCTGCTGCTCGTCTACGGGATCGCCGGTTTCGACGGTCTCGGGATCGCCGGCTCGGCGATCGGCTCGGTGCTGGCCCAGGTGGCCAGCGCGGCCGCCCTGCTGGCGGTCGTCGTGCGCGGCGCCCGGCGCGAGGGCGCCTCGCTACGCCCCGACCTGGCCGGCATCCGGACCGCCGCGCACGCCGCCGTCGCCCTGGTGGTGCGCACCCTGACCCTGCGGGCCGCCCTGCTCGTGACGACGTACGCCGTCACGATCGGCGCCGCGGACGCCTCCGGGCAGGCCGTCGACCTGGCGACCCACCAGCTGGCGCTGACCCTGTGGACGTTCCTGGCGTTCACGCTCGACGCCGTCGCCATCGCCGCCCAGGCGCTCACCGGGCGCTACCTGGGGGCCGGGGACGTCGCCGGCACCCGTGAGGTGACCCGGCGGATGGTGCAGTGGGGCGTGGGCGGCGGCATGGTCACGGGGCTGCTGCTGGCCCTGGCCAGCCCGGTGCTGGGCGCGCTGTTCACCACCGACCCCGACGTCCGCGGGCTGCTGGTCCCGGTGCTGCTCGTCGTGGCGCTCGGCCAACCCGTGGCCGGCATCGTCTTCGTGCTCGACGGTGTGCTGATCGGCGCCGGGGACGGACGCTACCTCGCCCGCGGCGGCCTGCTCACCCTCGCCGCCTACGCCCCCCTCGCCCTCCTCACGGCCTGGCTCTCGGCCGGGCTGGTGGCGCTCTGGGTGGTCTTCAGCGTGGTCTTCATGGGTGCCCGGCTGGCGGTGCTCGTGCACCGGGCCCGCGGGGACGCGTGGCTGGTCACCGGCAACCGCGTGGCCGCCCGGGCAGCCACCCGTACCGCCTAGCATGACGGGGTGAAGCCCCTCCAGTCCGTCGCGATGGGGCTCGTCATCATCGCGCTGTCGGCGCGGTTCGGCGGCTACGACGCCCTCGCGGACCCGATCGGCTGGGTGCTCGTCCTGCTCGGCGTCGGGCGGCTGCCCGACGAGCTCCCCCGCCGGGGCATGCTGCTCGGCGTGGCGGCAGTCGCCGGTGTGGTCTCGGCGGTCGTCTGGTTCCCCGGGGTCGCCGACGCGCTGTACGACGCGGACCCCTCCCTGGCCTGGGCGGCGAACCTGGCGCAGCTCTGCTTCTCGGCGCTGCTGTGCCACGTGCTGGCGGGACGCGCCGCCGCGGCCGGGGACGTACGCGCCGCACGCCGGCTGGCGCTGACCCGCACCGCCTTGGTGGTCGTCGGGCTGCTCCCGGTGCTGGTCTTCGGGGCGGGGGTCGGCGCGCTCGAGTTGCCGTCGTACCTGGCGGCCGGGGCGGTCGCCCTGGCCCTGATCTGGCTCCTCTTCGCCCACGCCTCGCGCCCGTGGGCCGGCAACGGCGCGGCCCGGGTCGCCCGGGTCGCGGACGAGCCCGCCGGCTGACGCCAGAGGGCCGTCCCTCCGGGAGGAGGAACGGCCCTCGGGCGGTGCCGGCGGCCCCCTGTGGAACGCGGGGACCGGTGGTGCGTGGTGCGTGCGTCAGCCGGCGACGACGTTGATGGCCACCGTGGCGGACACCTCGTCGTGCAGCTTCACGTTCACCGTGTGTGCACCGAGCGACTTGATCGGGTTCTTGACCACGATCGTGCGCTTGTCGACCTGCTCGCCGGTGGCCTCGGTGAGGGCACCTGCGATCTCGGCGACGGTGACGGCGCCGAAGAGGCGACCGCCCTCGCCGGAGCGGACCCGGACGTTGACCGGGGCCGACTCGAGCTTGGTCCTGATCTCGGCAGCGTGGTCGTGGTCGCGCACGGCGCGCGAAGCACGTGCGCTCTTGATGGACTCAACGGTCTTCTCGGCGCCACGGCTCCAACGGATGGCAACGCCACGCGGAACGAGGTAGTTGCGGCCGTAGCCGTCCTTGACCTCGACGACGTCGCCGGGGGCACCGAGACCGGTGACCTCCTGGGTGAGAATGAGCTTCATTCTTCTGGTCTCCTCACTCTTCCCGTTATCGACCGGTGGACGTGTAGGGCAGCAGAGCGACCTCGCGGGCGTTCTTGACCGCGATCGCCACGTCCCGCTGGTGCTGGACGCAGTTACCGGTCACCCGACGGGCACGGATCTTGCCGCGGTCCGAGATGAACTTGCGGAGCAGGGTGGTGTCCTTGTAGTCGACACCGGTCGCCTTCTCCTTGCAGAACTGGCAAACCTTCTTCTTGGGCTTGCGAATCACTGCCTTGGCCATTGTGGTGCTTCCTTTCGCGAAGCCCGGCACGTGCCGGAATGGTTGAGGATTCGGATGGAGTTACTTGGTGAGCTGCTCAGAACGGGGGCTCGTCCGAGCCACCGACGCCGGGGGCGCCCCACGGGTCGTGGCCGCCACCCTGCTGGGCACCGCCACCCCCCTGGTTGCCGCCGCCCGACTGGCCGCCCGACTGGCCGCCCGACTGGGGAGCCGGGGTCGCCCACGGGTCGTCGCCGCCACCTGCGGGACGGCCGCCACCCTGGGGTGCGCCACCGCCCTGCTGTCCGCCGCCGGAGTAGCCCCCGCCGCCGCCCTGACGGGTGGTGCGGGCGACCTTCGCGGTGGCGTACTTCAGGCTGGGCCCGACCTCTTCGACATCGAGCTCGTAGACCGTGCGCTTCTCGCCCTCACGGGTCTCGTAGCTGCGCTGCTTCAGACGGCCCTGCACGACGACGCGCATGCCCTTCTGCAGCGACTCGGCGACGTTCTCCGCCGCCTGGCGCCACACGGCGCAGGAGAGGAACAGGCCCTCGCCGTCCTCCCACTCGTTGGTCTGACGGTTCATGACGCGCGGCGTCGACGCGATCCGGAAGTTCGCCACGGCCGCCCCCGAGGGGGTGAAGCGCAGCTCCGGGTCGTCGACGAGGTTGCCGACCACCGTGATGACGGTCTCGCCTGCCATGTGGGTCTCCTAGTTCAGGGCTGTTCCGGGCTGATCTGGTCGTGCCCATCGTTGCTGGTGGCACCGACAGGCGGAAGTGCTCGTCCACAGGGGACGCTCAGTGAGCGTCGGGACGCATGACCTTCGTGCGCAGGATCGACTCGTTGAGCGTGAGCTGGCGGTCGAACTCCTTGACCGTGGCCGGCTCGGCGTTCAGCGAGATGACGGCGTAGATGCCCTCGTTGTTCTTCTTGACCTCGTAGGCGAGGCGCCGACGGCCCCACACCTCGACGGACTCGACGGAGCCACCATCCTTGCGGATGACGTTGAGGTACTTGTCGAGCGACGGCTCGACGGTGCGCTCTTCAAGGCTGGGGTCGAGGATGACCATGACTTCGTATGCACGCAAGGCGGTCTCCACCTCCTCTGGACTCGGCGGCCACGGACTTTCCGTGGCAGGAGGGCGTTGCGTTCCCACCGGCCGACAGGCACGGTGGGGAGTCGGTACGACGGACCCGTCGGTGGGTCCGTGCGCACAGAACGCCCAAGGCTAACAGCGCCCGGCGTCGCACACCGAACTGCCGCCGCTCCGGCAGCCGCCCGGGGTGGGTCTTCCTAGACTCGGTGCCATGAACCTCGTCATCGGTGCCCACGTGGACCAGACCGACCCGATCGCCGAGGCGCAGGACCGCCGGGCTCCCCTGGTGCAGTTCTTCCTCGGCGACCCGCAGGGGTACAAGGGCCCGGAGATCCGCTACGCCGGGGGCGCCGAGGCACTCCGGGCGGACGCCGAGACGGCGGGGGTCGACCTGTACGTGCACGCGCCTTACATCATCAACGTCGCCACGACGAACAACCGGATCCGGATCCCCAGCCGCAAGCTGCTCCAGCAGCACGCCGACGCGGCCGCCTCGATCGGCGCCAAGGGGCTGATCGTGCACGGGGGGCACGTCAGCAAGACCGACGACCCCGCGATCGGCTTCGACAACTGGCGCAAGGCGATCGAGGCCACGCACCTCGAGCTCCCGCTGCTGATCGAGAACACGGCCGGGGGCACGAATGCGATGACCCGCCACCTCGAGCGGATCGACCGGGTCTTCGACGCCATCGCCGGCTGCGAGCAGGCCGACCTCGTCGGCCTCTGCCTCGACACCTGCCACGCCCACGCCGGAGGCAACGCCCTGGAGACCCTCGTCGAGGACGTCCGCGCCATCACCGGACGGATCGACCTGGTGCACGCCAACGACAGCCGCGACGACTTCGACTCCGGCGCCGACCGGCACGCGAGCTTCGGCGCCGGGAAGATCGACCCCGACCTCCTGGCCGCGGTGGTCCGCGACGCCGGCGCCCCGGTGGTCTGCGAGACCCCCGGCGGCGCCGAGGATCACCGCGCCGACTTCACCTGGCTGCGCGAGCGACTGACCGCCGAGTGAGGTCGTGGGGTCTTGACGCCTGCAACGGCGCGCCGCTCGCCGCCGGTTGAGGAGCGAGCCCCAGCGAGCGTCTCGAAACCCCGTCAGTCCGGCACAGCAGGCGACAGTCACCGGGTCTCGAGGCTCGTCGCTGACGCTCCTCACACCTCGACCAACGGCGCGCCGACCGCCGCCGGTTGAGGAGCGAGCCCCGGCGAGCGTCTCGAAACCCCGTCAGTCCGGCACAGCAGGCGACAGTCACCGGGTCTCGAGGCTCGTCGCTGACGCTCCTCACACCTCGACCAACAGCACGCCGACCACCGCCGGTTGAGGAGCGAGCCCCGGCGAGCGTCTCGAAACCCCGTCAGTCCGGCACAGCAGGCGACAGTCACCGGGTCTCGAGGCTCGTCGCTGACGCTCCTCACACCTCGACCAACGGCACGCCGCCACCGCCGGTTGAGGAGCGAGCCCCAGCGAGGCTCCCCCACCCCCGGGTCTCGAGGCTCGTCGCTGACGCTCCTCACACCTCGACCAACGACGGTGGCAGCAAATCGGAGGCGTCCGGGCCAGCCGGTAGCCTCGGGACGTGCTGAGCGTCCGTGTCATCTCCGAGTCCGAACACCTCGACTTCATCCGGGGCCGGCGTTCCGCCAGCTTCCTGCAGACCCCCGCCTGGGGACGGGTGAAGTCCGAGTGGCGGCGCGAGTCCCTGGGCTGGTTCCGCGACGGGGACGACCAGCCGATCGGGGCCGCCCTGGTGCTCTACCGCAAGCTGCCCCGGGTCCGGCGCTACCTGGCCTACCTCCCGGAGGGCCCGGTCATCGACTGGGACGACGCCGACCTCGGCGCCTGGCTCGCCCCGCTGACCGCGCACCTGAAGGCCAAGCGCGCCTTCGGCGTCCGGATGGGCCCGCCGGTCATCACCCGCCGCTGGAGCGCCGCCCAGGTCAAGGACGGCATCGCCGACGACGCGGTACGCCGCCTCGGCGACGTGGCCCCGCTGGAGCGCAGCCCCTCGGGCGCCCGGGTGGTCTCCCAGCTCCGCGAGCTGGGGTGGCTCCCCCAGGCCGTGGAGGGCGGCTTCGCGGCCGGCCAGCCGCAGTACAACTTCCAGATCCCGCTCGCCGGCACCGACGAGTCGGGCGCGCGGGTACAGCGCAGCGAGGACGAGATCCTCAAGGGCATGAACCAGCAGTGGCGGCGCAACATCAAGAAGGCGGCCAAGGAGGGGGTCGCGGTGACCTCGGTCGACGGCGCCGACGCCGAGGCGGAGCTGAAGGCCTTCCACGACCTCTACGTGCACACCGCCGGGCGCGACCACTTCACGCCCCGGCCGCTCTCGTACTTCCGCACGATGCTCGAGGCACTCGGTGGCGAGGAGCACGACCGGATCCGGCTGCACCTCGCCCACCACGAGGGCGACCTGGTGGCCGCCACCATCGCGATCCGGGTCGGCGTGCACGCGTGGTACTCCTACGGCGCCTCGTCGACCGAGAAGCGGGAGGTCCGGGGCTCCAACGGCGTGCAGTGGGCGATGATCCGCGAGGCGCTGGCCGCCGGTGCGGACGTCTACGACCTGCGTGGCATCACCGACACGCTCGACGCGGACGACCCGCACGTCGGGCTGATCCAGTTCAAGGTCGGCACCGGCGGCGAGGCCGTGGAGTACGCCGGCGAGTGGGACCTCCCGCTGAACCGCCCGCTCTACAAGGCCTTCGAGCTCTACCTGAAGCGACGGGGCTGAGCAGATGAGCCTGATCCTCAACGTGGACGGCGCGCGCTGGCGCGAGCACCTGTGCCGGGTCGCCGAGGCCTACCCCGGGCTGGTGCCGGTGACCAAGGGCAACGGCTACGGCTTCACCCTTGGCCGCCTCGCCCGGCGTGCCCAGTGGTTGCACGACCAGGGCTTCGGCATCGACACCATCGCCGTCGGCACCTACGACGAGCTCCCGCACCTCGCCCACCGCTTCGCCGGCGACCTCCTCGTGCTCACCCCCTGGCGGCCCTTCGGCGCGGCGCTCGACGTGGCGCCGGCGCTCGCGGACCGCGTCATCCACACCGTCGGTCGGCTCGAGGACGTCGAGGGGCTCCTCGCCCACCAGCCCGACGCCCGCTTCGTGCTCGAGCAGGTGACCACCATGCTGCGTCACGGCCTCTCGACGCGCGAGCTGTGGGCGACCGCGCCGATCCTGGCCCGGCACCCGAGGGCCCGGCTGGAGGGGGTGGCGCTGCACCTGCCACTGGCGCAGGGATCGCACCTCGCCGAGGCGACGCGGCTGGTCAACGACGTGGTCGCCGCCGGCCTGGGCACCACCACCATCTGGGTCAGCCACCTGACCCGCGACGAGCTGGCCGCGCTGCGCACGGCGTACCCGGAGTTCACCATCCGGCCCCGGGTCGGCACCGAGCTGTGGCTCGGTGACCGCAGCGCGCTGCGGGTCACCTCCACCGTCCTGGACGTGCACCCGGTCGAGCGCGGCGACGTGTTCGGCTACCGCAGCCGGACCGCGCCCAAGGCCGGCCACCTCCTCATCGTCAGCGGCGGCACCGCCCACGGCATCGGCCTGGAGTCGCCGACCGGTGACTCGACGCTCAAGGCGCGCGCCGCCACGCTGGCGCGCGGGGGTCTGGACGCGGTGGGCTTCGTCCGCTCGCCGTTCTCGATCGACGCCAAGCTGCGGCTCTTCGCCGAGCCCCCGCACATGCAGGCCTCCATGCTCTTCCTGCCGCACGGCGCCCGGGTGCCGGCCGTGGGCGACCGGATCGACGTCCGGGTGCGCTACACCGCCACGGCGTTCGACCGGGTGGTCGTGGACTGAGCCACCGGGTCGCTCCAGGCGTCGGCGGGGTCGACCGGGTCGTCCCCCGGGCTGAGCACGTCGCGCACCACGACGGCGACCAGGTACAGCTCGGCGGCCATCCGCAGGAGGATCAGCACCCAGTAGGTGCCGGCGTCGTCCCCACCGCCCGGGGCCAGGAACCCACCGAGGTACCACCACACCCCGGCGAAGTACAGGAGCTCCCCGGCCTGCCAGATGATCTGGTCGCGCCAGCGGGGGCGGGCCAGGGCGGCCAGGGGCAGCAGCCACAGGACGTACTGCGGTGAGTAGACCTTGTTGACCAGCAGGAAGCCGGCCACCACCAGCAGCCCGAGCTGCGCCAGGCGTGGGGTGCGCGGCGCGAGGAGCCCGAGGGCCAGGACGCCGAGGCACCAGGCGCCGAAGAGCACCCCCGACCACACGTTGACGGTGTGCGCGGCCACGCCGTTTCCCGCCTGGGAGACGACCAGCCAGATCGACCCGAGGTCGGGCCCACGGTCGGAGTTGAAGCTCCAGAAGACCTTCCACTCCTCGGGGCCGGTGAGGTACGCCGGGGCGTTCGCGACCACCCACGCAGCGACGGCCCCACCGAGCGCGAGCAGGAACGGCCTGGCCCGGCGCTCACGCAGCGCGATCACGAGCAGGGCGCCGAGCAGGAGCCCCGGGTAGAGCTTGGTCGCGGCGCCGAGGCCGAGCAGGACGCCGGTCAGCACGGGCCGCCCGCGGGCCCACGCCCACAGCGCCCCGGCGACCAGTGCGACGGCCAGCAGGTCCCAGTTGACCAGCCCGGTCAGCGCGAGCATCGGGGAGAGGGCGAAGATCGCGGCGTCCCAGGGCCGCCGCCGGTTCACCCCGGCCAGCAGCCAGGTGGTCAGCAGCGCCACCGCGGCCAGGCCGAGCGCGGTGACGCTCACGAAGAGGCGGGTCTCACCGGTGACCACCCGGTCGGCGTCCAGGGCCTCGGTCGAGCGGCCGTAGCGGTCCGCGAGGTCCGGCGAGCCGTTCACCCAGTGCGTCACCCAGGCGCTGGCCCAGGCGAAGTAGGAGATGGCGACCGGGTACTCCATGACGTCGTAGCGCGCCCGCACCTGCGTGTCGTGGGTGTAGGGCCAGTTGAGCTCGGCCAGCCCCCGGCCGGTGTAGAGGTAGGGGAGGTCGGAGTAGCACATCTGCGAGTAGCGGGCGTCCGCGTCCTGCCAGGAGTCCTGGTAGCAGGGAGCCTTCTGCACCATCCCCAAGGCGAAGCAGACGGCCGTCAGCGCCAGCAGGACGCGGACCGGGGTCCACCAGGGGTGCCGCCCGGCATGCCTGCCGGTGGGGCCACCGACGCTTTCGCTGAGCGCGGTGACGACGGGGTCGTCCGTCGTCGGGTGCACCGGCCCCGAGGCCGGGGCACCCGGCCTCATCCGGGGTTCCCCCCGCGGCGGGCCGCGGGACTGGAGGTCGCGGCATTGGGCGAGGGCCCGCCGCCCCCACCACTTCCGTTGCCGTTGCCGTTGCCGTTGCCGTTGGCGTTGCCCGGCGAGGTGGTCTGCGACGGCGTGACCGGCGGCGTCGTCGAGGGCACCGGGTTCGTGGGCGTGCTCGAGGACGGCGGCGGGGACGACGTCGTCGGGGCCTGGGTGGGCGACTTCGTCGTCGGGGCCGGGGTCGGGGTCGGCTTCTTGGTCGGCGGCGGGCTCGGCGCGCGGGTGGTCGGCGGCGGCGGCGGCGGCGCCTGGGTCGCGGCGGTGGTCGCGGGGGCCGGCGGCGGGGTGTAGGGGTCGTGGTCGGTCTGCGGGGCGGTTCCGTCCACGAAGGCCGGGGGCGGGAACTGCTCGACCGGCAGCCCCTCCATGTCCCGGCGCATCACGGCGGTCCAGGTACGGGCGGGGAAGTCGGCACCGAAGTATGACGGCAGCCAGCCGTCGAGCTGACCGTTGCCGGGCCCGCGCACGTACATCACGGCCGTGGCCAGCTGCGGGGTGAACCCGACGAACCACGCCGAGGAGACCTGGTCCTTGCTGTTGGTGGCGGTGCCGGTCTTGCCGGCCGCGGGACGACCGAGGGCCAGGGCCGCCTTGCCGGTGCCGTTCTGGACCACCTGCTGCAGGGCGTAGGAGGTGTCCGCGGCGACGTCCTTGCCGATGGCCTGCTTGGTGGCCTGCTTGTAGGACCACAGCGTCTCGCCGTTGCGGTCGACGACCTTGTCGATCACGTGCAGGTCGGCGCGCTGGCCGCCGTTCGCGATCGAGGCGTACGCGTTGGCCATGTTGATCGGCGCGATCGTCGCGGAGCCGAGGGCGATCCCGGCGATCGGCTCGAGGCCGGGGCTGGTCCGCAGGTTGTTGAAGGAGCCCTTCGCCTTGCGGTCCCAGGTCGGGACGCCCAGCGCGTTGGCGGTGTCCAGGATCCGCTGGGGGCCGTTCGGGATGGCCTGCGTCAGGTCGGCGTACGCGGTGTTGATCGACTCCTCGGTCGCGGTGGTGAGGCTGACCGCGGAGCCGTAGTCGTTGCCGAGCCCATCGGGACCGTTGCCCTCGTTGCGCACGCGGTCCCCGGTGCCCCGGCCGTTGTAGTAGTAGGGCGAGTTGCCCTCGAAGGTGTCCTTGAGCGCGAACCCGGACTCGAGACCCGTCGCCAGGGCGAACGGCTTGAACGACGAGCCCGGCGCCCCGCCGGTGACCGCCCAGTTCAGCTGGGAGCGCAGGTAGTCCTGGCCGCCGTAGAAGCCGCGTAGCGCGCCGGTGCCCGGCTCGACGCTGGCCACCGCCACGTGCAGCTCCTTGTCGCTGAAGCCCTCGGGTCGGGCCTCCATCACCCCCTGCTCGGCGGCCTGCATCGCCTTGGGCGTGAAGGTCGTGGTGACCCGCAGGCCCTCGCCGTCGATCTGCTCGTCGCCGTAGCCGAGCTGGTTCAGCTCGTCGCGGACCAGGGTGAGCATGTGCCCCTTCTGGCCCCCGTACTGGCTCTGCGCCGCGATCTCGGGGAACTTCGGCAGCTTCTTGGCTGCCTTGTCGGCCCGCGCCGGGGTGATCGTGCCCTGGTCGGCCATGCCGCCGAGGACGTAGCGGTAGCGCTCCTTAAGGATCCGGCGGTTGTCCTTGCCGTTGGCCGGGTCGAAGTTCGTCGGGTTGTTCAGCACGCTGGCCAGCACGGCCGCCTCGCGCAGCGTCAGCTTCTTCGCGTCGACGTCGAAGTAGGCCTGCGCCGCGGCCTGGACGCCGTAGGCCCCGCGGCCGAAGTAGATGGTGTTCAGGTAGCCCTCGAGGATCTGGGACTTGCTGAGCTGGTTCTGGATCTTCAGCGACAGGATGGCTTCCTTGGCCTTGCGCTTGAGCGAGCGCTCCTGGGTCAGGTAGAGGATCTTGACGTACTGCTGGGTGATCGTCGAGGCGCCCTGGGTCGAGTTGCCACGGGCGTTGCTGAACGCGGCCCGCAGGATGCCCTTGGGGTCGATGCCCTTGTCGGTCCAGAAGGTGCGGTTCTCCGCGGCCACCACGGCGTCCTGGATGTTCTGCGGCATCTCCTTGAGCGTGATCGACTCGCGGTTCTGCGTCGCGAACTGGCCGACCTCGCTCTTGCCGTCGGCGTAGTAGACGAACGACGTCTGCGCCTGGAAGTCCTGGTTCGGGTTGGGGATGTCGGTGGTCTTGTAGAGCACCACCAGGCCGGCCGTCACCAGGAGCGCCCCCACCAGGCCCAGCACCGCGAGCCACTTGAGGATCCGGCGGAAGGTGGCGCCGCGGCTGGGGCCCACGGTCTGCGACTTCGCGCCGGGCCGGCTCTTGCCTGTCTGGCCGGGGGCCTTGCGCTTACCGTTCAACGTCGGTCTCCGGGGGATCGGGTGCAGGGGCTGGGACGAGGCTCGGGCGGCCGTGGGACGGCGCGCCGTCCCACAGGGTACGCAAGGGGCCGCACCACCAGAACCGACCGTGTGGAGCGCCACATCACGGCCTCGCGGCGAGGCGCGATGTGAGGCGAGCGGATATATCGCTACGATAGGTCGCATGGCACGTCGCGCAGAGACCATCGAGCTCGCAGTCCTCGGACTGCTGCACGAGGGACCCATGCACGGCTACGAGCTGCGCAAGCGCCTCAACCTCATGCTCGGCTGGGGCCGGGTGCTGTCCTACGGCACGCTCTACCCCAGCCTGAAGAAGATGCTGCGCGCCGCGCTCATCGAGGAGACCGCCACGACGATGACCCCGGTCACCCGCCGGCCCCGCATCGTCTACCAGGTGACCGAGGCCGGCCACGTGGAGTTCGAGCGCCTGATGTCGGAGGTGGGTCCGACCGCGTGGGAGGACGACAACTTCGACATCCGGTTCGCGTTCTTCGGCCGGACCGACATGGAGATCCGGCTGCGCGTCCTCGAGGGACGACGTACCCGCCTCCAGGAACGTCTGGACCGGGTGCAGAACCAGCTGGCGATGACCCAGAAGGAAGTCGACCAGTACGCCGCCGAGCTCCAGCGCCACGGCATGGAGTCGGTGGAGCGGGAGGTCCGGTGGCTCTCGGACCTGATCCACTCCGAGCGCACCTACGGCCGACCGGCCGCCGCACCACCCGTCGACCCAGCGGCCGGCAGCGTCGGCCCCGTGGCCGACACACCGTGACACTCCCGTCACACCACCAGGACATGTCAAGGAAGGACAGAACGATGGGTTCGGTTCGAGTAGCAATCGTCGGAGTGGGCAACTGCGCCACCTCCCTCATCCAGGGCGTGGAGTACTACCAGGACGCCGATCCGGCCGCCACCGTCCCGGGGCTCATGCACGTCATGTTCGGCGACTACCACGTCAGGGACGTGGAGTTCGTCGCCGCCTTCGACGTCGACGACAAGAAGGTCGGCAAGGACCTCTCCGAGGCCATCAACGCCTCCGAGAACAACACCATCAAGATCGCCGACGTCCCCACGCTCGGCATCGAGGTGCTGCGCGGCCCGACGATGGACGGTCTCGGCAAGTACTACCGCCAGACCATCGAGGAGTCCGGCGCGGAGCCGGTCGACATCGTCCAGGTCCTCAAGGACACCCGGGCCGACGTCCTGGTCTCCTACCTCCCGGTGGGCTCCGAGCAGGCCGACAAGTTCTACGCGCAGTGCGCGATCGACGCGGGCGTCGCCTTCGTCAACGCCCTGCCCGTCTTCATCGCCTCCGACCCGGTCTGGGCCAAGAAGTTCGAGGACGCCGGCGTCCCGATCGTCGGCGACGACATCAAGTCCCAGGTCGGGGCCACCATCACCCACCGGGTGATGGCGAAGCTCTTCGAGGACCGCGGCGTCGCGCTGGACCGCACGTACCAGCTGAACGTCGGCGGGAACATGGACTTCAAGAACATGCTCGAGCGCGAGCGCCTGGAGTCCAAGAAGGTCTCGAAGACCCAGGCCGTCACGTCCAACCTGCACGGTGAGCTCGCGGACAAGATCAACTCGCGCAACGTGCACATCGGGCCCTCCGACTACGTGCAGTGGCTCGACGACCGCAAGTGGGCCTACGTCCGCCTGGAGGGCCGCGCCTTCGGCGACGTCCCGCTGAACCTCGAGTACAAGCTCGAGGTCTGGGACTCCCCGAACTCGGCCGGCATCATCATCGACGCGATCCGCGCCGCGAAGATCGCCCTGGACCGCGGCCTCGGCGGCCCGATCATCTCGGCCTCGTCGTACCTGATGAAGTCCCCGCCGGTGCAGCTCCCCGACGACGAGGGCCGTCGCCGCGTCGAGGCCTTCATCGCCGGCGAGGAGTGAACCTCCCCGCCGTCGGGGTGACAGCCACCGGCTGGTCGAGGTGCGAAGCGCCCCGGCGCTGAGCCTCGAGACCCGGTGACGGCCTCGGGCTGGTCGAGGTGCGAAGCGCCCCGGCGCTGAGCCTCGAGACCCGGTGACGGCCTCCGGCTGGTCGAGGTGCGAAGCGCCCCGGCGCTGAGCCTCGAGACCCGGTGACATCGGCAGGGCGGTGACCCCAGGTCACCGCCCTACTGCCATCTCAGGCCTCGGCCTCTGCCTTGACCCGTTCCAGGGTCTGGCGCATCCCGGCACGCAGCTCCGCGCCGAACGACTCCTGGCCGCCGAGCGCCACCCGGGTGAGTCGCTGGGACAACGGCGAGAGGCCGTCCGGGGTCTCCCGGCGCTGGGTCAGGCGGACCCCCGTCGGGGTGGGCTCCAGGGTGAACGACCAGACCGTCCAGTTCTCGGCGATCCGGAACGCGAGCTCCCGGTGCGGGGTGCAGCGCACGACCCTGGCCCGGGTGGGCCAGAAGAGCGGCCCGCGGCGGTTGAGGTTGACGAACGTGGTCCCCTGCCGGACCGGCCGCCCCCACACCACGCTTCGGACGACCTGCGGGCTCCAGGACGACATCCGGGCGACGTCCGAGACGAGTGCCCACACCTGCGCGGGCTCGGCCTCGATGTCGATGATCACTTCCAGCGGCGCGTCGACGGTGTCCATGGCCGCACCGTAACGGAGAGTTGCAGGACCGTCGTACGGCGTCGACCGTCACCAACGACCGACGGTCGACCCTTCAGGCCGTGGACAGGCGACGGGTCGGCCATCCTGGCCATGAACAAGCGACGGGTCGGCCATCCTGGCCATGAACAAGCGACGGGTCGACCCTTCAGGCCGTGAACAGGCGACGGGTCGGCCATCCGGGCCGTGAACAAGCGACGGGTCAGCTGGTCCGGGCGGCCCACCAGGCGCGCAGGGCGGCCTCGGCCTCGTCGGGCGCGAGCGGCCCGCGGTCCATCCGCAGCTCCAGCAGGTGGTGGTAGGCCTCGCCGACCTCGCGCCCGGGGCCGAGCCCGAGGATCTCCATGATCTGGTTGCCGTCGAGGTCCGGGCGCAGCGAGGCCAGCTCCTCCTCCTCGGAGAGCCGGGCGATCCGCTCCTCGAGGTCGTCGTAGGTGCGCCGCAGCCGCTCGGCCTTGCGCGTGTTCCGCGTGGTGCAGTCGGCGCGGGTCAGCATGTGCAGCCGCTCCAGCTCCGGACCCGCGTCGCGCACGTAGCGGCGTACCGCGGAGTCGGTCCACTCCCCCGAGCCGTAGCCGTGGAAGCGCAGGTGCAGCTCGACCAGCCGGGTGACCGCGTCGATCTGGTCGTTGGAGAAGCGCAGGGCCTTCATCCGGCGTCGGGTGATCTTGGCGCCGACCACGTCGTGGTGGTGGAAGGTGACGGTGCCGTCCTCGACGAACCTGCGGGTCCTCGGCTTGCCGACGTCGTGCATCAGGGCCGCGAAGCGGGAGACGAAGTCGGGCCCGCCGCCGGGCAGGCGCGACTCGAGGTCGATCGACTGCTCCAGCACGGTGAGCGTGTGCTCGTAGACGTCCTTGTGCCGGTGGTGCTCGTCGCGCTCCAGGGCCAGGGCCGGCAGCTCCGGCAGCACCCGCTCGGCCAGGCCGGTCTCGACCAGCAGGGTCAGACCGATGCGGGGGTGGGGCGCGCAGAGGAGCTTGACCAGCTCGTCGCGGACCCGTTCGGCCGAGATGATCTCGATCCGGTCCGCCATCGCGGTCATCGCCGCGACCACCTCGGGCGCGACCGTGAAACCGAGCTGCGCGGCGAACCGGGCCGCGCGCATCATCCGCAGCGGGTCGTCGGAGAAGGAGTCCTCGGGGCGGCCCGGCGTGCGCAGCACCCGGTGGGCCAGGTCGACCACCCCGCCGTAGGGGTCCTCCACGGCCCGGCCGGGCAACGAGACCGCCATCGCGTTGACCGTGAAGTCACGCCGGCCGAGGTCGCCGGTGAGGTGGTCGCCGAACTCCACGTCGGGGTGGCGCGAGGACGGGTCGTAGGACTCCGAGCGGTACGTCGTGATCTCGACCTGCCACTCCCCCCGTCGGCACCCGATGGTGCCGAAGGCCCGGCCCATGTCCCAGATCGCGTCGGCCCAGCCCTTGAGCACCGACTCGGTCTGGTCGGGCCGCGCGGAGGTCGCGAAGTCGAGGTCGTTGTGGTGGCGTCCGAGCATCGCGTCCCGCACCGGCCCGCCCACCAGCGCGAGCTCGTGACCGGCCTCGCGAAAGCGTGCCCCGAGGTCGTCGATCACCGTGGAGATCCGGTCCAGCTCCTCACCGACCGACCGCTGGACGTCGATGAGCTGCAGAGGGGGGAGCGGGGCGTCAGGCACGGGAGGCCACCTTACCCGGGCTTACCTGGGGCGACCCTGGGGCGACCCGAGGGCGACCCGGCGTGATCGGGACCACCGGGCACTGTCGGCCGCTGTCAGGGCTGTCGGGGCCCTGTCGGGGCACTGTCGGGGGGCTTCTCGGGTGATACCCGTCGCGGGGGCGGCGCGCACCCAGCCGCGCGACCCCGCGTGCCCTACAGTCGTCGCCGTGCTCCACCGTCCGTCGTTGCTGCCTGCCCTGGGGGCGGTGGTGGCGTCGTGTGCCCTGCTGGCGGCCACCTCGCCGGCCCACGCGCTGGTCGGGCAGGGCGTAGGGCAGGGCGTCGGCGTGAGCGCGTCCGGCCTCCGGCCCGCCGCGCAGGTCGCCCGCACCGCGCCGGCCGCGGCCGCCGGGGACGAGAGCCCGCTGGCGGTGACCATCGACTCGATCACGCCGTCCTACGTGCCCCGCAAGGGTCCGGTCCGGGTGACCGGCTCGGTGACCAACAACGACGACGCGCCCTGGCGCGACATCAACACCTTCGCCTTCATCTCCGCCGATCCCCTGCGCAGCCCGGCCGAGCTGGCCGCGGCCAGCGCCACGGACCCGGCCGCGGAGGTCGGTGCCCGGATCACCGACACCGGGACCTACGACCGGCTCGACGAGATCGCCCCCGGCCGGAGCGCCCAGTTCTCGATCAAGGTGCCCAGCACGGCGCTGCAGGCCGACGAGGCCGGCGTCTACTGGTTCGGCGTGCACGCCCTCGGCGCCGGCCCGGACGGCCGTCAGGACGGCGCCGACGGACGCGCCCGCACCTTCCTCCCGCTGGTCGACCGCACGGCCCGCGCCGTCGACACCGCCCTGGTCCTGCCGCTGAGGCACGGCATGCGGTGGGCGCCCGACGGGCGCCTGCGCGCCCCAGGGGCCTGGGGCCGGCTGCTGGCCCCCAGCGGCCGGCTCGGCGCCATGGTCGACTTCGGCGTCTCCGCCGGCTCCCGGCCGATCAGCTGGTTGCTGGACCCCGCGCTGCTGGACGTCGCCGCCACGCTCGCCGCAGGCAACCCGCCCCGGTCGATCGCCCCCACCGAGCCGAGGGAGGCTGCGAAGGATCCCGGTGGGACCCCGTCGCCGAGTGCCGAGCCCGACCCCACCAGCGGCACCGGGACCGGCACCGGCACTGGCACCGGCACTGGCACCGGTACTGAGCCCGACGAGACGACCGCGGCCGTCACCACCGAGACCGCGGCTTCGTGGCTCGAGCGTCTCGAGGAGGGCCTGCGCGGCTCACAGGTGCTGGCCCTGCCGTACGGCGACGTCGACGTGACCGCGGCCGCGCGCAACGGCCCCACGCTCTACCAGCGGGCCCGCCAGCGCAGCGGCACCACGCTCGCGCCGTTCGGCCTGCCGACGACCCCGGCCGTCGGCCCGCCCTCCGGCTACCTCGACGGCACCGCCCTGCCCCTGACCGGCCAGGACGACACCGTGCTGGTCAGCGACCGGATGCTGCCCGAGGGCAGCCCCACCCTGGTCCGCACCGGTGGACGGCACCTCGTGGTGACGTCCTCCGGGTCGGCGAGCGGAGGCCCCGGACCCGGTGAGCGCGTCACCGGCATCGCGCTGCGCCAACGGATCCTCGCCGAGGCAGCCGTCCGGCTGCTCCAACCGGGCCGCCAGCAGCTCGCCACGCTCCTGCCGCAACGCTGGCTGCCCACGAGCACGACCGGCTTCTTCGAGGGCCTCGACGTGGACTGGCTGCGGCTCACCACCCTCGACGGCCTCGACGACCTCGGAGCCCGGCAGGTTCCGGTGCCGGCGTCCGACCTCAGCTACCCCGGTGGACGGCTCCGCCGGGAGCTCGAGGCCGCCAACTTCGCCGCGGCCAGCTCGCTGATCCGGGCCGGGACCACCCTCCAGGACGTGCTGCTCACCAACTCCAGCGTCGCCCGCACGGTCACCGACCAGGCCCTGGCCGGCACCTCCTACGCCGCCCGGCGGCACCCGGTCGCCGCCCGGGCCGCGACCGACCGGATCCACGCCTACCTGGACCGGCAGCTGGGCTCGATCCAGATCCAGACGCCCAGCGCGGTGACGCTGTCGAGCGCCAGCGGTCGGTTCGCCGCCGTCCTCACCAACGGGCTGGACGAGGCGGTGACCGTCGGCATCGAGGCCGTCCCCGACGAGCCCCTCACGATCACCGTGCCGACCAGCGTGGAGATCGGCCCGGGCGGGCAGAGCACCGTGCTGCTCAACGCCGTCACCCGGCGCCCGGGCATCCACAACGTGACCCTGCGGCTGACCGACAGCAAGGGGATCGACCTGGGCGCCAGCGCCACGCTGCCGATCCGCTCGGTCCAGGTCAGCCGGGTCATCTGGGGGATCCTCGGCACCGGCGTCGCGCTGCTCTTCGGCGCGATCGCCGTCCGTCTCGTTCGCCGGCTACGGGCCGCGGCCCGCGCCCGCGCGGAGACGTCGTGAGCACCCGGGACCCGGACGGCCCCGACGGCCCCGACGGCCCCAACGGTCCGGCCGACTCGGAGGGCCGTTCGATCCTCGCCTCCAGCGCGGTGATGGCCGCCGGCACGGTGGTCTCCCGGCTCAGCGGGCTGATCCGCTCCCTGCTGCTGATCGCCGCCCTCGGCAACACCCTGCACGCCGACCAGTTCGCGATCGGGAACACGATCCCGAACATGCTGTACATCCTGCTGGCCGGCGGTGTCTTCAACGCCGTGCTGGTGCCCCAGCTCGTCCGGGCGCTGCGCAACGACCCGGACGGCGGCGAGGCCTACACCAACCGCGTGGTCACCCTGGCCGGTCTCTTCCTCGCCGCCGTCACGGTGCTGCTGGTGCTCCTGGCCCCGCTGGTGATGGCGCTCTACCTCGACCCGTCGTACGGCCGGCCCGAGCTCGCCGCGCAGCGGGAGTCGGTGATCGACTTCGCCCGCTACTGCCTGCCGCAGGTGTTCTTCTACGGGATGTTCGTGCTGGTCGGGCAGATCCTCAACGCCCGGGGCAGGTTCGGCCCGATGATGTGGGCCCCGATCGCCAACAACGTCATCTCGGTGCTGGTGCTCGTCACCTACCTGGTCGTCTTCGGCCAGGCCCGCGGCGCGGAGCTGACGGCCGGGTTCACCCCCGGACAGGAGCTGCTGCTCGGCATCGGCTCCACCGTCGGCATCGCGGTGCAGTTCCTGATCCTGTTGCCCTACCTGCGCGCGGCGGGCTTCCACTACCGACCGCGCTTCGACTTCCGCAACTCCGGGCTCGGCCACACGCTTCGGCTGGGCGTCTGGACCCTGCTCTTCGTGATCGTCAACCAGATCGCCTACTGGGTCGTGGTGCGGCTGGCCTCCGGCGGCGCGGCCGCCGCGGCCGACGGGGCGCAGGGCACCGGCTACACGGTCTACTCCACGACGTTCCTGGTCGTGATGGTCCCGCACTCGGTGATCACGGTCTCGCTCGCCACCGCCGCGCTGCCCCGGCTCGCCGCCCGGGCCGCCGACCTCGACCTCCGGGGCCTGGGCGCCACCCTGGGTGAGACCCTGCGCAGCGCGCTGGCCCTGATCCTGCCCTTCGCGCTGCTGCTGCCGCTCGTGGCGCGCGACGTGGCCAACGTGATCTCGCTCGGGGCCGGGCGCGAGACCTACCGGCTGCTGATCACCTCGTTGGCCCTCTTCGGCCCCGGGCTGCTGTTCTTCACCGTCCACTACCTGATGCTGCGTGGCTTCTACGCCCTCGAGCGGACCCGCACGGTCTTCTGGGTGCAGAGCGTGATCGCGGCGACCAATATCGGGGTCGCGGTGGTCCTGGTCGGCGCGACCGACGCGCGCTTCACCTCACCGGCGCTGGTGATCGCCTACAGCACGTCGTACGCCGTCGGCTCGCTGCTGTCCTACCTGCTGCTGCGGCGGGTCCTGGGCGGCCTGCAGACCGGCGTCCTGGTGCGCTTCCTGGTGCGGATGCTCGCGGCCGCCGGCGTCTCCACGGCACTCGCCTGGGTGGTGGCCCACCTGCTGCACGGCCTCGTCGAGCGGCCCAACCAGCTGGAGGCGCTCGGCACCGGCTTCGCGGTGCTGGTCGTCGACGTGGTGGTCTTCGCGCTGATGGCGCGCCTGCTGCACCTGCAGGAGGTCACCTCGATGATCGACACCGTGCGGAGAAGGCTGCCGACGCCGCTGCGGTGAGGCGTCCTACGATGGCCCCACAGCAGCGAACCAGTCCCGGCAGCGATCCAGAGGGGAGCGGCGTGCCGAACTCCATCCGGCCCGGCGACGTCCTCGCCGACCGCTACCGGCTGGTCGACCTGCTCAACGAGAGCGGGTCGGGTCGCTTCTGGCGCGCGCACGACCGGATCCTCCAGCGCCACGTGGCGCTCCAGGTCATCGAGTCGGACGACGAGCGGGCCGACGGCCTGCTCGAGGCCGCGCGAGCCTCCGCGATGGTCCTGGACCGTCGCCTGCTGCGGGTGCTGGACGCCGACCGGGTGGCCAACATCTGCTTCGTCGTCAACGAGTGGGGCTCGGGCAGCTCCCTGGACGTGATGCTGGCCAAGGAGGGCCCGCTGAACGCCCGTCGGGCCGCCTGGATCGTCTCCGAGGTGGCCGCGGCCATCGCGATGGCCCACGCCAAGGGGGTGTCCCACGGTCGGCTCGTGCCGGAGAACGTCCTGGTCGACGGCACCGGCTCGGTGCGCGTGATCGGCTGCTGCGTGGACGCCGCCCTGCACGGCCTCGAGGCGCGCAGCTCACGCGACGTCGCCGACCTCGGCGGCCTGCTCTACTGCGCCCTGACCGGCCGGTGGCCCGGGCCCTCCACGTCGGGGGTCAGCCCCGCACCCCGCGAGCACGACCGGGTGCTGCGCCCGCGCCAGGTCCGCGCCGGCATCCCGCGGCCCCTCGACGCGTTGTGCGACGTGGTCGTGCACCCGCACGCCGGGACCACCACCCACAGCCGCGACACCCACGACCTCGACACCGCCGCCGGCATCAGCGAGTACCTGCGCGACTTCGTCGGCGACGCCACCGGGATGGCGGAGGCCGAGGCCGCTGCGCAGCCGCGGGGCGGTCACGAGACGATCGTGCTGCCGGCGTTCACGCTGCCCCGCGCCCCCGAGCCCCTGCCCGCCGAGCCGTTCCACCCGGCGCCGGGCGCCACCGGCGGTGCCGGGAACACCGGAGATGCCGGGGACGACGCGGACGAGGCGGACGACGCCGAGGCCGGGACGGACGAGATCCCGGTCACGGGCTCCGGCCACGGGCCGGCCGCCGCGCCCACTCAGGCCGGCCTGCCGATCTTCGACGACGAGACCGACGACGTCTCCTGGTTGACCGCACGCACCGCGCCGGCGCCGCCGCCCCCGCCGTTCGAGGCGCCACCCGAGCGTCCGCTCTTCGCCCCCGAGCCCGACGACGGGCAGCCGGCGCGCCGCCCACGTCCCGGGAGCGCCGCGACGCCGACCGGCTCCGGCTACTGGCCCTGGGAGTCCGAGCAGGGCACGGGCGCCGGCGGCACCGGCTCCGGGGTGATACCGGTCCCCGAGGAGGGGGACGACGAGGTGCCCGGGCGCAGCTGGATGCGCCTGGCCATCGGCCTCGGCGTGGTGCTGCTGCTGCTCATCGCGATCGTGGTGGCCTACAACCTCGGCCGCGGCCGCACCCCGCTCGGCGCCGAGCCGGACCCGCAGGGCCCCTCGTCGTCGGCCCCCGCGTCGACCACGCCGTCCGCCGGCCCGATCACCGGGCTCGTCGCGAGCGACCTCGATCCGCAGGGCGACCCGCCCGAGGAGAACCCCGAGCGGGCGCCGCTGGCCGTGGACGGCGATCCCGCGACGGGCTGGAACACGGAGACCTACCTGCAGAACCTCGGCCCCGCCGGGCTGAAGACGGGAGTCGGCCTGACCGTCGACCTCGGCGAGAGCCACGAGGTGAGCAGCGTCGACGTGAGCGTCGCCGGCGGGGCCACCGCCGTGTCGATCTTCGTCAGCGACACCGAGCCCACCGGCGTACGCGGACTCACCGCCTCCGCCACGGCCACCGTGACCACCCAGCAGCGGCTCACCCTCGACACCCCGGCCACCGGTCGTTACGTCGTGGTCTGGCTGACCTCGCTGCCGGCCGCCGACGGGGGCTTCCGAGGCGAGGTCACCGAGGTCTCGGTCCGCGGATGAGCGCGCCGGGCGTCGGGGCGCGGGTGACCCGCACCGACCCCGAGCTGCTGCGTGCCCACGTCGACGGCGACCCCGACGCGTTCGGCGAGCTCTTCGCCCGCCACCGCCACCGGCTCTGGGCGGTCGCCCTGCGCACGACCGGCAACCGCGAGGACGCCGCCGACGGGCTCCAGGACGGGCTCATCGCGGCGTACCGCCGGGCCGGCTCCTTCCGCGGCGACGCCGCGGTCACCACGTGGCTGCACCGGGTCGTCGTCAACGCCTGCCTCGACCGGCTGCGCGCCGCCAGGGTGCGCCGGGCGGAGCCGCTGCCCGACGACCTCGAGGAGTACGCCGGTCGCGGCTCCACCCCGGCCGCGTCGACCTCCCCCGACCCGGCCGACGTCAGCATCGCCGCGGAACGCCGGCGGGCGGTGCTCGAGGCGTTGGGGACGCTGCCCGACGAGCAGCGCGCCGCCCTGGTGCTCGTCGACATGGAGGGCTACCCCGTCGCCGAGGTGGCGGAGATGCTCGACTGCGCCGTCGGAACGGTGAAGTCGCGCTGCTCGCGAGGCCGGGCCCGGCTCGCCGTCCTGCTCGGCGTCCCCACGGGGGACGACGACGCGGTCCCGGGCGGGCCGGGGAACCCCGAGCGCCCGGCGACCGTCCGATCCTCGACCCCGCCGCGCGCCCCGCCCGGGCCCGGACCGGCATGCACCGAGCAGAACCCCTGAGCAACCCCCGCGCAACCCACCCGTCAGCCCGAGCACCCGCGAGAGGAGGCACCGTGTCCCAGCCCCCCGACCAGCCCCCCGACCAGCCCCCCTCCGTGCCCCCCTCCGTGCCCGAGCAGCCGGGGCCGGACGACGAGGTGCGCCGGCTGCTGGCGGACGCGCGCCACGACGACCCGATGCCGGCCGACGTCGTGGCCCGGATGGACCGCGTCCTGGCCGGCTTGGCCGGGCAGGCCGTGGCCCCGGAGGACGGCCTGTCGTCCGACGCCGATCCTTCCCGGGAGCACGTGGTGGACCTCGCCGCCCGCCGGCGCCGACGGGTGGTCGGCCTCCTGGTCGCCGCCGCGGCGGTCGTCGCGGTCGGCGTAGGGATGGGCCAGCTCTTCGGGGGCCTCGGCGGCTCCGACGGTTCCGCGACGAGCGCGGCCGACCGCGCCGAGACCGGTGCGCCGCGCAGCGGCGCCCGCACGCCGGTCGGCGGGGGCGCCGGTCCGCTGGTTTCGACTCCCTCCCCCGAGGCCGGGCCGGACCAGGCCCCGGCCTTCGCCGACGCCCCCCGTCTGCGTCCGAACCGCTTCGCCGCCGACGTCGACCGGGCGCGGGTTCTGGCCCCGTCCCTCGTCCAGCCCGGCCTGGGGGTCTGCGAGCCCGTGGCCGCCGGCGCCGGCCGACGGGTCCTCGTGCGCTACGCCGGCGTCCCGGCCGTGCTGGTCCTGCGCGCCGCCGGCGCCGACGGGAGCCGGGTGGCGGACCTCTACGCCTGCGGTGGCCGTCGCGTCGAGCGCTCCGTGACCCTGCCGGCCCCCTGAGGCGGGCCGCGGTGGGCCCCGGCAGGCCCCGGAGTGACCCGGAGTAACCCGGGGTCACCTGGGGTGACCTGGGGCCCCAGAAGTGGGCCCGAGAAGTGGGGTCGGGAATGTCCCTCGCCTACGATCGGTTCCCACGACGTCCCCGATCTAGGAGAGTCCAGCCACATGTCCGACCCCCGCAACGTCATCGTCATCGGCTCCGGCCCCAGCGGGTACACGGCCGCCGTGTACGCCGCCCGGGCGGGCCTCGACCCACTGGTCTTCGAGGGCTCCGTGACCGCCGGTGGCGCACTGATGAACACGACCGAGGTGGAGAACTTCCCCGGTTTCCGCGACGGCATCATGGGCCCCGCGCTGATGGACGAGATGAGGGCCCAGGCCGAGCGCTTCGGCGCGGAGATGGTGGCCGACGACATCGTCGAGGTCGACCTGTCCGGTGACCTCAAGGTCGTCCGGACCTCGACCGACACCTACACCGCGCGTTCCGTGGTGCTCGCCACCGGTTCCGGCTACCGCAAGCTCGGGCTGCCCCGCGAGCAGGAGCTCTCCGGGCGCGGCGTCTCCTGGTGCGCGACCTGCGACGGCTTCTTCTTCCGCGACCAGCACATCGCCGTGGTCGGTGGCGGCGACTCCGCCATCGAGGAGGCCACCTTCCTGACCCGCTTCGGCTCCAAGGTCTCGCTGATCGTGCGCCGCGACGAGCTGCGCGCCTCCAAGATCATGCAGGAGCGTGCCTTCGCCGACCCGAAGCTGGAGATCATCTGGAACGCCCAGGTCTCCGAGATCAACGGCGCGGACCGCCTCGAGTCGCTCACGCTGCGCGACACCGTCACCGGCGAGACCAGCCACCTCGACGCCACCGGGCTGTTCATCGCGGTCGGGCACGACCCGCGCTCGGAGCTGCTGCGGGGTCAGATCGACCTCGACGAGGGCGGCTACGTCAAGGTCGCGCACCCCTCGACGGCGACCAACCTGCCGGGCGTCTTCGCGGCCGGGGACCTGGTCGACCACCAGTACCGCCAGGCCATCACGGCGGCCGGCACCGGCTGCTCGGCGGCCCTGGACGCCGAGCGCTACCTCGCCGAGCTGGACCACTCCGCCGCGACCCAGGCGCAGGCCCAGGAGGCCGTCGCCGAGTCCGCCCTGCACGAGACCGTGCAGACCGCCGGCCTCTGAGCGGCGAGCCGGGTCGGGAACATCCGTTCCCGACCCGGTGTTCCACCTACCGACCCAGTACCGCGATCCTTAGGAGCTTCCGTGGCGAACATCGCTGCCGTGACCGACGCCGAGTTCGAGGCGCAGGTCCTCAAGTCCGACAAGCCCGTCCTGGTGGACTTCTGGGCCGAGTGGTGCGGCCCGTGCCGTCAGGTCGCCCCGATCCTCGACGAGATCTCGACCGCCCACGGCGACAAGATCACCTTCCTCAAGATGAACGTGGACGAGAACCCGGTCACCCCGGCGTCGTACCGCGTGACAGGCATCCCCACCATCAACGTCTACCAGGGCGGCGAGGTCGTGAAGTCGATCGTCGGCGCCCGCCCCAAGGCGACGATGCTCAAGGAGCTCGCCGACTTCATCTGATCTCCGCGGTTCCCCCGCGGACGCCTCACGAGGCCCCTGTCGCCCTCGGCGACGGGGGCCTCGTGGGCGTTCCGGGTGCAGCCACCGCCCGGGTGGCCGAGGTCGACGGAGCGCCGGCCGGGGTGCCGGCCGCGGTGACCGGCGCACGCACCGCGCCGCGCAGCCGGTCCAGCATCGCCTCGACCTCGGTGCGCCAGGTCAGGGCCCCCCGCAGCTCCATCCGCAGGCGTGGGGTCGTGGGGTGGGCCCGTTGCACCCGGAAGCCGACGGCGCCGAGGAACTCCGCAGGCACCAGGCAGCCCCGGGCGCCCCGGGTGTCGCCGAACGCCTCGACGGCGGCCACCCCGCCGCGCTCGACGAGGTCGTGGGCCATCCCCTGCACGAGCATCCGCCCCAGTCCGCCGCGCGCGTGCGGGGGCCGGACGTGGGCCGTGGTCAGCACCACGGCGTCCGAGGAGACCGGAGCGGTGGGGAAGCCGTCGGCCCCGGGCACGTACGTCGCCGGGGCGTAGAGCAGCCACCCGACCGGCACCCCGTCGACCAGGGCCACCCGGCCGCAGGTCCCCCACTCGGAGAGCACCCGCTCGACCCAGGCGCGCTTCAGGGCGCCCCGGTCACCGGCGCGCAGGCGGCGCACCGGGTCGAGCTCCCACCGGACGCAGTCCCCGCACGGCGTCGCGTCGAGCAGGGCGGCGAGGTGCGCGTCGAGGTGCGCGGCGCTGAGGGCGACGGTGGTGCGAGACATCTCCCCGGCTCCCTTCCCCAGCGGCGCACGCCCAAGCATCGGTCCGGTGGTGCGGCAGCGGCGCGCATCGTCCATGCTAGACGCGTCATGGAGAACTCCCCCGCGTCCAGCGACCCCACTCCCGCGCCCGGCTCCGGCCCCGCGCCTGATCCCCGTCCCGATCCGCGCCCCGATCCGCGTGGTGGCGGGGAGCCGGTGCGTGCCAGCACCCGGCTCGACTCCTACGTCGACCGCTACGCCGCCCGTACGGCCGGCATGACCGCCTCCGAGATCCGCGCCCTGTTCGCGGTCGCCTCGCGTCCCGAGGTGGTCTCGCTGGCCGGGGGGATGCCGAACATCTCCGGCCTCCCGCTCGACGTGGTGGGGACCGCCATCAGCGAGCTCATCGCCCACAAGGGCCCCGTGGCGCTGCAGTACGGCTCCGGTCAGGGCGACCCGGTGCTGCGCGAGCAGATCTGCGAGGTGATGCGCCTCGAGGGCATCGACGCCCACCCGGACGACGTCGTGGTGACGGTCGGCTCGCAGCAGGCGGTCGACCTGGTGACCCGGATCTTCTGCGATCCCGGCGACGTGGTGCTGTGCGAGGCTCCCTCGTACGTCGGCGCGCTGGGCGTGTTCAGGTCCTTCCAGTGCGACGTCGTGCACGTAGCGATGGACGCCCACGGTCTCGTCCCCGAGACCCTGGACGAGGCGATCCGGACCGTCAAGGCCGCCGGGAGGACGATCAAGTTCCTCTACACGATCCCCAACTTCCACAACCCGGCCGGTGTGACCCTGGCGGCCGAGCGGCGCCCCGAGATCCTGCGGATCTGCCGCGAGCACGACATCCTCGTGCTCGAGGACAACCCCTACGGCCTGCTCGGCTTCGAGGGTGAGCCGATGCGGGCCCTGCGAGCCGACGAGGCCGAGGGCGTCATCTACCTCGGCTCGTTCTCCAAGACCTTCTCCCCCGGCATGCGGGTGGGCTGGGCGCTGGCGCCGCACGCCGTGCGCGAGAAGCTCGTGCTGGCCCAGGAGTCGGCCACCCTGTGTCCGCCGTCGTTCAGCCAGATGGTGGTCTCGGCGTACCTCGAGACCCACGACTGGCTCGGCCAGATCAAGCAGATGCGGCAGATGTACCGCGAGCGGCGCGACGCGATGATGCAGGCCCTCGAGGACTTCATGCCGGCGTCCTGCTCGTGGAACACCCCCGACGGCGGCTTCTTCGTCTGGGTGACCCTGCCGCCCGGCATCGACGCCAAGGCGATGCTGCCCCGGGCCGTGACCGCGCGCGTCGCCTACGTGCCCGGCACCGCCTTCTTCGCCGACGGTTTCGGCTCGGGCTCGATGCGGCTCTCGTTCTGCTTCCCGACCCCGGAGCGGATCCGCGAGGGCGTGCGCCGTCTCGCCGGGGTCCTGGAGTCCGAGATGGAGCTCCGGGCGATGTTCGGGGCCGGCGCCCCCGCCCCCGGGGTCGAGGCGCGCAGCGGGTACGACGCCCCCTCCTCGGACCTGAGCTGATTCGATGACCACGACTGGAGATCCCGTGAGCCCCACTCCGAGCGCGCCCGCCCCCGCCGAGCCGGCGGGAGGCCGGGGTCGCGTGCTGGTGCTGGCCGGCGGGCTGTCCCACGAGCGCGACGTCTCGCTGCGCTCCGGTCGCCGGGTGGCCGAGGCGCTGCGCGGCTCGGGGCTCGAGGTGCTCGAGCGCGACGTGGACGCCTCGCTGCTCGAGCTGCTGCGCACCGAGCGACCGTCCTGCGTGGTGCCGATGCTGCACGGCGAGACCGGGGAGGACGGCGCCATCCGTGAGGTGCTCGAGCTGCTCGACGTGCCGTACGTCGGGGCGCCGCCGTCCTCGTGCCGCACCGCGTTCGACAAGCCGGTGGCCAAGGCCGTGGCTGAACGGGCCGGGATCCGCACCCCCGCGTCGGTCTGCCTGCCGCACGAGACCTTCCGCGAGCTCGGCGCCGCCGCCGTCATGGACGCGCTCGTGTCGCGCCTCGGGCTCCCCCTGATGGTCAAGCCGGCCAAGAGCGGCTCCGCGCTCGGCTGCACGGTCGTCCGCACCGCCGAGCAGCTGCCCTCGGCGATGGTCAACGCCTTCGCCTACGGAGCGGTGGCGCTGCTGGAGCAGTTCGTGGCCGGCCTCGAGGTCGCCGTGCCGGTGATCGACGACGGCTCGGGTCCGCGAGTGCTTCCCGCGGTCGCGATCATGCCCGACGGCGGCGTCTACGACTACACCGCGCGCTACACCGCCGGGTCCACCGAGTTCGTCACCCCCGCGCCGCTCGACGAGGCCACCGCGGCCGAGGTGGCCCGGGTGGCGCTGCTCGCCCACCAGGCGCTCGGGCTGCGCGACGTCTCCCGCTCGGACCTGATCGTGGACGACGAGGGGCGGGTGTGGTTCCTCGAGGTCAACGTGGCGCCCGGCTTCACCGAGACCTCGACCGTCCCCCTCTCCATCGCGGCCGCCGGCCTCGACCTCGGCGCCGTGTGCGCCTCACTCGTCCACGCCGCGGTGCGTCGCGGCAGCCAGGAGCAGACGTGCGCGACCTGACCTACCCCCCGATCATCGCCATCGCGAAGACGGCCTTCCGTGGGCTCGGCCAGCGCTTCCAGATGACCGGTACGGAACACGTGCCGCGCTCCGGAGGCGTGCTGATGGCCTACAACCACATCGGCTACGTGGACTTCGTCTACGGCGGTCTCGCCGCGAACCCGTCCGGTCGCCTGGTGCGCTTCATGGCCAAGCGCGAGCTGTTCGACCACCGCTGGACCGGACCCCTGATGCGCTCGCTGCACCACATCAACGTGGACCGTGGCGAGGGGGTCGCCTCGGCGCGCACGGCCTTGGAGTACCTGCGCAACGGTGAGGTGGTCGGGATCTTCCCCGAGGCCACGATCTCGCGCTCCATGGAGCTCAAGGAGTTCAAGTCGGGGGCGGTCCGGATCGCTGCCGAGGCGGGCGTGCCGATCGTCCCGGTCATCCTGTGGGGCACCCAGCGGATGATGACCAAGGACCATCCCCGGGACTTCTCCCGCGGCAAGACCATCTCGATCAGCGTGGGTGCCCCGCTGCACCTCACCGGCGAGGACCCGGTGGCCGAGACGGCTGAGCTGCACCGGGTGATGTCGGCGATGCTGGAGGACGCCATCGCGGCCTACCCCGCGGCCGAGCAGCCTCCCGGTGCCTGGTGGCTACCGGCCTCGCACGGCGGCAGCGCCCCCACCCCGGAGCAGGCCCTGGTCCTGGACGCCGCGGAGAAGCGGGAGCGGGCCGCCAAGCGGGCGGCCAAGCGTCGGGCCAAGCGCGGCGGCTGACCACCCGACCTCGGTCGAGGCGCGCGGAGTGCCGGCGACGAACCTCGCTCACCGGGTTTCGAGACGCTCGCTGCGCTCGCTCCTCAACCCACGGCGGACGGCCAACGCTGGTCGAGGTGCGAGGAGCGTCAGCGACGAGCCTCGAGATCCGGGGAGCCGCATTCCCGACGCGCAGCGCCCACCGGGTTTCGAGACGCTCGCTGCGCTCGCTCCTCAACCCACGGCGGACAGCCAACGCTGGTCGAGGTGCGAGGAGCGTCAGCGACGAGCCTCGAGACCCGGGGAGGTAGACGCATGCCCCCGTGCCTTCGGTTGTCGGTCCATCGACATGTCGTTATGTCGATAAAGACATAGGGCGCTCGATCAGGTCGCCCCGTCCTGGGCGCTTAGATCGGCCGGTCCCGGCGGTTGCGCGGGTCCATGACGTCCACAATCCGTTGGAGATCGTCCATGGTGGCGAACTCCACCGTGATCCTGCCCTTGGACTTGCCGAGATCGACCTTCACCCGGGTCTCGAAGCGGTCGGAGAGCCGCTCCGCGAGATCGCCGAGCCCGGGCGCAGTGGGACGGCGGCGCTGGGCACGAGGTCGAGCGGTCCCGTACTCACCGACCGAGACGATCTCCTCCAGCGCCCGCACGCTGATCCCCTCGGCCACCACGCGCTGGGCGAGGCGGTCCTGGATCTCGGGCTCCTCGACGGCGAGCAGTGAGCGCGCGTGGCCGGCGGAGAGCACGCCGGCGGCCAACCGGCGCTGGACGGCCGGACTGAGGCGCAGCAACCGGAGCGTGTTGCTGATCTGGGGGCGCGAGCGTCCGATGCGTCCGGCCAGCTCGTCGTGGGTGCAGCCGAAGTCCTCGAGCATCTGTGCGTAGGCCGACGCCTCCTCCAACGGGTTCAGCTGGGAGCGGTGGAGGTTCTCCAGCAGCGCGTCGCGGAGCATGTCGTTGTCGCCGGTCTCCCGCACGATCGACGGGATCGCGTCGAGTCCCGCTTCCTGGGCGGCCCGCCAGCGTCGTTCGCCCATGACCAGCTCGTAGACGTCCGGGCCGGTGCGCCGCACGACGATCGGCTGGAGCAGCCCCACCTCGCGGATCGAGTGGACGAGCTCGTCCATGGCCTCCTGGTCGAAGACCTGGCGCGGCTGGACGGCGTTCGGCGAGATCTGCTCCACCGGGATCTCGATGAAGTACGCTCCGGCCACACCCTGCGCCTCCACAGAGCGCTCGGGGCTCTCGACGGCCTCGTGGGACACCGGCGGCTCGTGGCTCTCGGGCACACCACCAGCCGCGTCGCCTCCCCCCGCCGCATGCTGACCCGAGACCCGGGCCGTGTCCTGGGCTGGACCCCGGGAGTCGGGCTCCTCCGTGACGGGAGTGGCCGGGGCGGTGGGGATGAGCGAGCCGAGGCCACGACCGAGGCCGCGTCGCTGGGCCGGGCGCCCGGGGGTGGCGGTCACTGCGGGGCTCCCTTGGTAGCGATCTCACGGGCGGCTTCGAGGTAGCTGAGCGCGCCGGGAGATCCCGGGTCGTAGGTCATCACGGTCTGCGCGTAGGACGGCGCCTCCGAGACGCGGACGGAGCGCGGGATCGCCGTCCTGACGACCAGGTCACCGAAGTGCTCGCGCACCTCCTCGGCCACGCCGGCGGCCAGCCGGGTGCGACCGTCGTACATGGTCACGAGGATGGTGGAGACCGCCAGCCGGGGGTTGAGGTGCTTCTTGACCATCTCCACCGTCTCCAACAGCTGGCCGAGCCCCTCCAGGGCGTAGTACTCCGCCTGGATCGGGATCAGCATCTCGGCCCCGGCGCACAGGGCGTTGAGGGTGAGCAGTCCCAGCGAGGGCGGGCAGTCGATCAGCACGTAGTCGAAGCGATCCTCACCGACCTCGGCCTGCGAGCCGACGAGCGGGTGCCCCTGGATCGCCCGGTGCAGCCGGTTCTCCCGCGCCACCACACTCACGAGCTCGATCTCGGCGCCTGCCAGGTCGATGGTCGCCGGCACGACGTACAGGTTGGGCACGTCGGGGCAGGGGGAGCTGACCTCGGCCAGCGGCACACCGTCAACGAGCGCGTCGTACGTCGAGGGCGTGCCACGCCGGTGCTCCACCGCCAGTGCGGTCGAGGCGTTCCCCTGCGGGTCGAGGTCGATCACCAGGACCCGCTGACCGAGCTGCGCCAGCGCGGCGGCCACGTTCACCGTCGACGTGGTCTTGCCGACCCCGCCCTTCTGGTTCGCCACCACGACCACACGGGTGCTCTCCGGTCGGGCAAGCGTTGGTCCGAGCCGCGCTCCGGTGCGGGCCAGGACCGCGTGCTCGGCAGCCCGAGCCAGCGGAGTGGTGCGGTGGTCGTCCGCCGGCTTCTCGTCCGCCAGGTCGCCGGCGGTGCGGACGGCGTAGGGGCGGGGAGACGATGTTTCACGTGAAACCACGGTGTAGTCGGTATCCGTCTCAGGTTGTGGATGACTGGGCAAAATCTGTGGATAACTAGGCTCCGGGAGCGGGGACGCATCGGTGGAGAAACCTGTGGAGAATTGGCCCGGCACCCCGACTTCCGTGGCTTCGGCGTCATTCTCGCGGCGCTGCTCGCCGGACTGGTCCTGACTCACGTCGTTCGCCTCCGCTTCCCCTTGCTGCGGCGGCGCGTGTCCGATCCCGAGGTACCCGTCGTGCCCGACGCAAGCGGCCAAGATACCCGGCTCGGCTCGGCCCAGGCCACCCGGACCGCGGACGTGGGGGAGTCGATGATCCCGGCACCCAGGCTGTGCACTTCCGGCGAGGCACAGCCGAGCCCGCTGAGCGTGTCGCGAGCCTCGTCGATCTCCTCGGCGACCGACAAGCCCTTCATCGCCACCAGGGCGCCCTCTCCGGACACCAACGGCATCGACCAGCGCAGTAGCCGCTCCAGAGGAGCCACCGCACGCGACGTCACCACGTCGAAGCGGCGGCCACCGTGCAGCGCCTCGGCCCGCCCCCGCACCACCTCCACCCGGCTGAGCCCCAGCTCGGTGACGACCTCGTCGAGGAACGTCGTCCGGCGCAGCAGTGGCTCCACCAGCGTGATCCGGAGGTCCGGCCGGGCGATCGCGAGGACCAGCCCGGGCAGTCCGGCGCCCGACCCGATGTCGCACACGGTCGAGCCGTCCGGCACCAGCTCACCGAGAACCGCGCAGTTCAGCAGGTGTCGCTCCCACAACCGTGGGGCCTCCCGTGGACCGATCAGCCCACGGACCACACCTTCCGAGGCGAGGAGTCCGGCGTAGTGCTCGGCCAGCGGCAGGCGGACAGCCGAAAAAACCCTCCGCGCCAGTTCAGGCGTGGAGGGTGTTTCACGTGAAACAGGGCTCTCGGTCATTGCATCAACCCGGGAGGACCACCACGTGGCGACGCGGCTCGACGCCCTCGGACTCGGAGCTCAGCCCGGCAGCCGCAACGACGTCGTGCACCACCTTGCGCTCGAACGGGGACATGGCCTCCAACGAGACCGGATCGCCGGTCTCCCGCACCCGCGCGATCGTCTCCTCCGCCAGACGCACCAGCTGCTCACGCCTGGTCGCCCGGTAGCCCCCGATGTCCAGCATCAGCCGCGAGCGCTCTCCGGTCTCCCGGAAGACAGCCAGGCGGGTGAGCTCCTGGAGGGCCTCGAGCACCTCGCCCTGACCACCAACGAGCTGGTCCAGGCCCGAGCCGACGATCGACACCGCGGCGCGGTCGCCGTCGACGTCCATGTCCAGATCGCCGTCGAGGTCGGCGATGTCCAGCAGCTCCTCGAGGTAGTCCGCCGCGATGTCGCCCTCCTGCTCGAGCTCCTGCACCCTGGTGGAGCCGGACGCCGTCCCTGCGGTCGTCTCGTCCGCCACAGACTCGGTGCCAGACTCGCTGCCGAGCTCGCTGCCTAGCTCGCTGCCGGGCTCGGGACTGTTCTCAGGGCTGTTCTCAGAGGGGGGCTCGCTGCTGGGCGAGGTGCTGGAGTCGGTGGACTGGTCGCTGACGGACTCGTTCACTTCTGCTCTCCCTCGGGGGTCGTGGGGGACGTTCCCGGCTTCGGTGCGGACTTCGGGGCCGATTTCCGCCGCTGCTCGCGGGTCTGCTTCTTGGGCTGCTGGCGGACGACCGGCCGCTCGACGACGGGCTCCGGAGCAGTCTCCACCACGACGCTGCCGTGCCCGTGGCGGGCTGCCTTGGCGGCGTCCCGGTCTGCCTTGGCCTTCGCGGCCGGCGTACCGGGGGCGGGGTTGTTGCGGATCACGTAGAACTGCTGACCCATCGTCCACAGGTTGGAGGTGGTCCAGTAGAACAGGACCCCGATCGGGAAGGCCACGCCACCGACCGCGAACACCAGCGGAAGGATGTAGAGCAGCATCTTCTGCTGCTGGGCGTACTGACCCGTGAGGGCATCCGCCGGCATGTTCTTGCTCATCAGCTGGCGCTGGGTGAGGAAGGTCGTGGCGGTCATCGCGACCACCAGGATCGCCGCCAGCACCATCACCCCGACCTGGCCGTCCGCCCGGATGAACGTGTCGGAGACGGGGACCACGCCGAACAGCTTGGCCTCACCGAACTTCTTCGCCAGGTCCAGCGTCAGGACGCCGTGCGCGGTGCCGTTCTTCGCCGCCTGGTCGAGCAGCCGGAACAGCGCCAGGAAGATCGGCATCTGGAGCAGGATGGGCAGACACGAGGCGAACGGGTTCGTCCCGCTCTCCTTGTAGAGCGCCATCGTCTCGGCGGCGAGCTTCTCCCGGTCGTGGCCGTACTTCTTCTGCAGCTCCTTGACCTTGGGCTGGATCAGCTGCATGTTCCGGCTGGACTTGATCTGCTTGACGAACAACGGGATCAGCGCCGTCCGGATCAGCAGCGTGAGGCCGATGATGGAAAGCACCCAGGCGGCACCACCCGCGGGATCCAGGACGGTGCTGAACAGCTTGTGAAAGCCGACCAGGATCACCGAGATGACGTAGTACAGCGGCGTCATGATGAATCCGCCGATGTCGCCGAAGATTCCCACGGTCAGGCTCCTTGTTGGGTGGTCGAGGGAGGGCTACCCGCGCGAGAGCGGGGAGGAACGGGGTCGTACCCGCCGGCCGCCCACGGGTGGCACCGGGCGAGCCGACGAGCGGCGAGCCAGCTGCCGCGCAGACTGTCGTGCTCGCGCACGGCGTCCAGGGCGTACGCCGAGCACGAGGGGTAGTAGCGGCAGACCTGTCCGTACAGCGGGCTGATGACCGCACGATAGGCCCTGAGCAGTCCGATGAGCAGGTACTTCACGGGAGCCGCACCTTCTCGAGCGAACGAGCGAGATCGGCACCGAGTTCCGCGTAGGCCGCGGTCGCGGCCGCGGGAAGCGCCCTGACCACGAGCACAGCAGAGCCCGGGAGCGACGTGACGTGCTCCCGGGCCAGATGTCTGAGACGGCGCTTCACGCGATTGCGGACAACAGCGTTCCCGATTGCCTTGCTGACCACGAACCCCACCCGAGGCGGCTCGGAGCCGGCAGCGTGGCCCGTGAGGGCAGCCAGATGCACCACGAGAGTGCGCGACCCCGCCCGGCGACCTCGGCGAACCGCGGTGCGATAGGAGTCGGCGTCCCTCAGGCGGTGGTCCGGGGGCAGCACGGGATGACGGCGGGCCTGCAGAGGCCGGCCGTCAGACGGCCAGGCTCTTGCGGCCCTTGCGACGGCGCTGCGCGAGGATGCTGCGACCGGCGCGGGTGCGCATCCGCAGGCGGAAGCCGTGCACCTTGTGACGGCGACGGTTGTTCGGCTGGTACGTACGCTTGCTCACGAGTATCTCTCCATGGTGGGTCAGGGGCAGCCACGCCGGCGGATCGGCAGTGCATGGCAACAGAAGGCCTGTCGGCCGGCACCGCCCACCCACGGACGACGTGCTCCCGTGGACATGCGGCACCCGTCGACACCGAGTGACCGGCCAACGGTACGCGCTGGCGTTCCACAGGGTCAAACCCACGATACGCACCGGCCACCACGCCGGCTCCACCCCTGTGGATGACGTCTTGCCCCGGGTGCCGGGCGGGGGTTACGTTCGGGCCTACGGGGGCTCCCCGTCATCCTCGCGCCGCACCGGGTGCGCAGGCCGTGCCACCGGCCCACATTGTGGTCAAGTGGGCTCTGACCTGCGGAAAGACTGTTCCTGGTGCAGACCTCGGAGATGGCGGACGGCGTCCGTGACAGCAGAGCACAATGGGTTCACAGCCTGTGGACAAAGCTGTGGAGGAACAGGTAGGTCCCCGGCGTCCGAACCGTCCTCCCGCGCGAGCGGAGGCGGTTGCGACCACGGACCCCGGAGCCATCGACGACGTCCGTGGCACCCCCGAGAATCAGCAGACAAGGCAGGCGGGACCCGTGGAGCAGAGCAGCTCAGACCTCAACCGGGCATGGCGCGGGGTGGTCGACGACCTCCAGCCCAACCAGCGGGCCTGGTTGCGCGCGAGCGAGCCGGTGACCCTGCACGAGAGCACCGCGATCATCGCGGTGCCCAACGACTTCACCCGCGGCCAGCTCGAGGGCCGGCTGCGCGGCCAGCTGGAGGACGCGCTCACCGTGGCCTTCGGCCGGGAGATCCGGATCGCGGTGACCGTCAACTCCCAGCTCGACGACCCCCGGGTGCCTGACGAGGCGCCGCGCGACGTCTCCATGCCGGCACCGAGCCCGTCGTCCCACCAGCCCCACCCGCACTCCGCGGCTCTCAGCGGCCCTCCGGTGGACGTCGACCCCGAGCCGGCGCGCCCGGCCTCGTCGCTGGAGACCAGGCTCAACCCGAAGTACACCTTCGAGACCTTCGTGATCGGCTCGTCCAACCGCTTCCCGCACGCCGCCGCGGTGGCCGTGGCCGAGGCGCCCGGCAAGGCCTACAACCCCCTGCTCATCTACGGCGACTCGGGACTCGGCAAGACCCACCTGCTCCACGCCATCGGTCACTACGTCCGCAGCCTCTACAGCGGCGCCAAGGTCCGGTACGTGTCGAGCGAGGAGTTCACCAACGAGTTCATCAACGCGATCCGCGACGACCGCCAGGATCGCTTCAAGCGCCGCTACCGCGACGTCGACGTGCTGCTGATCGACGACATCCAGTTCCTGGAGGGCAAGACCCAGACCCAGGAGGAGTTCTTCCACACCTTCAACACGCTGCACAACGCGAACAAGCAGATCGTGCTCACCTCCGACCGCCCGCCCAAGCGGCTCGAGGCGCTCGAGGACCGGCTGCGAAACCGCTTCGAGTGGGGCCTGATCACCGACGTCCAGCCCCCCGACCTCGAGACCCGGATCGCGATCCTGCGCAAGAAGGCGGCGATGGACCGCCTGACCGCTCCGCCGGACGTGCTTGAGTTCATCGCCTCGAAGATCCAGACCAACATCCGCGAGCTCGAGGGCGCCCTGATCAGGGTGACCGCCTTCGCGAACCTCAACCGCCAGGAGGTCGACATGACCCTGGCCGAGATCGTCCTCAAGGACCTGATCCCCGAGGGTGGCGAGCCGGAGATCACCGCCCCGCTGATCATCGCGCAGACGGCCGCCTACTTCGGGCTCTCGATCGAGGAGCTGACCGGCCCCAGCCGCGGTCGCCACCTGGTGATGGCCCGTCAGATCGCGATGTACCTGTGTCGCGAGCTGACCGCCCTGTCCCTGCCCAAGATCGGGGCCCAGTTCGGCAACCGGGACCACACCACGGTCATGTACGCCGACCGCAAGATCAACCAGCTCCTGGCCGAGCGCCGGGCGGTCTTCAACCAGGTCAGCGAGCTCACCAACCGGGTCAAGCTGCAGGCCCGCCAGTCCTGACCCCGCCGAGCGGGCACTTGAGGGCACTCTCAGCACGCCGAGCGGGCGGTCGCAGGCACTCCCAGCGCGCCGAGCGGGCGGTCGGAGGCACTCTGCCGGGCGGCGTACTGCCTGCGAGTGCCCGCTCGCCCACGTCAACGTGCCCCTGAGTGCCCGCTCGACCACTCCACAGTGCCTGAAAGTGCCCGCTCGGCGGATTCACAGTGCCCCCAAGTGCCCGCTCACGGAGGGGTCCGGAGGGTCGCCGAGCCTGTGGAGGACGTGTGGTTCCAAATGACATGCGGCCCGAACGGCTGTGGACAACCGAGAGGCCGGAGCGGACGACATGGCCCGGTGCACAACCGCCCGTAGTGGTTGCCCAACCTTCTCCACAGCCCCTGTGCACTGCTAGTGCGGGGCGCGACCTGCACAAACGTCAGTTCTCCACAGTTTCCACCGCTGCTACGACTCCCACTCACCTGCAACCGGATCGATCCTCAGTGAACATCCATCCGGGCCCCGACCTGGGGACAACCTCGAGAAGGCACCTCGATCCGGGAGCGGCGGGGCACCTCCGACCGGGTCCGACGCAGCGGGCAAACGACACCGAACCTCCCACCCCGTCCGGCCTCATGGCAGGATTCACACTCCACCCGCAGCGCCGTACGACCCACCGACTCCGGAGGATCCGCCACAGTGAAGTTCCGCGTCGAGCGTGACGTGCTCGCAGATGCCGTCGCCTGGGCTGCTCGCAGCCTCCCGGTCCGTCCGAGCGTCCCGGTCCTGGCCGGGCTCCTGATCGACGCGAGCGACGAGGGCCTGGTGCTCTCGACGTTCGACTACGAGACGTCGGCCCGAGCCACGCTGAAGGCCGAGGTCAGCGGCGAGGGGCGGGCCCTGGTCAGCGGTCGGCTGCTCGCCGACATCTGCCGCAGCCTGCCCGCCAAGCCGGTCGAGATGACCCTCGACGGCGCCCGCGTCTCGCTGACCTGCGGATCCGCGCGCTTCAGCCTCCAGACGATGCCGGTCGAGGACTACCCCACGCTGCCCGAGATGCCGGCCGCGACGGGCACCGTGCAGAGCGAGAAGTTCTCGCATGCCGTGGCCCAGGCGGTCACCGCCGCCGGCCGCGACGACATGCTGCCGGTGCTGACCGGCGTCCGGATCGAGATCGACGGCTCCACGATCTCCCTGCTGGCCACCGACCGCTTCCGGCTCTCGCACCGCGAGCTCGAGTGGAGCCCCCGCACCCCCGACGAGTCGATGGCCGCCCTGGTCCCCGCCAAGGTGCTCGGCGACACCGCCAAGTCGCTCACGGCCGGCAGCGAGGTCACGATCGCGCTGGCCGCGACCGGCTCCGGCGAGGGCATCATCGGCTTCGAGGGCGCCGCCCCGGGCGGGGTGCGGCGCACCACCACCCGGCTGCTCGACGGGGAGTTCCCCAAGGTGCGCAGCCTGTTCCCGGCCGAGCACCAGACCAAGGCGCTGGTCGACAAGGCGGCCCTGATCGAGTCGGTCAAGCGCGTCGCGCTGGTCGCCGAGCGCAACACCGCCGTCCAGCTGGCCTTCAGCGACGGCGTCCTCACCCTGGACGCCGGCTCCGGCGACGAGGCGCAGGCCTCGGAGTCGATCGAGGCGAGCGTCGACGGCGAGGACATCACCACCGGCTTCAACCCGCAGTTCCTGCTCGACGGCCTCGGTGCCATCGACCAGGCCGTGGTCGAGCTCGCGTTCACCCAGGCCTCGAAGCCCGTCGTGATCAGCGGCGCCCCCGGCGAGGACGGGCACACGTCGCCGTTCCGCTACCTGCTGATGCCGCGCCGACTGCTGTCCTGACCCGGCACGGACCGACAGCGGCACCCAGCACCAGCAGCACCCAGTACCAGGCAGGACCTCGAAGGGAAGCACGCATGGACATCGGACTCGTCGGCCTGGGCAAGATGGGCGGCAACATGCGCACCAGGCTGCGCGACGCCGGGCACACGGTGGTCGGCTACGACCGCAACCCGGACGTCAGTGACGTCGGGTCGCTGGAGGAGCTCGTCGAGAAGCTGCCGTCACCCAAGGTGGTGTGGGTGATGGTCCCGGCCGGGGACCCGACCAAGGAGACCGTCGCGGCCCTGGCCGACCTGCTCGGCGAGGGCGACCTGGTCGTGGACGGCGGCAACTCCCGGTGGACCGAGGACGCGGTCAGCGCCGAGCTGCTGGGCCGGCGCGGCACCGGCTTCGTCGACTGCGGGGTCTCCGGCGGGGTCTGGGGCCTGAAGAACGGCTACGCCCTGATGTGCGGGGGCTCCGAGAGCGACGTCGCCAAGGCGCAGCCGGCCTTCGACGCGCTCAAGCCGGACGAGGGCGGCTTCGTCCACGCGGGGCACAAGCCCGGCGCCGGCCACTTCGCCAAGATGGTCCACAACGGCATCGAGTACGCGATGATGCAGTCCTACGCCGAGGGCTGGGAGCTGCTGGAGAAGGTCGACCTGGTCGACAACGTCAGTGAGGTCTTCGACTCGTGGCGCTCCGGCACCGTGATCCGCTCGTGGCTGCTCGACCTGCTGGTCGCGGCCGTCGAAGAGGACCCCCACCTGGACCAGATCGCGGGGTACGCCGACGACTCCGGCGAGGGCCGCTGGACCGTCGAGGCCGCGATCGAGCACGCGGTGCCGATGAACGTCATCGCCGCCTCCCTGTTCGCGCGCTTCACCTCCCGCCAGGACGACAGCCCGGCGATGAAGGCGGTCGCCGCGATGCGCAACCAGTTCGGCGGCCACGCGACGCACACCCAGCCGCCGGTCGGCGGAGACGCCCACCCGGCTCCCTGACGGGGGAGCGGTCGACAGGAGGCTGACAGGACACGTGTACGTCTCCCACCTGACCCTGCACGACTTCCGCTCCTACGCCGCCGCCGACGTACCCCTGGAGCCGGGCGTCACCGCGTTCATCGGACGCAACGGGCAGGGCAAGACCAACCTGGTGGAGGCGATCGACTACCTCTCCAGGCTCTCCTCGCACCGGGTGGCCACCGACGCGCCCCTCGTGCGGGCCGGCGCCGAGCAGGCGGTGGTCCGGGCCGCGGTCGTCCGCGACGGGCGCACGGCGATCCTCGAGATCGAGCTGAACCCCGGCCGGGCCAACCGGGCCCGGATCAACAAGTCGCCGCTCCCCCGGGCCCGCGAGCTGATCGGCCTGGTGCGCACGGTCGTGTTCTCGCCCGAGGACCTCACCCTGGTCAAAGGCGACCCCTCGGACCGGCGGCGCTTCCTCGACGACCTGCTGGTCCTGCGCGCCCCGCGCCTGGCCGGCGTCCGCGCTGACTACGACCGGGTGCTGCGCCAGCGCAACTCGTTGCTCAAGACCATGGGGGCGGCCCGTCGCGGTGGTCGCGGGCGCGAGGCGCAGGACGCCGCGCAGGCCACGCTCGCGGTCTGGGACGACCACCTCGCCCACACCGGCGCCGAGCTGCTGGCAGCGCGGATCGACCTGGTCGACTCGCTGCGTCCCTACGTCGGCAAGGCCTACGAGACCGTGGCGCGCGGCGCCTCGCGCGACGACGCCGAGATCACCTACAAGCCGTCGCTGGAGCTGCCGCCGGGCCCGCCGGAGCGAGCCGCGCTGAGCCAGGCGCTCCTGGCGGAGGTCGAGCGGCGTCGCCACGAGGAGATCGACCGGGGCGTCTCGCTGGTCGGCCCGCACCGCGACGAGCTGGTGCTCACCCTCGGTCACCGTCCGGGCGGCGCGACGCCGCAGGAGGATCCCCTGCGGCTGCCGGTCAAGGGCTACGCCTCGCACGGCGAGTCCTGGTCGTTCGCGCTCGCGCTGCGCCTGGCCTCCTACGACCTGCTGCGCGCGGACGGTGACGACCCGATCCTGATCCTCGACGACGTCTTCGCCGAGCTCGACACCGAACGTCGCGCCCAGCTGGCCGAGCTCGTGGCCGGCGCCGAGCAGGTGCTGGTCACGGCGGCCGTCGCGGCCGACGTCCCGCCCGCCCTGGCCGGCGCGCGCTACCTGGTGGGTGGCGGCGAGGTGGTCCGTGAGTCCTGAGCAGCGCGACGAGCCGGACCAGAGCGGTCCCGACGGGCCGGACGGGCCCGGCGACCAGGACGCTGGTCCGCCGACCCGGCCGGTGCCCGCGCCCGACCCCGAGCAGCCGGAGCACCGACCCGACGGCCTCGAGCTGGCGCGTGCCCTGACCCGGGCGGCCGCGGGCTCGACGCCGCGGGCGCGCCGTCAGCCCAAGCGTCGCGACCGGCCGGTGGGCGGCCGGGTCTCCGGCTCGCACCCCGACGAGCGCGACCCGCAGCTGCTCGACCTCACCCTCGGCCGTCTCGTCGACGACCACGGCTGGGAGCTCGACCTGCGGGTGCACGGCGTCTTCGGCCGCTGGCCGGAGCTGGTCGGCGCGGAGGTGGCGGCGCACTGCACCCCGGAGTCGTTCGCGGACGGGAAGCTCGTGGTGCGCACCGACTCGACGGCCTGGGCGACCCAGCTCAAGCTGCTCGCACCCACCGTGGTGCGTCGCCTCAACGAGGAGCTCGGGCACGGCACGGTCGCGCTGATCGAGGTGGTCGGCCCGCACCTGCCGAGCTGGAAGAAGGGCCCCCGGTCGGTGCGCGACGGCCGCGGTCCGCGCGACACCTACGGCTGAGCGTGGGAGTCCTCCCGTGACGATCTGGGGGCGCCGCCGACGTATGGGGACCCAGCCGACCCCCTGAACGGGCGTCCGCGAGCCCCTCAGGAGCCCCTCACGGGCTCATTTGTCGACCGGTCGTCCCCAGCCGACGGGTCGACGCGTGTCAGGAAGCCCCCAGCCCGGTATCATGGACGTCGGGTCGCCGGCTCCACGCTGTTGCGGCCCTTGGTGTGCCAACGTCAGCAGAACCCGCGCTGCCCGGTCCGTCCGGGGAGCTCATCGTGAAGAGGTGTGTGTGACCGAGCAAACCCCCGTCGAGAACCCCAGCGAGGGCACCGCCGAGACCACTTCCGACCCGATCCCCGACCCGGTGGGGGCCACTACGGCTCCCCCCGAGCTGCGGGGCACGAAGGTCGACGCGGGCGCGTCGTACGACGCCTCCGCCATCCAGGTCCTCGAGGGCCTCGAGGCGGTTCGCAAGCGTCCTGGCATGTACATCGGCTCGACCGGCGAGCGCGGCCTGCACCACCTGATCTGGGAGATCGTGGACAACGCGGTCGACGAGGCGCTGGCCGGCCACTGCGACCGGATCGTCGTCACCCTGTGCGCCGACGGCGCGATCCGGGTCGAGGACAACGGGCGCGGGATCCCGACCGACACCGCGCCCGGCCAGGAGATGGCGGCGGTGACCATGGCGCTCACGATGCTGCACGCCGGCGGCAAGTTCGGTGGCGGCGGCTACAAGGTCTCCGGAGGCCTGCACGGTGTCGGCGTCTCGGTCGTCAACGCGCTCTCGAGCCACCTGGTCGTCGACGTCAAGAACCGTGGCCACCTGTGGCGCCAGAGCTTCACGATCGGTGTGCCGGACGGCGACCTCGAGCAGGTCCGCGAGATGGAGCCCGGCGAGCGCACCGGCACCACGGTCACCTACTGGGCCTCGGAGGAGATCTTCGAGACCACGACCTACTCCTTCGAGACGATCACCAACCGGTTCCGTGAGTACGCCTTCCTCAACAAGGGTCTCGAGATCGTGGTGCGCGACGAGCGCCCGGCGGCCGACGACCTGCTCGAGGCGGTCGAGGACGACACCATCGCCAACGAGGTCGACCAGAGCGGCGCGGACGCGATCCGCCGCGGCGAGGACGGTGGCGTCGAGCGGGTCTTCAAGTACGACCGCGGCCTGGTCGACTACGTCGAGCACCTCAACCGGCGCAAGGACAAGGCGAACCCGAGCGTCATCGCCTTCGAGGCCGAGACGCCCGACAGCGTCGAGAACCACATGAGCCTCGAGGTCGCGATGCAGTGGAACACCTCGTTCACCGAGTCGGTCCACACCTTCGCCAACACCATCAACACCCACGAGGGAGGCACGCACGAGGAGGGCTTCCGGGCGGCGCTGACCGGTCTGGTCAACAACTGGGGCTTCGAGTGGGGCCTGATGAAGAAGCCCGAGGACCGGGTCTCGGGCGACGACATCCGCGAGGGCCTGACGGCCATCGTCTCGATCAAGATGGGCGAGCCGCAGTTCGAGGGCCAGACCAAGACCAAGCTCGGGAACACCGAGGCCAAGGGCTTCGTCCAGCGGATCATGAACGACCAGCTGGGTGACTGGCTGGAGAAGAACCCCGCCGAGGGCCGTGACATCGTCCGCAAGTCGCAGGCCGCGGCGTCCGCCCGGATCGCGGCCCGCAAGGCACGTGACCTCGCGCGCGGCCGCAAGGGGCTGCTCGGCGGCGGTGGCCTGCCCGGCAAGCTCTCGGACTGCCAGTCGACCAACCCGGCCGAGTGCGAGGTCTTCATCGTCGAGGGCGACTCCGCCGGCGGCTCGGCCCGGCAGGGCCGCGACTCACGCGTCCAGGCGATCCTCCCCATCCGCGGCAAGATCCTCAACGTCGAGAAGGCCCGCATCGACAAGGTGCTGGCCAACACCGAGGTCCAGGCCATCATCTCGGCGCTCGGCACCGGCATCCACGAGGAGTTCAGCCTCGAGAAGCTGCGCTACCACAAGGTCGTCCTGATGGCGGACGCCGACGTGGACGGCCACCACATCAACACCCTGCTGCTCACGCTGCTCTTCCGCTTCATGAAGCCGCTCATCGAGCAGGGGCACGTCTACATGGCGCAGCCGCCGCTCTACCGGCTGCGGTGGAACAAGCCGGCCGAGCACGAGTTCGTCTACTCCGACTCCGAGCGCGACGCGCTCATGCGCGACGGGCTGGCCCAGGGCCGCAAGCTGCCCAAGGAGAACCCGGTCCAGCGCTACAAGGGCCTCGGCGAGATGAATGCCGAGGAGCTGTGGGACACCACGATGGACCCCGAGCAGCGGCTGATGCTGCAGGTGACCCTGGACGACGCGGCCCAGGCCGACGAGGTCTTCTCCACCCTGATGGGCGAGGACGTCGAGCAGCGGCGCTCGTTCATCCAGCGCAACGCCAAGGACGTCCGATTCCTGGATATCTGAGACGGGGCGCGCGAGCGCGGACCTGCGAGTGGTCGAGCTGCGGTTCGACTGATCGATACCGCTCTCTAGCGCGAGACTTAGACACCAGTAGAACCGATCAGACAGACCCAGAGAAGAGTTCTGACACGTGACTGAGACCCCCAGCAACCTCACCGGCACCGGTGGGGAGGGCCCCGGGCCCGGCGGCCGGATCGAGCCGATCGAGCTGCAGACCTCCATGCAGCGCGCCTACATCGACTACGCGATGGCCGTCATCGTCGGCCGCGCGCTGCCCGACGTGCGCGACGGGCTCAAGCCGGTGCACCGGCGGGTGCTGTACGCGATGTACGACGGGGGGTACCGGCCCGACCGCGGCTTCTCGAAGTGCTCGCGCGTCGTCGGTGACGTGATGGGTCAGTACCACCCGCACGGCGACACCGCGATCTACGACACCCTGGTCCGCCTGGCCCAGCCCTGGGTGATGCGGGCGCCGCTGGTCAACGGCCAGGGCAACTTCGGCTCGCCGGGCAACGACGCGGCCGCCGCGATGCGGTACACCGAGTGCCGGATGGCTCCGCTCGCGCTCGAGATGGTGCGCGACATCGAGCAGGACACGGTCAACTTCCAGCCGAACTACGACGGCCGCTCGCAGGAGCCGGTCGTCCTGCCCGCGCGCTACCCGAACCTGCTGGTCAACGGCTCGGCCGGCATCGCGGTCGGCATGGCCACCAACATCCCGCCGCACAACCTGCGCGAGGTCGCCGAGGGCGCCCGCTGGTCGCTGGACCACCCGGACGCCTCCCGCGAGGAGCTCCAGGACGCGCTGGTCGAGCGGATCAAGGGTCCGGACTTCCCCAACGGCGCGCTGATCGTGGGCCGCGAGGGCATCGAGCAGGCCTACCGGACCGGCCGCGGCTCGGTCACCCAGCGCGCGGTCATCGAGATCGACGAGGACGCCAAGGGGCGCACCTGCCTGTCGATCACCGAGCTGCCCTACATGGTCAACCCGGACAACCTGGCGCTGAAGATCGCCGAGCTCGCCGACTCCGGCAAGGTCCAGGGCATCTCCGACGTCCGCGACGACTCCTCGGGCCGGACCGGGCAGCGCCTGGTCGTGGTGCTGCGCCGCGACGCAGTGGCCCGGGTGGTGCTCAACAACCTGCTCAAGCACACCGAGCTGCAGACCAACTTCAGCGCCAACATGCTGGCCCTGGTCGACGGGGTGCCCCGCACCCTGACCATCGACCAGTTCATCAGCAACTGGGTGACCCACCAGGTCGACGTGATCCAGCGCCGCACCCGCTTCCGCCTCGCCGAGGCCGAGCGCCGCGCCCACATCCTGCGCGGACTGGTCAAGGCCCTCGACATGCTCGACGAGGTGATCGCGCTGATCCGGCGTTCGCCCGAGGTCGAGGACGCCCGCGACGGCCTGATCGAGATGCTCGACATCGACGAGGTCCAGGCGACCGCGATCCTCGACCTGCAGCTGCGTCGTCTCGCGGCCCTGCAGCGCCAGAAGATCATCGACGACCTCGCCGAGATCGAGCTGACCATCGCCGACCTCGAGGACATCCTCGCCAACGAGACCCGGCAGCGACGCATCATCGCCGAGGAGCTCGAGGCGATCGTCGAGAAGTACGGCAACGACCGGCGTACCCAGATCATCGCCGCCGACGGGGACCTCTCCATGGAGGACCTCATCCCCGACGAGGAGCTGGTCGTCTCGATCACCCGCGGCGGCTACGCCAAGCGCACCCGTTCCGACCAGTACCGCACGCAGAAGCGCGGCGGCAAGGGTGTGCGGGGAGCGTCGCTGCGCGGCGACGACGTGGTCGAGCACTTCATCTCGACGACCAACCACCACTGGCTGCTCTTCTTCACCACCGCCGGGCGGGTCTACCGGACCAAGGCCTACAACCTGCCGGAGGCCTCGCGCGACGCCAAGGGCGGCCACGTGGCCGGTCTGCTGAGCTTCCAGCCCGACGAGAACATCGCCCAGGTGCTCGCGATCCGCGACTACGACCAGGCGCCGTACCTGGTGCTGGCCACCCGCAGCGGGCTGGTCAAGAAGACCCGGCTGGCGGACTACAACAGCCCGCGCCAGGCCGGGGTGATCGCGATCAACTTCCGCGAGGACGACGACGAGCTGATCGGCGCCGAGCTGGCCAACGCCGAGGACGACATCCTGCTGGTCTCCCGCAAGGGCCAAGCGATCCGCTTCCGCGCCGACGACACCCAGCTGCGGCCGATGGGCCGCGCCACCTCGGGGGTCTCCGGGATGAAGTTCCGCGCCGGCGACGCGCTGCTGTCGATGTCGGTGATCCGGGCCGAGCAGGTCGCGGCCGAGGAGGCGGCGGCCGAGCGGCTGATCAGCGCCGGCCAGACGGCCGGCTCGATCGCCCCCGGCGAGCTGCCCGACGTGGTCGAGCAGTACGTCTTCACGATCACCGACGGCGGCTTCGCCAAGCGGACCCGGATCTCCGACTACCGCCTGCAGTCGCGCGGCGGGATCGGCATCAAGGCGATGGCGCTGGCCAACGAGGACCGCGGCGTCCTGGTCGGGGCCTTCATCGTGGTCGAGGGCGACGAGATCCTCTCGATCACGCAGAACGGCCAGGTCGTGCGCAGCCCGATCAACGACCAGTTCCGGGCGACCGGACGCTCCACCATGGGCGTCAAGTTCGTCTCGCCCAAGGGCAACGACGCGGTAGCCGTGGTGGCGCGCTCCGTGGAGGCCAAGGAGGAGGAGGTCCTCGGGTCCGAGGACGCCCTGCCCGAGGAGGACGGCGCCGGCGCGAACGGCGCCGATCCGACCGGTGGATCGGCCGCGGAGCCGGTCGGGGAATCGGAGGGTGGACCCGCTGGTGCAACAATCGAGGCGACCACCGAGACGACCGACCCCGACACCGTCGGGGAGAGTGAGGCCTGATGACGGAGCGTCCTGTCGAGCACACCTCGACCCGCCCCGGGTCTCCCCGTCCCGCGGGGAGCCCCGGAACGAGGCCCGTGCCGGGCACCGATGAGGTCCAGGGGCCGGTCCCCGCGCCGGGTCCGGCCACCGGCGACGACACCGCGGCGCGTCCCCGGTTGACGGAGCGGCTCCAGGCCAAGCTGAACCGCGCGGCCCACGAGCACCGGGCGAACGCCAACCCGGAGTCCGGTTCGGTGTCGCCCAAGGGTGCCCCCAGTGGTCGCCCGCCGCGCCGGGCCCGGCTGCGGCTCTCCCGGGTGGACCCGTGGTCGGTGATGAAGACCTCGTTCCTGCTCGCCGTCGCCTTCGGGATCGTCACCGTCGTCGCCGTCCTCATGGTGTGGTCGGTGCTCGGTGCCGCCGGTGTCTGGGACTCGATCAACCAGACCGTCCAGGACGTCGTGGGCGGCCAGGACGCCGCGAGCACGTTCGACGTCCAGGACTACCTGGGCACCTCGCGGGTGATCGGCTTCACGATGCTGGTGGCGGTCATCGACGTAGTGCTGCTCACGGCGATCGCGACCCTGGGGGCCTTCCTCTACAACATGGCGGCGGCGCTGCTCGGCGGCATCGAGGTCACCCTGGCGGAGGACGAGCGCTGATCCGGCGTTCGGGCCCGGCGACACCGCGTGGGGTCGTTTTGTCCGGCCTCCCGCAGGTGGGGTAGTGTCCCCCTCGGTCGCCCGGCGACCACCACCGGCACGCCGGTGAGAGGGCCTATAGCTCAGACGGTTAGAGCGCTTCCCTGATAAGGAAGAGGTCAGAGGTTCAAGTCCTCTTAGGCCCACCCGCAGCACTCCACAGCAGCACTCCGGCACGACCCGACACCTGGGAGCGACGATGAAGAAGATCCTCCTGGTCCTGCTGGCCGGCATCGGTGCCGCCCTGACCAAGAAGAAGCTCGACCAGGGTCGCCACGAGCAGGCCCTGTGGGCCGAGGCGACCGACCAGGTCGACCGAGCCTGAGCGCTCGCCCGTACGGCGTACCACCACGGACGGCACCACCCGGGGGCCTTGGCGCAATTGGTAGCGCACCTGCTTTGCAAGCAGGGGGTTGCGAGTTCGAGTCTCGTAGGCTCCACCAGCAAAACCCCAGGTCAGCCCGGGTTTTTGTTCTTTTCTGAAGTGTTCCGGTCGACTTCGAGATCGGCCGCCAGGGGGACTGGCGGGGGAAAGGCGGGCGAATCTTGCGCTGCGACCATCCTGTGCATGGTGATCCGGCGCCAACGGCAGGCCGAACTTGTGCCCGAATGGCCGCTGAGCATGAGAGCTTGGGCCGGTGACTGAACAGCCGCTAGTCGTGCCCGGGCTTCATGAGCATCTGGTGACCGACGCGCTGCAGGCCGCACTCGATGACAAAACCGTGCTTCGTGCGGAGTTCGCCAAGGTTGATCCGGCCGACCAACCGCACGTGCTGGCGCGGCACATCTACGAGCTCACTCGCCATGCATTGGATGGTCGAACTGATCCCGATGGTCGGCTTCAGCTGCTCAACGACCTCATCGTCCTACTTGAGGTTCCTGGCGCCAGAGTCGATGCCCCGGCCCGACAGTTGAGGCGCCTTTCCATGGAGCCTGGTCCTGGCGTTGTCGATATCGAGCCCATTCGGCCTAAGACGCCACTCTCGGACGCTGCGCTCCTGACGAACAGCGTCGGCGAGCCGAACCTCGCCGCCGAGCTGCGCGCCGAAATCGACACCTCGGATGAGGTAGATCTGCTGTGTGCGTTCGTCAAGTGGCATGGTCTCCGCCTTCTAGAGGACGAGCTGGGACGACTGCGTCGTCGCCGAGCTCCCCTTCGCGTCATCACGACCACATACATGGGTGCGACTGAGCGGGCGGCACTCGACCGTCTCGTGCGAGAGCTCGGCGCGGAGGTGCGAATCCAGTACGACGCCGCCCGCACCCGCTTGCACGCCAAGGCTTGGATGTTCCGCCGCCAGACTCGATACGACACGGCCTACGTTGGCTCCTCCAACCTCTCCCGCGCTGCCCTCCTCGATGGCGTGGAATGGAACGTCCGATTGTCCCGAGTAGCAACCCCAACGCTGCTCGACAAGTTCCACGGCACCTTTGACACGTATTGGAACGACACGAGCTTCGAGTTGTACGACCCGGACGTCGACCGGGACCGTTTGGACGACGCACTCGCCGAAGCTTCGGGACGACGGCAGCACGATCGGGTGACTATCAGCCTCTCTGGACTTGAGGTCCGACCGTTCCACTACCAGCAACACATGCTGGACGAGCTGGCTGTCGAGCGCGACGTTCACAACCGCCACCGCAACCTGGTTGTCGCAGCTACCGGGACAGGCAAGACGGTGGTTGCCGCCCTCGACTACCGCCGATTGTGCGGGCCTACACCAGCCGACCGGCCGCGACTTCTCTTCATTGCGCACCGCAAGGAGATCCTCCAGCAGTCGCTGCGCACATATCAAGAGGTCCTTGCCGATCCGACGTTCGGTGAGCTTTACGTTGCCGGCGCGCGACCAGAGCGTTGGGACCATGTCTTTGCCAGCGTGCAGTCCCTGCAGTCGTACGGCGTCATGAACATCCCTGCCGACATCTACGACGTCGTGGTCATCGACGAGTTCCACCACGCACAGGCACCGACGTACCGACGGGTTCTCGACCACCTGACCCCGCGGGAACTGCTCGGTCTCACCGCAACCCCCGAGCGAGCCGACGGCATCGACGTCCGCACCGAGTTCTTCGAGGGACGCACCGCGACTGAGCTGCGGTTGTGGGACGCGCTCGGCAAGGACCTGCTCTGCCCGTTTCACTACTTCGCTGTCGCGGATGGCACCGACCTCCGGCGCATCAGCTGGAGCCGGGGCCAGTACGACGAGGGCGAGCTTTCCCACGTCTACACCGGCAATCGGGCGCGGGCCGCGATCGTCCTAGAGCAACTGCGCATGAAGGTGATCGATCCTGGATCGATGCGCGCACTCGGCTTCTGTGTCGGCGTCGCTCACGCGCGCTTCATGGCTCAAACGTTCAGCGCTGCAGGCATCCCCGCACTCGCGGTCAGTGGCGACACACCGGCGGTAGAGCGCCAGCGCGCGCTCGACGATCTCAAGTCACGCCGAGTCAACGTCCTATTCGCTGCCGACCTCTTCAACGAAGGCCTCGACCTGCCCGACGTTGACACGGTGTTGTTCCTCCGTCCCACCGAGAGCGCCACGATCTTCTTGCAGCAACTAGGTCGTGGACTTCGCCGCACACCCGACAAGGCCGTGCTGACCGTTCTCGACTTTGTTGGTCATCAGCGACAAGAGTTTCGATTCGACAAGAAGCTGCGCGCACTCACTGGAGAGACCCGCCGTGGCCTCGAGCGCGAGATCGAGCGCGGTTTCCCGTTCCTGCCGTCCGGCTGCCAGATCGTCATGGATCGACAAGCCCAGTCGTTGATCCTTGAGAACCTCCGTACCCAAGTCGCCAACAGCTGGAAGGCGATCACAGCGGAGCTTCGGTCCTACGGCGACCTCGACCTCGAGACGTTCGTGCATGAGTCAGGCATCGAGCTGCCCGACATTCTGCGTCGCGGCCAGAAATCCTGGACTCAGCTCCGGCGAGACGCGGGCCTCCCGACGCCCGACGGCACGCCCCGCGAGCCTGAACTCCTGAAGCGGATCCGTGCCTTTGCCCACGTCGATGATCGAGTCCGAGCGGCCAGCTATGTCAGCTTGTTGACGTCCAATGCGCCGTACGCCAGCCTCACGCAGGCGGAACAACGGCTGGCACGGATGCTCTTCTTCTCCGCGTTCCCCAATGGCGGAGGCTTCTCATCCTACGACGACGGCCTGGCCGCCATCCGCAACGAAGAGGCCGCCGCCGCCGAGCTCGGCGCGGTCGTCGACCTGGTGTTCGACGAGACTCGCCATGCCGCGCTGCCTCTATCCGGATCACTCGGGCAGGTGCCGCTCCGAGTCCACGCGTCGTACCAACGCGAAGAGATCCTTGCGGCCATTGACTACGCCAACCTCCAACGCAAGCCAACCAGCATGATGCAGGGCGTCGCATACTCCGAGGCGCTCAACGTCGATGCCTTCTTCGTCACCCTGAAGAAGTCAGAGGCCGATTACTCCCCGACCACCATGTACCGCGACTACCCGATCAGCACCACGTTGTTCCATTGGGAGTCGCAGAACGCCACGTCAGTCGCTTCACCTACGGGTCAGCGCTATCTCGGGGGCACAAGCACGGTGCTGATCTTCTGCCGAGTTGCGGCAAGAGGCGAGTACGACACTGCGCCATACACCTTCTTGGGACCGGCCTCATACGTGAGTCATACCGGCGAACGTCCCATCGCCATCACGTGGAAGCTCCGACACCCCGTCCCAACCGAGTTCTTCGCAAGCGCCACTCTGGCTAGCTCGTAAGAAGGAGGCGAAGAGGGACCACGCGCGCGCATGGGAACATCGCGATCCGAGCGCCCCGGACATCGACGCCCAAGCTGCCACGGATACTAGGGTCAGCGACATGTCCCACGCGGAAGTAGTAAGCGCTCTACGTACGTTCGTCGCTGAGCGCGACTGGGCGCAGTTCCACAGCCCCGCGAACCTAGCGAAGTCGATCTCAATCGAGGCGGCCGAACTCCTGGAGTGCTTCCAGTGGTCTGACGACGCGGACCCGGAGCGCATCCAGACAGAGCTAGCCGATGTGCTGACGTACTGCTTGCTCCTAGCCGACCGGCTCGGTCTCGACCCAGACGCCATCGTGCTGACGAAGCTCCAGGAGACGAGAAGCAAGTACCCAGTCGATAGAGCTCGCGGCAGGAGCGCCAAGTATGACCAGCTTCCGGATTGAGCGTGGCCCATTCGCCGCCAGACAGATCGAGGCCTGGGCACAGCTAGATCCGCGATTCCGGAACTGGCCGGTCGTCTACGCACTCGACGGAGACAACCAGATCTACGTTGGCGAGTCACTGAACGTCGCCAGCCGCTTCCGACAACACCTGTCTTCGCTAGAGAAGCGACAGCTCAAGGGCGCGCGCGTCGTGCTAGATCCCACATTCAACAAGTCCGTCTGCCTGGACCTCGAGTCGTTCCTGATCCAGCGGCTTTCCGGCGATGGTCTTTACCAAATCACCAACCGCAACGTTGGTATCACCGACCGGGACTACTTCGGGCGCGAGGACTACCAGGAGATCTTCACCGACATCTTCGAGGAGCTACGAAAAGACGGGCTCTTCAGTCGGTCGCTCCCAGAGATCGAAAACTCTGACCTCTTCAAACTCTCGCCGTTCAAAGCGCTGACAGACGACCAGGAGATCGTGGTCCTCGACATCCTGGAAGGACTGTTCGCAGACATTGAGGCCGGCCTACCCAGCCAGATCGTCGTCCATGGCGAGCCCGGGACGGGCAAGACAGTTGTCGCCGTCTACTTGACCAAGCTGCTTAGCGACTTGAAGGCATGGGATCCGTCCGAACAGCTCGAGACGGACTCGCCCCTCGCGGAATTTTTCGTCGAAGGATATCCCGATCTCCTGCGCAAATTCCGGCTCGGCTTTGTGGTCCCTCAAATGTCGCTGCGGAGGACGATCCAGCGAGTGTTCAAGCAGACGCCCGGCCTGGATGCTGCGATGGTCATGTCGCCCTTCGAAATGGGCAACAAGGAGGAGCACTTCGACCTACTCATCGTGGACGAGGCCCACCGACTCCGCCAGAGCGGCAACCAGCCCGCCGGGCCGCTCTACAAGATGTTCTCCACCATCAACGGGAAACTCTTCGGTGACGACGATCCCCAGCTCACGCAGCTCGACTGGGTCAAGAAGAAGAGCACTCACCAGATCTATTTGATGGATTCGGCGCAGAGCATCCACACCGGCGATGTGCCTGGACAGGTACTCGACGAACTAACCGCGCACAGCGATGCCCAGCATCGCCGCTACCGACTGACATCTCAGATGCGCGTGCAGGCCGGCGAAGACTACGTCGGATACGTGCGGGCAGTGCTGAGTGGCAATCCGCCATCGCCACGCGCGTTCACTGGATACGACCTGCGCTTCTACGACGACCTAGCCCAGATGCGCGACGACATCCACGCGCGCGACCAAGAGGTCGGGCTGGCGCGGCTCGTCGCCGGTTTCGCTTGGCCGTGGATCAGCAGACGGAACAAGACCGCCTACGACATCGTGCTCGACGGCGTCTCCATGCGATGGAACAGCACTGACGTCGACTGGGTCAACGCCCCCAACTCGGCCGATGAGGTCGGCGTCATTCATACGATCCAGGGCTACGACCTGAACTACGCAGGCGTCATCGTGGGACCCGACCTCGGGTACGACGAACACCTCCGCCGGCTGACGTTCAACCGGGCGAGCTACTTCGACCCAACCGCAGCGAACAACATGCCGCGTCGAGGTATCAGCTTCACCGACGAAGACATCGGGACGCTCGTCCGGAACATCTACGCCGTGCTCCTCACCCGTGGGATGCTCGGCACATACGTGTACGTGTGCGACAGGCAGCTTCGCGAACGTCTGCGTCCGTACTTCGGCGGGATCGCTCCAGTGCCCCTCCGTCAACCTTGACTGATTGCGCCCATATGACGCGCCGCTACTTCGCGCTTTGGAGATTGGAAGTCGACGCGGGGAAGGACGCAATTGCCCGCGTTGACCTGCCGCTATGTTGCCAAGATGAAGCCATGACAGACCCGTTTTCGACTCGCGCCATCGTTTCGCTGAGTGGCCCAACCCCAACGTGCCGCTGGTTGCAGCCGGCGTCTATGCGATCTGGGATGACGCCGGCTCGCTGATCTACGTCGGAATGTCGGGCCGCGGCATTCACGGAGCCGGGGGCAAGCTGAGGTACGGACTGGTCACGCGCCTTGCCTCACTGAACCGCCCCGGGGTTTCCGGAGGCCCGGTTTAGTGGCTCAGCCGGTCGGCTCGAGCTCGGTGTTTGCAGCGTAGTGAAGTTCTTCGGAGGAGAGTCCCGTGGAGTGGTGGGGTTTGAGGACCGGCGTGGTGGCGTGAAGTAGGCGGCCATCGGCGGGATCTTCGGTGTGAAACGACCAAGTCACGCACTGAAGGAGACCCACCGATGGCCTTGTCCCAGTCTGCCCTGTCCGAGCTGCTCGAGGCGATCCGCACCGCGCGCTCACGCAGCTCTACGGGATACCTCGAGGGACGTGCCATGTGAATCATCCTTCCAACGAAAGGACTCTCCAGACATCCCGGGGCGGTTCAGAGTGAGGCGAGCAAGGTGAGGAGGAATGCGTAGGAAGTGGGGTGGCCACTGGCGGACAGATGGCGGCCTTGAGGGATGAGGGCGACCAACCGGGTCGCCGCTGACCCTGGAGCACCCGAATGTCCACGACCACCGCCACCACCCGTCGACTCGTCTCACTCGCCGAGGCAGCCGAGATCCTCGGTGTCTCGACCAAGAGCGTCCGCCGCTACATCGCCGCCGGCGACCTGGACGCCGTCCGGCTTGGCCGGCGGACCATCCGGATCAAGACCGAATCGCTCGACCGACTGATCGACGCCCACCCCGTCAACGCCTGGCGTGAGCGGAGCGCGCGGCGGTGATTGACTGTCCGTCGTGGCCGAACCGACCGACGTCCAGCACCTGGTGAAGCAACTGATGGCCGGCGCCAGCCCGGAGGAGAACAAGGCGCTTCTCGAGGCGCTGATGAGCGGGCAGGTGACCAGCATCTTCGAGAAGCTGAAGCGCGACGAGGCGCCGACGCTGCTCCCGGTCCCGACCGTGGTCCGCGGGTTCCGGGTGCGGTTGGACCTGCACGGCGCGAAGCCGCCGGTGTGGCGCCGACTCGAGCTGCCCGGTGACCTCACCCTGCCGCGGGTGCATGACGTGATCCAGGCGGCGATGGGGTGGACCAACAGCCACCTGCACCGGTTCCGCACCGGCAGCGATCACCGTTCGCCGTACTTCGTCACGAGCTTCGACGTCGAGGAGGGCGAGGACGGGACGCTCGAGGACGACGTACGCCTCGACCAGCTCGTTGCCGAGAAGGGCGACGAGCTCTGGTACGAGTACGACTTCGGCGACGGCTGGGACCACAGGTTGGTGGTCGAGGAGGTGCTCGACGATCCACCGACGACGGCACGCTGTGTCGGCGGTCGGATGGCCTGTCCGCCCGAGGACTGCGGTGGCATCGGCGGCTACGAGGAGCTGGCCGCGTGGGTGCGCAGCGGGTACGACGACGCGCTCCTCCCCGCCAACTTCGATGACGCCGCACACGCACGCGACTGGCTGCCGATCGACTGGCACCCCGACCAGTTCGACGTCGAGGAGACCAACACCGCCCTCGCGATCGCGGTCGCCGAGCCCGTCGCGGTCACCGGCGAGCTGGCCGAGCTCGCCGAGCAGCTCGACCACCGCGGCATCCGCCTGCTGCGCGAGGTGCTGGGCCGACCGTTCTCCCACGGCCCGACAGATGTCAGTGACGTCGAGGCTGCACGCCTGACCGAGACCTACCGGACCTTCCTCGACGTCATCGGCGACGGCGTGACACTGACCGCCGCGGGCTACCTGCCGCCTACGGTGGTCGAGCAGGTCGCCGAGCGCAGCGGGATCAGCGAGTGGTGGATCGGCAAGGCGAACCGGGAGGACCTCACCCATCCCGTCGCCGAGATCCGTACGACGGCTCGCGCCCTCGGGCTGGTCATCGTCCGCAAGGGCCGCCTGTCCCCGACCGCCGCCGCCGCCCGCTGCCAGGACCCGCAGGCGCTGTGGCGGCACATCGTTGGTCGCCTTCCCTTGGGCACCAAGGACGCCGAGCGCCAGGCGGGCTGGATGGCACTGGCCGTGGCCGGCAGCGGCGTACCGGCTCAGGAGTGGCGCGGCGAGATCAGCGACCTGCTCTTCGCTCTCGGGTGGGCGAGCGGGCACGACCGGTTCTCACCGCCGCCGGCAAACAGCCCAACTCTGGACGTCCTCGAGCAGCTCGCCGGTGCGTCGCGCGTCCGCTGGCGGGAGATCAAGGGCATCGACTTCGCCGTCGCGGCCACCGCGCGTGCGGTGAGCCGGGGCGAATGACACCCGGCCGCGGCCAGGTGGGCGAGCACTCGGGCGAGCGGCTCGACTGCCGAGCGGGGCAGGTTCAGCGTCTCCTACGCGCCCCGCGATCCCACCAGTCGCCAGGCGGTTCATCCCGAACGATTCGCGCCGTGAACTCAACCTGCCCCATGTTGCAGAACTTCCAGAGTTCCTTCGCTGCTCGCGAGTACTGAAAGATCACCTCGTCGACCTCGAATGCGTCGATCTCACCCGCCTGAAAGCGCTCGGTAGCTACCTTGACGCGACGAACGAGCTCGCCGAGCTGCTCCTCGTGATAGGCAGCGACGGTCTCGCGAGCGGCCCGACGATCTGACTTGGCGGACATAGCCCGAGGCTAGACGCACCAAGGCGGCCGCCGCACCCGGCAACGGAACACGGTCTGGATTTAAGACTAAGTACTGTTAGTCTTAACCCACTTAACGCAAAGCATACTTAGTCGTAAGGTGAACCGATGGCGGCCCGGAAGATCTCAGCACGTACCCGTCGAGCAGCCAAGACCCTGGGTGAGCGGTGCGTCGAGTGGCGAAAGCTGCAGGACCTCACCGCGGAGCAAGTCGCCCAGCGGGCCGGCATCTCCAGCCCGACGCTCTGGAAGCTCGAGTCGGGCGATCCCGGGGTCAGCGTCGGTGTCTTCCTCGACGTAGCCAGAGCCCTCGGCTTCTCCGAGCAGTTCCTCGACGCGGTCGATCCACTGCAGACCGAACTGGGCAAGGCTCGCGCAGGCCAGGCCTTGCCCAAACGTGTCCGTCACTGAATCGATCCTTCACATCCACGAAAGGAGGGGCCGTGAGCGAGACCACCAACCGGGTCCTGGTCTATGCCGACACGACCGGCGAACCGGTGGTCGTCGGGAGTCTTGTCTTCGACGCTGCCATCCGCCGCCGCGCAGGCGTCACCACCACCTTCACCTACGACCCCACCTGGCTCGCGAGACCCGATGCGTACGCCATCGATCCGCAGCTTTCTCTCTTCGGTCGCTCCTCAACTGTCCCTGGCCTGCCTGGCTGCTTCCAGGACTGCTCCCCCGACAGGTGGGGACGCAACCTCGTCGAGAAGCGCCTTCGCGCCCTCGCGCTGCGTGAGGGCACCGGCCAACGCACCCTCACCGACGTCGACTATCTCCTCGGCGTCGCAGACCTGACCCGCCAGGGAGCGCTACGCCTCCGGCATGACTCCGCCTCTGTGCCGAGCGGGCCCTTCATCGACCCGGACACAGTTGTTCCCAAGCTGCTCGAGCTGCCCCGCCTCCTGGCCGCAGCGGATGCCGTGGAACGCGACCCTGACGATCAGACGGCCGTCAAGGACTTGCTCGACGCGGGGTCCGGTTCGCTCGGCGGTGCCCGCCCCAAGGCCTCGGTGCGCGAGGGGGAACGGCTCATGATCGCCAAGTTCCCGCACCGCGACGACACCTGGGACGTCATGGCGTGGGAGGCCACCGCACTCGACCTGGCTGAGGAGGCAGGCATCTCCGTACCCGGGCGGCGAATGACCCGAATCAACGGCCGTGCCGTGCTGATCCTGGACCGCTTCGATCGAACCCCTGACGGGCGTCGCGTGCCCTACATCAGCGCGATGACCCTCCTCGGACGCTCCGATGGCGACGTCTCTGACTACACCGACGTCTGCGACGCGATCAGCGACGAAGGCGCCGCCACAGCCCTCGATCTGGAAGCCTTGTGGCGGCGCGTCGCCTTCTCCGTCGCCATCCACAACACCGATGACCATCTGCGCAACCACGGCTTCACCCGTGCGCCGGGCGGGTGGACCCTGGCGCCAGCCTTCGACATCAATCCCAACCCCGACCTCGGCGCGGACCGCGTGACCGGTATCGACGGCGCCCGAGCCATCAACGACGAAACCCTCGGGCTGGAGTCCCTCGCGGCCGAGTGTCGACTCGACGCCAGTCGCCGTTCCCAGATCGTCACCGAGATCCTCGACGCAATCACCGGCTGGGAGAAGGTCGCCCGCAAACATGGGGTCCACCAGTCGGAGATCACTCAGTTCGAGAACACCTTCACCACCGGGGCACAGGTGCTGAGGAGCCTCCTGGCATGACGACCTGACCAAGGACTGCGTAGGTGAACGTCAGCTCGTTCAACTTGAACAGCCATCTACCTTGTTCTTCTGCTCCTTCGCCGTCCTCTTCTTCGTGGTCCTTGTCGTGATCGTCATCGGGGTCATCACGGTCTCGGCGATCGGCGCCGGCGCCATTGGGTACTGGCTGAACAGCTGGCCATGCGTTGAGACGTCCGCTCTGAACGCCGAACGCGATGGGATTCGTCGGTCTTGACGCCCAGACGCGGCGGGATGCAGCACCCGCCGACAGGGCTCATGACACGAGCCTCTCTGTTCACGACGGCACGCGACTGGCAGTGTGCACGGTATGACCGCTGCTACTAGCCAGACCCTTGGCGACGTCGCGGATCTCGTCGGCGCCATCGCGTGGCCACTCGTCGCTTTCGGAATCGCCTGGATCTTCCGAGCGCCTTTCCGTGCCCTCCTGGATCGCGAGGACGTCGAGGTCAAAGGACCCGGCGGTATCAGCGTCAGCGCCAGGGGTAAAGAGGCAGCTACTACGGCACTGGTCCAAGCATCCACGTCCAAGGATGAAGGCTCGCTAGAACGGGCCACCGCCGAGACGGGCGTGGAAGTCGCCGCTCAGGGCGTCGAAGCACTCGGTCGCCCGCCGCAGATTTTGTGGGTAGATGACCGGCCGAGCAACAACCGATACGAGGTCGCTGCACTGACGGCTTTGGGCATGCACGTGCAACTGAGCACGTCCACCGAGGACGCCTTGGACAAGGTCTCAGCTCATGGCGGCTACGACGTAGTCATCTCCGACATGGGGAGGCCTCCTGATGATCAAGCCGGGTACACCCTTCTTGATGCCCTGCGGCGCAGGGGGATCCGAAGCCCGGTCGTTATCTACGCATCCTCACGCTCGAGGGAACATTTTGATGCGGCCGTGGCGCGAGGTGCACTGGGTTGCACGAACCAACCTGACGAACTCATCGAGATGGTGTCGAACGCGCTCCGCAGAAGCGCCTCATCGTCCTGAGGGTTGGTACGGCGGTCTCTCCAGCAGTCGCTGGAAGCGCCGATCGGCTTTCGCGGCGATGTGACGCACGTGGCGGACGGATAGAAGCATCGGCACACGATGTCGGCGCCGCACGTCAACTTCCGGGCGTGGACCCCAACCAACTGCTCGTGGCAGCAACCGGGCTGACCGCTTCACTCATCGGCGCCCTGATTGCCTTCTGGGCGCAGGCCTGGAACTGGCGCCGGACGCGGAAAGCGCAGGCGGTCGACGATGAGGCCAGTGCAATCCAGCAACTTCTCGTGAAGGCGCTCTCGCTGGAATTGAGGGCACATCAGCTCGCACTTGCTGCTAAAACCCGAGGGTCGCTCGACGGAACAGTCCTCGCCTTCGTTGGGGGTGAGGAAATCATCAACACCCACGCGACGATCGAGGCGATGACCAGGGACGCTGGGTCGAGTCCACGGTCGTGGTGGATGAAGGGGCCACCGCGTGATCCGGTGGCTGCACTCTAGGCAGTGAGTGCGGCGGGTGTCAGGTCCTCCTTCTCAGTGGTGATCAGGGCCATGCGGGAGCGGGCCAGGACCTCGAGTCCGAGGTAGCGGCGGCCTTCGATCCAGTCGTCGTGCTGCTCGGCCAGGACCGCACCGATGAGCCGGATCGTGGAGCCACGGTCGGGTAAGATCCCCACGACGTCGGTGCGGCGACGGATCTCACGGTTGAGCTGTTCGTTGGGGTTGTTGGACCAGATCTGGCGCCAGATCTCCTTGGGGAACGCGATGAAGGCCAGGATGTCGGCGCGGGCTTCCTCGAGGTGCTCGGCGACGGCGGGGAGCTTCTCCGGGACGTGGGTGTTGACCACCCGGCCACCTTCGCGGACCTTCATCGTCAACGCGTCCGCGGCCACGAACGTGTACGGGCCGGCGTCGAGGGGTCGAGTCCGGAAGTCCTCGACGTGGGCGTCGAGCTCCTTGGCCATCACGCTGACTGGGGACATGAGGGCGATCCGCCCCGGTGGCGACTCGTCGAAGATCGCAGGGGGTTAGGGGTTCGAGTCCCCTAGGCTCCACCATCACCGGCCCGCTGCGTACGCTGGACGACGTGCCCACGCTGCTCGCCCCGCGCTTCTGGGCCGTCCACCTGGTCGCCCTGCTGTGCACGGTGGCGGCCGGCGGTCTGGGGGTGTGGCAGTACGACGCCTGGCAGACGCGACGCGCCTTCGAGGCCACCGACCTCACCCTGGTCGAGCCGGTCGAGCTGAACTCGGTCATCGGGCCGGACGCGCCGTTCCCCGGCACCAAGGTCGGGCAGCCGGTGCTGCTGCACGGCACCTGGGTGCCCGAGGGGACCGTGTACGTCTCGGGCCGCGAGCAGGACGGCGTCGAGGGCTACTGGGTGGTGACGCCGCTGGCGATCAGCGGAGCCACGGACCCGGCGATCCCCGTGGTGCGCGGCTGGATCGCCGACGTCGCCGACGTCCCGGGTCCGCCCACCGGCCGGGCCGACCTGGTCGGCTGGCTCCAACCCACCGAGGGCACTGGTCAGAGCGACGCGGACCCCGACGACGACGTCCTGCCGCAGCTCCGGATCGCCGACGTCATCCAGCACGTCGACCAGGACCTCTACGGCGCCTACGCGGTGGTGGCCGACCGGGCCGCGCCCGGTGACTGGCCGGTCGGGTCCGCGGCCACCAATCCGGGCACCGACGGCCTCGTCCCGGCGGCACTGGCGCAGCTGCCCGACGCCGGCCGCTTCACAGCCCTGCGCAACCTGCTCTACGCCTTCGAGTGGTGGGTCTTCGCGGCGTTCGCGGCGTTCATCTGGTGGCGCTGGGCACAGGACACCCGGGATGCCGAGCGGCGGGAGCAGGCGGCGGGCGACGCGGCGCCGGCGCAGGACGACCCCGTATCGTCTGGAACGTGAGCACCTCCGGACCCGCCCCCGACCACCTGCGCGGCGCCCTGCAGCGCTACCGCGTCATGGCCACCGTCGTCGGCGTGCTGCTGATCGTCCTGATCCTCGTCGGCGTCCCCCTGAAGTACCTGGCCGGCGACGGCACGAACCCTCAGCAGCTCGGCGAGTGGATCACCACCTACCTCGGTGTCGCGCACGGCTGGCTCTACATGCTCTTCCTGGTCACGGCGTTCTGGCTCTCCCGCCGGGCCGGCTGGGACCTCGGCTTCACGATCGTCACGCTGCTGTGCGGCACCGTGCCGGTGCTCAGCTTCTGGGCGGAGCACCGCGCCACCGCGCGCGTCCGGGCCGCGGCACCGGTGGACGCGTCGACCGGCGCCCACCCCGCCTCCCGCTGACCAGGTGAGCACCGCCTTCGTCCTGGGTGGGGGCGGCGCCCTGGGGGCCGTGGAGGTGGGGATGCTGCGCGCCCTGCTCGAGCGGGACATCCGCCCCGACCTGGTGCTGGGCACCAGCGTAGGGGCGCTGAACGGCGCGCTGCTGGCCCGGGACCCCTCGGCGCGGGTCATCGATCGCCTCACCGACCTGTGGCGCGCCGCTAGCGAGGACCGCCGCGCGGTGTACGGCGACCGGCCGTGGCGCACGGTGCGCCGGGCGGTGTCGAGCGGCACGCACGTCTACTCCGCCGAGCCGCTGCGGCGACGGCTGGCCGAGGAGCTGGGGGACGTCACCTTCGAGGAGCTCCCGGTGCGCCTCGAGGTGTGCGCGGCGAGCATCGAGCGGGCCGCCGAGCACTGGTTCACCACGGGCCGGGTGGTCGACGCGGTGATGGCGAGCGCGGCCGTCCCCGGCCTGCTGCCGCCGGCGCGGGTCGGCGACCAGCACTACCTCGACGGCGGCATCGTGAACTCGATCCCGGTCGGCCGCGCGGTGCAGCTCGGTGCCACCCGGGTCTTCGTCCTCCAGGTCGGTCGGGTGGACCGGCCGCTGCGGGTGCCGCGCCGGCCGTGGGAGGTCGCCCGGGTCTCCTTCGAGATCGCCCGCCGGCACCGCTTCCACCGGGAGATGGCCGAGCTGCCCGCGGGGGTCGTCGCCCACGTGCTGCCGGCGCGGGGCACCACGTCCCGCGACGACTCGCTGCTGGCCGGGCGCGACCTCACCGGCGTCCAGCGCCGTATCGACGCGACGTACGACGCCTGTGTGGCGTTCCTCGACGAGCTGCCGGGCCTGACGTGAGGTGGCTGCTGCGGCGTCTCGTGGTCGCCCCGGCCGTCGTCGCGCTGACCGTGGCCCTCTGGGTCACCATGCCGGTGTGGCTGCTGCTCACCGCGGCGCTCTCGCCGGTCCTGCCGGGGCGCTGGCGGGCGCTGCGACTGCTGTGGGTCCTCGTCGTCTACCTGACCTGCGAGAGCGTGCTGCTGCTGGTGATGCTCGGCCTGTGGCTGGCCTCCGGACTCGGGTGGAGGCTCCGCACGCCGTACTTCGAGGGCATCCACTACGACCTGCTGCAGGGCGTGATGTGGGTCTTCTTCCGCGAGGCGCGGCGGGTGCTGCGCCTGGAGATCGTGACCGAGGGGCCGGCACCGGACGCGCACCCCGGCCGGCCCCTGGTGGTGTGCTGCCGGCACGCCGGGCCGGGCGACTCGTTCGTGCTCGTGCACGCCCTGATGCACTGGTACTCCCGCGAGCCGCGCGTCGTCCTCAAGGACACCCTGGCGTGGGACCCGATGATCGACGTGGTGCTGCGACGGATCCCGGCCCGCTTCATCTCACCCGCCCCGGGTCGGCGGGGAGGACCTCGAGTCCGAGATCGCGGCGCTGGCTGCCGGGCTCGACGAGAACGACGCCTTCGTGATCTTCCCCGAGGGCGGAAACTTCACCCCCGAGCGCCGGCAGCGCGCCATCGACCGGCTGCGCAGCCTCGGCCTGGAGCGCATGGCCCGGCGCGCGGAGGCGATGACGAACGTGCTGGCGCCGAGGCCCGGCGGGCTCGTCGCGGCCCTGGACGCCGCGCCGGGGGCGGACGTCATGATGGTGGCCCACACGGGGCTCGACCACCTGGCCGGGGTCGGGGACCTGTGGCGGGAGCTGCCGACGGACAAGCAGATCATCATGCGCTGGTGGAGGGTGCCCCGCGCCGAGATCCCCGAGGGGCGCGAGGAGCGTATCGAGTGGCTCTACGGCTGGTGGGCCAGCATCGACGACTGGGTGGAGCAGAACCGGCCGGAGGATCTCTCCTCCGGCCGGTCCGGGTGACGCTCGGTGCTACAACGTGCTCGAAGATGCCTCAGGCGCGGTGCTCGCCGCCGGGGGCCTCGTCGATCGAGATGACCTCGGCCGGCTCGTCCGGGGTGGTCACCTCGTGCGGGGCGTCGGCCTGGTCGGCGAGCGCCTCGTCGGGCGAGGAGCCGCCGGTGTCGTCGGCGTCGGCGCCGGACATCGGTGCGGCCGGGCTCGCGGGCGCGGCCGGGGTCGGCCCCGAGGTGCTGGGGGACGTGGCCGGAGGCGTCGACGCCGGGGCGGGCACGTACGACGACTGCCAGTTGTCCTTGCCACCGTCGCCCCGGAGCTTCTTGGCGAGCAGCCCGAGCGCGGCGGCGAGGCCGCCGAGCAGCACGATCTTGCGGAGCTTGCGACCCTTCCTCGGGGCGGGCTCACCCTTCACCTGCGCGACCTTGGCCGCGGCCAGGTCTCGCCCGGCGTTGGCCCTCTCGGCGGCCAGGTTGGCCCCCGCGGAAGCCTTCTCGGCGGCCGCGGCGGCCCCGGCCGCGACGAAGGGCGCAGCCTTGTCGCGGGCGTCGGCGAGGTGGGACGAGGCCCGGTCACGGGCGTCCGCGACGAACGGGGCGGCCTTCTCGCGGGCGTCGGCGACGTAGGGCGCAGCCTTCACGCGGGCGTCGGCGACGTACGGGGCGGCCTTCTCGCGGGCGTCGGCCAGGCCACTGGCGGCCCGGTCCCGGGCGTCGGCCAGCGCGGGGCCGGCCTTCGTGCGCGCGTCGGCCAGCGCGGGGCCGGCCTTGGCCCGGGCATCGGCGAGGTAGGGCGCGGCCTTGTCGCGCGCCTCCTTGGCCGCCTCGCGTGCGGCGTCCACGGCGGACTCGAGCTGAGGGCGCACCGTGTCCACGTAGTCGGAGGCTTGATCGATGAGCGTCTTCTTCTTGCGCAGGCCCATGGGCGGGACACTTCCTTCTCGTCGTGTGGCTTCCATTCGATCATGCCTGATCAGACCCGGCCAGCGCGGTCGTCTTGGACTGCGTGCGAGGATCGGGTCGCACAGACACGTTCGGTGCAGGACAGACGTACCCATTTCACCCGAGAGGCAGTCATGGCTGACCAGCAGGCCATCTTGAAGACCAACCTGGGCGACATCACGCTCAACCTGTTCCCCGACCACGCTCCCGAGACGGTCGCGAACTTCACCGGACTGGCGGAGGGCACCAAGAGCTACGACGCGGGCAACGGCAGGACCGGGCCGTTCTACGACGGACTCGGCTTCCACCGCATCATCGAGGGCTTCATGATCCAGGGCGGTTGCCCCCTCGGCACCGGCACCGGCGGCCCCGGCTACACGTTCAAGGACGAGGTCAACTCCGGCCTGGTCTTCGACAAGCCGTACCTGCTCGCGATGGCCAACGCCGGCCCGGGCACCAACGGCTCGCAGTTCTTCATCACGCTCGCCGCCACGACGTGGCTCAACGGCAAGCACACGATCTTCGGTGAGGCCGCCGACCAGGCCTCGCGCGACCTCATCGACCAGCTGGGTGCGGTCAAGACCGGCCCCGGCGACCGCCCGGCGGAGCCGGTCGGCATCGAGACCGTCGAGATCGTCCGCTCCTGAACGAGCACGAGACCCGCGCCGCCGGGGTGCCGACGTGTTACCGGCACCCCGGCCGCGAGTCCTACATCCGCTGCCAGCGGTGCGATCGCACGATCTGCCCGGACTGCATGCGGGACGCCGCGGTGGGCTTCCACTGCCCCTCCTGCATCGCCGAGGGAGCGAGGACCACGCGCAGCGGGCGCACGGCGTACGGAGGGCTGCGGCCCGGCAACGCCGCGCTCACCTCGATGGTGCTGATCGCGATCAACGTCGGGGTCTGGCTGGCCATCACTCTCACCGGCGCCCGCGACAGCCGACTGGTCGACCTGCTGGGCCTGCGCGCCAGGCCCCTGTGCCGCCTCGGCGACCAGGCCTTCGACGTCCCCCATCGGGTGTGCTCGGCGCAGAGCGGCAGCTGGCTGCCCGGCGTCAGCGACGGCGCCTACTGGCAGCTGCTGTCCAGCGCGTTCACCCACGTCGAGGTCTGGCACATCGGCTTCAACATGCTCGCCCTGTGGATCCTCGGCCCCCAGCTCGAGCTCGCCGTGGGCCGGCTGCGCTTCCTGGCGCTCTACCTGCTCTCCGGGCTCTCCGGCTCGTTGTTCGTCTACCTGCTGGCCCCGGAGTACCTGCTCACCGTCGGGGCCTCCGGCGCCGTCTTCGGCCTGATGGGCGCCCTGCTCGTGCTGGCCGTCAAGGTCCGCGGCCAGGTCCAGCAGATCCTGCTCTGGCTCGGCATCAACTTCGTGATCACCGTGACACTGCCCAACGTCTCCTGGCAGGGCCACCTCGGCGGCTTCCTCGGGGGCGCCCTGATCGCCGTCATCGTGGTCTACGCGCCGCGCTCACGCCGCACCCTCTGGCAGTCCGCCGGCCTCGGCGCCGTCGCCCTGGCCCTCGCGGTGGGCGTCGTCCTGCGCACCCTCAGCCTCGCCTGACCCCCGCCGCCGTACCCCGCCGAGTCGGCGCAGATGGGTCGCCGTATCCCGCCGAGTCGGCGTGGATGGGCCGGCGTGCGAGGGGTCGCCGGCGAGTTATCCACAGGCAAAGTTCTCCACAGCTGTGCACTCACCTGTGGAGAACTACACGCGTGTAGTTCTCCACAGGGTTGTCCCCACATGTGCAGAACCCCCGGCCCGTCACGAGGACGGACCGGGGGTCGCAAGAAGGGCGAACGGCGCCGACTCGACGGGTTCTGGCGGCCCATCTGCGCCGCCTCGGCTACTCCCAGCGGGTGGCGTAGGTGAAGCCCACGGCCATGAAGGCGATGCCCACGAACAGGTTGGACTGGCCCAGGTCGTTGAAGATCGGGAGCCGGGACAGGTCGTCGCTGATCACGTAGAACGTGCAGATCCACAGCAGCCCGATCAGGAAGCAGCCGAGCATGCCGACGACGACACCCCGTCCCCGACCCAGCGGCGTGGAGGGGTGGGCGGCCACGACCAGGCCGATCAGCACCAGTCCGAAGCCGATCACGTAGTTCCAGCGCTCGATGTCGGCCATGAACGCGGGCGAGCCGGCCTTGGGGGCGGGCACCACGGTCGGGTCGACGCGGACGACGACGTAGTAGTAGGTGATCCAGGCGATACCGAGCACGACGAGGAGCACCGCCGCGATGAACCGCGGCGTGAAGAGCGGTCCGCGGGTCGGCGCCAGGAAGTCGTGCTGCTTGTCCGCCTTGGGGCGTTGTCTGGGCACTGGAACGAGGCTCCTCGGTTCGACGACATGCGCCCGTGACGTGACATCACAGGTCGCGGGCTACCTTAGTCTTCGTGACCCACGTATCCCATGCACGGCCCTCCGCGGACGAGGACGGGTCGCCCGCGACCCCGTCCCCCCGCGCGCAGCGGATCCGTGCCTGGTCCGGTCGCAAGGCCGGTCATCGGCCCGATCGCCGACCCCGTCGCCCGTGGACCCGGTGGCGGATCGGGACGCCGCTGGTGGTCCTGCTCAGCGGGTCGCTCTTCGTGGTGAGTGCCCAGAACAGTCAGGGCACCGACCTTCGCCCGGGGCGCTACACCGACCTCGCCTCGCTGGTCAGCAGCGAGGCCGACGCGTACACCGGGCTGCGCCAGCGGGTCAACGACCTGAACACCGAGGTCGAGATCCTCACCAGCGCCGTGAACGACCGCGAGGTCAGTCGCTACCAGCGCAGGATAGAGGAGCTCAACGACCCGGCCGGCCTGGTACCGCGCACCGGCCCTGGGGTCACCGTGACGCTGGCCGACGCGCCGCAGGACGTCATCGACTCCACGGACCTCGACCTCAACTACCTCGTGGTGCACCAGCAGGACATCCAGGCGGTGGTCAACGCCATGTGGAAGGCCGGCGCTCGTGCGGTGACCATCCAGGGCCAGCGGATCGTCTCCACCACCGGCATCAAGTGCGAGGGCAACGCCGTGCAGCTCCAGGGGGTGCCGTACAGCCAGCCGTACCGGATCTCCGCGATCGGCGAACCGGCCGCGCTGCTCTCCGCGATCGACACCGACGACTACGTGCAGGTCTACCGCGAGCAGGCCGCCAACCCCGAGATCGCCGTCGGCTGGGACATCGAGACCAAGGAGTCGTTGATCGCGCCGGGTTACGACGGCCTGCTGAACCTCAACTACGCCACGCCGCTGCGCTGACCGGGCCGCCCGGGCCGCTCTGGTCGCCCGGTCCGCTCAGGAGGGGCTGGGTGACTGGGTCGGCGGCGTGGCGCTCGGGGTGTCGCTCGGCGTCGGGGAGGGTGACGGGGTCTTGCTGGGGGACTTGCTGGGGGTCTCGCTCGGGGTCTCGCTGGGCGTCTCGCTCGGAGTGGGTGACGGCTTCGGCTTCTGGTACGTCGACACGACGATCGTGACGATCGAGCCCTCCTGGTCGCGCTGGCCACCGCTGGGGCTCTGCTTGATGACGGTCCCCCTGCGGGCGGTGGTGTCGGAGGAGGTCACGACGTCGGGCGTGAAGCCGGCGTTGCGCAGCGTCCGCTCGGCGTCGGCCCGCTTGAGGCCGACGACGTCCGGCACCTGCTCGGGGCCGTCGGAGAAGAAGACCGTGACCCGGGTGCCCTCCGGGACGCTCTCGCCGGCCCCGGGGGAGGTCTCCAGGACCTGTCCGGCCGCGGCGTCGGACTCCCGCTCGGACAGCCTGGGCCGCAGCCCGGCCGTCCGCAGCGCCGTAGCCGCGGGCCCCTTGTCCTGGCCGGTCACCGAGGGCACCGAGACCAGTGGTCGACCGGTGGAGACGACGAAGGAGACCTGGGCCCCGGGGTCGACGTACTTCGAGCGGTTCGGCTCCTGGCTGATCACCTCGTCCTTGGCGACCGAGTCGTCGGCCGCGTAGTCGACGCGGCCGACCGCCAGGCCGGCGTCGCCGACCTCGGTGCGCGCCTGGCGCTCGGTGAGGCCGATCAGGTCGGGCACCGGGGTCTGCTCGACCGGGCTCTCGAAGACCCGGGGGAGCAGGTACGCCGCCCCGCCGACGAGGACCAGGAGCAGCAGGGCCAGGACGACGTACAGCCCGGCGCGGCTGCGCCGGTCGTCCTCCTCGGCCGGGGCGGCGGCGGCCGGCGTGGTGGCCGTGGCGTCCGAGACCGGTCCGCCGACCACGGCGGGCACCACGCTGGTCGCGGTCGAGGGCGGGACGGCGGCCGCGTGGACCGGTCGCCCGGCGAGGTAGCGCTCGATGTCGCTGCGCATGGCGGCCGCGGACTGGTAGCGCTCCTCGAGCGGCTTGGCCAGCGCCTTCATCACGATGGCGTCGATCTCGGGTGGGAGGTCGGTGTCGTGGTCGGAGGGCGGCACGGCGGGCTCACGCACGTGCTGGTAGGCCACGGCCACCGGGCTGTCGCCGATGAAGGGCGGACGGCCGGTGAGCAGCTCGTAGAGCAGGCAACCGGCGGAGTAGACGTCGGAGCGCGAGTCGACCGTCTCGCCACGGGCCTGCTCCGGCGAGAGGTACTGGGCGGTGCCGACGACCGCGGCGGTCTGGGTCATCGTGGACGCGGCGTCGCTGATCGCCCGGGCGATGCCGAAGTCCATCACCTTCACGTCGCCACCGGGCGTGAGCATGACGTTGCCGGGCTTGATGTCGCGGTGGATGATGCCGGCGCGGTGGCTGTAGTCGAGGGCGGAGAGCACGCCGCTGGTGATCTCCAGGGCCCGCTCGGGCAGGATCTTGCGCCCCTCGCGGACGATGTCTCGCAGCGTGCGCCCGGCCACGTACTCCATCACGATGTAGGGCTGGGCGACCCCGTGGTCGCCGGGGCCCTGCCCCTCGGACCACTCCTCACCGGTGTCGTAGACCGCCACGATGGCGGGGTGGTTGAGCGAGGCCGACGACTGTGCCTCCCGGCGGAAGCGGGCCTGGAAGGTCGCGTCGCTGGCGAGGTCGGTGCGCAGCCGCTTGACCGCCACGACCCGCCCGAGCCGTGTGTCGAGACCCTTGCGGACCTCGGCCATGCCGCCGCGCCCGAGCATCTCGCCGAGCTCGTAGCGGTCGCCGACCGTCGGCGGCGGGGTGCTCATCAGCGCTTTCCCCTGCCGTTGCTCTTGCCCGCTGCGTTCGGGGAGCTGGGCGCATCGGTCGCCGGTGTCTCGGCCACGACGGGCTTGCCGTAGTAGCTGACCGTGACGGTGTCGCCCTTCTGCAGCTCGCCGTCGGGATCGACGCCGTCGACGGCCCCCTCCTGCTCGGTGCCCGGGTTGTCCAGCTCGGACTTGTCGACCTTCAGGCCGAGCGCCTTCAGATCCTTCTCGACGTCCTTGACCTCACGGCCGACGTAGTCGCCCTCGGCGATCGTCACGCTGTCGTCGGCGGGCGCACTGGTCGTGGTCTCCGCCGGGGCGGGCGCCGAGGAGGACGGTGCCGCCGACGTGGGGGCCGGTGAGGTGGGGGCCGGTGAGGTGGCCGGCGCGGACGTAGCCGGGGCCGACGAGGGTGTCGCGGACGGCTGGGACGTGCTGGGCTGCGTCGTGGGAGCGCCGTCGTCGGCGGCGTTGCTGCCGAGCAGGACGGCGATCACCACCAGCAGCAGCAGGATGACCGCCGCGGCAACCACGGCCCACGGACCACGGCGGCCCCGGCCGGGGTCGCCGGGCGGAGGCGGGGCTCCGGTCGGGGGGGTGCCCCCGGCCGGGGTCGGTGCGGCCGCCTCGGCGGCTCCCGCTCCGACCACCCCGCCGGCCACCCCGCCGGCCATCCCGGCGGCCACGCCGGCTCCCACCCCGGCCACCGGGCCAGTCGTCGGGCCAGTCGTGGGGAGGACCTGCGTGTGGTCGGGGGCGGGCGCGGCGACGATCTGGGTGGCGGCGGTCGCCGGGTCCCTCAGGGCGACCGCGAAGGCGGTGGCGTCGGGGTAGCGGTCACCGGGCTTCTTGGCCAGCGCGCGACGGACGACGGCCGCGAGGTCGGCGGGCACGTCGTCCGGCAGCTCGGGCACCGGCTCGCGCAGGTGCGCCAGGGCGGTGGCGACGGCGCTCTCGGCGACGAAGGGACGTCGTCCACTGAGGCACTCGAAGGCCACCACGCCCAGCGAGTAGACGTCGGAGGCCGGCGTCGCGGTGCGGCCCTCGGCCTGCTCGGGGGAGAGGTACTGCGGCGTGCCCATCACCTGGCCGGTCTCGGTGAGCCCGATCCCCTCGGTGGCGCGGGCGATGCCGAAGTCGGTGATCTTGACCTTGCGCGACGGGGTGACCAGCAGGTTGGCCGGCTTCACGTCGCGGTGCACGATGCCCGCGGCGTGCGCGGCGCCGATCGCGTCGGCGGCCTGGGCGAGCAGGTCCCGGGTCGCGGCCGGGTCGAGCGCCTGGCCCGGGCGCAGCAGGGCCGAGAGCGGCTGGCCGTCGACGAGCTCCATCACCAGGTAGGGCCGGGCGCTGCCCGAGCCGTCGTTGCGTCCGGCCTCGCCGAAGTCGTAGACGGCGGCGACCCCGGGGTGGTGCAGCGCGGCGGCGTGGCGGGCCTCGGTCGAGAAGCGGGAGCGGAAGGAGGCGTCGTCGGCGTACTCGGGCTTGAGCAGCTTGACGGCGACGGTACGGCCCAGGGTGGTGTCGGTGGCCCGCCACACCTCGCCCATCCCGCCGGTGGCGATGCGGGAGTCGAGGCGGTAGCGCTCGGCCTCGTCCGCGAAACCGTGGTCCTCCGCCTCGCTCACTTGATCACCGCCTCCATGACCGACTTCGCGATCGGTCCGCCGAGCAGGCCACCGGCGATCTCGCCGCGAGCGACGTCCGCCTTCTGGATCATCACCGCGACCGCGACCTGGGGGTCGTCGGCCGGGGCGAAGGAGACGAACCAGGCGTACGGCGGCACGTCGGGCTGCCCGCTCTGGGCGGTGCCCGTCTTGCCGGCCACGTCGACGCCCGGGATCGCCGCGGGGCTGGCGGTGCCCTCGCTGACGGTGGCGACCATCAGCTTCGTCAGCTCGCTGGCCGTCGACGGGCTCACCGCGCGGGAGAGGTCGCTCGGCTCGGTCTTGTCGAGCACGTCGAGCCCGGGCGACTGCACCTCGTCGACGACGTACGGCTTCATCACCGTCCCGGCGTTGGCGATCCCGGCGGCCACCATCGCCATCTGCAGCGGCGTGGCCTGCACCTCGAACTGCCCGATGCCGGACTGTCCGGTCTCGGCCGCGTCCATCTTCTTGGGGAACAGCGACTGCGCCTGCGGGCCGAGGTCGTCGAGGTAGCTGCTGTTGAACCCGAACGCCTCGGCCTGCTTCTCCATCGCCTCGGCACCGACCTCGTTGGCCAGGGCGGCGAAGGTCGTGTTGCAGGAGTTCTCCATCGCCTGGGTGAACGGGATCCGCCCGGTGCCGCAGTCGCGACCCTCGTTGTCGATCAGGCCGCTGTCGCCGCTGGTCAGCGGCAGCTGGTAGGTGGCCCCGCCGGGGACCAGCGAGTCGGCGTCGTAGTTGCCGCTCTCCAGGGCGGCCGCCGCGGTCACGATCTTGAACGTCGAGCCGGGCGCGAGCCGGGTCTGGATGGCCCGGTTGAGCAGGGGCTGGCTCGGGTCGGCGTCCAGCCGGTCGTAGGCCTTCTGGACGGCACCGAGGTCGTGGGTGGCGAGCTGGTTCGGGTCGTAGCTGGGCAGCGACGCCATGGCCAGGATCTTGCCGGTGCTCGGCTCGAGCGCCACCACGGAGGCCTCGACGTTGCCAGGCAGTGCCGAGATGCCCTCGAAGGCCGCGCTCTGGGCGTCGGGGTCGAGGGTCAGCTGCACGCTGCCACCCTTGGTGGCGTTGTTGCTGAGCAGGTCGACCAGCTTGGTCACGAAGAGCAACGAGTCGTCCCCGGAGAGGACCGTGTTCTCGGAGCGCTCGACGCCGGTCTGGCTGTAGTAGGAGAACCAGCCGGTGATCGCGGCGTACTTGAAGGGCTGCGGGTAGGTGCGCTGGAACTTGTACTGGTCGTCGGAGGGGACGCTGCGGGCGACGGGCGTCCGGTCGACCAGGATCGCGCCGCGCTCGCGGGAGTACGACGCGGCGAGGATCCGGCGGTTGCGGGGGTCGTCGTCCAGCGAGCCCGCCTTCCAGTACTGCAGGTAGGTCGCGTTCAGCATGAGCGCCACGAAGAGCAGCAGGCAGAACAGGGAGATCGTGCGGATCGGCTTGTTCACGCCAGCTTCACCACCTGGGTGGACTCGCTGTCGACCGCGGCGTCGTCCTCGGCGAGGGTCGGGATCGGCCGGCGGGCCTGGTCGGAGATGCGGAGCAGCAACGCGATGATCACCCAGTTCGCGACCAGCGAGGAGCCGCCGTAGGAGAGGAACGGTGTGGTGAGGCCGGTCAGCGGGATCAGGCCGGTGACGCCGCCGATGACGACGAAGACCTGGAGCGCGAAGACCGCCGCCAGGCCGGTGGCCATCAGCTTGCCGAAGCCGTCGCGGCAGACCAGGGCCGCCCGCAGGGCCCGCTCGACGATCAGTCCGTAGCAGAGGATCACGGCGATGACCGCGGTGAGGCCCAGCTCCTCGCCGATCGAGGAGATGATGAAGTCCGACTCGGCGTAGGGGACCCGCTCGGGCATGCCGTTGCCGAACCCCCGGCCGATCAGCCCGCCCCAGCCCATGCCGAACATGGCCTCGACGGGCTGGAAGCTGCCGCCGGCGCTGTCGTAGTACTTCAGCGGGTGCAGCCAGACGTCGACCCGGTTGGAGACGTGGCCGACGAAGGTGTACGCCGCGAGGGCGCCGCCGAGGAACAGCGCGCCGCCGACGACCAACCAGCCCGGGCGCTCGGTGGAGACGTAGAGCACCGTGAGGAACAGGCCGAAGAACAGCAGGCTGGAGCCGAGGTCCTTCTGGAAGACCAGGATGCCGAGGCTGACGACCCACATGCCGAGGATCGGCCCCAGGTCGCGCCCGCGGGGGAGGTCCAGGAAGAGCACGCGGCGTCCGGCCAGGGCCAGCGCGTCGCGGTGCAGCACCAGGTAGCCCGCGAAGGCGATCACCAGCATCACCTTGGCGACCTCGCCGGGCTGGAAGCTGAACGGGCCGACCCGGATCCAGATGCTGGCGCCGTTGATGGTCGCCCCGAGACCGGGGACCAGCGGCAGGAGCAGCAGCACGATCGCGGCCAGGCCGCTGGTGTAGGTGAAGCGTTGGAGGATGCGGTGGTCGCGCAGCAGGAGCAGGGTGAGGGCGAAGAGCACGACCCCCACGGCCATCCAGACCAGCTGCTGCGAGGCGAAGCCGGCCGCCTTGTCGTCCGCCTCCTTGGCCAGGTCGAGGCGGTGGATGACGGCCAGGCCCAGGCCGTTGAGCGCCGCGACGACCGGGAGCAGCACCGGGTCGGCGTACGGCGCGACGAAGCGGACCACGACGTGCGCGACGACCACCAGGGCCGTGAGGCCGCCGCCGTAGCCGAGGATGTCGGCCGGGACCTCGCCCTGGACGCCGATCCCGACCGCGGCGTACGCCCCGACGCCGACCGCGAGCGCGAGCACCAGCAGGAACAGCTCCGCGCCGCGCCGGCGGCGGTGCACGAAGCCGAGGAGAGCGCCGGTCTGGTTCATCGCCATCAGCCGTTCGCCGTGCCCGAGGAGGAGGTCCCCGAGGTGGCGGCGGGATCCGTGGACTGCTTGGCGGCGAGGTTGTCGACGGCCCGCCGGGCGTCGTCGAGGCTGCCGGTGTCGATGCCCTCGCGGACGTTGTCGGCGTCGAAGTCCGAGAGCCGGTCGAGCGTGACGTTGGTGGTCTCGTACGGCGTGGAGAGCGTCAGCCCCGGCAGATCGGCGTTGATGCCGCGGAAGACCACGACCGTGCCGTCCTGCTCGCCGACGTAGTACTGCTGCTGGCTCCACGACCACGCCACGCTCCCGGCGACCCAGACCAGGCCGACCAGGATCGCCAGCCCCAGGAGCCGCTTGAGCCAGGCGAAGCGGCGCGGGGGGCGAGGAGCGTAGCGCGCCTGCTCGGGGTCGATCGGGTCGTTGGAGATCGCGAAGGGCACGTTGTCGGGCAGGTCGTCGGAGGCCGCCGGCACCGGGTCCAGCTCGCCGGTGTCGCCGGAGCGGTGGCCGCGGAACAGGCTGCCCTTGGCGCCACGGGGCACGCGCTTGCGCAGCTCGGCCGCGGCGCCGACCAGCTGCGGCTCCTGCTCCTCCTCGAGCGGGGTCGCGGCGTCCACGACATCGGCGACCAGGCAGGTGACGTTGTCGGAGCTGCCCGCCTCGAGGCTGGCGCGCACCAGCTCGACCGCGGCGTAGTCGGGGCTGCCGGTGGAGAGGATGTCGGCCAGCCGGGCGTCGTCGAGCACCCCGCAGGCGCCGTCGCTGCACAGCAGCAGCCGGTCGCCCTCGGCGAGCTCGACGTGGAAGAGGTCGGGCTCGGCCTCGTGGATGCCGTCGAGCGCGCGCAGGATCAGGTTGCGGTGCGGGTGCACCCGGGCGTCGGCCTCGGTGATCCGGCCCTCGTCGACGAGGCCCTGGACCAGGGTGTGGTCGGTGGTGAGCCGGCGGATCTCGCCGGCGCGGAAGAGGTAGGCCCGGCTGTCCCCGACGTGGCCCATGCCGAGGCGGGTCCCGTCGAAGAGCGCGACGGTGGCGGTGGTGCTGGTGCCGGTGAGGGCCGGGTCCTCGTCGACGAGCTCGGCGATCCGGTCGTGGGCACGGTGCAGGGCGCCGGCGACCTGCCCGAGGAGGTCCTCGGTCGGGGGGACGTCGAGCTTGCGCAGCTGCTGGACGGCGGTGGCCGAGGCGACGTCACCGCGGGCGGCGCCGCCGACGCCGTCGCAGACGGCCATCAGCCACGGACCGACGTAGCCGGAGTCCTGGTTGTCCTTGCGGACCCGGCCGACGTCGGAGATCGCGGCGTACGCCAGGCGCAGGGCAGGCGCCGGCTCGGCCACGGGGTTGGGGGAGGTCTCGCTCATCGGCTACTTCTTCAGCTCGAGGATCGTCTTGCCGACGCGGACCTGGGTGCCGAGGGTGATGGTGGTCGGCTGGGTGATGCGCACGCTGCCGATGTAGGTGCCGTTCGTGGAGCCGAGGTCCTCGACGAACCACTCGTCGCCGGAGGCGGCGATCCGGGCGTGGCGGGTCGAGACGTAGTCGTCGTCGAGACGGATCGCCGCGTCGGTGCCGCGGCCGACGAGGATCGGGGCGTGCTCGAGCTCGGCCCGCTCGCCGGTGTTCGCGCCCTCGGTGACCAGCACGTGGCTGGGGGAACCGCGGCGCTTGCTGGGCGGCTTGCCGGCCTTCTGGGGCTTGCGGCCGTGGTTCGGCGCGGCGCCGCGAGCGGCGTCGGGCACGCGCGCGCCGAACATGTCGGAGCGGATCACCGAGATCGCCGAGAGCACGAAGATCCACAGGATCGCGAGGTAGGCGATGCGGACCAGGAACAGCGTGAGCTCAGACATCCGTGCCCTCTTCGACGTGGACCGTCATCGTGGTGTTCCCGATCTTGACCTGGGTGCCGTTGCGCACCCGACTGTGGGTGCTGCGGTGCCCGTCGACCAGCATGCCGTTGGTGGAGCCGAGGTCACGGACCTCGAGGCGACCCGGCTCGGCCGACGGCACCACGAACTCGATGTGGCGCCGGCTGACGCCGGGGTCGTTGATCCGGACGTCGGCCTCGGTGCCGCGACCGATCACGAGACCCGGGGCCACCAGGGGGTGGCGCGTGCCGTTCACCTCGAGGACCGCGCGGGCGCGCGGCGTCCTTGCGCGCGTGTCCCCGGAGCGGCCCGCAGGTGCCTGGCCGGTGACCTTGGCCTCGGCCTTGCTGCGGATCCGGAAACGGCCGGTGGTGAGGTCCTGCGCGGGCTCGAAGCCGACCTTGACCGGGCCGGGGAAGGAGTAGCCCTGCTGCTCGGCGTGCTCGCTGAGCTGCTCGATCATCTCGTCGGCCATGGCGGAGTCGTACGGCGCCAGCCGCTCGAGGTCGGTCTCGGACAGCTCGACGTGGAAGTCGTTGGGGACCAGTCGGCGGTCCCGGGAGAGGATCTGTGCGTTGTTGTCGCACTCCCGCTGCAGGGCGGCGGAGATCTCGACGGGCTGGACGGCCGAGCGGAACGCCTTTGCGAACGCGCCGGAGATCATCTGCTCGAGGCGCTGCTCGAACTTGGAGAGCCCGTTCACTCCTCCGCCTCCTTCCTGGTCGTCTGAGCACGGTGGTCGTGGCCCGCCCGTGGGTCCGCCACGGCCGGCGACGCCCAGCGGTGACCGGGTGCGACGATCGTAACGGTGCCCGCTCGTCCGGCGCCGCAAGCCCCTCGGGGAGGTGCCGGGTCGATACCGGGCCCGGTTTGGGAATGTCCCGAGCGCTGGGATAACCTTGGCCCGCATCTGCGCGAGTGGCGGAATAGGCAGACGCGCACGGTTCAGGTCCGTGTGTCCGAAAGGACGTGGGGGTTCAACTCCCCCCTCGCGCACCACGAGGTGTGAAGGCCGGTCACCCAGAGATGGGTGACCGGCCTTCTTCGTGTTCTACCCGGGGGCCGGGGTGCGAGGGCGCCCGCGCCGGGTCCGCTGGTCGAGGTGCGAGGGCGCCCGCGCCGGGTCCGCTGGTCGAGGTGCGAGGGCGCTCGCGCCGGGTCCGCTGGTCGAGGTGCGAGGGCGCTCGCGCCCGAGCCTCGAGACCCCGTCCCGACCGTCCGCCTCAGGAGATGACGGCGTCGATGGTCTTCTTCAACGCGCTGGGCTGGGAGGGCCGGCGCGGCGCGGTCTTCCGGCTCTCGCGCATGGCCTCACCGATCTCCTGCAGGACGTTGCGCCCGAGTGCCTCGCGCACCTTCGGGAACCACTCGTCCTCCTCCTCGGCGATGTGGTGCCGGACGTTCTCGATCAGCACGGTGGCCTTGGCCGTGAACCGCTCATCGTCCGGCTTCATCGCGGCGAGCTCGACGACCAGCAGGTCGGCGACGTGGTGCTCCTCGTAGGACTCCAGCACGTCGTCCTCCAGCTCGGGGACGAGCGTGCGGACGCGGGGGTACATGATCTCGTTCTCGAGATAGGTGTGCACGGTGAGCAGCTCGATGATCCGGTCGACCAGCCCGGCCTTGGTCTTCAGGGCTCCGTCGCCGGCCTCCTCGAACTTCGTGAAGGCGGCGAGGATCTCCTTGTGGTCGTCCTTGAGCATGACGATGGCGTCGTTCGACACGGGCGGTCTCCCTGGTCGTGGTGGTCGGGTCGACCTCCCGTACCCGGGCGGCCCCGGGGCATGCCGCGCAGCGGACGCGGAGCGGGCCCCCGGAACACGAGGTTCCGGGGGCCCGTCGCACGCCGAGAGGAAGCTGGGATCCCCTCAGCCACTCAGGCGTACGTCACTTGGTCGCGACGGTGATCTTCGCGATGCCGACGAGGAGGCCGGGCTTGACGGCGTCGGTCTTGAAGACGTCGTTGAGGACGGGGGCGGCGACGGGGGAGATGGCGACCTTGGTGCCTTCGAGGACGGCGTTGGAGCCCTCGGTGGCGAGGGGCTTGAGGGTGCGGCCGTCGAGGGAGAAGAGGAAGGCGCTGGTGGCGGCGACCTCGCCGTTGACGGTGACGTCGCCGTAGACCTTGGAGGAGCCGGGGTCGACGTTGAAGTTGGTGAGCTCCATGACGGTCTTGCCGGCGGTCAGGGAGAGGCCGGAGCCTTCGTGCTGGACCTGGCCGATGACGTAGGGGGAGACCTCGCCCTGCTTGAAGACGGTGACGTTGCCGCCGGTGATGGGGAAGATCAGGGAGCCGGCCTCGAGCTGGGCGTCGCCGACGACGCCGGGGGTGAGCTTGAGGGAGGTGAGGGCGTCGGTGAAGCCCTTGTCGAGGGCGATCGCGGTGGACTCGCCGGAGAGGGCGTCGACGACGGCGACGGGCTCGGGCGGCGTCGTGGAGGAGGAGGACGACTCGCTGGAGCTGGCGGTGCTGGTCTCGTCGCTGCTGCTGCAGGCGGTGAGGGGCAGGGCGAGCAGGGCGGTGGCGGCGAGGCCGGCGATGGTCTTGGTCTTCATGGTGCGCATGGGGTGTGCTCCGAACTGTGTGGGGGATCCTTGTTGGTTGCCGGTGGTTCGGTCCCCCCGGCCCCCCGGATTGGTCCTGGTTGAAACTTCTTTCACGCTGCTCCCGGCAGCAGGGCATGGACCAGACCCCTGCGGGCACGGGAGCCCCGACAGTCCCCGAGCAGATCCGGCACCGAGAGGCCACCCATGAAGCCGTCCGTCGTTCTCCTCCTGCTGGGCATCGCCGCCCTCGCCCTCGGGGCCTTCCTGGTCATCGGGCTGGTCCAGGGCGACCAGAGCGACCAGCTCGAGCAGAACCAGCCGACCCAGTCGCCCTCCAGCACCAGGTAGCCGCCCGGGATAGTGGACGCCATGCCTCAACCCTCCCCCGCACGCCGGACCGACCCCCAGAGCGAACCTCGGGCACCCCAGCCGGGTGCGGAGTCGTTGGCCGAGCCGCTGCGCTCGCGCTGGAGCCCCAGCGTCTTCGACGCCGAGCACCGCCTGGCCCCGGCCGAGCTCGAGACGCTCCTGCGCGCCGGCCAGTGGGCCCCCAGCGAGGGCAACTCCCAACCGTGGTCCTTCTTCGTCGCCGAGCGCGGTAGCGCGAGCCACGACGTGCTGGTGCGCCACCTGAGCCGCGGCAACTCCGGCTGGGTGCCGCGGGCCTCGGTCGTGCTGGTGAGCGTCACCCAGGTCGCCCCCGACGCGGAGGGCAACGGCGGCGGCCGGTCCACGCAGTACGACCTCGGCCAGGCCGCGGCCCACATCACCCTCCAGGCCCGCGCCATGGGCCTGCACGCCCACCAGTTCTCCGGGTTCGACCAGGCTGCGGTCCAGGCCGATCTCGGCGTCCCCGACCACCACCGGGTGATGACCGGCATCGCGATCGGTCTCCGCGGTGACCCGGGCGGGGTCGACGAGCGCACCCGGGGCCGCGAGGAGAAGCCGCGCCGACGCAAGCCGCTCTCAGAGCTGGCGTACGGCGACGTCTGGGGCGAGGCGTGGCCCGGCGTCGTCGGCGTCGACGGCGGCCTGGGGGGCGACGCCCCCCGCTCGTGAGCTCAGCCGCGCGGGAGCAGCACCGTCACGCTCAGACCCTCGGCCTGGTGGTCGCACACCACGGCGGCCGCCCCGGCCGCCGGGCCGTGCCGCTCGTGCCGCCCCCGGCTGCACAGGCGCAGCTCGCCCCCGGCCCGGGTCACGATCCCCTCGACCAGGGACAGGCCCAGCCCGAAGCCCTCCCGCGAACGCGAGTCGGCCGACCGGGTGAACCGACGGGTGGCGGTGGCCAGCAGCTCGGCGTCCATGCCCTGCCCCGCGTCACTGACCACCAGCCGGCCCCAAGCGCCGCTCCGGTCGATCCGCACCTGCACCGGGGCGGCGCCGTGCCGGGCGGCGTTGTCGAGCAGGTTGCCCACCACCTGGCCGACCGAGGCAGCAGCCACCGCCACCGGCACCGCGTCGGGACCTGCCCGCAGCACCGGCTCGGGAGCGGCCGGAGCGCTGCTCGCCCCGGCGGCGGGCGCCGGGTCGTGGGCGCGGCGTCGCTCGACCTCGATCTGGGCGACCTCGGCCAGGTCGCAGACCGCGGAGGCCCTCGGGGGCCCATGGGGCCCGTCGGGCCCGTCAGGCCCGACGGCCCCGTCGTCGGGGTCGTGGCCGACCCGCAGCAGGTGCTCGGCCAGGGCGACCAGCCGCACCACGTCGGTCTGGATCTCGGTCAGCACCGCCTCGTGCTCGGCGACGCTGCGGCTGCGTCGCCGCGCCAGCTGCACCCGGGTGGAGAGCAGGGTGAGTGGTGTGCGCAGCTCATGGCTCGCGTCGTTGACGAAGTGGCGCTCGCGCTCCACGGCCTCCTCGAGCCGGTCGAGCATCGTGTTCAACGTGTGCCCCAGCCGGGTCACCTCGTCGTGGCGCGCGACGGGCACCTCGAGCCGCACGCCGCTCGCGCCGGCGGCGATGTCGTCGGCCTGGGCCCGGTAGCGTTCCACCGGTAGCAGCGCGAAGCGGGCCAGCCGGTCGCCGACGAAGGCAGTCACCAGCAGGGCCCCGAGGCCGGCGGCGGCGAGCTGGGCGAGCAGCTCGAGCAACGCCTCGTCGCGGTGGTCGCGCAGGACGGCGACGACCAGCACCGCGGCCCTCTGTCCCGAGGCGTCCGGCAGCCGGGTCGCCTGCACCCGCAGCGGGTCCTCGCTGGTGGGCAGCAGGGCGCCGACGTCGCGCACGATGTCGGTGGTGACGGGCGCCTCGAGCGCGCGGTCCACGGTGCGGCGCGAGACCAGTGACCGGCGGGCCAGGCTGGCGCTCGACGACAGCACCCGGCCCTCGCGGTCGAGCACCTGGTACAGCTCGGCGCCGACCAGGCCGTCCCCGTCGGCGGCCACCCGTCCCCCCGGCTGGACCAGCGGGGCCAGGATCTTCGTGCCCCGGGCGAGGTCGTCATCGAGCTGGCGGTCGAGCGCGACCTCCACCCGCCAGTAGACGAAGGCCCCGGCGGCGGTGAGCACCAGCAGCATGGTCGCCGAGAACCCGGCCACGAGACGGACCCGCAGCGGCAGCCGGGCCAGGCGCTCGCGGGCCCGGCGTCCGTGGCGCCCGCGGTCCCGGGCGAGATCGCTCATGCGGGGTCGTCGACCCGGTAGCCCGCACCGCGCAGGGTGGTGATGGTCTGCGTGCCGAAGGGCCGGTCGATCTTGGCCCGCAGCGCCGCCACGTGCACGTCGATCACGTTGCTGCGCAGGTCCGTCTCGCCGTCCCAGACCTCGTCGAGGATCGTGAAGCGGGTGACCAGTCGCCCCGACCGCTCCATCAGCAGGCGCAGGATGTCGAACTCGCGGGCGGAGAGCTCGATCTCCTGCCCCCCGCGGTGGGTGCGGCGCGAGGACGGGTCGAGCACCAGTTCACCCACCCGCAGCGGGCGCTCGTCCTCGTCCGTGCCCCCGCGGCGGCGCAACGCCCGCAGCCGGGCGATCAGCTCGTCGAGGTCGAAGGGCTTGAGCAGGTAGTCGTCGGCGCCGGCCTCGAGCCCGGTCACCCGGTCGGGCACCGTGGTGCGGGCGGTGAGCATCAGCACGGGGGTGCGCACCCCGAGCTCGCGGAGCCGGCGGCAGACGGTCACGCCCTCCATCCCGGGGAGCATCCAGTCGAGCAGCAGGACGTCGTACGGTGCCTCCTGACGCAGGGCCGCGTCGTAGGCCGCCGGCCCGTCGGCGACGACGTCGACGGACCAGCCCGCCTCGTCGAGGGACTGCTCGAGCAGGTCGGCCAGCCGCTTCTCGTCCTCGGCGACCAGCACCCTCGGCCGCTCGTTCGTCCTCACCCGGACGACGGTAGCGTCCGGATCGTGAAGGCCCGATGAACCCGACCGACGCGGTCGACCCCGGCCCGCCCGGCCCTTCCGGCCCGCCCGGCCCCCCGAGCGCGCTGCCCGCCTGGTCACCGTGGCGGACCGTGGTGTGGTTCGGCGTGGTCAGCCTGGCCGCCGACATGGTCTACGAGGGCGCCCGGGCGATCACCGGCCCCTTCCTGGCGAGCCTGGGGGCCTCGGCGCTGGTCGTCGGCCTGGTCACCGGCGCCGGAGAGGCCGCAGCCCTGGTGCTGCGCCTGGTCTCGGGTCCGTTCGCGGACCGCAGCGGGCGGTACTGGTCACTCACCATCGTCGGCTATGGCCTGACCGCCGTATGCGTCCCCCTGATGGCGGTGGCGCCGTTCCTCGGGGGGGCCGGCCTGGCCTTCGGAGCGGCCATGGTGCTGCTCGAACGCACCGGCAAGGCGGTCCGCAGCCCGTCGAAGTCGGCGCTGCTCGCGCACGCCGCCCGGGCGGTGGGCCGCGGTCGGGGCTTCGCGGTGCACAAGGCCCTGGACCAGGTGGGCGCCTTCGCCGGTCCGCTGCTGGTCGCCGCGGTGATCGCGCTCACCGCGCGGACCTGGGCCGGCCTCGCGACGCTGGCGCTGCCGGGCGCCGTGGCGATGGGACTGCTGCTGCTCGTGCGCCGGCGGGTGCCGGACATGACGGTCTACGACGAGGCCCCGATGCCGGTCCGGGCCGGCGGCGGCCTGGAGCACCCCACCCGGCTGCCCCGCCGCTTCTTCGTCTTCGCCGTCTCGTGCGCGGCCAGCACGCTGGGCCTGATGACCTTCGGGATCATCTCCTTCCACCTCGTCGCCGACGACCTCGTGCGCCCGGCCCTGGTGCCCGTGGTCTACGCGCTGGCGATGGCCGTCGAGGCGGTCTCGGCGCTCGCGACCGGCTTCGCCTACGACAAGGTGGGCGCCCGGGTGCTGCTGGTGCTGCCGGCGCTGGTGGCCGCGGTGCCGCTGCTGGCGCTCGACCCCCGGCTCGGCGTGGTGCTGGCCGGTGTCGTGGTCTGGGGGGCGGCGGTCGGCGTCCAGGACTCCACGGTCAAGGCGCTGGTGGCCGACCTGGTGCCGGCGGGACGGCTGGCCACCGCCTACGGCGTGTTCGCGGCCTTCCAGGGTGCCGCGGCGCTGGTCGGCGGGGCGCTCTCCGGGTGGCTCTACGACGGCCGGGTGGGCGACCTGGTGGTCATCGTCGCGCTGTGCCAGGTGGTCTCGCTGGTGCTGCTGGTCCGGGTCCTCAGGCGGCGGACGGGAGCAGGCGCAGCCGCGCCGGCTCCGCGGGGTCCCGGTCGCTGACCGACGTGGCGTCGGTGAGGTCGCGGGACTCGTCGGCGGTGGACGCGGCGACCGCGCGCCGCAGCGGGGAGAGCGTGGTGAGGGCCAGGATCATCAGGGCCGGCACGACCAGCACGAAGGTCATGGTGCTGACGGTGAAGATGGTCACGAAGGACATCGCGGGGTTCTCCTGGTGATCGGTGTCGGTGCGCCGGTCCAGCTGGACTGGTCCACCGGCGACCCGGTCTGCGGGTGCACTGGGGTCGTGCCCACGACGCAGGCGGCTAAACCGTTGACGCGTCACGAACTGGTCACCACGGGGCTGTCAGGATGGCGGCATGACCACCCTCCAGGACTTCTCCGCCCGGGCCAACGACGGCACCGACGTCGACCTCGCGTCGTACGCCGGTCAGGTGGTGCTGGTCGTGAACACCGCCTCCCAGTGCGGCTTCACCCCGCAGTACCAGGGCCTCCAGGAGCTGCACACGCAGTACGCCGACCGCGGGCTGGCGGTGCTCGGCTTCCCCTGTGACCAGTTCGGCGACCAGGAGCCCGGTGACGACGCGGAGATCGCCGAATTCTGCGAGCGCAGCTTCGGGGTCACCTTCCCGCTGTTCTCCAAGGTCGAGGTCAACGGCGAGGGCGCTCACCCGCTCTACCGCTGGCTGCGCTCGGAGAAGGGCGGCCTGCTCGGCAACAAGGTCAGGTGGAACTTCACCAAGTTCCTGCTCGACCGGCAGGGACGGGTGATCGGGCGCTACGCCCCGACGACCAAGCCCGCAAAGATCGCCGGGGACATCGAGAAGGCCCTGGCAGCATGAACCGCTTCACCGCCACGACGAAGGCCGAGGCCGTGGTGGCCGCCGATCGACAGGCGATCTGGGACGTCCTGGTCGACCCGCTCCTGATCGCGCGGATGACGCCGTTCGTGAAGCAGATCGACGCCGACGGCCACGCGTGGTCCTGGCAGATGAGCGGCCTCGAGGTGCTCGGGGTCGGCCTCGCCCCGGCCTTCACCGAGAAGATGACCTTCACCGACCTGGAGCACATCGACTTCGCCCACGACCCGCCGTCGGGGCGCGTCGAGCGCACCGGCGTCAACGGGTGGTACGACCTCTCGGAGGCCGACGGGGGCACGCTGCTGAGGACCAGCCTCGAGGTGGTCGTGGAGCTGCCGCTGCCGAGGCTGTCGTCGCCCGCCGTCACCACTGCCATGAAGGGTGTCATGGCGACCATGGGGGACCGGTTCTCGAAGAATCTCCTGGACCACCTCGGCGTGAGCTGACGGAGCCGCCCGGATCGGCCCCGCCGGGGTAGTTCTGGTCGTTGTGGTGCACAGGTGACTTGCCGGTAACCACGACTCGGGAGCATGGTTCGCTCCATGGCCGCCACCACCTCGTCGTACTCGATCACCATGCGCCTGCACACCGCGCTCGACCACGGAGTCGTGGGAGCGGTCGCCACGGCGATCGCCGGGGCCGGTGGTGTGGTCACCGCGATCGACGTCGCGGAGTCAAGCCACGAGCGGCTGGTCGTCGACGTCACCTGCTCGGCGAGCGACGCCGACCACGCCCACGAGCTCGAGATCGCGGTCGACGCCCTGACCGGCGTCGATGTCCACAAGACCAGTGACCGGACCTTCCTGCTGCACCTCGGCGGCAAGATCGAGGTGCGCTCGAAGGTCCCGATGCGCAACCGTGACGACCTCTCCATGGCCTACACGCCGGGGGTCGGCCGGGTGAGCATGGCGATCGCCGAGCACCCCGAGGACGTCTGGCGCCTGACCACCAAGGGCAACACCGTCGCGGTCGTCACCGACGGGTCGGCCGTGCTCGGCCTGGGCAACATCGGCCCCGGCGCGGCGCTGCCGGTGATGGAGGGCAAGGCGGCGCTCTTCAAGCGCTTCGCCGACATCGACGCCTGGCCGATCTGCCTGGACACGCAGGACACCGACGAGATCGTGCGTGCCGTCGAGATGATCGCCCCGGGCTTCGGCGGCATCAACCTCGAGGACATCGCGGCGCCGCGCTGCTTCGAGATCGAGCGTCGGCTGCGCGAGAGCCTCGACATCCCGGTCTTCCACGACGACCAGCACGGCACCGCCATCGTGGTGCTGGCCGCGCTGACCAACGCGATGCGCGTGGTGAAGAAGCGCCTCGCCGAGGTGCGGGTCGTGGTCTCCGGCGGTGGCGCGGCCGGTACGGCGATCGTCACCCTGCTGCTCGCCGCGGGTGTGACCGACGTCGTGGTGGTCGACCGCGCCGGTGCGCTCTCCGCGGACGACGAGTCGCTGGCGCCCGCCCACCGTGAGCTGGCCGCGGCGACCAACCCCCGCCGGGCCCGGGGCGACCTGCACACCGTGCTCCGGGACGCGGACGTCTTCATCGGCGTCAGCGCGCCGGGGATCCTGAAGCCCGAGTGGATCGAGGAGATGGCCGACGACGCCGTCGTCTTCGCGCTGGCCAACCCCGACCCGGAGGTCGACCCGGCCGAGGCGGAGAAGTACGCCGCGGTCGTGGCGAGCGGCCGCTCGGACTACCCGAACCAGATCAACAACGTGCTGGCCTTTCCGGGAGTCTTCCGCGGTCTGCTCGACGCCCGCGCCTCGGAGATCACCCTCGAGATGCTGCTGCGCGCGGCCGAGGCGATCGCGCTGGTGGTCAAGGACGACGAGCTGAACCCGAACTTCATCATCCCGGCGGTCTTCCACCCCGACGTGCCCAAGGCGGTCGCTGCCGCGATCCGCGGCAAGGACTGACCCGTCAGTCGCCGCCCTCGTCCGCGAAGAGGGCGGCGCCGATGATCCCGGCCCGGTTGAGCAGGGAGGCGGCGACGATCTCGGTCTCGAGGTCGAGCAACCCCAGGAACTGCTCGGACTTCTTGCTCACCCCGCCGCCGACCACGAAGAGGTCGGGGGAGAACAGCCTCTCCAGGGTCCGGTAGTAGGTCTGCAGCCGCCCGGCCCACTCGGCCCAGGAGAGCTCCTCCTCCTCGCGCGCGCTGTTCGCGGCCCGCTTCTCGGCATGGTGGCCGTCGATCTCGAGGTGGCCGAGCTCGAAGTTCGGGACCAGCACGCCGTCGTGGACCAGGGCCGAGCCGATACCGGTGCCCAGGGTCGTCACCAGCACCGTCCCGCGCCGGCCGCGTGCCGCGCCGTACCTCACCTCGGCGAGACCGGCGGCGTCCGCGTCGTTGAGCACGTGCACGTCGCGCCCCGTCGTCCGGGTGAAGAGAGCGTCGGCGTCGGTGCCGAGCCAGGCGTGGTCGATGTTGGCGGCCGAGTGCACCACGCCGTGGCGCACCACCCCGGGCACGGTCACCCCGACCGGGCCGTCGGCGTCGGGGAAGTGGTCGAGCAGCTCGACCAGCACCCGGGCCACGGCGTCGGGGGTCGAGGGCTGCGGGGTGGGGACGCGGGAACGTTCGGCCGCGAAGCAGCCGGTCCCCAGGTCGACGGGGGCGGCCTTGATGCCGGTGCCGCCGAAGTCGACCCCGCAGGGCAGGTGGGCGGTGGGTGAGTTGGGCACCGGTCCATCTCACCCGGCGGAGGCCGCCTGGGCAAGTGCGGTCACGGGCCCCGACGGCTGGGCCGGGCGGGCGTGCACCGGGTACGGCGACGCCTGTTTACAAAAAGTGCCCCATTGTCAAAAAACTGTACAAATTCTATGATTGTGTCAACCGCACGTGGCCGCCCGGCCACCGACCACCGGCAGGAAGGCGCGTTGATGTCCCCGCTCCAACGCCGCACCGCGAACAGCACGGTCCCCGCCGCCTCGACCGTCGGGTGGCGCGACCGCAAGCGACACCTCTGGCTGATCGGCCTGGTCGTCCCGGCCCTGGCCTTCATCGGCTACGGGGGCTGGTGGGCGACCGGCCGCGGGGCGTTCCTCTGGATCGGTCCCTTGGTGATCCTGGTCGTGGTGCCGTCGATCGACCTGCTCGCCGGTCTCGACCGCGTCAACCCGCCCGACGACGTGCTCGAGGCCCTCGAGGAGGACCGCTACTACCGCTGGATCACCTACCTCTTCCTGCCGGTCCAGTACGTCGGCCTGGTCGGGGCGCTGTGGCTGATCGCCCACGGTGACCCCCTCGGTCACGGCGGGCAGCTCTCTGTCGCGGACGAGGTCGGCCTTGCGGTCTCCATAGGCTGCATCGGCGGCATCGGCATCAACACCGCCCACGAGCTCGGCCACAAGAAGGAGAGCCACGAGCGCTGGCTGTCCAAGGTGGCCCTGGCCCAGAGCTTCTACGGCCACTTCTACATCGAGCACAACCGTGGACACCACGTCCGCGTCGCCACCCCGCAGGACCCGGCCAGCAGCCGGTTGGGTGAGTCGTTCTACCGCTTCTGGCCGCGCACCGTCGTCGGCTCGCTGCGCAGCGCGTGGCGTCTGGAGCAGCGACGGTACGCCCGCCGGGGCCGGCATCCCTTCCGGATCGGCAACGACGTCCTCAACGCCTGGCTGATGTCGGCCGTCCTTTGGGGCGCCCTGGTCGGCTGGCTGGGCGTGGGGATCGTGCCGTTCCTGCTGCTCCAGGCGGTCGTGGGCTTCTCGCTGCTCGAGGTCGTGAACTACATCGAGCACTACGGGATGCTGCGCCAGCGGGTGGGGGTCGGTGTCCGCGAGCGCTACGAGCGGGTCGACCCGTCGCACTCCTGGAACTCCAACAACATCGCGACGAACGTGCTGCTGTACCACCTCCAGCGTCACAGCGACCACCACGCCAACCCGACCCGGCGCTACCAGGCGCTGCGCGACCACGAGGAGTCCCCGGTGCTGCCGACGGGCTACGCCGGGATGATCGTGCTGGCCCTCGTTCCCCCGCTGTGGCGCCGGGTGATGGACCCCCGGGTGGTGGCGCACGTGGCCGGGGACCTCACCCGGGCCAACCTGGACCCACGCCGGCGCGAGCGGATCCTCGCGCGGTACGCCGCCCCTTCGGTCGCCGCCGCCTCGTCGGTGGCGCCCGCCCCGTTGGTCGAGGAGGGTCGAGCGACCCCGTTGGGCGACGAGGCTGCGCAGCAACCGTCTCGAGACTCCGACCCCCTCGCCGTTCGCTGCCCCGGCTGCGGCTACGTCTATGAGGTCGCGGCGGGTGACGAGCACGAAGGTTTCGCGGCCGGCACCGCCTGGTCCGAGATCCCCGACCGGTGGTGCTGCCCCGACTGCGGCGTGCGCGACAAGGTCGACTTCGTGCCGGTGGCCGCCGACTTCCGGGTGGGGCCGGTGTCGGGCTGATCGGCGCCCGCGTGACCGACCCCCGTGGGCCGGGCCTTCCCTAGACTGCAGGGCATGACGATCCTGCAGCCGCTGCCCGCGCTGCCGACCCAGCGCGAGCGGGTCGTGCGCGCGGCGGTCGAGCTGACCGCCGAGCTGGGCTGGTCGCGGGTGACCATGGCCAGGCTCGCCGAGCACGTCGGGGTCAGCCGGCAGACGGTCTACAACGAGGTCGGTACCAAGGCCGGTCTTGCGGAGGCGATCATCCAGCACGAGCTGCAGCGGTTCCTGGGGGTGGTCAACCACGCCTTCGACACCCACCCCGACGACCTGGCCGCCGCGATCGCCGGCGCCTCGCGCGACGTCCTCACCCTGGCCCGCGGCAACCGGCTGCTGCACGCGGTCGTCTCCGCGACGCACGGTGCCGACACCGAGCTCCTGCCGCTGCTGACGACGCACTCCCACTCGCTGCTCGCGGCCGCCAAGGCCGTGATCCTCGAACGGATCGAGCCCTATGCCGTCCCCCTGGAGGGAGAGCACCTCGACGCAGCCATCGACATGGTCGTCCGGTTCGTGCTCAGCCACGTCATGCAGCCCTCGGCTTCCCCGGAGCGCACCTCCGAGGACCTCGCCTGGATCGCCACCCGGGTGCTGCAGCCCTGAGCGGGGGCAGCACCGGCCGAGCCCACGATGTGCCCCACCACGAGTCCCGATGGCCCGAGATGGTCTCCCCATGAGCCCTCTGTGAGCCCCCCATGAGCACCGTTCGGCTCGGGACGCCCACGGGGCGGGCGGTCGTGGCCGCCGCCGTGCTCGGCTCCGGCATGACCCTGCTCGACGGGACGGTGGTCAACGTCGCCCTGCGGACCATCGGCGAGGACCTCGACGCGAGCCTCGCCGAGCTGCAGTGGGTGACCAACGGCTACCTGCTGTCCCTGGCCAGCCTGATCCTGCTGGGCGGCTCGCTCGGCGACCGGTTCGGTCGCCGCCGCGTCTTCGTGGTGGGCACCGTCTGGTTCGCGGTCGCCTCGCTGCTCTGCGGTCTCGCTCCCAGTGCGGAGGTGCTGATCGTCGCGCGCATCCTGCAGGGTGTCGGCGCCGCGCTGCTCACCCCCGGCAGCCTGTCCATGATCCAGGGGGCCTTCGTCCGCGAGGACCGGGCCCGCGCCATCGGCGCCTGGACCGGGCTGGGCAGCATCGCGGCCGCGGTCGGGCCGTTCGTGGGCGGTGGTCTCGTGCAGTACGCCGACTGGCGCTGGATCTTCCTGATCAACCTGCCGGTCGCGGCGCTCACGGTGGTGATCGCCCAGCGGGCCGTCCCGGAGACCCGGGACCCGCACGCGTCCACCCACTTCGACGTCGCCGGGGCCGGCCTGGGCGCCCTCAGCCTCGGCGCGCTGACCTACGCGCTCATCCAGTGGGGCGGCACCCTGGCGCCGTACGCCGGCGTCGTCGCCCTGGTGGCGGGAGTCGGGTTCGTCGCGGTCGAGAAGCGGGTGCGGGAGCCGATGCTCCGGCTCCAGATCTTCGGTGACCTCACCTTCAGCGCAGCCAACCTGATGACGTTCCTGGTGTACGGCGCCCTGGGGGCGGCGCTGTTCTTCCTGGTGCTGGAGCTCCAGACGGTCGGCGGGTACGGACCGCTCGAGGCCGGCCTGGCGCTGCTGCCGCTGACCATCATCATGCTCCTCCTCGCGGCCCGGGGCGGTCAGCTCGCGGCCAGGATCGGCCCGCGACTCCCGATGACGCTCGGTCCGTTCGTGATGGCCGCCGGGATCGCCCTGCTGCTGCGGGTCGGGGTGGACGTGCACTACCGGCTCGACGTGCTCCCCGGCGTCACGGTCTTCGGCCTCGGCCTGGCACTCCTGGTGGCGCCCCTCACCGCGACCGTCCTGGCGGCGGCGCCCGACGAGCACGCGGGCATCGCCAGCGGCGTCAACAACGCGCTGGCCCGGGCGGGCTCCCTGCTCGCGGTGGCGGCGCTGCCCGTGGCAGTGGGTCTCGGGGGCGCGGAGTACGCGGACCCCGTGGCCTTCGACGCCGCCTACCGCTCCGCGATGATCGCCTGCGCCGTCCTGCTGGCGCTCGGTGGCGCGGTGTCCTGGTTGACGATCCGCAACCCTGTACCGGAGGCTGCCGGGCCGCTACGCTGAAGGCGTTCTGATGCGCATCATGAAATGAGTTGCTCAATGCGCAACAAAAAGACCGCCGCGACGATGGTCCGGCTGCTCGAGCAGGCTCGTTACGAGGTGCTGCCCACGCCCTCGACCGAGGAGAAGGTGCTCCAGCACGTCCCGCGGGACCGGGTGCTGACCGTGACGGCGTCCCCGACCAAGGGCCTCGAGGCGACGTTCGACCTCGCCGAGCGCCTGACCGGTCACGGGTACGCCGTCGTGCCGCACCTCGCGGCACGGATGGTGAGCGGGCGCGGCGAGCTGGCCGAGATCAGCGAGCGCCTCACCGGCAAGGGCATCACCCGGGTCTTCGTGCCGAGCGGGGACGCGGAGGCGGTCGGGGACTACCCGGACTCCTTCTCCCTGCTCGAGGACCTCACCGCTCTGGGCCGGCCGTTCGCGCAGGTCGGCATCACCGGCTACCCGGAGTCGCACCCGACGATCACCGACGACCTCACCGTCCAGTCGATGTGGGACAAGCGCCGCCACGCCACGCACGTGGTCAGCAACCTCACCTTCGATCCCGACCTGATCCGGGTCTGGATCGGGCGGATGCGCGCTCGGGGGATCACGATGCCGCTCTACCTGGGGATCCCCGGCCCGGTGGAGCGCGCGAAGCTGCTCGGGATGGCCACCAGGATCGGAGTCGGTGAGTCCAGCCGGTTCCTGGCCAAGAACAAGGGGACCTTCGCCCGGCTCGCCGCGCCGGGTGGCTTCACCGGCGAGCGGTTCCTGGAGCGGTGCGCCCCCGCGCTGGCGTCGCCCGCGGCCCTGGTCGAGGGCCTGCACGTCTTCACGTTCAACCAGGTCGCCGAGACCGAGGCCTGGCGCACCGACCTGCTGGAGCGGCTGCGCGGCTGACCCCGCCGGGACGTCATCCGACCGGAGCAAGGGGTTGCTCTGCCCGGATGACGTCTTGCGGGGGGACGTCCCGGTGGCCCGCCTCGAGGAGCGCCTGCCGGACCTGGGCGAAGAAGTCGTCCGGGCAGAGTCGCAGCCCGAGCAGCGGCAGGCGCAGCACCGTGTCGCCCCGCAGGGCCACGGAGCTCTGGCGCAGGGCGTCGCCGACGACGTTCTCGGCCCAGGTGTGGTGGATCCCGTCGATCTCGACGACCAGGCGGAGCTCGGGCCAGTAGAGATCGAGGTAGTAGCGGTTCCGGTGGTCGCGGCGCAGCACCTGTCGCTGCGGGGCGGGCAGCCCGCGTCGGTGCAGCTCCCGCCCGACGTCGCGCTCGCCGATTGAGCGGGCTGCTCGAGACCCCCGGCCACGAGAGCGGACGCGCCGTCCAGACAGGCCCACCTTGGAAGACCGCCGCCCAGCGGTGGCCCTCGTCGCTGACGGCCGAGTTGTGCAGGCACAACGACTGGTCGCCCACCGGCTGCCAGCGGTGCGCCCGCACCTGGCCGCGGATCTCCCAGCGGGTGAGGCCGACGCCGTAGAGCTGGGGCCGGGACGCCACCCCGCCCTGCGCCTCGGCGTCCCCGGCCCGCCCAGGACGTCATCCGGAGGGAGCAACCCCCTGCTCCGTCCGTACGACGTCGCGCAGGGCCCGGGCCAGGCCCGAGTCGCCGGTGTCGACCACGGTCAGCGGCAGGCCGATCCGGGCGGCGGCGGCGGCGGCCAGCCCACGCAGCTCGTCGTCGGGAGCCTGGGCCAGCCACACCACCCGGGTGTAGTGCCCGAAGTAGGTGTCGCGCAGCTCGGGCCAGCGGTCCAGGCCGAGCTCCTGGACGACAGTGCGCGCGAACGAGCGCACCAGGAAGTCGGTGAGCACGTAGGTGCCCGGCTGCTCGTCGAAGAAGCGTGCCAGCCGGGACTCCCCGGCGTACAGGTCGTAGCAGTGCAGCCCCGGGAGCCGGCGCAGGCCCAGGTCGCGGCACACGACGTCCAACGCGCCGTAGGTCCCGCAGTCGGCGTACCCGACGACGACGCGGGCGTACGACCCGGCCAGCGCGACGGCCAGCCGGCGCACCTCGCCGGCGATCCGCTGCGGCTGGTTGTGCAGCAGCGGCGGCAGCGGGTGCACGTCGAGCGGCCACCCGTGGCGAGCCGCGATGACCGCGGCCGGCTGGGCGATCGCCCCGCAGGCGACGAGGGCGGTGCGGGTGCCCCGGTCAGTCGCCGAAGGCGAGCTGCCCGACGAACTTGTCGTTGAAGTCGGGGCGGTCGGAGAGCTCGACATAGGTCACCTCCTCGAGCAGTGCCGTGGCGCCGGCGCGCTCCCGCACGGAGAGCAACGCCATCTTGGCGCCCTCGCCGGCGACGTTGCCGGCCGCCACGATCCGCAGCACCGGCAGACTCGGGACCAGCCCGATCCGCACCGCGGACGCGGCGGAGAGGTAGCTGCCGAAGGAGCCGGCGAGCAGCACCTGCTGGACGTCGCGCTGCTCGAGGCCGAGCTGCTCGAGCAGCAGCGTCCAGCCGGTGGAGATGGCGGCCTTGGCGAACTGGAGCTCGCGCACGTCGCGCTGGGAGAGGTAGACGCACTCGGCCGGCTCGCTCTGCGGGGTCGGGCGGTGCAGCACGAAGACCCGCTCCTCGCCGATCCTGCCCAGCCGGTCGGCCAGGGCCGGGACGAGGCCCTTGGCGTCCTCGTCCGGCACGAGCCGCCCGGTCCGGTCGAGCAGGCCCACCCGGACCAGCTCGGCGACCGCGTCGACCAGGCCGGAGCCGCACAGCCCCCGGGGTTCGACGTCGCCGATCACGCCGAGGGTGACGGCGGGGGTGCCCTCGGCGGCGGCGGGGTCGAGCCGGACCACCTCGATGGCGCCGTCGGCGGCCCGCATGCCGCACCGGATGGCGCCGCCCTCGAAGGCCGGCCCGGCGGGCGCCGCGGTGGACAGAATGGTGTCGCCGTCGCTGAGCACGATCTCGCAGTTGGTGCCGACGTCGATGAAGAGCCGGGTGCGCTTGTCGCGGTCCATCCCGGTGGCCAGCATCCCCGCGACGATGTCGCCCCCGACGTAGGCCCCCAGGGCGGGGAAGAAGAAGACGCGGGCGCGCGGGTGCAGGGTGAGGCCGACCTCGGTGGCCAGCACCGACGGCGGCTGCGCCGAGGTCATCACGAACGGCGCCACCCCGAGCGGCTCCGGGTCGATGCCCAGCACCAGAGCGGTCATCGTGGCGTTGCCGGCGACCGCGACCTCGTAGACCTGGCCCGGGTCGACGTCGGCCTCGCGGCACACCTGGACGGCCAGCTCGGCCAGCGTCGCGCCGGCCGCCTCGGTCAGCCGGCCGAGGGTGTCCTTGTCCATCATCGTGGCGCTGATCCGGGTGATCACGTCGCCGCCGAAGGGCTGCTGCTTGTTGAGCATGGAGGCCACCGCGAGCGGGGTGCCGGTGCCGACGTCGAGCAGGGTCGCGACCACCGTCGTCGTGCCCAGGTCGAAGGCGATCGCGTAGCGGGCCGCGGTGGTGTCGCCCGGCTCCACGTCGATCAGCCGCTCGTCGAGGACGACGGCGGTGACCTTGAAGTCGGACTCCCGCAGGACCGTCGCGAGCCGGCGCAGCACGTGCAGGTCGGCGCTCAGCTCGAGGTCGGGGACGGCGTCGGTCAGCCGCGCCAGGTCGGTGCGCTGGTCGGCCAGCGTCGCCTCCTGGAGCTCGACGTAGCGCTTCTGCAGCGCGGGGCGCAGGATCACCTGGCGCCCGACCCCGACGGTCGCCGCCTTGGGCCGGGTGGTCAGCGGGGGGACCTCGACCGCGAGGTCGCCGGTGGCCTGCACCAGGCAGGCGAGCCGCCAGCCGGCGGCGATCTGCTCACCGCTGAACGTGCGCTCGTCGTGCCGGGTGATCGGCACCGCCCCGCCCTCGACCCGCACCCGGCACTTGTGGCAGGTCCCGTGCCCGCCGCAGGTCGAGTCGATCGCGATCCCGTTCCAGGACGCCGAGTCGAAGACCGTGACCCCCGGCGGCACCCGGACGGTGCGCTGCGTCGGGGGTGCCCCCGGGGGGCCCCCGGGCGCCCCACCACTGGCCCCACCACTGGTCCCACCACTGGGGTCGCTCGTGACCTGTCCGGCGGTGTGGACCGTGAAGGCCAGGTTGACGCGGCCGGTCCCGTCGTGGCTGGCCGGCTCGGCCCCCGGGGCCTCGATCAGGCCCTCCCGGGCGAGGTTCGGCGCGTCGGGGACCTCGGCGAGGGTGAAGTCGCCGTCGTCGGTCATGACCCGCCGCTCACGAGACCGCCTCGGTGTCCCGGGCCTGCCGGGCCCGGTGGGCGGCGATCCAGGCGCCGCCCCACTCGTCGTGCCCGAGCAGCAGGTCGGCGGCCTTGACGGACTCCACGATCTGCGGGGTGCGGGTGTCCATGATCGCGCAGGTCAGACCCGCGGTCATCGCCATCGGCAGGAACGCCGCCCCGAGCGCGTGCCGCGAGGGCATGCCGAAGGAGACGTTGGAGGCGCCGCAGGTCATGTTGACCCCGAACTCCTCGCGGATCCGGCGCATGGTCTCCAGCGTGGTATTGACGACCTCCTGGTCGGCGCCGATCGGCATGGCCAGCGGGTCGATCACGATGTCCGCGGCGGCGATGCCGTACTCCCGGGTGGCGACCTCGATGATCTTGCGGGTCAGCACGAGCCGCTTCTCGACCTCCATCGGGATCTCGTCGGAGTCGTTGGGCAGCGCGATCACGGCCGCGTCGTACTTCTTGACCAGGGGCAGGATCTGCTCCATGCGCTCGTCCTCGGCGGTGATCGAGTTGACCAGCGCCCGGCCCTGGTAGACGGAGAGGCCGGCCTCGAGCGCCTCCACCACGGAGGAGTCGATGCAGATGGGCTTGTCGGTGAGCTGCTGGACCATCGTGATCGCCCGGGCCAGGAGGTCGGCCTCGTCGGTGAGCGGCACCCCCATGTTGAGGTCGAGGACGTCGGCGCCTCCCTCGACCTGGGCCTTCACGTCACGCTCGATGGCCGAGAGGTCGCCGGCGCGGAGCTGGTCCTGGAAGATCCGCCGCCCGGTGGGGTTGATGCGCTCGCCGATCAGGCAGAAGCGGGTGTCGTGCCCGATGACCACCTGCTGGGTCGCCGAGCGCAGCACGGTCTCGAGGCGGGGGGCGCTCATGCCGACACCGTGGCGCGCCTGTCCTTCAGCAGGGCCTTGGCCCGCTTCACGGTCTGCGAGGCGTCGGCCGCGTAGCCGTCGGCGCCGACCGCGTCGGCGTACTCCTGGGTGACGGGGGCCCCGCCCACCATCACGATCACGGAGTCGCGGATGCCGGCCTTGGTCAGCGCGTTCAGGTTGGCCTTGAACATCGGCATCGTGGTGGTGAGGAAGGCGGAGAAGCCGACGATGTCGGGCTGGTGCTCCTCGATGGCGGCGACGAACTTCTCCGGTGCGACCTGGACGCCGAGGTCGATCACCTCGAAGCCGGCACCCTCGAGCATGATGTTGACGAGGTTCTTCCCGATGTCGTGGACGTCGCCCTTGACCGTGCCCATCAGGAACTTCCCGATCGTCTGCACCCCGGTCTCGGCGAGCAGCGGACGCAGCACCTGCATGGCACCGGACATGGCCCGCCCGGCGATGAGCATCTCGGGGACGAAGAAGTCTCCGCGCTCGAAGCGTGAACCGACCTCCTCCAGCGAGGGGATCAGGGCGTCGAAGAGCAGCGTCTGGGGTTCCATCCGGAGATCCAGGCCCTCCTGGGTCAGCTCGAGGACCCGGGGGGCGTTGCCGACGAGCGTCTCGTCGTACAACCCCTGGAGGATCTCCTCGGGCGTCATCGCGGGCCTCCGGTGGCGGGGGAGCCGAGCGGGTGTGCGGTCGGGGTGATGGTCATGCCACGCCCTCCTTGTGGGTGCGACCGCGCAGCAGCGTGGAGAGCTGCGCGGCATGGTCCAGCAGGTGACGGCCGACCTCGTCGTGCCGCCCCTGAAGTCGCGGGGTCGGGCCCGAGATGCCCAGGGCGGCGATCAGCTCGCCGCGGCCGCGGTAGACCGGGACGGCCAGCCCGGTGAGCCCGACCTCGAGCTCGTCGGCGGTGACCGCCCAGCCGCGACGCCGGGTGAGCTCGCCGTCGCGGCGCAGGTCGTCGATCCGGTCCAGCGTCGCCCAGGTGGCCTTCTCGAGGGGCGCCGTCGGCAGCGCGAGCGCCCCGTAGGCGTAGAAGATCTTGCCCAGCGCGGAGAGGTGGGCCGAGACCTCGATCTCGGTCCAGTCGCGGGTGCCCAGCAGGTAGCGCGAGTCGACCTGGGCCACCTGCACCACGCGGTCGCCCCGGGTGACGCTCAGGTGCACGGTCTCGCGGGTGTCCTCGCTGATCCGCTCCATCGTGGGCCCGGCGAGGCGGACCACCTCCTGCCACGGGTCGTGCCGCGCGGCGTAGAGCCAGAAGAGCCGGCCGGCCACGTAGGAGCCGTTGGCGTCGCGCTCGATCAGTCCGGAACGCTCCAGGGCGGTCAGCATCCGGGAGGTCGTCGACTTGGCGAGCCCGGACTCGTCCTGGAGGACGGCGAAGCTGAGCGGCTCGTCCGCGTGCACGACGGTCGAGACCAGCAGGGCGGCGCGGTCGACCGCCTGGGTCCCGCTGCTCGTCGTGGCGGTGGCGGTCGGCACGGGGCTCCCTGGGGCAGGTGAGGTCTGGGTCTGGGCACTGGTGCGGGGTTCCATGATGTGGAACCCTAGTCCCACATGATGAGGCTAAGATGCCGCGCAGGTGCGGTCAAGGGCGACGCGCTCGCCGTCTCTCCCCAGGAGGTCCGATGTTCGAGAACCGCATGCCGCGCTACGAGGTGCTCTCCGAGGAAGCCATGGCGACCCTGGACCGGGGCTGGCGCCGGCTGATGGTCGAGATCGGCGTCGAGTTCATGGACGACCGGGCCCTCGAGCTCTTCCGCCGGGCCGGTCAGCGGGTGGAGGACAACACGGTCTTCCTCGACCCCGACTTCGTGCTCGAGCAGGTGGCGAAGGCGCCTCGGGAGTTCGACGTACAGGCGCGCAACCCGGCGAACAACGTGCACATCGGCGGTGACTCGATGGCCTTCGGGGCGGTCTACGGCCCGCCGTTCGTCCGCCAGGGGGACGTGCGCCGCGACGCGACCATGGACGACTTCACCAGCTTCACCAAGCTGGCCCAGTCCTTCGACGTGCTGGACTCCGCCGGCGGCATCATCTGCGAGCCCAACGACACCCCGCTCGACAGCCGGCACCTCGACATGACGTACGCGCTGCAGACGCTCACCGACAAGATCTACATGGGCAACGTGGTGTCCGGCGTGAACGCCGCGGACACGCTGGCGATGTCGTCGATCCTGTTCGGATCGCGGGAGGCGATCGAGGAGGTCCCGGCGACGATCTCGCTGATCAACTGCAACTCACCGCTGCGCTGGGACGACCGGATGCTCGAGGCGCAGTTCGAGTACTCCGGGGCCGGTCAGCCGGTGGTGCTCACGCCGTTCATCCTGATGGGCGCGATGTCTCCGGTGACGATCCCGGCGGCGCTGGTGCAGCAGATCGTCGAGGCGCTCTCGGGGATCGCGCTCTCGCAGCTGATCCGGCCGGGCACCCCGGTGATCTTCGGGTCGTTCCTCTCCAACATCGACATGCAGTCCGGCTCGCCGACCTTCGGCACGCCCGAGTCGGGGATCGGGCTGCTGTGCACCGGCCAGATCGCCCGCCACTTCGGGCTGCCGTTCCGCACCGGCGGCGGGCTCACCTCCTCGCAGGTCCCGGACGCGCAGGCCGGCTACGAGGCCCTGATGACGATGATGCCGACCTTCCTGGCCGGCGCGAACTGGGTCATGCACTCGGCCGGCTGGCTGGAGGGCGGACTGGTCGCGGGCTACGAGAAGTTCATCGTCGACATCGAGCTGCTCCAGATGATGCGAGCCGAGTTCACCCCGCTCGAGATCGACGAGGCGTCGATGGCGTTCGGCGCCCACGAGGAGGTCGGCCACGGCGGCCACTTCCTGGGCGCGATGCACACGATGGAGCGCTTCCGGACCTGCTTCTACCGCCCGCTGCTCTCCTCCTCGGAGAACTACGAGCGGTGGACGCGCAACGGCGGCAAGGACGCCGCCGCCCGGGCCGAGGAGATCTACCGCAGGAAGCTCGAGGAGTACGTCGCGCCGCCGCTCGACGACGCCGTGCGCCAGGAGCTCCAGGAGTACGTGATCCGGCGCCGGGCCGAGCTGGGCGACTGAGCCGGCGCCGGAGGGCTCAGGGGTTTCGAGGCTCGCTCCGCTCGCACCTCAACCAGCGGGAAGGTCCGCTCGCACCTCAACCAGCGGGAAGGTCCGCTGGTCGAGGTGCGAGGAGCCCCGGCGACGAGCCTCGAGACCCGGTGACGTGGGTTTCGAGGCTCGCTCCGCTCGCACCTCAACCAGCGGGAGCCTCGAGACCCGGTGAGACCTCAGGCAGCCTCAGGAGAGCCCGAGGATGGTCCCGTCGTCGGCCAGGTCGATGCGGGACGCGGACGGCTCTGCCGGCAGCCCGGGCATCGTCATCATGTCGCCGCAGACCACGACCACGAAGCCCGCGCCGGCGGAGAGCCGGACCTCGCGCACGTGCAGCTCGTGGTCACAGGGAGCGCCCAGCGACGTGGGGTCGGTGGAGAAGGAGTACTGCGTCTTGGCCACGCACACCGGCAGCCCGCCGTACCCGTCACGCTCGATGCGCGTGAGCCGGCGCCGGGCCTTGGCGTCCCAGGTGACCAGCGACGCGCCGTAGAGCCGGGTCGCGATCGCCTCGACCTTCGCGGTGAGGGAGAGGTCGTCGGGGTAGGTGAACGAGAAGGTGTACGGCGACGGCTCGTCCAGCGCCGCGAGCACGCCCTTGGCCAGCTCCTGGGCCCCCGCACCGCCGTCGGCGAAGTGGGTCGCGGGGAACGCCCGGACGCCTTCGGCGGCCACCAGCTCGACGACCTTCGCCACCTCTGCGTCGGTGTCGCTCGGGAAGCGGTTGACCGCGACGACGCACGCGATGCCGTAGACGTCGCGGACGTTGTCGAGGTGGCGGCGCAGGTTCACCATGCCGGCCTCGACCGCGCCGAGGTCCTCGGTCGCGAGGTCGGCCAGCGCGACTCCGCCGTGGTACTTCAGCGCCCGCACGGTGGCGACCACCACCGCGACGTCGGGGCGCAGGCCGGACTTGCGGCACTTGATGTCGACGAACTTCTCGGCGCCGAGGTCGGCTCCGAAGCCGGCCTCGGTCACCACGATGTCGGCCAGGCGCAACCCGGCGCGGGTGGCCGACACCGAGCTGCAGCCGTGCGCGATGTTGGCGAAGGGGCCCCCGTGCACGAACGCCGGCGCGCCCTCCAGGGTCTGCACCAGGTTCGGGGCGAGCGCGTCGCGCAGCAGCGCCGCCATCGCCCCGTCCGCGCCGAGCTCGCGGGCCGTCACCGGCACCGTGGCCCGGTTGTAGCCGACGACGATGTCACCGATGCGCCGCTTCAGGTCGGCCCACGACTCGGTGAGGCAGAAGATCGCCATCAGCTCCGAGGCCACCACGATGTCGAAGCCGTCCTCGCGGGGGAACCCGTTGACGTGACCGCCGAGGCCCACCGTCACCTGGCGCAGGGCCCGGTCGTTGGTGTCGAGCACCCGCTTCCAGGTGATGCTCCGGACGTCGAGGTCGAGCGCGTTGCCGTGGTGCACGTGGTTGTCGATCAGTGCGGAGAGCAGGTTGTTGGCGGCGGCGATCGCCGCGAAGTCGCCGGTGAAGTGCAGGTTGATCTCGGTCATCGGCACCACCTGGCTGTAGCCGCCGCCGGCCGCCCCGCCCTTCATCCCGAAGACCGGCCCCATGGACGGCTCGCGCAGGCAGGCGACCGTTCGCTGCCCCAGCCCGTGCAGTGCGTCGGTCAGGCCCACCGTGGTGGTGGTCTTGCCCTCGCCGGGCGGGGTCGGGGAGAGCGCGGTCACCAGCACGAGCCGCCCCAGCGGACGGTCGGCCAGGGACGCCAGGTAGGTCAGGTCGACCTTGGCCTTGTGGTGGCCGTAGGGCACCAGGTGCTCCTCGGGGATCCCGAGGGTCGCGGCCGCCACCTCCCGGATCGGCGTGAGGACCGCCGCGTTGGCGATCTCGATGTCCGACAGCATGCTCTGGACCTCCCTCGGTGGTGCCTGGCTCGGTGCGCTTGCGGTGCTGGTCTGGTGCCTCAGCGGAAGACGACGGTGCGGTGCCCGTTGAGCAGCACCCGGGACTGGCTGTGCCAGCGCACAGCGCGGGAGAGCACCTGCGCCTCGACGTCCCGGCCGGCGGAGACGAGCTGGTCCTGGTGGTAGCCGTGGTCCACCCGCATCACGTCCTGCTCGATGATCGGCCCCTCGTCCAGCTCACCGGTGACGTAGTGCGCGGTGGCGCCGACCAGCTTCACGCCCCGGTCGAAGGCCTGGTGGTAGGGCTTGGCTCCCTTGAAGCTCGGCAGGAACGAGTGGTGGATGTTGATCGCCCGCCCGGCGAGCTGCTGGCACAGGTCGTCGGAGAGGACCTGCATGTAGCGCGCGAGCACGACCAGGTCGGTCCCGGTCTGCTCGACCAGCTCGAGGAGGCGCGCCTCGGCCTCCGGCTTGCTCTGCGCCGTGACCGGGACGTGGTGGAACTCCAGCCCGTAGGAGCGCACCAGGGCCTCCGCGTCGGGATGGTTGGACACCACGGCGGGGATCTCGATCTGCAGCGAACGGGTGCTCGCCCGGAACAGCAGGTCGTTGAGGCAGTGCAGCTGCTTGGAGACCATGATCAGGGTCCGGTACGGGGCCGTGGCGTCCCAGAGCTCGAACTCCATCGCGAACTCGTCGGCCACGCCGACGAAGTCCTGGCGGAGATCGGCGGGCTCGATCGCCTCGGCGACGGAGAAGTCGATCCGCATGAAGAACCGCCCGACCAGCTGGTCGCCGAACTGCTGGCTCTCCAGGATGTTGCCGCCGTGCCGTCCGAGGAACCCGGTGACGGCGTGCACGATGCCGGGGCGGTCGGGGCAGCTGAGGATCAGCACGAAGTCCCCTGCGGGAGCGGTGGCGCTGGAGGCCTGGGGAGAGCTGGGGAACGCCATCGGGTCCTGCCTGGTCGGGGAGTTGGCTCGGGGCTGTTGCGCCGGACGAAACTCATTGTGCGATACGCAACACAGTCTCGGCTACTCTGCCCCCATGCGCCGCACCTCGGAACGGGCCACCCAGTCGCCTCCCGAGGCTGACGCCCCGGGCCCGTCGGGGCCCCGCGAGCCCGCCGGCGTGGTGCAGTCCGTGGATCGCGCGCTCACGATCCTCGAGGTGCTCGCCCGGGTGGGCGAGGTCGGGGTCACCGAGATCGCCGCCGAGCTCGAGGTCCACAAGAGCACGGCCTTCCGCCTGGTCGCCACCCTGGAGTCCCACCGGCTCGTCGAGCAGACCGAGGACCGGGGCAAGTACCGCCTCGGCGTGGGCGTGCTGCGCCTGGCGGGGGCCACCAGCGCCCGGCTCGACCTGGTGCAGGAGGCGCGGCCCGTGAGCCGGCAGCTCGCGACCGCCACCGGGGAGACCGTCAACCTGGCGGTGCTCTCCGAGAGCTCGGCCTTCTACCTCGACCAGGTGGCCGGCACCTCGGCCCTGCAGTCGCACAACTGGGTGGGCCAGCACATCCCGCTGCACGCCACGAGCAACGGCAAGGTGCTGCTCAGCGGCCTCGACCGCCCCGCCGTGGACGCGCTGCTCGGCCCGCTCGCGGCGTACACGCCCCTGACCATCACCACGAGGTCGCAGCTGGCCGAGGAGCTCGACCTAGTCCGGGAGCAGGGGTTCGCCACCGCCGTCGACGAGCTCGAGGTCGGCCTCAGTGCCCTGGCCGCGCCGATCCGCGACGCGCACGGCGACGTGGTGGCCTCGCTGAGCGTCTCCGGACCGACCTTCCGGTTGACCCCCGAGCGCACCGAGGAGGTCGTGACCCGCGTCGTCGCGGCCGCCCTCGAAGTCTCGCACCGCCTCGGCTGGGCGCACCGGTAGCTGCGCCTCGACCGGGGGTGGTTGACACCCGGCCTGGGGCGGTTGATTCTTGACTTGTCTCGCATCACGCAATCTGTTGCGTATCGTGCAACCGACTGGTGTTCCCGGAAGAGGAATCATGGCCACCGTTCCCGCCACCGCCCGCGTCGTGGTCATCGGCGCCGGCATCGTCGGCAACAGCCTCGTGCACCACCTGGCCCGCCTGGGCTGGCGCGACATCGTGCAGGTGGACAAGGGGGCCCTGCCCAACCCGGGTGGCTCGACCGGCCACGCCTCGAACTTCATCTTCCCGGTGGACCACTCCCGCGAGATCACGGACCTGACGCTGGACTCGGTGCGGCAGTACCAGGAGATGGGCGTCTTCACGCAGTCCGGCGGCTTCGAGCTCGCCCGCACGCCGGAGCGGATGGAGGAGCTGCGCCGGCGGATGTCGAGCGCCCGGGCGTGGGGCATCGAGTCCGAGCTGGTGGACCCGGCGTTCGTCAAGGAGAAGGTCCCGTTCATCGAGACCGACCAGTTCGTCGGGGCCTTCTGGACCCCCTCGGTCGGGGTGGTGGACTCGCTGCGGGCCGGCACGATCATGCGTGAGAGCGCCCTGGCGACCGGCGAGCTCACCGTCGTTCCGGGCGTCGAGGTCACCGGCCTGGACACCGAGGAGCAAGCGGGTGGACGTCGCCGGATCACCCGGGTGCGCACGAGCGGCGGCGACATCGAGGCCGAGCACGTGGTCATCGCCTGCGGCGTGTGGAGCCCGAAGATCGGCGACATGGCCGGGATCTCGATCCCGCTGACCCCGGCGGTGCACCAGATGATCAGCGTCGGGCCCTGCCCGCAGCTCTCCGGGGGCCAGGGGGAGATCAACTTCCCGATCGTCCGGGACATGGACACCTTCTGCTACGAGCGCCAGCACGGCGCCGACATGGAGGTCGGCTCCTACGCCCACCGCGCGATCCTGCACGAGCCCGAGGACATCCCCTCGATCGAGCAGGCGAAGCTGTCGCCGACCGAGATGCCGTTCACCTCCGACGACTTCGACCCGCAGCTGGAGCAGGCCTACGAGCTGATGCCCGAGCTGCTCGGGGCCGAGGGCGCGGAGATGCGCTACGCCATCAACGGCCTGCTCTCGCTGACCTGCGACGGCAACCCGATCCTCGGGGAGAGCCCGGTCAAGGGGCTGTGGACGGCGGCCGCGGTCTGGATCAAGGAGGGCCCCGGCGTCGGCCGGGCGGTGGCCGAGTGGATGACCGAGGGCCACAGCGAGATCGATGTCAGCCACAGCGACATCGCGCGCTTCCACCCCCACCAGATGCGCCGCGAGCACACCCGGCTGCGCACCACCGAGTCGTTCGTCAAGACCTACGGGATCGTCCACCCGGCCGAGCAGTACGAGTCCGACCGCGACCAGCGGCGGGCCCCGATGCACGAGTCGCAGAAGAAGCTCGGCGCCGTCTTCTTCGAGACCGCCGGCTGGGAGCGACCGCACTGGTACGAGTCCAACGCCGGACTGCTCGAGGAGTACGGCGAGGCCGTGCTGCCGCGCGAGCACGAGTGGGACTCGCGCTGGTGGAGCCCGATCATCAACGCCGAGCACCTGCGGATGCGGGCGGCCGCCGGCGTCATCGACCTGTCGGCGTTCCAGGTCCTCGACGTCACCGGCCCCGAGGCCCTCGACACGGTGCAGCGCACCTGCGTCGCGCAGTGCGACGTCCCGGTCGGCAAGGTGGTCTACACCCCGGTCCTGGACGCGAAGGGTGGCTTCCTCTCCGACCTCACCGTGATGCGGCTCGGTGGGGACCACTTCCGGGTGGTCACCGGCGGCGCCCACGGCATGGCGGACCGCAAGACCTTCTCCGACCAGCTGCCGGCCGACGGGTCGACGACCCTGTCCGACCGCACCGACGAGGTCTCCACCATCGGCCTCTGGGGCCCACGGGCCCGCGACATCCTGGCCTCGCTCACCGACGAGGACCTCTCCGACGCCGGCTTCGGGTTCCTCACCTGCCGCGAGCTCGCCATCGGCGGGGGCGCCGGCTCGATCTCGGTCCTGGCGTCGCGGATCTCCTACGTCGGCGAGCTCGGCTGGGAGCTCTACGTCGCGATGGCCGAGGCGGCCGAGCTGTGGGACCGGCTGCTCGACGCCGGCGCCGTCCACGGCGCCGTCCCCGTCGGGATCGGCGTCTACGGCACCACCGGCCGCCTCGAGAAGGGCTACCGCGCCTACGGGGCCGAGCTCGACAGCGAGCGCACCGTCGTCGAGGCCGGCATGCAGCGGCCCAAGGTGAAGGCGGCCGACTTCGTCGGCAGACAGGCGTACCTCGCCCAGCGGGAGGCGCTGTCCACCTCGGGGCCCGTCACCGTGCTGTGCACCCTGACCGTCGACGACCACACCTCCGCGGACGGCACGAAGCGCTACATGCTCGGGGGCGAGCCGATCCTGACCCGCTCCGGTGAGGCGCTGAGCGACGGGCACGGCCACCACCCCTACGTCACCTCCGCCGGCTCGGCCCCCTCGCTGGGCCGGCACGTGCTGCTCGCCTACCTGCCGCCCGACCAGGCGACGATCGGGAACGGGCTCGCCGTCTCCTACATGGAGGAGCTCTACCCGGTCACGGTCGGCTCAGTCGACGCGACTCCGCTGCTCGACCCGGGCAACGAGCGCCTGCGATGAAGGTGCTGGTCTGCATCAAGCGGGTGGTCGACTCCTCGGGCGAGGTGGTGCTGACCGACGACGCCCAGGCGGTGGACGGGCGCTACGCCGGGTTCACCACCAGCGCGCACGAGGAGTGTGCGGTCGAGCTGGCCGTGCAGGTGGCCGCCGCGACCGGGGGCCGCGCCGGGGTGGTGACCCTCGGCGAGGGCGACGCCGTCGAGCAGCTGCGCTCCGCGCTGGCAGTCGGCTGCACGAGCGCGACACACATCGCGGCCGACGCCTCGCGCTTCGGCCCCGCCGACGTCGCCCGTGAGCTCGCGGGTGTCGTCCGTGACCACGCCGCCGCGGGGGAGGGCCCCGACCTGGTGCTGCTCGGCAACGACGCCGCCGACAGCGGCGACTTCCAGGTCGGGATCCGACTGGCCTACGAGCTCGGCTGGCCGGTGGTCAATGGGGTCGCCCGGGTCTCGGTCGAGGACGTAGGCGGGGTGCCGAGCGTGGTGGCCAGCGGCGACGGCCCCGACGGACACGAGACCTACCGGTTCCCGCTGCCCGCCGTCGTGACGGTGCTCGAGGGCGGCGTCGAGCCGCGCTACCCCAGTGTCCCGGGCCGGATGAAGGCCAAGCGGGTCCCCATCGAGGAGCGGACGCCGCTCGCCGAACCGGTCGGGTCGAAGCGGGTCCGGCTGCTGCTCCCGCCGCCGCAACCCAGCGACGTCCGGATCCTCGGCACCGGTCCGGAGGCGGCACCCGCCGTCGTCGACCTGCTCGAGCGGCTGGGGGTGCTGGCCCGATGATCCTGGTGCTGGTCGAGACCGACGCCGAGGGGGCCGTCGAGGTGTCCCGCGAGGCCGTCACCCTGGCCCGCGACCTGGCCACCGAGGGCGGCGGCGTGCCGATCGACGCGGTCGTGGTCGGCGACCTCGGCTGCGCCCGCGAGGTGCTCGTGGAGCAGCTCGGGGCCCACGGCGTGCGCACCGTCCACCACGCCGTCGGGGACGCCTTCGCCGCCTTCTCCGGGGCGGCCTGGGCCGCCGCCGTGCAGGACGTACGGGCGAGGGCCGGGGCGGTGGTCGTCACCGCCGCGGGGACCCCGCGCGGCAACGAGGTGCTCGCCCACCTGGCTGCCCGCAGCGAGGTCGCGATGGCCGCCAACGCGATCTCCTTCTCGGGGCTCTCGCCCTTCGTGGTGACCCGGCAGGTGGTCGGAGGCGCAGCGCTGGAGGAGATGGCGCTCGACGAGCGGCCGGCGGTCTTCACCGTCGCGGGGCACGCCGTCGAGCCGGTGCCCGCGCCCGTGCCGGTCGCCGCGACGCTCCTCGAGTGCAGCCCCCAGGTGGCCGCCGCCGACCTGGTCGCCCGGGTGGTCTCCTCACAGCCGCCTGCGCCGGACCTGTCCGGCAGCCTCACGGCCGCCCGGGTCGTCGTCGGCGCCGGGCGGGGAGCCGGCGGTGCCGACGGGTTCGCGGACCTCGTCGAGCTGACCTCGCTGGTGGGCGGCGCGCTCGGGGTCTCCCGGGTGGTGACGTCGCTCGGCTGGCGCCCGCACCACGAGCAGGTCGGGCAGACCGGCTCCCGGATCTCGCCGGAGCTCTACATCCCCTGCGGGATCAGCGGGGCGATCCAGCACTGGGCCGGCTGCTCGAGCGCCAAGAACATCCTCGCGATCAACACCGATCCGGAGGCGCCGATGGTGACCAAGGCGTCTTACGCCGTCATCGGGGACCTGCACGAGGTGGTCCCGGCGATCAACGCGGAGATCCGGCGGCGCCGGGCCTGACCGGACGGTTCGGACGGCCGCTGGTGTGACGTCCACCACCGACCTACGCTGAGGGCCGGACCCGGGAGGACATGGGCATGTGGCGAGCACGACGGGTGCTGGCGGCGCTGGCGCTGCCGGTGCTGCTGCTGGGCACGGCGGCCTGCGCGGGCAGTGCGGCACGCCCGGATGCCGGAACGGCCGCCACCGGGGACCCGGCGGCCGCCACGACCTCCGGACCGGGGGCGGGCCCCTCCCGGGCCGCCGCGACGGCGTCCCCCGAGCCGACCACGCAGGCCCGGGCCACCAGGACCCCGACCACGGGCACCCCGGCCGGAGGTCGCGGGTCCGCGCTCCCGGTGGCCGACCCCCGCCACGCCGTCGACGCCCCCGGCCCCCGCCGGGGGGCGTTGAGCTACGGCGACATCCTGGTCTACGACCCCGACTCCCTGAGCGACGAGACGATCGCCGCCATCCGTGACCTCCGGGGCGTGAGCAGCGCCGAGCCCCTGGCGATCGCGCAGGTCCCGGTCGAGAACCGGGTCCTCAACGTCGCGGCGGTCGACCCCGCGACGTACCGCAACTTCACGCCGGCCGCGAGCGCCGACACCCAGGACGTCTGGGAGCGGGTCGCCGGTGGCGAGGTCGCCATCTCCCCGGAGCTGCGCGACAAGCTGCCCACCGACGACCGGGGCTACCTGCGGCTCGGCAGCGACCGGGAGGCGCCCGAGGTGCACGTGGGCGCCTTCGCCCCGCAGATCGAGGGGTCGATCGACGCGGTGGTCAACGAGTCGTGGATCCCCACGCTGGAGATGAGGACGAACAACGCGCTGATCATCTCCACCGGTCAGCGGGCGCCCCTGTCGCTGCGCAAGCCGATCGAGCGCATCGCCGGCGGCCGGGCCTCGGTCCAGATGCTCGACATCGTGGCCCGAGCCGGTCTGGACACCAGCGTGCAGCAGACGGCGTTCCTGGTGGGCACCGTGGGGGACGCGATCGGCACCTTCAACTACACCGTCCTCGGGGGCGGCCGGGTGGCACCCGAGGCGTCCTGGGTGCGCGACCACATCCGGACGGCGACCGTGCCCCTCCTCGGCACGGTCACCTGCAACCGGCTGGTCCTCCCGCAGCTCGAGGCCGCGCTGCGCGAGGTCGTCGAGCGCGGCCTGGCCGACGAGATCCACCCCGGTGAGTACGCCGGCTGCTACTACCCGCGGTTCATCGCGGGGACCACCAGCCTGTCCAACCACTCCTTCGGCCTGGCGCTGGACCTCAACACCCCCGGCAACCAGCGCGGCACCGTCGGCGAGATGGACCGCACCGTGGTGGCCATCTTCAAGCGCTGGGGCTTCAGCTGGGGTGGTGACTGGCGCTTCACCGACCCGATGCACTTCGAGATGAACGCGGTGGTCGACCCGCGCTGAGCCACCGGCCGGTCACCGGGTGCGCAGGCGGATCTGGCCGGCCGTCATCGCCATCGTCTCGCGCGCCCGGGCCGGGTCGTGGGACAGGAAGTAGTGGTCGGCGCCCGGGGTGACCTCGTGCACGACCTCGATGCCCTGCTCGCGCAACCGCTCGGCGTACCGGTCCCCGTCGGGTCGCAGGGTGTCGTGCTCGGCGGTGAGCACCACGGCCGGCGGCAGCCCGGCGAGGTCCGTCGCCAGCACGGGGGAGGCGTAGGGGTCGGCGCGGGTGGCGGCGTCCGGGAAGTAGACGCGTCGGACCAGGGCCCGCAGCGCCGGCGAGATCATCCCGGGTCCGTCGGGCACCTCGGAGGAGAGGTCGAGGGCGGGGACGCCGAGCACCTGGAGCACCGGGGTGAACGAGCCCAGGTCGCGGGCCTGCAGGCAGACCGCGGCCGCGAGCCCGCCGCCGGAGCTGAAGCCGCCCACCGCAACCCGGTCGCCGTCCACCCCCAGCTCGCGAGCGTTCCCGGCCACCCAGGCGGCGGCGTCGTGGCACTGGTGCTGCGCCACGGGGTAGGTGACGTAGGGCCCGGTCCGGAAGTCGACGTTGACGACCACCACGCCGGCGGTGGCCGCCACGTAGCGGCACCAGAAGTCGTCCATCGCGGGGTGGCGCATCAGGAACGCGCCGCCGTGGAAGTGCACGTAGGCACCCGTGGGGACACCGGTGTGGACGTCCCGCGGGCCGGCCGGACGGTAGACGTGCACCGGCACGTCACCGTGCCGGGTGGGCACGCGGCGTCGCTCGGGGGCGGGGAGGTCGCTGCCTGCGAAGAGCAGTGCCTCGCCGTAGCGCACCGTCCAGCGGGCTGTCGCGTGCAGCAGCCCCGCCCGCAGGGCGTCGTCGATCCTCACGCGCGGGATTCGGAGTCCGTGGCCGATCAGATGTGAGGCGATCGCGCGCGCAGGTCTGCCGGTAGCGTGCGGGCATGCGAGCTCTCCAGGTCACCACGCCCACCGGTCCCCAGGCTCTCGAGATCCGCGAGGTCGAGGATCCCACCCCGGGGCCCGACGACGTGCTGGTCGAGGTCCACCGCGTCGGGATCTCGTTCCCCGACCTGCTGCTCAGCCGCGGCGAGTACCAGCTCAAGCCGGAGCCGCCGTTCACGCTGGGAGTCGACTTCGCCGGCACCGTGGTCAGCGGACCGGACGGCTTCACCCCCGGCCAGCGGGTGGTCGGGGTGCTGCCGCACGGGGGCGCGGCCGAGCTGGTCGTGGTGCCCGCGATGTCCTGCTTCCCGCTCCCGGACCAGCTCTCCTTCGACGAGGGCGCGGCGCTGCCGATGAACTACCTGACGGCGCACTTCGCCCTCGTCGAGCGCGGCGGGTTGCGCGCGGGCGAGACCGTGCTCGTGCACGGTGCCGCCGGCGGTGTCGGCACCGCCTCGATCCAGGTCGCCAAGGGCTACGACGCCCGGGTGATCGCCGTGGTCAGCACCGAGGAGAAGGCCGTGGTGGCCAGGCAGGCCGGCGCCGACGAGACCGTGCTGGTCGCCGGCTTCAAGGACGCCGTCAAGGAGCTCACCGGGGGGCTCGGGGTCGACGTCGTGCTCGACGTGGTCGGCGGCGACGTCTTCATGGACTCGCTGCGCTCGCTCGCGCCGCTGGGCCGGCTGCTGGTCGTCGGCTTCGCCGCCGGTCAGGGCATCCCGGAGGTCAAGGTGAACCGGCTGCTGCTCAACAACGTCGACGTGCGCGGGGTCGGCTGGGGCGCCTACGCGATGGTGCGCCCCGGCTACATGCAGCAGCAGTGGCGCGACCTCGAGCCGCTGATGGCGAGCGGCGCGATCAAGCCGCCGGTCGGGGCGTCGTACCCGCTGGAGGAGTTCGGCCGGGCGCTCGTCGACATGGACGAGCGGCGCACCCTGGGCAAGTCCGTGGTGCGGGTCCGCGACTGACCCACCCGTCGCTCGTTGACGGCCCCCGAGGCCGGCCCGTCGCTTGTTCACGTCGCACGGAGTCGACCCGTCGCTCGTACTGTGCGACCCGTCGTCGAGAAGCGACGGGTCGGCGGTCTCAGCGGTGAAGAAGCGACGGGTCGGCGGCCTCGGCGGTGAAGAAGCGACGGGTCGATCAGGTCAGGGGGGCCAGCGGGTGGATCTGGACCTCGCCGGTCAGCGAGGGGCCGAGCAGCTCGAAGGCGGCGGCGATGTGCGGGGTGGCCATGTGGGCGTCCAGGTCGGCCTGGGAGCGCCAGGCCTCCACCGCGATGAACGTGCCGGGGGCGGACTGCGACTCGAAGAAGTCGTAGGCCAGGCAACCCTCCTCGGCCCGGGTGGCCGTGAGCAGCTCGGTCAGTCCGGCGCGGACCTTCGTCGCGGCCTCCGGCTCGGTGGGAATGGTCGCGACGACACGCAGGGCGTCGGTGGGCAGCTCGGTCATCTCCCGACCGTACCGCGCGACGGCCGTGGGCGGTGCCGGTTAAAGTCGTCGGGTGAGCATCCTGGATGACGCCCGCGAGGGCATGGACCCCGACATCCGTCCGCAGGACGACCTCTTCGGCCACGTCAACGGTCGCTGGCTCGACGAGGTGGAGATCCCCGCGGACCGGTCCAGCTGGGGCCCGTTCGTGCAGCTCGCGGACGTTGCCGAGGGGCAGGTCCGCGACATCATCGAGGACCTCACCGCGCAGCAGGGTGCCCCCGGGGCGGCCGCCGCCGACCTCGGCGAGGACGGCGCGAAGATCGCGGCGCTCTACGCCTCCTTCATGGACACCGACGCCATCGCCCGCAAGGGGCTGCGCCCGGCCCGCCCGCTGATCGACGCGGTCGACGCCCTGCGCGACGTGCGCGACCTCGCGGCGTTCCTCGGCGAGTTCGAGCGGATCGGCGGTCACGGCATCTTCGGCTCCTACGTCGACACCGACGACCGCAAGTCCGATCGCTACCTCTTCACGCTGGTCCAGGGCGGCCTCGGCCTGCCCGACGAGTCCTACTACCGCGACGAGAAGTTCGCCGACATCCGCGCGAAGTACGTCGACTACCTCGAGAGCCTGCTCGGCCTGGCCGGCCACGACGACGCCCCCGGTGCCGCCGCGAGCGTGCTGGCGATCGACACCAGGCTGGCGGCCGGCCACTGGGAGCGCTCCGAGACGCGCGACGTCCAGAAGACCTACAACCTGATGACGGCCGCCGAGCTGAAGGAGCTCTGCCCGTCCTTCGACTGGGACTCCTACGTCACCAACCTCGGCGGCAGCGACGAGACGGTCGCCGAGGTCTGCGTGCGGCAGCCGTCGTACTTCGCCCACCTCTCGACGGTCCTCGACGAGGTCCGCATCGAGGACTGGCGCTCGTGGATGCTGGTGCACGTCCTGCGCTCGGCCGCGCCGTACCTCACCGACGACTTCGTCGAGACCAACTTCGACTTCTACGGACGCACCCTCAACGGCACCCCCGAGCTGCGCGCCCGCTGGAAGCGCGGCGTGGCCCTGGTCGAGGGCGCGATCGGTGAGTCGGTCGGCCAGGAGTACGTCGCCCGGCACTTCCCGCCGAGCTCCAAGGCGCAGATGGACGAGCTGGTCGCCAACCTGCTCGCCGCCTACCGGCAGTCGATCTCCACCCTCGACTGGATGACCGAGGAGACCAAGGAGCGGGCCTACCAGAAGCTCGCGACCTTCCGGCCCAAGATCGCCTACCCCGAGAAGTTCCGCGACTACACCGCACTGCACGTCAGCCCCGACGACCTGCTCGGCAACGTCGCCGCCGCCTCGGCCTTCGAGACCGACCGCCACCTCGCGAAGATCGGCTCACCGGTCGACCGCGACGAGTGGTTCATGCTGCCGCAGACCGTCAACGCCTACTACAACCCGGGCACCAACGAGATCTGCTTCCCGGCCGGCATCCTCCAGAAGCCCTTCTTCAGCCCGGACGCCGAGGCGTGCGAGAACTACGGCGGCATCGGCTCGGTGATCGGCCACGAGATCGGCCACGGCTTCGACGACCAGGGTGCGCAGTACGACGGCGAGGGCAACCTCAACGACTGGTGGACCCCGGCCGACAAGGCGGCCTTCGAGGTCAAGTCCAAGACCCTGGTGGCGCAGTACGACGGCTTCGAGCCGCGGGCGCTGCCCGGGGAACACGTGAACGGCTCCCTGACGGTCGGCGAGAACATCGGCGACCTTGGCGGCCTGACCATCGGTCACAAGGCGTTCGTCATCTCCACCGACGGGCAGGCCGACCCGGAGGCGCGCCGGCGGCTGTTCCTGAACTGGGCCTACGTCTGGCGCACCAAGCGCCGCCCGGAGCAGGAGCAGCAGTTCCTCACCATCGACCCGCACAGCCCGCCGGAGTTCCGCGCCAACATCGTGCGCAACCTCGACGAGTTCCACGAGGTGTTCGGCACCGACGAGTCCGACGGGCTGTGGCTCGACCCCGCGGAGCGCGTGCGCATCTGGTGACCTGACCCGACCGGTGCGGGCCGACGATCCCGGGGCTGGACAGCCCCAGGATGCGCGAGGCGACGGGCGAGGTGGCCGACGTCCGGAGCAGGGGCCGGCAGCCCGGGGCCGGGGACGGGAGGAGCGGGGCGTCGGCGCCCGCTGGTAGACAGGCGGCATGAGCCCCACCACGACCGATGTCCGAGACCGCGCCGAGCAGCACCTGCGGGCGCTGGTCGGGCCCCGGGACGGCCAGGGGGAGGCGCGACTGCGCGACGACCAGTGGACCGCGATCGAGGCGCTCGCCGTCCACCGCCGACGTTCGCTGGTCGTGCAGCGGACCGGCTGGGGCAAGTCCGCGGTCTACTTCGTCTCGACCCTGCTGCTGCGCGAGCAGGGGGCGGGTCCCACCGTGATCGTCTCGCCGCTGCTGGCCCTGATGCGCAACCAGATCGCCGCGGCCGAGCGGGCCGGGATCCGGGCGGTCACGATCAACTCGACCAACATCGAGTCCTGGGAGCCGATCCAGGAGGCCGTGCGCAACGGTGAGGTCGACGTCCTGCTGGTCAGCCCCGAGCGGCTCAACAACCCCGGGTTCCGCGACGAGGTGCTGCCCAAGCTGGCGGCCACCTGCGGCCTGCTCGTGGTCGACGAGGCGCACTGCATCTCCGACTGGGGTCACGACTTCCGCCCCGACTACCGGCGCATCCGCACCCTCCTGGGCGACCTGCCCGAGGGCATCCCGGTGCTGGCGACCACCGCGACCGCCAACGAGCGGGTCACCGCCGACGTCGCCGAGCAGCTCGGCACCGACGTCCTGGTGCTGCGCGGCTCGCTGGACCGGGAGTCCCTGCGCCTGGGCGTGGTCCGGCTGAGGACGGCGCAGCAGCGCCTCGCCTGGCTGGCCGACCACCTCGCGGAGCAGCCCGGCTCCGGCATCATCTACTGCCTCACGGTGGCGGCCACCCAGGAGATCGCCGACTACCTGCGCTCGCGGGGTCACGACGTGGCGGCGTACTCCGGGCAGACCGACCCCACCGAGCGCCAGTCGCTGGAGGAGGACCTCATCACCGGCCGGGTCAAGGCCCTGGTCGCGACCAGCGCCCTGGGGATGGGCTTCGACGCCACCCTCGGGTTCGTGGTCAACATGGGGGCCCCAGCCTCGCCGGTCGCCTACTACCAGCAGGTCGGGCGGGCCGGGCGTGGCACCGACGAGGCGACCGTGGTGCTGCTGCCGGCCCTCGAGGACCGCGACATCTGGGCCTACTTCGCCTCGCTCGCCTTCCCCCGCGAGGAGCTCGTCCGCCAGACCCTCCAGGTGCTGGCCGACGAGGGCCGGGCGCTGAGCACCGCGGCCCTCGAGACGTACGTCGACCTCAACCGGACCCGCCTCGAGACCATGCTCAAGGTTCTCGACGTCGACGGCGCCGTCCGCCGGGTGCGGGGCGGCTGGGAGTCGACCGGGCAGCCCTGGTCCTACGACGAGGAGCGCTACGCCCGGGTGAGCGAGGCTCGTGAGCGCGAGCAGCGCGCCATGCTCGACTACCTCGACACGGACCGCTGCCGGATGTGGTTCCTGCGTCACCAGCTCGACGACGCCGGGGCGACCGAGTGCGGGCGCTGCGACAACTGCGGGGGGCTGAGCCTCTCGCTGGAGCTCTCCGAGGCTGCCGTCGACGAGGCCGGGGCCCGCCTGTCCCGACCCGGGGTGGTCCTCGAGCCGCGCAAGATGTGGCCCTCGGCGCTGGCGAACCTCGGCGTCGACCTCAAGGGCAGGATCGCCGACGGGGCGGCCGAGGGGCGCACGGTGGCCCGGCTGACCGACCTCGGCTACGGCCAGGCGCTGCGCGACCTGTTCCGGCCGACCACCTCCGACGGGCCGGTCCCGGTCGACCTGGTCCGCGCCGTGGTCGAGGTGCTCGGCGACTGGCGGCCCCCGGTGGACGCCATCGTCCACGTCGAGTCGGCGACCCGGCCGACGCTGACCGCCGACCTCGCCGAGGGGCTCTCGCGCTACCTGAGGGTGCCGGTGGCCGGTCGCTACGCGATCGTCGACCCCGGCGTGGTGCCGGGGCAGGGGGCCGCGAACTCCGCGCAGCGGGTGGCGGCCGTCGGTCGGCGCTTCCGGCTCGAGGCGGACCTGTCCGGCTTCCAGGAGCCCTCGGTCCTGCTGGTCGACGACCTGGTGGTCAGCGGCTGGACGCTCACGCTGGCGGCTCGTGCGCTGCGCCGGGCCGGCGCGGGCCGGGTGCTGCCACTGGCCCTGGCCAGCGGTTCCTGACCCCCCGGACGACAACTCTGCGAGCCGGTCGCTTCAGGCGCCCGGGCGGCGTGCCGATACATCCCCTGTCATACCGTCCGGTGTGGCACCGAAGACCTGGGGAAGGACCCGTTCCATGCTCAGCACCCGTACCGCCGCCGTCACCGTGGCGACCGCCGCGCTCGTGCTCACCGGTGGCGCCGCCACCGCGGCCTCGAAGTCGCACCGGGACGTCGCCGGCGACGCTCCGGACGCCGCCGCCGACATCACCCGCGTCGTGGTCAAGAACGGCGAGAAGACCCTGATGGTGCGGACCAAGCTCGCCAAGGCGGCCCCGGGCCGCACCCACCTCGTTCTCACCCTCACGCCGAGCGCCGAGGGTGCCGCGACCTACGTCCTGCGCACGGTGGAGAACGGTCGGAAGGCCGGGGTGACGCTCGAGTCGACCTCCCCCGACGCCACCGAGGCGACGGTGCTGGAGTGCCGCGGCGCGAAGGCCACGCTCTCGCGTGGTCGCCGGGGCCAGGTCCTCGTGCGCGTGCCGCAGGCGTGCTTCGGCGCGGACGCCGGCACGCTCCTCGTCCAGGTCGCCACGCAGACCTCCGCCCAGGTCGGGACCGAGACCGAGGCCGAGGTGGAGTCCGGCGTCGAGGACACCGCCGACGAGGTCGCGCCGCTGCGCGTGCGGCAGGGCTGAGCCGGGCGGGACCGGGCCCCGACCCTCAGCCCAGCAGCGCCTCGATGGCCTGCAGGACCCGGGTGTCGTCGGGCTCGACCCGCGGGTTGAACCGGGCGACCACGCGGCCGTCGGCGTCCACGAGGAACTTCTCGAAGTTCCACGCGACGTCGCCGTCCCGGCCGGACTCGTCGGGGGTGCCCACCAGCTCGTCGTAGACGCGGTGCCGGCCCTCGCCGTTGACCTCGACCTTCTCCGTCATCGCGAAGCTGACGCCGTACGTCGCGGAGCAGAACTCGGCGATCTCCTCGGCAGTGCCGGGCTCCTGGCCACCGAACTGGTTGCAGGGCAGCCCGACGACCCGGAGGCCCTGCGGCGCGTACCGCTCGGCCAGCTGCTCGAGAGCGGCGTACTGCGGGGTGAGACCGCACCGGCTGGCGACATTGACCAGCAGCGCCGGGGCTCCCTGCGTGATCTCGCCCAGGGTGGCGGGGGTCCCGTCGAGTCGGGCGATCGGAGTGTCGAGGATGCTCATGCTCCGAGCCTAGGCGGTGACCGGGACCGTCGGTGCGGGTCGCTACCGTCGAGGTGTCCCATCGGCGCGCAACCGGAAGGTCCCCGCGTGAGCTTCGTCCCCGTCACCGGACCGGCCACCTTCCGCGTGGCCCAGCCACCACGCGACAGCGTGATCGAGTTCAGCGACGACCAGCGCACCGTGCCGATGCCGATGCGCGCCGCCCTGCCGGTGCTCACCCGGGCCCACGCCCGCGACGACCTGCACCCCAGCGTCCGCCTGCTCTCCGGGGCCGCGCTGCTGGGGATGCGACTCGTCGCCGCCGGCAAGTTCGCACCGCACGCGGAGGAGAGCAGCTGGCGGATCACCGAGCTCGATTCCGCCGACCACGACCGGGTCACGATGCTGGCCCGTGCCCGGGCCCACGGCGAGCTCGACGTCGCCGAGGCGGCGCGGATCGTGCACGACGTGCTGGACGCCGTGGCCGACACGCTGCCCCGCAGCGGCCCCACCACCCGATCCAGTGGCGGGTCCGGTGGCGCCTGGAGTGGTGGGGCCCGCCGTCCACCACGCCCGGCTCCCCGCGCCGGCGCCGGTGCGGGTGCGACCGGGGGGGCGGATCCCGCCTTCGCCGCCCGGCTCCGGGCCCGGATCGAGAAGCACCGCACCGCGCCGCCCGACGACCGACCCCAGCTGGTGGGCATCTCGCTGCGGATCGAGGCCGACGAGGAGGAGCTCGTGGCCGGAGCCGTGCGGGTGGTGCCGCAGGTGCACGACGAGCGGAACCCGCTGCACGTCTGCGACGCCGCACTTCTCTGGACCGAGCCAGACGGCCCGGGCGCGCCGGCCAGCCACGGCTTCGGTGACCGGGCTCGCACGCACGCCGGTATCGCGCTGCGCGCGGCAGCGCAGGCGTGGGCGCCGCTGGAGCGGCTTCTCGAGCAGCCGGTGCCCGACGACATGACGCTGGACACCGACGAGCTGGTGAGCCTGCTCGAGGAGGGTGTCGGCTCGCTGCGCGCCGGCGGTGTCGACGTGCTGTGGCCGCGCAGCCTCGGTCGCGACCTCACCGCCGAGACGGTCCTCGACCGCGTCCCCCGCCCGGGCCAGGGGCGGGAGGCCCCGCTCCAGGACGGCGTCCTGAGCGGCGAGGCGATGTTCGCCTTCACCTGGCAGATCGCCCTGCACGGCGACCCGCTCACCGAGGAGGAGATGGACCAGCTGGCGGCGGCCGCAGGCCCGGTCCTTCGCCTTCGCGGCAACTGGATGGTGGTCGACCCGGCGACCGCCCGCAAGGCCCGCGGACGGCTGGTCCGCACGGTCAAGCCCGTCCAGGCGGTGGCCGCGGCGCTCACCGGTGTGGTCCGGGTCGACGACCTCGAGGAGAAGGTCGTGGTCGGCGCGAGCCTGCTCCGGGTGCGCGAGAGGTTGCAGGACGCCGCGGTGCGTGAGCCGGTGCCTCCGCCGGCGGGCCTGGCGGCCGAGCTGCGCGACTACCAGCGCCACGGGCTGACCTGGTTGGCCGAGCTGACCGGTCTCGGCCTCGGTGCCTGCCTGGCCGACGACATGGGCCTGGGCAAGACCATCACCCTGATCGCCCTGCACCTGCACCGGGTGGAGACCGCCCGGTCGGCAGGGCGCCGGGTGGGGCCGACCCTCGTGGTCTGCCCGGCGAGCCTGCTGGGCAACTGGGAGGCCGAGATCCGCCGCTTCGCCCCCGGCGTGCCGGTCCGGCGCTTCCACGGTGGCCGGCGCTCGCTGGCCGGCCTCGAGGACGGCTTCGTGCTGACGACCTACGGCACCATGCGGCGCTCCGTCGCGCCCACGGGCCCCGGATCGGTCGACCCGGCACCGGTCGACCCGTCACTGGTCGACCCAGCACCGGTGGAGCCGGTGCTCGGTGACCCGGTGCTGCCCGGCCTGCCCGAGACCGGCCCGGGGCTCGCCGACGTCGACTGGGACCTCGTCGTCGCCGACGAGGCCCAGCACGTCAAGAACGCCCGCTCGTCGACCGCGCGGGCGCTTCGCCACGTGCCGGGCACGGCCCGGGTCGCCCTGACCGGCACCCCGGTCGAGAACGACCTCAGCGAGCTGTGGGCGATCCTCGACTGGACCACACCCGGCCTGCTCGGCAGCCGCAACGCCTTCCGCAAGGTCTGGGCCGCCCCGATCGAGTCTGGTCTCGAGCCCACCAAGGCGCGCCAGTTCGCCGACCTGATCAGTCCGTTCCTGCTGCGCCGGCGCAAGTCCGACCCCGGGATCGCGCCGGAGCTGCCGGCCAAGACCGAGACCGACCACCAGCTCTCGCTGACCCGCGAGCAGGTCGTGCTCTACGAGGCGTTCGTGCGCGACACCATGGACCGCATCGAGAGGGCTGGGGACGAGGCCACCCGCCGCGGGCTGGTGCTCGCGCTGCTGACGGGCCTCAAGCAGATCTGCAACCACCCGGCGCACTTCCTCAAGCAGTCCACGGCGCGCCTGGCGGGCCGCTCGGAGAAGATCGACCTGCTCGACGAGCTGCTCGCCACCGTGCTCTCCGAGGGCGGGGCCGTGCTCGTGTTCACGCAGTACGTCGCGATGGCCCGGTTGCTGGAGGCACACCTGAGCAGGACCGGGGTGCCGCACCAGTTCCTGCACGGCGGCACCCCAGTCCCCGAGCGCGAGGCGATGGTGGCGCGCTTCCAGGCCGGTCCGGACGACCCGCAGCACGCGCCGGTCTTCCTGCTGTCGCTCAAGGCCGGCGGCACCGGGCTCAACCTGACCCGCGCGGACCACGTCGTGCACCTCGACCGCTGGTGGAACCCGGCCGTCGAGGAGCAGGCCACCGACCGGGCCCACCGGATCGGGCAGACCAAGCCGGTCCAGGTGCACCGGATGGTCACCCACGGGACCATCGAGGAGAAGATCGCCGAGCTGCTCGCCCGCAAGCGGGCACTGGCCGACGCGGTGCTGGCCCGTGGCGAGGCCGCGCTCACCGAGCTCAGCGACGACGACCTGCGCGACTTCGTCAGCCTGCGCCGTGGCGCTCCGACCGAGGCGGAGGAGTGACCCGGTGAGCGCGGCCGTCCACCCACGCGTCGCGCCGCGGCGTGGGGGAGCGCGGGCGAGCGCCTGGTGGGGGAAGGCCTGGGTGCGCGCCGTCGAGGAGTCGGCCTACAGCGAGGCCGACCTGCTCGCCGCCCGCACGATCTCGCGCTCGGGCCGGGTCGGGCAGATCACCACCGACGAGGGCGGCTTCGTCGCGGCCGTGGAGGACGATCGCGGACTCTGGACGGTCTCGGGGACGGTGCCGGTGCTCGACGCCGCCGCCAGCGAGGCGCTCGTCGAGGCCGTCGCCGCGGAGGCCGGGCGGATCGTCGCGCTGCTGGTGGGGGAGCTGCCGCACGGGCTGGTCGAGCACGCCGAGGAGGCGGGGGTCGAGCTGCTGCCCTACGGCGGTGAGCTGGCCACCGGGTGCACCTGCGAGGCGTGGGTGGACCCGTGCCCGCACGCTCTCGCTGTGCTCTACCAGCTCACCTGGCTGCTCGAGGCCGATCCGTTCGTGCTCCTGCAGCTGCGCGGCGTGCCGCGCGAGCAGCTGCTGGCCCGGTTGCACCGGCGCGCCGCGCCGGTCCCGGCCAGCGCGTCCGGCGCAGACCGGGCCGAGGGCGACGTGGTCGAGAGCGAGGTGGTCGAGGGCGACGTCGAGACGGGCCTGGACGCCGCGCTGCGAGCGGCGCGGATCCTCGACCTGGTCGACGACCCGGACGAGTCGCTGGACCACCTCTTCTGAGCGGGGCTCAGCGCTGTGGGACGTCGAGCGCTCCCAGGGCCATCGTGCGCAGCAGGGCGTGCATGGAGTCGTCGGGCAGCAGCCCGCTGTGCGGGGTGGAATTGATCAGCCCGAAGGCCGCGTGCGCCATGGCGCGGGCCCGGTCGAGGGAGATCTCCGCCGACCGCGCGGCGTGCACGGCCCGCAGCTGGGCCGCCCAGAGGTCGACGTAGGCCCGTTGCAGGGTGCGCACCCGCTCCCGGGCCTCGCTGGGCAGCGACTCCCAGTCGCGGTCCTGCACCACGATCAGCGGTCGGTGCCGCAGCGCGAAGTCGACGTGCCAGTCGACCAGCGCGCCCACGGCTGCCGTGGGCCCGCTGGCCGCCTCGACCCGGAGGGTGCCGACCTCGAGCAGCTCCTGGCTGATCGAGACCAGCATCTCCGCGAGCACCGCGTGCTTGGAGACGAAGTGCTTGTAGAGCGCCGGGCCGCTGATGCCGCAAGCGGCCCCGAGGTCGGCCACCGAGACCCCGTGGAAACCGCGGGCGGCGAAGAGCTCGGCGGCGGTCGCGAGGATCTGCTCGCGGCGGCTGGCCGGGGCCCGGGTGGTCACGGGAGTCAGGTTAGCGGTCGTTAACACAGAGCGTCCGCCCGTCTCAGGCGAGGGAGAGGAAGAGCTTCTCCATCTTCTTCACGTCGACGTCGTCGATCCCGTCGCCGCGGGTCAGACAGTCCTGGAGGCCGCTGGCGACGATCGCGAAACCGGCCCGGTCGAGCGCGCGGGAGACCGCGGCGAGCTGGGTGACCACGTCCTCGCAGTCCCGGCTCTCCTCGAGCATCCGCAGCACCCCGGCCAGCTGGCCCTGGGCGCGCTTGATCCGGTTGATCACCGGGACCATCTGGGTCCGGTCGAGCTCCATCACCTCACCTCGAGGGCGGCCAGCGCGGCGGCCAGGCGCTCGCGGGCGTCGGCGGCCACGTCGGCCAGGGCGTCACCGGCGAGCCGGCTCATCACGTCGGGGTCGAGGGCCTCGACGACGGTGGTGGCGTCGTCGACCGCGCGCACCGCCACGTTGCAGGGCAGCACGGTGGCGATGGCCGGGTCGATGCCGAGCGCCTGGTGGGCCAGCTGGGGCCGGCAGGCACCCAGGATCACGTGCGGAGCGACGTCGACGTCCAGCTTGGTCTTCAGCGTCGCGCGGAGGTCGATCTCGGTCAGGATGCCGAAGCCCTGGTCGGCCAGGGCCTCGCGGACGGCGGCCACGACCTCCTCGTAGGGACGGTCGAGCGTGGTACTGAGGGTGTAGCTCATCGGTGGTCCTCTCCGGTGGTCTGGTCTGCGGTCTGCTGGGCGGCCTGCTGGGCACGGACCTGCTCCATGTCCAGCTCGCGGACGGCGGTGATGACCTGCTCCAACCCGGCAGCGGGCAGGGCGCCGGGCTGGGAGAAGACCAGCGTGCCCTGCTTGAAGGCCATCAGGGTGGGAATGGAGGTGATGTGAGCGGCGGCGGCAAGCGACTGTTCGGCCTCGGTGTCGACCGAGCCGAACACCACGTCGCCGTGCTGCTGGGAGGCGGCCTCGTAGACGGGCGCGAACTGCCGGCACGGGCCGCACCAGGAGGCCCAGAAGTCGACCAGCACGACGTCGTTCTCGGCGACCGTCTGCTCGAAGTTGTCGGCGGTCAGGGTGATGGCGGACATGCGGTGCTCCTCTGCTCGGCGTTTGAAACGATACCCCAGGGGGTGTTAACGTGACGATCGTACATACCCCCCAGGGTATGAATCAACCCCGAGATCAACTCTGGTGAACGACCCGAAGGAGACACAGATGCGTGAGATCGACACGACCCGGCTCGAGGCAGAGCTGGCAGGTGGTGCCCAGCTGGTCGACGTCCGGGAGCCGGACGAGTTCGCCCAGGGCCACGTGCCCGGTGCTCGGCTGATCCCGATGGGCCAGCTCACCGGTCGGATGAGCGAGATCGACCGCGACGAGCCCGTCTACGTGCTGTGCGCCTCCGGCAACCGGAGCAGCGCGATGACCGACCTGCTGGTCGCGTCCGGCTACGACGCCTGGTCGGTCGCCGGTGGGACCAAGGCCTGGATCGACTCGGGCCGCCCGGTCGAGGGCGGTGCCCGATGAGTGCCCGCGACCTGAGCGTCAGGACGATCGAGACCGCGAGCCTCGGCGACCGCAGCTACCTGGTGCACGACGGCGAGGTTGCCTTCGTGGTCGACCCGCAGCGTGACATCGACCGCGTCCTCGACCTGCTCGAGGAGCAGGGCGTCCGCCTCACCCACGTCTTCGAGACGCACCTGCACAACGACTACGTGACCGGCGGCCTCGCGCTCGCCGAGCGCACCGGCGCGGCGTACCTGGTCAACGCGGAGGACGACGTGTCCTTCGAGCGCACCGGGATCCGCGACGGGGACGTCGTGGCCGTGGGGGACCGGATGCGGGTCGTGGCGGTGGCGACCCCCGGCCACACGTTCACCCACCTGTCCTACGCCCTGGTCGAGGTGGCCGCGGGCCAGGAGCTCGACCTGACCACCTCGGCCGGGGTCTTCTCCGGTGGCTCCCTGCTCTTCGGGGCCACCGGACGTCCCGACCTGCTCGGCGCCGAGCACACCGAGGAGCTCACCCGGCGCCAGCACGCCTCCGCCCACCGCCTGGCCGAGCTGCTGCCGGACGCTGCCGACGTCTTCCCCACCCACGGCTTCGGCTCGTTCTGCGCCGCGACGCAGAGCGACGCCACCGAGTCGACGATCGGTGACGAGAAGAAGTCCAACCCGGTGCTCACCCAGGACGAGGAGACCTACGTCCGCGAGCTGCTGGCCGGTCTGGGGGCCTACCCCGCGTACTACGCGCACATGATGCCGGCCAACGCCTCCGGTCCCGCTGAGCCCGACCTCAGCCCGCCGTCGGTCGCCGACCCGGGCGAGGTGCGTCGCCGCATCGAGCAGGGCGAGTGGGTCGTCGACCTGCGCAACCGGACCGCCTTCGCCGCCGGGCACGTCGCCGGCAGCCTCAACTTCGGGCTCGAGGGGCCGTTCTCCACCTACCTGGGCTGGCTGATCCCGTGGGGCACGCCGATCACGCTGCTCGGCGAGAGCGCCGAGGACGTCGCCCGCGCCCAGCGCGAGCTGGTCCGGATCGGCATCGACCGGCCCGCCGCGCACGCCACCGGCTCGCCGTCGGAGTGGGCCGACGAGGTCGCCTCGTTCCCGACGGGCACGTTCGCCGACCTCGCGCAGGTCCGCCACCACCGCGAGGTCGTCGTGCTCGACGTCCGCCGCGAGGAGGAGTACGCCGCTGCGCGCATCGAGGGCGCCGTGAACGTCCCGCTGCACGAGCTGACCGAGCGGGTCGGCGAGGTGCCCGCGGGCGAGGTCTGGGTGCACTGCGCCAGCGGTTACCGCGCCTCGGTCGGTGCCTCCGTCCTCGACGCGGCCGGCCGCACCATCGTGGCCATCGACGACTCCTTCGAGCACGCCACCGAAGTGGGCCTGCATCTGGTCGGCCCCGAGTCGTGACGACCTTCGTCGTCGCGGTGCTCGCTGGGGCGCTGATCGGCCTCAGTCTGGGAGCCCTCGGCGGCGGCGGCTCGATCCTCGCGGTGCCGGTGCTGGTCTACGCGCTGGGCCAGAGCCCGGCGCAGGCCACCACCGGCTCGCTGGTCGTGGTCGGCGTCACGGCGCTCATCGGTGCCGTGTCCGCCCACCGCGCCGGCAACGTCCTGCTCGGCCGCGGCGTCGTCTTCGGCCTCGTCGCCGTCGGCGGTGCCGCGGGCGGCGCGGTGGGCGCCGCGCACGTTCCGGAGTCCGTCCTGCTGGCCTGCTTCGCACTGCTGATGCTGCTGGTCGGCGGCCTGATGACCGTGCGCCAGTTCCGACCCGGTGCTGCTCAGCCGAGCTCGCGGGCCAGCCTGGACGACCCCATCATCACGTTCAGCCCCACCTTCGCCTGTGCCTGCCCCCGGGCCCTGAAGGTGCTCGTCACCGCCACCGTGGTTGGTCTGCTGACCGGCTTCCTCGGCGTGGGCGGCGGCTTCCTCGTCGTCCCCGCGCTGGTGCTCGCGCTCGCACTCCCGATGGAGTACGCCGTGGGCACGTCCCTGGTCGTCATCGCGCTGACCAGTGCCGCCGCCCTCGCGGTCCGGGCGGGGTCGGTGGTGGCGCCCGACTGGGGCGTCGTCCTGGTCCTGACCGTGGCCTCGGCGATCGGCGGCTTCGCCGGCGCCCGGGCGGCCGCCCGGATCGAGACCCGCAAGCTGTCCGGGGCCTTCACGGTCCTGGTGCTCGCGGTGGCCGTCTACACCGCCGCGCGTGCCCTCCCGGCCCTGTTCTGAGGCTCGGCCGGCACGTCCCTCCCCACCCGATCCCCGCACGTCCCCCGGCACCACCTCCTGCACGTTCCCCGCACGCTCCCTCGCACGATCCCCTGCGCATTCCCCGACAGAAAGAGTGCTGTGATGACGTCGACGGCCATCCGCCGCCACGCCCTGACCCAGGTCGATGACGACCTGGGCTACCGCCCGGGCCCGTTGGGTCGACTCGGTGTCGCGGTCACCCGCCACGCCCGCCTGACCACCGTCGTGTGGCTGCTCGTGATCGTCGGCCTGGGTGCGTTCGCGCCCAAGGTCGAGGCCGAGCTGTCCGGCGCCGGCTGGCAGGCCAACGGCTCGGAGTCCGTGACGGCTCGCGAGCTCGCCCAGGAGCACTTCGGCGGCAACGCCTCGACCGCGATCCAGGTCGTCGTGCACTCCACCGACGGCCCGCTGACCGCGGGCTCCGGCCAGCAGGTCCTGGCCCGGGCGACCGCGCTGCTCGAGGAGGACTCCCGGATCGCCGACGTGATGGCCCCCCAGCCGGGGGCCACCCTGAGCCAGGACGGCACCACCGCGGTCCTGGTGGCCGGGGCGAACGCCGACCCCAACGAGATGGTGCGCGTCGCCGACGACCTCAAGGGCCCGCTCCAGGAGCTCTCCACGGCCGGCGTGCAGGTCAACCCGACCGGCGCCTCGCTGCTCTGGTCGGACTTCAACGAGGCCAACCTCTCCGCGATGCTGAAGTCGGAGATGGTCTCCTGGCCCGTCACGCTGGCGATCCTCGTGCTCGCCTTCGGCGCCCTGGTCGCGGCCGGCCTGCCGCTGATCCTGACCCTCGCGGGCCTGGTCGCCTCGGCCGGCTCGCTGGTGCTGATCAACCACCTCGTCCCCGTCTCGATCTGGGCGATGAACTTCGCGATGATGTTCGCGCTGGCACTGGGCATCGACTACGCCCTGTTCCTGGTCGTGCGCTACCGGGCCTCGCGCTGGGGCTCGGGACGCTCGGCGCGCCACGCCGTCGCCGAGACCATGGACACCGCCGGCAAGGCCGTCCTGCTCTCCGGCGCCACGGTGCTCATCTCGCTCTCCGCGGTGATGCTCGTGCCCTCGCCGTCGTTCCGCTCGATGGCCGGCGGGATCATGCTCTCGGTCGTCTTCGTGCTGGCCGCGACGCTGACCCTGCTGCCCCTGGTGCTGTTCAAGCTCGACGCCCGGATCAACAAGCTCTCGCTGCCCTGGTCGAAGTCCGGTGAGCACCGCTCGCCGAAGTTCGCCGCCTGGGGCGAGCGGCTCTGGAGGCGCCCGCTGGTGTGGGGCCTGGCCTCCCTGGTCGTGCTGCTCGCGCTGGCCGCACCGATCGTCGGCCTGAAGACCGCCATGCCGTCCATCAAGGTCCTGCCCGAGGAGGCGTCGGCCCGGGTCGGCTACGACCTCGTCCAGGAGAACTTCGGCACCGGGGCCCCCGGCACCCTCACGATCGTCGTCGACAAGGCCCAGGCGGACGCCGCCTCCACGGCGCTCACCGAGGACTCCGGGATCGCCGGTGCGATGCCGGCCATGCCCGCGGCCGACGACTCGGGTCTCGCCCTGATCCAGGCCGTGCCCACGGTCGACCCCTCGAACCCCGCGCTGTCCGACACCGTGGACCGGCTCCGGGCCGACCTGCCGTCCTCGGCGTACGTCGGTGGGGCCGCGGTCGAGAACCTCGACCTCAAGACCCAGCTCGACGACTCCACCCCGCTGGTGATCGGCGTGATCCTCGCGCTCGGCTTCCTGCTGCTGCTCGTCGCCCTGCAGGCTCCCGTGATCGCCCTGCTCGGCACCCTCGCGAGCCTGCTCTCCACCGCGGCCGCCTTCGGGGTGGCCCGCCTGGTCTTCCAGGAGGGGATCGGGGCCGACTTCATGGGCTTCGAGCCCCAGGGCTTCCTCGACGCCTGGGCGCCGGTGTTCTTCTTCGCGATGATCTTCGCGATCGCGATGGACTACACCGTCTTCCTGCTGGCCTCGGCCAAGGAGCACTACGAGCACTCCGGTGACCCCAAGGAGGCCATGGTCGGCTCCCTGGCCCACTCCGGCCGGGTGATCTTCGCCGCCGGCGCGGTCATGGTGGCGGTCTTCTTCACCTTCGCGCTCTCCGGGCCGCTGCCGCCCAAGGAGATGGGCATCGTGCTCGGCGTCGCCGTCCTGCTCGACGCGTTCCTGGTCCGCCTGGTGCTGCTTCCGGTCCTGCTGCGCCTGACCGGCCGCGCCGCCTGGTGGAGCCCGACCTGGCTGACCCGGGTGCTGCCGAACATCCGCTTCTCGCACGACTGAGCGGCCGCGCCCAGCCACACCGCACCACCCACTCGCAGACCGACCGAAACCACAGCAGAGGAGCACCACCATGTGTCGTCCCGTCACCTGCAAGACCTGCGGCAAGACCACCTGGGCCGGCTGCGGCCAGCACATCGCCCAGGTCAAGGCCGGCGTCCCGGCCGGCAACTGGTGCCCCGGCGGGCACCCCAAGGCCGAGAAGACCGGCGGCTTCTGGAGCCGGGTCACCGGTCGCTGACGTCCGGCCCGCCCTGCGTGCACGGCGCCCTGGACGCTGCATGGACGCGCGCTGGACGCGGCATGGACGCGGCATGGACGCGAAGGTTAACGTTCGCTAACCTTGGCGCGTGACCGAGGACATGAGGACGCTCGTCGAGGACCTGCGCGAGCGACTGGCGCGGGCCCGGCGGGGCGGCAGCGAGGCGGCCCGGACCAAGCACACCGACCGCGGCAAGCTGCTCGTGCGTGAGCGGGTGGACCGGCTGCTCGACCCGGGCAGCCCGTTCCTCGAACTCAGCCCGCTGGCCGCGACCGGGATGTACGGCGGCGACGCAGCCGGTCACGACCCCGTCCCCTCGGGCGGGGTCGTGACCGGCATCGGCCGGGTGGGCGGCCGGGAGGTCGTCGTGGTCGCCAACGACGCCACCGTCAAGGGCGGCACCTACTACCCGGTCACGGTCAAGAAGCACCTGCGCGCGCAGGCCGTGGCCGCCGAGAACCACCTGCCGTGCCTCTACCTCGTCGACTCGGGTGGTGCGTTCCTGCCGATGCAGGACGACGTCTTCCCCGACCGGGAGCACTTCGGGCGGATCTTCTTCAACCAGGCCAACCTGTCCGCGAGGGGGATCCCCCAGGTCGCCTCGGTGATGGGCTCCTGCACCGCCGGTGGCGCCTACGTCCCGGCCATGTCCGACGAGACCGTGATCGTCAAGAACCAGGGCACGATCTTCCTCGGCGGCCCACCGCTGGTGAAGGCCGCGACCGGTGAGGTCGTCACGGCCGAGGACCTCGGCGGCGGGGACGTGCACGCCCGCACCTCCGGCGTGGTCGACCACCTCGCCGAGGACGACGCCCACGCGCTCGCCATCGTGCGCAGCATCGTGGACACCTTCGAGCGCCCCGCGGCCGGCTCGCTCGCGGTCCACGAGGTCGAGGAGCCGCACGAGGACCCCTCGACGCTCTACGACGTCGTCCCCGCCGACACCCGCACGCCGTACGACGTGCGTGAGGTGATCCGCCGGGTCGTGGACGGCAGCCGGATGCACGAGTTCAAGAAGCTCTACGGCGAGACCCTGGTCTGCGGCTTCGCCCGGATCCACGGCTACCCGGTCGGCATCATCGCCAACAACGGCATCCTGTTCAGCGAGTCCGCGCTCAAGGGCGCCCACTTCATCGAGCTGTGCAACCAGCGTGGCGTCCCGCTGGTCTTCCTGCAGAACATCACCGGCTTCATGGTCGGCCGTGAGTACGAGAACCGCGGCATCGCCCGAGACGGCGCCAAGCTGGTCACCGCGGTGGCCTGCTCGGTGGTGCCGAAGTTCACCGTCGTGATCGGCGGGTCGTTCGGCGCCGGCAACTACGGCATGTGCGGCCGCGCCTACGACCCGCGCTTCCTGTGGATGTGGCCCAACGCCCGGATCTCGGTGATGGGCGGCGAGCAGGCGGCCAGCGTCCTGGCCACGGTCAAGCGCGACGGCATCGAGGCCGCCGGCGACGACTGGTCGGCCGAGGACGAGGAGTCGTTCAAGTCCCCGATCCGCGATCAGTACGAGGCGCAGGGCTCGCCGTACTACTCCACCGCCCGGCTCTGGGACGACGGCGTCATCGACCCGGCCGACACCCGCCGGGTGCTCGGCATGGGGCTCGCCGTCGCGGCCAACGCGCCGATCCCGGAGCCCTCCTACGGCATCTTCCGGATGTAAGGACTGTTGTCTTGAGCCTCCTCCCAGCCACCGGGTCCACCCGACCCCTCACCACCGTCCTGGTCGCCAACCGCGGCGAGATCGCGCTGCGGATCCTGCGCGCCTGCCGGGCCCTGGGCCTGCGCAGCATCGCGATCCACACCGACCTCGACCTCACGGCGGCGCACGTGCGCGACGCCGATGAGGCGGTCCGGGTGGAGAGCTACCTCGACATCGCCGCCGTGGTGGACGCCGCCCTCGCCACCGGTGCCGACGCGATCCACCCCGGCTACGGGTTCCTCTCCGAGCGGTCCGCGTTCGCCCGCGCCGTCGAGGAGGCCGGGCTCAAGCTGGTCGGCCCTTCGTCCGAGGTCATGGACCGGATGGGACGCAAGGACGCGGCCCGGCTGATCGCGATCGAGGCCGGCGTCCCCGTGGTGCCGCAGGGCGACGGTGCCGGCGGCGAGATGAGCTTCCCGGTGCTCGTCAAGGCCGCGGCCGGGGGCGGCGGCAAGGGCATGCGGATCGTCCGCGCCGAGCCCGACCTGGCCGAGGCGATGGCCTCGGCCGCGCGGGAGGCACGCTCGTCGTTCGGTGACGACACCCTGCTGGTCGAGAAGTACGTCGAGCACGGGCGCCACATCGAGGTGCAGGTGATGGCCGACGCCCACGGCAACGTGGTCCACCTGTTCGAGCGCGACTGCTCCACCCAGCGCCGCCACCAGAAGGTGCTGGAGGAGGCGCCGGCCCCCACGATCAGCGACGACGTCCGCGCGCTGGTCACCCGGGCGTCGGTCGCCCTCGCCCGCCACGTGGGCTACGAGAACGCCGGCACGGTCGAGTTCCTGCTCGACCTGGACCCCGCGCCCGGTGAGGACGGCGTCTACTTCCTGGAGATGAACACCCGGCTCCAGGTCGAGCACCCGGTCACCGAGTCGGTCGTCGTGGCGACGAGCCCGAGCGAGCGCGCCACCGGCAGCACCGGCACCCCGGTCGACCTCGTGCAGCTGCAGCTGCGGATCGCCGCGGGGGAGCGGCTGCCGATGACCCAGACCGACCTGAGCGTGCGCGGGCACTCCATCGAGGCCCGGGTCTACGCCGAGGACCCGTTCGCCGGCTTCCTCCCGCAGGCCGGCACCGCGACGCTGGTCCGCTGGCCGGTGCACGCGCGGGTGGACGCCGCCCTGGAGACCGGGCAGGTCGTCAGCACGTCGTACGACCCGATGCTGGGCAAGATCATCGTGCACGGTCCCGACCGCGAGTCCGCCCGGCGGGCGCTGGTGGCGGCCCTCGACGACACCGCGATCCTCGGACTCACCACCAACACCGGCTTCCTGCGGGCCCTGGCCGCCAGCGACGAGTTCCGCGACGCGCGGATCGACACCGCGTGGCTGGACACCGCGGAGGTGCCGGAGCCCTCGCGCGAGGTCGCGCGGCTCTTCGCGGCCTGGACGTCGGCGATGCTGGTCGCCGCGGACAGCGGTCACCCGTTCGCCTCGGACGGCTGGCGCTCGGGGGCCGACCCGGCACCGGTCATCGTGGAGCTCGACCGCCCGGTCGCGGTGGACCGGTTCCGCGGTCTGGTCGAGGGGGTCGCGGTGCGCCAGCTCTCCGCCGGGCGGCACGTCGTCGTGCTCACCCTGGACGGCCGCCGCGACCAGGCGGTGGTGGAGGTCGCCGCGCACCTGGTGGAGGTCGTCCACCACGGTCACCGTCACCTCTTCACGCGTCCCGACGCCTTCGCCGACCACGGCCCGGCGGCGGGCGACGGCACCATCGTCGCGCCGATGCCCGGCACCGTCCTCGACGTGCGGGTCGAGGCCGGTCAGGTGGTCACCGAGGGCGAGGTGCTCGGCAGCCTGGAGGCGATGAAGATGGAGCTGAGCCTCACCGCCCCGTTCGCCGGCACCCTCGCCGCGGTCGACGTCGTCGCCGGGGAGCAGGTGGCCCTCGGCGCGCGGCTCTTCCTCGTCGAGCCCGACGAGCCCGACGAGCCCGGGCAGCCCGGGGCGGGGAACGCCTGATGCGCACGCCCACCGTGGTGCCCGCCACCCCCACCACGCTCGCGCCGCTGCCCGACCGGGTCCGCATCTACGAGGTTGGCCCCCGCGACGGCCTGCAGAACGAGCAGGCGCTCGTGCCGACCGGCGTCAAGGCCGAGTTCGTCCGCCGCCTGCTGGCCGCCGGGCTGCCCGTCGTCGAGGCGACCAGCTTCGTGCACCCGCGCTGGGTGCCGCAGCTCGCGGACGCCGCCGAGCTGATCGCGCTGCTGGGCGAGGGGATCGGCGACCGCGCCCTCGACCTGCCGGTGCTGGTACCCAACGAGCGCGGTCTCGACCGGGCGCTCGAGCTGGGCTGTCGCCACATCGCGATCTTCGGCTCGGCGACCGAGACCTTCGCGCGCAAGAACCTCAACCGGAGCCTGGACGAGCAGTTCGCGATGTTCGAGCCGACGGTGCGCCGCGCCCGCGAGCACGGTCTCGACGTCCGCGCGTACGTCTCCATGTGCTTCGGCGACCCCTGGGAGGGGGCGGTCGAGGTCGACCAGGTGGTCGCGGTCGGCAAGCGGCTCTTCGACCTCGGCGCCAGCGAGCTCAGCCTCGGGGACACGATCGGGGTCGGCACCGCCGGACACGTCAGCGCGCTGGTGCGCGGCTTCGTCGGGGCCGGCCTGGCCCTCGACCAGCTCGCCCTGCACTTCCACGACACCTACGGTCAGGCGCTGGCCAACACCTACGCCGCGTTGCAGGCCGGGATCACCACGTTCGACGCCAGCGCCGGCGGCCTGGGCGGCTGCCCCTACGCGAAGAGCGCGACCGGCAACCTGGCCACCGAGGACCTCGTCTGGATGCTGAACGGCCTCGGGGTCGGCACCGGCGTTGACCTCGAGGAGCTGGCCGCCACCAGCGCGTGGATGGCCCGGGAGCTGGGCCGCCCCTCACCCTCGGCGGTGGTGCGTGCCCTCGCCGGGGACGCCGGGACGGGTACGGCACAATCTGGCGCATGAGCCGCACCGTCCACCTGCACATCGGTGCCCCCAAGACCGGCACCACGTACGTCCAGGACCGGCTCGAGCTCAACGCCCGCTCGCTGGCCAGGCACCAGGTGCACTTCCCGACCCGGCCGCTGGTGAGCCCCGGCCTCTTCCACTTCCGCGCGGCCCTCGACCTGCTGGGCGAGGACTGGGGCGGTGCCCCGGGCCACGCGGAGGGCAGCTGGGACGCCCTGGTCCGTCGGGTCGAGCGGCGCACGGGCACGGTGGTCGTCAGCCACGAGGTGCTGGCCCCGGCGTCGCCGGCCCACGTCGCGCGGGCCATGGCCGACCTGGCCGGCAGTGAGGTGCACGTCGTCTACTCCGCGCGCGACCTCGCCCGGCAGGTGCCCGCCGCGTGGCAGGAGAGCATCAAGCAGGGCCGCAAGTGGTCCTACCGCAGCTTCCTGGACCGCATGGAGGGTGATCGCCCGTGGTTCGCCCGCGCCTTCGACCTCCCGAGCGTGCTCGGCACCTGGGGGGCGGCGCTCCCTCCCGAGCGGGTGCACGTCGTCACCGTGCCGCAGCGCCAGGCCGAGCCGGGCGCCGAGGACGAGCTCTGGCTGCGGATGTGCGCGGCCTTCGGGATCGACCCCGCGTGGGCGCCCCTGGAGAGCGACCGGGCCAACCGCTCCCTGGGCATCGCCGAGACGCAGGTGGTGCGTCGGCTCAACCGCCGCATCGACCGCGCCACCCGCCGCGAGGCGGCCTACGACGAGCTGATCCGCGAGATGCTCGCCCAGGACCAGCTGGTGAAGCGGCGCTCGGCGCCGGTGCGGCTGCCCCCCGAGCGCTTCGGCTGGGCCCAGGAGCGCGCGCAGGAGTGGATCGACTGGATCGCGGCGAGCGGGGTGGACGTGATCGGTGACCTCGAGGACCTCCGGCCGCTCCCGCCGGCCGACGCGGAGCGCTGGCGCAACCCCGACCGGGTCAAGGCGAAGAAGCAGCTCAACGCCGCCCTGGACGCCCTGGCGGCGATGACCCGGGAGGCAGCGAGCCGGCCCGACCCGCAGCGGCGACTCCTCACCCGGGCCCGCACCCACGCCCACCGGCTGCGGCTGCGGTGAGCTCGCCGCGCGACGAGGACACCCCGGGGGTACGCCGGGCCTGGGGCTGGGTGGCCCACCTGCGCACGGGCGGCCACACCCCCTGGGCGGCGTGGTCCGGGGCGGGCGAGGCGGGCGGGCGGGTGCTCCCGGGGGCCCAGCAGCTCGAGCTGCTGCGGCGGCTGAACGCCGCGGGTGCGGTGCCGTCCACGCTGGCCGCGCGGGTGCTGGCCGCCTCCGCGCCGGGCCGCGGCCGCGCCGACCTCGAGCTGCGCGGTGCCGTGGAGCCGCTGGCCTTCGGGCCGGCCCCGGTCGACCCCGCCGAGCTGCCCGACGACGAGCTGGTGCGGGTGGCCACCGGGCTGCTCGCCGAGGACCTCGTCGCGGCCGGGCTGCCGGCCGCGCACGACCCGCTGCTCCTCCGTCCCTGGCGCACCCGCTACCGCCTCGTCGGCGACCCGGTGCTGGCCGACCAGGCCCGCGCGGAGCTCGTCGCGCGGGGGCGCCCGCCGGGCGGCCGCGGCGCCGTCGTCCTGGTGCTGGGGACCGACCTGGGCGGGATGCTGGTCGACACCTGGGCCGCCCGCTGCTTCGACGACCCGGCGGGGCCGTGGTCGCAGTGGTGCGCCGGCGCGCAGCGTCGCGACCGGGTACCGCCGCGGGCCGACCTGGCCCGCTCCGCACACACCTGGGCCGAGCGGGTCGGCCCCGGCCGGGTCCGGATCGTGCTGGACCAGGCCCGGCTGCCGCGTCTGGTCGGCGTCCGCCGGCTGCACCCCGGGCCTTCCCTGCCCGACGAGGTCGGCGCCGACGGTCTCGAGCTGGCCCGACGGGTCTCGGCCGTCCTGGGCCTGCTGGTGGTGCCCGAGCGGCGCGCCGCGCTGCTGCGACTCACGCTGCGACCCCGACTGGCCGCGCTGCCGGCCGGCCTCACCGGCCCGGCGCTGGCGGTGCCCGACCGGCACCACGACTGGCTGTGTCGCCGGGCGGCGCGGATGCGCCGGGAGCTGATCCGCGGTGGCTACGCTGTGCACGGCGACCTGGACACGTTGGTGCCGAGCCGGGACGGGTCGAGCGAGGCGTCGACCGAGGGAGCCACCCCCTCCGGGGCGGGCGTCCTCGCCCTGGCGGTGCGACTGCTGCTCGACGGGGACGCGGTGGGGTCCCGGGCCACGGGCGACACCGGCGCCGCGAGAGACGAGGAGCAGACGTGACCAGACGGGTCCTCCTGCACGTCGGCACCCCCAAGACCGGAACGTCGTTCGTCCAGGACGTGCTGTTCCGCAACCGGCGCACGCTCGCCTCGTCGGGGATCCACTACCCGGCCGACCGGTTCGACGCGCACTTCCTGGCGGCCCTGGACCTCATGCGGCTGCCGTGGGGCGGGCTCGAGCACGAGGCCGTCGGCGCCTGGGACCGGCTGGCCGCCGACGTGCGTGCCTGGCGCGGCACCTCGATCGTCAGCCATGAGATCCTGGCGACCGCCTCGCGCTCCCAGGTGGGCCGGGCGCTGGAGTCGCTGGGCCACCACGACGGCGCCGAGGTCCACGTGGTGCTCTCGGTGCGCGACCTGGTCCGCCAGGTCCCCGCGGAGTGGCAGGAGAACGTCAAGCACCGCAGCACCATCACCTACGCGCGCTTCCTGCGCGAGCTGCAGGACCCGGCCCGCGACACCCGGATCTCGTCGTGGTTCTGGGGCGTCCAGGAGGTGCCGGACATCCTCAACCGCTGGGGTCACGACCTGCCGCCGCAGCGGATCCACCTCGTGACCGTGCCCGCCCCCGGCGGCCCCCGGGACCTGCTCTGGCAGCGCTTCAGCCGAGCACTCGGCCTCGAGGGCCTCGACCTCGACCTGGAGGCCGAGCGGGTCAACCCGTCGCTCGGCGTGCCGGAGACCGCCCTGCTGCGCCGGATCAACCGCTCCGCGAACGAGGTCGTCGAGCCGGCGCACTACCGCCCGCTGGTCCGCGAGCTGCTGGCCCACCAGACCCTCTCGCAGCGGACCGGGTCACCGCGGCTCGCGCTGCCCCCGCAGGTGCACGGCTGGGCCCAGGAGGTCGCCGCCTCCTGGCGCACCGAGATCGAGCAGCGCGGGTACGACGTGATCGGCGACCTCGGCGACCTGACGGGCCCCCCGCCGGCGGCGAGCTGGAGCGACCCGGACCACCCCGTCGAGAGGGAGGTGGCGGGCGCGGCCGTCGACGCGATCAGGGCACTGCTGCTGGAGAACGCGCGGCTGCTGGGCGCCCAGGCGCACCTGGCCCACGAGCTCGACGAGACCCGGCACGCGCTCGAGCGGGCCCACCTGCGTCCGACGTACCGCTGGCGGGAGAAGACCGTGCGACGCCTCCAGGCCGGGCGGACCGGGCGGCGGCTGCTGAGGGCCTACCGCGTCGCGCGCGGCAGGAGCTCGCGCTCGGCGTAACGGCCGACGCGCCACGTGCTGAAGCCGTCGGCACCCATGCCGACGATCCCGCCGACCACCGGGACCCGGCGGCCCACCGTGATCGCCAGCCGCTTGCCGGCGACCTTGGTGATCAGGTCGGAGGCCACGTGGGCGGAGACGATCCGGTCCAGGTCGGGGTCGTGGGTGGGCGCCGTGGCCAGGGCCATCGGCGGCGCCGGCAGCTTCTTCCTGCGGACCAGGTTGTCGACCTCGTCCTCGCCGAGCAGGCAGACGAGGATCGCGTTGCGCACCCTCGCGTCGTCCAGGTCGTAGCCGCGCAGGTGGGCGATGCCGGCGATCATCCGGCACTGGATGAGCGCCAGCCCGGTGATGTTGGCGGGGATGGTCACCGCCGCCGTCACCAGGCCACCGAGGTTGGTGGCGAAGCCCTGCGCCCCGGCGTACCGCACGTGGTTCTCGATGACCTCGTGCACGCCCTTGTCCACGTCGCCGCCCTGCTCGGCCAGCTGCTTCTCGGCCGCACGGGCGGCCGGCGGCAGGGGTCCGACGCCCTGGATGGCGCGCTGCAGCGCCTCCCGGACGAAGGAGGTGGTCAGTTGGGGTGCGAGCTCGGTCACCCGAGGGGCCACCCGCCGGCCGATGCTGCCCTTGACGCTCATGCCGTCCAGCGTACGGGTGGCCCCCACCCCGGGCCGCGCCCTACCGTGGACGCCGTGTCCACCGAGCAGCCCGCACCCGACCCGCCCGTCGAGCCGGCCCTGTCGGCCTGGTCGTTCGGTGCGGCCTCCAGCTTCGACGACCTCGACGACCTGGTGGCGATCGGGGCCGACCTCGAGCCGGGCACGCTGCTGGCGGCCTACCGACGCGGACTGTTCCCGATGCCCTCCGGCGCCGCGGGTGACCCGATGTACTGGTTCTGCCCGGTCCGGCGCGGGGTGCTCACCGTCGACGGGCTCGTGGTCTCGCGCTCCCTGCGCCGCTCGCTACGGGACTTCGAGGTGCGCATCGACACGGCCTTCGACCGGGTGGTGGCGGCCTGTGCGGACCCGTCGCGCGAGTCGGGCTGGATCGACGGCGAGATCCGCCGGGCCTACCAGCGCCTGCACGAGCTGGGCTGGGCGCACTCGGTCGAGACCTGGCGCGACGGGCGCCTGGTCGGGGGCCTGTACGGCGTGGCGATCGGCGGGCTGTTCGCGGGGGAGTCGATGTTCCACACCGAGCGGGACGCCTCCAAGGCGGCACTTGTGACGCTGGTGCGCGGGCTGTCCGACGAGCACGGGGACGAGCGCATCATCGACGTGCAGTGGTCGACCCCTCACCTGGCCAGCCTCGGGGTGGTGGAAGTGTCCCGCGCGGCCTACCTGCGCCGCCTGCCGAGCACCCTGACGGTGCCCCGGCCGGCCCTGTTCACGCGCCCCCCGATGCGGCCCTGAGCCCTGGATGGGGCAGTCTGGACTCGCTGTCGCCACCGAGTCGAGGAGTCCCGCATGAAGCACGCCCTGATCGCCGCCAGCCTGGTCCTGGTGGCCGGGTCCGCTGCCGGCTGCGGTGGTGGCGCCCCCCAGGACGCGTCGGTGAAGGAGTTCTGCGGCAACTTCACGGCGATCGGGCAGGACGTCGCGAAGCTCGGCGAGGACGCCAAGGACACCGAGATCGTCACCGCCCTGAAGAAGGCCGGCACCACCATCGAGGAGACCGGCACCCCGAAGGGCATCTCCGAGGACGCCCGGGCGGGCTTCGAGGTCACCGTGCACCTCATCGAGGACCTCGACGCCGAGGCCTCGAAGGACGACATCAGCAAGATCGACAACGACCTGGACAAGACCGAGAAGAAGCAGGAAGACGCGTTCAACGCGTTCGTCGCCAAGACCTGCCAGAACTGAGGAGACCCACATGCGAGCGCTACTGGTGACCACGACGCTGGTCGTCGCGGGTGCGCTGACCACCGCCTGCGGCAACGGCGGCTCCGAGCCCGCCAAGGCCCAGGCCACACCGTCCGCGTCGAGCGCGTCGAGCGCGGCGAGCACGACGGAGTTCTGCGCCTCCTACAACAGCCTGTACGACGCCTTCCCGGCCGGCGAGCAGCCGAGCGACAAGGAGGCCGTGGCCGCGATCAAGGAGTGGGCCGGCGAGATGGAGTCGACGGGCCTGCCGAAGGACGTGCCGGCGCCGGCGAGGAAGGGCTTCGAGCTGGTGACGGCCACGATCGACGAGATCCAGCCGGGCTCCTCGCAGGCCGAGATCCAGAAGCTGTCCGCCGACATGACCTCGGCCGAGCAGGAGCAGTCGCAGGCGTTCGGCGCCTACGCCACCGAGACCTGCCCGACACCGGGTGCGCCCTCCGGTGGGGCCTCGACCCCGGCCCCGTCGAACTGACGTCGAGACCCCGGCAGGTGGGCGGCAGCAGCCGGCCCCACCTTCCGGGGCTCAGACGACGCGGGGCGGGGCGTCGGTCTCGCTGACCATGGGCCGGCCTGTCGCCTCCCAGTCGAGCATCCCGCCGTCGAGGTTGACGACGTCCATGCCCTGCTGGGCCAGGTAGCCGACCGCCTGGGCCGAGCGGCCGCCGATCCGGCACACGACGAGCGTCTGCCCGTCGGGCACCTCGGCCAGCCGCTGCGGCAGCTCGTGCAGGGGGATGTGCGTGGCACCCTCGATGTGCCCGTGCGCCCACTCGACGGGCTCGCGGACGTCGAGCACGCTCAGCCCCGCGGGCAGGGGGTCGGGCACTCCGACCATGGTCACGGTGGGGATCTCGGTCATGGGCCCAGCGTAGGCCGGACCGCCGACCCCCTGCCGCTCCCCGGACCCCCTCACTTCAGCAGGCGCGACATCCGGCGGTCGGCCAGCGCCTTGCCACCGGTCTGGCAGGTCGGGCAGTACTGCAGGCTCGAGTCCGCGAAGGAGACCTCGCGGACGACGTCGCCGCAGACCGGGCAGGCCTGGCCGGTCCGGCCGTGGACGGCCAGGTGGGACTTCTTCTCGCCCTTGAGCTCGCTGGCGGCGAGGCCCCGGGAGCGCTCGACCGCGTCACCGAGCACGTCGCGGATCGCGGCGTACAGGGTCGCGAGCTCGTCTTCGTCGAGGCTGTTGGCCGGCTTGAAGGGCGACATCCGGGCCGCGTGCAGGAGCTCGTCGGAGTAGGCGTTGCCGATGCCGGCGATGGTGCCCTGGTGGCGCAGCACCCCCTTGAGCTGCTTGCGGCCCTCGCGGGTCAGGATGTCGCGCAGCGTCTGCGGCGTGAACTCGTCGACCAGCGGGTCCGGGCCCAGTGAGGCGATGCCGGGGACGTCGAGGGGGTCGCGCACGACGTACATCGCCAGGCTCTTCTTGGTGCCGGCCTCGGTGATGTCGAGCCCGGACGGCACCTCGCTGCCGGTCGGCGGGTCGAGCACCACCCGGACGGCCAGCGGCGACTTGTTGCTCGGCTTCGGGGGGATCGTGGGCACCTCCTCGCGCCAGCGGATCCACCCCGCGCGGGCGAGGTGCAGCACGAGGTGCACGCCGGCGGAGGTGTGCACGTCGAGGAACTTGCCGTGCCGGGTGACGTCCTCGACGAGCGTGCCCTCCAGGGCGCTCAGCGGCGGGTCGAAGGTCTTCAGCGCGCTGAACGCGGCGACGTGGACCTTGACGATAGCGCGGTCGGTCAGCCGGCCCTTGAGGTCGAGGGCCAGGGCTTCCACCTCGGGCAGCTCGGGCACGGCGCCAGTCTAGGGGCCGGGGCGAGCGCCGTCAGGGCTGTTCGTGTCGGGCCCGGTGCTCCTGCTTCATCCGCCGGTAGTCCGGGTCGGCGGCGGCGCGGTCCCAGGCGGCCTTGAAGACGGCGGCGGCGGCCGCCTTCTCCTCGTCGACCTGCTCGGTGCGAGGCAGCTCGTCGCGACCGTGGGCCCCGCTGCGTCCGCGCTGGTCGGCGGGGACCGGGCCGTCGTACTTGCGACCGCCGCGGTGGTTGGCGTAGCGCCGGGCCCGGGTGTAACCCATCTGGAGGAACTTGCGCGCCATGTCGGCCCCGACGAAGTCGCCGGCGGCGAGGTAGCGACCGAACGCCTCCTCGATCGCGGTGCTGCTGCGGGTGGCCTTCTCGACGGTGGCGAACTCCCACAACGGCAGCAGCTCGGACTTGTACGGCTGCACCTTCAGCACGCCCTGCTCCCCGCGGCCCACCGTGTAGAGCTCGGGGTGCGCCCGCAGGTCGAGGGTGTCGTAGTCGAGGGAGTAGTCGAAGGCCTTCACCCCCTCGATGCTGCCACCCACCCGGAAGCAGCCCGCCCCGATCCGCCCCGATCCGCCCCGATCCCGCCCGGGTCGTGCTCTGGGCCGTGCCCTGGTCCCGCCCGGAGCACCCGCATTCCGGAAGGATCCCGCCCCGATCCCTACCCCGGTGTCGGCCCGGCGGGCATGATGGAGACATGGCCACCGTGCGCCCGCTCCCCGAGACGGGGTCGATCTTCCTCGACGCCCGTGGGGGTGACCGCGCGCTGCGGCTCTCCTGGCACCCCGAGAGCGGGCTGGTCGTGCTCTCGCTGTGGCGCGAGAACGTCTGCTCCGGGTCGTTCCGGCTGGCCGTCGACGAGGTGCCCGAGATGATCGACGTGCTCCGCGCCGGGCTGGACCGCGCCTACGACGCGGCGGCTCAGCGCCGGGTCGACGACACCCGCCCCCTCGCCTCCGGCGCCTGATCCGCCCAGCGGGGGGATTCACCGGCTGACCGGGGAAACCCGCACCTGTCGGCCGAGATCTCGGCCGACAGGCGGGGGTTGTGGCTGACCAGTTAGCGCCGTAGCCGCCGCCGGTCCACCCGCGGGGTGATGTCGCCCGGTCGACGTCGGTACGTCGGTGTCGACACGCCGATAACGCAATCTACGTCTGATCCTAGATTCCCCGATACGGTCATCGACGTGGACCCGATCCGTAACCCTTACGCGCCCGGCGCCGGCCAGCGCCCGCCCGAGCTCGCCGGCCGCGACGAGCAGCTGCGCGCCTTCGACGTCGTCCTGGAGCGGGTCGCCGCCGGTCGCCCCGAGCGCAGCCTGGTGCTGACCGGGCTGCGCGGCGTCGGCAAGACCGTGCTGCTCAACGCGCTGCGCTCGGCCGCGGTCCGCAGGCGGTGGGGGACCGGCAAGCTCGAGGCGCGCCCCGAGGCGCACCTGCGCCGGCCGCTGTCGAGCGCCCTGCACCAGGCGGTCCGCGAGCTCGGGCACCCGCAGGTCGACGACGTCGACCACGTCCTCGGCGTGATCCGTTCCTTCGCGCAGCGTGAGGGGGGCAGCCAGGCCAAGCTCCGCGAGCAGTGGAACCCGGGCATCGACACCCCCGCCGTCCGCGGCCGTGCCGACTCCGGCGACATCGAGATCGATCTCGTCGAGCTGCTCACCGACGTCGGCGGGCTGGCCGCCGACGTCGGCAAGGGGATCGCCGTCTTCATCGACGAGATGCAGGACCTCGGCCCGGACGACGTCTCCGCGCTCTGCGCCGCCTGCCACGAGATCAGCCAGTCGGGCCTCCCGGTGATCGTGGTCGGCGCCGGCCTGCCGCACCTGCCCGCGGTGCTCTCGGCGAGCAAGTCCTACTCCGAGCGCCTGTTCCGCTACCAGCGCATCGACCGGTTGACCCGCGAGGCTGCCGACCACGCACTGAGCGCACCTGCCGAGGACGAGGACGCGTCGTACGCCGAGGACGCGCTGAGCGCCATGTACGCCGCGACCGGCGGCTACCCGTACTTCATCCAGGCCTACGGCAAGGTCGTGTGGGACCTCGCGCCCTGCTCCCCGATCACGGCTCAGGACGTGGCGGTCGGGGCCCCCGAGGCGGAGCGCGAGCTCGCCGTCGGGTTCTTCGGCAGCCGCTTCGAGCGGGCCACGCCCGGCGAGCGGGAGTACCTGCGGGCGATGGCGGACGCCGCCGTCGCGGTGGCCGAACGCGGCGAGGAAGAGCTCGACGACATCCAGAGCGTGCCGACCGCGGACGTCGCGACGGCCCTGGGCAAGAAGCCGCAGTCGCTCTCCCCGGCCCGTGACTCGCTGCTGAAGAAGGGGCTCATCTACTCCGGGGAGCGCGGCCGGATCGCCTTCACCGTGCCGCACTTCGGGCGCTACCTGATCGAGAACACCTGAGCCCGAAGCCTTCCCCCGGGCGGGGGCCCGGGCGCATCCTTGGTGGACGGGTGCGCGCGAAGGGAGACGACCGGTGTCGATGGCCGAGGACCAGCTGTTCGCGATCGTGACCGAGCGCGTTCTGGAGCAGCACCCGGCGGACGAACCCGGCCGGATGCTGCACAGCCCGGGGCTGCGCACCGAGGGCGTGTTCTACGCCTTCGCGCCGAGCGGCGCGCTGGTCGTCAAGCTCCCGGCGGACCGGGTGGCGGCGCTGATCGAGGACGGTCTCGGCGAGCCCTGCTCCCCGCGACCGGGTCGCCCGATGCGGGAGTGGGTGCGGATCCCCGCGCCCGATCCGGTGCGCGCGCTGGCCCTCGTCCTCGAGGCCCGCGCCTTCGTCGCCGCCCTCGCCGTGCCGACGGTGCACTGAGTCGGGACCAGGTCGGCACCGAGCGTGTCGCGGGACTTTGCCCGCTGGTCAGCCGGACCGTGGAGACTGGGGCGCATGAGGCCACAGGTCGTCGCCCACCGAGGAGCCAGCCACGAGAACGCCGAGCACACGCTGCGCGCCTACATCGCCGCGCTGGACGCCGGCGCGGAGGGGCTGGAGTGTGACGTCCGGCTGACCGCGGACGGTCACCTGATCTGCGTGCACGACCGCGACCTGAGGCGGACCGCGAGCCGTCGCGGGGTGGTCTCCACCATGGAGCTCGCCGACCTCGACCAGCTCGACTTCGCGGCCTGGAAGCACCCCTGGGCCGACCTCGACGACGAGGCCGCCGAGCCGGACACCGACCTCGACAGCGTGCTCACCCTGCGCCGGCTGCTCGAGACCGCCGCCGGGTACGACCGACGTGTCGAGATCGCGATCGAGACCAAGCACCCGACCAGGTACGGCGCGCTGGTGGAGCGGCGGGTGGTCGAGCTGCTCCGGGAGTTCGGTTGGGCCGGCGCCGGCTCCCCGGCCCGGGTGATGAGCTTCTCCTGGACGGCGCTGCACCGGGTGCGCCGCCTCGCCTCCGGGCTGCCGGTGGTGATGCTGGTCGAGCGCGCACACCACTGGCCGGTGCTGCGCCCGGTGGTGGGCGACGACTGGATCGTCGGGCCGGGCATCCTCGAGCTCCAGGAGCACCCCGGGCTGGGGCGGCGCATCCTGGACAGCGGACGCGACCTGCACGTGTGGACGGTGAACACGCCCGACGAGCTGCAGCTCTGCCTGGACCTCGGCGTGAAGGCGGTCATCAGCGACCGACCGGCGTACATGCTGGAGCTGCTCGGCGTATAGGTTCGCCGTCATGGGAAAGAGCTCTCGCACCAGGAACCGCGCCGCCTCGTCCGCCTCCTCCGCAGGTGAGGCCGCCGGGGCGGTCGGCCCGCGCCAGCCGTGCCCGTGCGGCTCGGGCCGTCGTTACAAGGCCTGCCACGGTGCGCCCGGTGGTGCCCCGGCGGTCTTCGTCGGGCGCCCCTTCGAAGCCATGGCCTCGGAGTGCGACGTCGTCGCGCTGCGCGAGCTGGTCCCCGCGGCGAGCGCGCCGCTGGCCGTCACGGGCTCCGACCGGGTCGTGAAGCTCTGCTCGCTGCTGCCGATGGCGGCGCCGGCCATGGTCCGCGACAGCGGCGAGATCTGGCTCGGGCTGCAGGTGCAGCACAACTTCGGGGACCCCGCGCGCGACCTCGGCGCGGTGCTGCTCAAGGCGCTGGAGTCGGAGCCGGGCATCGTCGGCCTCACCGACCAGCCCGGCGAGGGCCCACGACTGCAGGAGCTGATCGACGACACGACGCTGGACATCACCGTCCACGACGGATTCGACTACTGGATCGCCGACGTCGAGGACAAGGACAGCGTGGCCGCCGCCCTCGAGCAGGCCAACGCCGCCGCCTCCCCGACCGCCCGGCTGACCACGGTCGAGGCGGCGTACTGGACGAACGTCGGCACCAAGGAGCACCTGCGCTGGGTGATGCCCGAACCCGAGGACGCGCTGCTCGACGCGCTGGCGCGCCTGCACGTGGCCGGCAAGGACGTCCTGGTCGAGAACTCCCGGTTCGTGGGCATGTTCCGCGCCCACGGCCTGTTGGCCCCCGTCTGGGACCTGCCCCTCGGCACCGGCCCGGAGCCCCTCGAGGAGCCCGCCGGACGGTTCCTCACCGACCTGCGCGAGGCCCTGGGCGACGACTCGGCGCTCACCGCGGAGCAGCGCTCGGCCCGCTCCGGCCTCGCGAACCGCCAGGTCACCCTGCGCTGAGCGCTCACCGCAGCGGCCCCGCGCCGGGGTGAACGCGAGGTTGTCCGGGATCACACGCCCGGGGGTATCCGGGTTGTTGTGCGCTTCCCCGAGGTCCCGTAGATTTCCTCGTGCCCGGCCGTTGTTGTTTCCCCCGTCGACAACGGCCGGGCACCCATGCCACCCATGATTTCAGGGTGCGCACGGGGCTGCCGACCCGTTCAGGCTCGGCGCAGCACCCAGGACTGCAGCCGCGAGTAGCCCTTGACCGAGCTGCGGCGCATCCGGCGGAAGCGGTAGGGCGCCCCGTCGTCGAGACCTCGATCGAGGTCGGCGTCGATCCCTCCGTCGGGGGGATCCTCGTCCTCGTCGCCACCGAGTCGGCCGGAGAGCACCTCGTAGGCGCCGCGGTCGAGAAGGACCGTTCCGGGCCTGGCGACCGAGGTGAGCCGCGAGGCGATGTTCACCACCGGGCCGAAGACGTCCCCGAGCCGGGTGACGACCTCGCCGTAGGCCAGCGCCGCCCGCACCGGGGGGAACGGGTCGTCGGCGTCCTCGCCGCGCGCCGTCAGCAGCAGCGCGATCTCCGCGGCCGCGCTCAGGTCGTCGGCGACGAAGAGGATCTCGTCGCCGATCATCTTGATGATCCGGCCACCGTGGTCCACGACGACGCCGGTCGAGGTGTCCTCGAACATCTCCAGCCAGGCGACGAGCCGGCTCTCGTCGAGCTCCTTGCTGCGGGCGGTGTAGCCGACGATGTCGACGAAGCAGACGGCCATGACCGAGGCCGAGAGCCGGTCGGACTGCACCGAGACCAGCCGGCTCGACGCGCTGGCGAGGTGGCGGCGCCAGATGTAGGTCTGCAGGGCCTCCATCCGCGGGATCACCTCGCTCGCGAAGTGGCTCAGTCGTGCCTCGGGATCCTCGTCGGCCCCGGCGACGTGGGCCAGCAGGGTGGTCTCCCACTCGGCGAGCCGGGCGAAGCTGCGTCCCCACGTGCGCACCAGCGCAGCCTGGGAGTCCTCGCCGAGGATGCCCAGCCGCATCAGGTCGTGGCTGGCCTGCAGCGCCTCCACGTCAGCTCGCGTGAAGGCGACCACGTCGTCGTCGTGCTGCGGGAACCCGAGCAGGCGCCACAGCACGACCGCCATCTCCAGCGGCACGCCGGCCCGTTCGGCGACCTGGCGACGGGTCAGGTGGGGGGCCTCCCCGAGCAGGTGGTTCTCGATCTTCTCCAGAAGACCGGCGAGTCGCGCCGGGGCGACGGGCTCGTCGCTCGCGCTCACTCAGTCGCGCCGAGGCGGGAGTCCGCGGCGGCCCTGAGCGCGTCGCCGAAGCCGGGCACCTCGACGCACAGACGTCGTACGGCGTCGTCGGTGAAGTGGACCAGCTCCAGCGCGGTGAGCGCGACGATCGAGGCGGTGCGCAGCGAGTGGTTCACGATCGCGGCCTCACCGATGATCTCGCCGGCGCCGAGCCGGGCGATCTCGGTGCCCGAGCGGCGCACCGAGACGGTGCCGTCGACGACGAGGTAGGCCTTGTCGGCGGGGGTCCGCTCCCAGATCGGGGACCAGCCCTCCGGCACCGTGACGGGGGTGCCGGCCGCGCTGATCCTGGCGACCTCCTGGGGAGTGAACGCGTCGAAGAACGAGACAGCCATCGTTGTGCCTTTCGCAGTCGGTGCTCCCCGCAGCGATCCTCGCGGACCGGTGGGGGAGTGTCCAGCGCCGGCCGCGTGGGCCCGATCACGTACCCCTTCGGGCGTCCGGCGCGGTCAGTCGACCGGCAGCGGCTCCCGCGAGATCGGGCAGCTCATGCATCGCGGCCCGCCCCGCCCGGAGCCCAGCTCGGAGCCGGCGATCCGGACGACCTCGATGCCGGCCTCCTCGAGGCGGTGGTTGGTCTCGATGTTGCGCTCGTAGGCGACCGCCACCCGCGGCGCCAGCGCCAACGTGTTGTTGCCGTCGTCCCACTGCTCACGCTCGGCGGTCACCGGGTCCAGGCCGGTGTCGATCTGGTGCAGCGTGTCGATCTGCATCGCCTTGGCCGCCGCGACCAGGAACGGCTCGGACTCGGCCACCTGGAGGACGAGCTCGGTGTCGTCGCTGCCGCGGTCCGCGACGGTGACGGCGTGAGCGCGCAGCGAGTCGGCCACGTTGGGGTACATCACGACCTTGTCGACGTCGACCATGGTGCACACGGTGTCGAGGTGCATGGTCGCCCGCTCCTGGGCGATCGGCACGGCCAGCACGGTGTGCGCGAGGTTCGCGTGGAACACCTGGCGGGCCAGCCGCTCGACGCCGGCGGGCGTCGTCCGCTCCCCGACGCCGACCGCGATCACGCCGGGGGCGAGCAGCAGCACGTCGCCGCCCTCGACGTGCTCGTGGTGCCAGCCGTGGATCTTGCGGGTGCCGCGGAAGCGGGGGTGCTCGGTGTAGATCAGCTCGGTCAGCTGGGTCTCGCGGGCCCGGGCCGGCATCGCCAGGGAGGTGATCGCGACCCGGTCGCGCACCCAGACGCTCGAGTCGCGGGTGAACAGCAGGTTGGGCAGCGGGTCGATGAGGAAGTCGTCGCTGGCCAGCAACGAGGTGACCAGGCCGAACCCACCGCGGACCTCGTCGTTGCGGATCCCGGCGGTGAGGTAGCCGGTCAGCTCCGCCGGGGAGGCGTCACGCAGCGCGTGGGCGAGGTACTGGCGCATCGTGTCACCCAGGTGCAGGCCACCCAGCGCGGTGGTGATCGCGTGGTTGCGGGCCGCCTCGGCCTCGAGGGCCTCGGTGAGCAGGTCGGTGAGGTAGAGCACCTCGACGTCGCGCTCGCGCAGCGCCGCGGCGAAGGCGTCGTGCTCCTCCTGGGCGCGGGCCACCCACGGGATGCCGTCGAAGAGGAGCTTGTCGTTGTTGCGCGGGGTGAGTCGCTGGAGCTCCGGGCCCGGTCGGTGGAGCATGACCGTCTGGAGCGTGCCGACCTCGGAGTCTGCGCCGTGCGGGTGCGTCATGGTCGCAGCCTAGTGGGCGCGGGCCGCGCCGAGATCAGGAGAGGAGCTCGAAGGCCGTCACGGCGGCCAGCAGCGCACAGACGCCGGCGCCGGCGTAGTGCAGGGCGTGCAGGGAGATCACCCGCAGCAGCGCCCGGCCGGAGACGACCGCCAGGCCGCTGACCGCCAGCAGGGCGCCGAGGGCGCCCACGAAGACGCTGGCCGGGCTCTCGTACTTCGCGACGAGCGAGATCGTCAGCAGCTGTGAGAGATCGCCCCACTCCGCGGCGAAGAGCACCACGAACGAGGCCAGCACCGCCCGCCACCCGGTCACGTGGCGGGCCGTGGCGGCCGCGCTGTCCTCGTCGTCGGCGGCCTGGTGGTGGTTGCGGCCCTCGCGGAAGAGGATGACGCCGCCGACCAGGAACATCACCAGGGCGGCGGTCCGCACGACCCCGTCGGGCAGGAACGACGCGGCGTGGCCGAGGAGCACCGCGACCAGGGTCTGCACGGTGAAGGCGAGCCCGACGCCGATCCACACGAGGACCGGGCGGTACTTCGTGGCGAGCACGAGCGTGGCCAAGAAGGTCTTGTCCGGCAGCTCGACGACGAAGATCGCGATGAACGTCAGGGCGATGACGACGGGATGCATCAGGCGCTGGGGTCCTTCTCGGGGTGCTGGGGATCGCGCGGCCGGGCGGGCTCGGCGACCACGAAGGCGCGGCTGGCGGCCGAGGCGTCGGCGAGGACGTCGGCCACCGGGCGTCCGAGGGCGGCGGCGGCCCGGGCGACGTCGTCGTACTCCGGCTGCGCGTTGACCAGCTCGCCGTCGTGGCGGGCCAGCTTGACCGCGATCCGCTGACCGGCAACGTCGACGGCGACCATCTCCCGGTCCAGCGCGTACTTGCCGAGCGGCTGCTCGCGCAGGCCGATCGTGGAGGTCTGGCGGAAGATCGTGGCCCGCACGGCGGGCGCGACCCCGGCGGAGACGAGGACGCTGAGGGTGTGGGCCGGGCGACCCTTCTTCATCAGGATCGGGGTCAGCCAGGCGTCGGAGGCCCCCGCGGCCAGCAGCGCCGCGATGACCGCGGGCCACACCCGGGGGTCGAGGTCGTCGACGTTCGTCTCGATCAGCAGCGGAGCCGCGGCCGGTCCGTCGTCCGCGGGGCGCACCCCCGGTTCGGCGCCACCGACCAGCAGTCGCAGGACGTTGGCGTGGCCCACGGGGTCCCGCCCGCCGGCGCCGACGCCGACGGACGCGACGCTCATCGGGGGCTGCGGGCCCCACCCGGTGGCCAGGGTGGTGAGCAGCGCGGCCCCGGTCGGGGTGCACAGCTCGGTCGCCGGGGCGCCCGGCGGGCCGGCGTACGACGGCACGCCGCGCAGCAGCTGTGCCACGGCCGGCGGTGGCACGGGCAGCGAGCCGTGGGCGGTGCGCACCGTCCCGGAGCCGACCGCGACCGGGCTGACGACGACGTCCACCCCGTCCGCCACGCCGAGGTGGACGAAACCGGCGCAGGCCCCGACCACGTCGGCGATCGCGTCCAGGCCGCCGACCTCGTGGAAGTGGACGTCGAGCGGGTCGCTGCCGTGGACCGTGGCCTCGGCGGCGGCCAACCGCTCGAAGGCGCGGGTGGCCAGGTCACGGACGGGCTCGTCGAGCGGGGCCCCGGCGAGCAGGGCGCGGATGTCGCGCCAGGTGCGGTGCTGCACGGAGTCGGCGACCTCGACGTGGCAGCGGGTGGCGGCGAAGCCGTTCCGCACGACGTCCTCGATCCGCAGGGTCACCGGCTCGGGGGTGACCGCGTCGACGGCCGAGCGGGGCACCTCGAGCGGGACGCCTGCACCCAGCAGCGCACCGAGCAGCATGTCGCCGCTGGCCCCCGAGGATGCGTCGACCCAGAGCGTCATGCCGAGTGCTCCGCGCGTCGCGTCGCGGCTTCGGTGGCGCTCGCAGCGGTGCCGCCGTCGTGCGGTGGGTGGTCGCCCTCGGAGCGTCGCGGCTCCGCGCGTCGCGCCACCCGCGCGGCGAAGACGCCCGCGCCGTACCCGTTGTCGATGTTGACGACCGTCACGCCGGGGGCGCAGGAGTTCAGCATCCCCAGCAGGGCGGCGATCCCGCCGAAGGAGGCGCCGTACCCGACGCTGGTCGGGACGGCCACGAGCGGGACGCCGCTGAGCCCGCCCACGACCGAGGGCAGCGCCCCCTCCATGCCGGCGATAACGACGAGGCAGTCGGCGGCGGCGATCCGGTCGCGGACCGCGAGCACCCGGTGCAGCCCGGCCACGCCGACGTCGTCGATGCGGTCCACCGCGGCGCCGTGCACCCGGACGGTCAGGGCGGCCTCGGCGGCGACGGGGCCGTCGGAGGTGCCGGCGGCGATCACCGCGACCGTGCCCCGGCTGGTCGGGAGCTCGCCGAGGGTGGCGGCCCGGGCCGGTCGGTCGAGGACGGCGTCGGGCAGCTCGACGGCGATCCGGTCGAGCGCCTCGGGGGCGAGCCGGGTCGCGAGCACGGCGCGGTCGGGGTGGCGCCCGTGCAGGGTGCGCAGGATCGAGACGACCTGCTCGGGGGTCTTGCCGGCGCCGTAGACGACCTCGGCGTCGCCGGTGCGCTCCGCGCGGTCGACATCGACGCGGGCGAAACCGAGGTCGGCGGTGCGGGGGTCGGCGGTGCGGGGGTCGGGCTGGTCCACGCCCCGAACGCTATACGGCCCCGGTCGGTGCCCCGCAGCCGGCGAGGCGCGCGACGAGCCGGCCCCCGGTCAGCGCCGGAACGGGTCCGCGGGATAGACGCCGAGGATCTTCACCTCGGTGGTGAAGAAGGCCAGCTCCTCCAGGGCGTGGGCGAGGCCGACGTCCTCGGGGTGGCCGTCGACCTCCGCGAGGAACTGGGTGGCGGTGAACTCCCCACCCACCATGTAGCTCTCCAGCTTGGTCATGTTGACGCCGTTGGTGGCGAAGCCGCCGAGGGCCTTGTACAGCGCCGCCGGCAGGTTGCGGACGTTGAAGATGAAGCTGGTGACGACCGGTCCGTTGCCCGCCGGCGCCCGGACGAAGTCGCGGGAGAGCACTACGAAGCGCGTGGTGTTGTGCTCCTCGTCCTCGACGTCCTCGGCGAGGATCTCGAGGCCGTAGATGTCGGCGGCGAGCGGTGGGGCGATGGCGGCCTGGGTGGGGTCGCCCGCCTCGGCGACCTCCCGGGCGGCGCCGGCGGTGTCACCCGAGACGATCGGCGTCAGGTCGTGCGCCCGGATCACCTTGCGGCACTGACCGAGGGCGTGCACGTGGCTGTGCACGGTGCGGATGGTCTCCAGCGTGGCCCCGGGCACCGCCATCAGCGTGAACTGGATGCGCAGGAAGTGCTCGGCGACCAGGTGCAGCGAGGACTGCGGCAGGAAGTGGTGGATGTCGGCGACCCGGCCGGCCAGCGAGTTGTCGATCGGGATCATCGCGAGGTCGGCCTCGCCGGACTCCACCGCCGCGAAGACGTCCTCGAAGGAGGCGCAGGCCAGCGGCTCCCAGGCGGGGTAGTGCCGCCGGCAGACGATGTGGGAGTTGGCGCCGGGCTCGCCCTGGTAGGCGATGCGGGCTGCGGCGGCGGGGGGCGCGGTGGGTGTGGCAGGGGGTGTCACGGGGCGAGTTTCCCACGTCCGGGGGCCGAGCGCGCCTGCGCGACCGGGGAGGCCCACCCTCCTAGGCTCTGGCCCCGTGTGGATCCTCGCGTCACTTGCCCTGGTCGCCGCCCTCGCGGCCCTCGTCCTCTCCGTCCTCTCCGCCGTGGCGCTGCGCCGCTTGAACGCCGGACGCCGGCGCGCCGCCGGCGACGCGCTGCCCGAGGACGTCTACGGCCTGCGCCAGGAGGTGGCCGCCCTGCGCTCGGAGGCCAAGGACGCCCTGCGCCAGCTCGCGGTGGTGCGCTACGACGCGTTCGGCGACATGGGCGGGCACCTGTCGTGGTCGCTGGCCCTGCTCGACGACGGCGGGCACGGCGTCGTCCTCACCTCGATCCACGGCCGCAGCGAGGCACGCACCTACGCCAAGAGCATCGCCGCCTGGACCTGCGAGCAGCAGCTCTCCCCCGAGGAGGAGGAAGCCATCGCCCACGCCCGCGGCTGAGCACGTCCCTGGGGACAGTCCGTGACGCAGATGTCGCGATTCGGGCCGGAATGCGACATTTCCGTCACGGACTATCCCGTGAGGGGGGCTCAGCGGGGGACGCGCACCAGCAGGCGGCCGTGGACGCACTCCATCCGGAGCTCGCGGCCGGGGCCGATCGAGTCGCCGTCCAGCTGGCGCGGCGTGTCGTTGCCGGTGCGGACGACGACGCTCGCGCCCGTCATCCGGTTCACCAGCTCGTCGGTGTGCTTGAGCTTGAGCAGCACCCGCCAGGCGAGCGGGATCCAGGCCAGGAAGTTGCGCGGGTGCAGGATCACGACGTCGAGCAGGCCGTCGTCGATGGCGGCGTCCGGCAGCAGCGGCAGCCCGGCCTGCAGGAAGCCCACGTTGCCCACCACCACCGTGCGGGCCCGGTGCCGGGTGAACTCCCCGCCGTCGAGGGAGATCTCGACCCTGACCGCCGGGAACATCAGTGACCTGAGGCCGGAGACGACGTAGGCCACCCAGCCGACCTTGCTCTTCAGGCCCTCGTTGACGCCCTCCATGATCGCGGCGTCGAAGCCCATGCCGGCCATCACCATGAAGTGGGTGTCCTCGATGCCGTCACCGCCGACCTCGACCAGGTCGATCGCGCGGTCCTGGCCGGTGAGCGCGACGTCGATGGCGGCGCGCAGGTAGAGCGGGATGCCCAGGTTGCGGGCCAGCAGGTTGCCGGTGCCGGCCGGGACGATCCCGACCGGGATGCCGGTGCCGGCGAGCTCGGCGCAGACGGCCCGCACGGTGCCGTCACCGCCGCAGACCACGACGAGGTCCGCGCCGGCCACCGAGGCCGCCTCGGCCATGCCGGCGCCCGGGTCCTCGACGGTCGTCAGGTACCAGGTCGGTTCGTCCCACCCGGCCTCGTGGGCCAGCGTGGAGACGATGGTCCGGAACTGGCCGACGTCCTCAACCTTGATCGGGTTGAGGATGACCGCGAGCCGGCGCGCCTCGGGCGGGATCTCGGAGAGCGGCTCGGCGCTCTGCGCGTGGCTGCGCGGCAGCGGGCTGAAGAGCGTCAGCCAGAGCAGCACGATGCCGGCACCGAGCAGCGCTCCGGCGGTCACGTCGCTGGGGTAGTGACGCCCGAGCAGGACCCGGTCGGCGCACACCACCAAGACCAGCACCGCCAGGCCGAGGTAGGCGGCACGCCGGGTGCGGGAGCGGCGGACGAACATGACGACCAGCACGACGAGGACGCCGGCGAGGGCGGCGATCGACGAGGCGTGGCCCGAGGGGAAGGACTGCGTCCTCAGCAGGCCGTCGCTGTCCTGCCACGGGGGGCGCCCGCGCCCGACGGAGAGCTTGAGCAGGGTCGTGGCCAGCGAGGCCGTGACCATCACGACCACCGCGAAGATCGCTGCCCGGTGGTGCTTGCGCAGGAGCAGCCCGGCGGCCACCAGGAGCGTCAGGACGGCCATCCCCACGGTCGCGAACGCGACCTCGACCAGCCGGAGCACCTCCCGGAGCCACGGCTCCTCGACGGCCCAGGCCTCCAGCGGGCTGCCGCGGTCGTCGAGAGCTTCCAGCGGCCCCCACTGGTGGGTCACGAGCACGGTGATGACCGCGAACAGGGCGAAGCACAGCAGTGCCCAGCCCAGCGCGATGCGACGAGGTCGGTCGAGCACTCGGATCCCTTCGAACGGCGGCGGCCGCCCCAGTATGCCGGGGGCGTCGTCGAGCGGTGGTCACCTGCACACGGAGCCGGATCTCGGGTGAGGGGTCGGCCTGGCGGCGGTTAGCCTTGCCCCATGATCGACCCTCGAGTGCTGCGTGACGAACCCGACCGCGTGCGTGCCGCCCAGGCCAAGCGTGGTCTCCCGGACGACGTCGTGGACCGGGCCCTCGCCGCGGACTCCGCCCGCCGCACCGCGATCGCCGACTTCGAGGCCAAGCGCGGGGAGCAGAAGCGGCTCGGCAAGCTCATCGCCGGGCTGGCCAAGGGGCCGGGGGAGGAGCGCACGCAGCTGCTCGAGCGCACCAAGTCGCTCTCCGCCGAGGTCAAGGCGGCCGAGGCCGCCCAGGGGGCGGCGGACGCCGAGTGGTCCTCGGCGCTGATGAGCATCCCCAACCTCGCCGCGGAGCAGACGCCCGCCGGCGGCGAGGACGACTTCGTCGTGCTCGAGACCGTCGGCACCCCCGCCGAGTTCGACTTCGAGCCGCGCGACCACGTCGAGCTCGGCCGGATGCTCGGTGCGATCGACCTCGACCGCGGCGCCAAGGTCTCCGGCAGCCGGTTCTACTTCCTGACCGGGGTCGGCGCCCAGCTCGAGCGGGCGCTGGTGAACCTGGCGATGGAGCAGGCCGCCCGGGCCGGGTTCGTCGAGGTGATCCCGCCGTCGATGGTCAAGCCGCGGGCGATGGAGGGCACCGGCTTCCTGGGCCAGGCCGCCGACGACGTCTACCGGATCGAGGGGCAGGACATGTTCCTGGTCGGGACCTCGGAGGTGCCGATGGCGGCGTACCACTCCGACGAGATCCTCGACGGGGACACCCTGCCGCTGCGCTACGCCGCGTTCAGCCCCTGCTTCCGCAAGGAGGCCGGCTCGCACGGCAAGGACACCCGGGGCATCATCCGGGTGCACTGGTTCGACAAGGTCGAGATGTTCGTCTACACCACGCCCGAGGACGCCGAGGCCGAGCACCAGCGCCTGCTCGGCTGGGAGAAGCAGTTCCTCGACAGCCTCGAGCTGGCCTACCGGGTGATCGACGTCGCGGCCGGTGACCTCGGGCTCTCCGCCCAGCGCAAGTTCGACTGCGAGGCGTGGATCCCCACACAGGGCAGGTACCGCGAGCTCACCTCGACCTCGAACTGCACCGAGTTCCAGACCCGGCGCCTCGACACCCGGGCCCGCCACGACGGCGAGGTGAAGCCGGTCGCGACGCTGAACGGCACGCTCTGCGCGATGACCCGCACCATCGTGGCCATCCTCGAGACCCACCAGCAGGCCGACGGGTCGGTGCGGGTGCCCAAGGCGCTGCAGCCGTTCCTGCAGGGCCGTGAGGTCCTGGAGCCCCTCGGTGCCTGAGGACACCCCGGCCCCCGGCGCGCCGGGCTGGCAGCCCGGACTGGTCGCCCTCGACATCGACGGCACCCTGCTGCGCTGGCAGGACGGCGCGAGCTCGCCGCACGAGGAGATCACCCCGGCGGTGCACGCCGCCGTCCAGCGGGCCGCCGACGCGGGGGCGCACATCGTGCTGGCCAGTGGCCGCTCCCCGCACGGGATGACGGACGTCGCCGACCTGCTGGGCCTGCACACCCACGGGGCCGAGAAGCTGTGGGTGGTCGCCTCGAACGGGGCGGTGGTGTTCCGCTACCCGCCGATGGACGTGGTCCGCGAGGAGACCTTCGACGCCCGGGACGCGGTCGCGGCGGTGCTGGCCCACCACCCTGACGCCCTGGTCGCCGTCGAGGAGCGCGGACGGGGCTACCGCGTCAGCGGGCACTTCCCCGACGGGGAGCTGTCCGGCGAGATGCGGCTGACCGACATCGCGGAGCTGGTCGCCGAGCCGGTCAGCCGTGTCATCATCCGCGACCCGCGGGCCACGGCCGACGAGTTCGTGGCCCTGGGCGAGCGGCTCGGCCTGCAGGGCACCGACTACGTGGTGGGCTGGACGGCGTGGCTCGACCTCGCCCCGGTCGGCGTCTCCAAGGCCTCGGGCCTGCAGCTGGTGGTCGACGAGCTCGGGCTCACGGCCGCCGACGTGCTGGCCATCGGGGACGGACGCAACGACCTCGAGATGCTGCGCTGGGCCGGTCGGGGAGTGGCGATGGGCCAGGCGGTCGACGAGGTGCACGCCGCCGCCGACGCGGTGACCGCCAGCGTCGACGACGACGGAGCCGCGGTCGAGATCGACGGCTGGTTCAGCCCGGACGGCGCGCGCGGGTGAGCCAGCTGCCGGTCGTGGTGATGACCGAGCGGCTCCGGCTGGCGCTCTGGACGTCGGACGAGGCCGCCGACATCGCGGCCGGCCGGCACCGCCCGCAGTGGCACCCCGACTACCCCCGTCGCGACGAGCGGGACGCCGCCAGCCTGTGGCGGCTGGACGACCCGTGGGGCCCGCGGCACATCTGGCGCGGCAGCACGGTGCTGGGCTCGATCGGCTTCTTCGGCCCTCCGGACCTCACGGCGCAGGCGCCCGAGGCGCAGATCGGCTACGGCCTGGTCACCGAGGCCCACGGCTGGGGGTTCGCCACGGAGGCGCTGCGCGCGCTGCTCGCGGAGAGCGACCTGCTCGGCGTCACGATCCGCGCCAGCGTGCGGCCCGACAACCGGGCGAGCATCCGGGTGCTGGCGAAGTGCCGCTTCACCGAGCTGCGCGGCGCCGACGAGGAGGGCAACCTGGTGATGGCCCGTCCCCTGCCCGCGGGCCCCGACGGTGGGTGAGATGTCGAGCGCGACACCCCGGCTGGTCGCCACGGACCTCGACGGCACCCTGGTCCGCTCCGACGGGACCGTGTCGGACTACACCCGGGACGTGCTCCTCGAGCTGGACCGGCGCGACGTCCCGGTCGTCTTCGTCACCGGTCGGCCGCTGCGCTGGGCCGAGGCGGTCTTCGAGCACGTCGGCTCGCACGGCCTCGCGATCGTCGCCAACGGCGCGCTGGTCTGGGACGTCGCCCGGGAGCGTGTCCACCTCGAGCGCCCGATCGAGCCGGGGCTGGGGCTGGCCGTCTGCGGCCTGATCCGCGAGGCGGTGCCGGGCTCGGCGTTCGCGGTGGAGTCGCTGCGCGGGATCTCGTTGGAGCACGGCTTCCTGGAGCGCTACGCCGTGCCCGAGACCAGCCGGCGGGGCACGCTCGAGGAGCTCTTCGACGGCCCCGCGCTCAAGCTGCTGGCCCGGCACGAGGAGCTCGCCGCGCAGGACTTCTGGGACGCCGCCGAGATCGCGGTCGGCGGGCGGCTGGTGATCACCTGGTCGTCGACCTCCGCGCTGCTCGAGATCAGCGGACCGGGCGTCACCAAGGCCTCCACGCTGGAGCGGCTCTGCGCGGACCGGGGGATCGAGGCCGCGGACGTGATCGCCTTCGGGGACATGCCCAACGACCTGCCGATGCTGCGGTGGGCGGGCACGTCGTACGCCATGGCCGACGCCCACGAGAGCGTCACGCAGATCGCCGACCACGTGGCCCCGGGCCACGACGAGGACGGCGTGGCCCGGGTGCTGGCTGGTGTCTTCGACCTCTGATCTGCTGTCATGTGCGCATGTTCGTCGTCGCCGGCCGCTTCCTCGCCGCCCTCGTCCTCGCCGGCGTCGCCGTCGTGGTGGGCCAGCTGCCGGCGCACGCCTGCTCCTGCGCACCGGCCTCCACCCAGGACCACGTGAAGGCCGCCGACGGCGTGTTCACCGGCACGGTGAGCGACCAGCGCACCGAGCAGTCCGAGACCGGGCGCGGTGGGACGACCACCTACCTGGTCGACGTCCGGCGGGTCTACAAGGGCGACGTCTCGACCCGGCAGGTGAGCGTCACCTCGCCGCGCTCGGAGGCGACCTGCGGCCTGGGCCGGTTGGCCGCCGACAAGCGCTACGTGTTCTTCGTCAGGGCCGGTGGCTCGCAGCTCAGCGCCACGGCGTGCGGCGGCACCGCCCCGGCCGGCGGCGAGCTGCTGGACGCGGTGGTCCGGTCCCTGGGGCAGGGCCACGTCCCGGTGTCCGCCCCGGAGCCCGAGCAGGCGGTGTTCACCCGGGTCGCGCAGAGCCGTCCCGCGAGCGTGACCCGACTGGCCGCGCCCGGGGGCGCGCTGGTGCTGGTGGGCCTGCTCGGCCTCGTCGTCGTCCGCCGCCTCGCCCGGCGAGGCTAGAGGTACATCCCGCCGGAGTCACCGGGGCGGTGCGGCTCCTGCGACGGCTCCGGCGTGCCCGCCTGTGGTGGCGTGGCCCCGGGGGGCAGGGCCCGGCGCATCTGCTCGAACTGGGCCCGCGCGGCCATCTGCTGGGCGTACATCGTGGTCTGGATGCCGTGGAACAGTCCCTCGAGCCAGCCGACCAGCTGCGCCTGGGCGATACGCAGCTCGCCCTCGGACGGCGTGCCCTCCTCGGTGAACGGCAGGGTCAGCCGGTCGAGCTCCTCGACCAGCTCGGGGGCGAGTCCGGCCTCCAGCTCCTTGATCGAGGCCTGGTGGATCTCCTTGAGCCGGTTGCGGCTGGCCTCGTCGAGCGGCGCGGCCTTCACCTCCTCGAGCAGCTGGCGGATCATGCTGCCGATCCGCATCACCTTGGCGGGCTGCTCCACCAGATCGGTCAGGGCGCGCCCGTCGGGCTCGCCCCCGTCGCCGTCCGCACCGCGCGTGCCGGCCCCGGCGAGGGCGGCCTGGTCGATGGCGGAGGCCGGGACGCTGCCGATCGGCTGCCCGTCGGGACCGATGATGACGACCTGCTGCCCGTGCTCGTTGGTCTGCTCGCTCATGGCCCCAACCCTAGGCTCTCGGCGGAAGGATCAGGTGGTGAGCACGATCTTGCCCAGGTGCTCCCCGGACTCCATCAGGGTGTGCGCGGCCGCGACCTCGTCGAGGGGCATCGTGCCGTGCACGACCGGTCGGACCAGGCCCTCGGCGACCAGCGGCCACACGTGCTCGACGACCGCTGCGCAGATCGCCGCCTTCTCCTCGACCGGGCGGGCCCGTAGCGAGGTGGCGATCACGGCGCCGCGCTTGCCGAGCAGCTGGGCCAGGTCGAGCTCGCCCTTGGTGCCGCCCTGCATCCCGATCACGACCAGCCGGCCCTCGGTCGCGAGCGCGTCGACGTTGCGCCCGAGGTAGGAGGCGCCCATGTTGTCGAGGATGACGTCGGCGCCGTGGCCGCCGCTGCGTTCGCGCACGACCTCCACGAAGTCCTCGTCGCGGTAGTTGATGGTCACGTCCGCGCCGAGCCCGGCGCAGGCCGCGAGCTTCTCGGGGGTGCCTCCGGTCGTGTAGACGCGGGCGCCGAGCCGGGCGGCCAGCTGGATCGCGAAGGTGCCGATGCCGCCCGCACCGCCGTGCACCAGGAAGTGCTCGTCGGGGCGGAGGTTGGCGACCATGAAGACGTTGGACCACACGGTGCAGGCGACCTCGGGGATCGCGGCCGCCGTGACCAGGTCGACCCCGGCGGGCACCGGCATCACCTGGCCCGTGGGGACGACGACCCGCTCGGCGTACCCGCCCCCGGCCAGCAGGGCGCACACCTCGTCGCCCACGGCCCAGTCCGTGACGCCCTCACCGAGCGCGGCCACGGTGCCGCTGCACTCGAGGCCGATCACGTCGGAGGCGCCCGGGGGCGGCGGGTAGAAACCCCGGCGCTGCAGCAGGTCGGCCCGGTTCACCGCGGTGGCGGCGACGTCGAGCGCCACCTCCCCGGGGCCCGGCTCGGGGTCGGGGAGCTCGGCGACGGACAGGACGTCGGGGCCACCGGCCCCGGAGGTGATCACGGCTCGCATGCTCGCCACCCTAGGCCCGGCCCGCTGCTCAGGCCTCGTAGGCGTCGGCGGCGTGGTCGACGGTGCTGTCGTCGGGGATCTCGTCGTCGACGTCGTCGGGGTCGGGGGCGCCCGCCGGCCGGTCCCAGCCCTCGGCGAGGCGCTGGGCGCGGGCCGCCATCGCCTCCACGGCCTGGGGGTTCGCGGCACGTTGGCCGGCCGCGAAACCGAGCAGGTACGTGGTGACGGGTGCCGCTATCCGCTCGACGTTGTGGGCGGCCACCCGGGCGAGATCCAGGACGAGCCCCTCGTCGAGCTCGGTGTCGACGTCGAGGACGTCGCTCAGCTCGTCGATCCAGTCGTGCAGGTTCACGCCCCCCACACTCGCCCCGCCGCGGGCAGTCCGCAACCCCCGCCGCCGGCTCAGGGGTCGCGCAGGTCGGCCCAGGTGTCCACGTCGCGGGCCTCGGACCCCTCGGCCGGGACGTCCGCGAGGTCCAGGTCGGCCACCAGCCGGTGAAGCGCCATCCCGTGCTCGTCGCCGCGCGGCGGTCGGACCCGGTCGAGGGCTCCGAGGTCGAGCACCGCCGCCAGCTGCCGGCGTCCGTCCGCGCCGACCAGGAAGGCGCCCTCGCGGCCCCGGGCGGCCGCGAGCAGCCGGCGGAACGTCGCGGCGGTGACCCGGGGCATGTCGACGGCCAGCACGCCCAGCAGCACCGGTGGCACCAGCAGGGCGTCGCGGCCGCTGAGCAGGCCCGCGACCGGCCCGCCGTACGACGGGCGCTCGCGGGTGAAGGTCACCGGTCGTCCGGTAGGCGCCGGGTCGCCGACGACGACCACCTCGGCCGCACCGGTGAGTGCGTCCAGGGCGTGCGCCAGCAGCGGGCGGCCGCCGTACTCGACCGAGGCCTTGTCCGCGCCGTCGAGCCGGACCGCGGTGCCTCCGGCCAGCACCACGGCGGCCCAGCGGGCGGCCACCGGCACGGCGTCGGGAGGGGTGTCCATCCCGCCATCCTTCCAGTCCTCCGGACAGGCCCCGGGCCGGCCGGACCCGGGCGTGGCACGCTGGGTGTCGTGAACACGCAGCCCGGCACCGTGCGCCTCGCCCTGGTCCAGGAGGCCTCGGGCCTCGATCCCGCCGAGAACCGGGCGCGTCTGTCCGCCCTGGTGCCTGAGGACACGGACCTCGTCGTGCTGCCTGAGGCCTTCGCCCGCGACTTCGGCGCGGCCGGGTCCGACGTGAGCGGGTACGCCGAGGGGGTCGACGGCCCGTTCGCCACCGAGGTCGCCCGGGTGGCCGAGGAACGTCGCACGACGGTGGTGGCCGGGATGTTCGAGACCGGCCCGAGCCCGCAGCGGCCCTACAACACGCTCGTGGTGCGCGGCGGCGCCGAGGCGGCCTACCGCAAGATCCACCTCTACGACTCCTTCGGCTACCGCGAGTCCGACCGGCTGAGTGCCGGCGACCCCCAGCCGGCCCTGGTCGACATCGCCGGTCTGCGGGTCGGGCTGATGACCTGCTACGACCTGCGTTTCCCCGAGCTCGCCCGGGCCCTGGTCGACGGCGGAGCGGAGCTGCTCGTGGTGCCCGCCGCGTGGGTCGCCGGTGACCGCAAGGTCGAGCACTGGCGCACCCTGCTGCGGGCCCGGGCGATCGAGAACACCGTCTTCGTGGCCGCGGCCGCGCAGCCGGCGCCGCGCTACTGCGGGCACTCGATGGTCGTGGACCCGCTCGGCGACGTGCTCGTGGAGGCGGGTGACGAGGCCACGACCGTGCGGGCGACCCTGGACCGCGAGGTGCTCACCGGGGCCCGGCGCACCAACCCGTCCCTCGCGAACCGACGTCTGTAGCCTTCCCCCTCGTGTCCTCCTCCGTGCCGCGCCGCCGCTCGGAGCGGCCTCCCTCGGCCACCTCGCGCCTCGCGACCCGGCTCGGAGCCGGCCTCGAGACGGCGTCCCGGTCCCTCGTTCCCCTGGTCGCCTGGGTCGTCCTGGTGCTGGCGGGGACGTCGGCGCTGGTCGCGGCCATGGTGCCGGTCGGGCCGAGCTGGCTCGCCGGGGCCGGCGCCGTCTCGGTGGCCGCCGGCTACGCCTGGGCGCTGGCCGCTCGTACGGGCGGTCGACCGGTGGTGTTCGGTGGGCTGGCGCTGCTCATGGGGGTGACGGTGCTGGTCCTCGACGACGCGCGCCTGCGCACCGGTGCGGCCGTGCTGACCTGCGTGGTCTCGGCCGTCCTGGCGGTGATGGCGACGGTGCCCGCACGGCGCTTTCGGCACGTGGTGCGCGAGGTCGCGGTCGCGATCGGGCTGTCCGCGATCGGTGCCCTGGCCGTCGTGGGCTTCGAGCCGACCATCACGCTGACCCGGTTCGAGTACACGACGTTCGGCCTGGCCTTCCTCGGCGCCTTCGGGGTCGTCCACCGGCTCGGCGCGGGTCTGCACGGGCTGGGTCGACGAGGCGTGCTCGCGGTGCTGGTCGGCAGCGTCCTGCTGGCCCTGACCCTGGCCTACGCCGAGCTGCTGCGTCGCTACGGCTCGCCGGGCCTGGTCACCTCGCTGCTGGACGGCGTGCACTGGAGCCGGGACCACCTCGGCGCCTTCCCGCGCCCGATCGAGACCGTGCTGGGCATCCCGGCCCTGGCCTGGGGCTGCCACATGCGGGCCCGGCGCCGGCAGGGCTGGTGGGTCTGCGCGTTCGGCGTGGCGGCCACCGCCCCGGTGGCCCAGGCCCTGCTGAACCCCCGGATCAGCCTGCTCGAGAGCGGGCTCTCGGTGCTGTACGGCGCCGTGGTCGGGCTGCTGATCGGCTTCGTGCTGATCCGGATCGACCTGCGTGTCACCGGTCCCCGCGGCCGGCGGGCGCGGCGCGCCGAGGAGGCGGCGGCCGGACGACCCGAGCCGGCCCGCACCCGCCCGCTCATGTGAGCGTGCCCGCATGGGCTTGCTGGCAGAGGGGGCGGGATTCGAACCCGCGGCTGACATCTCTGCCAGCGACCGCTTTCAAGGCGGTTCCGATCGGCCGCTCCGGCACCCCTCCGTGCTGCCCGGGGGCAGCACGGAGCAGTTTAGGCCGAGGACGCGGCGGACCGGATCGGACCCGCCCGGACGCGGCTCAGTCCTCGCCGCCGAGCTCCAGCTCCACCTCGTCCCAGGCCAGGTCGCTGACCCGCTGCCGATGGTGCTGCACATCCACGACCAGGCGCTCCAGCCGGTGGCACACGTCCTGGACCTCAGCCCCGGCGAGCACGTCGGGGACCAGCTCGTCGATCCGGGTCAGCAGGGTGTCGCGGCGCCGCAGGGTCGCGGCACCGCGGGCCACCAGCCCGCCGTCCTGGGCAGCATCCTGCTCGGCCGGATGACCGGCCGAGGGGCCGGTGAGGGGAGCGGCCGGCGGGTCGGTCGCGAGCAGGCTGCGCACGGCACCGAGGTGCCCGCGGACGTCCCGCCGCCAGGGCTCGAGGGCGGCCGGCTCGACCGGCGGCACCTCCAGGGCCGCGGCGAGCTGCGTCAGCGGGTCGGTCGCGACGAGGGGCGTCGAGGTGGCGGGCATGGCTGACCTCCGGGGCCGGGGGGAAACTCGAGTGTCGCCCGGTGCGGGGGCTTACGGCAAGGCCCGGTGGGGCTTTGCGTGGGCGCAGCGGGGAGAATCGAGGCATGTCTGTCTCCGGTCCGTCCGACTACCGACTCTCGCCGGCCCTGGCCGCCCGGCTGGTGGGTCTGCTCCTGGTGGTGCTGGCCCTGGGTCTCTTCGTCGTCACCGCCCTGGTCGCGATCCTCGACCTGACTCCCGACCTGCTCGTGGTGCTGGCCGTGCTCGGCCTGGTCGGGGTCTTCGCCACCGGCTGGCTGCTGACCCGCCGTGCCTACGTCGTCCGGCTCGACGACAAGGGCTACCGGGTGCGCCTGATCCGTGGGGCAGGGGTGGACGCCGCGGGCTGGAAGCAGGTCGAGGACGCCGTGACCAGCACGCCCCGGGGGGTGGCCGCGGTCGTGCTCACCCTCAAGGACGGCCGGACCACGACGATCCCGGTGGCCGCGCTGGCTGCCGACCGGGAGGACTTCGTCCGGGACCTGCAGGCGCACCTCCAGCGCGGCCAGGGGCTGCGTCCGCTCTGAGGCGCCTCCTGCCGCCGCGCCGACCAGCGCTCGGGCGCTGGCCCAACCCTGATTCGTGCGCGACCGGGGTGGCCTTGTAGCCTGTCCTCGCTGTCGGGGAGGCGTCGCCTAGCCCGGTTTATGGCGCCCGCCTGCTAAGCGGGTTCAGGTTAATCCCTGTCGCGGGTTCAAATCCCGCCGCCTCCGCCAGTGCCGAAGAAGCGGCCTCCTGCCCACGGGCGGGGGCCGCTTCCTCGTTGCCACCCCGCTCGACGGAGCCTGCGGCGTCCACGTGTTGCTCGGCGGGGTCGTGCGGCCGGCCGTGTGGAGGAGTACGGTGCCGCCGGGCACTCCTCACTCGGGCGCCGCAAACGCCGGTATGAGCGGTTCCTGGCGCGGGTTTCTCCGGTGTCGGCCCCCGGGAACCACACAATCGACAGTCCGGCATCCCCCATCTGTGGGAGGGCCGCTCAGCGCGCGAGATGCAATTGTGTGCAATGCAAACATATGAGCCATCGAAGCGTGAACGGAATCCGAGCGCCTCCAGCAGACTCTGAGCACCGACCCAGTCAGCGGGTCCTGAACGATGATGGAGACAGCAAATGAAGATCGCACGCAAGGTGGCCGTCGTCCTCGCCGCCACCGGCTTGAGCCTCGGTCTTCTCGGGATTTCAGCGCCTGCCCAGGCGGACGTCAGCTGGGGCACCAGGATCGTCGCCCAGAAGTGATGTAGACCCACCACCAGTCCACCGAGTCAAGGACCGCACGTCCCCCCACAGGCGGTCCCAGCCATCCCCCCGGCCCGGCTCGGTCTCCAAAGGGGCAGTGACTCGGTGTCACTGCCCCTTTGCTCTGCCCTCAGGCCTCCTCGGCGTCCTCGGCCCCGCTCGCCGGATCCTCGGTCGGGATGCCGAGCCGGCCCAGCGTGTAGCCGAGCTGGAAACGTGTCTCGGAGTCGAACTCGTCCTTGAGGTCGGCGACGTAGCCGGCGTAGGTCCGCGGGCTGACGCCCACCCGCTTGGCGCTGACCGGGTCGGAGTAGCCCTCGACGAGCATCCGCATGGTCATCGCCCGCTGCTCCTCGGCGATCTGCCTGACCACCGAGACGTCCCGGCTGGTGAAGGGCCGGGCGCGCTCCCACGAGCGCATGAAGACGTCGACGAGGTAGGCCACCACGGTGGGCTCGCGGATGGCGAGCGCGGTGGCCAGGTCGCTCGGTGACGGGATGATCGCCGTCTGCCGGTCGACCACGATGATCCGGTGGAAGAACTCGTCCAGCGTGCGCACCTCCGCACCGAGGTCCGCGGCGGCCGTGACGTACTCCCGGGTCTGCAGGCTGCGCCGCGCGCTGTGCTGGTAGAGCGTCAGGATCCGCCCACCGCGTTCCAGCAGGGCACTCTCGAGCTCCAGGGACCCCGAGAGGCCGCGACCCATGTCGCGCCCGGTCTGCGGCTGGGCTGAGAGCACCTCGCTCTCCGCCTCCGCCATGGCGGCCTGGATGAAGGAGCCGATGGCCTGCGCACCGTGCAGGTAGGTGAACGGACCACGCTCGGAGTTCCGGGGCGCCCGACGCCAGGTCTGGGCGAGGGCACCGAACGCCTGGGCCCACTGCGAGGACTCCTCGAGCAGCTTGGCGCCCTCCTTGCCCAGGGGGGCGACCACCCGGGACTGCGCGCCACTCGGGTCCTCGGCCACGTAGGAGTCGGGTTCGGTGCCGGGCGTGAGCAGCCCGAGGCCGACGAGCAGGCGGAACGCCGCGTGCAGCTCGCCCTCCTCGCTGATGCGGGGGTCGTGGGCGGACAGCTGGCCGACCGAGACGGTCTCCTCGTAGAGCTGCGAGGCGCGCTCCTCGAAGAGCTTGCGGTCCTCCGCGTTGTACCGGTCCACGCATGTGCTCCTTCCGGCTACCCCCGTGACCGACCTCCCAGGAAGGATCTTGGCACAGCCGCCGCAGCCGCGAGGGGCCCGCCCGATCTCGGACGAGCCCCTCGCTCACGGGCGCCGGGCGTGCCGGCGCCCGACGGGCTCAGAGCCCGAGCCGCGCCTTGAGCGCGTCGAGCTCGGTCCAGAGGACGGCGGGCAGGTCGTCGCCGAACTTCTCGAACCACTCCTGGATCTGGGGGATCTCCGCCTTCCACTCCTCCACGTCCACCGCGAGCGCCCGCTCCAGCGCCTCGTCGGACAGGTCGAGGCCGGTGACGTCGAGCGAGCCCTTCGCCGGCACGTGGCCGATCGGGGTCGCCTCGGCGGCGGCCTGGCCGTCGAGCCGCTCCACGACCCACTTCAGCACCCGGCTGTTCTCGCCGAAGCCGGGCCACAGGAAACCGCCGTCCTCGTCTCGGCGGAACCAGTTGACGTAGAAGATCTTCGGCAGCTTGGCGGCGTCGTTGTCCTTGCCGAGGGTGATCCAGTGGTTGAAGTAGTCACCGGCGTTGTAGCCGATGAACGGGAGCATCGCCATCGGGTCGCGACGCACCACGCCGACCTGGCCGACGGCGGCGGCGGTGGTCTCGGAGGACAGCGTCGCGCCGAGGAAGGTGCCGTGCGTCCAGTCGCGGGCCTCGAAGACCAGCGGCACCGTGGTCTTGCGGCGACCACCGAAGAGGATGGCGTCGATCGGGACGCCGCGCGGGTCGTCGTACTCGTCGGCGAGGATGTCGCACTGCTTGATCGGGGTGCAGTAGCGGCTGTTCGGGTGGCTGGAGAGCTCGCCCCGTTCGCCCGCCTCGGGGGTCCAGGGCTCGCCTCGCCAGCTGGTGGCGTGGGCCGGCGGGTTCTCCAGGCCCTCCCACCAGACGTCGCCGTCCTCGGTGAGCGCGACGTTGGTGAAGACCGAGTTGCCCTTCTCGATCGTCCTCATCGCGTTCGGGTTGGTGTGCTGGTTGGTGCCGGGTGCGACGCCGAAGAAGCCGTACTCGGGGTTGACCGCCCACAGGCGACCGTCCTCACCGATCCGCATCCAGGCGATGTCGTCGCCGAGGGTCTCCACCTTCCAGCCGGGGATGGTGGGGGCCAGCATGGCGAGGTTGGTCTTGCCGCAGGCGCTCGGGAAGGCCGCGGCGATGTACTTGCGGACGCCCTCGGGGCTGGTCAGCTTGAGGATCAGCATGTGCTCGGCCAGCCAGCCGTTGTCGCGGGCCATCACCGAGGCGATGCGCAGCGCGTAGCACTTCTTGCCGAGCAGGGCGTTGCCGCCGTAGCCGGAGCCGAACGACCAGATCATCCGCTCCTCGGGGAACTGGACGATGTACTTGGTGTCGCTGCAGGGCCACTTCACGTCGTCCTGGCCGGGCTCCAGCGGCATCCCGACCGAGTGCAGGGCGGGGACGAACTCGGCGTCCAGCTCCTCCATGCGGCGCAGCACGTGCGCCCCCATCCGGGCCATCACGCGCATCGAGGCGGTGACGTAGGCGGAGTCGGTGATCTCCACGCCGAACATCGGCTGCTCGGCGTCGAGATGACCCATCACGAACGGGATGACGTACATCGTGCGGCCCTTCATGCAGCCCTCGTACAGGCCCCGCATGAGGGTCTTCATCTCGTTCGGGTCCATCCAGTTGTTGGTGGGCCCGCAGTCCTTCTCGTCGACCGAGCAGATGTAGGTGCGGTCCTCGACCCGCGCCACGTCGATCGGGTCGGACGCCGCGTAGTACGAGTTCGGCTTCTTCTTCTCGTCGAGCTTGATGAACGTGCCGGTGGCGACGAGGGCGTCGGTGAGCTCGACCCACTCCTCGTCGGAGCCGGTGCACCAGTGGATCTGGTCGGGCTGGGTCATCCGGGCGACTTCGTCGACGAAGTCGAGGATGCCCTGGTGAGTGGTGGGGGTCTGCGTCTGGGCGGTCATGCGGTGGTCCCTCTCGCGCCTGCGCGGCAGCCGCCCCGGAGGCGGCGACCGACCGTCGAGCGTATCGACGGAGCTGTCGTGGAGTTGGTGGTCGCCCGGCCTCGTTGCCCGGCGTGTGGGTGCGGTGAGATTAACGCGCTGTGCGACGGCGCCCTATTGGATCGTTCCACCCCTTGATTGGATCGATCCACGCTCGAGGAACCGCCCCGGACGGCCGACGGCCCGGCCCCCGGAAGGGGGCCGGGCCGTCGAAGGTCGAGCAGTGGTGCCTGCCTCAGGCCTCGAACTCCTCGAGGTCGGCGGCGACCCGGCGGTGGGCCTCCCAGATGGCCTCGGGCAGGCGGTCGAACTGCTTGAGGTGCTCCTCGCGGAAGCCCATCTCCTGCTTCCAGCGGTCCACGTCGATCGTGAGGATCTTCGCGAGGTCCTCCGGTCGGGTCTCCATGCCGCCGAGGACGAGCTCGTCCTCGGTCGGGATGATGCCGACGGGCGTCCGGCGGCCCTGTGACCTCGCCGTTCTTGAGCTGCAGCAGCCACAGCAGCGGGCGCAGGTTGTCGCGGTAGCCGTGCCAGAGGAAGTGGCCGTCCTCGGGGTCGCGCTGGAACCAGTTCACGTGGGCGAAGATCGGCTGGTCCTTCGCGGCGCCGACGATCCTCAGGTAGTGCTCGGCGTAGTCGCCCTCGCCGTAGGCCATGAACGGGCGGTTGGACATCGGGTCGTAGCGCAGCTGGCCCTCGACGCCCTCCGCGGCGGAGGTCGCCTCCGCGCCCAGCGTCAGGCCGTCGTACACGCCCTCGGCGAGGTCGGTGATCGCCCGGATCAGCGGCTCGCGGTCGCGGGTGCGGCCGCCGAAGATGATCGCGTCGATCGGGACCCCCGCTGCCGCGTCGAAGTCGGGCGCGATGTTGGGGACGTTGGCCAGCGTGGTGGTGAAACGGCTGTTGGGGTGCGCCCACGGGCTCCGGTCGCCGGGCTCGCGGTCCGCGATCGGCTGGCCCTTCCAGTCGAACCACCCCGCCGGGTCGGCCGGCGGCTCCGGCGTGCGGCCCTCCCACCAGACCTCCCGGGTCTCGCTGTTGTAGGCGATGTTGGTGAAGATGGTGCCGGTGCCCTCGGCCATCGAGCCGAGCGCGGTCGGGTTGGTCACCTCGTTGGTGTCCTTGGCGACACCGAAGACGCCGAACTCCGGGTTCATCCCGTAGAGCTTGCCGTCCTCCTCGTTGACCCACAGCCAGGCGATGTCGTCGCCGTAGAAGGAGACCGTGTAGCGGTCGCCGAGGGCGTCGGGCGGCAGCATCATGGCGAGGTTGGTCTTGCCCGAGGCGCTCGGGAAGCCGCCGCACACGTGGTAGGTCCGGTCGGTCTGCTTGTCGTGGATGCCGATGAGCATGTACTGCTCGGCGAGGAACTTCTTCGACGCCCAGCCGTCGTACGCCGCCTGGCGAAGGCCGTGGGCGATCTTGCCGAGCAGCGCGTTGCCGCCGTACGACGAGCCGAAGTGCAGGATCGTGCGCTCGTCGGCGACGGTCACGAACCAGCGCTGGTCCTCGGGGGTGCCCTGGCCGAGGTTCTCGAGGTCGCCGGTCACATGGACGGCGCGCACGAACTGGTCGGGGTCGGGGAGGTTCTCGACGAACTCCACGCCCACCCGCGACATCCGCATCATGTGCAGCACGACGGTGCGGGTGTCGGTCAGCTCGACGCCGGTCGCCCACGCCGCGAGGTCGTTGCCCGGAGGCGACATCAGGTAGGGGATGACGTACATGGTCTTGCCGACCGAGGCCCCGCGCATCTTCTCCTCGAGGAGCGGCTTCATCTCCGAGGCGGGGCGCCAGTTGTTGTAGACGCCCTTGTCCTGGGGGTCGCTGGTGGCCACGACCGTGCGCTCCTCGGAGCGTGCGGTGTCCTTGTGGTAGCTGCGCGAGTAGTAGCGGCCCTCGCCGGCGGGCTCGAGCTCGCCGGCGTCCAACGCCTCCTGCACCAGCCGGGCGTCGTCGGCGGCGGTGACCACCTCGACCCGCGCGGCGCCGGTGAGATCCGCGTAGTGACGGACGTACTCGCGGACTCGCGGGTTGGTGACCCCCGCGGCGTCCAGTGCTGCCTCGACCTCTGCCATCGTTGCCTTGCTCCTTCGCGTGGAAGTGCCGCTGTGCGGGTGAACTGTGGGCGCGCGGCCGACAGTATCCGAGCGCGGCCGTGGCGGCGCCGTACCCCTCGACCCGCCCCCGGTATGCCCCCCGTCACACGCCGGTCGCCCCCGTGCCACCGGCCGGAGGTGCTGATTTCGGCATTGCGGTGCGCGTCCGCTATTCTCGACCAGTCGTTCGGCCAGCCGGGCGACACGCGCCTGTAGCTCAACGGATAGAGCATCTGACTACGGATCAGAAGGTTTGGGGTTCGAATCCCTACAGGCGCACCACGCATGCACGGCCCTGACCAGCAGGAATGCTGGCCGAGGGCCGTTCGTCATTTCGACGGGACGGTACCTGTCCGAACGGAGAGGTCGGACCGGTCGTCCGGCCGGTGTCCGGTCGCGATCGTGTTCCTACCGTGGGTGCCAGGCCCACCGCGGGCCACGAAGGAGGAGCAACGTGAGCCGTTACGTCATCGAACGAGGCCTGCCCGGCGCCGGAGACCTGGGGGAGCAGGAGCTGCGCGACCTCAGTGCCAAGTCCAACGACGTCCTGTCCGGGATGGACGACGTGCAGTGGGTCGAGTCCTACGTGACTGACGACAAGCTCTACTGCGTCTACGAGGCGGACGACCCCGCCCGGATCGAGGAGCACGCCCGGCTCGGTGGGTTCCCCTGCGACCGGGTGAGCCCGGTGCGCAACGTGATCTCGCCCGCCACGGGTCGCTGATCCTCCGACCAACGGTTTCACAACCGTTGGGGGTGCAGTGTGGCCACGGTCACACATCGGAGGTCTCCATGATCACGCCTGTCGGCCTGCTCGGACGCGTCGACGACCTGACCGGGGTGGGCCCGCCCGACCCGATCGTCAAGTTCCACGCGCCGGAGGTCGTCTTCGGAGTGGGCTCCCTGGCCGAGGCCGGGTTCGCCGCCGCGCGTCTGGGGGCCCGCCGCCCGCTGGTGGTGACCGACCCCGGCCTGATCGAGGCCGGTTGGGTCGACCAGCTCGTCGGCCACCTCGTCGCCGCGCACCTCGACCCGGTGGTGTGGTCGGCGGTGACACCGAACCCCAAGGACCACGAGATCCGGGCGGCGTTCGCGACCTACCTCGAGCGCGAGTGCGACGTGATCATCGGGATCGGCGGTGGCTCGGTCGCCGACGCGGCCAAGGGCGTGGCGATCCTGTCGGGCAACGACGGCGACATCCTCGACTACGCCGGGATCGACACGGTCTCCCAGCCGATCCCGCCACTGCTGATCATCCCGAGCACCTCGGGCACCGGCGCCGACGTCAGCCAGTTCTGCATCGTCACCGACACCGAGCGATCGGTGAAGATCACGATCATGGGTCGGGCCCTGGTGCCGGACGTCTCCATCACCGACCCCAGCCTGCTCACCACGATGCCGGAATCGTTGAACGCGGCCACCGGTCTCGACGCCCTGACCCACGGCATCGAGGCCTTCGTCTCGCTGGCCCACAACCCGTTGGCCGACATGCACGCGCTGAGCGCGGTCGGCCTGGTGTGCGAGCACCTGCGCACCACGATGACCCACCCCCGTGAACCGGTGGCGCGCACCAAGATGGCGCAGGGGAGCCTGCAGGCCGGCCTCGCCTTCAGCAACGCGATCCTGGGCGCCACCCACGCCATGAGCCACCAGGTCGGGGGCCTCCTCGACGCCCCGCACGGCGTCGTCAACGGCGTCCTGCTGCCACACGTGATCCGCTACAACGCCCGGGCCACCCCGGACCGCTTCCGCTCGCTGGCGGCCGCCGCCGGGGTCGCCGGACCGAGGACCCCGGGCATCGACAGCGCCGAGCTGCTCGCCGACCACGTACGCCGTCTGGCCGAGGACGTCGGCGTGCCGCGGGGCCTGCGCGAGCTGGGCGTGACCGAGGAAGACATCCCGCGGCTGGCCCGGACCACGCTCGACGACGCCTGCCTCACCACCAACCCGCGGGCCGCGACCCTGGCGGACGTCGAGCAGCTCTTCCGCGACGCCCTCTGAGCCCCGGTGTCCCGTCAACCGCTCGACCTCGCCGCCCTCACCGGAGTCCGCTCCGGGAAAAGGTCCTACTACCGCGAGTTCGTCCGCTCCGACCAGCGGATGCAGGACGCCGTGCGGGCCATGGACGCGATCTCCCGGGCGCTGGTGCGCACGGTGGAGGGGCCCCGGGGGCTCCTCGAGCAGGTCACCCGCGCGGCCGCGGAGCACCTCGAGGCGTCGTGGACCCTGCTCGCGCTCTCGGACGGGCACCTGCCCGGGGCCAGGCCCCGGTTCCTGGCGGTGGACCGTGGCGGCGACGGTGCCGGGGTCGTGGTCGACGACGAGCAGGAGCTGCCGCCGGAGGTGCGCCGTGAGCTCGGCGCGATCCGGGCCGGCCACGCCACCCGGACGAACGCCGACGAACGCTGGATCCGGGTGCCGATGACGCTCGACGACGAGGTGATCGGCTCGCTCGTCGGCCTGCACGGACTGCGGGACGCCCCCGAGCCCGGTGAGCTCTCCGTGCTGCGGATCCTGGCCAACCAGGCGGCCGTCTCGCTGCACACCTCCGAGCAGTACCAGGCTGGGATCGCGCTGCACCGGCGCGCGCAGCGGCTCCACGACGAGGCCACGGCCCAGGCGCTCGACCTCGACCAGCGCACCCACCAGCTGCGGCTGGTGCAGGAGCGCCTGCTCGTGGCCCACCAGCGCGAGCTCGTCGACCACGAGCGTCACCGGATCGCCCGGGAGCTGCACGACAGCGTCACCCAGTACGTCCTCGCCGCCGGGATGGCGGTCGAGGTGGCCCGCGGCGAGGCCGAGTCGCTCGGGCCCGGCGGCCGGCCGATCCTGGCCCAGCTCGTCACGGCCAAGGGCCTGAGCCAGGAGGCCATCGACCAGCTGCGGCGCGCGATCTACGCGCTGCACCGTCCGCACCGCGACACCGTCTGGACGCTGCCTGAGCTGCTGCACGAGGTGGCCGACCACCACCGTCCCCAGCTGAGCGTCGAGGTGCGTCTCGAGGGGGACGCGCACGTGCTGCCGGCCGACGCGGACCACGAGATAGCCCGCGCGGTCGGCGAGGCCCTCTTCAACGTGGCCACCCACGCGGAGGCGACCCGGGCCGTCGTCCGGCTGCGCTACCGCCCCGACCTGCTGCTGGCCACGGTCGCCGACGACGGGACCGGCGACCCGACCGACCTCGCCCGCCGGCTGCGGCTCGAGCGGGGCCCGGTGGTCGACGGCCGGCACCGCGGCCTGGTCAACATCGAGAGCCGGATCAAGGACCTCGGCGGGAGCGTGGCCTTCCGGCGCGCCCGGCTCGGCGGCGTCCGCGTCGAGATGCGCATCCCCCTTCCCCTGCCGGCGACCGGCCGGCGGGACATCATCCGCGGCCTCGTCGGCGCCGAGCGCCAGGAGACACCATGGCCCCCGTGAGCCCTTCGGGCACGACGACTTCGACGGTCGACATCATGCTCGTCGACGACCACGCGATCCTGCGCCAGGGGCTGCGCTCGATCCTGGAGCGCGAGCAGGACCTGCGGGTGGTGGCCGAGGCGGCGACGGCGGCCGAGGCACTGGTGGTGGTCGGCCGGACCCGGCCGCACATCGTGCTGCTCGACCTCAAGCTGTCGACGTCCTCCGACACCGAGGGGCTCGAGCTGTGCGCCGAGCTCGTGCAGCGGCACCCCGAGGTCGGGATCCTGGTGCTGACCACGTTCCTCGACGACCAGCTGGTGCTGCGCGCGGTGCGCGCCGGCGCCCGGGGCTACGTCCTCAAGGACGTCGACACCTCCGGGCTGGTCCGCGCGATCCGGGACGTGGCCCGGGGGGAGAGCGCCTTCGACGCCCGCTCCGGTGCGGCGATGGTGCGGGGGCTCAACCAGCCGACCGCCGGCGAGGCGGAGCACCTCACCCCGCGCGAGCGCGAGGTGCTGACGCTGCTGGCCCGTGGCCTGTCCAACCGCGACATCGGCGCCCGGCTCTACATCTCCGAGACCACCGCGAAGTTCCACGTGGGCAACATCCTGCGCAAGCTGGGGGTGAAGCGTCGCGCCGAGGCGGTCTACGAGGCGTCCAAGATGGGCGTGATCTGACCTGCGCCACCCGGCGCCCGGGTCCGGCCGTTCACGGCCGGGTGTCGATCAGCAACCAGCCGCCGTGCTCCTCGTGCACCTGGTGGGCCAGGCCGCTGGCAGCGCCCCAGGCCTCCAGGTCGGCCAGCGAGACGGTCCGGACGTGGCCCCAGGTCTCGTCGGCCTCGTCCTCCAACGGCACCGCCACCACCACCCGGCGGCGCGCCAGCCGGATCGCCTCGCCCAGCGCGCGTGCTCCCGCAGCGGGCTCCAGGTGCTCCAGCAGGTGGACCAGCAGCACGTTGTCGGCCGCCGCGTCCGGGGCGGGGAACCGGGAGGCGTCCCCCAGGCAGGTCTCGAGGCGGACGCCGAGGACCGGGGCGACGGCCCGCAGCAACGCCACCGTGCCCGGGTTGACGTCGGACGCCGTGACCCGGCGCCCGGCCGCGGCCAGGCGCAGCGACAGGAAGCCGAAGCAGCTGCCGAGCTCGAGCACGGTGCCGGGTGCCAGGAGCCGCTCGGCGATGGCGTAGACCGGCGCGTAGCCGGGAACGGTCCCGTGGGAGTCCGGGCCGGGGGCGGTGCCCAGGCTGGCCTCCACCCGGCGCAGGGTGTTGGCGTAGAAGAGCGTCCAGCAGCCGAGCGGGTCCGGGCCGCTGGTGAGCACGATCCCGGTGAAGAGACGCTCGAAGAGCTCGGCGCCACGCAGCCACCCCGGGGTGAACAGCTCCTCGGCCAGCAGCCCGGACAGGTCGTCGTCGATGCGGTCGGGGGGCACCCGGTGCACCAGGCAGACGCGGCTGGCGTGGTGGGTGACGTCGAAGTGCCGGGTGCGGACCATGTGCAGCGAGCGCCGCGCCGGCGGCCCGTGCCCCGAGCGGACCTCGACGTGGCTGTCGCGGTAGGCGCCGTCCCGGGCGCCCGAGAACGGGTCGATGGGGACCAGCGGCGCGCTGTCGTCCCCGGGCACGTGCGCTGCGGGCAGGCTCATGAGGGGGTACCGAGGCGGGTGGCGACCTTCTCGAGCCCGGCCAGGCCGCGCACCACCTGCACCCGCTCGCAGTGCTCGGCGTACGACGGGAGGTCGCAGGCGCCCAGCCCCCAGGAGTAGCGCGGTTCGGGGGTCAGCCAGATCGTGCTGCGCGCGCGGCGCGTCATCTCCTCGAAGACGCCCAGGCGGGGGTCCCGGCCGTTGCCGCGGCCGTCGCCCAGGACCACGATCGTGGTGCGTCGGGTGATGGCGGAGCCGAACTGGTCGAGGAAGGTGTCGAAGGCGGACCCGTAGTCGGAGTCGGCGTCGACGTCGAGCACCCCGCCCGCGGGCAGACCCGACATGACCAGGCTGAGCGCGTCCTCGATGCGGTGCTCGGCGAAGAGGTCGGTGATCTCGACGAGGTCCTTGACGAAGGCGAACGTGCGCACCGACGAGGCCACCGACTGCAGGCTGTGCACCAGGTGCAGGGTGAAGCGGGAGGTCGGGCGGACCGAGAGGGAGACGTCGCAGAGCACCAGCAGCCGGGGCCGGTCCTCGACCTTGCGGACCGTGACGGGACGGAACGGGACACCGTCGTACTTCATGTTCGCCCGCATGGTGCGAGCACCGTCCACGACGCCCCGGGCCGCGACCCTGCGCCGCGGGCGCGGGGCGCCGCGCAGGCTGCGCAGCAGCCGACGCAGCGACTCCTCGAGGTCCGCGCGGTCGTGCTCGTCGATGGCCTCGGCCTGGGCGGCCTCGAGCTGCCGGGTCTCCACCTCGTGCTCGAGCTCCATCAGCTTCTCGAGGTGCCGCTTGAGCCGCTCGGGCAGCTGGGCGAGGAACGGCGCCAGGGCCTCCCGCAGCGCCGCGAGCCCGGCCGCGGCGTCCGGGTCGGTGGTGTCGTCGTCGGGCAGCACCTCGTCGAGCCAGCTCAGCAGCATCATCTCCTCGGCGACGCTGAGCTCGGTGTCGAGCTCCATGCCGGGCGTGCGCACCAGGTCCCCGGGGGCGCCCGGGTTGTGCATCCGCTGGGTCGAGATCTGCACCCGGGCCGCCTCCCCGGCACTGCCCTCGGTGTCGTTGGACAGCACGATCTCGTCGGTCAGGGCGGCAACGTCGATCTTGTTCGCCTCCTGGTGCAGGTTGTACTGCTGGGCCATGTCCTCGGGCTTGAAGAACTCCTTGATGTCGTCGGGCTTGCCGTGGGAGTGCCCGTCCTCGGGCACGTCACCGGGCTCCTCCGAGAGCGTGAACTGCTCCAGCTCGCCGTCGTCGGTGAGGTCGTCGTGCGCGTGGGAGTGCTCGCTGTCGTCCACCTCGATGACCGGGCGCAGCCCGAAGAACCGGTCGAAGACGCGCTCGAAGGTCTCCAGGTCGCGCCGGTCCTTGACCAGGCTGACCGCGAGCGCCGCCCGGAGGATCTCGCGCTCGCCGAGGATCCCGTGCTGGGCCACCGCGTGCATGGCGTCGACGGCCTCGGCCGTGCTGACCCGCACGCCGTGCAGGCGCAGCAGCCGGATGAAGCGGTGGACGGCACCCTCCATGGCTCAGACCGGCCGCTTGCGTGCTCCGCGGGCGGCGAACGAGCGGGCGCCCTGACCGGCGGGCACCGGCTTGGGGACCACGCCGGTGTGGCGTCCGGGGGTGTCCTTGGCCGCGCGGACGGCGCGCCCGTCCGGCCCGTCGGCGTCGCTGTCCCGGCCACGGTCGCGGGACGGGGTCGTCGGCTCCGGGTCGTGCTGGTGGTCGGCGCCGGGCCCATGGTCGTGCCCGTGCCCGTGCCCCCCGTGACCATGGTCGAGGTGGAGGTGGTCGGGCACGGTGGCGTTGGGGTCCACCATGCTCGGGAGGGCGCGCAGCGCCTTGTCGAGGTCGCGCTCGTACTTCACCACCACGCTCAAGGTCTGGGAGAGCACGTCGGAGGTCAGCTCGGAGACGCCGAGCACCGCGAGGGTGCGCGCCCAGTCGATGGTCTCGGAGATGCTCGGGGACTTGCGCAGCTCCAGGGCCCGCAGCCCGCGGACGATCTCCACCAGCCGGACCGCGAGGGCCTCGGTGAGCCCGGTGTCCTTGGAGCGGATGATCTCGAGCTCCCGCTCGGCCTCGGGGTAGTCGAGGAACAGGTGCAGGCAGCGGCGCTTGAGCGCGGCCGAGAGGTCGCGGGTGTTGTTGGAGGTGAGGACGACGTACGGCTGCGTCTTCGCCCGGATGGTCCCGATCTCCGGGATGGAGATCTGGAACTCCGAGAGCAGCTCGAGCAGCACCGCCTCCAGCGCCTCGTCGGCGCGGTCGACCTCGTCGATGAGCAGCACCACGGGCTCCTCGGACGTGATCGCCTCGAGCAGCGGCCGGGCGGCGAGGAACCGCTCGGAGAAGAAGATGCTGTCCTGGTCGGCGATGCGCTGGACCGCCTCGTCGAGGTCCGCGGCGTCCTCGACGATCTGACCGATCTTCTCGCGCAGGATCTGGGTGTAGAGCATCTGCTTGCCGTAGTCCCACTCGTAGAGCGCCTTGGTCTCGTCCTGGCCCTCGTAGCACTGCAGGCGGATCAGGCGTCGGCCGGTGACCTCGGCCAGGCTGGTCGCGAGCTGGGTCTTGCCGACCCCGGCCGGCCCCTCGAGCAGCACCGGCTTCTGCAGCCGGGAGAGCAGGAAGACCGTCGTGGCCAGTCGTTCGTCGGTGAGGTAGCCGGCCTCGCGGAAGCGGGCGCGGGTCTCCGCGACGTCCACGAACTCGTCGGTGGGTACGTGCGGGCTCACACGGTGCTCCTTCTGCGGTACGAGGGCCGGCGGGCCGACCGGTGCCGGTCGGCCCGCCGGGGGTGGGTCAGGCGAGCAGGTCGTCCAGGTCGCCGTTGAGGCAGTGGTCCACGACGGGCCAGACGGTGTCGAACGTGCACTCCTTGGCGTTGCCCGGGGTGCAGGCGTCGCCGAGGACGTGGTTCGTGATGCGGTCGACGTCGGCCTTGTCGCCGGAGATGACCCCGGCGTTCTCGTAGAACTTCGTCGGCCCCTTGCCGAGCCGGTTCTTGGAGTAGGTGTCCTGGGTGACGTCGGTGAACTTCTCGGTGATGCCCACGTCGCGCAGCAGCCGGATGGCGGCCGCCAGCGCCGCGTCGGCGGCCTGCACGGTGGTCATGCCGCCGATCTCCACGCCCATCGCCTGGCCGATCTCCGCGAACCGCTTGTACTGCGCCGGCATGTTGAAGGCCCAGACCCGGGGCAGCGCGATGGCGTTGTTGAGACCGTGGTGGGTGTCGTAGAACGCCGACACCGCGTGGGAGATCGAGTGGATGATGCCAAGCCCGCCGGAGTTGAAGGCCTGGGCGGCGATGTACTGCGCGTACATCATGCCCTCGCGGCCCTTGAGGTCCTGGCCGTTCCAGACCGCCTCGCGCAGGTTCTCCGAGGTCAGCTTGATCGCGCGGATCGCGTTGCCCAGGGAGGGCTCGAAGTTGAGCCGGGAGACGTACGGCTCGCTGGCGTGGGCGAGCACGTCGAAGCCGCACTGGGCGGTGAAGTCGACCGGGCAGTCGAAGTAGAGCACCGGGTCGTCGATGGCCAGCGACGCCACCGAGGCGTCGTCGAAGGCGACGTACTTGTGCGGGTTGTCCGGGTCGGTGGTGGTGTCGGTGATGACGTAGGCCCAGGAGGTCTCGGAGCCGGTGCCCGCCGTCGTGGAGACCGCGATGTGCGGGGGGTTCTTCGGGTTCTCGGACATGTTGAAGCCCTCGAACTCGTTCACGTTCCGGCCGTCGTGGGCCACCGAGACCCGGGCGCCCTTGCAGGCGTCGTGCGAGGACCCTCCGCCGATCGAGACGAAGGAGTCGCAGGCGTTCTCCTGGTAGAGCTTCACCGAGTCCATGACGTTGTAGTCCTTGGGGTTGGACTCCACCTGGTCGTAGACGACGACCTCGAGCCCGTGGTACTTCATCGACTCGACGATCTTGTGGACGATGTCGGTGCCCCGGAGGCCGGAGGTCATGACGAGCGTCTTGCGGAAGCCCATCTTCAGCGCCTCCGGCCCGATCATCTCGTGCGCCCCCGGGCCCATCAGGGCCCGTGGGAACGGGTGGAACTCCTTGATCGGAAACGGCTTGAGGAGTTCGTCGACTTGCATGGGGGACCTCCTGGGTCACGCAGGGATGTGCTGCTCGCCATGGACGTTAGGAGCGCAGCGGGGTCCAACGACAGGGGAGGATCCGCAAACGGTTCCGGGGGAGGGGCTCGGACCTGTCCGTCCCGGCAGGTACGCCCCTCGACTCGGTGGGTGCGGACGGGAGGGGGCCTTCCTAGCGTGGAGACTGCCCCTCCCCTCCCGTGAACGGAGCACCCCCGTGACCCAGCCCGACGACACCGCCGCCGCCCCGGCCCCCGGAACGGCCGACGTCGCGCTCGCCGAGCAGCTGGTGGAGGAGATCTCGATCGACGGCATGTGCGGCGTCTACTGAGGCCCGGCCCGGTCGGGCCCGGGGACCGTCCGCTCCCCGGATGAGCGGGACGCTGCCGCCCGACTTCGGCGTCGTGCTCTCCGCGCGGACCCACGTCTGCGACGACGGGCTCCGGCTGGTCGGCAGCGGTGGTCTCGTGCTCCGGCTCGCGCCGGCGGCCGCCGAGGTGGTGGGGCGGATGCCGCTGACGGTGGGCGAGGACCGGCTCGCCGCCGGGGTGGCCCGGCGCCTGCTGGACGCCGGTGTCGTCGACCCGTGGTGGCCGGGTGCTCCCGACCCGGACTCCTCGGTGGGCGACGTGACGGTGGTGGTGCCGACCCGCGACCGGGCCGTGTCGGTCGCCGCGCTGCTCGAGGCCCTGCCGCGCACCCTTCCCGTCGTCCTGGTCGACGACGGCTCGGCGGATCCCGGGGCGCTGGCCGGGGTCGCCGCGGCGTACGGCGCGCGGTTGGTGCGGCACCCCACCAACCGCGGTCCCGCGGCGGCCCGCAACAGCGGCCTGCGCGTGGTCGCCACGCCGTACGTCGTGTTCTGCGACTCCGACGTGCACCCGGAGCCGGGCTGGATCGCGACCCTGCGCCGGCACCTCGACGACCCCGCTGTCGCGGCGGTCGGCCCACGGGTCCTGGGGCGCCGGGCGACCCCGGGTGACTCCTGGGTCGAGCGCTACGAGCAGGCCCGGTCCTCCCTCGACCTCGGGCCGCTGCCGGCCTCGGTGCGCGTGCACGGCGCAGTGGCCTACCTGCCCGGCGCCTGCCTGCTGGCCCGGGTGGACGCCCTGGGGCCGGGCTTCGACGAGGAGATGCGCTCCGGCGAGGACGTCGACCTGGTGTGGCGACTGCTCCGCGACGGCCACCAGGTGCGCTACGAGCCCGGTGCGGTGGTGCGCCACGACCACCGCACCAGGATCCTGCCGTGGCTGGCGCGCAAGGCGTTCTACGGCACGTCGGCCGCGGCGCTCGCCCGCCGCCACCCGGGTGCGGTGGCGCCGCTGGTGCTGACGCCCTGGACCCTGTGGTGGACGGTGGCCCTGCTGGCGCAGCGCCGCTGGTCCCTCCCGGTCCTGGCGCTCGCCCTGGCCGGCTCCACGACCACGGTCGCCCGGCGGCTGCGACCCGACGAACGGGCCTGGCGGGGTGGCGCCCAGCTGACCGCCCAGGGTGCGGTGGCGGCGACCTGGCAGGTCGCCTCGGTCCTCACCCGGCACCACTGGCCGCTGGCGCTCGGGTGGGCCGCCCGGTCCCGACGGGGGAGACGCGCCCTGCTCGTCGCGGGGGTGGCCGAGGCGCTCGCCGACCGGCGGCGGGCGGCGTCGCGGCAGGGCGTGGTCGGCTACGTCGTCGCGCACCGTCTCGACGACCTCGCCTACGGCGCCGGGCTGTGGTGGGGAGCCGGGCGGGCACGCTCGGCGAAGGCGCTGCTGCCGCGGCTGCGTCGCCCCGGGGCTAGCGCATCCCCACGGCCGTCAGGTAGTCGTTGACGAAGCAGCGCTCGGGGTCGAGACGCTCGGCCAACGCCCGGAACCGCGCCGCCCGCGGGTAGAGCCCGGCCAGCCGGGTGGCGTCGAAGTCGAGGAAGACCTTGCCCCAGTGCGGGCGCGGGTCGTAGGGCGCGAGCAGGGCCTCCAGCTCCCGGAGCGCGGGCCGGACCTCGTCGAGGTCGGCCACCCAGGTCGCGTGGACCGCCACGGTGTCCCGGCCGTGACACGGGCTGAGCCACAGGTCGTCGGCCGCCACGGTCCGCATCTCGAAGACCTGGAGCGCCCCGGCGAAGCGCCCGGCGCGGGCGGCCAGCTCGGCAAGGGCCTCCCCGGCCCGGCCGCGCGGGAGGAAGAACTCCGACTGCAGCTCGTCGCCGACGCTGGGCGTGAACTCCTCCCGGAAGTGCGGCAGCCGGTGGTGCCAGGGCCCGGGACGGTTCAGCTGCTCGGTCGCGGCGGCGGCGTCGAGGCCGAGCAGGGGGTGCACGTCGGTCGCGGCCGCGCGTCCACCCCACGGTGCCCCACCGTCGTTGGTGGACGCGTCGACCCGGCTCTTGCGCCACACCGAGTCGACGGTGCCGGGTTCGGTGAACGAGCTGAAGATGCTCACGCTGTAGCCGGAGGACAGGATCTCCTCGGCCCGGTCCACGGCGACGGTCAGCGGCACGTCGAGCAGGACCTCCTGACGCACCTCGTAGGTGGGCTCGACGCGCAGCCACAGGCGGGTGACGATCCCGAGGGCGCCCAGGGCGACCACCATCCCCGGGAGGTCCGGGTGGTCCTCGGCCACCCGCACGAGCTCGCCGTCCGCCCGCACCAGCTCGAGGCCGACCACGGCGGTGGCCAGGGAGCCGTTGGTGGGGCCCGAGCCGTGGGTCCCGGTCGCACACGCGCCCGCCACGCTGATGTGCGGCAGCGACCCGAGGTTGTGCAGGGCCCACCCCTGCGCGTGCAGGACGGTGGCGACCTCGGCGTACGTCGCCCCACCCGGCACCACCGCGACCGAGCGGGCCTCGTCGACCTCGACGCGCAGGCCCAGGTGGCGGGTGGAGACCAGGGTGCCGGACGTGTCGGCGACGGTGCTGAAGGAGTGGGCGGTGCCCAGGGCGCGCAGCAGCGGGGTGTCCCGGACGACCTGCTGGAGCTCCTCGACGCTGCCGGGTCGCCGGACGTCGTCGGTGGAGTAGACGAGGTTGCCTGCCCAGTTGCGCACGGATCTCCAGTCGTCGTTCGGGTGCCGGACGACGACCACCTTGGCCCCCGAACCGGTCGGACCGGTCCGAAACGCCGCGGAAACATATTTCTCCCGAACTCTGGACGTGACGCGTGCCACGTCATATGTTGTGGCGAACAACAAACTTGGCTCCCCCCGATGGTCGGCGGACGGGCTCAGAAACATCGCTAGGAGGCGGTTCGCGTGAAGCGGAAGCACAACTTGGTCTTGGTGGGCATGCTCGGCGTGGCCATGTCGCTCACCGCGTGTGGCGGCAGCGACTCGTCCAGCAGCTCGGCGAGCGACGGCGCCAGCAGCAAGGACGCCGGCAAGATCGGCGTCATCCTCCCGGACACGAAGTCCTCCGTCCGCTGGGAGAGCGCCGACCGCCCGGCCCTCGAGACGGCCTTCAAGGACGCCGGGGTGGAGTACACCATCCAGAACGCGGAGGGCGACGCGGACAAGATGACGCAGATCGCCGACAGCATGATGACCCAGGGCGTGACCGTCCTGGCGATCGTCAACCTGGACTCCGAGTCCGGTGCGGCCATCGAGGAGAAGGCGGCCTCGCAGGGCATCAAGACGATCGACTACGACCGCCTCACCCTGGGCGGCTCGGCCGAGGTCTACGTCTCCTACGACAACAACAAGGTCGGCGCCCTCCAGGGCCAGGGCCTGGCCGACTGCCTCGGCGACAAGGCGGCGAACCTGATCTACCTCAACGGCTCGCCCACCGACAACAACGCCACCCTCTTCTCCGCCGGCGCGCACAGCGTCCTGGACGAGGTCAGCACCTACAAGACCGTCGGCGAGCAGGCCGTCCCGGACTGGGACCCGGACCAGGCCGTCACGATCTTCGAGCAGCTCTACACCCAGGCCGACGGCAAGGTCGACGGCGTCTACGCCGCCAACGACGGCCTCGCGGGCGCGGTCATCTCGATCCTGCAGAAGAACGGCGCGGCCGGCAAGGTCCCGGTGACCGGGCAGGACGCCACCGTCGAGGGTCTGCAGAACGTCCTCTCCGGCGACCAGTGCATGACGATCTACAAGTCGGCCAAGGGTGAGGCCGGTGCCCTCGCGGACGCCGCCATCGCACTGGCCAAGGGTGGGTCGGTCGACTCGAACGGCAGCACGAAGGACTCCGAGGGTGACCGCGACGTCCCGTCGGTCCTGCTCGACCCGGTGTCGATCACGAAGGACAACGTGAAGGACGTCATCGACGACGGCGGCCAGTCCGTCGACGACGTGTGCTCGGCCAAGTTCGCGAAGCTCTGCAGCGACGCCGGCATCTCCTGATCGCCGGGTGCGGGCCCGCCGGACGGGCCCGCACCCCTGATCGACGGCGCCCGGGCCGGCACACCCGGCCCGGGCGCCGTTTTGTCTATCCGAACAACAATCAATCTGGGAGTACAGCCATGACCGAGCCCCTGCTCGAGCTCCGAGGCGTCAACAAGAGCTTCGGCGTGGTGCACGTTCTGCACGACGTCGACTTCAAGGTCTACCCCGGCCAGGTGACGGCCCTGGTGGGTGACAACGGTGCCGGGAAGTCGACGCTGGTCAAGGTGATCGCCGGGATCTACGGTCGCGACAGCGGCGAGTTCATCTTCGACGGCTCCCCGGTCACCGTGCACGGCCCGAAGGACGTCGCCGACCTCGGGGTCGAGGTGGTCTACCAGGACCTCGCCCTGTGCGAGAACCTCGACATCGTCCAGAACATGTTCCTGGGCCGTGAGGAGAAGCGCGGCCTCGCGCTCGACGAGGCCACCATGGAGGCACGGGCCCGGGACACGCTCGGCTCCCTCTCGGTCCGCACGGTCAAGTCCGTGCGGCAGAGCGTCGCCAGCCTCTCCGGGGGGCAGCGCCAGACGGTGGCCATCGCCAAGGCGGTGCTGTGGAACAGCAGGATCGTCCTCCTCGACGAGCCCACCGCCGCGCTGGGCGTGGCGCAGACGCGGCAGGTGCTCGACCTGGTCCGCCGGCTCGCCGACCGTGGGCTCGGCGTGGTGCTGATCTCGCACAACATGGGCGACGTCTTCGAGGTCGCCGACCGCATCACCGCCCTCTACCTCGGCCGGGTCGCGGCCGACGTCCCCGCTGCGGACGTCACCCACGCCCAGGTCGTCGAGCTCATCACCGCCGGACGCTCCGGGGATCTCGGCATCGCCGAGAACCCCGCGACCGCGAACGTCTGAAGGGACGCGACATGACCGTGGAAACCGACAAGACCTCCGAGGCCGCCAGCAGCGGCTTCTCCGGCGACAGCCGCCGCACCAACACGATGCGCGACGCCGCCACCGACTACCTCAACCGGCTCCGCGGCGGCGACATGGGATCGCTGCCCGCGATCCTCGGCCTCGTGGTGCTCTACATCGTCTTCGGCCTCGCCAACGACCGCTTCCTGTCCATGCTCAACCAGGCCAACCTGATCATCCAGGCCGGCTCCATCTGCGTGCTCGCCATGGGCCTGGTCTTCGTGCTCCTGCTCGGCGAGATCGACCTGTCCGCCGGAGTCGCCGGCGGGGTGGCGGCCGCCTTCACGGCCCTGGCCATCGCCGACCACGGCCAGAGCTGGTGGGTCGCCGTGCTCGTCGGGATGCTCGCCGGTGCCGTGATCGGGCTGCTGATCGGCATGCTGGTGGCCTACCTCGGCATCCCGTCGTTCGTGGTCACGCTCGCGCTCTTCCTCGCCCTCCAGGGCGTCACGCTCAAGCTCATCGGATCAGGCGGGTCCGTCCCCGTGCGCGACGACGTCATCCGCGGCCTGAGCATCAAGAACGTGCCGCCGCTCGCCGGCTGGATCGGCGCCCTGCTCGTGGTCGCCGTCTTCGCGGCGCTCACCCTCATGCGGCACCGCACCCAGACCCGTCGGGACCTGCAGCGCCCGCCGCTCAGCCTGGTGCTGGTGCGGATCGGCGTGTTCGCGGCGATCGCCCTCGGGCTGACGTTCCTGCTGAACCGGAACCGGAGCCTGAACCCGAACTTCCCCATCGAGGGGATCCCGTGGACCCTGCCGGTGGTCGTGGTGCTGCTCGTGCTGTGGACCTTCGTGCTCGGTCGCACGACCTACGGCCGTCACCTCTACGCCGTCGGCGGCAACGCCGAGGCGGCTCGCCGGGCCGGCATCAACGTGCGCCGGATGAAGGTCTCCGCCTTCATGATCGCCTCCACCATGGCCGCCATCAGCGGCGTCCTGGCTGCGTCGTACAGCGGCAAGGTCTCGCCGTCCTCGGGCGGCGGCAACGTGCTGCTCTACGCGGTCGGCGCCGCCGTGATCGGTGGCACCAGCCTCTTCGGCGGACGCGGGCGTGCCCTCGACGCGGTCATCGGTGGCGTCGTGATCGCCACCATCGCCAACGGTCTCGGACTGCTCAACCAGGCCAGCTACATCAACTACCTGGTCACCGGTGGGGTGCTCCTCCTCGCCGCGAGCGTCGACGCGATCTCGCGTCGCCGCCGCTCCGCAGCCGGCGTCTAGGGCGCACGCATGAGCCCGCAACGGGCGTCCGGTCTCGGTACCAACCAGGAGTCCGTCCGGCGCCACAACCTCGGGACCCTCCTGCGGCACGTGCACGGCGCGAGACAGATCTCCCGCGCCGAGCTCACCACGCTGATGGGTCTGAACCGCAGCACGATCGCGGCGCTGGTCACGGAGCTCGAGTCCCTCGGGGTCACCGAGCGCGCCGTCCAGGCCGGTGCCCGCTCGGGGGTCGGGCGGCCGTCGGCCGGTGTCCGGGTGGCGCCCGACGGTCCGTACGTCGTCGCGGTCGACCTCGGGGTCGACCGGGTCGCGGTGGCCAGCGTCGGCCTCGGCGGGGAGGTGATCCACCGCGCGCACGCCCAGATCCACGAGCGGGACGAGGCGTGGCAGGTCGGCACGTCGGTCGCCGGTCTGATCCGTCGCGTGGTCGCCCACGTGCCCGGCGCGGCGCCACTGGTCGGCATCGGGATCAGCGTGCCCGGACTGGTGCGGCGCGCCGACGGCATGGTCCGCCTGGCCCCCAACCTGGAGTGGCAGGACGTCTCCTTCGCGGACCTGGTCCTCGCCGCGCTCGGGCTCGACATCCCGGTGTCGGTGGCCAACGACGCGAACCTCGGTGCCCTGGCCGAGCACCGCCGTGGCGCGGGGGTCGGCATCGACGACCTCATCTACGTCTCGGGCAACGTCGGGGTCGGCGCCGGGATCATCGTCGGCGGTGTCCCCCTCGAGGGCGCCGGCGGCTACGCCGGCGAGGTGGGCCACCTGCGGTTCAACCCGGCCGGCCGGGCCTGCCACTGCGGCAACCTCGGCTGCTGGGAGACCGAGGTCGGGGCGCAGGCGATCGCGGCGGCGCTGGGCCGCCCCGAGCTCGAGCTCGCCCAGCTCGGCGAGGTGCTCGTCGGCCACGACCTGGCGCCGGCCGGGCTGGCGATCACCGGCGAGGCCCTGGGCCGTGGGCTGGCCAGCCTCGTGAACGCCTTCAACCCGCGGCTGGTGGTGCTCGGCGGCTACCTGAGCGCCCTGTACTCCCTGGTGCACGCCGAGGTGGACGCCGGGCTGGCGGAGCACGCGCTCCCCGCTCCGCTGGAGAGCGTCAGGCTCTCGCTGCCGGGTCTCGGCCCGGACTCGATCCTGCTCGGCGCGGCCGAGATCGCCTTCGAGCCCCTGTTCGTCGACCCGGTGGCGGCGCTGGGCACGGCGGTGGTCGACGTCGGGTCACTCCTGGCCGGGTGACTCGCGGCGGGAGAGGTCCGCGACCCCGTCGAGCACGGCGGCGAAGGACTGCTCGGCCGCGCCGAGCGCCGCGGCCCGGATGCCGAGCGTGCTGAGGCGCAGCTCTGGTCGCGACTGGGCGCTGGAGGCGAGCCGCTCGTCCAGCACCCGGCGCGCCGGGGTGAGGACGAGCTCGCCGAGGGGGACGAAGTAGCCGCCCAGCACCACGACCTCGGGGTCCAGGACACCGGCCAGGGTGGCGATGCCCAGGCCGACGTCACGACCCACCGCGCCCAGGAACGCGCGCGTCGCCGGGTCCGTCCTCGCCCGTTCGGCCACCGCTGCGGCCGTCACCAGCGGGCTCTCCAGCTCGGGCATCCCCACGCCCTCGAGCACGGCGTGCAGGCCGATGGACGCCTCCCAGCACCCGAGCCGGCCGCAGCCGCAGACGGCCTCGGGGTCGCCGACCGGCATGTGGCCGACCTCGCCGGCGAAGCCCGACGAACCCTGCATGACCTGGCCGCCGACGATGATCCCCGCACCGATGCCGACCGTGCCGGTGAGGTAGAGCGCGTCGCGGATCCCGAGGGCTGCCCCGTGGTGCGCCTCGGCGTACGCCGCGCAGTTGGCGTCGTTGCTGACCCGCACCGGGCAGCGTGGGAGCACCGCCTCGAGGCGGGCCGCGAGGTCCACCCCCCCGAGCGGGAGGTTCGGGGCCCAGGCGACCGTCCGGTCGTCGGCGCGCACCAGCGCGGGGACGGCGACGGTGGCGCCGACCAGCTCCGCCCCGGCCCGGGCGTGGCGGCCGGCCAGCTCGCCGGCCAGCGCCAGCAGCGCCGCACCCGGGTCCAGCGCGTCGGCCCCACCGCTGCGGCCCGCCCGGCCCGCTCCCGGGTCTCGCCGGCAACGACCTCGCCGGTCAGGTCGAGGACCACGGCGGCGACGTAGTCGACGTTCAGCTCCAGCCCGAGCGCCAGGAACGCACCGCGGCGCAACGCGACCGGGCGCCCCGGGCGCCCGCGGGCCCCGCTGGGCCTGCCGGCGGGCGTCTCCTCCCCGGCCCCTGCGACGGCGCCACCGGACTCGAGAGCGGCCACGATCGCCCCCACGGTGGCCTTGGCGAGCCCCGTGCGCTGCGCCAGCTCGGCCCGGGTGGCGGGGCCGAGCCGGCGCAGCGAGCGCAGGACCAGCGCGGTGTTGTCACGGCGCAGCTGGTCGGTTCCGGTGGTCACGTGCTCAGCGCACGCCGTACAGGTGCTCGAGGGCCAGCTGGTCGAGGCGCTCGAAGCCGGCGCCGCGCTGCGCGAGGGCGTCGAGGTCGGGCAGCGGCCAGGTGAGCAGCTCCTTCCAGGTCTCGCCGCTCTCCAGGGTCGGCCGGGAGAGCTCGGCCACCCGGGCGGCCGCGAGGGCCTCCTGCACGTCCGGGTCGGCGCGGAACGCCTTCGCCTTCTCGCGCAGGATCAGGTAGTTGGTCATGCAGGCCTCGGCCGAGACCCACACGCCCTCGTCGCTCTCGGTGCGGGCCGGCTTGAAGTCGAAGTGGACCGGCCCGTCGTACCCGCCGGCGAGGAGGGTGTCGACGACCCAGAACGCACCGCGGACGTTGCCCGCGCCGAAGCGCAGGTCCTGGTCGAACTTCGGGCCGTTCTGGCCGTTCAGGTCGATGTGGAAGAGCTTGCCCTGCCACATCGCCTGGGCGTACCCGGCCGCGGCGTTGAGGCCGGCCATCTCCTCGTGGCCGATCTCGGGGTTCACCCCCACCAGCTCGGGACGCTCGAGCCGCTCGATGAAGGCCAGGGCGTGGCCGATGGTCGGGAGCAGGATGTCGCCGCGCGGCTCGTTGGGCTTGGGCTCGATCGCGAAGCGCAGGTCGTAGCCCTGCTCGCTCACGTAGTCACCGAGGACGTCGAAGGCCTCCTTGTAGCGGTCGAGGGCCGCCGCGACGTCCTTCGACCCGTTCGACTCCGCGCCCTCGCGGCCGCCCCAGCAGACGTAGATCTTGGCGCCCAGCTCCGCGGCCAGGTCGACGTTGCGCATCACCTTGCGGATCGCGAAGCGGCGCACGTCGCGGTCGTTGGAGGTGAAGCCGCCGTCCTTGAAGACGGGGTGGGTGAACAGGTTGGTCGTCGCGGTGGTCACCACGAGGCCGGTGTCGTCCAGGCCCTGCCGGAAGCGGTCGATGATCTGCTGGCGGGTCGCGTCGTCGCTGCCGAAGGGGATCAGGTCGTCGTCGTGGAAGTTCACGCCGTAGGCGCCGATCCCGGCCAGCCTCTCCAGGGCGTAGACCGGGTCCATGGGGGGACGGGTCGCGTCGCCGAACGGGTCGCGGCCGCCGTAGCCGACGGTCCACAGGCCGAAGGAGAACTTGTCCTCGGCGGTCGGGGCGGGGATGTCGATGGTCATGTCGTGCCTTTCGTGACGGGTTCCGGGGTCCAGTGCGCGGTGCGCTCGCGGAGGTCGGCGTAGACCTCGCGTACGTGCGGGGTGGGGGTGGCCTCGAGCACCTCGGCGCCGGCGAGCGGCCACCGCGGCGGGGCGTCGCCTCCGGCCAGGGCCCAGGCCGCCTGCCGGGCCGCGCCGAGGGCGACGTACTCGCCGGCGGGCGGCAGCGTCACGGGCCGGCCGAGCAGGGCCGGGGCGAGCTCGCGCAGGGCGGGGCTGCGGGTGGCGCCGCCGACCAGCAGCAGCCGGCGCGGCTCGGAGCCGGTGGCTGCCACCAGCCGGTCGACGGCGTCGGCCATCGCGCACAGCAGCGCCTCGTAGGCCGCGCGGGCGAGGTCGGCGCGCGTCGTCCGGGGGGTGAGCCCGGTCCACGTGCCGACGGCGCCCGGGCGGTTCGGGGTGCGTTCGCCGCCGTAGTAGGGGGAGAGGGTGACCCCACCGGCGCCGGGCTCCGACTGCAGGGCCAGCACGGCCAGCTCGTCGTGGTCGACCCCCAGCCACCGGGCCTGGAGGTCCAGGATGCCGGCGGCGTTCATCGTGGTGACCATCGGGAGGTAGCCGCCGCCGGCGTCGGCGAAGCCGGTGACGGTGCCCGTGCCGTCGGCCACCGGGACGCTGCTGACGGCAGAGGCGACCCCGGAGGTGCCGAAGGAGAGCAGCACGTCGCCGGTCTCCAGGGCCATGCCCAGGGCGGCCCCCATGTTGTCCCCGGTGCCGGCCGCCAGCGGCGTGCCCCGCGAGGTCTCCGCGGCGACGGCCGAGGGGGCGACCAGATCAGGGAGGACCGGCTCGTGACCGAGCGCGAGCGTGGCCAGGTCGGGCCGCCAGCGGCCCTCGCTCGTCGCGAAGTAGCCGGTGCCGGAGGCGTCGCCCCGGTCGGTGAAGGGCGTCGTGCCCGGGGCCGCCAGGTGGTGGGAGACGTAGTCGTGCGGGAGCAGCACCGACGCGACGCGGGCGGCGAGATCGGGCTCGTGGTCGCGCAGCCAGCGGAGCTTGGTGATCGTGAACGACGCGACGAGCACGCTGCCCACCGCGTCGGCGCAGGCCTGGGGCCCGCCCATCTCGGCCACCAGCGCCTGCGCCGCGGCCGCCGAGCGCGGGTCGTTCCAGAGCAGGGCGTCGCGCACGGGCGTCCCGTCGGCGTCGAGGGCCACCATGCCGTGCTGCTGGCCGGCGACCGAGACGGCCGCGGCCCGGGGGAGCAGCTCCTCGGTGGTCGTCGCGACGGCCTCGAGCCAGGCGCGCGGGTCGACCTCGGTGCCGGCGGGGTGGGGCGCCGTCCGGCTGTCCACGACGGTGCCGTCGGCGGCGTCCACCAGCAGGGCCTTGGTGGACTGCGTCGAGCTGTCGATGCCGAGTACGAGGGTCACCTCCCCTATTAAGTACGACACTTGAACTAATGTCAATGGGTGGGTGGGTCGACAAGAACGCCTACCGTGGGCCCAGCAGGCCGGGCCCGCCCGGGCCCACGGTGCCTGTCCTATTCCCACCGGAGGAGCCGCGCGTGTCCGCTGAAGCCGTCGAGGAGCTCGAGCGCCTGCTGGGCGCCAAGGTCGTCACCGATCCGGACCGGACGTCGCCGTGGACGCGCGACCAGAGCCCGGTCGCCACGATGGGCGCTCCGCTGGCCGTCGTGCGGGCCACGAGCACCGACGACGTGGTGGCCACGCTGCGGACGGCGACGCGCTTCGGCGTACCCGTGGTGACGCGCGGTGCCGGCTCGGGCCTGGCGGGCGGCGCCAACGCCTCCGACGGGTGCCTCGTGCTGAGCCTCGAGGGCATGGACCAGATCCTCGCCGTCGACCCCGCCCGGCGGACCGCGACGGTGCAGGCCGGGGTCATCAACTCCGCCCTCGGTCGAGCCGCGGCCGCCCACGGCCTGCGCTACACCCCGGACCCGGGCAGCCGTGACATCTCCTCGATCGGCGGCAACATCGCCACCAACGCCGGCGGCATGTCGTGCTGCAAGTACGGCGTCACCGCCGACCACGTCGCCGCGCTGACGGCGGTGCTGCCGGACGGCACCGTGGTCCGCACCGGGGCGGCGACCCGCAAGAACGTCACCGGTCTCGACCTGACCCGGCTGCTGGTCGGCTCCGAGGGGACCCTCGCCGTCGTCGTGGAGGCGACCGTGTGGTTGCGCCCGCTCTCCGAGCACGAGTCGACCATCGTGGCGATGTTCCCGACCGTCGACGCCGCCGTGCAGGCCGTGGTCGCCACCACGGCCCTCACCACGCCGTCCGCGATGGAGCTGATGGACCGCACCACGATCGCCGCCGTCAACGCGATGACCGGCATGGACATCGACGCCGACGCCGAGGCCGTCGTCCTCGTCACCTGCGACGGTCCGGCGGCGGCCGAGGAGGCCGTGGTGTGCGAGAAGGTCGCCACCGAGCACGGTGCGACCGCGGTCTTCCGCACCGACGACCGAGCCGAGGGCTCGGAGCTCATGAACGCGCGCCGGATGGCCCTACCGGCCCTGGAGAGGCTCGGCTCGGTCCTGCTCGACGACGTCGGCGTCCCGGTGGGCCTGCTGCCGGAGATGGTCGCGGCGATCCAGCAGGTGGCCGGTCGGCACGGCGTCACGATCGGTACCTTCGGCCACGCCGCGGACGGCAACCTGCACCCGACGATCATCTACGACGCGAGCGACGCCGCGGAGCGCGGGCGGGCGCTCGAGGCCTTCGGCGACATCGTGCGCGCGGCCCTCGCGCTCGGCGGCACCGTCAGCGGGGAGCACGGGATCGGCAGCCTCAAGATGCCGTTCGTCGCGCAGATGTACGGCGAGGCGGAGATCGCACTGATGCGCCGGGTCAAGGCTGCGTTCGACCCCGACGGGCTGATGAACCCCGGTCGCGGCTACTGAGAGAGTGGCCCCATGCGATTCACCGAGCACGAGATGACGGCCGGCCTCACCGGGGCCGCCAAGACGGTCCTCGCCGCACAGCGCAAGGACGTGCGCAAGGGCCGCGCCGACATCGACCAGGTCTGGGCGGACCTGGACCGCTACGGGCGCTACCAGGTGCTCGACTCGGTCGGCAAGGAGGTGCTGCCGGTCCTCGTGGCGCTGCCCGACCTCCCGGTCGAGACCGGGAGCCGCCCGACGTACAGCGACGAGCAGGTGGGGGCGGCCGTCGAGGAGCTGATCGGTGAGGACGTCGGTCGGCTCAAGCGCACCGTCCTGGTCCGGACCCGGACGGTGCTCGTGCAGGCCGCCCTGGCCCACATGCCGCCGCGCAGCGACCCCGACGCCCTGATCGTCCCCGACCACCTCTGAGTCGGCCGAAGGAGAGGTGGCCGGACAAGAAGTCGCTGCCGCCCTGGCCGACCGGGTTCCCGCCGGGTGCCGGGCCTCGGGCCGGCATGTCGGGGGCGCAGCCGGGTACGGCCGGTCAGGGCAACGGCCGACCAGGAGGCGACGACGTGGAACCGATCCCGGAGACGGTCAGGGCGGTCGAGGACCTCGCGCCCGCCGGGGACGGCGATCCGCTGCTGGAGCGGTTGGTCGAGCAGGGGCGGCAGGTCACCACGCTGGTGCCCGACTGCATCGCCTTGGCACTCGCGTCCACCGAGCACGGCGTCACGTTCGTCCTGCTGGCCTCACGCCGTCAGCTGGGGCTGCTCGCGGCGATCCAGCACGAGGCCGCCGACGCTGCCCCGCGGTCACCGGAGCCCCCCCAGGCGGATCTCCTCGACGAGGACGCCTGGCACCGGCACGCGCTCTCGGGTGCCGCGCCGTGCGTCGCCACCACGCTCACCATGCCCGTGCGGAGCCCTGAGTGCCTGGCCGGCTCGGTGACGCTCTACGGCGCCTCCCGGAGGGCCTTCGCCGGTCTGCACACCCAGCTGGCGGAGATCCTCGGCGCGTGGGCGCCGGGCGCGATCACCAACGGCGACCTGCCCTTCCGGGCGCTGGGGGAGGCCGTGGATGCGCCTGACCGGCTCCGCCGCCACCGCACCCTCGACGAGGCCGTCCGTATCGTCGGGCTGATCCAAGAGATCGCGCCCGACCTGGCACGCCGGCGGATCCGCGACGCGGCGGCCCGCGCCGGCATCAGCGAGGAGCAGCTTGCGGAGGCGGTGGTCCGGCTGGGCCGTCCCTGAACCGCCGGCCGGCCGCCCCGAGTGGTCAGGCGCGGACGGTCAGGACCGGCCGGTCAGGTCCGGGGCGCCACGCCGCGGTGCGCCCGGACGACGGCCACCGGGTAGCCGTTGAGCTCGGCGTGGAGCTCCAGCGAGTCGAGGTCCAGCCCGTGCAGTCCGGGGAGGTGGTGACGCAGGTCGGTGTCATCGAGCCCGGCGGCGACGGCCAGCGCGAGGACGGGTGCACCGTGGGTGCGGGTCCAGGACCACAGGATCCCCGGTCGGATGCCCCGCCCGTGGGCGCGCACGCACACGTCGAGCACCACCCGCAGCGGCAGCTCGCGGCTCAGCATCTCCTCGACCTCGGGCCAGGTGGCCCGCTCCGGGTCGCGCTCGAGGAGGCGGGTACGACGGGCCTGCTCGAAGCGGCTCAGGGTCGTGGCGAGGGCGGCGGGGGGGCGCATGTCCTGATTGTCGGCAGGCCGGGTGGGCCACTGAAGGTGCAGGGACCCCGAGCTTCCCGCTGCTGCGGAGCGACGGACCGGCTCGAGACGGCGCAGGACGGCGAGGAGGCGGACGGGGGGGACCATGGCCCCATCCCAGACGACCGCCGGCCTACCCGGGAGGCGCGGTGATCCGATCTGCGGTAGTGCGACCGTGCCAGTCCGTGGTGACCGATCCGCGTCGCCGACTCATTCGTCGGGTGTGGTGGGTTCCACGCCGGGCGACGCCCTGGGCAACCAGAAGCGCAGCTCGGTGCCGGCGTCCCCGCGCTCCACGTGGCACCAGCCGCCGGCGGCCTGGGTGCGGTCCCGCAGCAGGCGCAGTGCGCTGTCCTCGTCCCCCTCGCCCCCGCCGGGCGACTCGGTGTCCCGGCCGGTACCGGTCCCGTTGTCGACCACCGAGACCAGCACGCCGTCCTGCTGCGGGTGCACGGTGACGTCGACGGCACTCGCCCCGCCCCGGTCACGCACGCCGATGAGCGCCTCGCGCCCGATCCGGATGGTCTGCACCAGCGTGTCCCGCGTGACGTGACGTCCGGCGGTGCCCGCCTCGCGCGTCACCGACCAGCGCACGGAGTCGTGCTCGAAGACCTGCTGGGCCGCCTCCCGGAAGAGGTCGACCAGCGCGACGTCCTCTCCGGCGGGCTCGAGCTCGGCGAGGAGGCGCCGCAGCTCGCCGCTCACGGTCCCGACGGAGGCCTGCAGCTCGGTGACGGTCGCGGAGAGCTCGGGAGCCTGCTCCCGCACCCGGCGGGCGAGCAGGCCCAGCCGCAGGTCGACCGCGGCGAGTGCCTGGACGGAGTCGTCGTGCACGACGCCGGCGATCCGGGAGCGCTCCCTCTCCTGGGCGTCGAGCAGGCGGTGCAACAGCTCGTCACGCTGGGCCAGGGAGCGCTCGAGGCGGGCTGCTGCGTCGAAGCGGTCGAGGGTGAAGGAGACGTTCTCGACCAGGCTCGCCAACAGGCCGCGCATGGACTCGTCGAAGACGCCCGTCCGGGCCGACCAGAGGGACATCACGGCCACCACCCGTCCGGCGCAGCGCAGGGGCAGGGCGGCTGATGCCGCGATGCCGTGGCCGGCGGCGAGCTCCCGCCACGGACCGGTGGCCTCGTCGGAGGCGTAGTCGCCGCTGTAGTAGCTCAGTCCGTCCCGCAGCGCCCGCGCCGTCGGACCCCGCCCCATCGGGCTCGACGGATCCACGGTGAGGTTCAGCTGGGCGATGTAGTCGTCGAGGCACCCCGCGGACGCCACGGTCTCGACGGAGCCACCGGGCCCTCGGCGACCGACCCAGGCGCCGAGGTGTCCACCCTCCTCGACCGCGATCCGGCAGGCCTCGACGTACAGCTCGTCGGGGGTGCGCGCGCGCAGGGTCACCTGGTTGAGGCGGGCCAGCGTCAGGTGCGCCCGGTTGGCGTCGAGCAGGCGCTGCTGATCCGCCCGGGTGCGGGAGACGTCGGTGATGGTGGTGATGACGTGGGTGCCGTGCACGGTGGGCATCGGGCTGTGCGTGAGCTCCACGGGAAATCGGGACCCGTCCCGGCGCACGCCGTGGGGCTCCTCGGCCTGGTCGGCGGCCTCGTCCGCTGCCGCGGGGACCAGCAGCGACTCGCTCGGTGTGCCGACCAGCTCCTCGGCGGTCCGGTCGAAGGCCGCAAGTGCGTGGTGGTTGGCGAACGCGACGAGACCCTCGGCGTCGACGACGACCACGCAGCTCGGCCACGTCTCCATCACCGCGTGGACGTCCGCGAGGGCCTCGTCATCGAGGGGCGACGGACCGGCGGCGGAGCCTTCGGGCGGAGAGGACGGCGGCAGGGAGTCCATGCTAGGGAGTCGGCCCGCCGGACCCGGCCTCCGCGTCGACGATCTGGCGCAGCGCCTCGGCTGCACTCGGCACGGCGATCACCACCTCACCCTCGGCGCACCGGGCGACGAGGTCGGGCAGGGAGCCGAGCCGGCCCTTGGCCAGGTAGCCGGACGCCCCGGCGCGCAGCATCGCCACCACCACCGAGGCGCCCGTGTGGGCCGAGACCGCCACCACCACGGGCGGGGTCGCCCGCAGGGAGGGGCAGCGGTCGGCGTGCTCCGGCTCCACCGGGCGGGAGAGCAGCGCCCGGGCTGCTGGGGCGCCTCCGCCGGGCATCCGGACGTCGAGCAGCACCACGTCGGGGCGCAGCGTGACGGCCAGGTGGCTCGCCTCGGGCCCGTTCTCCGCGATCCCGACCACGCAGAAGCGCGGGTCGTCGTCCAGCACCTCGCTCAGGGCGCTGCGGATGTTGGCGTCGTCGTCGGCGATGAGCACACGAAGGGGGACCATGACACTCCCTTCCCGACGAGGCTGCGTCCATTGTCTCGTCAACCGGTGTCGTCGAGAGCGCCCGCCCGCACCAGGGCTCTAGTATCTTGGCACTATCGGCCACTCTCGGGCCGTGTTCCCGAGCCACAGTGGAGGGTTCGCCGTGGACACCGTAACCCCCGTCAGGGTCCTGATCGTCGACGACCACGAGGTGCTCGCTTCGAGTCTCTCGATGGTGCTCGACGGCGAGCCGGACCTCAAGTGCGTGGGGGTGGCCGGCTCGCTGGAGAAGGCGCGGGTGATGATCGCGACGACCGCACCGGACGTGATCCTGCTCGACCACCGGCTGCCCGACGGCGACGGCGTGGCCGCGATCGGCGAGCTGCTGGGGCTGCGGCCGAGTGTGCAGGTCGTGGTCCTCACGGCGAGCGCGGCCGACCACGTCCTGGTGGCCGCCATCGAGGCCGGCGCCTCCGGCTTCGTCTCGAAGAGCCGCAGCCTCGACGAGCTCACCTCCGCGGTGCGGGCTGCGGCGACCGGTGAGGCGGTGATCTCCCCGGAGATGCTGGCCCGCCTGCTGCCGCGGCTGCAGCGCAACAGCCGGACTCCCCACAACGACCTCACCGAGCGCGAGCGCGAGGTGCTCGGTCTGCTGGCCGGTGGCCTCTCGAACGCCGCGATCGCCGAGCAGCTCTTCGTCAGCGTGCACACCGTGCGCAACCACATCGCCAACCTCTCGGCCAAGCTGGGGGCGCACTCGAAGCTGGAGGCACTCTCGATCGCGGTGCGCGACGGGATGCTGCCCGGGCAGTGACATCCTCCGGCAGGTCCCCCCTGTCCTAGTGCCCCCGTACTAGGCCTGCCCGGCCCTTGCTCTCAGGTGCTCCGGGGCGTGGCAGGACATGCTTGCCGGGCGTCGCCGCTGGCCCACCCCCCCGGTCCCTCGGCGACCCCCCACACTCGGCCTGGCGGCCGTTTCTCCGGTGTCCCCCGCACTTCGAAAAGCCCGCCAGGTCGAGTTCGTCCTCCGGCCCGCGCAGGCCGCCCCGTAGCCACCGGTCTGTCAGGATCTGCCCCATGCGGGCTCTGGGTGGTGCGGCAGTGAGACGGATCGTGCTGGAGACCCTCGGCTGGTTGCTGGTGCTCGGGGGAATCGCCGCCCTGGTCCTGCCCGGCCCCGGGTTGCTGGGACTGTTCGCCGGCCTCGCGCTGCTCTCGCAGCAGTACGAGTGGGCCGAGCGCCGGCTGGCGCCGGTGAAGGCGAAGGCGATGGAGACCGCCGAGGACAGCGTGCGCACCTGGCCGCGGATCTTCTTCTCGAGCCTGCTGGCCCTGCTGCTCGTCGCCGCAGGCGTGCTGTGGTGCGTGCGCCCCTCCGCGCCGCAGTGGTGGCCGCTGGCAGAGCGCTGGTGGCTGTCCGGCGGCTGGGGAGTCGGCCTGACGCAGATCCTCTCGGGGCTGATCGCGCTCGCCATGATCGTCTACAGCTACCGCCGCTTCGGGGGCCCGGGGAAGTCGCCGGCCCCCGCGGAGAGCGCCGCCCAGGACCCCCGCCGCCGCCCGTAACCCCCGCCCTGCTGGTCGGGGTTTCTGAGCAGCCGAAGGACCTCACCGTGGGTCGAGGTGTGGGCAGCGGGGGGATCTCACCGTTGGTCGAGGTGTGAGGAGCGTCAGCGACGAGCCTCGAGACCGGGTGAGGGGTGCCTCGTCTCGCCGGGTTTCGAGACGCTCGCTGGCGCTCGCTCCTCAACCAACGGCGGGGGTGCCGTTGGTCGAGGTGTGGGCAGCGGGGGGATCTCACCGTTGGTCGAGGTGTGAGGAGCGTCGGCGACGAGCCTCGAGACCGGGTGGGCGGGGGTGCCTCGTCTCGCCGGGTTTCGAGACGCTCGCTGGCGCTCGCTCCTCAACCAACGGCGGGGGTGCCGTGGGTCGAGGTGTGGGCGGCGGGGGGATCTCACCGTTGGTCGAGGTGTGGGGAGCGTCGGCGACGAGCCTCGAGACCGGGTGAGGGGGGTGCCTCGTCTCGCCGGGTTTCGAGACGCTCGCTGCGCTCGCTCCTCAACCAACGGCGGGGGGTGCCGTGGGTCGAGGTGTGGGCGGCGGGGGGATCTCACCGTTGGTCGAGGTGTGAGGAGCGTCGGCGACGAGCCTCGAGACCGGGTGGGCGGGGGTGCCTCGTCTCGCCGGGTTTCGAGACGCTCGCTGGCGCTCGCTCCTCAACCAACGGCGGGGGTGGGGGTGCCGTGGGTCGAGGTGTGGCGGGCCGCGCGCGTCAGAACCCGATCGGCAGGCCCGCGTAGTTCTCCGCCAGCCCCGTCGCTCCGGCGTCGCTGGAGGTCACCCAGCGCAGCTGCGAGAGCTGCAGCTCGTGGTCGAAGTCGTCACCGCTGGTGTGCAGCATCGTGGTCATCCACCAGGAGAAGTGGGTGCAGCGCCAGACCCGTCGCAGGGCGGTCTCCGAGTAGGCGTCGGCCAGCCTGGGGTTCCCGCGCAGCAGCTCGACGAGGGCCGGCGCCAGCAGCCCGACGTCCGCGACCGCGAGATTCAGGCCCTTCGCCCCGGTGGGCGGCACGATGTGCGCGGCGTCGCCGGCCAGGAAAAGCCGGCCGTGCCGCATCGGGGTGGAGACGAACGAGCGCATCGGCAGCACGCTCTTCTCGGTGATCGGACCGGGGTTCAGCGACCAGCCGTCCTGGCCGTGGCCGAGCCGGGTGGCGAGGGAGTCCCAGATCCGCTGGTCGGACCACCCCTGCACATCGGTGCCGTTCGGCACCTGCAGGTAGAGCCGGCTGACGCTGGCCGAGCGCATCGAGTGCATCGCGAAGCCCTCGGGGTGCCAGGCGTAGATCAGCTCGTCGGTGGACGGCGCGACGTCGGCGAGGATGCCCAGCCAGGAGTACGGGTAGGTCCTCTCCCAGGTGCGGCGGACCCCCTCGGGGACGGCGGCGCGGCTCGGGCCGAACGAGCCGTCGCAGCCGACGACCACGTCGGCGAGGAGCCGACGGGGGGTGCCGGCGGAGTCGGTGAAGCCCACCGACGGGTGCTCGCTCCGGACGTCGTGCAGCGTGGTGCCGCTGACCTCGTAGTGCACCTCCTGGCCGGCGGCCGTGCGGGCGGCGACGAGGTCCTTCTGGACCTCGGTCTGGCCGTAGACGAAGACCGAGCGCCCGGTGAGGTCGACGAAGTCGAGGTGGTGCCGCTCGCGCGGCCACTGAAGGTGGATGCCTCGGTGCTCGTCGCCCTCGCGGTCCAGGCGCTCGCCGAGCCCGGCCCGGCGGAGCAGGTCGACCGTCGAGTGCTCCAGCACCCCGGCCCGGATCCGGCTTGCGACGTACTCGGCGGAGCGGGTCTCGAGCACCACGGACTCGACGCCCTCGGCGGCGAGCAGGTGGGACAGCAGCAGGCCGGCAGGGCCGGCGCCGATGATCGCGACCTGGGTGCGCAGGTCGCCACTGCTGGTGGCGGGCGGAGTCGTCATGGCGACAGTGAAGCGGTCGTCCAGGGGCAACCACCACCCTGTTCTTCCGCTGGGCGGAAGCGTCGTGGGTCGCGGGTTGCCCGGCCCTGCAGAATGTCGACGTGACCGACCCCACGTACCTCCTCGACCCCCAGGCCTGGCACGGCAAGCTCCACCTGGACGGGTGGCGAGACGGGCGCGGGGGCACCGCCGACGCTCTCGAGCCGGCGACCGGTGCTGTCCTCGGCTCGGTGGGACTGGCCTCGACCGAGGACGTCGCCCAGGCCGCCCGGGTGGCCGCCGCCGCGCAGGTCTCGTGGGCGCAGACGCAGCCCGAGCAGCGAGCCGCCGTGCTGCGCCGGGCCGGGGACCTCTGGGAGCAGCACGCCGAGGAGATCCAGGGCTGGATCATGCGCGAGTCCGGCGCGATCGCCCCCAAGGCACAGCTCGAGACCCACATCGCGGCGCAGGAGTGCTTCGAGGCCTCTGCCCTGCCCTCGCACCCGGCCGGCGACGTGCTCACCTCGAACGACCAGCGCTGGTCGTTCTCGCGGCGTCGCCCGGTCGGGGTGGTCACCGTGATCGCGCCGTTCAACTTCCCGCTGATCCTCTCGATCCGGGCGGTGGCCCCGGCGCTGGCCCTCGGCAACGCCGTCCTGCTCAAGCCCGACCCCCGGACCGCGGTGTGCGGCGGGGTGGCCCTGGTCCGCATCTTCGAGGAGGCCGGGCTGCCCCCGGGGCTGCTCGCGCTGCTGCCCGGTGGCGCCGACATCGGGGCCGCGGTCGTCGAGGCGCCCGAGGTGCGGGTCGTCTCCTTCACCGGCTCCACCGCGGCCGGCCGACAGGTCGGCGAGGCGTGCGCGCGCCATCTCAAGCGCGCCCACCTCGAGCTGGGCGGCAACAACGCGCTGATCGTGCTGCCGGGCGCCGACCTCGACCTGGCCGCGTCGGCCGGCGCGTTCGGCAGCTTCCTGCACCAGGGCCAGATCTGCATGACCGCGGGTCGCCACCTGGTGCACGAGTCGCTCTTCGACGACTACGTCGAGAAGCTCGCCGCCAAGGCCGAGCACCTGCCGGTCGGCGATCCCGCGAGCGGCACGGTCGCGCTCGGGCCGATCATCGACGACCGGCAGCTGGCCCGGATCGGCGGCCTGGTCGACGACTCGGTTGCCGCGGGCGCCCGGCTCGTGGCCGGAGGCAAGGCGGACGGCCCCTTCTACCCGCCGACCGTCCTCACCGGGGTCGACGTCGACTCGCCGGTCTGGAGCGAGGAGGTGTTCGGCCCGGTCGCCCCGGTGATGAGCTTCTCGACCCTCGACGAGGCGGTGGCGCTGGCCAACGCGAACGAGTACGGCCTCTCCGTCGGCATCCTCGGTGACGTGGGCGAGGCCATGAAGCTCGCCGACCGGCTGGTGTGCGGCAAGGTGCACATCAACGAGCAGACGGTGATGGACGAGGCGAACGCGCCCTTCGGCGGTATGAAGAGCTCCGGCAACGGCTCGCGGATCGGTGGCGCACAGGCGAACCTGGAGTCCTTCACCGAGCTGCAGTGGCTCACCATGCGTCCGGACATCGCCCCGTACCCGTTCTGATCGCCGGTGGTCTGGGGCCGAGGCAGGTCTACGGCCGCTGTCCCAGCAGCCGGCCGACGCCCTGGGCGGCGACCTGCAGGGCCGCGACCAGGCGCGGCCGGTCGTTGCGGAACCCGGGCACCACGATGCCCAGTGCGGCGACCACCTCGTCGCCGCACCGGATCGGCACGGCGACCGAGCAGGCGCCCGGGCTCATCTCCTCGACGGTGGTTGCGTAGCCCTCACGGACGGCGCGTGCGAGCTGGCGGCGCAGCAGCCCCGGCTGGGTGACGGTGTACGCCGTGATCCGCGGCAGGTCGGCCAGCACCGCGGACTGCACCGCGGGCGGTGCGTGGGCGAGCAGCACCTTGCCGACCCCGGTCGCGTGCAGCGGCAGCCGGGAGCCGATGCTGCTGACGACCGGCACCGACGCGTGCCCGGCGAGGCGATCGAGGTAGAGCACCTCGGTGCCGTCGCGGACCGCGAGGTGCACGGTGGCCAGGGTCGCGGCGTAGATGTCGTGCAGGAAGGGCGACGCGAGCTGGCGCAGCCCGGTCTGCACCGGTGCGAGCAGGCCGAGGTCCCAGAGCCGGCGTCCCACGGCGTACTCACCGGAGGGTGCGCGCGCCAGGGCTCCCCAGGTGACCAGCTCGCTCACCAGGCGGTGTGCGGTGGGGACGGGCAGCCCGGCCCGGTCGGCCAGCTCGGTCAGGGTGAGGCGCCGATGCTGCTCGTCGAAGGCGCCGAGGAGGGAGAGCGCCCGCCCGGTCACGCTCGTGCCGGGAGTGGAGGAGTTGCCGGCCATCCGGCCATCCTTCCACTGGACGGAAGGGAGGGGTCGCGCGGCGTGCAGGCACCTCCTAGCCTCGCTCCCGTGACCGCCACCTCCTCCGCCGCCGACGACGCGTCCACGCAGGCCGGCGTGAGCGCAGAGATCGCTGAGATCTCCCGCGCCCGCGCCCGTGCCTGCGCGGCCGCCCCCGGGACCGCCGAGACCCAGCCGCGGCTCGACTACCCGCCCTACCGCTCCAGCCTGCTGCGGCACCCGACCAAGGCCCTGGAGCCCGCGGACCCCGAGGGGATCGAGCGGTGGGCACCGGTCTTCGGCCACCGCGACGTCGACCCGCTGGAGGCCGACCTCACCATCGTGCACCGCGGCGAGCCGGTGGGGGAGCGGACGGTCGTGACCGGTCGGGTCCTCGACGGTGACGGCCGCCCGGTGCGCCACCAGCTCGTGGAGATCTGGCAGGCGAACGCCGGCGGGCGCTACCTGCACCAGCGCGACCAGCACCCCGCTGCGCTGGACCCGAACTTCACCGGCGCGGGCCGCTGCCTCACCGACGGCGACGGCGCCTACTCCTTCACGACGATCAGGCCCGGGCCCTACCCCTGGAAGAACCACCGCAACGCCTGGCGCCCCGCGCACATCCACTTCTCCCTCTTCGGATCCGAGTTCAGCCAGCGGATGATCACCCAGATGTACTTCCCTGGCGACCCGCTCTTCGCTCTCGACCCGATCATCCAGTCGATCACCGACCCCGTCGCCCGCGGGCGGCTCGTCGCGACCTACGACCACGACGTGACGTCCCACGAGTGGGCGACCGGCTACCGCTGGGACATCGTCCTCACCGGCACGCACCGCACCCCCACCGAGCAGGAGGACGACCAGTGAGCCGCGAGCCGGACGACCTGCTGCCCACCCCGGGCCAGACGATCGGGCCGTTCTTCGGCTACGCGCTGCCGTACGCGGGCGACAGCGAGCTGGTGCCACCGGGGCGCGCGGACGCGGTCCGGTTGCACGGCACGGTGTACGACGGCGCCGGAGACCCGGTGCCCGACGCGCTGCTGGAGCTGTGGCAGGCCGACGCGTCCGGCGCGGCCCCGCGGGTGGCGGGCTCGCTGCGCCGGGACGGCTTCACCTTCACCGGCTGGGGTCGCGCCGCGACCGACGAGGCCGGGCACTACTCCTTCACCACGCTGGCGCCCGGCCCCTGCGGGGGCGGCCCGGGAGGCGCCGGCCCCCCGTTCTTCGCCGTCACCGTCTTCGCCCGCGGTCTGCTGAACCGGCTCCTCACCCGGGCCTACCTGCCCGGGGACGACGGGGCGCTGGGGTCGGACCCGCTCCTGGCCCGGATCGCGCCCGAGCGCCGCGGCACACTGGTGGCCACCGCCGACGAGCACGGCTACCGCTTCGACGTGCGGCTGCAGGGCGAGGGGGAGACGGTCTTCCTGCAGCATCCGCGACACTGAGACCCATGAGCGACCTCTTCTGGCCCGGCGACCACCGGGCAGGTGACCTGCTCTCGTCATCGGCGCTGCTCGACGCGATGGTGGCCGTCGAGGCCGCCTGGCTGGCGGCCCTGGTCGCGGCCGGGGTCGCCCCGGCGGGCGCGGCCGACGACCTCCGCGGGCTGATCGACCCCCACGACCCGGAGGGGACGGCCGTGCTCGCCGCCGGGGCGGAGGCGGGCGGCAACCCGGTGACCGGGCTCGTCACGCTGCTGCGCGAACGGGTCGCGCCCCGCTCCGAGGCGGCCGCCGGCTGGTTGCACCGGGGGCTGACCAGCCAGGACGTGCTCGACACCGCGCTGGTGCTGACCCTGCGCGACGCCGCGGCGGTCGTCCGCGCCGAGCTCGCCACCCAGGCCCGCCGCCTCGCCGAGCTCGCCGGGGACCACCGGGCGACCCCGATGGCGGCGCGCACCCTCACCCAGCACGCCGTCCCCACGACGTTCGGGCTCAAGGCCGCGACCTGGCTGGGCGGCCTCCTCGACGCGTACGACGACCTGGCCGCGCTGACCTGGCCGGTCCAGGTCGGCGGGGCCGCGGGCACCCTGGCGGCCGCGGTCGAGCTCGCCGACGGCCACGACGACCCCGTCCGGGTCGCCCTCGACCTGGCCGCGGGCACGGCGCAGCGGCTCGGCCTGACCGATGCTCCGCCGTGGCACACCTCCCGGGCGGTGCTGACCCGGGTCGGTGACGCGCTGGTGCGGGCCACCGACGGGTGGGGCCGGATCGCCAACGACGTGCTCGTGCTCTCGCGCCCCGAGATCGGCGAGCTCTCCGAGGGCGTCGGCGGGGGGTCCTCGACCATGCCGCACAAGGCGAACCCGGTGCTCTCCACGCTGGTCCGCCGGGCCGCGCTCGCGACGCCGCAGCTGGCCGCGACCCTGCACCTCGCCGCCGCCGAGCAGGTCGACGAGCGGGCCGACGGCGCGTGGCACGTCGAGGGCGCCACCCTGCGCACGCTCGGCCGGCGCGCCGTGGTCGCGGCCCGGCAGACCACCGACCTGCTCGCCGGCCTGCGCGTGCACGCAGACGCGATGCGTCGCACCCTCGACGCGGCGCGCCCCGAGCTGCACGCCGAGCAGCGCAGCCTGACCGGGCTCACCGGGCGGCAGGCGAGGGGCGACTACCTCGGCGCGTCCGGCAGGCTGGTCGACGACGTCCTCGACCGCGCCCGGCGCACCCTCCAGGAGAACTCGTGACCCCCAGCATCACCGCCGTCCGGCTCAGCGGCGCCCGCAACCGTGCCGAGCTGCCGCTGCTGGTCCTCGGGCCCTCGCTGGGCACCTCGGCGACCACGCTGTGGAGCGCCTGCGCGACCCACCTCACCGACGCCTTCGACGTGGTCGGCTGGGACCTGCCCGGCCACGGCCACAACGCCGCCGTGCCCGGCGAGGGCTTCACGATGGCCGAGCTGGCCGCCGGCGTGCTGGGCGTCGTCGACGACCTGCTCACCCAGCGCGGCGAGCCCGGCGGCAGCTTCGCCTACGCCGGTGACTCGGTCGGCGGTGCCGTCGGCCTCCAGCTGATGCTCGACGCGCCGGACCGGGTCGCCTCGGCGGTGCTGCTGTGCACCGGCGCGCAGATCGGCGACGCGCAGACGTGGGCCGGCCGGATGGGTCAGGTCAGCGTCTCGGGGACCCCGGTGATGGTGGCCGGCTCGGCCGAGCGCTGGTTCGGCGCCGGCTTCCTCGAGCGGGAGCCCGAGCGCGGGGCGGCGCTGCTGCACGCGCTACAGGACGCCGACGACGAGGGCTACGTGCAGGTGTGCGGCGCGCTGGCGCACTTCGACGTGCGGGGGCGGCTCGGCGCGATCACCGCGCCGGTGCTGGCCGTGGCCGGCGAGGAGGACGTCGCCACGCCGCCGGAGAAGCTGCGCGAGATCGCCGACGGCGTGCGCGACGGGCGCTTCGTCGCGCTGCCCGGGGTGGCCCACCTCGCACCGGCCGAGGCCCCCGAGGCGGTCGCCCGGCTGTTGCGTGAGCACGTGCTCGGGGAGGCCCCGGACGCCGATCCCGCCCCGGGCCAGGGCCCCAGCGAGGCGCCGCCGTCGGCGGACCGGTCCGGGCTCACGCTCGGCGAGGTGCACGCCGCGGGCATGGTGGTGCGCCGTGAGGTGCTCGGCGACGCGCACGTGGACCGGGCCGTCGGCTCCACCACGGGGCTGACCCGCGACTTCCAGGAGCTGGTCACGCAGTACGCGTGGGGCAGCATCTGGACGCGCCCTGGCCTGGACCGGCGCAGTCGCTCCCTGATCACGCTCACCGCACTGGTCGCCCGCGGCCACCACGAGGAGCTCGCGATGCACGTGCGGGCCGCGCGCACCAACGGGGTCACCGTGGAGGAGATCACCGAGCTGCTGCTGCAGACCGCGATCTACTGCGGCGTCCCCGACGCCAACACCGCGTTCCGGATCGCCCAGCGGGTGCTGGACGAGATGGCGCTCGAACAGGACTGAGCGCCGGTTCAGCGCTGGGTGAGCTCCAGATCGGCCGCGATCGCCGCTGCGGTCTCGTGCAGGGCCGCCAGGTGGTCGAGCGCGCCCGCCAGCGGTGAGGAGGCGCTCATGGACAGGTTGACGGCCGCCGGGACGACGTCCCCGCGCGCGATCGGCACGGCCAGCGAGCGCAGCCCCGGCTCCAGCTCCTGGTCCACCAGGGCATGGCCGTCGCGGCGCACGCCGTCCAGCAGGTCGCGCAACCGGGTCGGGTCGACCTCGGTGTGCTCGGTGAGCCGGTCCAGGTCGCCCAGACTGGCGTCCCGCTGGGCCGGGGGCAGCGCCGCGAGCAGCACCCGGCCCATCGAGGTGGCGTACGCCGGGAAGCGGGTGCCCACCGTGATCCCCACCCGCATCAGCCGGTGGGTGGTGGCGACCCGGGCGACGTACACGATCTCCGCGCCGTCCAGCACCGCGACCGACGACGACTCGCCCACCCGGCTCGACAACCGCTCGAGATGCGGCTGGGCGACCTCGGGCAGTCCCATGCCCGTGAGGTACGCCGACCCCAGGCGCAGCACCTGCGGGGTGAGCGCGAACGAACGGCCCTCGAGCCGCACGTAGCCCAGCTCAACCAGCGTCAGCAGCAGGCGGCGTGCGGTGGCGCGGGTGAGCCCGGCGCGGGTGGCGACCTCGCTCAGGGTCAAGGCCCCGTGCTCCGCGTCGAAGGTGGTGATCACCTCGAGGCCGCGGGCCAGCGACTGCACGAACTCGTCACCCGGCACGCGCGGCCCCCGGGTGGTGTCGGTCATGGGGAAACCCTAGCGTTGTTCGCGATGCGAACCATCATTCGCTGTGAGAACATGTCGGGTGTGACCTCCTCCTACCTCTACGCCGCCGCCCGTACACCGTTCGGCCGGTTCGGTGGCGCCCTCGCCGAGACCCGTCCCGACGACCTCGCCGCGGTCGCGCTGCGGGGCGTGCTCTCCCGGGTGCCCGAGCTGGACCCGGCCGAGATCGGTGACGTGGTGTGGGGCAACGCCAACGGCGCGGGCGAGGACAACCGCAACGTCGGCCGGATGGCCGTCCTGCTCGCCGGACTGCCCGTCTCGGTCACCGCCACCACCGTGAACCGGCTCTGCGGCTCGAGCCTGGACGCCGCGATGATGGCCTCCCGGCTGATCGAGACCGGCGACGCCCGGGTCGCGGTCGCCGGCGGCGTGGAGTCGATGACCCGCGCGCCGTGGGTGCTGCCCAAGCCGTCCCGGGCCTACCCCGCGGGCAACGTCACCGCGGTCTCGACGACCTTGGGCTGGCGCCTGGTCAACGCGCACATGCCCGCCGAGTGGACCGTCTCGCTGGGCGAGTGCAACGAGCAGCTCCAGGCGCGCTTCGGCATCTCCCGGGCGCGGCAGGACGAGTTCGCCGCCCGCTCGCACCGGCTCGCGGCCGCAGCCTGGGACGACGGCTTCTACGACGACCTCGTGGTGCCGGTCCCGGGCGTGGACCTGACCCGGGACGAGGGCATCCGCCCCGGCAGCAGCGCCGAGAAGCTGGCCGCGCTCGCGCCGGTCTTCCGCACCGCCGCCGAGGGGGGCACCATCACCGCCGGCAACGCCTCGCCGCTGAACGACGGCGCCTCCGCGCTGCTGCTCGGCTCCGCGGACGCCGCCGGGCTGATCGGCAGCGACCCGATCGCCCGGTTCGCCGGCCGGGGGGCGTGCGCGCTGGAGCCGCAGCTGTTCGGCTTCGCCCCCGTGGAGGCGGCCAACCAGGCACTGTCCCGCGCCGGCCTGACCTGGGCGGACGTCGACGCGGTCGAGCTCAACGAGGCCTTCGCCGTGCAGTCGCTGGCCTGCGTGCACGCGTGGACCGAGGCCGGACTGCGGGACCCGGAGATCGTGAACTCCCGGGGCGGGGCGATCGCCATCGGGCACCCGCTGGGGGCCTCCGGCGGCCGGATCCTGGGCACGCTCGCCCGACGGCTCCAGGCCGACGGCGGGAGGTACGGGGTCGCCGCCATCTGCATCGGCGTGGGCCAGGCCCTCGCCGTGGTGCTGGAGAACCTCGACAGCGGGGCGGTGGCGCGATGACCCTGGTCTGTGCCGACCCCGACGAGGCCGTCGCGGGGGTCGAGGACGGCTCGACCGTGCTGATCGGCGGCTTCGGGATGGCCGGGATGCCGGTGCACCTGATCGACGCGCTGGTCCGCCAGGGTGCGGGTGAGCTGACCGTGGTCTCCAACAACGCCGGCAACGGCGACAGCGGGCTGGCCGCCCTGCTGGCCGCCGGGCGGGTCCGCCGGATGATCTGCTCCTTCCCGCGCCAGGCCGACTCGTGGGTCTTCGACCGGCTCTACCGGGCCGGGGAGATCGAGCTCGAGGTGGTCCCGCAGGGCAACCTCGCCGAGCGGATGCGCGCCGCGGGCGCCGGGATCGGGGCCTTCTTCTGTCCGACCGGCGTCGGGACGCCGCTGGCGGAGGGCAAGGAGACCCGTGAGATCGACGGACGGCACTACCTCCTGGAGTACCCGATCAGGGGGGACGTCGCCCTGGTCGGCGCGCACCTGGCGGACCGGATGGGCAACCTCGTCTACCGCAGGACCGCGCGCAACTTCGGCCCGGTGATGGCCACCGCCGCCACGACCACGGTCGTGCAGGTGGCCCGGGTCGTCGAGACCGGTGAGCTCGACCCAGAGGTCGTGGTGACCCCGGGCATCTACGTGGACAGGGTGGTGGTGGTGTGAACCGGATCGTGGAGCACCTGGACCGGGGGCCGCTGGACAGGGACGAGATGGCGGCGATCGTGGCCCGCGACATCCCGCCCGGCTCGTTCGTGAACCTCGGCATCGGCCAGCCGACGCTGGTCGCCGACCACCTCGCCGCCGACTCCGGGGTCGTGCTGCACACCGAGAACGGCATGCTGGGCATGGGTCGTGCCGCGCTCGGCGACGAGATCGACCCCGACCTCACCAACGCCGGCAAGATCCCGGTCACCGAGCTGCCCGGGGCCTCCTACTTCCACCACGCGGACTCGTTCGCGATGATGCGCGGGGGACACCTCGACGTGTGCGTGCTCGGGGCCTTCCAGGTGTCGGCCACCGGCGACCTCGCCAACTGGCACACCGGCGCCCCGGACGCGATCCCCGCGGTCGGCGGCGCCATGGACCTCGCGATCGGGGCCAAGCGGGTGCTGGTGATGATGTCGCTGTTCGCCCGGAACGGCAGCGCCAAGCTGGTCGAGGCCTGCACCTACCCCCTCACCGGGGTCGGCTGCGTGGACCGGGTGCACACCGAGGTGGCCACCTTCCACGTCGGTCCGCGGGGCGCGGTCGTCGCGGAGACCTTCGGGATCTCCTACGACGACCTGACCGCGCGCCTCGACGTACCGCTGCGGCGCCCGGGGGAGGGCGACTGACCGGGTCCGGGGCCCGGCGGCTGATACCTTCACCTGCATGAGCAGCCCCCCCGCGCTCGTGGTTCAGCGACGGCGGTTCGCCGTGGCGGCTCCGAGCGCGGCCCTGATCGTCGCCGTGTTCGCCGTCCTGCTCAGCGATGCCTTCTCCGACCCCGTCCGCGAAGCCTCCAGCGGAGTCGGCCTGCTGCTCGCCGGCATCGTCACCGCGACCAGCTGCGGGATGCGGGCGACCATGACCCGGGGGCGCCGGCGCCGCTCCTGGCTCCTGCTGATGCTCGCCGGCGTCCTGGCCGTGCTCGGCAACATCTGGGTGAGCGTCGCGAGCTCGGACCCGGTCGCCTCGCCCGGCCTGGTGGCCGAGGTGAGCATCGCGCTGGCGCTGCTGCTCTCGATCGCCGGCCTGCTGAACTTCCCCAGCGTGCGGCGCCGCGGGCTCGAGCTGCTGGTGATCTCGCTGGACGGGCTGGTCGCCGCGGTCGCGATGATGATCATCGCCTCCGTGCTGGTCTACAGCCAGCTCCTCGACGCCAACGCGGGCCGAGGCGTCCCCACCCTCACCCTGCTCTTCCCCGTGCTGGACGTCGTGCTGGCCACGGTGGCGCTGCTGCTGGTCCTGCGGGCCGGCCGCACCGACCGGCCCGTGCTCTCCCTGGTGGCGGCCGGCTTCATCATGTACGCCGTGGCCGACCTGGCCTTCTCCGTGCTGGCCGAGGAGGAGAGGTTCAGGTTCGGCACCCCCCTCGACCTGGGCTGGATCGCCGGCTACCTGCTGATCGGGCTGGCCGCCTGGGTGCCCAGCGACCTGGTCGACGAGCCCTCGGACCGGCGCGAGGGCGGCCCGTCCGACGCCCGCGGCACCCTGATGGTCTTCGCGGTGCTGCTGGTCGCCGTCATCGTCCAGTTCGGCTTCGGCACGAGCGGTCGGCTCCAGGTCGCCCAGAGCATCCTCTGGCTGGTGCTGATCGTCGTGGCCGGCGCCCGCCAGACCCTGCTCGTGGCCGACAACACCGCGCTGCGCCGGGGCCTGGAGCGGCGGGTGCGTGAGCAGACCACCGACCTGAGGCGTCTGGCCCGCCGCACCGAGGTGCTGCTCACCTCGGTGGGCGACGGCATCTACGGGGTCGACCACGAGGGCCGGGTCACCTTCGTCAACCCGTCCGGCGCCGAGGCGCTCGGGTTCCCGGCCGAGGCCCTGCACGGTCGACACGCCCACGACACCTTCCACGCCCCCGGCGAGGACGGGCTGCCCTTCCCCTGGCAGGGCTGCTACGTGGAGGAGGCGATCCACCACGGGATCGTGGCGATCGCCGAGGAGGACACCTACGTGCGGGCCGACGGCGCGACCTTCCCGGTCGAGATCACCGCGAGCCCGGTCGTCGAGGAGGACGAGCTGCGCGGGGCGGTCGTGGTGTTCCGCGACGTCACCCAGCGCCGCGAGGTCGACCGGATGAAGAACGAGTTCCTCTCCGTCGTCAGCCACGAGCTGCGCACCCCGCTCACCGCGATCCGTGGGTCGCTGGGGCTGCTGGCCGGCGGCAAGCTCGGCGAGCTGACCCCCCGTGGCGGGTCGATGGTGACGATGGCCTTGCAGAGCACCGAGCGGCTCACCCGCCTGATCAACGACCTCCTCGACCTCGAACGGATCGAGTCCGGGAACCGCCAAGTCGAGCTGAGCGCCCTCGAGGCGAGCCGGTTGCTGGCGGCCGTGGCTCACCAGCTCGAGGGCCTCGCGGCGGCCGAGGGCGTGAGCGTCCGCGTCGACGCCAGTGGTGGGCGGGTGCTGGCCGACGAGGACGGCGTCATGCAGACCCTGACGAATCTGCTCGGCAACGCCATCAAGTTCTCCGAGCCCGGCGGCGAGGTGGTCGTGGACGCCCGGCAGCAGGGCGACCTGGTGCTGTTCCGGGTGCGCGACGAGGGGCGGGGCATCCCGAGCGACAAGCTCGAGAGCATCTTCGGGCGCTTCGAGCAGGTCGACTCCTCCGACACCCGCCAGAAGGGTGGCACCGGGCTCGGCCTGGCGATCAGCCGGACCATCGTGGAGCGGCTCGGCGGCCGGATCTGGGCGGAGAGCGAGCTCGGTGTGGGCACCACGCTCTCCTTCACGCTGCCGGCGGCCCCGCACCATGCGCCCGCCACCCCCCCGTCCCCGGGGCCCGGGGCGCGGGTGCTGCTCGTGACCGCCGACGAGGACGGCGCCGGTCTCCTCGCCGGGGTGCTCGCCGAGCGTGGCCTGACGGTCTCCCGGGCCGGCAGCGCCGGGGAGGCGGCCGAGCTGGCCCGTGAGCTCGACCCCCGGGTCGTCGTCCTGGACCTGCCCCATCCCGGCGCGGACGCCGGCGCCGCGGCCGCCGAGCTGCGGCGCCCGGGTGGGGCCGCCGCCGGGGCCGGGCTGGTCGTGCACACCAGCGCGGATACGCTCGACCCGCCCCTGCAGCTCGAGCACTGGGCGGGTCAGCCCGTCTACCTCGCCCGGGGCCGGACGACCGCGGCCGAGCTCGGTGACCGCGTGCTCCTCATGGCCTCCGGCCCGACCCCCGACCCTGCCGCCCGACCCGGAGGAATCCTCACGTGAACGACCACCTCGAGACCACGACGACCGACCGGGGCCACGGCGAACCCCCCGAGGCGCTGGAGATCTCCCTGGAGACGGTTGTCGACGACGAGACCGCGGCGATCTACCACCGGCTGTACCGCGCGACGTTCGAGGAGCTGGTGACCAAGGCCGCCGAGCGGCAGGTGCTCCACGACGACGAGTTCTTCCAGGACATGCGGGACCCGCGGGTGCACAAGTACGTCGCGCGCGGCGAGGACGGCCGGGTCGTCGGGATGTCCTCGATCACCTCGCACCTGGAGACGGTGCCGTGGATCAACCCCGAGTTCTTCGCCCTGCGCTATCCCGAGCACGCGGCCCGGGGCGCCATCTACTACCTCGGCTTCACGCTGGTGGACCCGCAGGCACGACGCAGCCGGGTGTTCGCGGCCATGGTGGACCGGATCGTCGAGATGCTGGCGCGTGAGCGGGCGGTCTGCACCTGGGACATCTGCGGCCACAACGACCTGGCCGGGCTCGGGGCGAGCATCGACAAGATCGTGCACCGGACCGCCGAGGCCACCATCGACGCCGTCGACCGGCAGACCTACTACGCGGCGACGTTCACCGGGCGCGCACCGGGGAACGACTGAGCGATGACCCCCACCGTGCTCGTGGTCGACGACGACGACTCGATCCGCGAGATCACCCAGATCGCCCTCGAGATGGTGGCCGGCTGGGACGTCCTCACGGCCGGTGGTGGCATCGAGGCGCTCGAGCTGGCGGCACGGCACCACCCGGACGCGGTCCTGCTCGACCTGATGATGCCCGACATGGACGGCCTGACGACCTTCCGCCACCTCCAGGCGCAGCCGGCCACGCGCGACATCCCGGTCATCCTGGTGACCGCCAAGGTGCAGGTCGGCGACCGCCAGATGTGGGACGGGCTGCCGGTCTCCGGGGTGGTGGCGAAACCGTTCGACCCGATGACGCTGGCCGCGGACGTGGCCTCGATGCTGGGCTGGCCCGCACCCGACTGACGGGCGCGGACCGTCGTGTCGGTGGTGCGCCGTAGGTTGGGCGCCTGTCGAGTCGAGGAGGAGGTCGGGCCCGTGGCGCTGCACGTGCACCGCGCAAGTCGCGCGGACGCGCTGGTGGAGGGTCTCGGCGACCTCCTGGCCGAGCCCCTGCCCGACCCGTTCGCCACCGAGGTGGTCGTGGTCCCGGCGCGCGGGGTGGAGCGCTGGCTCTCGCAGCGGCTCTCGCACCGCCTCGGCGGCCGGCTCGGCCGGGGCGACGGGGTCTGCGCCGGGGTCGACTTCCGCAGCCCCGGCTCCCTGGTCGCCGAGATCACCGGCACCCGCGACGACGATCCCTGGTCGCCCGAGGCGCTGGTCTGGCCGCTGCTCGCCGTCCTCGACGACTCCCTCGACGAGCCGTGGGCGCAGGTCCTCGCCCGCCACGTGGGGCACGGGGTGGCCGGCGAGGAGGCCGACCTGCGGCGCGGTCGGCGCTTCGCGGTGGCGCGACGCCTCGCGGGGCTCTTCGCGGCGTACGCCGTGCAGCGCCCGCGCCTCGTCGAGGACTGGCACGCCGGGGACGCCACGGACGGAGCTGGTGGCGTGCTGGAGCCCGACCTGGCCTGGCAGCCCGAGCTGTGGCGTCGGCTGGTGGAGCGGGTGGACGCGGCGCCCCCGCAGGTGCGTCACCGCGAGACGCTGGCCCGGCTGCGCGACGCCCCGGCCGGCCTCGACCTGCCCGACCGGGTCTCGCTCTTCGGCCACACCCGGCTCCCGGTGACCGAGGTCGAGCTGCTCGCCGCCCTCGGTGAGCACCGGGAGGTGCACCTGTGGCTGCCGCACCCCTCCGCGGCGTTGTGGCGGGCGCTCGCCGAGCCCACGGACGTCGGGTCGGTGCTGCGCGCCGACGACACCTCGCACCAGCGGGTCGGCCACCCCCTGCTCTCGACCCTGGGGCGCGACGTCCGCGAGCTCCAGCGCACCCTGGGCACGGTGCCGTTCGTCGACCACCCGGTGCCCGAGCCTGAGGCGCCTGACGAGGGCACCCTGCTCAGCTGGCTCCAGGCCGACCTGCGGGCCAACGCGGCCGGCCCGGCGGCCGGGCGCGTCCTGCGCGCCGACGACCGCTCGGTGCAGGTGCACGCCTGTCACGGGGTGGCCCGCCAGGTGGACGTGCTGCGGGAGGTGCTGCTCGGGCTGCTGGCCGACGACCCCACCCTCGAGCCGCGCGACGTGCTGGTGATGTGCCCCGACATCGAGACGTTCGCGCCGCTCGTCTCGGCCGGCTTCGGTCTCGGGGAGGTCGTCGGCGAGGCCGGGCACCCCGCCCACCGGCTGCGCGTGAAGCTCGCCGACCGGGCGCTCACCCAGACCAACCCGGTGCTCGACGTGGCCGCCCGCCTGCTCGACCTCGCGGGTGGCCGGGCCGGCGCCGGGGAGGTGCTCGACCTCGCGCACGCCGAGCCCGTGCGCGCGCGCTTCGGGTTCACCGACGACGACCTCCGGCAGCTGACCACCTGGGTCCGCGAGGCCGGGGTGCGCTGGGCCTTCGACGCCGAGCACCGGGCCGAGTTCGGGCTGGCCGACTTCGTGCAGAACACCTGGCAGTTCGGGCTGGACCGCCTGCTGGCCGGCGTCGCGATGTCCGACGACTCCGGTGCGTGGCTGGACCGCACCCTGCCGCTGGACGACGTGGGCAGCGGCCAGGTCGACCTCGTCGGCCGGCTCGCGGAGTACGTCGACCGGCTGCGGGCCGTCACCGACGACCTGGTCGGCACGCATCCGGTCGACCGCTGGCTCGACGTCCTGGCGCGCGGGGTCGGAGAGCTCACCGCCGTGCCGGCGAGCGAGGCCTGGCAGGCCGGGCAGGTGCAGCGCGAGCTCGGGCGGGTGCGCGAGGCCGCCGCCGGCCGGGGTGGGACCGTGCTGCGGCTGCCCGACGTCCGGGCACTGCTCTCCGAGCGCCTCGGTGGCCGTCCCACCCGGGCGAACTTCCGCACCGGCACCCTGACGGTGTGCACCATGGTGCCGATGCGCTCCGTGCCGCACCGGGTGGTGGCACTGGTCGGGCTCGACGACGGAGTCTTCCCCCGGGTGGGCGCGGTCGACGGTGACGACGTGCTCGCACGGCGGCCCCGCACCGGCGAGCGCGACGCGCGCAGCGAGGACCGCCAGCTGCTGCTCGACGCGGTGCTCGCCACCACCGAGACGCTGGTGGTGACCTACACCGGGGCCAACGAGTACACCGGTCAGCCGCGTCCGCCGGCCGTCCCGCTCGGGGAGCTGCTCGACGCCCTCGACGCGACCGCTCAGGTGGGCGCGGGCGCTGGCGCCGGTGGGGGTTCCCAGGGGGGCGGGCACGGCGTCGCCGAGGCCGTCACCGTGCGCCACCCGCTGCAGCCCTTCGACGCCCGCAACGTCACCCCCGACGCCCTGGTGCCCGGGCACGCGTTCACCTTCGACCGCACCGCCCTGGCCGGGGCGAGGGCGGCGGCCGGGCCGCGCCGGGCCGCGCCGCCGTTCCTGACCGGTCCGCTGGAGCCCCGGGAGAGCTCGACCGACGTCGCCCTCGACGACCTCGCGTCGTTCCTCAAGCACCCGGTCCGCGACTTCGTGCGGGGCCGGCTCGACGTGGCGCTGCCCCAGGACGACGAGCCGCTCGGCGACGGGCTCCCGGTCGAGGTGGACAACCTCGTCCAGTGGGCGGTCGGCGACCGGGTGCTGCACGACCTGCTGGCCGGCGTCGACCCCGACCGGGCCCGCCAGCAGGAGTGGCGCCGGGGCGTCCTGCCCCCCGGGCGCCTGGGCTGGCGCACGCTCGGCGGGATCGTCGAGAAGGCCCAGCCCCTGGCGCTCGCCGCCCGGGGGCTGCGCACCGTGGAACCCCGCGCGGTGGACGTGGACGTCGACCTCGGCGGCGGCCGGCGCCTGCGCGGCACCGTCCCCGAGGTGTACGGCGACCGCCTGGTGCCGGTCGGCTACTCGCGGCTCGGCCCGACCCACCGGCTCCAGTCGTGGCTGCGGCTGCTCGCGCTGAGCGCCAGCGACCCCGACCACAACTGGACCGCGCACACCCTCGGCCGGCCGGCCAACAGCCGCTCCCGCGAGCGGCACGCGCTCTCGCTGCTCGGTCCGCTGGACGACTACACCGCCCGGGGCCTGCTGCGCACCCTGGTCGACCTGAGGGACCGGGGCTCGTGCGAGCCGTTGCCCCTGCCACTCAAGTCCTCCTTCACCTACGCCCGCCAGCGTCGTACCCGCGCCACCCATGACGAGGCGGTGCTGAAGGCCGGCTGGGACTGGAAGGACGGGCGCTTCCCCGGCGAGCAGTCCGACGCCGCGCACCAGCGCGCCTGGGGGCCGAGGGCCGGCCTGCCCGGGCTGGACCGCGGCCCGGGGCCCGGCGAGGAGAGCGAGGGCGAGACCACCCGGTTCGGTGCCCTCGCCATGCGGCTGTGGAGCCCGCTGCTGGGCGCCGAGCAGGGGAGCTGGTGATGGAGCCCTTCGACCTGACCGGCCCACTGCCGAGCGGCACCACGCTGCTCGAGGCCAGTGCCGGCACCGGCAAGACCTACACGGTCGGCGCGCTCGTGACCCGCTACGTCGCCGAGGGGCACGCCACCCTCGACCAGCTGCTCGTGATCACCTTCGGCCGCGCGGCCAGCCAGGAGCTCCGCGAGCGGGTCCGCCAGCAGCTGGTGGAGGCCGAGCGGGCGCTCGCCGGGGCGCTCTCGGTGCCATCGGGGGACCAGCTGCTCACCTGGCTGCTCGCCGACGAGACAAGGCGCCCGGTGCGCCACCGGCGGATCCGCGACGCGCTCGCGTCGTTCGACGCCGCCACCATCGCCACCACCCACCAGTTCTGCCAGCTCGTGCTGCGCTCCCTGGGCGTCGCCGGGGACACCGACGCCGGGGCCACCCTGGTCGACTCGCTCGACGACCTGGTCGTGGAGGTGGTCGACGACGTCTACCTGCGCCGCTTCGGCAACCGGGCCGAGCCCCCGCCGTTCGACCGGGCGGCCGCGTTGACGCTGGCGCGCCGGGCGATCGGCGACCCGCAGGCGACGCTCACCGGGGCCGAGCCCGACGAGACCAGCACCGGCGGGGCCAGGGTCTCCTTCGCCCGGGAGGTTCGGGTCGAGGTCGAGCGCCGCAAGCGTCGGCTCGGGCTGCTCAGCTACGACGACCTGCTGGCCCGGCTGGCCACCGCGCTGGAGGACGACGACGCGCCGGCCCGCGACCGGATGCGCGGGCGCTGGCGGATCGTGCTCGTCGACGAGTTCCAGGACACCGACCCCGTGCAGTGGCAGGTCCTCGACCGGGCCTTCACCGGCCACGCCACGATGGTGCTGATCGGCGACCCCAAGCAGGCGATCTACGCCTTCCGCGGCGGCGACGTCGTCACCTACCTCGCCGCCGCCCGCACCGCGACCACGCAGGCCACGCTGGCCACCAACTGGCGCAGCGACGCCGACCTCGTCGAGCGCCTCCAGGTCGTGCTGCGCGGGGCTGAGCTGGGCGACCCCGCGATCGTCGTGCGGGACGTCGCCGCGCGCCACCCCGGCACCCGGCTGCGCGGCGCGCCGCACCCCGCGCCGTTCCGGCTGCGCCTCGTCGGCCGCACCGGGTTCCGGACCTCGCGCTCCGGCGAGATCACTGTCGGCGACGCCCGCGCGCACATCGCGCGCGACTGCGCCGCCGACATCGCCGGGCTGCTCGGCTCCGGGGCCACCTGGGACGGCCGTCCGGTGGTCGCCGAGGACGTCGCCGTCCTGGTGGGCGTACGCGCCCACGGCGTGCTGGTCCAGCAGGCGCTCGGCGAGCTCGGGGTGCCCGCGGTCGTGGCCGGGGGCGGTCACGTGCTCCAGACCCCGGCCGCCGACGACTGGTTGGCGCTGCTCGAGGCGATCGAGCAGCCGCACCGGTCCGGGCGGGTCCGGGCGGCCGCGCTGACGTCGTTCTTCGGTGAGACCACCGCCAGCCTCGACGCCGGCGGTGACGACCTGACCGACCGGGTCGCCGACACGCTGCGCGGCTGGGGGCTCCTGCTGCGCGGGCGCGGGGTCGCGGCCCTCTTCGAGGCCGGCGAGGAGCGCGGCCTGACCGCGCGCGTGCTCGCCGTCACCGACGGCGAGCGCACGCTGACCGACCTGCGCCACGTCGCGCAGACCCTGCACGAGCAGGCCGTGCGCGAGCGGCTCGGCCCGACGGCGCTGCTCCAGTGGCTGCGCGAGGAGCGGCTGCGCACCGCCACCAGCGAGCGCACCCGCCGGCTCGACAGCGACGCCGCGGCGGTCCAGATCGTCACGATCCACGCCAGCAAGGGCCTGCAGTACCCCGTCGTGCACCTGCCCTTCGTGCACGCCAAGCACCTGTTCGACGTCGACGCCGCGCTGTTCCACGACGACGCCGGGCGTCGCACCCTCGACGTCAGCCGCGGAGGCCCGCAGTGGAGCACGGCCGAGGAGCGGCACCGCACCGAGGAGGCCGGTGAGGAGCTGCGCGAGCTCTACGTCGCCCTCACCCGCGCCCAGTCGCAGGTCGTGACGTGGTGGGCGCCGACCGCCAGCACCCGCGACGGCGGTCTGCACCGGCTCCTGTTCGGCCGCCGGCCCGGCACCGCCCGGGTGCCGGACCGGCAGCAGGTGGGGGACGACGCCCACGCCGCCGACGTCCTGCGGCGCATCGACGAGCTGGGCGGTCCCGTCCTCGAGCCCTCCGTGGTCGCGGACGTCGCGCCGCCGGCCGCGCCGGGCACGACCCGCTCCCTCGGCGTCCGGGAGTTCCGGCGCGACGTGGACACCGACTGGCGGCGCACCTCCTACTCCGGCCTCATCCGGATCGAGGAGACCGTCGCCGTGACCAGCGAGCCCGAGGCACAGGGCCTCGAGGACGAGGAGCCGGTGGGGAGCCCCGCATCCGGTGCCGGGGCGGTCGACGCGGACGTCGCGTCGCCGGTCTCCCCGATGGCCGACCTGCCGGCGGGGGCGGGTTTCGGCAGCCTGGTGCACGCCGTCCTCGAGCACGCGGACCCGGACGCGCCCGACCTGGCCGTCGAGCTGCGCGAGCGCGCCGCCGAGCAGCTGCGCTGGTGGCCGGCCGACGTCACCGCCGACGATCTCGCGGCGGCGATGCTGCCGCTGCACGACACGCCGCTGGGCCCGCTGGTCCCGGGGCGCACCCTGCGCCAGGTGCCGCTGCGGGACCGCCTGCGCGAGCTCGACTTCGAGATCCCGCTGACCGGGGGCGACGTGCGCCGGCGCAACGACGAGGTGCACCTGCGCGACCTGGCCCCGCTGCTGCGCCGCCACCTGCCCGCCGACGACGCGCTCGCGCCGTACGCCGCCCGTCTGGAGACCCCGCCCCTGGGGGACCAGCCGCTGCGGGGGTACCTGTCCGGCTCGATCGACGTCGTGCTGCGCACCCCGGCGCCGTCCGGCGGCGAGCGCTACGTCGTCGTCGACTACAAGACCAACCGGCTCGGCGAGCCCGGTACGCCGCTGAGCGCCGCCGACTACGCCTCCGACCGGCTGACCGAGGCGATGCTGCACTCGCACTACCCGCTCCAGGCCCTGCTGTACACGGTCGTGCTGCACCGCTACCTGCGCTGGCGGCGGCCCGGCTACGACCCCGAGCAGCACCTCGGTGGCGTCCTCTACCTCTACGTGCGCGGCATGTGCGGCGCCGCGACGCCGCTGACGGCCGGACACCCCGCGGGAGTCTTCAGCTGGCGCGCACCGGTCGCCCTGGTCGAGGAGATGTCCGACCTCCTGGACGGGGCCGCCGACTCGCCGGGAGGTGTCCGATGACCGAGCTGTTCGAGACCGACGACGTCCACGACCGACGGCTCGTGCGCGACCCGGTCGGGCTGCTCGGCCGGTTCAACGCCGCGGGGCTGCTCGAGGCGGCCGACGTCCACGTGGCCCGGCGGCTGGCCGGTCTGGTGGGGGAGCGTGACGAGTCGGTGACCCTGGCGGTGGGACTCGCCGTCCGGGCGGTGCGTCACGGCTCCGTGTGCGTGGACCTCCCGGCGCTGGCCGGTTCCCTGCCCGACCTGCCCTGGCCGCCGCTCGAGGGCTGGCACGAGCGGGTGGCGGCCAGCGCGCTGGTCGCCTCCTCGGTGCTGCACGTCGAGCACGGGCTGGTCTACCTCGACCGCTACTGGCGCGAGGAGGGACAGGTGCGCGACGACCTGCTGGCCCGCGCGGCGCGCCCGGCCCCGGAGGTCGACCCGGTCCTGCTCGACGCGGGCGCGGCCCGGATCTTCCCCTCCGGCTACGACGAGCAGCGGGCGGCCGCCCGCGCGGCGGCCACGCAGTGGACGACCGTGCTGACCGGCGGCCCCGGCACCGGCAAGACGACCACCGTCGCGGGCCTGCTGGCCCTGCTGGCCGAGCAGTCGCCCACCCCGCTGAGGATCGCGCTCAGCGCCCCGACCGGCAAGGCGGCGGCGCGCCTGCAGGAGGCGGTCGCGACGGCCACCGAGGCGCTGGCCCCCGCCGACCGGGAACGTCTCGGACCGCTGGGGGCGCAGACCCTGCACCGCCTGCTCGGCTGGCGCCCGGGCAGCAGCACCCGGTTCCGGCACCACCGGGGAAACCGGCTGCCCCACGACGTCGTGGTGGTGGACGAGAGCTCGATGGTCTCGCTGACCATGATGGCGCGCCTGGTCGAGGCGGTGCGCGGCGACGCGCGCCTGCTGCTGGTGGGCGACCCCGACCAGCTCGCGTCCGTCGAGGCCGGGGCCGTGCTCGCCGACCTGGTCTCCGGCCTCGACGCCCGGGCCCCCGGGGCGGTCGCGGCCCTGCGGACCTCCCACCGCTTCGGGGCCCGGATCGGGGCCCTGGCCGAGGCGCTGCGGATCGGCGACGCCGACCGGGTCCTCGACCTGCTGCGCGCCGGCGACCCCGAGATCGAGCTCGTCGACCCCGAGGACGCCACCGGGACGGCCACGGTGCGTCGCGTCGTCCTCGAGCACGCCCTCGCGATCCGCTCGGCGGCGCTGGCCGGTGACGCCGACGGGGCGGTCGCCGCGCTGGACCGGCACCGGCTGCTGTGCGCCCACCGGGCCGGGCCGTACGGCGTCGAGCACTGGAACCGTGAGGTCGAGCGCTGGCTCGGCGACGCCACCGGCACCCAGGTCGCGCACGGACCGCCGTGGTACGTCGGGCGCCCGCTGCTGGTCACCGCGAACGACTACGGGCTCGGGCTCTTCAACGGCGACACCGGCGTGGTGGTGGCCGAGGGCGACGGCCTGCGCGCGGTCGTCGCCGGTGTCGGGCCGCACCACTCCTTCGCCACCTCCCGGCTCAGCGAGGTGCAGACGATGCACGCGATGACCGTGCACAAGAGCCAGGGCAGCCAGGCCGAGGCGGTGACGGTGCTGCTGCCGCCGGAGGACTCGCCGCTGCTGACCCGGGAGCTGTTCTACACCGCGGTCACCCGGGCGCAGTCCGTCGTCCGGGTGGTCGCTACCGAGGCGGCCGTCCGGGCGGCGGTCTCCACCCGCGCCCAGCGTGCGACGGGTCTGCGCCGGCGCCTCGGGGTGGGCTGATCCCCTGTCCACAGGCGGGTTTCGCCGCCGAACCACTGTGCGGGCATTGTCCCCGCGCCGGGGCCCGGGACCGCTAGGGTCGGGGCAGTCGAGTCTTGGAGCCGTGTGATGCCCTTCCTGCTGCGCGTGGAGCTGCCCGACGTCCCCGGTTCGCTGGGACGGGTGGCGAGCGCCATCGGTGAGGCCGGTGGCGACATCGAGGCGATCGAGATCGTCGAGAAGCGTCACGACGAGCAGACCGCCGTCGACGACGTGCTGCTCGAGGTCGCTCCCGGGACGATGCCCGACTCGATCGTCTCGGCCTGCCACGCCCTCGACGGCGTCCGGGTGCTCTGGATCAGCCGGTACGCGGCCGGCGGCAACCTCTTCCTCGACCTCGAGGTCGTCGAGGAGCTGACCGGGGACCCCGCGACGGCCGTCGACCGGATGGTCGACCTGCTGCCGATCACGTTCCGCGTCGACTGGGCCGCCCGGTTGCTGCGCGAGACCGGCATCGCGCACGCGACGGGTGCCGCGCCCTCCGAGCTGGCCTTCACCTCGATCGGAAAGGCCGCCCGCGTCCCCACGACCGACGACAACGTGCACTGCGCCGCCCGGCTCGGCGACGACGAGATCGTGCTGATCGGCCGCCGTGGCGGCCCGGAGTTCCTCGACTCCGAGCTGGCCCGGCTGGGCCACCTGGTGGCCCTGGCCGCCACCATCGCCCGCACCTGACCTCCTCGCCGACCCGTCGCTCGTCGACGTCCCAGGCTGTCGACCCGTCGCTCGTCGACGTCTCAGGCTGTCGACCCGTCGCTCGTCGACGTCTCAGGCTGTCGACCCGTCGCCTGTCGGCGTCAGGCGCGCTCGAGCAGGAAGACCGGGATCTCGCGGTCGGTCCTCGCCTGGTACTCCGCGTACGTCGGCCAGGTGGCGACCGCCAACGCCCACCAGTCCGCCCGCTCCTCGCCGCCGGCCACGCGTGCGGTGTAGGTGTGCCTCTCGGCGCCGTCCTGGAGCTCGACCTCCGGGTGCTCGACGAGGTTGTGGTACCACTCCGGGTGCTCGGGGGCGCCGCCCTTGGAGGCGATCGCGACGAAGGTGCCGTCGCGCTCGACCCGCATGACCGGGTTCTTGCGGAGGTGGCCGGACTTCGCGCCCACCGAGGTGATCACGACGATCGGGTCGCCGTTCAGCTCGTTGCCCTCCTGGCCGTTGGTCGCCTCGAACGTCGCGACCTGCTCGCGCACCCAGTCGCTCGGGCTGGGCTCGTAGGTTCCGTGAAGTGCCATGGGGTCACCCCACCACGGGTACGGGCCCGAATCCAGAGCCACTAGGTTCTTCCCCATGAGCGCCATCGAGGGAGTGTCCGAGATCTTCGACGCCGAGGCCTGGGACGTGGTGCCCGGCTTCGAGGAGCTGACCGACCTGACGTACCACCGCGCCAAGGCTCACGGCACCGTCCGGATCGCGTTCGACCGCCCCGACGTGCTCAACGCGTTCCGGCCGCACACGGTCGACGAGCTGCTCCAGGTGCTCGAGCACGCGCGGATGTCGAGCGACGTCGGCTGCGTACTGCTGACCGGCAACGGCCCGAGCGAGAAGTCCGGCAAGTGGGCCTTCTGCACCGGCGGCGACCAGCGGATCCGGGGCCGGGCCGGCTACCAGTACGAGACCGATGGTCACGTCGACGCGGGTGCCCCGCCGAACCCGATCGACAAGGCCAGGCTCGGACGGCTGCACATCCTGGAGTGCCAGCGGCTGATCCGGTTCATGCCCAAGGTCGTCGTCTGCCTGGTCAACGGATGGGCGGCCGGCGGGGGGCACAGCCTGCACGTCGTCTCCGACCTCACCATCGCCAGCGCCGAGCACGCGCGCTTCAAGCAGACCGACGCGGACGTCGGCTCCTTCGACGGCGGTTTCGGCTCGGCGTACCTCGCCCGGCAGGTCGGGCAGAAGTTCGCCCGCGAGATCTTCTTCCTCGGTGACGAGTACTCCGCCGAGGAGGCCCAGCGCATGGGCATGGTCAACCGGGTCGTGCCGCACGCGGAGCTGGAGGCCGAGGCCCTGGAGTGGGGCCGCAAGATCAACGCGAAGTCCCCCACCGCCCAGCGCATGCTGAAGTACTCCTTCAACCTCATCGACGACGGCCTGGTCGGCCAGCAGCTCTTCGCCGGCGAGACCACGCGGCTGGCGTACATGACCGACGAGGCGGCCGAAGGCCGTGACCAGTTCCTGGAGAAGCGCGAGCCGGACTGGTCGCCGTTCCCCTGGTACTACTGATCCTCACGCTGGCTCGCGCAACGACGTGGGTCCTCGACCGGCACCACGGGCCGGTCAGCAGGGCGGAGCTCGCGTCGCGCGCCGACGGCTCCCACGGGCTCCGCCCCGGTCGCGCACGGGGGGCGAACCTCCCGACGGCCACGAAAAGATTCGCAATCGAGACGTGAGGTGCGGATCCGTCCGGCCGACGCCCCGATAGGGTCGGCCGCATGAACAGTCGACTCCTCACGTCTGCCGCCGCCCTCTCCTTCCTCGCGCTGGGCCTGTCCGGGTGCTCCTCGTCCACCACGACCACCGAGAGTGGAGCCAACGTCATCAAGGAGGGCAAGCTGTCGGTCTGCACGCAGCTGCCGTACCAGCCCTTCGAGTTCCGCAAGGGTGGGGAGGTGGTCGGTTTCGACATGTCCATGATGGACCTGGTGGCGAAGGACCAGGGGCTCACCGTCGCCGTCGTCCAGACCCCCTTCGAGGGCATCCAGTCGGGGCAGGCCCTGAACACCGGCCAGTGCGACATCGCCGCCGCCGGCATGACGATCACCGACGCCCGCGCGAAGGTGATCGACTTCTCCGATGCCTACTTCGAGGCGACCCAGGCGCTCCTGGTCAAGACGGGCGGCCCCAGCACGCTGGAGGCCCTCGCCGGCAAGAAGATCGCCGTCCAGCAGGGCACCACCGGCGAGATCTACGGCAAGGAGAACGCTCCGAAGAATGCCAAGATCCAGGTGTTCGAGGACCTCGGCCTCCTCACCACGGCCGTCAAGACCGGTCAGGTCGACGCCGCCATCCAGGACAACGGGCCGCTGCTCGACTTCGTGAAGAACAACCCCGACACCGAGGTCACCGCCGAGTTCCAGACCGGCGAGGAGTACGGTTTCGCGGTCAAGAAGGACGGCAACGACAAGCTGCTGGCCTCGGTCAACGACGTGATCGCCAAGGCCAAGTCCGACGGCACGTACGACAAGACCTACAAGCAGTGGTTCGGCTCCGCCCCGAAGTCCTGATCCGCTCGGCTTCAGCGTGAGTCCCTCTAGACAGACCGGCTGGACAAGGAGCCCACCCACATGGCGATGAGCCCACGCAAGCGCGCAAAGATCGCACGGGGGATCCAGTACGCGATCCTGGCGATCGCCGCGGTCGTGCTGATCCTGCTGGCCGACTGGACGTTGCTCCGGTCGCAGTTCCTGGCCCCGGACATCCTGCCGAAGCTCTTCCCGGAGCTCATCACCGTCGCACTGAAGAACACGGTGCTGTACACGCTGGGCGCCTTCACCTTCGGCCTGGCGTTCGGGCTGGTGCTGGCGCTGATGCGGCTCTCCTCGGTGGGGCCGTACCGGTGGATCGCCACCGTCGTGATCGAGTTCTTCCGCGGCGTGCCGGCCCTGATCGTGTTCATCGCCTTCCAGTACGGCCTGCCGATCGCCTTCGGGGTGCTGCTCCCGGGCGGCATCTTCGGCACGGTGACGATCGCGCTGGGCCTCGTCGGAGCCGCGTACATGGCGGAGACGATCAGGGCCGGCATCCAGGCGGTGCCGAAGGGCCAGCTCGAGGCGGCGCGATCGCTGGGGATGAGCCAGGGGTGGGCGATGATCTCCATCGTCATCCCGCAGGCGTTCCGGATCATCCTGCCGCCGTTGACCAACGAGCTGATCCTGCTCACCAAGGACTCGTCGCTGGTCTACATCCTCGGGCTCTCGGGGGCCACGCTGGAGCTGACCGCCTTCGGTCGCGAGGGCCTGAACCAGTACGTCAACCTGACGCCGCTGTTCGCCGCGGCCGTCGCGTACCTGCTGATCACCATCCCGCTGTCCATCGTCGTCAGGCGAATGGAAGCACGCGCAGAGAGGGCACGCTGATGGAAGCGTCCACGGGCAAGGCGCAGGTCCCGGCGATCGACGTCCAGGAGCTGCACAAGTACTTCGGCGAGAACAAGGTCCTCACCGGCATCGACTTCCACGTCAACGACGGTCAGGTGGTCTGCGTCATCGGCCCCTCGGGCTCGGGGAAGTCGACCCTGCTGCGCTGCGTGAACCTGCTCGAGCAGCCGACGTCCGGCCGGATCTTCGTGGAGGGTGACGAGATCACCGACCCCGACGTCGACGTGGACAAGATCCGCAGCCGGATCGGGATGGTCTTCCAGCAGTTCAACCTCTTCCCGCACCTCACGGTCCTGCGCAACCTCACCATCTGCCAGCAACGGGTCAAGGGCCGCGGCAAGGACGAGGCGATCGAGAACGCCCGGAAGAACCTGGAGAAGGTGGGCCTCGCCGACCGCGAGGGCGCCTACCCGGCACACCTCTCTGGCGGCCAGCAGCAGCGCATCGCGATCGCCCGGGCGCTGTCGATGGACCCGGACATGATGCTCTTCGACGAGCCGACCAGCGCCCTGGACCCCGAGCTCGTCGGCGACGTGCTCGCCGTCATGAAGGACCTGGCCCAGGAGGGGATGACGATGATGGTGGTCACCCACGAGATGGGCTTCGCCCGCGAGGTGGGGGACCGCCTGGTGTTCATGGACGGCGGCGTCATCGTCGAGGAGGGCAAGCCGCGCTCGGTGCTGGAGGATCCGCAGCACGAGCGCACCCAGCTGTTCCTCTCCAAGGTGCTCTAGGCGGCACCGGGGACCGGCCCCCGCGCCGGCATCGACTAGCGAGGGATCTCCTGCAGGGCCCAGGAGTTGCCGTCCGGGTCGCTGAAGAACGCGTACTTGACGCCGCCCATGTCGGTGACGTCCGAGACCTCGACGCGCCGGGTCACGAGGTCCGTCCGGGCCGCCTCGATGTCGTCGACGACGAGGTGCAGGTTCTGCACCGGTGGGGCGTCCGGGTCGCCGATCCCGGTCCCTACGACGATCGAGCAGGCCGAGCCGGGCGGCGTGAGCTGGACGACCCGCATCCCGTTGCCGGGCTGGACGTCGTGGTCGAGGTGGAAGCCCACCCGGTCGACGTAGAACTCCTTGCTGCGCTCGACGTCCGTGGTGGGGAGCGGGACGAGCTCCAGGCGCATGTCCATGGTGAGGTTCCTCCGTGGGATCTCGGGGTGGGGGCGACGGTGCTCAGCATGGCACCGCGCGCCTGGCCTAGCCTGCGGTCATGAAGGTCGTCGTCCTCACCGGTGCCGGCATCTCCGCCGAGAGCGGGGTGCCGACGTTTCGCGACGCCGACGGGCTCTGGGAGGGGCGCCGGGTCGAGGACGTGGCGACGCCCCGGGCCTACGAGACCCGACCCGCGGCGGTGCACCGGTTCTACGACGCCCGGCGTACGGCGCTCGCGGCCGTCGACCCGAACCCGGCGCACCACGCGCTGGTCCGCCTCGAGGAGCACCTGGGCGACGACCTGCTCGTCGTGACCCAGAACATCGACGACCTGCACGAGCGGGCCGGCTCGCGGCGGGTGCTGCACATGCACGGGCAGCTGCGCTCGGCCCTGTGCCGCGGCTGCCGAAGCCGGGTGCCCTGGCACGAGGACCTCGCCGACTCCCCGCCTTGCCCACGCTGCGGGGTCAGCGAGCTTCGCCCGGACGTCGTGTGGTTCGGCGAGATCCCGTACGGCATGGAGCGCATCGAGGCGGAGCTGGCGAGGGCCGACCTCTTCGTCTCGATCGGCACCTCCGGGGCGGTCTACCCGGCGGCCGGTTTCGTGCGGTACGCCGCCGCTCGCGGCGCGCGCACGCTCGAGCTCAACCTGCAGCCCAGCGAGGGCACGGCGTCGTTCGACGAGCACCGGCACGGGCCGGCCGGCGTGCTCGTGCCGCAGTGGGTGGCCTCGCTGCTCGACACCTGAGGGCACAAACCCCGGCCCGCCGTACGCGTCGGGCGACCGGAACCCCCGGAACCCCGCCCCGGAACAGCCTGAGTGGTCAGCCAGAACCCCCGCTTGTCGGCCGAGATCTCGGCCGACAAGCGGGGGTTTCCCCGGTCAGCCGGTGAAACCCGCAGGGGCGACCAGGGCGCCGGCGTGGGGGGCGAGGGTGATGCGGCCGGAGGCGTCGAGCGTGACGCCGTCACCGGTGGCGAACAGCAGCTCCGCCTCCCGGCCGCCGAGGTCGAGGGCGATCTGCGCCGGCTCGTCGCCGAAGTTCACGATCACCCGCAGCTCGCCCCGGTCCATCTCGAAGATGCGGCGCTGCTCCTCGACCCGGCACCGGTTCCGCCCGAACGCCGGGTCGGTGAGCTCGGGGCGGGTACGCCGCAGCGCGGCGAGCTGCCGGTAGACCTCGAGGATCCGGGCGTGCCGGCCGGTCGAGGCCTCCGACCAGTCCAGCTTCGAGCGGGTGAAGGTGGCCGGGTCCTGGGGGTCCGGGACGACGGCCGGGTCCCAGCCCATCCGCTCGAACTCCGCGATCCGGCCCTCGGCGGTCGCCCTGCCGAGCTCGGGCTCGGGGTGCGAGGTGAAGAACTGGAACGGCGTCGAGGCCGCCCACTCCTCGCCCTGGAAGAGCATCGGGGTGAACGGGCCGGCCAGGGTCAGCAGGGCCGCACAGGCCAGCTGGTCGTCGTCGAGCACCTCGGTGATCCGGTCGCCGACGGCGCGGTTGCCGATCTGGTCGTGGTTCTGGCTGCAGACCACGAGCCGCCAGGTGGGCATCGCGTCGGTGTCGATCGGCACCCCGTGGTCGCGCTCGCGGAACGACGAGAACGTGCCGTCGTGGAAGAAGCCCTTCTCGACGACCTTGGCCAGCGCCCCCAGCGGATCGAAGTCGGCGTAGTAGCCGGCCGTCTCCCGGGTCAGCGCCACGTGCACCGCGTGGTGGAAGTCGTCGCTCCACTGGGCGTCGAGCCCGAAGCCGCCCGCCTCGCGCGGGGTGACGAGCCGCGGGTCGTTCAGGTCGGACTCCGCGATCAGCGTCAGCGGGCGTCGCTGGTGGGCCGAGAGGGCGGCCACCTCGACGGCCATCTCCTCGAGCAGGTGCACCTCGGAGGAGTCCTCGAGCGCGTGCACGGCGTCCAGGCGCAGGCCGTCGACGTGGTAGTCGCCGAGCCACATCGCGACGTTGTCGAGGATGTAGCGGCGCACCTGCGCCGAGCCCTCGGCGTCCAGGTTGACCAGGTCGCCCCAGGTGTTGGCGCCGGACTTCAGGTACGGCCCGAACTCCGGGAGGTAGTTGCCCGAGGGCCCCAGGTGGTTGTAGACGACGTCCTGGATGACGCCGAGCCCGGCGGCGTGGCAGCCGTCGACGAAGCGCTGGTAGCCCTGCGGGCCGCCGTACTGCTCGTGCACCGCCGACCACAGCACCCCGTCGTAGCCCCAGTTGTGGGTGCCGTTGACCGCGTTGACCGGCAGCAGCTCGACGAGGTCGACGCCGATGGAGCGCAGGTGCTCCAGTCGCCCCAGCGCCGCGTCGAAGGTGCCCTCGGGCGTGAAGGTGCCGACGTGCAGCTCGTAGATGACTCCACCGGCCAGCTGGCGCCCGGTCCACCCGGCGTCGGTCCAGGCGAAGTCGGTGGCGTCGAAGGTGCGCGAGCGCTCGTGCACGCCCGCCGGCTGGCGCCGTGAGCGCGGGTCGGGCCGGGGGGTCTCCTCGTCGTCGAGGAGGTAGCCGTAGTCGACCTCGCCGTGCGGCACCGGCTCGGCCGGCTGCCACCAGTCGTCCGCGCCGCGCGTCATCTCGACGGTCTCCGCGCCCACCGACAGGCGCACCCGCTCCGGTCTCGGCGCCCAGACGTCGAAGCGTCCCCGGGTCGTGTGCATCAGGAGTCCTCCCTCACCAGCAGCGCCACCGGCAGGGTGGCGAGCAGCTCACCGAGCGCCAGTGCGCCGGTGACCAGATGCGTCCGGCCCGACACCACGTCGTGCCACCTGCCCTCGGCGAGGGTCAGGGTCGTGTCGCCCCACCCGCCGCGAGCCGCCAGCCCCAGCGGCATCCGGGTCACCACGGTGACCGCGCCACCGCGGTCGAAGGCCACCACGTGGTCGGCGGCCGACCCCGTCGCGGTGAGGCCTTCGTACGTCGCGAACAGCTCGGGCCGGTCACGGCGCAGCGTCAGCGCCTCGCGGGTGACGAGCAGCTTGGCGGTCCCCGGGTCGTCGGCGGCCGCGGTCAGCGTGGGGGCGGTGCCCTCGGCGAGCGCGCCCAGGGCGGCCGCCCGCAGGTCGAAGTCGACGAACCGGCGGTTGTCGGGGTCGACGAGGCTCTGCTCCCAGAGCTCGCTGCCCTGATAGACGTCGGGGGCGCCGGGGATCGTGAGCGCCAGCAGCTTCGCGGCCAGCGCATTGCTCCAGCCGGGTGCGACCACCCGGGCCAGCAGCCGCTCCAGCACCGCCGCCACCTGCTCGTCGTCGTACGCCGCGTCTACCGCCGCGTGGACGGCCGACTCGTAGGCCTCGTCAGGCTCGGTCCAGGTGGTGCGGTCGCCGGCCTCGCGCATCGCCTTCTCGGCGTAGCCGTGCAACCGCTCGCGGGTGGCCGGCCAGGCGCCGAGGACGGCCTGCCACAGGAGGCTGGCGAAGCCCGGGTCGGGCAGCGGCGCCAGCACCAGCAGCTCGTCGAGCGCCTTCTCCCACTCCCCGGGGATCTCCCCGAGCGCGGTGATCCGGGCGCGGACGTCCTCGCCGCGCTTGGTGTCGTGGGTGGACAGGGTGACCATGGCGTGCGGCCAGTCGGCCTGGCGCGCGCCCATCTGGTCGTGGAAGTCCGATGGCGTGATCGAGAAGATGCTCGGGTCGCCGCCGACCTCGTTGAGCGAGGTGAGCCGGGAGTAGCGGTAGAAGGCGCAGTCCTCGACACCCTTGGCCATCACCATGCCGCTGGTCTGCTGGAATCGACGCGACGGGCGGGTGTACGGGTCGGCCAGCACCGGCAGCAGGGCCTCCAGCGTGTCGGCCAGGTCGGGGCGGTGCTCCAGCGCCAGGGCGGCGGCCCGGTCCAGGTGCTCGCGCCCCTCGGGCAGGTAGGAGCGGTAGACCGGGAAGCAGGCGATCAGCTCGGCGACCGCGTCGGCGATCGCGGGGGAGCGCGGCCCGTCGGGCAGCAGTCGGCGGACCTCGCGGGTGATCCGGTTGACCTCCGAGTTCAGGATGCCGTCGGCCACCTCGCGCTTGGTGTCGTGGATCATCGCGTGCCAGTCGACCGGAGCGCCGCGCAGCCTCGCCTCCAGGGCGTCCAGCGGGGCCTGGCCGGCCGGGTCGGTGAGCACGCGGTCGATGTGGGCGAGCGCGTCGTACCCGGTGGTGCCGGCGGTGGCCCAGGTCGTGGGCAGCTGCTCACCGGGCTCGAGGATCTTCTCGACCAGCACGTAGGCGTGGCCGGTCAGCTCGGCGAGGTCGTCGAGGTAGCCCTGCGGGTCGCGCAGGCCGTCGGGGTGGTCGACCCGCAGCCCGTCGACCAGGCCCTCGTCGAACCAGCGCCGGATCTCCACGTGGGAGTCGGCGAAGACCTCCGGGTCCTCGACGCGCAGTGCCGCGAGCGAGTTCACCGCGAAGAAGCGGCGGTAGTTGAGCCCGTCGTCGGCGACGTGCCAGTTGACCAGCTCGTAGTGCTGTCGGCCGTGGACGGTGTTCGCGTCCACCACGGCGTCCCCGGCCGCCCCCTCCAGGGGCTGGCCCAGGTCGTCGGCGGTTCCGGGCGCGATCGGGTAGTGGTTGTCGTGGTAGAGCAGCTCGTCGTCGACCACCCGCAGGTGCGCGATCGGGCCGCCCTCGGCGGACTGGTCGTCGTCACCCACGACCGGGATCCGGATCCGGCCGTCACCCGCCGCCCATTCGATGTCGAACGCTGTCGCGTGCTCGGACCCGCGGCCCAGCTTGAGCACGTCCCACCACCACGGGTCCTCGGACGGCGTCGCCACCCCGACGTGGTTGGGCACGATGTCGACCAGCACGCCCAGGCCGAGGCGCCGGGCCTCGGCCGACAGCGCGGCGAGGCCCTCGGCCCCGCCCCGCGAGGTGTCCACGTGGTCGTGGGCCACCACGTCGTAGCCGTGCGTGCTGCCCGGCTCCGCCGCGAGCAGCGGGGAGAGGTAGACCCAGTCCACGCCCAGGTCGCGCAGGTACTCCAGCCGGCGGCTCGCCTCGAAGAGGTCGAACTCCTCGGTGATCTGGAAGCGGTAGGTGCTGCTCGGTGTCCGCATGTCTCCCCGTGCTCAGTCGTCGTCGGTCGCGTGGCGCTCGTCGGCGGCCGGAGTGGCCTCGACGGCGTTGGAGCCGGAGAGGGCGGCCAGCGAGGCGGCCACCGAGTGGTCCGGCTCGGCCTCGGCCTCGGCGTGCTCGCGCAGCACCACCACGCTGCGGGTCGCGAGGTGGAACGTCGACCCGGCGGCGTGGGTCTCGGCCTCTGCGGCCGAGCCCCCGGTGTCGATGACGACGTCCCACGCGTCCGCGTACTCGTCGGGCGGCAGCGTCACGTCGGCCGGGCCGTCGGCGTTGAAGTAGAGCAGGAAGTGGTCGTCGGTGATCGCCTGGCCGCGCTCGTCCTTGCCGGCGATGCCGTCGCCGTTGAGGTACATCCCGATCGCCTGGCCGCCGTCCTTCCAGTCGCCCTCCTCCATCGGCCGACCTTCCAGGGAGAGCCAGACGATGTCGTTGAGCCGCTCGCCGTCACCGGTGCGCACCTCGGTGCCGGTGAAGAAACGCTTGCGGTGGAACGTCGGGTGGCTCCTGCGCAGCCGGGCGACCGCCGCGGTGAACTCGATCAGGGGGGAGTCGGCACGGTCCCAGTGCATCCAGGCGATCTCGGAGTCCTGGGCGTAGGTGTTGTTGTTGCCGTCCTGGGTGCGGCTCATCTCGTCGCCGTGCAGCAGCATCGGGACGCCCTGGCTCAGCAGCAGGGTGGCGATCATGTTGCGCTGCTCGCGGGCCCGGAGCTCGAGGATCTCGGGGTCGTCGGTGGGGCCCTCCACGCCGTGGTTCCAGGATCGGTTGTGGCTCTCGCCGTCGTTGTTGTCCTCGCCGTTGGCGTCGTTGTGCTTCTCGTTGTACGACACGAGGTCGCGCAGCGTGAAGCCGTCGTGCGCGGTGATGAAGTTGATGCTCGCGACCGGTCGGCGTCCGGAGTGCTCGTAGAAGTCCGAGGAGCCGGAGAGCCGCGAGGCGAACTCGCCCAGCGACGGCTCGCCGCGCCAGAAGTCGCGCACGGTGTCGCGGTAGGCGCCGTTCCACTCGGTCCACTGGGGCGGGAAGTTGCCGACCTGGTAGCCGCCCGGGCCGACGTCCCAGGGCTCGGCGATCAGCTTGACCTGGCTGACGATCGGGTCCTGCTGCACGAGCTCGAAGAAGGTCGCGAGCCGGTCCACGTCGTAGAACTCGCGGGCCAGCGCCGAGGCGAGGTCGAAGCGGAAGCCGTCGACGTGCATCTCGGTCACCCAGTAGCGCAGCGAGTCCATGATCAGCTGCAGCGAGTGCGGGTGCCGCACGTTGAGGGTGTTGCCGGTGCCGGTGTAGTCCATGTAGTACTGCTGGTCGTCCTCGACCAGGCGGTAGTACGCCGCGTTGTCGATGCCGCGGAAGCTCAGCGTCGGGCCGAGGTGGTTGCCCTCCGCGGTGTGGTTGTAGACCACGTCGAGGATGACCTCGATGCCCGCGGCGTGCATCGCCTTGACCATCGCCTTGAACTCCTGGACCTGCTGGCCGTGCTCGCGGTTCGCGGCGTAGTCGGCGTGCGGGGCGAAGAAGCCCAGCGTGTTGTAGCCCCAGTAGTTGCGCAGCCCCTTCTCCTCGAGCGTGCTGTCCTGCACGAACTGGTGCACCGGCATCAGCTCGATCGCGGTGACGCCGAGCTTGGTGAGGTGCTCGGTGACCGCGGGGTGGGCGAGGCCGGCGTAGGTGCCGCGCTGCTCCTCGGGGACGTCCGGGTGCAGCTGGGTCAGGCCCTTGACGTGCGCCTCGTAGATGAAGGACTCGTTGTAGGGGATGTTCAGGCGGCGGTCGCCCTCCCAGTCGAAGAAGGGCGTGATCACCACGCTCTTCTGCATGTACGCCGCGGAGTCCTCGTCGTTGCGGGAGTCCGGGTCGCCGAAGTCGTAGCCGAACAGCGACTGGTTCCACTCGATCTCGCCGCTGGTCGCCTTGGTGTAGGGGTCCATCAGCAGCTTGTTGGGGTTGCAGCGCAGCCCCTGGGCGGGGTCGTGGGGTCCGTGCACGCGGTAGCCGTAGCGCTGGCCCGGCTGGACCGAGGGCAGGTAGCAGTGCCAGACGTAGGCGTCGACCTCGGTCACCTCGACCTTGGTCTCGGTGCCGTCGGCGTCGAACAGGCACAGCTCCACGCGGTCGGCGACCTCGCTGAAGAGCGCGAAGTTGGTGCCGCTTCCGTCGAACGTCGCGCCCAGCGGGTATGCCGCTCCGGGCCAGGTCTCCACCACGGGTTCCTCCTCGCTCACGCGACGGCCCACCGATTGGTACCGCTCTCGTCGCAGGACGAACGTACCCCCGCCTTGGAACGTTCAAACAAACCTCGCGAAGTGCTGTGGGCCACATCCCGGGTGTCCCGCGCGGGCCGCTCGCACGCTCCCGACCGACGGTAGAGTTCCGACCATGAAGCGCACGATCTACGACGAGGACCACGAGGCCTTCCGTTCCTCGGTCAAGGAGTTCCTCGACCGCCAGGTGATCCCGCACCTCGAGGAGCACGCCGAGGAGAAGGCGATCCCGCGGGAGTTCTGGACCGAGGCCGGCAAGCAGGGCTTCCTCGGTCTCGAGGTGCCGGAGGCGTTCGGCGGCTCGGAGGCGCGTGACTACCGCTTCAACGCAGTCCTCACCGAGGAGCTGGCCAAGGTCAACATGGCCCTGCCCTCGTGCGTGGGAATCCACGCCGACATCGTCGCGCCGTACCTCGTGCACCTGACCACCGAGGAGCAGAAGCAGCGCTGGCTGCCCGGCTTCTGCTCCGGTGAGATCCTCACCGCGATCGGCATGACCGAGCCGTCCGGCGGCTCCGACCTCGCCGCGTTGAAGACCACTGCGGTCCGGGACGGTGACGACTGGGTCATCAACGGCTCCAAGACCTTCATCACCAACGGCTACTCCGCCGACCTGGTGATCGTGGCCGTGCGCACCGACCCCCAGAAGGGGGCTCGCGGCATCACGCTGTTCGCGGTCGAGACCGCCACGGCCGGCTTCAGCCGGGGTCGCAAGCTCGACAAGGTCGGCCAACCGGAGTCCGACACCGCCGAGCTCTTCTTCGAGGACGTCCGCGTCTCGGACGCAGACGTCATCGGCGAGGTCGACAACGGCTTCATCCACATGATGACGTTCCTGCCCCAGGAGCGGCTCAGCGCCGCGATCACCAATCTCGCGCACGCGGCCCAGATCCTCGACGAGACGCTCCAGTACGCCAAGGAGCGCAAGGCGTTCGGCCAGGCGATCGGCAACTTCCAGCACAACAAGTTCCTGCTCGCGGAGCTCTTCACGCAGGTCGAGGTCACCCGGGCCCACCTCGACCAGTGCGTGCTGGCGCACAGTGAGGGCGAGCTCACCCCGATCGACGCCGCCAAGGCGAAGTGGTGGAGCGCGCAGGTCCAGAACGACGTCCTCGACCACTGCCTGCAGCTGCACGGGGGCTACGGCTTCATGAACGAGTACCGCGTCGCCCGGGCCTGGAAGGACGCCCGGGTCTCGAAGATCTGGGCGGGTTCGAACGAGATCATGAAGGAGCTCATCGGGCGGGACCTCGGCCTGTGAACGACCCCACCACCTCCCCCGTCGACGTCGGCCCCCACGGCGAGGTCGCGCAGCACGACGACGAGCCGCACTCGCTGGGCATCAACGGCCGGCTCAACTGGCTGCGCGCCTCGGTGCTCGGGGCCAACGACGGCATCGTCTCCACCGCCGGGCTGGTGGTCGGCGTCGCCGGGGCGACCAGTGACCGGACGGCGATCCTGGTCGCCGGCATCGCGGGGCTCTCCGCCGGGGCGCTCAGCATGGCGGCCGGCGAGTACGTCTCGGTCAGCACCCAGCGCGACTCCGAGCACGCCCTGCTCGAGAAGGAGCGCCGCGAGCTCGCCGAGGAGCCCGACGACGAGCTGGCCGAGCTGGCCCACCTCTACACCGCCAAGGGGCTCAGCCCGCAGCTCGCGCACCAGGTGGCCAGGGAGCTCACCGCGCACGACGCGCTGGGGGCGCACGCCGAGGCCGAGCTGGGCATCGACCCCGACGACCTGACGAACCCGTGGACGGCCGCGTGGGCCTCCATGCTCTCCTTCACGGTGGGCGCGCTGCTGCCCCTGCTGACGATCGTGCTGGTGACTCCCGGGGTACGGGTGCCGGTCACGGTCCTGGCGGTGCTGGTGGCGCTCGGGCTGACCGGCTGGGCCAGTGCCCGGTTCGGCTACGGGCCGGCCGGACGGGCGGTGCTGCGCAACATGCTGGGCGGCCTGTTCGCGATGCTCGTCACCTACGGCATCGGGTACCTCGTCGGCGGCCAGATCGGCTGAGCGGGACGAGCGCCCGTGCGGATGTTTGCGGCCCTGGAGCCCTCGGCCGAGGCGGTCGAGCACCTCGACACGTTCCTCGATCCCCGTCGGGCGGCGGGCGGCGACCTGCGCTGGTCGGCCGCCGACCAGGTGCACCTGACGCTCGCCTTCTACGCCGACGTCGACGAGCACCGGCTCGACGAGCTGGTCGAGCGGCTCGCGGTGGCCGCGGCCCGACGCTCGGCGTTCCAGGCGCGGATCGCCGGCGGCGGGGCGTTCCCTGACCCGGCCGGCGCGAAGGTGCTGTGGGCCGGACTCGAGCTGGCCCCGGGGGCGCCCGAGGAGCTGGACCGGCTCGCCACCGGCGCCCGCGCCGCGGCCTCCCGGGCCGGGGTGGTGGTGGACGGCCGGTCCTTCCGCCCCCACCTCACCGTCGCCCGCCTCGCCCGAGCCGGCCCGGCGACCCGCTGGGTGCGGCTGCTGGACGCCTACCGCGGGCCCGCCTGGCCCGTCGACCGGGTGGCCCTGGTCGCCTCCCACCCGGGCGCCGGGGGCCGGGGACGACCCCGACACGAGGTGGTCGCCGAGCTGCCGCTGGCGGGTTGAGCACCGCTCCTCCCGCGCGGCTCCTGTCGCCGGCGCGTGATCTGCCCTAGGTTGCGGCGGGTGAGGATCGCTGTGGCAGGAGAGACCAGGGACGGCGAGTCCCGTGTGGCGATGGTGCCCGAGCTGGTCGGCAAGCTGACCGGGCTCGGGTACGACGTCGCCGTCGAGCCGGGGGCCGGGCGCGCCGCCCTGATCGCCGACGAGGAGTACGCCGCCGCGGGCGCCGTCCTCGACGAGCGTGCCCTCGACACCTGTGACGTGGTGGTCTCGGTGCAGCCGCTGCCGACCGAGTCGGTGCGCCGGCTGCGGCCGGGCGCGGCCACGGTCTCCTTCCTGCCGACCGGGCAGGTGCCCGAGGTGGTCCGCGACCTGCGCGACTGCGGCGTCACGTCGTTCGCGATGGAGCTGGTGCCGCGGATCTCGCGGGCCCAGTCGATGGACGCCCTGTCCTCCCAGGCCCTGGTCGCCGGCTACCGCTGCGCGATCGTCGCCGCGGGGATGCTGCGCCGCTTCTTCCCCCTCAACATGACCGCCGCCGGCACCGTCCCGCCCGCCCAGGTCGTGGTGCTCGGGGCCGGCGTCGCCGGGCTCCAGGCCATCGCCACCGCCAAGCGGCTCGGCGCCGTCGTGAAGGCCTACGACGTGCGGGCGGCCGCCGCCGAGGAGATCCGCTCGATGGGGGCCGTCGCGATCGAGCTCGAGCTGGAGACCCTGGAGGGCGCGGGGGGCTACGCCCGCGAGATGACCGAGGAGCGCTCGGCGCGCCAGCGCGAGCTGCTCGCGCCGTTCATCGGGGCCGCCGACGCCCTGATCACCACGGCCGCCGTGCCCGGGCGCCGGGCCCCGCTGCTGGTCACCCGGGAGATGGTCGAGCTGATGTCGCCGGGCTCGGTCGTCGTCGACCTCGCCGCCGAGAGCGGAGGCAACGTCGAGGGCGCGGTGGCCGGCGAGGTGGTGCGGGTCGGCAACGCCTCGGTCTGGGGCGGGGCCAACGTGCCCGCGCAGATGCCCGGCCCGGCCTCTCGGCTCTACGCCCAGAACGTCGTCAACCTCGTGACGCTGATGACCGAGCCCTCCGACGAGCCTGGCGGGGCACGCTTCCTGCCGGACTTCGACGACGAGATCGTCACCGGCTCGTGCGTCACCCACGACGGTGCGATCCACCACGAGCCCACCCGCACCGCGATCGAAGGAGACTCCCACCAGTGAGCGCCGTGACCTGGCTGACGATCTTCGTCCTGAGCGTCTTCGTCGGGACGGAGGTGATCGCGAAGGTGTCCTCGACGCTGCACACCCCGCTGATGTCGGGCGCGAACGCGATCCACGGGATCATCCTGCTCGGGGCGGTGCTGGTCACCGGCACCACCGAGAGCACCTTCGCCCTGGTGGTCGGGCTGGTCGCGATCGTGCTCGCCGCCGTGAACATGGTCGGCGGCTTCGTGGTCACCGACCGGATGCTGCAGATGTTCGTGCGCAAGCGGGCGCCGAAGGCCGGCGCCGGCGACACCGCGAGGGGTGGCAACCGGTGACCGCCGAGATCCCCACCTGGGTGCAGCTGGTCTACCTGGCCTGCGCCGTCGGTTTCATCCTCGCGCTCAAGGGGCTCTCCGGGCCGCGCACCGCCCGGGCCGGCAACCTGGTCGGCGCCGTCGCGGCGGTGGTGGCGGTGGCGGTCCCGTTCCTCTACCTCGACCTGGACCACGTGCCGCTGATGCTGGGCGCGATCGCGGTCGGCACGCTCGGGGGCGCGGTCGGCGCGCGGCTGGTGCAGATGACCCAGATGCCGCAGATGGTGGCGCTCTTCAACGGGGTCGGCGGCGGCGCGGCGGCGCTGGTCGCGCTGCTGGAGCTGCACGACGTGGTGATCGAGCCCCGCGGCACCTGGTTCGTGCTGGCCGCCATCGTCTTCACCACGGTGGTCGGCTCGATCTCGTTCGCGGGCTCGCTGGTCACCTTCGCCAAGCTCCAGGACCTGATGACCTCGCGCCCGGTGGTCTTCCCGGGGCTGCCGGTGCTCTTCGGGCTGGCCTTCGTCACAGCCGTGGTGCTCTCGGTGATCGTGGTGCTCGACCCCACTCTCTGGATCGGGGTCGTGCTGGGCCTGCTCGGGCTCGCGATCGGCCTGCTGCTGGTGCTCCCGGTCGGCGGCGCCGACGTGCCGATCGTGATCTCGCTGCTCAACGCGTTCACCGGGCTGACCGTCGCCGCCGGTGGCTACGCCCTGGACAACGTCGTCCTGCTGGTCGCCGGCACGCTGGTCGGTGCCGCCGGTACCTTCCTCACCCTGCTGATGGCCCGGGCGATGGGCCGCTCGGTGGCCAACATCCTCTTCGGGGCGCTCAAGGGCGGCTCCACCCTGGGCTCGGGGGAGGCCTCTGACCGGCCGGTGCGCAGCGCCGGCCCGGAGGACGTCGCGATCCTGCTGGGGTACGCCGACCGGGTGATCGTGGTGCCCGGCTACGGCCTCGCGGTGGCGCAGGCCCAGCACACGCTGCGTGAGCTGGTCGAGGTGCTCCAGGAGCGGGGGACCCGGGTGGACTACGCCATCCACCCCGTCGCCGGCCGGATGCCCGGGCACATGAACGTGCTGCTCGCGGAGGCCCAGGTGCCCTACGAGCAGCTCAAGGAGATGGACGACATCAACCCGGAGTTCAAGCACACCGACGTGGTGCTGGTCGTGGGCGCCAACGACGTGGTGAACCCGGCGGCCAAGACCACGCCCGGTGCGCCGATCTACGGGATGCCGATCCTCGACGTGGACGAGGCCAAGCAGGTGGTCTTCATGAAGCGCTCGATGCGCCCCGGGTTCGCGGGCATCGAGAACGAGCTGCTCTTCGACCCGCGCACCACGTTGCTCTTCGGGGACGCCAAGGAGTCGATGGGCAAGCTGCTCACCGCGGTCAAGGCCCTGTGAGCCCTACCGACCTGTGAGCGGCGTCGCACCCCACACGGGTGACCTGGGGCGCCCGGGCTCGTTGAGCCGGGCATGAGCGACGACCACGACGAGCGGCTGGGCCGCCCGGACGGACACCGCTACGACGCCCCGGAGTCCGACGAGGAGCGCTCGAGCAAGGAGTGGACCTACGCCCTGCTCGCCGTGGTGGTGGTCGTGCTGATGCTGCTCATCGCCACCGGGACGGTCCCGATCTCCGGGGCCTGATCCCGGGGGCCTGATCCTGCAAGCCCAGGAACTCAGCCCGCGACACCGTACAGCCGGTCACCCGCGTCGCCCAGACCCGGGACGATGTAGCCCTTCTCGTTCAGCTTCTCGTCCATCGCCGCCGTGACCACGGTGACGGGCACGTCGAGGCCCGCCAGGTCGCGCTCGAGCCGGGCGCACCCCTCGGGGGCGGCCAGGAGGCAGATCGCGGTGATGTGGTCGGCGCCGCGGTCGGTGAGGAACCGGATCGCCGCCGCGAGCGTGCCGCCGGTGGCGAGCATCGGGTCGAGCACGTAGCACTGGCGGCCGGACAGGTCGTCCGGCAGGCGCTCGGCGTACGTCGAGGCCTCCAGGGTCTCCTCGTTGCGCACCATCCCGAGGAAGCCGACCTCGGCCGTGGGCAGCAGGCGCATCATGCCGTCGAGCATGCCCAGCCCGGCGCGCAGGATCGGCACCACCAGCGGCTTGGGGGTGGCCAGCTTCACGCCGGTCGTCGGTGAGACCGGCGTCCGGATCTCGCTGGGCTCGACGCGCACGTCGCGGGTGGCCTCGTAGGCGAGCAGCGTCACGAGCTCGTCGGCCAGGCGGCGGAACGTCGGCGAGTCGGTCTCCTCGTCGCGCAGGGCGGTCAGCTTGTGGGCGACGAGCGGGTGGTCGACGACGTGGGTGCGCATGGCGCAGACCCTAGTCCGTGGCAGGGGCTTGGCCGCCACGTCGGTCTCTGTCAGGCTGGAGGTCCAGGCCCGCAGCACGGCTCACCGGAGGAGCGAGATGCCCGAGCAGGACGACGCCGTCGACTTCGCCCTGGCCGCCTACCGCGACGAGGGCGTCTGGCGGGTGGCGGAGTTGGCCCACGACGTGCTCGGCGACCTCGACTCGCTGCGCCACGCGCTGCGGCGGTTCCCCGGTGACGGGGGAGCGATCGGCATGGTCGCGATCGACGAGGACTTCTTCCTCCTCCTGCGGGTGGCCGGAGCAAGCACCCGGGTGCTGCTCTCCGACATCACCGCGGCCGGCGAGTGGGAGCTGGCCGACTCCGTCGTGCGCTTCCTCGGCCTGCCCGACCCCGACGACGAGGACGACCAGGTGCCGGCCGGCGACCTCGACCTGCTCGGTGACCTCGGGGTGCCCGCCATGGACCTCGGCGTCCTGCTCGACGACGTCGACCTCTACCCGGAGGAGATCCTCTCCGACGTGGCGCGCCGCCTCGGCTTCGGTGACCTCTTCGACGACCTGGTGGGGCTCACCAGCGCGTGAGCGTCCAGCTGGCCTGGCACGAGCCGATGCGCGAGGCCCTCGTCGAGGCGCGCGCGGCCCTCGAGACCGGGGACGTCCCGATCGGCGCGGTCGTCCTCGACCCCGGCGGTGCGACCATCGGGCGCGGGCACAACGTCCGCGAGGCGCGGGGCGACCCCACCGGGCACGCCGAGGTCGTCGCGCTGCGTGCGGCCGCCGCGAGCCGGGGGGAGTGGCGCCTGGCGGGCTGCACCCTCGTCGTCACCCTCGAGCCCTGCACGATGTGCGCCGGTGCGGCCGTCCTCTCCCGGGTGGCGCGGGTGGTGTTCGGCGCCTACGACCCCAAGGCCGGTGCCGTCGGCAGTCTGTGGGACGTCGTCCGCGACCGCCGGCTCAACCACCGCCCGGAGGTCCTCGCCGGGGTGCTCGCCGAGCAGAGTGGGGCGCTCCTCGACGACTTCTTCCGCACCCAGCGCTGACGGACCAGGTTCAGGCGGGGCCAGTGCGAGGGCGGCGGGGCTCGTGCGGGGGCTCATGTCGGGTTCGCCGGCCAGCAACCACGACGCGGCGTACGCCGGGAGCAGCAGGGTGTCGCCGTGCGTCGGGGCCGGGCCCCCGGCCAGCGCGTCGTACGGCGCGTCGAGGCCGAGCCCGTGCACCACGTGCAGCGGCAGGCTTCGCTCGTGCTCGGTGAGGTTGTAGACGCAGACCAGCGGCCCCAGCGGGTGCCGGCGCACCGTGACCAGCAGGCCCGGGTCGTCGACCGGCACCACCTCGGAGGACACCGAGGCGTGCAGGTGCGGCAGCCGGCCCCGCACCGCCGCGAGCAGCGCGAGGTCGGTGAAGGCGCGCCCGGGCACGGTGGCCGGGTCGTGACGCGCCGCCCACGCGGTGGTCGAGAGCCGCGGCCGGTGCGCCCAGCGGTTGTCGTCCTCGTGGCCGGGCTCGCTCGCCCAGTCGGGGTCGTTGGGCTGGGCCAGCTCGTCGCCGCTCCACACGACCGGGACGCCGCCCCAGCCGAAGCAGATCGCGTGGACGAGGCGGTGCCGGGCCAGGGCGAGCGCCAGGCCGGCGGGCTCACCGCTGGCCGCGGCGGCCTCGACCCCGGTGAGGGACGCCGTGGTCCCGCTGATCCGACGGTCACCGGTGGCGGGGTTCGCCTGGAAGACCAGCCCCCGCGCCGACGACCCGGGGAACTCGCCGACGTACCAGTCCGAGAGGAACGAGCGGTGCGACCAGCCGTCGAGGCCGACCGCCGCGGCGTCGCCGTCGTCGATGGCCCAGCCGATGTCGTCGTGGCAGCGGGCGTAGGTGATCCAGGTGGCGGTCGTCGGGGCCGGCGGCAGCGAGGAGAGGGCTCGGCGGGCCAGGGTCGCGTCCCCCGTGGCGAGGCTCGACCAGACCTGCACCATCAGGCTGTTGTGGTAGGCGAGATCGCTGACCTTGCCCGAGTGCCGGCCGGCGCCGAGGTAGGGGATCAGGTCCTGCGGGGCCACGATCGCCTCCGCCTTGAACGCCACCGCCGGGCACGCCATCCGGGCCACCGCGCGCAGCACCTGGGTCAGCGCGTGCACCTCCGGCTGGTTCTGGCAGTTCGTCCCCAACCGCTTCCAGAGGAAGGCGATCGCGTCGAGGCGCAGCACCTCCACCCCGAGGTTCGCCAGGAACAGCACGACGTCGGCGAGCTCGCAGAGCACCTCGGGGTTGGCCCAGTTGAGGTCCCACTGCCAGGAGTTGAAGGTCGTCCACACCCACGCGTCGAGATCGTCGTCGAAGGTGAAGCTGCCCGGCGCGAAGTCGGGGAAGACCTCCGGCAGGGTGCGCTCGAAGGCGTCCGGCTCGGTGCGGTCAGGGTAGGTCAGGAAGTAGTCGCGGTACGCCGCCTCCCCGGCACGCGCCCGGCGCGCCCAGTCGTGCTCGCGGGCCACGTGGTTGAGCACCAGGTCGAGCACCAGGCTGATGCCCCGGGCGCGCAGCGAGGTGGCCAGGTCGCGCAGGTCGTCGATCGTCCCGAGCGCCGGGTCGAGGCTGCGGTAGTCGGCCACGGCGTACCCGCCGTCGTTGTCACCCTCGCGCGGGCGCAGCACCGGCATCAGGTGCAGGTAGGTCACGCCGAGCTCCGTCAGGTGGTCGACCCGACCGGCGACGTCGGCGACCCCGCCGGCGAACCGGTCGGCGTAGGCGGCGTAGCCGACCATCCGCGGCTGCTGGAGCCAGTCGGGCTGCAGCGAGCGAGCCAGGTCGAGGCGGTGAAGCTCGGGGCTGCGGTCGCGGTAGGCGGCCGCGGCCAGCCCCACCAGCCGCTCGGCGATCGCCGGGGCGCGCTGCGCCCCGTAGACGATCCCCAGGCCCTCGAGGAGGTCCGGGCCGTAGCGCTCGTGTCGCAGGGCGAACACCTCGCGGCGCTCGGGGCTCATCGCGCTGAGGGTCTCGCTCCAGGCCCTCGGGGTGGGCGTCGTCGGTCGGGACTCGGTCACCGCGGCAGGTTACCGGGAGCGGGGCCCGGGAGGGATAAAGCGGTTGAGCCGGCCGCCGGTCCGGAGTTGGGTGGGGTCCATGAGTGAGAACCAGATCCGGGTCGGCCCCGCGGGCGACGCCTCGCGCTACCTCGCGACCGACCAGACCGTGTGGTTCGCCGAGGTGGCGCCCGCGCCCGCCGACGAGCAGCTGGTGGGGCTGGCGCCCGAGCGGCGCTTCGCCGCCGAGGTCGAGGGCGCCGACCCGCGCACCTACCCCGGGATCTACGGGGTGTTCCCGCTGACCCTGTCGGTTCCGGGGGCTGGGCCGGGGGCTGGGCCGGGGGCTGGGCCGGGGGCTGGGCCGGGGGATGGGCCGGGGGACGGCAGCGGGGTGCGTCGGGTGCCCTGCGCCGGCCTCACCTGGGTGGGCGTGCACCCCGACCACCGGCGCAGGGGCGTGCTCAGCGCGATGCTGCGTCACCACCTCGAGCAGGTCCACGAGGAGCCGGGCGTCCACCTCTCGGCGCTGCACGCCAGCGAGCCGGCCATCTACGGGCGCCACGGGTACGGCCTGGCCTCCCACGAGATGGAGGTGACCCTCGCCCGGGGGACGAGGCTCACGGCCCCCGGGCTGGACGACGCGGCCGCCACCCTCACCACCCGCCTAGCCACGGTGAGCGACCCCGACGTGCCGGAGCGCCTGCGGGCCTGCCACCACGACCACGCGCCCCTCGGCTCGGTGGTCGGTGACGGCGGCTACTACTCCCGGATCTGCGTCGAGCACCCGGAGGAGCTGCGCGGCAAGGAGCCGTCGCGGGTGCTCTTCGCCCGCCACGACGGCGCAGACGTCGGCTTCGCGATCTTCCGCCGCACGCCCAAGTGGGAGCGGGCCCGGCCGGCCGGGGAGCTGGAGGTGCGCGCGCTGGTCGGTGGGCCGGCGGCCCGGCTGGTGCTGCTGCGACGGCTGGTCGACTACGACCTGATCGGGACGGTCAAGGTCGGCACGGTCGGGGTCGACGACCCCCTGCTGCACTGGGCCGGGGGCCCGCGGGCGACCTCGGAGGTGGCGACGTACGACGGCCTGTGGGTGCGCCTGGTCGACCTTCCCGAGGCGTTGCAGGAGCGCGCGTGGAGCGCCCCGTGCGACGTCGTGGCCGAGGTATCCGACATCTCGGCCCCTTGGAACGACGGGACCTGGCGGATCCGGGCGGACGCCGGTGTCGCGAGCGTCGAGCGGACGGCCGCCGAGGCCGACGTCCGGCTGCCCGTGGCCGCGCTGGGCGGCGCCCTCCTCGGGGGCGGCAACCTGGTGGCACTGCACCGCGCTGGACTGGTGGGCGAGCGACGCCCCGGTGCCGTCGCGGAGCTCTGGCGTGCCATGCGCACCGAGACCGCGCCCACCGCGGCGTTCGAGTTCTGAGCCGGTGGGCATGCCGGGCCGCCGGTTGAGGGCGCGTCCGGCGGGGACCGCTGTGGAAGGGCTCGCTCGTCGAGGAGGAACTGTGGAGCACAGCACCCCGGTCCCCGGCGCGGTGCGGTGGACCCTGCGACTCGAGGAGGCGGCCGCCCTCGACCGGCCGGTGCGCGCGCGGTGAGCGGAGCGAGCCTCGAAACCCGGTGACCTGGCTGCCTGCGTGCTCGGGTCTCGAGGCTCGTCCTTCTTGAGGCGTGAGCGAGCCTCGAAACCCGGTGACCTGCTCCCGCTGGTTGAGGTGTGAGCGGAGCGAGCCTCGAAACCCGGTGACCTGGCTGCCTGCGTGCTCGGGTCTCGAGGCTCGTCGCTGGCGCTCCTCGCACCTCGACCAACCCCGCAACCCGCTGGTTGAGGTGTGAGCGGAGCGAGCCTCGAAACCCGGTGACCTGCTCCCGCTGGTTGAGGTGTGAGCGGAGCGAGCCTCGAAACCCGGTGACCTGGCTGCCTGCGTGCTCGGGTCTCGGATGAAGTCCCGTGGAAACAGCAGGTCTCAGGGAGCTACAGTGCCGTCGTGCCGGTGGTCCGGTCCCGGAACGGCCACCCGCAGGTCGCAATGAGCCAGGAGGTTCCCGGTGCCGGACACCACCTGCCACATGTCGATCTCGCTGGACGGCTTCGTCGCCGGCCCGGGTCAGAGCCGCGAGGACCCTCTGGGGATGCGAGGGCCGGAGCTGCACGGCTGGCACACCGGCGACCCGCGGTCCAACGAGGCCGACACGATCGCGAACGAGTGGCTCATGCGTCCGCGGGGCGCGTACGTGATGGGTCGGAACATGTTCGGCCCGATCCGCGGGGACTGGGACGAGGCGTGGGCTGGCTGGTGGGGCCCCGAACCGCCGTACCACGCGCCGGTCTTCGTGCTGACGCATCACCGCCGTGATCCGATCCGGATGGACGGCGGGACGACCTTCCACTTCGTCACCGACGGCTTCGACGCGGCCTACTCCGCCGCGCGTGAGACCGCCGGTGCGAGAGGTGTGGACATCGCCGGTGGCGCCTCGACCGTGCGGCAGGCGTTGGTCGCCGGCGTGGTCGACGAGCTCACCCTCGACATCGCGCCCGTGCTGCTCGGTTCGGGCGAGCGCCTCTTCGACGGCCTCGGGTCCTTCGGCTTCGAACCCGCCGAGGTCCTCCACTCGCCGCTGGCCACCCACATCCGCTACCGCCGCGTCGGTTGACCAAGGCCCACCCCCAGCGGCATCCCGAGCCTGTCGGAGCGGGTACGGGCGGCGTCATATCGCGTTGACACCCGGCGGCGCGGAGCGGAACGTGGTTCGGCATGAAGGTCCTCGTCCTCGGCTCCGGGCCGACCGGGCTGCTGACCGGTGCGGCGCTGGTGGAGCGTGGGCACCAGGTCACCTCGGTGGACCGCGACCCCGGCCCGGCGGCGGACGGCACCTGGCGGCGTCGTGGGGTCATGCAGTTCGACCACGCCCACGGGTTCCGTCCGCAGGTGGCCGACGTGCTGCAGCGACGTTGGCCAGCGGCGTACGACGCGTGGCTGGGTGCCGGCGCCGAGCCGGTGGAGGTCGAGGTCCCGGGGGCGGGCACCAGGGCCCTCGGCAGCCGCTCGCGCCGATCGGTCTTCGAGCGAGCGCTGCGCAGCGCCGCCTCGGGCACGACCGGGCTGACCCTGCACACCGGCCACGTCGACGGGCTGCTCGGCGAGGACGGCCGCGTCACGGGCGCGCTGGTCGACAAGGTTCCGCTGACAGCCGACCTCGTGGTCGATGCCTCGGGCCGCTCGAGCCGGATCGACCGAACGGTCGATCCGGAGCTGGAGGGCCTGTGCGGGCTCGCCTACGTCGACCGCACCTACCAGCTGCTGCCCGGGGCCGAACCGGGTCCCATGGACAACCCGATCGGCAGCTTCAGCGGCTACGACGGCTACCAGGTCCTGGTGTTCCTGCACGAGGCCGGGCACTTCTCGGTGCTCTTCGTCTGTCCGACCGCGGATGCGGCACTGAAGCCGCTCCGGCTCGACGCCGTGTTCGACGAAGCCTGCCGCGCCGTTCCGGCGCTCGCCGAGTGGACCGATCCCGGGCGGGCCGGACCGACCAGCCCGGTGATGGTGGGCGGCGCCCTGCGCAACGTCTACCGGTCCCCGCGCAGGCGCGCCGGGTTGGTCCCGGTGGGTGACACCGTGGCGACCACGACGCCGACGCGCGGTCGCGGCGTCGCGATGGCGTTCACGCAGGTCGACGCCCTCCTGCGCCTCCTGGACGACGGTGCTGATCCGGTCTCGGTCGCCCACCCGTTCGGCACGTGGTGCGACGATCTCATCCGACCCTGGGTCGAGGACCACATCGCCATCGACAGCGACGCGGTGGCGCGCTGGCAGGGCGCGGCGCTCGACCTGACCCGCCCGTTGTCGACGGAGCAGATCTGCGAGGCGGCCAGGGCCGATCCACGCATCAACGAGTACGCCGGCCCGTACTTCGCGATGACTGCACTCCCGAGCTGTCTCCAGCCGGCCGAGCCGTTGGCCAGAGCCGTCTACGAGACGGGGTGGCGCGCGCCGCACGCCCCCGGACCGACCCGCGACCAGCTGGTCGAGGTGATCGACCGCGCGGTCGCGTCCGCGGGCTGAGCGGGCTCGGCCAGCGCGAGGATGTAGGGCACGAGGACGTCGCGGTGGCCCGCCGGGTCGAGATGTAACGAACCGCCGGAGTCTCGGGTCTCCGGCGGTTCGAGATGAACCTAGCCCGGGTGACGCAAGGCAGTCTCGGGAAATCAACAAGACTGACGCAAGACCGGATGGATCACCGGTCCGCCGACCTCGGATGACGCAGGGGGCAGGTCTCACGGCGCCATAGGCGGACGCCAGAGCAGAAGAAGATCTTGGTTGCCAGCAGTCCGCCGCCGGGGGCACGGCCCGAGAGCACCCGGCAGAACTCGAGCGCGTCCATCTCGAGGCGTGGCCCGTCTGAGCCCTGCACGATCGTCCCGCCCGCGGGGCCGGACAGGACGTCCACCCACGCCGGCAGGTCCCTGGAGCCTGGGCCACGCGGCTGCACCTCGGCGCCGGGAAGCTTCATCGAGCTCAGCCGAGTGAAGGTCCGGCCCAGCGCCAGTCGCCGCCCGGCCCGCGGTACTCCACCCGCTGGACGTCCTCCTCCAGCTCGTCCTCCTCGGCGGCCCAGGCGAGTGCGGCGGCATGGTCCGGGAACTCGCGCTCGGCCAGAGGTTCCCCCATGCCGTCGAGGAACCGGTACGTCACCATGGACGACCACGCTAGCGGTAGCCGGGGCAGCGGGACAGCGCCTGCGGCGTCTCACCACCGCGATCACGACGCCTCAGGTGGCGCGAAGTCCGGGAGTCGCACCCGGGCGCCCGGACAGTCCCGCGGGTGGTCCATACTGTGAACGTGCCAGGCTCGTCAGAGGCTGGTTCCGCGGACGTGGTGTAGTTGCAGCACGCTTCCCTTCCAGGGAAGGGGTCGAGGTTCGAATCCTCGCGTCCGCTCCAGGCGCCGAAGCCCAGCAGCCGCCGTGATCTCTCATCGTTGCCCCCGAGCCGGAGACGTCATACGGATGGTGCGCTCTATGGCTCCGGACGTACGACGTCCTGCGGCATGTCGCACGTCGATCCCTCGGTGTCAGCTCTGGCCACGGCGCGCTGGTTCTCCTCGGCTCGGCGCTGGAGCACTGCCCGTTCACCCTCGTTGCGGGTGCGTCCTGCGGCATCGGTGAACGCCTCGGCAGCGGCGGCGTGCAGCCCGGCCCGGTCCAGCAGGTCGCCGCGGACGCCGGGAATCTGGGGGGAGTCGCCGAGCGCGGTCGGGTCGATCCTGTCGAGCACGGCCAGACCGGCGGCCGGGCCGAAGGCCCGGCCGTGCGCGACCGCCCGGTTCACCTCGACGACCGGCCCCGGTGCGGCTCGGGCCAGGACGTCGTACAGGGCAGCGATCCGGCGCCAGTCGGTGTCCTGCGCGCGCGCCGCCCGCGCGTGCTGCGAGGCGATCGCGGCCTGCAGGTAGTAGCGGCCCACCGGTCGGCCGCGCGCCGCGAGCACCTCGGCCCTGTTCAGCGCGGCCAGGCCACGCCGGATCAGCAGCTGGTCCCACCGCGCCCGGTCGTGCGACTCGAGCAGCACCGGCTCCCCCCGCTCGTCCAGGCGGGCCCGCATCCGCGAGCCCTGGATCTCCAGCAGCGCCTGCAGCCCGTGCGCCTCCGGCTCGTCCGGTGCGAGTGCGGACAGCATCCGAGCCAGCCGCATCGCCTCGTTGGCCAGGTCCGGGCGCATCCAGTCCTGGCCGGTGGTCGCGGAGTATCCCTCGTTGAACACCAGGTAGATCACCGCCATCACGTCGTCCAGGCGGCGTACCCGCTCCTCGCCGGTGGGCAGCTCGAACCCGGCGCGCACCTCGGTCAGCGTCTTCCTGGCGCGCGACAGACGCTGGCCCATCGTGGTGTCGGCGACCAGGAAGCCGCGGGCGATCTCGGTCGTGGTCAGTCCGCCGACCATCCGCAGGGTCAGCGCGGTCCGCGACTCCGGGGTCAGCGACGGGTGGCAGCACAGGAACATCAACCGCAGGACGTCGTCCTCGATGCCGTCGCCGGGCACGTCCACCTCGGGCACCTTGTCCTCCCCGGCGGCCAGCTGGGCGTGCCGGATCTCCCGGGTCTTCCGCCCGAGGGTCTCGGCGCGCCGGATCTGGTCGATGCCGCGCCGCTTCGCGGTGGTCATCAGCCAGGCGGCGGGGTTGCGCGGGATGCCGCTGACCGGCCACTGCTCCAGCGCCTCGACCAGTGCGTCCTGGGCGAGATCCTCGGCGGCCCCGACGTCGCGGGTCAGCCGGGTGAGGGTGGCCACCAGCCGCGTCGACTCCGCCCGCCAGACCGCCGTGATCGCCACGGTGGTCCGCTGCTGCGCGTCCGCACGAGCATCCGGGGTCACGGTCGGACCCTACGGCGGCGAGGCCCGGCCCCCGGCCGACCGGCGACGCCTCAGCCCTCGCTCGGCGGAGGCTGGTCCGAGATCTGGCGCAAGGTGATGGTCACGTCGGCTTCCGGCCAGTGCTCGGCGTGCAGCTCGGCCAGCCTCCGCGCGTTCTCGATCGCGTCGTCCCGCGAGGCGAACTCGAGCACGGAGTAGCCGCCGATGACCTCCTTGACCTCGGAGTAAGGGCCGTCGACGCGCGTGGTCCCGCCCTCGCGGATCACGAAGTTGACCGCGTCCTCGGTGCCGTACAGGCCACCACCGTCGAGGAACACGCCGGCGGAGACGGCCTCGCCGACGAACGCACCCATCGCATCCATCAGTGCCTGCGGGGGCGCGCCGATGCCTTCCTCCATCTTCACAAAACCCATGAACCGCATCTCTCTCACCTTTCGTCGGGGGGATCGGACTCACCCGTACGTCGAACCGCTGACCCTGTCTTCGACATCAGAGCACGAAGGAAATCAGGACACACCCCTCGGCTCGCCGGAGTCAGGTCGAGACCCCGAGGTCGAGTTCGGCTCGCGGAGTCCTCGCCACCGACGCGGGTTATCGTCACGGCATGGGCGAGGACAGCACGGGGAGCTGCCCCAAGCGCATGACGTTCGGTCCTTGCGGTGGCGTGCGGGACGACGCGACGTGCGAGATGCAGGACCGTCCGTGCCCCTTCGCGACGTTGGACCGGGTCGTGCCGTGGACCGAACCGGTTCAGAACGGCTCACCGGACAGCTCGCTGCTGACCGCGGTCTCCAGGGGGCGAGCGGTCCTCACCGACCTGACGGTGCCGGCCTACGATCCCCCTGCCATCCGGTCGATCGTGCGGATCCTGCGCGATTCCTGCGACGCCGTACTGGTGGGTGAGCACCAGAACCGTCCAGACTTTCCTCCCACGGTCATGGCCGAGCAGATCCGGGACACCGGTGGAGTCCCCTGGGTCACCCTCGCCTGTCGAGACCGCAACCGCCTGGTCCTCGAGCAGGAGCTGGCCGGCCTGCGGCTCGTGGGCGCCGACGGGGTGCTGTGTGTGACCGGCGACGGCCGGGCCCAAGGAGTGCGCCCCGGGCTCACGCAGGTCTTCGACCTCGACGGCACACGACTCGCCGCCCTGGCCCACACCCACGGTCACGCGGTGGCCGTCGCGGAGTCTCCCGACGCCGTACCTCGGGCGCTGCGACCCGCGCGACTGGTGGAGAAGCAACGAGCGGGCGCGCACCTGGCACTGCTCAACCATGTCGGCCGACCGGCGCAGGTGGCGTCGTTCGTCCGGGAGGCGCGCGCACGCGGGCTGACGATCCCCGTCGTGGCAGCGGTTGCCGTCTACACCGACGAGCGGTCGGCGCGCGTCCTGCAGAACTTCCCCGGCCTCGACCTGGATCAGGGGCAGGTCGAGCGGGTACTCGCCGCTCCCGACGTCCGGGCGGCCGGGATCGCCCGGGCCATCCAGGAGGCGCGCGAGCTGCTGGCCGTCGACGGGGTCAGCGGGGTGAACCTGTCCGGGCTCGCCAGCTCGGAGGGTGAGAGCGCCGGGGCCGAGGTCAAGGCCGAGATCGGATCAGCACTGCAGGAGGTCACGTGAGCGACGCAATGGTCGAGGAGTTCGACACGATGGCAACATGGACGGCCGATGCCGTCGCCGAGCTGGGCGAGGGTCATGCCCTTCCAGCCGCCTGCCGAGGAAGCGGCAGCCCCGCCGCCCTGGACTGGCTCGCCGAGCGCCTGAGGCTGGGCCCCGGAACCCGGCTGCTCGACAGCGGCGCCGGCCTCGGTGGACCCGCGGAGTACGTCGCCTCCCGGTGCGGGCTGCAGCCCACGTTGGTCGAGCCCATGGAGGGAGCCTGCCGTGCCGCGGCGCGGCTCTTCGGCCGGCCCGTGCTGGTGGCCGACGGCGCTGCCCTGCCGTTCCCGGACGACACCTTCGACGCCGCCTGGTCACTGGGCGTGCTGTGCACCGTCAAGGACAAGGACCGACACCTGGCCGAGATGGCACGGGCCGTGCGGCAGGGTTCCAGGGTCGGCCTGCTGGTCTACACGAGCATGGTCGACGAGCTCCCGGTGCAGCCCGACGGCAACCGCTTCCCCACCCTGGGAGAGCTGGATGCGGCGATGCGTCGAACCGGCCTCGAGGTGGAGGAAGAGGCCAGGATCGCGGACTTCCCGGCCTCGCCCGACGCCTGGCAGGGTGCCGTCGATCGGGTCACGTCGCTCATCGAGCGTGACCACCGCGACGACGACGGCCTGCGGATCGCCCAGGAACAGGAGCAGGTCATGGGTGACCTCATCGAGGACGGGCTCGTCGTCGGACGACTGCTTTCCTGCCGCACGCGCGCCTCCTGAACGGCGCCCGGACACCCGGCGACGAGAACTCCGACGCGGCCCCCGTTCTCCGCGTCGGTCGAACGCCGGTCGCGCGGTGGCAGGGTGGCACGAAGTGTGACGAACCGCCGGAGTCTCGGGTCTCCGGCGGTTCGAGGTGAGACTAGCCCGGCTGTCGCAAGGGTGGCTCGGGAAACCCGCAAGACAGACGCAAGGCCGGGGTCGGCCCGGTCGACAGGACGTGAGCACGACCGGTCAGCGAGGGTCGTCGGGGAGGGCAGCGAAGGCCTGCTTGGTGTCGCTGTACCACCCCATCGACCTCCTGGGGTGCCGCCAGCGGCCCTTCATCGCGTCGCGGGCCTCCTGGTGGGTGGCGTCGCCGGCCTGCTCCGCCTGCTTGAGGTGCGCGTCCTGGGCCTTGATGACGTCGTCGGCGCTCTCGCCGTGGTGCTCGAGGTCGCAGGGCCCTCCGAGGGCCCGGCAGGTCATGGTCTTCATGGCCTTCTCCTTCTGGTCGGTGTCCTGTTCTGCTGACGATCGGGACGGACGGGGTGTGACCGGGGTCAGTCGCGCGGCCGCGAGCCGTCGCGGCGGACGACTCTCGAGAGCACGCCGGTCGCGGCGCGGAAGGTGATCGCGCGCACCAGACCGTCGTGGATGGTGAAGTCGAAGACGACCCTGGCCGCGCCGAGGTGGAACCAGGCCGCTGCGGGCCGGTCACCGACGAAGACCGGGAGCGCGGCGCGGGCGCTGCCGTCGAAGAACGTCGCCACCTCGTCGCGGCCCTCGACCTGCCGTGGTGTGCCCACACGGACCGCGGCGTCGTCGGCGGTCACGGCGGCGTCGGGTGCGAGCAGTCGCAGCAACCGGTCGAAGTCCCCGTTCCTGGCGGCGGCCATGAAGGCGTCGACCACCTCCCAGTCGGCCAGGCGGTCCTCGGGACGGGGCTGGGCGACCTTGGCGCGTGCCCGCGAGGCGAGTTTGCGCGCGGCCGCCGGCGTGGTCTCCAGGACGGCGGCGATCGTCGGGAAGTCGAAGCCGAAGCTGTCATGGAGCACGAAGGCGACCCGCTCCCGCGGGGAGAGCCGGTCAAGCACCACGTTCAGCGCGAGACCGACGGTGTCGGCGAGCGCGACGTCGTCGGCCGGGTCGTCGACGGTCCCCGTGGGCTCGACGACCGCCACGGGGACCGGGGTCCGGGACCGCAGCCGGTCCAGGCAGAGCCGGGTGGTCACGGTCGTCAGCCAAGCGGGCAGGCTGTCGATCTCGGCGGCCGTCGCGTGCAGCCGCAGCCAGGCCTGCTGGACGACGTCCTGGGCCTCGGCGTGGTCGCCGAGCACCCGGTCCGCGATCCCCACCAGGCGCGGCCGCTCGGCCTCGAACATGTCGGTCCGGTCCACGGCCTCCACCCTTCCACCTCCGCTGTCACCCCACTGACGAGCGAGCGGGGCCGAGTGTGACCACGCCCGCCCGCGGCCTCGCACCGTCTCGGCGGGTGGGCGTCAGGGGGTGTAGGTGACCCCTTCCGCGACCTCGACGACCTGCGCGCCCGGGCCGACACGCAGCGAGGGTCCATCTCGAAGACGGGCTCGCCCAGCCCGGCCGGCACCGTGGCCGGCGTGAGCGGGAACGACAACGGGTCGACGGGCGTGAGCGCGATGGCGCCGGAGCTGCCGAGCCCCCAGGAGCGCCGGGCCGGCGAACACTGCACCCGCCGCGGCCGCCGCGACGAGACGGAGGGCGAACCGTCGCCGGAGCGACGCGGTCCGGCGACGGTCGCCGGCACCGTCTCCGAGCAGCTCCGCTCGTGCGCGGCGCCGCACGTCGTCGCGCAACGGGGCGGCGCCCGGTGCGGGCGCGAGCGGACGGTCCCCGGTCGACGGCGCCTCGAAGTCGTCCGCCGCGACGGAGCCGGACGCCCCGAGGCTGGACGAGGACCTGCTCAGTGCCCCGAGCCGGGCGACCTGCTCGAGATGGTGCCGCCGGATGAGGTTGGCTCCGATGCCGACGAGCCACGGGCGCACGTCGAGGCGGTCTTCGCGGTAGTCGCCGCGCTTGCGGAACGCGGTCAGGAAGGTCTCGCTGAGCAGGTCGTCGGCCGGGTCGCCCACCCGTCGGCTCAGGTAGCGGTGGAGGGCGGGCGCGTGCCTGTCGAAGATCTCGGCGAACAGCTCGGGCCGGTGCAGCGACGTCCGCATCAGGTCGTGGTCGGTGCGTGGCCCCAGCCGGGGGACGGCGGAGCGTGTCTCGTCCTGGACTGCTTTCACACCTCCTTGTCGCGCCTCGAGCAGGATGAGTTCACGGGCGCCATGGAAACAGGTCACCGGCTCCGCGGGCGTCAACGTCGCCCGGTGGGGGTGGCGAGGGCCGCGCGGACGTGCCACCGTCGAGGGCATGAGGATCGCGCTCGCGAGTGACCACGCCGGCTTCGGGCTCAAGCAGGAGATCGCCACGCTGCTCGCAGCCGATGGTCACGACCTCGTCGACTTCGGCGCCGACGACGAGTCACCCTGTGATCTCGCGGACCACGTCTACCCGGCGGCGCTGGCCGTCGGAAGGGGAGAGGTGGACCGCGGGATCCTCATCGACGGCGTCGGCTACGGCAGCGCCATGATCGCGAACCGGGTCCTCGGGGTCGACGCGGTGGTCTGCCAGGACCCCTTCTGCGCGACCCTGGCCCGGTCGCACACGGACAGCAACGTGCTGTGCCTCGGTGCGAAGATCATCGGCTCGGCCATCGCCCAGGCGGTGGTCGCCACGTGGATGACGACCGACTTCCTCGGGCACGAGGAGAAGTACCTCCGACGGGTGGAGAAGGGCCGGGCCATCGCCCGACGTCACCTGCGCCCGTCGGACGAGCTCTGAGGCCAGGGTCGTCCGGCTACGGGGCCCCGGGCTCCCGGCGAGCGAGGTGTACGTCGGTCCCGGAGGGGTGAACTAGTCTCACGATCGTGGCCGGCCCGATCCTGTTGACTGTCGACGCGCAGATCGTCGCGATGTACGTGGGGGTTGCGGTCAGCGGGTTGCTGGCCGTGGTCGCCCTGGTCATCTCCCTGCGATCCCTGGGCATCCAGCGGGAGACTGCTCGGGCGGCGCTGCTCTCGGCCGAGGCGGCGCAACGAGCGAACTGGCTGACCGAGCAGCGGATGCTGCGCGAGGCCACCGGCGTGACCCTGGACGCGGAAGGCTCCGGGCAGCTCGGTCGGACCCGGGAGCGCCGACTGCTGCCGGGCTCGGCCGACGTCCGCTGGTCCCTGGAGCGCAGGAGCAGGAACGCCTTCGTGCTCCGCAACGTCGGCACCGACGTCGCCGAGGAGGTTCGCATCCCACCGGAGGGGGCCGCCGCGACCAGCCGCGGGCTGCCGGAGTCAGCCACGGTGCGCCCACAGGAGTCGCTCGAGTTCGTCATGGCCGGCACGTGGGGCTCGCCGGTCCCGAACGAGATCCTGCTGACGTGGAAGGGCTGCGACCCGGCCCAGCCGCTCGTCCTGCCGGTCCCGCGCTGAGGGTCCGGTCAGGACCGGTTGCGGGCCACGGCCTCCCGAACCAGCTCGACGAAGGCCCGTTCGTCGGGCAGGTCGCCCTCGTGGAGGTCGATGGCACGTCGGGTGCCGGCGTCCAGGCTGGCGTTGAACAGCCCGGACGGGTCCTCGAGCGAGGCGCCCTTCGCGAAGGTGAGCTTGACCTTGTCCCGGTAGCTCTCGATGGTGCAGACGAGGCCGGCGCAGGAGAACGTCGGGACGCCGTCCGGGTTCGAGGCCTTGCGCCACTTGACCTCCTCGACGGCGTCGGGCTCGGCCACGAGGATCAGGGAACGCAGCCTCTCGACCGTCCGGACGCGCCAGTCATCGCTCACCCGAGCAACATACCCGCGCGGGGGCGGACGTCGAACCGCCCCTGCAAGGGGGTTGATCTGCCCCTGGGGAGCGGGGATCGTGTCGCCATGGTCCGCTACGTCGACCACGCCGCCGAGGCGGTCCCCGTCGGCCAGTGCGAAGGGAGGTGGACGACGTGCCGGGTGACCTCTCCGGGCGGGTGGCGCTGGTGGCGGGCGCGACCCGTGGAGCCGGCCGGGCGCTCGCGGTCGAGCTCTCCCGAGCGGGCGCCTTCGTCTACGCCACGGGGCGCAGCAGCCGGGTCTCGGGGCCCTCCGAGATGGACCGGCCGGAGACCATCGAGGAGACCGGCGAGCTGATGGCGGACGCCGGCGGGGAGGGCGTCGCGCTCTGCGTCGACCACCTCCAGGTCGACGCGGTGCGCTCGCTGGTCGACCGCATCCGTGGCGACCACCAGCGGTTGGACGTCGTGGTCAACGACATCTTCGGCGGCGACCGGTACGCCGAGTGGGACAAGCCGCTGTGGGAGCACGACCTGTCCGGCGGGCTCCGGATGGTGCGGCTGGGCGTGGAGACCCACGTGATCACCAGCGCCCTCGCGTTGCCGCTGATGCTCGAGTCGGGGGCGGGCCTGCTCCTGGAGATGAACGACGGCACCAGCGCGGTCAACTCCGTGGTGCGCCCCGGCGTCGGCTTCTACTACGACTTCGTCAAGGCGAGCGTCGACCGGCTGGTCGCCAACCTGACGTTCGAGCTGGCCGACCACAGCGTCACCGCCCTCGGGGTGACCCCGGGATGGCTCCGCTCGGAGCGGATGCTGGACGGCTTCGGCGTCACCGAGGCCAGCTGGCACGACGCGGTCGTCAGGGTGCCCGGCTTCGCCATCTCCGAGTCACCCACCTACGTCGCCCGGGGCGTGGCCGCGCTCGCCGCGGACCCTGACCCGGCCCGGTTCGCGGGGCAGGTGCTCACCGCCCGGCAGCTCGCCGACGAGTACGGCGTCACGGACGTCGACGGGGCGCGCCCCGACTGCTGGGGCCTCATCGCCGAGCACGGCTGGGACGACCAGGCCCCCGAGGTCATCGCCCGGTTCCGCTGAAGCTGCCCCGGTGGTCCCCAGGTGCCTGACGCCAGGTCCGGTTGCGGCGGTGGCGGTCGCGGCCTGGGCTGCGGCGAGGGTGGTGACGCGATCTGGCTGGCCGGCCGCACCGACTGGTGGCAGGTCGACGCCCGGAGCCTCGCGGCCGGCGACCGGTCCTACGACCTGGTCACCAGCCACTTCCTGCCCCCGCCGGACGGCGGGATGGTCGAGGTGGCGGGTCGCCTGGGCGGAGCAGTGGCTCCCGGTGGGCACCTGTTGGTCGTCGGTCAGGCGCCCTTTGAGGCCTTCACCCATCTCTGCGCCGGTCATCGCGACGCGCTGTTCCTGGCCGAGGACCCGCTGCCCGGCCTGCCCGACGGCTTCGACGCCCTGGTGGCCGAGCAGCGACCCGCGCGATGACCCGCGAGGTGAGGATGGACGTCCACGACTCCACGCTGCTCGCCCGCCGCAGGGCCTGAGTGCCGGAAGCCCTCCGCGGGTGGCCGGCGTGTGAACATCTGATGACCGCAGCCGATCCGGGGATCCGTCTGCCTACCATCTGGTAGTCAGGGCGACTCCGCCGCGAGTCGCCTCCGCCCCGCGCTCCGGAGCCACCATGCACCAGATCAGCTCACACGCGTCGCCGGGCCTCACGACGATCGAGGTGGACGGCAGCCTCACCGTCGTCAGCGCCCACGACCTGCAGCTCTCCCTCGGCGCCGCCGTCCACGACGGTGCTCGTCGCGTCGGTCTCGACCTCAGCCGCGTGACGGACATCGACGACGACGGCGTGCGCGCACTGATGAGGTGCTGCGACTCGGCCATCTCCGCCGGGACGACGCTGACGCTGACCGGGTGCAGCCGCCCGTCGCTGGAGGCCCTGCGCGGCTTCCACGTCCGACGGGCACAGCGCTGAGCCCCGACCGGGGGGCGCCAGGTCACCCCTAGGGGTAGTTCTCGGGTGCGAAGGGTTGGCGCCCCCCGGAGCGGGGCACTTCCCTCGACATGTTCTTCCTCTTCAGCAACCGTCTCGGTTGCCTGGGCTCGCTGGTCCTCTCGGCCGCGGTGACCGCCGTCCTGCTGCTGGCGCTGAACCGATGACACGAGGACTGCAGCTGTACCTCCTCCAGCTCCTGCTGTGGACCGCCGCCACCCGTACGGGGTCGCTCGCCGAGGACGAGCCGGACGACGACTCCGACGCCTGATCGCGCGAGCACGGTCGGTCCCGGCGTGTCGGACCGTCGGCTCGTCGTCCCGTCCGCCTCAACCGGACGGCCGGCTGGCTCTCGCCTGCTCGGCGCCGTGGAGGCCTTCGCGGTCGCGCCCGTGCCCGCCGTGCCAGTCCAGGCACAGCACGGTGGCGTCGTCGCTCAGGGTCTCGTCGGTGGCCTCCAGCACGCGGTCGGCCAGGGCCCGGACCGCCTCCCTCGGGTGCAGCGCTCTGGTCTCCTGGATCACCTGTGACAGGTCGACGGCGACCGCGCTGCGCTCGAGCATGCCGTCGGTGACCAAGATGATCCGGTCGCCCGGCTCGAGGTCCAGACGCGTGCTGCGGTACGTGGCGTCCCGGAACAGGCCGAGCGGAAGGTCCGCCGGCAGCTCGACGCTGCTCACCCCCGCGCCCCGGGCGAGGTAGGGAGCCACGTGCCCCGCGCTCACCAGGTCCAGCGCGCCGGTGCGCAGGTCGAGGCGGCCCAGCAGCCCGGTCACGAAGTCCTCGAGGCCGCTCACGATCGCGTGGTCGAGCAGGGCGAGATTGGTCGAGGCGGCCTGTTCCAGCAGTGACGCACCCTTGCTGCGCGTGCTCCTCAGGCTCCCGACGCACAGGGTGGCGGCCAGGGCAGCTGCCACGCCGTGGCCCATCGCGTCCGTCAGCGACAGGTGCAGGAGGTCGCGGGCCACGCTGAAGTCGAAGGTGTCCCCGGCGATGTCCGCGGCCGGCTCCAGCCAGCCGGCGAGGGTGAACGACCCGGCCTCGCACGTCTGGGGCCCGGGCAGCAACCGGTGCTGGATCTCCGCGGAGAGGCTCAGGGGCCGGGTGCGTTGTCCCCACTCGTACAGATCGGTGTGCCGCCGGTTGGCGATCACCACGAACGCCAGCAGATGGGCCAGCCGGCCGATCTCGGCCAACGTCGCCGCCAGCGGCTCGTGGGGCAGCGTCAGCTCGAGGAGGCCGATGACCTCCCCCCGCTCGGTGACCGGCGCCAGCACCAGCCACGACGCCGTCCCGTCGGACCCTTCCAGCGTCGTCGTGCGCGGGCCCACGACCTGGGTCTCCTGGGAACGGACCGCTCGCTCGGCCGGCCCACCGTCGAAGGGCAGCACCGTCGCGGACTCCTCGGCGGCACGTCGCTCGCCCGGCCCGAACGGGGCGACCGTGGCCCCCTCGGCGGTGCGCAGCCGGACGTGGGCGAGCCGCACCAGGGCCCGGCCCGAGAGGTCGGCCACGAGGAACGAGACGTTGAGCGCGCCCAAGGCCTTGCCGAGCTCGCGCGTGACGGCCTCGACCGCCTCGACCGGGGAGGCGGACTCCGCCGCGTCCAGTCCGGTCATCGCGGCACTCGCGCTCGTGGCCTGCTCCACCTGCGGGCTACACCCCCGCGACGATCCGCATGTCCCGCACGGCGCCGCCGTCGAGCGCGGCCAGGGCCTCCTGGTAGGCCGGGCTGTCGTGGGCAGCCCGGGCGGCCTCGACGGAGGGGAACTCGATGAGGACGGTCCGGGTCGGCTCGCCGGCCTCGTAGACCTGCTCGGGCAGGCCACGGGCGATGAAGGTGCCGCCGGCGCCGGTGAGGGCGGGCCCGGCCAGCTCGGCGTACGCCGCCACCTTCGTCTCGTCGATGATCTCCCGGTACTCGCTGATCCAGTAGGCGCTCATGGGCTCATCGTGCCCGATGCCCGGTGCGGCACCGAGAGGGGTCCACGATCACCGACGACCGGCGAGCAGGTAGGCGATCGGGCCGACCGGCTGCACGAAGCAGGCGAGCCGCCAGGCGAGCTTCGGGCCGCGGACGGCGGCCTCCGGGCGCCGGCTCAGGTCGCGCAGGGCCACCGAGGTCACCACGGCCTCCGCGGCCGCCGCCACGATCACGAGCCTCTGCTGGGTCGCGCTCAGGTCGGACCAGTTCTTCTTCGTCGCCATGCCTTCAGGCTAGGGCTCGCCGTGGCTGCGTGAGCCCCGTCTCAGGCAGATGGCAAGATCTGCGGGACGACGACGGAAGGTGGTGAGCGCGTGCGCGTGGCCCTGATGGTGACCTGCGTGAACGACGCGATGTTCCCGGAGACCGGCAAGGCGGTGGTGACCCTGCTGCGACGCCTGGGGGTCGACGTCGACTTCCCGGCCGCCCAGACCTGCTGTGCGCAGCCGATGGTCAACACCGGATACCTCGACGAGGCGGTGCCGGTGGTCCGCACGTTCGTCGACGCGTTCGCCGGCTACGACGCGATCGTGACGCCGTCCGGCTCGTGCGCGGGCTCGGCCCGTCACCAGCACGGGATCGTGGCTCGGCGCTCCGGCGACGCCGCGCTGGTGGACGGGGTGGCCCGGACGTCGCCCAAGGTCCACGAGCTCAGCGAGTTCCTCGTCGACGTCCTCGGCGTCACCGACGTCGGGGCCTACTTCCCGCACCGGGTCACCTACCACCCGACCTGCCACTCGCTGCGCATGCTGGGCGTGGGCGACCGGCCCCGCCGGCTGCTCGAGCGGGTGCGCGGCCTGCGCCTGAGCGAGCTCACGGCCGCGGAGGAGTGCTGCGGCTTCGGCGGCACCTTCGCGGTCAAGAACGCCGACACCTCGGTCGCCATGGGCGCCGACAAGGCCCGGCACGTCCGGGAGACGGGAGCCGAGGTGCTGGTCGCCGGCGACAACTCCTGCCTGATGCACATCGGCGGAATGCTCTCCCGTCAGCGCTCCGGTGTCCGGGTGATGCACCTCGCGGAGATCCTGGCGGCCACCGAGGAGTCACCGTCCGGGCCCGCACGATCGTCCAGCCCGGCGACCTCCCCGGCAACGACCCCGGCCACATCGCAGGGGCAGCTGTGAGCGGCACCTTCGTCGGGATGCCGGCGTTCCCCGAGGCCGCGCGCGCGGCGCTGGCCGACACCCAGCTGCGTCACAACCTCGCGCACGCCACCACCACCATCCGCAACAAGCGGGCCCGGGTGGTCGCCGAGGTCGAGGGCTGGGAGGACCTGCGCCTGACCGGCGCGGCGATCAAGGAGAACGCGTTGCGCGACCTCGAGCGCAACCTGCTCGACCTCGAGGCCTCCTTGCAGGCCCGCGGGGCGACGGTGCACTGGGCGAACGACGCCGCCGAGGCCAACGCGATCGTCGCGCGGATCGCGAAGAGCCACGAGGTCGACGAGGTCGTCAAGGTGAAGTCCATGGCCACCGCGGAGATCGGCCTGAACGAGGCCCTGGAGGCGGAGGGCATCGCCGCCTGGGAGACGGACCTGGCCGAGCTGATCGTGCAGCTCGGCGACGACCTGCCCAGCCACATCCTGGTGCCGGCGATCCACCGCAACCGCGCGGAGATCCGCGAGATCTTCCGCGCCCGGATGGCCGGTGCCGGCCGTCCTGCCCCCGAGGGGCTCACCGACGAGCCGGCCGAGCTGGCCGCCGCGGCGCGGCTGCACCTGCGCGAGAAGTTCCTGCGGGCCAAGGTCGCCGTCTCCGGGGCGAACTTCGCGGTCGCCGAGACCGGCACGCTGGTCGTCGTCGAGTCCGAGGGCAACGGCCGGATGTGCCTGACGCTGCCGGAGGTGCTGGTCTCGGTGGTCGGCATCGAGAAGGTGCTGGCGACCTGGCAGGACGTCGACACGATGATGCGGCTGCTGCCGCGCTCCTCCACCGGGGAGCGGATGAACCCGTACACCTCGACCTGGTCGGGGGTCACCCCCGGCGACGGGCCGCAGGAGGTGCACGTCGTCCTGCTCGACAACGGGCGCACCCGGGCGCTGGCCGACGACGTCGGCCGCCAGGCCCTGCGCTGCATCCGCTGCTCGGCCTGCCTGAACGTGTGCCCGGTCTACGAGCGCGTGGGCGGGCACGCCTACGGCTCGGTCTACCCCGGCCCGATCGGCGCGATCCTGAACCCGCTGATGAAGGGGACGGGTGTCGACGAGCAGACCGACTCGCTGCCCTACGCCTCCTCGCTGTGCGGCGCCTGCTTCGAGGTGTGCCCCGTGCGCATCGACATCCCGGAGGTGCTCGTCCACCTGCGGGCCAAGGTCGTCGACGGGCACCGCGACGACACCGTGCCCAAGGCCGAGGCCGTGGCGATGCGCGCGACCGCCTGGGCCTTCAGCGACAGCCGCCGTCTGGCGCTGGCCGAGAAGGCGTCCGGCCTGGCCGGCCGGGTGCTCACCCGTTTCGGCCGCAGCACCCTGCCCGGCGGGCGCTCCGCCGTCGGTCGGATCCCCGGGCCCGGGGCGGGCTGGACCGGTGCCCGCGACCTGCCCGCACCACCCCGGGAGTCCTTCCGCGGCTGGTGGCAACGCACGAAGGGGGGCCGCTCGTGAGCGCCCGTGACGACATCCTCGCCCGGGTCCGCTCGGCGCTCGACGGCGTCGAGCCCGGGGGAGAGATCCCGCCTGCGCCACGGGGCGCGCCGGCCCCGGCCGGCGACCCGCGTCTGGTCGACCTCTTCGCCGAGCGGGTGGCGGACTACCGGGCCGTCGTCGAGCGGTGCTCGGCCGCCGACCTCGCCGCCGTCGTGGCCGCTGCCCTGCCCGCCGGCGCCCGGGTCGTGGTGCCACCCGGTCTTGGGGTCGAGGTGCCCGGCGCGGTGCAGGACGACGGCCTGAGCGCCCTCGAGCTCGACGAGCTAGACGCGGTCGTCACCGAGGCCCGGGTGGGCATCGCCGAGACCGGGACCGTGGTCCTGGACCACGGCCCGGGGCAGGGCCGGCGAGCGATCACGCTGGTGCCGGACCGGCACGTCTGCATCGTGCGCGAGGAGCAGGTGGTGGCCGACGTCCCCGACGCCGTCGCCCTGCTGGACCCGCTGCGGCCCCTCACCTGGGTCAGCGGGCCGAGTGCCACCAGCGACATCGAGCTCGACCGGGTCGAGGGCGTCCACGGGCCGCGGCACCTGCACGTCATCGTGGTCGCGGCCGGCTGAGCCGGAGCCGGAGGCCGATTTCACCCGGTCGCCCGGCTCCGGTAATCTCTCCCGCGGTGGCGTGTCCGAGCGGCCTAAGGAGAACGCCTCGAAAGCGTTTGTCGGTGCAAGCCGACCGAGGGTTCAAATCCCTCCGCCACCGCCAAGGTGATGTCGCAGGACGTCGCAGACACCCGGATCCACGCCTCTGTGGGTCCGGGTGTTCTTGGTCCCGTCTCCTGGGTCGTGCAGCCGGTCCTGCGCACGTGCGGGGCAGGAGCGAGATCGACTCCACGGCCGCCTCCCGGAAGAGCCGGGCGCCGCTGACGCCTCTCCATGCTGTGATCTGCGACAAGGGCCCGAGCAGAGAGCTCGGGACCGGACACAACCTGCCGACCGGCTCCCCGCGTCAGGTGAGCAGAAGGGGAGGTGCTGGATGAGGAACACCGTGACGAGCGGCATGGACGCGCCGACGTTCGAGGAGTACGCCGCGATGGCATGGCCCTCGCTCTACCGCTACGCCTACCTGCTGGCCGGCCACCACGCGGACGCCGAGGATCTCGCCCAGCAGACGTTGCTCAAGGCGTACGGGTCCTGGTCCCGCGTCCAGGCGGCCGACTCGCCGACGGCGTACCTGCGTCGGACGCTCACCAACACCTACCTCTCCCAGCGAAGGCCGAAGGCAAGACGTCTGGAGCTGCTCACCGACGCACCCCCGGAGCCGGCCCACCAGTCGGCCGGCGGTCCCGAGGACCACTGGGTCCTGTGGCCGCACGTGCGGGTGCTGCCGCCACGCCAGCGCGCCGTGGTCGTGCTGCGCTACTACGAGGACCTCAGCGAGCAGCAGATCGCGGAGACGCTCGGTTGCTCGCGAGGCACCGTGAAGTCGACCGCGCACCACGCGCTCAAGGCCCTGCGCGCCGCGCTGGCCTCGGCCGGAACCGACGGGAGGGGGAACTGACATGTCCGACCTCGAGGAGAGCCTGAGCCGCGAGCTGCGGGAGGTGGCCGGCAGCCTCCGGATCCCGTCCATGCCGCCGCTGCCGCAGGAGAGGCCCCGGGCCGTGCGGCCCGGGCCGGCGCTGCTGGTGGCCGCCGCCGTCGTGCTGCTCGTCGCCGGAGCGGTCGCTGTGGGGCTGCTGACCCGCGGGGGGCAGGAACCGGCCCCGATCTCACCGACGCCCAGGCCGTCGACCTCGTCGGCGCCGTCCGCTTCCCCGGCACCCGGTCCGACGCCCGCGGGCGTCAGGATCCGCAAGGGCCTGCCGGCCGTCCCCTACGTGCTCGACCAGCGGCTCTACGTCGACGGCCAGCAGGTGCCCGGGACCTGGTGGTCGGTCTGGCACGGTGACACCGCGTGGCTCGGCCTGCGGACCGACTACACCTGGTGGTGGGGCCGCGATGCGACCCCGCAGGATCTCGGTGGCCAGCACGACGCGCCTCCGGTCATCTCGCCGAACGGGAGATTCCTCGCGCTGCCCGACACCCAGGACGGCCGGGGTGTGCTGACCGGGCTGGACACCGGGGCCGACCCCGGGGCCGGTGGGTCAGGGCTGGGCAGCGTCCCGGTCGACCTCGGCGACCCGCAGGACGGCAGCGCCGTCACGGTGCGGGCCGTCACCGACGACGGCCGGGTGATCTCCCAGGGCACGAAGGCCAGCCTGCTGTGGTTGCCGCTCGTCGGCACCGGTGAGCGCATCGTCGACCTGAGCGTGACCGCGCCGGAGCAGGTGGTCCTGGCCAACACCCCGGCCGGGCTGATCGTCAGCGACGGCACCGGGGATGTCGACGACCCGAGCGCCCGGGAGCCGTACCTCGCCGAGATCTCCGACCGTGGCGAGCTCACCCGGGTCGCGACGCTGCCGACCCACGACGACCTCGCCGTCAGCACGAGCGGGGAGTGGCTGGCCTGGGTGCCGGCGGGGACCGAGGGTGGCGAGGTCACCGTCGTCCGGGAGCTCCTGGCGAAGGCCGTCGACGGCATGGAGCAGACCACGCTGCGACCGCCGTCCGGGTGGGACTTCCGGGTCCGGGCGTGGTCCTGGGAGGACGGCGAGAACCTGGTCGCCCCGCTCCTGGCCAGGTCCGGTGCCGGCGGGGAGGCCCTGGCGCGGTGCAACGTCGTCGTGGCCCGCTGCGTGCTGATCGGCTCCGACTGAGCACGCGGACGGCCCTCGCTCCGCTCCCCGGCTCCCCGGCCCCCCGCCGGTGTGCAGCCCGGTCGGGCGAGGCTGGTGGTGGACACCTCACAGAACCTGGTGGTGAGAGTCGCGCCTATGCTCGCGCGGTGACCTGGTTCTCCTCGCCCTCCGACGCGACCACCCGACTGGCCCGGGCCGGTTACCTGGCCGACCCGGCCACGGCGACCACGGCGTTCCTCGCCGGGGCGCTCGAGAAGCCGCTGCTCGTGGAGGGCCCCGCCGGTGTCGGCAAGACCGAGCTGGCCAAGGCCGTGGCGCGTTCGACGGGCGCCGACCTGGTGCGCCTGCAGTGCTACGAGGGCCTCGACGAGGCACGCGCGCTCTACGAGTGGAACTACAAGAAGCAGCTGCTGCGCATCCAGGCCAGCCAGGGGGACGACCAGAGCTGGTCGGAGACGCACGACGACATCTTCACCGACGAGTTCCTGCTGACCCGCCCGCTGCTCACCGCGATCCGGCGCGAGGAGCCGACGGTGCTGCTGATCGACGAGGTCGACAAGACCGACGTCGAGGTCGAGGGCCTGCTGCTCGAGGTGCTCTCCGACTTCCAGGTGACGATCCCGGAGCTGGGCACGGTGGTCGCCGTACGCCGTCCGTTCGTCGTGCTCACCTCCAACGCCACCAGGGAGCTCTCCGAGGCCGTCAAGCGGCGCTGCCTCTACCTGCACCTCGACTACCCCGACGCCGAGCGCGAGCTGGAGATCGTCAGCTCGCAGGTGCCGGACCTCGAGGAGAAGGTCGTCACGCAGCTCGTGGCGGCCGTCGGCCGGCTGCGCGAGCTCGAGCTGAAGAAGGCGCCGTCGATCGCGGAGTCCGTGGACTGGGCCCGCACCCTGATCGCGCTGGAGATCGGTGACCTCGACGAGGAGGCGATCGCCGGCACGCTCGGCGTCGTCCTCAAGCACGCCTCCGACCAGCAGCGTGCGGTCAGGGAGCTCAAGCTCGCCCGACGGGCGTAGCCGCCGTGTCCCTCGTCAGCCGACACATCGCGTTCCTCGAAGCGCTGCGCGGCGCCGGCCTGCCGGTCTCGCTCGCCGAGGACCTCGACGCGATCGAGGCTCTCGGGGTGCTCGGCTGGGGTGAGCGGGCGGTGATCCGGGACGCGTACGCCGCCACCCTGGTCAAGCGGCGGACCCAGCGGCCGACGTTCGACACGCTCTTCGACCTCTACTTCCCGCGGCTGGTCGGGGACGGCGCGCCCGCCGCCGGGCAGGACGCGAGCGCGGACCCGGCGCCCGAACCACAGGTCCGCGATACCGCCCAGGCGCTAGCCGAGCTCCGCGAGCAGCTCGCCGAGGCACTCGCGGCGGGTGACCAGCAGGCTCTGGACCGGCTCGCCGTGGAGGCCGTCTCCCGGTTCGGCGCGATGCCCGGTCGCGGACCCGGCCTGTCGTCGTGGTCGGCGTACACCTCGCTCCAGCGGGTCTCGCCGGCCGACCTCACCGCCCAGATCGTCGAGGCGCTGCTCGCCGAGGGCCGCACCGAGGACGAGGCCGGACGTGCCGCTGCCCGCCGGATAGGCGGCTTCACCCGCCAGGTCGAGGACGACGCGCGCCGCCGGATCGCCGAGGAGAAGGGGCCCGACCACGTCGCGAACGTCGCCGTACGCCCCACCATCGACCGGCTCGACTTCACCGCGGCCCGCCGCTCCGACCTCGAGGAGATGCGTCGCGAGATCTACCCGTTGGCCCGCCGCCTCGCCACCAGGCTGACGCAGGAGCACCACGCCCAGCGCCGCGGCCCGCTGGACTTCCGCCGGACGGTCCGAGCCTCGATCTCGACGGGCGGCGTCCCGCTCGTCACCCACCACCGGCCGAAGCGCCCGCACCGCACCGAGCTCGTCGTGCTGTGCGACGTCAGCGGCTCGGTGGCGAGCTTCGCCCAGTTCACGCTCCTGCTGGTCTTCGCGCTGCGTGAGCAGTTCCAGAAGGTCCGCGCGTTCACCTTCGTCGACCAGGTCCACGAGGTCACCGAGCACTTCCGGCCCGGCGCCGACGTCGCGGACGTGATGACCGACCTCGCCGCCGCCACCGCCCACGCCGCTCTGTGGGGACGCACGAACTACGGCCGGGCGTTCACGAAGTTCGCCGAGCAGCACCCCGACGCGATCGGCCCGAAGACCTCGCTGCTGATCCTCGGCGACGCCCGCTCCAACTACAGCGACCTGGCCACCGTCGCACTGCGGGAGATGACCGACGCGGCCCGGCACAGCTGGTGGCTCAACCCCGAGCACGCCCGGCACTGGGACACCGGCGACTCCGCCGCGTCGGCCTACGCCGAGATCGTGCCCATGGTCGAGTGCCGCAACCTCACCCAGCTCGGCGAGTTCGTCCACGACCTTCTCTGAGTGCGGGGCCAGGGCCCGCCGGTTGAGGAGCGAGCGCCAACGGGAGGGCGACCCCGCTGGTTGAGGAGCGAGCGCAGCGAGCGTCTCGAAACCCGGTGAGGGAGGCAGGCGGCCGGTCACCGGGTCTCGAGGCTCGTCGCTGACGCTCCTCACACCTCGACCAACGGGACGCCGTTGGTTGAGGAGCGAGCGCAGCGAGCGTCTCGAAACCCGGTGAGGGAGGCAGACGGCCGGTCACCGGGTCTCGAAACCCGGTGACCCGGCTGCGGACATGTCGGTGACCCCGCCATGGTGTGGCGGGGTGTGGGGCGGTGGGGCTACTGGTCGGGTGGGTGGGCGCAGGGCCGGGACGGGTTGTTGCGGGTGACGTCGAGGGTGCCTTCGTGGTCACGGAGGTACGACAGGCCGTGAGGTGAGGTCCAGAGGTAGGTGCCGCGTTCGACCTGGGCGTACCGCCAGCCCCCGTGGGTCTTCAACCGGTGGTGCCTACGGCACAACGGGGCGATGTTGCACGAAGACGTCGGGCCGGCGGAGTTGTCTGGTGCGTGGGGGGTGATGTGGTCACAGTCCGCGTCGTGCTCGTCGGGGCGGCACCCGCGGGCGGGGCGGGTGCACCAGGGGAATACGCAGGTGTGGTCCACCAGGACGGCCGCTTCGTGCATCCGGTCGGGGACCTCGTAGGCATCGACCCGGACATGCTCGTTCAGGTCGATCACGGGCTTCACAGTCACGGAGGTGTCGGGGGTGCCGCACCAGGCCCGGACCTGCTCGGCGGTGACCAACGAGCGGGTGTTCTCGAGTCGTCCTAACCCGCCGTGGACGAGGGCGGTGTCGGAGAGGTGGACGTAGAGCACCACCTGCCGTGCCTTCCGCTGGGGCCTGAGATCAGCGTCGGTGTCGGTGGTGTGGGTGTTGAGGTCGAGGGTCTGCTGGTGTCGGGCGAGGTCCCCGACCGCGGTGGCGCGGCGGACGTCGACGGAGTCGGTGGAGCCGAGGGCCTTGAGGTGCTCCGCCCCGGCGGTGACGGCGGCATCGAGGTCGAGGGCGTCGGCGACGTCCAGCTCACCCCACACCGACGCCGTCCCGCCCAGCGAGGTGTTGGTGGTGTCGATGTCGAAGCGCCGTCCGTCCGCGGCCGCCCGGCGGCGTTTCTCGGCCTCCTCGGGCATGAACCGGGCGATGGCCTCCTCGACGAGCCGGTCGAGGGCGTAGGGCCCGATCTTGTGCGCCACGGCCGCGACGTGGGCGTCGACGAACGCCGCGGCCTCCCGGGACAGGTGGATCGTCGCCCGGGCGATGCGGCGGGCCTTCCACGCCACCAGATCCCCGGCGAGGACCCGGGCCCAGACCCGGGGCAGGCGGTAGCGGAGTTCGACGGCTTCCCCGAGGTAGCCCCTGCCGGCGTCGGTGGAGGCCCCGATGGCGGCGGCGAGCTCGGCGACGCAGAACTCCGCGACCAGGGGTGCCCCGGGTCCGGCGACCGGGACCCCGGTGTCGCCGTAGTCGCGGTCCCACACGGTCGCGGCGTCGGCCAACGAGTCCACTGAGTGCATCGCCGCCCAGTCCACCGCGAGCCGCAGCTGGCGGGCGGCCTCGGCGTCCTCGACCCGGCGGGCCGAGCGCACCGCAGCCAGCACCGCCGAGGGTGCCTCGGGGCTGCTGATCGTCTCGGCCATGACCCCATTCCAGCACCGACCACCGACAGTCAGACCCCGGATCTACCCCATCCGGGGGAGGGTGTGGAGAAGAATTTTTCGGTGACCTTGCTGGTCGTCTCACCGGGTCTCGAGGCTCGTCGCTGACGCTCCTCCCTCCTCGACCAGCGGGGTGGGGCTCCCCCCGGTGGTTGAGGAGGGAGCGCAGCGAGCGTCTCGAAACCCGGCGACGAGGCAGCCCAGCTCACCGGGTCTCGAGGCGCGTCGCTGGCGCTCCTCGCACCTCGACCATCGGGTGGGGCTCGCACCGTTGGTTGAGGAGGAAGCGCAGCGAGCGTCTCGGAACCCGGTGAGCCGGGCGCGGCGGTCACGGTCACCGGGTCTCGAGGCTCGTCGCTGGCGCTCCTCGCACCTCGACCAGCGGGTGGGTGACGCTGGCGCCCCTCGCACCTCGACCAGCGGGTGGGTGACGCTGGTCCCCTCGCTCCTCGACCAGCGGGCGGATGGGTCAGGGGGTGAGGTGGGGGACGAGCCGCTCCAGGGCCTGCTCGATCTCGGGGCCCGGGCCGGCGAAGCTGAGGCGGACGAACCGGCTGCCCTGCGCCGTGTCGAAGTCGACGCCGGGCGCCAGGGCGACGCCGGTGCGGGCGAGCAGGTCGTGACAGAAGGCCATCGTGTCCTGGCTCAGGTGCCCGACGTCGGCGTAGACGTAGAAGGCGCCGTCCGCCGGCGCCAGCTCCGTGATGCCGAGCCGCGGGAGTCCCTCGAGCAGCAGTCGGCGGTTCTCGGCGTACCGGGTGACGTGCCCGTCCAGCTCGGCGTACGACGCATCGTCGAAGGCGGCGAGGCAGGCCCGCTGGGCCAGCACCGGCGGGCAGATCGTGAAGTTGCCGGTGAGGACGTCGACCGCGCGCCGCAGCCGCTCGGGGACGAGCATCCAGCCGATCCGCCAGCCGGTCATCGAGAAGTACTTCGAGAACGAGCTGAACACCACCGCCTCCCGGCTCGTCTCCCACGCGCTGCGCGAGAGCGCCTGCGCACCGTCGAGGACGCCGTACTCGATGCCGTGGTAGATCTCGTCGGAGATCAGCTGGACGCCGTTCGCCTCGCACCACGCCGCCAGCGCGGCCAGCTCGGCGGGCAGCAGCATGGTGCCGGTGGGGTTCGCCGGGCTGGCGACGACCAGGCCGCGCAGGCCTCCGGGGATCTCCTCGTGCAGGGCCGCGACCTGCGCCACGCTCGGCTGGAAGCGGGTCTCGGGCCCGGTCGCGATCTCCACCACCTCGCAGCCGAGCGCGCTCAGCACGTTGCGGTAGCAGGGATAGCCCGGACGGGCCATCGCGACCCGGTCGCCGGCCTCGAACGCCGCGAGGAAGGCCAGCAGGAACCCGCCGCTGGAGCCGGTCGTCACCACCACCTCCTCGGCGCTCACCGCGACACCGTGCATCCGCTGGTGGTGGGCCGCGATCGCCTCGCGCAGCTCCAGGATTCCCGCGGAGGGGGTGTAGCCGAGCGGGTCGCCCGACCCGAGCAGCCGGATGGCCTCGTCCCGGACGGGGACCGGGGCGCCGGTGCTCGGCTGGCCCGCCAGCAGGTTGAGGACGTCGCCGTGGGTGCGCTGGCGCTCGGCCGAGGCCGCCAGCAGGTCCATGACGTGGAAGGGCGGCACGTTGGCCCGGCTGGCGACCTGCAGCCGGGAGGTCTCGGGGGTGATCACCCGAGCGACGGTAGTCCGCGCGCCGATAGACTGGGTCTCCGCCGCCCCTGCTCGTGCACGAGGTGACCTGTGTCGTTCGACGTCCACCAGCTCGACACCTTCGTGCTGGTGGGCTCCGTCGTCACGATCCTGGCGATCCTCGCGGTGCGGCTCTCCTCACGCGCCGGCCTGCCCAGCCTGCTGATCTACCTGCTGATGGGCGTCGCGCTCGGGGAGGCGGGGTTCGGCATCGGCTTCGAGGACGCCGAGCTCGCCCACTCGCTGGGCTTCGCGGCGCTGGCGATCATCCTGGCCGAGGGTGGCCTGACCACCAGCTGGCACGAGGCCCGTCCCTCCATGCGCCTGGGGGTCTCGCTGGCCACCGTCGGCGTGGTCGTCTCGATCACCGTGATGGCCCTCGCCGGCCACTACGTGCTCGGGCTGCCCTGGGAGCTGGCGGTGCTGCTCGGCGCGGTGACCTCCCCGACCGACGCGGCCGCGGTCTTCTCGGTGCTGCGGGTCGTGCCGCTCTCGCGCCGGATCACCGGGCCCCTGGAGGCGGAGTCCGGCCTCAACGACGCCCCCACCGTGGTGCTGGTGACCCTGATCTCGACCGGCGCGGTCGTGGAGAACGGCATCCTGGGCACGGCCGGGATCGTGGTCTTCGAGCTGGTCGTCGGCGTTCTGGTGGGCCTGGCCTGCGGGTTCGGTGGGGCCTGGGTGATGCGGCGCGCGGCGCTGCCCAGCTCGGGTCTCTACCCGCTGGCGGTGCTCACCCTGACCTTCCTGGCCTACGGCACCGCGGGCATGATCCACGCCTCCGGCTTCGCCGCGGTGTACGTCGCCGCCCTGGTGCTGGGCAACAGCGAGCTGCCGCACCGCGCCGCCACCCGTTCCTTCGCCGAGGGGGTCGCCTGGCTGGCCCAGATCGGGCTCTTCGTGATGCTGGGCCTGCTGCTCTCCCCGGGTCGGATCTCGTTCTCCACCGTGGGCCTGGCGATCGGCGCCGGCCTGGTGCTGACCTTCGTCGCGCGCCCGCTCTCGGTGCTGGTCAGCTCGGTGGTCCAGCCCATGCCGTGGCGCGAGCTGTCGTTCGTCTCCTGGGCCGGGTTGCGCGGGGCCGTGCCGATCGTGCTCACCACGATCCCGCTCGCCGCCGGCGTCTCGGGCTCACCGCGGCTCTTCGACCTGGTGTTCGTGATGGTCGTGATCTACACGCTGCTGACCGGTCCGACCCTGCCCGTCGTCGCACGGGTCCTCAAGGTGGCGCGGCGCTCCGAGCCGCGCGGGCTGGAGATGGAGGCGGCCCCGCTCGAGCGGGTCGCCGCCGACCTGCTCCAGGTCTCGATCAGCCCGGTCTCGCGGATGCACGGCGTCGAGGTGGGCGAGCTGCGGCTGCCCCCGGGCGCCTCGGTCTCGATGGTGATCCGTGAGGGCCTCACGATCGTGCCGGAACGGCGTACGGTGCTGCGCCACGGCGACGACCTGCTGGTCGTGACACCCCGCAAGCAGCGCGAGCGCACCGAGCAGCGACTGCGCCAGGTCAGCGCGGGCGGTCGACTGGCCCAGTGGCTCGAGGACGAGTCCGGGAACTGACGGGCCCGGGACCAGGCGTCAGGGAGTGATGGTCGGAGGGCTGCAGATGGTGCTGGCGCGCTTGGCCACGACCCGCTTCGGCCCCTTGACCAGGGTGCGGAAGCCGTCGCCGACGACGACGACGACGCCGGGGCCGAGCGCCTTGCCCTTCACGACCCGGGCCTTCGGGCGGAACTGGCGGGCGACGAGCTGCACGGCGGGGTTGCCGGGCTCGGAGCTCCAGATCTGGGCGCGCGGGACCTTGGCCCTGTCCGGCGCGTTGCCGCTGTTCCCGGCGACGAAGTTCGCCGTGGTGAGCTGGCGCATGGTGAGCCCGGCCAGGCCCTCGCGGTTGCCGGCGTTGAAGACGCTGACCACCACCTGGTCGGGGAAGACCTTGGTGCCCTTCGCGACGTCGGTCGCCACGCAGGTGGGGAGATCCACCTTGCCGGGAAACGGTGCGGTGAGCGCGGAGATGCCCCAGGCGGCCGCGACCAGCAGGATCACGGCCAGCGTCGCCAGCGTGAGGGCGGTGCGGGTGCCGGCGCGCATCAGCCCTCCACCGGATGCACCCGGGCGTGCAGGACGTGACGCTGCTGCAGCGCCGCGCGCAAGGCCCGGTGCAGGCCGTCCTCGAGGTACAGCTCGCCGCGCCACTCCACGACGTGGGCGAAGAGGTCACCGTAGAACGTCGAGTCCTCGTCGAGCAGGGCAGCGAGCTGGAGGGTGTCCTTCGTGGTCACCAGCTGGTCGAGCCGGACCTGACGGGGTGGGACGGACGCCCAGGCGCGCGAGGACATCTCGTGGTCCGGGTAGGGCCTGCCGTCGCCCACGCGCTTGAAGATCACGCGGCGACTATAACGAGAGTCCGACATCTCGCCACTCCCGCGCGTGGCTCGCGGCCGCCCCTAGGGTGGCAGGCATGAGCGCCACACAGAGCCCGATCGTCGCCGCCGTGGCCCCCGGCTACACCTTCGACGGGCCGGCCCTCGAGCTCGGGGGGCTGATGCTCGACGCCACCACGCTCGGCGACGTGCCGATCCGGATCCCGCTGGGGATGCTCAACCGCCACGGCCTGGTGGCGGGCGCGACCGGCACCGGCAAGACCAAGACGCTCCAGCTGATCGCCGAGCAGCTCAGCGCCCAGGGCGTCCCGGTCTTCGCCGCGGACATCAAGGGTGACCTGTCCGGGCTCGGCGCCCCGGGGGTGGGCGGCGAGAAGATCACCGACCGTGCCGCCTCAGTGGGCCAGGCGTGGGCGGCCACCGGCTTCCCGGTCGAGCTCTACGCCCTCGGTGGCGAGGGCACCGGCGTGCCGATCCGGGTGACGATGTCGTCCTTCGGCCCGACGCTGCTCAGCAAGGTGCTGGGGCTCAACGACACGCAGGAGTCCAGCCTCGGGCTCGTCTTCCACTACGCCGACCGCGCCGGGCTGCCGCTGCTCGACCTGGCCGACCTGCGCGCCGTCGTCCAGCACCTGACCAGTGCCGAGGGCAAGACCGAGCTCAAGGAGCTCGGCGGCCTCTCCAGCGCCACCACCGGGGTGATCCTGCGCGAGCTGATCGGATTCTCCGACCAGGGCGCCGACGCCTTCTTCGGCGAGCCCGAGTTCGAGTCCGCGGACCTGCTGCGGCTGGCCGCGGACGGCCGTGGCCTGATCAGCCTGGTGGAGCTGCCGAACCTGCAGGACCGTCCGGCGATCTTCTCCACCTTCCTCATGTGGCTGCTGGCCGACCTCTTCCACGACCTCCCGGAGGTCGGGGACGTCGACCGGCCGAAGCTCGTCTTCTTCTTCGACGAGGCGCACCTGCTCTTCAAGGACGCCTCCGGGGCGTTCCTCGACCAGATCGCGCAGACGGTCCGGCTGATCCGATCCAAGGGGGTGGGGGTCGTCTTCGTGACCCAGAGCCCGACCGACGTTCCCGACGAGGTGCTGGCCCAGCTCGGCTCGCGGATCCAGCACCAGCTGCGGGCGCACACCCCCAACGACGCCAAGGCGCTCAAGGCGACGGTCAGCACCTACCCGACCTCGGCGTACGACGACCTGGGGGCGGTGATCACCGGTCTGGGCATCGGCGAGGCGATCGTGACGGTGATGAACGAGCGGGGCGCCCCGACCCCGGTCGCGTGGACCCGCCTGCGGGCGCCGGAGTCGTTGATGGCCCCCATGGAGCCGGCCGCCATGCAGGCCCTGGTCGCGGCCAGCCCCGGCCTGGCGAGGTACGGCGAGGCGATCGACCGGGACTCCGCGCGCGAACGGCTGGCCGCCCGCCTCGAGCAGGGTGCGGCCAAGCAGGCCGAGGAGACCGAGCAGGCCGAGCAGGCCGGGCGCCGGCCGAGTCCCTCACGCACGAAGCGGGCGCCCCAGCCGCGCTCCCGACCGCGTTCCGAGGGCGGTGACCTGCTCAACGACCTGGTGACCTCGGCGCCCTTCAAGGACCTCGTGCGCACCGCAGCCCGGGAGATCGCCCGCGGGATGTTCAAGACCGGTCGTCGCTGAGCCGCTGCTGCACGCGCTGCGTGGGGGTCAGGCGCTCCAGCGCACCGACTCGTCGACGAAGTCGGCGAGGGCGTGCACGCCGCGCAGGTCGCAGCGCTGGCTCATCAGGCTGGTGAGCGCGTGCGAGTGGCGGGTCTGGAGCCGCTCGCGCTGCTCGGCCAGGGCCTCGGCGCGCGTTGCGGCGTGCTGGGCGACCTCGTGGGCGCGGAGCTCGGTGAACTGCTCGGCGGTGGTGACGGTAGACATGGCAGCCTCCTGACGAAGTGAGTGAGCGGCCAGCGTGCGCGACCCACGTCGCCGCCGGGTTGACACCCTGTTACAGCCGTGTCTCACGTCGTGTGATCTACCTTGCACCACCGTCGCTGGACGCCACCTGGAGCACCTCGACGCCACGGTCCCGGGTGATGAGCCGACCGCGTCCGGGAGGACCTGGCTGCGGGCACTGGCCCCCGAGCAGCGGACCCTCCTCCGGGCTGCCGGCGAGCAGCAGCCCGGGCGACGCCAGGTCGCGCAGGGACTGGAGCACCGGGTCGTAGAGGGCGCGGGCGGCGCCTCCGCAGCGCCGGGCGACGACGAGGTGCAGACCCACGTCGCCGGCCTGGGCCAGGAGCGGCTGGAGCACGTGGACCGGCGAGCTCGCGCGGGTGGCCACCAGGTCGTAGTCGTCGATGACCACGAACACCTCGGCGCCGCGCCACCAGGAGCGTTCGCGCAGCTGCGCGGTGGTGACCTCGGGGCCGGGGAGACGGCCCTCCAGGTACGTCGCGAGGTCACGCAGGGCGGGTTCGGCGCGGGTCGCGGAGCCGAGGTGCTCGAGCCGGTAGTCCTCCGGGACCTCCCCGAGCAGCGAGCGCCGGTAGTCCACCAGCAGGATCTGGGCCTGGTCGGGGCGGCGGGTGCGCATCACCTCGCGCAGGTAGGTGCGCAGGGTGCTGGACTTGCCCGACCGGCCGTCGCCGAGCAGCAGCAGGTGCGCCTCGAGGTCCGGGTCGAGACGCAGCGGCGCGAGCTCCTGCTCGTCGAGGCCGAGCAGGAGACGGCGGTCGCCGGGGGCCGGTGCGGCCCGCTCACGCAGCGCCGCGAGCTCGACCCGCTCGGGCAGCAGCCGCAGCTCCGGGCCGGGTGGCCCCGGCCAGGCGGTGGCCACCCTTGCGACAAGGTCGTCGGTGTGGCCGTCGAGGCGGGGCAGGGCGGTCAACACGTGCCGCGCGCCCGACACGAGGCCCCGGCCGGGGCGCCCGACGGGGACGCGCGCGGCCGCCGAGCGGTCGATCTCCGAGTCGCTGGGGTCGCCGAGGCGCAGCTCTATCCGGGTGCCGAAGAGATCGCGCCCCGCGGTGCGGAAGTCCGCCCAGCGGGCGGCCCCGGCCAGGACGTGCACGCCGTAGGTGAGGCCGCGCCCGGCGAGGTGCTGGAGGTCGAGCTCGAGGTCCTCGAAGTCGACGCGCAGCGTGCTCCAACCGTCCACCACCAGGAACACGTCGCCGTACCCGTCGTCGGCGCGGCCCGCCGCCCGCAGCGCGCGGTAGGTCTCGATGGAGTCGATGGCGTGCCGGGCGAAGTACGCCTCGCGTCGCTCCGCCACCCCCCGCACCTCGGCCAGGATCCGGCGGACGACGTCGCGCTCGGCACGGGTGGCGGTGCCCGAGACGTGGGGCAGCCGGCTCAGGGAGGCGCAGGTCCCCCCGCCGAAGTCGAGCACGAACACCTGGGACTCCTGCGGGGTCGTGGTCAGCGCGAGACCGGACACCAGGGTGCGCAGCAGCGTGCTCTTGCCGCTGCGGGGCCCGCCGACGACCGCGACGTGGCCGCCCACGCCGGCCAGGTCCACGGTGAGCGGGTCACGCCGCTGCTCGTGCGGGAGGTCGACGGTGCCGAGCGGCACGACCAGGCCCGGCCTCCCACGCCAGCGCGTCGAGACGAGACCGAGGTGGGGGTCCGCCCGGAGGTCACCCAGCAGGTCGCCGAGGGTGTCGGGCCGATCGAGCGGCGGCAGCCAGACCCGGTGCGCGACCGGTCCGTGCCCTCGCATCCGCCCGACGGCCAGGTCGAGCAGGGACGCCGGCGGGCCGTCGCCGTCGTCGTCGCTCGCACGGACCGGTGCGGGTGACCCCGGCGGTGACCCCGACGGTGACCCCGAGGGAGGCGTCGCGGCCGGCACCTCGGCGATCGTGAACGGCCGGACGCTGGACCGGATGTCGGGGGTGGTAGCCGGAACCGGCGAGCGGCGGGCGGGCGGTCGGGGCGGTGGGCCCGAGACGTGGGCGGCGCGGAAGCGCACCAGCTCGGACGGCCCGTCCCGCAGGTAGCCCAGCCCCGGGAGCGGCGGCAGCTCGTGGGCGTCCGCCACGCCCAGCACCGCGCGGGACTCCGCGGCGCTGAAGGTGCGCAGCCCGATCCGGTACGACAGGTGCGACTCGAGGCCCCGCAGGCGGCCCTCCTCGAGCCGCTGCGAGGCGAGCAGCAGGTGCAGGCCCAGTGAGCGGCCGAGCCGGCCGATCGTCACGAACAGGTCGATCAGCTCGGGCTTGACCGACAGCAGCTCGGAGAACTCGTCGACGACGACCACCAGTGACGGCAACGGGCGCAGGCCCGCCCCGGAGCGTCGGGCCAGGTCGTGGTCGTGGACCGAGGCGAGGTTCCCCGCCGCCCGCAGCAGCTCCTGGCGGCGGACCATCTCCCCGGCGAGGGCGTCGTGCATGCGGTCGACCAGCGCGAGCTCCTCGGCGAGGTTCGTGATCACCGCCGAGACGTGCGGCAGTGCCGCCATCCCGGCGAAGGTGGCGCCACCCTTGAAGTCGACCAGCACCAGGTTGAGGTGCCCGGGGGAGTGCGTGGCGGCCAGCCCGAGGACCAGCGTGCGCAGCAGCTCCGACTTGCCGGAGCCGGTCGCCCCGACGAGCAGGCCGTGCGGCCCCATGCCCTGCTGAGCGGACTCCTTGAGGTCGAGGTGCACTGGGTGGCCGGCCGGGTCGAGACCGATCGGCACCCGCAGCCGCTCGTGGGCCGCGCGGGGGCGCCACGCCGTCGCGGGGTCGAAGGTCCGCACGTCGCCGAGCCCGAGCAGCTCCGGGACCGACGACCCGGCCCCGGCCTCCCGGCCGACCGGGCCGCTGTCCGCGTGGTGCAGCGAGGCCAGCCGACGGGCCAGCGCCTCGGCACTCGCCGGGTCACACCGATCGGCCCTGCCGATCACGGCGTCCTCGTGACGGCGCAGCACCCTCAGCGGGTGGCGGCCGTCCGCCGCCGGCTCGTCGCCGAGGTCGAGCCTCAGCCCCCCGGGGCCGACGAGCTCGCCCCAGCGGGCGGGCAGGTCGAGCCGGGTCACCCGGGGCCAGCCGGTGGGGAGCCCGGCCCGGGGCGGCGTCGGGTCGCCGCCGTCGGTGACCAGGAGCAGGTGCGGACCCCCTGGGCCCCCAGTGACCCGGGCTCCCCCCGGATCCCTCGGACTCCGGGTGGCCAGCAGCGGGGCGAGGTCGTCGAGCCGGGTGCCGACGAGCCGACGGGGTCCGACCGCGTCCCGGGCGTGCGGGCTGCGGGCGTGCGGCAGCCACTTCACCCAGTCCCAGTGGGCGAGCCTGCTCTCCGGGCAGAGCACCGCGACGGTGAGGCGCTCGGGGGAGTGGAAGGTGGTGGCGGAGCAGATCAGCGCGCGGGCCAGCGCCCGGGCCGGCTCCGGGGCGCCGCAGACCTCCACCGCCCCGGTGTCGGCCAGGTCGAGCGTGGCAGGCAGGTCCGGTACGCAGCGGTGCACCGCGAGCAGCCGGTGCAGGGCCGCGGCGGCGACCGGGTCGGCCCGGTCGAGGGAAGCCCGCTCGGGGGCGACCAGCTCGAGGGCCAGTGGCTGCGCGGCCACGCCGTACCGGACCCGCAGGGCACCGTCGCCGACGCTCCGCGACCACACCCGGGAGCCCTCGGCGGCCAGCGCAGGGAGCGCGGTGGGCTCGGGATGACGCCAGGAGAGCGCGCGGTGCTGCTGCTCGATCGCCGCCCGCACCTGCCCGCGGACGGCGGCGAGGTGGCGCAGGTAAGCCGAGCGGGCACCCGAGACCGACCGGACGCGCTGGGAGCGCTGCCGATCCACCTGGACCGCCACGAAGCCGAGGGTCGAGAGGAGGAACATGCCGGCGGCCAGGTAGCCGCGCCCGCCCGCGGCGCCGCCCATCGTGGTCACCAGGACGATCGAGCCGACGCTGCCGAGCATCGGCAGCACGTTCATCAGGGCGCCGCCCGCGCCGTCGCGGGGCTCGAGTGCGGGCGGTGCGGAGATCACCACCCGGCCACCGGGGAGCTCGAGCTCGTCGCGGGAGGGTCCGCTCGGGGTCCTCGAGATCATGGTCGTCCCACTCCCGTCCCGCTTCCGTCCCACTTCCGGGACACCTCGTCCGGCTGTCGTGGCCGGGTGGCTCGAGGCTAGGCAGCGCCGCGTCCGTCCGCCACGGACCGCGGGGCGCCTGTGGAGAACGGGGTTGTCCACAGGTCCGCCCGACCCTCTTCCCCGCCGGCCTCGTCGGCCGGAGACTCGAGGAGCCGGTGGCAGCCGTCACCGGAGGAGGAGAGGACGAACGAGATGAGCAACGCTCCCGAGATGGGTCAGGGCGAGCACACCCTGACCCGGGCCGCCGGCCTGGTCGGCGAAGCCAAGAGCGACTTCGACGGCTTCAGCCGCCGCCTCGACACCCAGATCGAGGGGCTGCGTGGCCGCTGGGCCGGCGCCGGCGGCACGGCCTTCTTCGCGCTGCACCGGGCGTGGGCGCAGCGACAGGCCACGATCACGAGCGCCCTGGACCGGTTCGAGGCGTCGCTGCGCACCACCGAGAAGGACAACCTCGGCACCGACGAGGCCCAGTCCGCCCGCTACCACCGCACCGCCGGTCGCCTCGGCGGCTGAGCGCCGGCGCACCTGACCCGACCAGCCACCCACCCGAGGGAGACGACCATGAGCCTCGACGGACTCCGCGTGCAGCACGCCGGCCTCGACGCCGCCGCCGCGGACCTGCACCGCACCGTGACCGACATCGACCAGCGCCTCGACCGGCTCGAGCACGAGCTGGCCCCGCTGCGCCGCGACTGGACCGGCCAGGCCCAGCAGGCCTACCTCGTCGCGAAGTCCCGGTGGGACGGCGCGATCAACGAGATGAGGGACCTCCTCGAGGTGACCAGTCGCAGTGTGCAGGAGTCGAACGACGAGTACCGGGCCGCCGACCGGCGCGGCGCCGCCTCGTTCGACCTCTGAGCGACCGACCCGCGCCACGACGATGAGCCACGCCCCCGTCGTCCCCGCTGCGCTGCTCCGCGTCACCGTGGTGGCGGGCCCGCGGCGGGTGGACCTCGCCCTGCCGGGATCGGTCCCGCTGGCCGAGCTGCTCCCCGAGCTCGTCCGGCGGGTGGGCCTCCTCGACGCGGCCACCGTGCACGGCGACCACCGGCTGCTCGTGGCGGACGGTCGCCGGCTCGCCGCCGACGCCGGGCTGCTGGACCAGGGGATCGTGGACGGCGCCCTGCTCACCGTCGACGTGGGGGCGTCGGACGCGCCGCCGCTGCGCCGCGACGACCTGGTCGAGGCGATGGCCGACGTCGTCGAGGGCGAGCTCGCCACCTGGACCGTCGCGAACGGGCGCCGGGCGGCCCGGGGCGCCGCTGCCCTCCTGCTCGGCCTGGGGGCGGTCGCCCTGCTCACCCAGCGCGGCGCCGTCCCGGCCCCGGTGGCCACGGTGGGTGCGGTGTCGGTCTCGGTGGTCCTGCTGATGGCCGCGGCCGCCGGCTCGCGGCTCGGCCCCGGGCCAGGCGTGGCGGTGGTGGTCGCGACGGCCTGGCTCTCCGAGGCGTACGCCGGTGTCGCCGGTCTGGTGCTGGTCCCGCAGGGGCCGGTGCTGGCGTGGCCGGCGGCGGCCGGGGGAGCGGGGGTGGTGCTCGCCGGTGCGGTGGCCGTCGTCGGCGTGCGCGAGGGGCGGGTGCTGGTGCTCCCGCCGGTCGGCGTGGGCGCCGTCGTGCTCCTCGCCGGGCTGCTGGCGCACACCGGGGGCTTCGACCCGGCGGTCGTGCTCGCGGTCGCCCTGGTGCTCGTCGTGATGGCCGCAGGTGTCTTCCCCTGGTTGGCGCTCGACGCGACCGGCACCCGGGTCGACCCGCCTGAGCTGCCCGACCCGCCCGAGCCGCCCGGCCCGGCCGAGCCACCGGGCCCGGCCGACGACGGGGTCGACCTGGGGCGGGTCGCGGCCGCCGCCCGGCTCGGCCACGAGCTCCTCGTCGCAGCCTCCGCCGGCGTCGGCCTGCTGCTGGTGCTGGTGGCGCCGCTGGTGGTCTCGCTCGGGCCCGGCGGGGCCTTGATCGCGGTGGTGGCCTCGCTGGCGGTCGTGCTGCGCACCCGGCAGTACCGGGCCGGCGCCGAGGTCTGGGTGGGCGTGGTGTCGGGGGTGCTCGGTCTCCTCGCCACGGCCACTGCGGTGCTCTGGCTGCAACCGGAGTGGCGGGCCGTCACCGCGGTCGCGCTGACGGCGGGCGGGCTCGGGCTGCTGGCGGCGGGCCTGCTCCCGCCGACCCGCTCGGTGCGGCTGAGCCGGATCGGCGACCTGGTCGAGACCGCGCTCCTGCTCGCGCTGCTCCCGCTGCTGGTGTGGGCCGTCGGCCTCTTCGCCGTCGTCCGGGGCTGAGACCGGGTGACCGCGAAGCGTGACCTGGCCGAGGCGCACGCCTTCCAGCGACGTCGGCTCGTGACGGCGTTCCTGGCCGGTCACCGCGAGCCGGAGGGACCCCGGGCGGGACGGGCCCTGCTCGGGGGCCTGGCGTTGGCGCTGGTCGTCCTCGCGGGTGCCGCGGTGGCGCGCACCGTGGCTCCGCGCACGCCGTCGGACTGGACCGACCCGGGGCTGGTCGTCTCCCGGGAGCGCGGGGTGGCCTACGTGATCCTCGAGCGAAGCAGCCGCCCGGTGCTGCACCCGGTCGCCACCATCACCTCGGCGCGGCTGCTGGGGGTGGTCGCCGCCCCGGTCGTCGTGCCGCAGGACGCGATCGACCGGCAGCGGGTCGGCGTCGAGGTCGGTGCTCGGGGGGTGCCGGCCCGCCTGCCGCCGTCGAGCCGCCTGCTGGACGCCGGCTGGAGTGCCTGCACCGCCGACCGGGCCGGGCTGCGGCTGGACCTGAGCTCGGCACCCGAGGTGGTGGCGGCGCCCTCCGGAGGCCTGGTCGTGAGTCACGCCGGTCGCACGTACCTCGTGGCGACCGGGGCCGCGACCGATGCCGACCTCCCGGGGGCCTACGCCTACGAGCTGCCCCGGGTGGGGGGCCCACCGGGCGACAACCGGGACAACCTGCTCGCGGACCTCGGGGTCGCGACCCGCGGCAGCGCCCCGGAGGTGCCGCGGCGATGGCTGGCCCTGCTCCCGACCGGGGGTCGGCTCGCCGCGGACGTCGTCGGCCTCGAGGGGGTGGGGGAGCCCGTGCCGTACGCCGCGGTGGGCGGCCTGCCGCCAGGTGCCAGGGTCGGGGACGTCGTCACGGCCGGCGACCGCTCCCTGCTGCTCACCGCCCACGGACCCACCCCGCTCGACCCCTTCGCCCTCACGGTCTACCGCTACACCGCCGACCCCTCCGGTCGGGTGCTGGGCGCCGGGCGGGTGCGGGGCGGCCCGCGCGAGACCCTCACCCCCGCCCTCCCGCCGCTCGCCCGGGCCGAGCCGACCTACGCGCCCGCGCACTGGCCGGACCGGCTCCTCGAGCCGGCCGGCGGCGAGCCCTGCGTCGAGCTCGCCGCCGGCCGGGGCCGGGCACCGCGCGCGCGCCTGGCCGCCGACCCGGGCCCGCGGGCCAGCGCGGCCGACGTGCGCCGCGGGCGGCGGGTGGTCACGGTGGCCGCCGGTCGCGGCGCCCTCGTGCGCGCCGGGGACCGGTCCGGCCGCGGCGTGGGCCCGTCGTACGTCGTGGACTCCCGTGGCACGGCCTACGCCCTGGTGGGGGAGGCGGCGGCGCAGCGGCTGGGGTACGCCGGGCACCGGCCCGAGGTCGTGCCCCGCGGCTGGCTGGACCTGCTCGACCGCGGTGTCGACCTCAGATGTCAACGGATGTGTTGACTGGGCCCGACCGCGCCCCTACCGTCGAGAGCCCGGGTGTCGGGGTTGGCGTGAGGAGTGGGCAGTGGCTGTGAGCGAACCCAGGCGAGGAGCCGTCGTCGGCGGCGGCACGATGGGGGTGGGCGTCGCCTACGTGATGGCGGTGGGCGGCTTCGAGACGACGGTCGTGGAGCCGAGCGCCGAGCGGCGGGCGGGTCTGCTCGACGACATCGACGCCGCGCTGGCGGGGGGCGTCTCGCGTGGTCGCCTCGACGAGCAGGGCGCGGCGGCGGCCCGGGCCCGCCTCGGCGTGGTCGACGGCACCGGACGGCTGCCCGAGGGCCTCGACGTGGTCGTCGAGAGCGTGCCCGAGCGGGTCGACGTCAAGCAGGCGGCCCTGGCCGGCATCGAGGCCGCCGAGCCCCGGTTGATCGCCACGAACACCAGCTCGATGTCCATCGACACGCTCGCCGCCGGCCTGCGCCGCCCGGACCGGTTCTGCGGGTTGCACTTCTTCAACCCCGTGTGGTCGATCGGCCTGGTCGAGGTGGTCCGGGGTGCCGCCACCAGTGCCGAGACGATGGGCCTGGCCCTCGACGTGGTGGCCGCGATCGGCAAGGAGAGCGCGGTCGTCAACGACTCGCCCGGGTTCGCCACCACCCGTCTCGACCTGATCCTGGCCATGGAGTCGATCCGGATGCTCGAGGAGGGCGTGGCCGAGGCCGCGGACATCGACCGGGCCGTCCGGCTCGCCTACCGCCACCCGGTCGGTCCGCTGACCCTGAGCGACATCGTCGGTCTCGACGTGCGCCTCGACATCAGCCGCCAGCTCGAGGTCTCGCTCGGTGCGAGGTTCGCCGCGCCGGCCCTGCTGGTCGACATGGTCGAGCGGGGGCGGCTCGGGAAGAAGTCCGGGCGCGGCTTCTACGACTGGGCCTGACGAGATCCTTGCTTTTTGTCAACGCCAGCGTTGATACTCGATGGAGACCACCACCACACCAGGGAGCAACCGTGCGCGACGCCGTGATCGTTGAAGCCATCCGAACCCCCGTGGGCAAGCGGGGTGGCGCCCTCTCGGCCCAGCACCCCGTGGACCTCTCGGCCGACCTGCTCGGCGCACTGGTGGCCCGCACCGGGCTCGACCCGGTCGTCGTCGACGACGTCCACTGGGGCTGTGTGCACCAGGTCGCGGAGCAGACCTACAACGTCGCCCGCAACGCGGTGATCGCCGCCGGGTGGCCGGAGTCCGTGCCCGGCACGACCATGGACCGTCAGTGCGGCTCGTCCCAGCAGGCCGTCCACACCGCCGCCGCGATGATCGTCTCGGGCCAGGCCGACGTCGTCGTGGCCGGCGGCGTCGAGGTGATGAGCCGGGTGCCGATGGGGGCCTCGGTCCTCGACCGGGACCCGTTCGGTGACCGCTTCGCCGCACGGTACGACGGGCGCCGTCCGCACATGGGCCTCGGTGCCGAGGAGATCAACAGGCGGTGGTCGCTGACCCGCACCCAGCTCGACGAGTTCGCGTTGTCCTCGCACGAGAAGGCCGCGATCGCCCAGAAGAACGGCCTGTTCACCGACCAGATCGTCCCGATCGAGAACGTCGAGGGCGTCACCATCACCGGCGACGAGGGGATCCGGCCCGGCGGCTCGCTGGAGAAGCTCGCCGGCCTTCGCCCGGTCTTCGCCGAGGACGGCCTGCTCACCGCGGCCAACAGCTCCTCGATCAACGACGGCGCCGCCGCGCTGCTCATCATGACCGGCGAGAAGGCCAGGGAGCTCGGCATGACGCCGATCGCCCGGATCCACACCGCCGCCGTCGCCGGCGACGACCCGATCATCAGCCTCACCGCGCTGATTCCGGCCACCCGCAAGGCGATGGACCGCTCCGGGCTCGCGCTGGCCGACATCGGCGTCTTCGAGGTCAGCGAGGCCTTCGCCTCCGTCCCGCTGGCCTGGCAGCGGGAGATCGGCGCCGACCCGGCGCTGATGAACCCCAACGGCGGCGCCATCGCCATCGGGCACCCGCTGGGCGCGAGCGGTGCCCGGCTGATGACCACGATGGTCCACCACATGCGCGACGCCGGCGTCCGCTACGGCCTCCAGACCATGTGCGAGGGCGGTGGCCTGTCGAACGCCACCATCCTCGAGCTCCTCTGACCTGACCCGCCCCCGACCAGGAGCCCCACGTGCCCGACCTCAAGCTGAGCCACTCCCCGCTGATCCCCGAGACCGAGGAGCGCCGCGCCCTGCGCTCCTCGGTGGCCTCCCTGGTGAGCGGCTACGGCCGTGGCTACTTCCAGGAGGCGGCCGCCCGCGGTGGCTTCCCCGACGAGCTGTACGCCGACCTGGCCAAGAACGGCTTCCTCGGCGTCAACATGCCCGAGGAGTGGGGCGGCGGCGGAGGTGGCCTGAGCGACCTGGCGGTGGTCATCGAGGAGACCGCCGCCCACGGGTGCCCGATGCAGATGATCGTGATCTCGTCGATCACCGCCTCGATCATCGCCCGGCACGGCTCCGAGGTGCTCAAGGAGCGGTGGCTCGCGCCGATCTGCAGCGGTGAGAAGAAGGTCGTCTTCGCGATCACCGAGCCCGACGCAGGCACCAACACGCACAACATCTCGACCACGGCGACGCCCTCGCCCGGCGGCGGCTGGACGCTGCGGGGCCAGAAGTACTGGACCTCGGGCGTCGACGAGGCCGACGCGGTGATGGTCGTGGCGCGGGACGCCGAGCCGGCGGCCGACGGGCGGCGCACCCTCTCGCTCTTCCTCATCCCGACCGACGCGCCGGGCTTCTCCTTCACCCCGATCGACTCGGCCCTGCGGGCGCCCGAACGCCAGTTCGTCACGTTCTTCGACGAGGTGCCGGTGGCGGCCGACTCGATCGTCGGCGAGCAGGGCCTCGGCCTCCAGCAGGTCTTCGCCGGCCTCAACCCCGAACGGGTCTCGGCCGCCGCGATCGCCTCGGGCATCGGCCTCTACGCCCTGGAGCGGGCCGCCCGCTACGCCAACGAGCGGGTCGTGTGGGACGTCCCGATCGGCGCCCACCAGGGCCTCTCGCACCCCCTGGCCAAGGCCTACATCGACCTCCAGCAGGCCCGGCTGATGAACTACCGGGCCGCCGAGCTCTTCGACGCCGGCCAGGACCGGGCCTGCGCGGAGGCGGCCAACATCGCCAAGCTCGCGGCGGCCGACGCCTGCCTGTTCGCCCTCGACCAGGCGATCCAGACCCACGGCGGCAACGGGCTCTCCAACGAGTACGGGCTCTCCGACCTGTGGTTCACCGCGCGGATGCTCAAGACCGCGCCGGTGAGCCGCGAGATGGTCCTCAACTACGTGGCGCAGCACAGCCTCAAGCTGCCCAAGAGCTACTGAGCGACGCGGTGACGTTCACCTACGACGGGGTGCTGACCGGGCTCGCCGAGGCCACCCCCGACGCGGCCGCGATCGTCCTCGGAGACGACGTGCTCACCTTCGCCGAGCTGGCCGACCGCGGCACCCGGCTGGCCCACGTCCTCGACGGCCTCGGTGTGGCCGACCAGCGCCGCGTGGGCTTCCTGGGCAAGAACTCGCCGGCGTTCTTCGAGCTGGCGCTGGCCTGCAGCCTTCAGGGGGCCGTGCTGGTGGGACTCAACTGGCGGCTCTCGCCCGCCGAGCTCCGCTCGATCACCGCCGACGCCGAGCTGACCCTGCTGGTGGCGTCCCCGGACCTCGTGAGGCTGCTGGACGCGGAGGCAGGGGTCCCGGTGGTCACGACCGGGCCCGAGCTTGACGCCCTCGTGGCGAGGGCCGACGCCACCGGCGTGGTCTCCCGGGCCCGCTGCGACGAGGTGCTGCTGCAGTTCTACAGCTCCGGGACCACGGGGCTGCCCAAGGGCACCCTGATCACCCACCACAACCTGTCGTTCAGCCAGGCCAGCGGCCCCCTCCTCTACGGCATGGACGCGAGCTCGGTGAACCTCGTGCCGTCCCCGCTCTTCCACATCGGGGGCGCGGGCTACGCCACCACCGCGCTCACCCAGGGCGGCACCACCGTGCTGGTGCCCGACTCCGACCCCGAGACGATCCTGCGCGCGATCGAGCATCGCGGCGTCACGCACGCCTTCATGGTGCCGGCCGTCATCCAGGGCCTGGTCACCTCGCCGGCGCTGGCCGCGGCCGACGTCTCCAGCCTGCAGGTCGTGGCGTACGGCGGGGCGCCGATGAGCGAGGCCCTGCTGCAGGCCGCCATTCCCGCCCTGGGCTGCGAGTTCCTCGGCGTCTACGGCATGACCGAGACGGCCGGCACCGTGGTCGCCCTGTCCGCGGGCGACCACGACCCGGGAGGCCCCCGGGCCCGCCTGCTGCGCTCGATCGGCCGCCCGCTGCCCTGGGCGGCGCAGGTCGAGGTGCGCGACCCGGTCACGCTGGCGCCGGCCGAGGCGGGCGCCGTCGGCGAGATCTGGGTCCGCTCCGGGCAGGTGACGCCCGGCTACTGGCGCCAGCCCGAGGCGACCCGGGAGGCGCTCACCGACGACGGCTGGCTGCGCACCGGGGACGCGGCGTACCTCGACGCCGACGGCTACCTCTTCCTGCACGACCGGATGAAGGACATGGTGATCACGGGCGGGGAGAACGTCTATCCCGCGGAGGTCGAGAACGTGCTGGCCCACCACCCCGCGGTCCTGGAGGTCGCCGTGATCGGCGTCCCGTCCCAGCGGTGGGGAGAGAGCGTCAAGGCGATCGTCGTGGCCCGTCCCGGGGCCGAGGTCGACGCCGTCGAGCTGATCGCCTTCGCCCGCGACCGGCTCGCCCACTACAAGTGCCCGCGGGCGGTCGAGGTGGTCTTCGGGCTGCCGCGCAACGCCTCGGGCAAGGTCCTCAAGAAGGAGCTCCGCGTGACCCACGGAAACCCCGTCCCGTGATCGGCGACGAGATCCTGCCGCTGGTGCGGCGCTGGACGGTCGGCTGGATCAACGGCCACGACCCGACGGTGTGCAAGGACCTCCTCGACCCCGACTACCGGCTCCGGATCGGGACGTTCGAGATCACCCGCCGCGAGGCGTACGTCGACGCGACCGTCGGCCAGCTCGCGCAGTTCCCAGGGCTGGTGCTGACCGTGCACGAGGTGCTGACCAACGGCACCCGGGCCGCCGTACGGTTCAGCGAGCACGGCGCGTCGCTGCGCCACGAGGGCCGGGCCGCGGCCTGGACCGGCATCGTGCTCTTCGAGGGTGACGGCACCCGGCTGGTGCGCGCCTGGGCCGAGGAGGACTACGCCGCCCGCAAGCGGCAGCTCGCCTCCGGGACCCCGGACCCGGTCGGGCCACCCGCCGTGGCCCCCTGGGACACCGTGGCCGAGCCGCCGGACCGGGCCGCCGAGGAGGTCGTGCACCAGTGGCTGCTCGCCGGGCTCCCGTCCGTGGCGGGCGTGACCTGGGACGACGCCGCCCACGACGAGGCGGGTCCTGCCCTGGACGCCCGCAGCGGCGAGCTCGACGTGGTGATGTCCGCGGGCGACGGGGTCGCCTTCCACGGCCGGGTCACCGGAGATGCGCCCGACGGCGGCCGGGCGACCGCGACCATGGACGTGGCCGGCCTGGTCACCGTGCGGAACGGCGCGGTCGCGTCGGGCGTCGTGGTCTCCGACCGGCTCGCGGCCCGCTCGGCGCTCAAGAGGGGCACCTGATGGCCGCCGGCGGGCCGACCCTGCTGGTCGAGGACCGCGGGGCGGTCCGGGTCGTCACGATCGACCGTCCGGCCGTGCGCAACGCGCTGGACCTGCCGACGGCGACCGCGTTGGCCGAGGCCCTCGACGGGCTGGACGACGACCCGCGCCTCTCGGTCGGGGTGCTGACCGGTGCCGGCGGGCACTTCTGCTCGGGCATGGATCTCAAGGCCTTCCTCGCCACCGGGCAGCGGCCCGAGGTCCCGGGGCGCGGGTTCGGGTTCACCCGCCGGCCGCCGCGCAAGCCGTTGGTGGCGGCGGTGGAGGGCAACGCCCTGGCCGGGGGCTTCGAGCTGGTGCTCGCCTGCGACCTGGTCGTCGCCGCCCACGACGCCAGGTTCGGCCTGCCCGAGGTGACCCGGGGGCTGATCGCGGGCTCCGGCGGGCTGCTGCGGCTCTCGACCCGGGTCCCGCGGGCGGTCGCGATGCGGCACGCGCTCACGGGTCGTGCACTGAGCGCCCGGGAGGCCGAGGGCTGGGGCCTGGTCAACGTGCTCGCCCCGCCCGGCTCGGCGCTCGAGGCGGCCGTGGCCCTGGCCGAGGAGGTCGCGGCCTTCGCGCCGCTCGCCCTGCAGGCCACCAAGGAGCTGGTCAACCGGACCGGTGACCTGTCGCCGGCCGACGTCGCCCGGCAGGACGAGCTGCTCGAGGTCGTCGCGGCCTCGGACGACGCCCGCGAGGGCGCGACGGCCTTCGCCGAGCGGCGTCCGCCGGTGTGGGGCCGCGTGACCTGAGAAGTTCCGTCAACACAAGGGTTGACGAACTGCCGCCCGAGTGCTGTGATCGACACCACACACACCACAGCGCACCGACTCGGCGGGCAGACTGTGGCCAGCCGTCATCCCGGCCCGCGAGGGCCCTCCCCGAAGGACGCATGCATGTCGCAGAGCACGCTCAGCAAGCCCACCCTCGAGTCGATGCTGACCGGCCTGCGTGCCGGCGAGGTCCTCGACGTGACCGCCATCTACGTCGACGGCCAGTGGGTGCCCTCGGAGGGTGACGGCCGGATCGAGGTGCGCAGCCCCACCACCGAGCAGGTCATCGCCGAGGTCTCCGCCGGTGCGACCGCCGACGTCGACCGGGCCGTGGCCGCGGCCCGGGCCGCGTTCCCCGCCTGGTCGGCGCTGCCCCCGGCCGAGCGAGCGGCCTACCTGCAGCGGACCTCGGAGCTGCTCATCGAGCGCATGGAGGAGCTGGCCGAGCTCGGTGCGCGGGACATCGGCGCCCCGCTGGAGGCCGTCAAGGCCGTCCAGCTCGGCCTGCCGATCTTCAACTTCGGCTTTTACGCCGACCTGGCGCGCACCTTCGACTTCGACGGGGTCGAGGTCGGCAACTCGCTGATCGTCCGCGAGCCGGTCGGCGTCGTCGGCTGCATCACGCCGTGGAACTTCCCGCTGCACCAGGTCGCGCTCAAGGTCGCTGCCGCGTTCGCCGCGGGCTGCACGGTCGTCGTCAAGCCGACCGAGGTCACCCCGCTGCTGGTCTTCGCGCTGGCCGAGATCTTCGACGAGATCGGCCTGCCAGCGGGCGTCTTCAACCTCGTCAGCGGCAACGGACCCGACATCGGTGAGGCCATCGTGGCCCACCGCGATGTCGACATGGTCTCCTTCACCGGCTCCACCCGCGCCGGGAAGCGGATCGCCGAGGTCGCCGCCGGCACCGTCAAGCGGGTCGCGCTCGAGCTCGGCGGCAAGTCGGCCAACGTGATCCTCGACGACGCCGACCTCGAGAAGGCGATCACCGGGGGCATCGCCAACGCCTACCTCAACTGTGGCCAGGCCTGCACCGCCCTGACCCGGATGCTGGTGCCCGTCGAGCGGCTCGCGGAGGTGGAGGAGATCGCCGTCCGCGTCGCCTCGACGTACACGACCGGCACCTGGCAGGAGGAGGGCAGCGTCCTGGGCCCGCTGGTCAACGCCACGCAGCACGAGAAGGTGCGCGGCTACATCCAGACCGGCATCGACGAGGGCGCCCGGCTGGTGCTCGGCGGCCTGGACAACGACCACGAGTCGGGCTACTTCGTGACGCCGACGATCTTCAGCGACGTGCGCAACGACATGACGATCGCCCGCGAGGAGATCTTCGGGCCGGTGCTCTCCATCCTCCCCTACGCCGACGAGGCCGAGGCCGTCGCGATCGCCAACGACACCGACTACGGCCTCGCGGGCGCGGTGTGGTCCGGCGACGACGCGCGGGCCATGCGAGTGGCCAAGCAGCTGCGCGCCGGCCAGATCGAGGTCAACGGCGGGGCCTTCAACCCGGCCGCACCGTTCGGCGGCTACAAGCAGTCCGGTCTCGGCCGCGAGGCCGGCGCCGCCGGCATCGAGGAGTACTTCGAGACCAAGGCGATCCAGCGCTGACACCGGCTGGCACGGAGCAGCACCTATCCATCTCAGGCACCACCATCGAGACAGAGGAGACCACGTGAAGACGAAGGCAGCAGTGTTGTGGGGCGCCAACCAGGACTGGCAGGTCGAGGAGGTGGAGATGGGCGATCCGGTCGCCGGTGAGGTGCAGGTGCAGCTGGCGGCCTCGGGCCTGTGCCACTCCGACGAGCACGTCCGGGTCGGTGACATCCCGATGGTCGAGCCCGGCGCGTTCCCGTTCATCGGCGGTCACGAGGGCGCCGGCATCGTCACCAAGGTCGGCAAGGGGGTGACCAGCCTCAAGGAGGGCGACCACGTCGTGCTCGGCTTCATCCCCGCCTGCGGTCGCTGCCCCTCCTGTGCGCGGGGCCACCAGAACCTGTGCGACCTCGGCGCCACGCTCCTCACCGGCCAGGCGATCGCCGACAGCACCAACCGGGTCAAGGTGCGCGGCCAGAACGCCTCGCCGATGTGCCTGCTGGGCACCTTCTCGCCCTACGTCACCGTGCACGAGGCGTCGGCGATCAAGATCCTCGACGACATCCCGCTCGACAAGGCGGCGCTCGTCGGTTGCGGTGTCACCACCGGGTGGGGCTCCTCGGTGTACGCCGCGGACGTCCAGGCCGGCGACACCGTGGTCGTGGTCGGCGTCGGCGGCATCGGGGCCAACGCGGTCCAGGGTGCCCGCGCGGCGGGGGCCCGCCACATCGTGGCGATCGACCCGGTGGCCTTCAAGCGCGAGATGGCGATGAAGCTCGGGGCCACGCACGCCTACGCCAGCATCGAGGAGGCGACCGCGCCGCTGACCGACCTCACCTGGGGCGCGATGGCCCAGAAGGCCGTCATCTGCGTCGGCCGGATCCGCGGCGAGGACATCGCCGGCACCCTGTCGCTGGTCGGCAAGGGCGGGACCGCCGTGGTGACCGGCATGGGCTCGATGACCGACATCGACGTGAGCCTGAGCCTCTTCGAGCTGACCCTGCTGCAGAAGCGCCTGCAGGGTGCGATCTTCGGCTCGGGCAACCCGCGCTACGACATCCCGAACCTGCTGCGCCTCTACATGGAGGGCGAGCTGATGCTCGACGAGCTGATCACCACGCGCTACCAGCTCGAGGACATCAACCAGGGGTACGCCGACATGAACGCCGGCAAGAACATCCGGGGCCTGGTGGAGTTCGGCGCCGCCGACTACTGAGAGCCGGAGCCCCCGGCACGGACGCCAGCGGCCCGACCGTCATCGTGACGGTCGGGCCGCTTCGCGCTCCTCGGGGCCCTCAGCCGTGGGGCCCACCGGCGACGTACAGCACCTGGCCGCTGACGAAGCCGGACCGCTCGTCGGCGAAGAACGACACGGCGTTCGCGATGTCGTCCGGGGCCCCGGGTCGGCCGACCGCGATCGTGGCCACCTGGGCGGCGACGAGGTCGTCGAAGGTCGTCCCGGCGCGCTCGGCCATGGCCCGGGTCATGGCGGTGACCGTGAACCCCGGTGCGATCGCGTTGACCGTGACGCCGTAGCGCCCGAGCTCGAGGGCCAGCGTCTTGGTCAGGCCCTGCAGGCCGGCCTTGGCGGCAGAGTAGTTGGCCTGGCCGACGGTGCCGAGCGCGGCGGTCGAGGAGAGGTTCACGATCCGGCCCCAGCCGCCGGGCGTCATGTGGGCCTGGGTCTCGCGGCTCATCAGGAACGCCGAGCGCAGGTTGACGTCGAGGACGGTGTCCCAGTCGTCGAGGGACATCTTGAACGCGAGCCCGTTGCGCAGCACCCCGGCGTTGTTGACCAGCACCGTGGGCGGCCCGAGCTCGTCGGCCACGCGGCGGACGGCCGCGACGACCTGCGCCTCGTCGGAGACGTCGGCGCCGACGGCCAGGGCCCGTCGGCCGAGGGCCTCGACCGCGGTCACGGTGCCGGCGCACGCGGCCTCGTCGAGGTCGACCACGGCCACGTCCAGGCCGTCGGCGGCCAGCCGGAGGGCGATCGCGGCGCCGATGCCGCGGGCGGCCCCGGTCACCACCGCGACGCGACGGCCGTAGTCCTGCGGGCTCGGGGGCCGCGGCGCGCTCACGAGGCGCCCAGCTCGGCGCGGGCCCGCTCGGCGAGCAGGAACTTGCGTGGTCGTCCGCTGGGCGTCACCGGCACCTCGGAGGCCGCGATGGCCAGCACGTGGCGGGGCACCTTGAAGCGGGCCAGGCGCTCGCCGCAGAGCGCGACGAGCTCCTCCGCGTCGAGGTCGTGGCCCGGGCGCAGCACGACGTAGGCCACGCCGACCTCGCCCATCCGGCGGTCCGGCAGCGGTACGACGTGGGCCTGGCCCACCGCGGGGTGAGCGGTCAGCACGTCCTCGATCTCCTTGGGCACGACCTGCTCGCCGCCGCAGCGGTAGCAGTCCTTGCGGCGGCCCACGAGGGTCAGGTAGTCGTCGTCGTCGAGGGTGCCCAGGTCGCCGGTGCGCAGCCACCCGTCGGCGGTGAAGGCCAGGGCGTCCTCCTCGGGCTTGAGGTGGTAGCCGGGCGTGACCCCGGGGCCACGCACCTGCAGCTCGCCCACCTCGCCGAGCGGCACCTCGGTGCCGGTGTCGGGGTCGACGACCCGGTAGACCGCCAGCCGGCCGCCCAGCCCCGGGTCGCCGGCCACGCCCACGTCGCGCAGCCGCCCGTTCGTGAGCAGCCGCCGCTCGCGCGGGTCGTCGGGACGGGTCACCGTGGTCGAGGCCGTGGTCTCGCTCATGCCGTAGCCGGTGGTCAGCTCGAGGGGCCCGAGCAGGTCGTCGATGCGGTCCCACAGGCCGGTGGGGGAGACGCCGCCCGAGGAGATCATCGAGGTCAGCGAGGACAGGTCGTAGGTCGTGGCGCCGGACTCGACCTCGTCGAGCACCGCCTGGGTCATGGTCGGGATCAGCAGCACGTCGTCGACGTGGTGCTCGGCAACGGCCCGCAGCGTCGACTGCGGGCTGAAGCTGAGCTGCGGCACGACGGAGCCACCGACGAACAGGACCGCCAGCAGGCCCTCGACGTAGCCGTACACGTGGTACATCGGCAACGAGAACAGCACCCGCCGGGCGTCCTGGAAGGCGCGTCCGTAGGCGCTGCCGTAGGCCGTGCGCAGGAGCATGTCGTGGGTGAGCAGCACGCCCTTGGGGCTGCCCGTGGTGCCCGAGGTGTAGAGCACGTCGGCCGGGGCGTCGGCCCCGCCGGAGGTCACCGGCACCCAGCCCTCGGCGGTGGAGGCGAGGTCCTCGACGCTCGTCACCCCGGGGCGTGGCGCGGCGTCGCCGCCCGGCCGGACCACCACCGTGCGCAGCGCGGGCAGTGCGTCGCCGCCCCCCGCCGCCTCCCACCCGGGGGCGAGCTCGTCGAGCATCGCGAGGTAGTCGAGGTCGCGGAAGGTGTCCATCGTGATGAGCGCGACGGCCCCCGACTGGCGAAGCACGTACCCGAGCTCGTCGCGGCGGTTGAGGAAGTTCACCGGCACCGCGGTCGCCCCCGCCCGCGCGATCGCGAAGGCCAGCGCCACGAACTCCGGGTGGTTGGCCATCACCAGGGCGACGTGCTCGCCCGGGCGCACCCCGGAGCGGACCAGCCCGTGGGCGAGCCGCACCGACCAGTCCGCGATCTCGCGGTAGGTCCAGGTGCGGTCGTCGGTGACGACGTAGGGCCGGTCGCCGAACTCGGCGGCGGCCACGTCGAGCTGCTCGTCGAGGCGCCGCGGGACCCAGGTCGGGTGCCGCTTCTCCAGCGCCTCCTGACGCTCGGTCACACGGGGCAGCATCTCCTCAGCCCCTCCCGTTCTGCGCTGCGGTGGACTGCCTCGAGGCCTGGTAGGCCTCCCAGTAGGTCCGGTGGTGGCTGAACGGCTCGTCGCGGTCCTCGACCGCGGCGCGCACGCCGTGGGCGTCCTGCACCTTCTTGAAGTCGGCCATGGCCGGACCCGCGATCGCCATGGCGTCCGCGTCGTTGGCGGCCGCGATGGCCGAGGCGATCCCCATGGCGTCCCACCAGCGGTTGGTGGCCTCCTTGTGGGAGTAGAGCATCTCGAGCGGCACGTGCGCGATCCGCTCGGCGTACGCCATGGCCACGTCGAGCACCTCGTCGGCGGGGACGGCGCGGTTGGCCAGGCCCAGCTCGGCGGCCTCGGTGCCGGTCATGTTGTCGCCGGTGAAGAGCCACTCCTTGGTCTTGCGCATGCCCAGGTGCACCGGCCACAGGCCGAAGGTGTGGATCTCGCCCATGGTGCGGGCCTCGGGCTGGCCGAACTGCGCGTCGTCGGCGGTGAAGACGATGTCGAGCACGCCGGCGAGGTCGAGGCCGCCGGCGACGCAGGCGCCGCGCACGACGCCGACCGTGGCCTGGCGGATCCGCCACAGGCGCATCCAGCGCTCCCGCGACTCGTGGAACTCTCGGCGCGAGAAGATCGGTGCGCGCCGGTGCGGGCGGCTGTCCTCGGGGCGGGAGGGCTCGCCGCTGCCCCAGAGGTAGCCCCACTCGGTGAGGTCGTAGCCGGTGCAGAAGTTCTTGCCGTTGCTCTTCACCACCAGCACGCGGGTGTCGTCGTCGCGGTCGAGGTCGTCCATGACCGTGTCCATGTCGTCACGCATCTGGCGGCACAGCGCGTTGCCGCGGTTGGGGCGGTTCAGCGTCATGGTGGCGATCCGGTCGCCCTTCTCGTAGATCAGGGTCTCGAGCTCCACGTAGGTCTCCTCACGTTTGGGCGGTGCGCTGACCGCCGCTTGCGGTGCAGGGTGACGCGTGTCACCGGAAGTCAACATAAGCGTTGACGCAGCCCGAGGCAAGGGGTCCCCGCAGATTGTCAACAAGACCGTTGACGAAACGTCGAGGGGTGGTTACCGTCGGGTCTCCGGACCATGAGGAGCAAGGAGACCAGCTGTGGTGGACGTGGATGTCGTGGTGGTGGGCGCAGGGTTCGCCGGGTTGCGGGCCCTGCACACGCTGCGGGCCCAGGGGCTCCAGGTGGCCGTGCTCGAAGCCGGGGACGACGTCGGCGGCGTGTGGCAGTGGAACCGCTATCCCGGCGCGCGCTGCGACGTCGAGAGCTACGACTACTCCTACTCGTTCTCCCCCGAGCTCGAGCAGGAGTGGCGTTGGAGCGAGCGCTACGCCACCCAGCCGGAGATCCTGCGCTACATCCACCACGTCGCGGACCGCTTCGACCTCCGGCGTGACGTCCACCTCGGCCAGGAGGTGGTGACCGCCTCGTGGGAGGAGGCCGCCTCCCGCTGGGACGTCACCGCCGCGAGCGGCGAGCACTGGCGCGCCCGCTTCGTCGTGATGGCGACCGGGCAGCTGTCCACCACCAAGACCCCCTCGCTGCCGGGTCAGGAGGAGTTCGAGGGCGAGGTCCTCCTCACCGCCCGGTGGCCGCGCGAGGGCGCCGACCTGGCGGGCAAGCGGGTCGGCGTGATCGGCACCGGCTCGTCGGGGATGCAGCTGATCCCGGTCGTGGCCGAGGAGGCCGCGCACCTCACCGTCTTCCAGCGCACCCCCAACTTCAGCGTGCCGGCGACCAACGGCCCGATCACCGACGAGCGCGACGCCGAGGTCAAGGCGTCCTACGCCGAGCGCCGGGAGGCCTCGCGCAACTCGCCGAGCGGCCTGGGCAGCCTGGCGATCAGCCGGACCTCGGCCCTCGAGGTGAGCGACGAGGAGCGCCGCGAGCGCTACGAGGAGTACTGGGCCACGGCCGGCTTCGGGTTCGCGCTCGTCTACTACGACATCCTGCGCGACCAGCGTGCCAACGACACCGCCGCCGACTTCATCCGGTCCAAGATCGCGGCCAAGATCGACGACCCGGTGCTGCGCGAGAAGCTGATGCCGCGCGACTTCCCGTTCGCAGCCAAGCGTCCCTCGGTCGACAGCGGCTACTTCGAGACCTTCAACCGCGCCGACGTCGAGCTCGTCGACATCCGCGAGCACCCGATCGAGAGCCTCACGGCTCGCGGGGTGCGCACGTCGGCCGGCGAGGTCGAGCTCGACGTGCTCGTCTACGCCACGGGGTTCGACGCGCTCACCGGCTCCCTGCTGCGACCGGAGATCCGCGGGCGCGGTGGGCTGAGCCTGCGCGAGAAGTGGTCGGCGGGCCCGGTGACCCAGCTCGGGCTGTCGGTCCACGACTTCCCCAACCTGTTCATCATCGCCGGCCCCGGGAGCCCCTCGCTGCTGAGCAACGTGCTGCTCTCGACCGAGCAGCACGTCGACTGGATCGCCGAGCTGCTGCGCCACCTCGAGGCCACCGGCCTGGACCTCGTCGAGGCGACCGAGGAGGCCGAGCGCGACTGGGTCGCCCACGTCAACGAGCGGGCCCGGGAGACCCTCTACCCGTTGGCCACGAGCTACTACAACGGCGACGAGGTGGCGGGCAAGCCGCGGGTCTTCATGCCGTACCCGGGCGGGGTGCGCGCCTACCGCCGGATCCTCGAGCGGGTCCGCGACGAGGGCTACTCCGGCTTCGCGCTCTCGGCCACCCGGGACCCGGCGCCCGCACAGACCTGAGCCAGCTGGGCGGTCAGCTCGCCCGCCTGCGACAGCGCGGCGTCCATCCACCAGAAGCCGTGCGCCGCGCCGGCGTACGTCGTGCTGGTGACGGGCACGCCGGCCTCGACCAGCCGCTCGGCGTAGCGCAGCGCCTCGTCGCGCAGGGGGTCGAGCTCGGCGGTCACGATCGTGGTCGCCGGGAGCCCGGAGAGGTCGTCGGCGAGCAGCGGCGCGGCGCGGGGATCGAGCCCGTCGGCCGGCGTCCTGAGGTAGTGGTCCCAGAACCACCCCATCTCCCGAGCGGTCATCAACGGGCCTTCGGCCTGGCGCCGGTAGGACGCGAACGGGGTGTCGCGCGCCGGGTGCAGGCAGGGGTAGAGGAGCACCTGGGCGCTCACGGCGCCCGGCAGGTCGCGCAGCGCCAGGGCCGTGGCCGCCGCGAGGTTGCCGCCGGCACTGTCCCCGAGGAGCACGAGTCCCGGGTCGGGGTCGCCGCCGACCGAGGCCCGGTCGGCCACCAGCGCCCGGGCGGCCGCGACGCAGTCCAGCAGCGGCCCGGGGAACTTCGTCTCAGGCGCCAACCGGTAGGCGAGCGAGACGACGACGCAGCCGCTCGCCGCCGCGAGCGTGCGGCACGGGCGGTCGGCCGGCTTGAGCCCGCCGAGGGTCCAGCCGCCGCCGTGCAGGTAGAGCACGACCGGACGGGCCTGACCGGGCGCGGGGTGGTAGACCCGGGCCGGCAGCAGGCCGGCGTCGCCGGGCAGCAGCACGTCGCGGACCTCGGCCACCGGGACCGGCGGGCCCTGCAGGCGCACGACGCCGTCGAGCAGGGCGCGGGCGTGCGGCACGCTCACGCGGTCGTAGGTCGGGACGCCGAGGCCGGCGAACCGGGCGACCAGGGCGGCCACCTCGGGGTGCGGCTCGGGCAGGTCGCCGCTCACCTCACCTCCATGCCGTCGAGCAGCATGCGGGCGTAGGACTCGCCGATCGTGGTGGCGTCCACCGCGGTGCGCTCGGGGTTGAACCAGCGGTTGGACCAGCTGACCATCCCGATCAGGCCGTAGGCCATCACCCGCGGGTCGGTGATCGCGCGCAGCGAGCCCTCGTCGATGCCCTGGCTGACGATGGCGGTGACGGCATCCTCCCAGCGGCGGTTGACCTTGCGCATCTCGTCGGCCCACTCGCGACGCGACTCGGCGACGTGGGCGAGGTTCTCCTGGAGGTAGACGTAGAGGAAGGGGTAGTGCTCGGCGTAGGACTTCATCAGACCGGTGATCAGCTCGCGCAGCTTGTCCGGCGCCGCCCCGGGCGCGTCGCGGATCGCCTCCGCGACCACCAGGTTGGCCCGGACCACGTCGGTCACGACCTCGTCGAGGAGCTCTTCCTTGCTGCTGATGTAGTAGTAGAGGCTGGCCCGCTCGGTGCCCACCGCCTCGGCGATGTCGGCCAGTGAGGTGCCCTGGTAGCCCCGTTGCTTGAAGACCTGCGCAGCCGCGTGGATGATCTCGCTGCGCCGGATGGCGTAGCCGGCCTTCTTGCGGTCCCGGGCCGCGGCCCGGCGCCTGCCGATGCCGCTGTCGTCGGGGTCGGGAGACGCCTCGGGGTCCGGCCCGCCGGTGAGCTGCTCGTCGGCATCCGTCACGGGCAGCACCTTAGCCCTCGCCGGCCGGCTCATCCGATCGTGTATCCGCCGTCGACCACCACGGTCTGGCCGGTGACGTAGCCGCCGGCCGGGCTGACCAGCCAGACCAGGGTGGCGGCGAGCTCCTCGGGGTCGCCCTGCCGCCCCACGGCAACGCGCTCGAGCTGGGTGTCGACGTAGCCGGGCGGGTAACCGTCGCTGATCTCGGTCTCGAAGAACCCCGGGGCGATCGCGTTGACGCGGATGCCCTTGCGACGGGTCCACTGGTTGGCCAGGTCGCGGGTCAGGCCGAGCAGGGCAGCCTTGCTCGAGGCGTACGCCGCCTGGGGCAGTGGCTGCGGAGTCAGGCCGATGACGCTGGAGATGTTGACGATGCTGCTGCCCGGCTCCATCACCCGGCCGCAGGCCTGGGCGGTCCAGTAGGCACCCTCGAGGTTGGTCGCGATCACGTCGCGGAACTGCTCGGGCGTCTCGCGGGTCGCCGGGTGGGCGGTGCCGACGCCGGCGTTGTTGACGAGCACGTCGACCCGACCTAGCTCGCGCACCGTGGTGTCCACCAGGGCGCGGCAGGAGGCCGGGTCGGTGACGTCGGTGACCACGGGCAGCGCCCGGCGGCCCTCGGCCTCGACGAGCGCCGCGGTCTCGAGCAGCCGCTGCTCGCGGCGACCCGCGAGGACGACGTCGGCTCCGGCCTGGGCCAGGGCGACGGCGAAGGCCACGCCGAGGCCGGAGGACGCTCCGGTGACGACGGCGGTCCGTCCGTCGAGGCGGAACCGGTCGAGAACGCTCATGCGCACCTCCTGGGGGTGGAGCCGACGCTAGGCCCTGGGCGCCACTTGGTCAACACTCACGTAGATTTAGTCAACACAACAGTTGACGAAACGGTCCGGACGATGCTGTGATGCGGGACACAGGGCGCACCGACAGGTCGCCGACCGTGCCCTCGGGGCTTGCGAAGGGATCCACCGATGAAGCGACACCACAACCGGATGAGAGGCACCGTCGGCGTCGTCGCGGCGGGCCTGCTGCTCCTCGCCGGCTGCTCGAGCCCGGCCGAGACCGTCACGAAGCCCGCCCCGGCCGCCGCGGCCGAGACCGGTTCCGCGGCCGCCGCCGAGGTCGAGGCCGCCACCGAGGCGGCCGCGCCCCTGCTGCAGCCGCCCACCGAGATCAACCAGACCGAGCCGATCACCGGTGACACCTCCAGCGACAAGCCGTACGTGGTGATCACCTGCGAGCTGCCCCAGTGCCAGATGATCTCCGACGGCGCCGTCGAGGCGGCCGAGGCGATGGGCTGGAAGACGCAGCTGCTGGCCTACAAGACCACCGACGGTGCGACGCTGACCTCGGCGATGAAGCAGGCGCTGACCTACTCGCCGTTCGCGGTCAGCCCGGTGGGCTTCGCCCAGACCCAGTGGCAGCCGCTCGTCGAGGCCTACGACAAGGCCGGCGTCATCATCACCCCGATCGCGGTCGGCGACACCGTGCCCGGTGGCCCCGTCACCCAGGGCTCGGCCAGCCAGCTCGACTACGCGGCCTCCGGTGCCGCGATGGCACAGTGGGTCACTGCCGACTCCGCCGCCGCCGCCCACATCCTGGTGCAGGACGTCCCGGCCTTCGCCGTCCTCAAGGCCTACGGCGACGGGTTCAAGGAGCAGCTGCCGAAGGTCTGCACCGCCTGCACGATCAGCACGCTCGACAACGCGCCGGCCCAGCTGGCCTCGAACGGCATCGTCCCCGCGGTGGTCTCCGCCCTGCAGAAGGACCCGGAGATCGACTACATCGTCTCGACCGACACCGCGTTCCTGGCCGCCGGTCTGCCGAGCGCGCTCAAGGCCGCCGGCATCAGCGGCGTCAAGCTGGTCGGTGGCTCGCCGGACATCAACAGCCTGCAGGGCATCGTCAGCGGGGACCTCGCCGCGGTGAGCTCCACCGGTGAGGACCAGTACGGCTGGACCGCGGTCGACATCGTGGCCCGGACCATGACCGGCCAGGACGTGCCCGACGGTGACGGTGGGCGCGTCCAGATGATCAGCGTGCAGGACAACGTCGGCAAGCCCTCCGCCGCGGGCCTGGCCCACCCGGCCGACTTCCGCGACCAGTACAAGGCGCTGTGGGGCAAGTGAGCAACGCGGCCTCCTCCCCGGTGATCCACGAGGCGACGGAGCACGCTCCGCTCGCGCTGCGCATCGACGGGCTCACCAAGACGTTCGTGGGCGGTCATGCCCTGCGTGACGTCGACCTGCGGGTCACCGCGGGGGAGGTCCACGCCCTGCTCGGCGAGAACGGGTCCGGCAAGTCGACGCTGATCAAGACGCTCTCCGGCTTCCACCGGCCCGACCCGGGTGCGGCGATCACGATCGGGGGCGTCGAGCTCGTGCTGGGCCACCCCGCGTCGTCGTACGACCTGGGGGCCCGGTTCGTGCACCAGGACCTCGGTCTGGTCGAGGGCTCCTCGATCAGCGACAACCTGGCCTTCGGGGCGGGCTTCCCGACCCGCTTCGGCGCGGTTCGCGAACGCGCCGCGCGGGCCCGGGCCCGCCGAGCGCTGGAGGTGGTCGGCCTCGACCTCGATCCGGACCGTCCGGTGGCCGGGCTGTCCCCGGCCGAGAAGACCGGCATCGCCGTGGCCCGGGCCCTGCTCGAGGACCCGGCGAGCCCTGTGCACCTGCTGGTGCTGGACGAGCCCACCGCCCGGCTGCCCGAGGGCGAGGTGGCCTCGCTCCTGGCGATCGTGCGTCGGGTCGCCGAGCGGGGGATCGGGGTGCTCTACGTGACCCACCGCCTCGACGAGGTCTTCGAGATCGCCGACCGCGCCACGGTCCTGCGAGACGGCCTCCTGGTGACCACCGAGCGGGTCGCCGGCCTGACCCGCGACTCGCTGCTGCACCACCTGCTCGGGGCCACGCTCGAGGCGCAGCAGCGACCGCCGACCCGGGTCGACCCCACCTCCGGACCGGTGCTGGAGGTCGAGGGCCTCTGCTCGGAGTCGCTGCACGACGTCCGGCTCGTGGTGCGTCCCGGCGAGGTGGTCGGGGTCGCCGGCATCACCGGCTCGGGCCGCGAGACGTTGGTCGGCACCGTCTTCGGCGCCCGTGGGCGCGACCACGGCACGGTGCGCGTGCGGGAGCGCGCCCTGCCGGCTCGTCGTCCCGACCTCGCCATGGCCGCCGGCGTGGCCTACGTGCCGGCGGAGCGCAAGCTCGAGGGCTGCTTCGTCGACCTGCCGGCCCGGGAGAACATCGGCCTCGGCAGCCTGCGTCGTCTGTGGCGCTGGCCGGCCCTGCGCCGCCGCCAGGAGCGCGAGCTCGCCGGCACCTGGTTCGAGCGGCTCGACGTACGGCCCCGTAGCGGCGTCGACCGGGCGATGTCGACCTTCAGCGGCGGCAACCAGCAGAAGATCATCTACGGCAAGTGGTTCGAACGGCGACCCGTGCTGTTCCTCCTCGACGAGCCTACCCAGGGCGTCGACGTCGGGGCGAAGGCCGAGCTGCACGCGGCCCTGTTCCGGGCCGCCCAGGAGGGGGCCGGGGTGCTGCTCGGCTCCAGCGACACCGAGGAGCTGGTCGCGGTCTGCGACCGGGTGCTGGTGCTGCGGCTCGGCGAGATCGTCGCCGAGCTGGCGGGCGACGAGATCACCGTGCACGCCCTGACCCGCGCCGGCCTCGGGATCCATGCGGTGACCGACCCCGTGACCCTTCCCACGACCGACCCCCACCTCCCAGGAGACCTGTGATGAACCGTTTCCCTCGCGGCCTCGGCCTCGAACGCTTCAGCGGCCTCTACCTCTGGGGCGCGCTCATCGTGCTCTTCTCGGTCTGGCAGCCGGTCTACTTCCCGACGATGGACACCGTGCACTCGGTGGCCGCGGACCGTTCCGTCGCGGCGCTGCTGGCCCTGGCCGTGCTGGTGCCCCTGTGCTGCGGCACCTTCGACCTCTCGGTCGGGGCGACCGCGAACATCTGCACCATCTCGGCGGTGATGCTCGTCAACGACGGGTGGGCCTGGCCGGTGGCCGTGGTGGTCGGCGTCGTCCTCGGCGCCGTGATCGGCGCGGTCAACGGCTTCATCGTGACCCGGCTCAAGGTCAGCTCGTTCATCACCACGCTCGGGACGTCCTCGGTGATCATCGCCTTCCAGATCATCATCACCGACAACCTCCAGCCGATCCCCCCGATCAACGCCTCTTGGAGCGCCTTCACGCAGTCGACGATCGCGGGCTTCCAGGTGGTCGTGATCTACATGCTCATCGTCGCGGTGCTGCTCTGGTGGGTCCTCCAGCACACCCCGGTGGGCCGCTACCTCTACGCGATCGGCAGCAGCCCGGACGCCGCCCGCCTCTCCGGGGTCCGGGTGGACCGCTACACCTGGCTCTCGCTGATCGCCTCGGGCACCATCGCCGGTCTGGCCGGCGCCCTGTACGCCTCGCTGGCAGGCCCGTCCCTGACCTATGGGGGCTCGCTGCTGCTGCCGGCCTTCGCCGCGGTGTTCCTCGGCTCGACCCAGGTGATCCCGGGCCGGTTCAACGTGTGGGGCACCGTGCTGTCGATCTTCGTGCTGGCCACGGGGGTCAAGGGCCTGCAGCTGGCCACCAACGCCCAGTGGCTCGACCCCATGTTCAGCGGCGGGGCCCTGGTCGCGGCCGTGGCCGTGGCGCTGGGTCGCCAGCGAGCGGCGGAGGAGAAGGCGCGGCGCAGGCTGGTGCGGGAGGCGACGCCGCCCGAGCACCTGGTCGGCAGCGCGCCCTGACCTCCCCGGGGCGGCGGGGGAGCAGCGCGGCGGGCGACGCGGCGCGCCACACCCCCCACCACAGCCCGGCACCGTAGGCCAGGTCGTCGAGGCGCCGACCGGCCAGCACGGCGACCGGGCCGGGCCGGTGGGTGGCGGACCCGTCGGTGCCGCGCCCCCGGGTCCGGTGCTCGTGAAGGGCCACCGCGGTGTCCACCACCAGCGCCGTGCCGACGGCCCGGCGCACACGAGCGGAGAGCAGGCAGCCCAGCGCGGTCGCGGGCCACCAGTGCCGCAGCAGCAGGGCACTCTCCTGGCGGACCGCCCAGCCCAGCCCGAGCCCGGCCAGCCGGACCGAGACGCCGGTCCGGTCGCGGCGGGGGAGCTCGGCAGGCAGGGCGCGGTGGACCGACCGGGCACCCCAGCACCCGGCGCCGACGACCACCGCCGGCGTCCACCGCCGGCGGAGCAGGACCGTCGCGGCGGCGAGGGCCATGGTCGGTGACAGGATGGCCGGCGCCACCCGGCTGCCGTGGCGCTGGGCCAGGGCCGCGCCGCTGGAGCCGTAGGCGAACTTGCGGCCCAGCCAGCCGCTGATGCTCTCGCGCACGTCGTGCCGCGCGGTGACGCCCGGCTCGTAGCGCACCCGGTGCCCGAGCGCGATCAGCCGCCAGACGAGGTCGACGTCCTCGCCGACCCGCAGGTCCGGGGCGAACCCGTCGATCAGCGCGGTCCGTCCGACCAGGCACGCGCTGGGCAGGTAGCCCACGACGGCGCCGGGTCGGACGGTGGCGGGGGTGTCGCCCAGGTCCAGCGACGACGCCGCGGAGTCGTAGCGCTCGAACCAGCGCGGGTGTGCCGAGCGGGTGACGCCCACGATCCGGGGCCCGACGAGGGCGACCCCGGGGTCGGCGAGGTGCCGGGCGAGGAGCAGCAGGGCGTCGGCGCCGACCTCCACGTCGGAGTCGACGAACGCGACGTAGGCCGTGGTGACCCGCGCGAGCCCGAGGTTGCGGGCCACGGCCGGTCCGACGTTGGCGGGCAGTGCCAGCAGCTCGGCGCCGCGCGCGCGCACGACGGCCGCCACCGCAGCCGGGTCGTGGGAGGCGTCGTCCACGACGAGGACGCGCAGCCCGTGGAGGGCGGCCAGGCAGCGGTCCAGCCGGGGGGCGCGGTCCCGGACCGGGACGACGACGGTCACCTCGTCCTCGGCGACCGGCGGCAGCGAGGTGAGGTCGGGGTGGGCGAGGTTGGTGGCGACGAGGCGCTCGGCGACCACCGCGGTGGCGGTGCCGGTCACGGCCAGGGAGTCACGGCCGACCGCGTCGCGGGCCGTCCGGCTGAGCCGCATCGCGGTGAGCGGCGACCCACCCACCAGGAGCCGGCCGTCGTCGAGCTCCCGGCGACGCGGGTCGAGGTGGATCCGGCAGCCGACCGGCAGGCTCACCGGCGGCTCATCCGCCGAAGCCGCCGTCGGCGTCCACGACGGTGCCGTTGACGACACCACCGGGCCGGCTGGCGCAGAAGGCGATCACCGCCGCGATCTCGTCGGGCTCGATCGCCCGGCGGATCAGCTGGTGGCTGACGAGCTCGGCGGTGCTGACGTCGTACAGCGCGGCGGTGGCGCGGAGCATCTCGGTGTCGGTGGAGCCGGGGGAGACGGCGCTGGCGGTGACGCCGGTGCCGCCGAGGTCGGCCGCCAGCCCCCTCACGATGCCGACCACGGCGTGCTTGGTGGCGTTGTAGGCCGCCAGCCGGAACAGGCCGTGGGTGGCCGCCGCGGAGGCGACGGCGACGAAGCGGCAGCCGCTCGGGTCCGGACCGGCGAGCATCGCGGGGACGGTGGCGGCGGCGGTGTTCCAGACCCCCCGGGCGCCGACGTCCCACATCAGGTCGAGGTCCGTCAGCGGGGTCTCCCACAGGGGCCGGCCACCGCGGATCACGGCAGCGGCCGCCACGGCAACGTCGAGACGGCCCCAGCGCTCCAGGGCCCGGCCGACCGCCGCGGTCAGCGCCGCGGGGTCGCGCACGTCGGCGACGACCGGCACGACGGCGCCGCCGTGGCGGGCGGCCAGGGCGTCGAGGTCGGCCCGCTCGGCGAGCGGCGCTCCCGCGCAGGAGTCGAGGGCGAGGACGCCGTACCCCTCGCCGACGAGGCGGTCGACGGTCGCGGCGCCGATGCCGCGGGCCGCGCCGGTCACCAGCGCGACCCTGGTCCCCGAAGTCGTCATGGGCTGGTCCCGGCGGTCGTCATGGGGCGGCCGCCACGGTCACGGACGTCATCGCGGTGACTGCGGCGGCGACCATGCCCGCCAGCACCCTCGCGCCCTCCTCGGCGCTGGCCCCGGCGGGATCGCCGAGCACACCGTTGGGGGACACCGCCGCGACCCCGCCGCGCAGCATCGCGGGCAGCAGGTCGGCCAGCGGGGCGACGTTGCCCGCCCGGGCGCGGTCGAGGCGGACGGCGTCAGGACGCAGGTGCAGCATCAGCGAGGTCTCGGTGCGACCGGCGTGCAGGTCGACGTCCTCGGTCGCGCAGGCCACCCAGCCGACCCGGTGCCCCTCGTCGACCAGCTGGGCCACCGCGGCCCGCAGGGCGGTGAGGTTGCCCCCGTGCGCGTTGACGAGGACGACCCGGTCGGCCCAGGTCCGCATCGAGCGGACCAGCTCGACGACGAGGTGCTGCAGGGCCGGCGTGCCGATCGAGGAGGTCCCGGCGAACGACTGGTGCTCCCCGCTCGAGCCGTAGGCGAGGGCCGGCGCGACCCACACCCCAGCGGACCCCTGGTCGCTCGGGTCCATCTGTCGGGCCATCCGCTGGGCCACCGCCACCGCGATGGTGGTGTCGGTGTCGAGGGGGAGGTGCGGCCCGTGCTGCTCCAGGGAGCCCACCGGCACCAGCACGAGGCCGGCGCCGGTGGTCTCGCCGGAGGTGGCGTCGGTGAGCTCCACTCAGACCGGGTCCCGGTCCGCGGAGACGCCGAGGGCACGGTGGAAGCCGTCCGGCACGACGAGCAGGTCCGGCTCGAGCTGGTCGATCGAGGACAGGCCCATGCCGAGCAGCGCCGAGTCGATGCCGCCGCGCAGCACGTCGAGGACGTTGCCCACACCGGCCTCGCCGTTGGCGGCCAGCCCCCACAGGTAGGCCCGCCCGATCATCACCGCGCGGGCGCCGAGGGCGAGCGCCTTGACCACGTCGGAGCCCCGTCGTACGCCGCCGTCGAGGAGCACCTCGAGGTCGTGGCCGACGGCGTCCGCCACCGGCTTGAGCACCCGGATGCTGGCCGGCGTGCCGTCGAGGTTGTTGCCGCCGTGGTTGGACACCGAGATCGCGTCGACGCCGGCCTGGACCGCGCGCCGGGCGTCGTCGACGCGGCAGACGCCCTTGAGCATGAACGGCTTGCCGCCGCTGAGCTGCGACCACTGCTCACGCATCCAGGCGACGTCGTCCCAGCTGGGCGGGGGCGTGGTCATCCACTCGTAGTAGGCGCCGAAGAACGTGGGGCCCTTGGTCTGCCCGGGTGGGGCGAGGTTGGGGGCGGTGAGGTCGGGGATCTGCCCGTTCCGGCCGAACTGCCACAGCCACCGCGGCCTGGTGACGACCTTCGGCGCCATCCGGACCATCGTCGCGAGGTCGACCTTCTCGGGGATCTCGGGGCTGCCCCAGTCGCGGCCCATGGAGAACGACCAGTCCAGCGTCGCCATCAGGCCCTTGGCGCCGGCGGCATGGGCTCGCTGCATCCGCTGGATCATCACGTCGCGGTCGCCGGTCCAGTACATCTGGAAGAACGTGGGCGCGCCGGTGGCGGTGACCTCCTCGACAGACTTCGACGCGAAGTTCGACAACCCCATGATCGTGCCCCGCGACGCGGCGGCCCGGGCCACGGCGACCTCACCGTCGGGGTGCACGGCCTGGACGCCGGTCGGGCTGATGATCACCGGCAGGGAGATGTCCTGGCCCAGCACGGTGGTGGCCATCGACCGGTCCGCGCGTTGCCCCGCGACGTGCGGGGCGAAGCCGAGCTCGGTGAACGCGGCCTCGTTGTCGGCGATGGTCTGGCCGCGCTCGGAGCCGGCCACCAGGGCGCCGTAGACCGGAGCGGGCAGACGCTTCCGGGCGCGCTGCTGGGCGACGGCGACGGACTCGAACCACGGGTTCTGCTTCCACGGGTTCTCGAGCCATTCGGGTCTCTTCGACATGGGGGACTACCTCGGCTCGGACGGGCTCGGCTCGGACGGGTGCGGGGGTGCGGTGAAACCGGCGAGCGGGTCCTCGGCGCAGGCCGAGACCGGGGGCGCAGCGGGTGGGACGAACCCCGGGTCCAGCTCGGCGGGACGGCGACCGAGGGTCAGCATCACGGGCTGGTTGCGCGTCGGGCCGGCCTTGGAGTGGTCCTGGCTCGCGGCCGGGATGGTGCGCCCACCGGCGGCGTTGAGCTGGGTCAGGGCGGTCTCGCCGTAGCCCTGGACGCACTCGGGGTCGGGGCCGTCGAGCGGGAGGCCGGTGAAGAACTTCGCCGCCATGCAGCCGCCCCGGCACGTGTCGTAGAAGGTGCACTTGGCGCAGGCGCCGCCGGTCTGTGGGGAGCGGAGCTCGGTGAACAGCTCGGAGGTCTGCCACACGCTCCGGAAGCCGCCGTCGGCGAGCAGGTTGCCGGCCAGGAAGTTGTCGTGGATCGCGAACGGGCAGGCGTAGACGTCGCCGATCGGGTCGATCAGGCACACGACCCGGCCGGCGCCGCACAGGTTGAGCCCGGGCAGCGGCTCGCCGAAGGCTGCGAGGTGGAAGAACGAGTCGCCGGTCAGGACGCCGTCGCCGTGGGCCATCAGCCAGTCGTAGAGCTCGCGCTGCTGCTCGGGCAGCGGGTGCAGCTCGTCCCAGACGTCGGCGCCGCGACCGCTCGGGCGCAGCCGGGTCAGGCGCAGGGTGGCGCCGAAGCGGTCGGCCAGGGCCTTGAACTCGTCGAGCTGGCCGATGTTCTGCCGGGTGCAGACCACCGAGATCTTGGCGTCGGAGAAGCCGGCGTCCTGGAGGTTCTGCAACGCGGTGAGCGCGGTGTCGTAGGAGCCGGGCCCGCGCACGTAGTCGTTGACCTCCGCGGTCGCGCCGTCCAGCGAGATCTGCACGTCGACGTAGTCGGTACTGGCCAGGAAAGCCGCGCGCTCCGGCGTGATGCGCACGCCGTTCGTGGAGAACTTCACGCCGACCTGGTGGTCGACGGCGTACTGGAGCAGGTGCCAGAAGTCCGGGCGGATGGTCGGCTCGCCGCCCCCGATGTTCACGTAGAAGACCTGCATCCGCTGCAGCTCGTCGATCACCGCCTCGCACTGCTCGGTGCTCAGCTCGCGCGGGTCACGCTTGCCCGAGGAGGAGAGGCAGTGAGCGCACTCGAGGTTGCAGGCGTAGGTCAGCTCCCAGGTGAGGCAGATGGGGGCGTCGAGGCCGAGCTCGAACTCCTCGATCAGCGAGCCGTTCTTCGTGGTGGGCCTGGTGCTGGGGCTGCTGGACGGACGCTCGGGGGCGATGGTCATGCGGCTTCTCCTGGCTGCGAGGGGGCGCTGCGCGGACGGATCATGTCGGTCCGGGCCAGACCGGCGAGCGCCTCGGCGTACGCCGGGAACTGGCCGGTCGGGACGCCGGCGGCGACGAGGGCCGAGCGGACGTCGGGCTGGTCGCCGAGGGCCCGGACCACCGCCACCAGCTCCGGCCGCTTGAGGAAGGTCAGCTTGCGGGTGCCGAAGTGGTAGGCGAGCGCGCCGAACGGCTCGGGTCGCAGCGCCACCGACGGTGACAGGGTCCAGGCCTCGTCGAGCATCAGTAGACGCCGCACATGCCGTCGATCGAGACCTCTTCGATCAGTGCCTCGGCCGTGACGGACTCGTCGACGGAGGTGACCTGCTGCGGGGCGTCCTGGGGGGCGTTCTGGGGGGTCATGGTGTGCCTCTCGCTCGGTGTGACGTGGACCACTACAATAAGTGCACCCGTTGCCAAAAGGGAAGGCCCTAGATTGCGGAGCGTGACGACCAAGCGCGCGAGTGCGGGACGACCCGAGGTGACCTCGCACGCCGCGATCGAGCAGGCCGCCTTCCGGCTCTTCGCCACCAGGGGCTTCGACGAGACGACCCTGGACGCGATCGCCGCGGAGGTCGGGGTCGGGCGGCGCACCCTGTTCCGCTACTACCGATCGAAGAACGACATCCCCTGGGGGCAGTTCGACCGCACCCTCGACGGCTTCCGCGAGATCCTGACCGCCATGCCGGGCGACCTGCCCCTGTTCGAGGCGGTCGGCCGTGCGGTCACCCGCTTCAACGAGTTCCCCGAGGACTCCTCGCCGCCGCACGTCGACCGCATGCGACTGATCCTCCGGACGCCCACGCTGCAGGCCCACTCCGTGCTGCGCTACGCGGAGTGGCGAGGGGTGATCAGCGAGTACGCCGCCGGGAGGCTCGGGCTCGCACCGGACGACCTGGAGCCGCAGCTCATCGGCCAGGTGAGTCTGGCGCTCGCCCTGACCGCCTACGGGCGGTGGCTGCGGCAGCCGGAGACCTCGATCGCCTCGCTGGTCGAGGAGGGCATGGCGGCCCTCGCCGACTACGCCGGCGGCGAGCGCGATCGGGCGCGGGCCTAGCCCGCCCGCCACCGGCGACCACCGGATCCACACGGTCGAGGACGAGGTCTGTCGGCCGATCCACCTACGGGCCGCATCGTCGTCCGAAGCTCTGCTCGTCCTTCGAACGGTCGTGGCTGACCTACGCGCCCAACGCCTCGGCGCGCTTCCGGTTCCCCTGGAGCGTCACCACGCGGTTGCCGTCGTCGGCGAGCAGGACCAGCCAGTTCGCGCCCTCGGGACTTCCCTCGGTGGGCGCCTCGTCGCCCGCAACGACACCAGCGAGGTGGGTCCGCCCGCTCAACTAGATGAGCCGATGCTCCGAACAGGAACCGCGTCACCCAGTCGCGCGGGCACGTTCCTTGATCTGCGTGATCACTGCCGTCTTCGCCTCGGCGTAGGCGTTCATGTCCGTCCACTCGGACCGGGCGAGCTCGCGCTTCGTGCGCTCGTAGAGCGCCCGATCCGTGCCGGTGCGCCGAAGGTGGTCCCTGAGAAGCAGGTACTCGTCTCGCTCGGGGTCGCCGGACCCGAGGATGTGGATGTGGACGTCCAGCGCCGAGGTGCGAACCATGCGGTGTCCCGGTTCGCGCACCCGCAGCTGGTACCCCGTCGAGAGCAGTGGGTGCAGGTACTCCTCTTCGGCGGTGATGTCATCGACGATCACGAGGATGTCGATGATCGGCTTGGCCGCCAGCCCCGGGACGGAGGTCGAGCCGATGTGCTCGACCTCGCGCGCTGCGGCTCCGAGGGCGGCGCGGACTCGCTCCTCGTGCTGGGCGAAGGTCTGTGGCCAGGTGGGGTCGGCTTCGACGATGGCCAGCTCACGCCTCTCGACGCCGCCGACGAGCTCGGTGCTCGTCACATCCGGGCGGCGACGTCCGGGGAGATCGGCGGAGGGCATCAGTCGAACCTACAACGGCCTGGCTCGACCGTGCCGGTCGTGGCGCACGTGGGGCGTGCCGGGTGCGGGATCCCGTCGTGGTGGCGATGAGCCCGTCGCCCACCTCCTCGAGGACGTTGACGTGATCAGGTGGCGCGACCGACGAGCGGTCGACCGTCGACCCGTCGCGGTCCGGCGAGCCCAGGGGCCGTGCCTGCTAATCTGGGGAAGAGCCGAGTGGAAGGTGGCAATGCGAGCCCGCGCAGGTGGGCCCTGGCCTCAGCCCTCGGCCGTGGGAGAGCATCATGGATGCGAGCCACCCGATGTCTGAGCAGCCGCCGACTCCTCGGGCCCTGGCAGACGTCATCAGCGAAGCCGTCGCGGTCGCGGAGGAGGCGGGCGCGATCGAGGCCGCTGACGAGCGGGCTTCGGACGTCGCTGTCGCCGCACGGGTGGTGGCCGATGCGGCCGAGGCGGACCACGAAGCCAGAGAGTCAGCGGCCGCGGCGACGGCGCTGGTGCTGGCTGGTGTCGCGGAGCGAACCGCGTCCCAGGTGCAGGCTCAGGCCGACACCACCGCGGCGACCGCCGAGGAGACTCAACGGGCCGCACGACTCGTGGCCATCGCGGTCGTGGCAGCAGCATCGACCGTGGCCGACGCCCGCGGTGTGGACGAGCACCGGATCCAGAACGACGTGACTGCGGCCAGATGGACGCTGGAGCAGAAGGTCGCCATGACGGCGAGCCAGGTCACCCGCAGGAGGACCGCCCACGCCGAACGCGTCACGTCTGCTGTCCTCGCGCGGGTCGCGGGACTGACGGATGCCCCACGTGGAGCCGACGAGCCGGTGAAGGACTGATCCGAGCCGACGTCAGGCTCGCTCGACGGCGCGGCCGACCCGTCCGCGCCGGGGACGGCCCTACCGTCGCCCGCGGCTGTCGAGCGTGCCGCGTGCCTCTGTCCGTTCTCGCCCCGCAGGCGGAACCGAAAGTGCTGCACGATCCGCGTCGACCGCTCCCGTCGTCCAGGCGGGTCGACGGCTGACAGATGCTGCTAAGCATGGCTGCATGACCTTGACGGTGGAGACCATGGGGGCCCGCGACCGACTCGACGAACAGATCGAGCAGCTCTTCGGTGACGGCTGGCCGGAGTTCATCACCGCGGACCGTGAGGCCAAGCAGCACATCGGCACGGTCCGGCAGCTGTTCGCCGACCTGGAGCTCGTGGTCCTGGATACCCACGGCGTGCCGGTTGCGGCAGGTTGGGCGGTGCCCCTGCGGTGGGACGACGACCCGGCCCATCTCCCCGGGGGGTACAGCGACTCTCTGGTCCGAGCGGTTGAAGGTCATGCGGGCGGCGAGATCCCGGACACCATGGTGGTCATGGCAGCCCAGGTCCACCCCGACCGGCGAGGCCAGGGCTTGGCCGGCGCATTGCTCACAGCGATGCGCTGCATTGCCGGCCAGCGAGGCTGGCCCCGCGTCATCGCCCCGGTCCGCCCGACCCTCAAGAGTCGCTACCCGCTGCAGCCGATCGAGCAGTTCGCGTCCTGGACGCGTGGTGACGGACTGCCGCTCGACCCGTGGCTGCGCACGCACCAGCGTCTCGGTGCCACGATCATCGCCACCGCGCCCGCCTCGCAGACGATGACCGGCACCGTGGACGAGTGGGAAGGATGGACGGGGATGCGGTTCCCGGATTCGGGAGCGTACGTGATCCCCGACGGGCTGAGCACCCTGCAGATCGACCTGGGCGACGACACCGGGACCTATGTCGAGCCCAACGTCTGGATGCAGCACCAGTAGCCGATGGGCGCGCGGAGCGTGCCGGTGCCCGATGGGCGGGTTCTGGCTGTCCGGCACAGGGCGAAGGCCGCCGCGGTTGCTCAGCGGCCGGCTCCGACTCCTCCTGGCAGTACGCCGGGCGCGCCTGCCCCTGTGGAAGCGGCCGATCGTGCTCCCCACGGCACTGTTCTCCGGTCGGTCCTGTGCTTCTCAGCGCAGGTCTCGCCTCATGATGAGTCGCGGCATCCCGCCGGCCACGGCATCGGTCGTGCCGACGACTCGAAATCCGGCTCGGTCGAACATCGTCCTGGTCCCGACGAACGCCATCGTCAGGTCCATCCGCCCCGGCGGATCGACGGGATGCGCCTCCACAGCGGGAGCGCCGCGCGAGGCAGCATAGGCAACCGCCCCCTCGAGGAGCTGTGCCGTGACACCTCGGCGACGATGACCCGACCGGACCACCACGCACACGATGCTCCACACCGGTAGGTCGTCGACAGGCGGGATGAGACGCGACCTGGCAAGCCGGGTGATCTCGCTGCGAGGACCGATGTTGCACCAGCCGACCGGGTCGCCGTCCCGGTAGGTGACCACCCCCGGTGGATCGTCGCGCTCGCACAAGCGCCGCATGGCCTGTTCACGGCTCCCAGCGCCGAGCTCCTCGATCTCAGCGGCCCGCAGCCGATGGGACAGGCACCAGCAGTGACTGGCGCGACGGTTGCGATTGATGACGTCCGCGAAGTCCTCGAAGCGGTCGGGTGTCACCGGGTACGTCTCCCACGTCATCGCGCCACTCCATCACGACCCACGGACACCGGGAGCGGTCGCGCGCGCGGATGACCTTGCTGCTCGGACGGCGGGAGCGCCCGGAGGGTCGGCCGACCGTCCTGGGCACCGGACCGGGGAAGGCGCCCTGACCTGGACCGAGAAGGGCCCAGGTCAGAGACGGTTCACCACTGGCGGAGGATAGGGGATTCGAACCCCTGAGGGCTTTCACACCCAACCCGCTTTCCAAGCGAGCGCCATAGGCCACTAGGCGAATCCTCCGCGCAGGAGCATACGGGTCGTTCCCGCGGGTCGTGAAATCCCCCTGGGTGGGGCCCTCTTGGTGACGGCGGCGGGCCTCGCCTAGACTCCTGCCCAACCCCCCGCGTGGCGGCATCTCGCCCAACTCCCCCAGGGCCGGAAGGCAGCAAGGGCAAGTGAGCTCTGTCGGGTGCGCGGGGGGCCTCTTCGTCTTCCGACCCGGGCAGGGGCTGAGCCGGGTAGGCGCGGTCGGCGGTGGTCGTTAGGGTTCACTCGTGGAGTCCCCCCTCGCGCTGTACCGCCGCTACCGGCCCGAGACCTTCGAAGAGGTCATCGGCCAGGAGCACGTGACCGAGCCGCTGCGCTCGGCGCTGGCGAACAACCGGGTCAACCACGCCTACCTCTTCTCCGGGCCCCGCGGCTGCGGCAAGACCACCAGCGCCCGGATCCTCGCCCGGGCGCTCAACTGCGAGCAGGCGCCGGTCGCCGATCCGTGCGGTGAGTGCGACAGCTGCCGCGACCTCGCCCGCGGCGGCCCGGGCTCGATCGACGTGATCGAGATCGACGCGGCCTCGCACGGTGGTGTCGACGACGCCCGGGACCTGCGCGAGAAGGCGTTCTTCGCGCCGGTGCGCAGTCGCTACAAGGTCTACATCATCGACGAGGCGCACATGGTGACCACGCAGGGCTTCAACGCCCTGCTCAAGCTGGTCGAGGAGCCGCCGCCGCACCTGCGCTTCATCTTCGCCACCACCGAGCCCGACAAGGTGCTGCCGACGATCCGCTCGCGCACCCACCACTACCCGTTCCGGCTGATCCCGCCCCGGCTGCTCTCGTCGTACCTCTCCGAGCTCTGCGAGAAGGAGGGGGTGACGATCGAGCCCGCCGCGGTGCCGCTCGTGGTGCGGGCCGGGGCCGGCTCCGCGCGCGACGCGCTCTCGGTCCTCGACCAGCTGCTCGGCGGGGCAGGTCTGGCCGGGGTGACCTACCAGCTCGCCACCGGACTGCTCGGCTACACGCCCGACACCCTGCTCGACGAGGTCCTCGACGCGTTCGCCGTCGGTGACGGCGCCGCGGTCTTCGGGGTCGTCGACAAGGTGATCGAGACCGGGCAGGACCCTCGTCGCTTCACCGAGGACCTCCTGCGTCGCCTGCGCGACCTGGTCATCGTCGACGCGGTGCCGGATGCCCCGGCCACTGGTCTGATCGACTGCTCGGAGGACCAGGGCGAGCGGCTAGTCGCCCAGGCGGCCCGCTTCGGCTCCGCGGAGCTGAGCCGCGCCGCCGACATCGTCGCGACCGGGCTCACCGAGATGCGCGGCGCCACGGCACCGCGGCTGCTGCTGGAGCTGATCTGTGCCCGGGTCCTGCTGCCGGGTGCCGACCACGCCACGGACGGCGTGCTCGCGCGTCTCGAGCGGCTGGAGAAGCGCATCTCCATCAGCGGCACGCCGTCCGCGGTGGCCGCGCCGGCGCCGCAGGCTCCCGCCCAGGACCGGCCGAGCGCCTCCTCGGCACCGACCACCGCCGAGCCGCCGCTCGAGATCCACCCGGTCGTCCGACCGGTCCCCGCCGCCCAGCTCGAGTCCGAGCCCGAGTCCCAGCCCGACTCACAGCCCCAGCAGCCCCAGCCTGAACGCCCGCCGGAGCGCCGGCCCGAACCCCGGCGTGAGCCCGAGCCGGCGCCCGCACCGGCATCGGCGCCCACCCGCCAGCCCGCACCGGCGGCCCCGGCCGGTGGCCTCAGCCTCGTCGACGTACGACGGCTGTGGCCCGACATCGTCGACGCCACCAAGCTCCGCCGCCGGGTGACGTGGATGCACCTGACCCAGAACTGCCAGGTCGTGGCCATGGAGGGTCGGGTGCTCACGCTCGGGTTCTCCAACGGCGGCGCCCGGGACTCCTTCGACAACGGCGGCAGCGCCGAGATCGTCCGCCAGGCCGCGATCGACGTGGTCGGGGCCGACTGGAAGATCGAGACGATCGTCGACCCCGGCGCGAAGGCCGACCCCCACGCGCCCCGGGTGGTGACGCCCTCGACGCCGCCGCCCCCGCCACCGGCGAGCGAACCCGGCGCGCCGAGCGAGGCGCCGGGCTGGGCGAGCGACGAGCCCTCACCCCCCGCGGCGGCCGCGCCGACGGCTGGACCGTCCGGACCGCCTGAGCAGACCCGGCCACCCGAGCAGACCCGGCCACCCGAGCAGACCGGGCCGACCGCACAGAAGGCCGGCCCGGAGTCCGTGGCGGCCGCACGCGGCGCCATCAAGCAGACCCGGCAGGCCGGCGAGGCCGGCGAGAGCGACCGCTCGCGCTACGACGCCGACGCCGATGCGCACCCCGACGATCTCGACGCCGAGAGCCAGGGGCTGGCCGGCGCCGAGCTGCTGCGCCGCGAGCTCGGGGCTCAGGTGATCGACGAGATCCCCAACTCGTGAGGGCGGCCCAGCAGCACCCGCCAGCACCCAGCAGCAACCCAGGCCCGGCAGCACCCATGCAGCACCACGAGAGGTGAGCTCCCCATGACCCAGAACCCCTTCGAAGGACTCGGCGGCGGCGACGGCGGCTTCGACATGAACGCCCTGCTCCAGCAGGCCCAGCAGATGCAGGAGCAGCTCCAGCAGGCCCAGGAGAAGCTGAACGAGACCGAGGTCCGGGGCACCGTGGCCGGAGGTGCCGTCACCGTGACGGTCACCGGCGTCGGCGAGCTCACCGGCGTCGACATCAAGGCCGGAGGCTTCGACGCCACCAGCGCCGACGATCTCTCCGACCTCGGCGACATGATCGTGGCGGCGTACCGCGACGCGAAGGCCCAGGCCGACGCCCTGGCCGGTGAGGCCCTCGGGCCCCTCGCCGGCGGTGGCGGCGGCCTGCCCGGCCTCGGCTAGGCGGGAGAGTTGTACGAAGGAGTCGTCCAGGACCTGATCGACGAGCTTGGCCGGTTGCCCGGGGTCGGTCCCAAGAGCGCGCAACGGATCGCCTTCCACCTGCTCGCGGCGGAGCCCGCTGACGTGCGCCGGCTGGCCGACGTCCTGATCGAGGTCAAGGCGAAGGTCAAGTTCTGCAGCATCTGCTTCAACGTCTCCGAGGACGAGCAGTGCCGTATCTGTCGCGACCCGCGCCGCGAGCCGTCGGTGCTGTGCGTGGTGGAGGAGTACAAGGACGTCGTCGCCATCGAGCGCACCCGCGAGTTCCGGGGGCGCTACCACGTGCTCGGCGGCGCGATCTCGCCGATCGACGGCATCGGTCCGGACCAGCTGCGGATCCGCGAGCTGATGGTGCGCCTGGCCGACGGGACGATCACCGAGACGATCCTGGCCACCGACCCGAACCTGGAGGGCGAGGCGACCGCGACGTATCTCACGCGCATGCTGAAGCCCCTCGGGTTGCGCGTGACGCGTTTGGCGAGTGGACTGCCGGTGGGCGGCGATCTCGAGTACGCCGACGAGGTCACACTGGGCCGAGCGTTCGCAGGGAGGCGATCAGCAGATGACTGAGACGCAGGACGGGATCCGCAGGACTCCGCCGAGGAGCTGGGGGACTTCGCCCAGCAGATCGCCGACCAGGTGCAGAGCTTCCTGATCGCGCTCCAGGCGATCTCGCGCGAGCCCGACGGTGGGGGAGCGATCTCGCTGCTGCTCCTCGAGGTCTCGCAGGTGCTGCTGGCCGGCGCCCGGCTGGGGGTCCAGGCCGACTTCCTGCCGCGGGCGGAGTACCAGCCCGACGTGGGGCCCGACCCCGACCTCGACGCCATGCGGCTGCGGCTCGCGCGGATGCTGGACAACGTCGACACCTACTCCTTCGAGTTCGACCCCTACGACCCCGAGCTCGTCACGTCGCAGCTCTCCGACGACCTGACCAGCATCGCCACCGACCTGGCCAACGGACTGCGCCACTACCGGGCCGGTGACGTCGAGGAGGCGCTGTGGTGGTGGCAGTTCTCCTACGTCGCGTCCTGGGGCAACGCGGCCAGTGCCGCGCTGCGCGCCCTGCAGTCGGTGGTGACCCACGACCGTCTGGACAGCGAGCTCGACCCGGACGCCGACGCGGTCGCCGTGGCCAATGAGATGCTCGGGGCCCAGGACACCACGCCCCGGTAGACTCGCCCGCGGTCGCAGCGCAGCGCGGCGCCGGCCCCGACCGACCCGACCACTCACTCGAGGACTGACCTGTGGGCATTGTCGTGCAGAAGTACGGCGGCTCGTCCGTCGCGGACGCCGCCGGCATCAAGCGCGTGGCACAGAAGATCGTCGCCACCCGCAAGGCCGGGAACGACGTCGTCGTCGTGGTCTCGGCGATGGGCGACACCACCGACGAGCTGCGCGACCTCGCCGAGCAGGTGACCCCGCTGCCGCCGCCCCGCGAGCTCGACATGCTGCTCACCGCCGGCGAGCGGATCTCCATGGCGCTGGTCGCGATGGCGATCGCCCAGCTCGGGCACAAGGCGCAGTCCTTCACCGGTTCGCAGGCCGGTGTGATCACCGACTCCGCGCACGGCAAGGCGAAGATCATCGACATCACGCCGGGCCGCATCGAGACCGCGCTGCAGGGCGGCGCGATCGCGATCGTGGCCGGCTTCCAGGGTGTCTCCCAGGACACCAAGGACGTCACCACGCTCGGCCGTGGCGCCTCCGACACCACCGCGGTCGCCCTGGCGGCCGCGCTCGGCGCGGACGTCTGCGAGATCTACAGCGACGTCGACGGTGTGTTCACCGCCGACCCGCGGATCGTGCCGTCGGCCCGCAAGCTCGACCGTCTCTCCACCGAGGAGATGCTCGAGATGGCCGCGTCCGGCGCCAAGATCCTGCACCTGCGGTGCGTCGAGTACGCCCGCCGCTACGACATGCCGATCCACGTCCGTTCCTCCTTCTCCACCAAGGAGGGCACCTGGATCGTGCCCGCACCCCCGGAAGGAACCGACATGGAGCAAGCGATCATCGCCGGCGTGGCCCACGACCGCAGCGAGGCCAAGATCACGGTCGTCGGGGTGCCGGACCAGGTCGGTGAGGCGGCCCGGATCTTCGAGGCCCTGGCCGTCAGCGAGGTCAACATCGACATGGTCGTGCAGAACGTGTCGGCCGCCGCGACCAACCGCACCGACATCTCGTTCACGCTGCCCCGCAGCGACGGCCAGGCGGCGATGGGCGCGCTGGCCCGCCTCCAGGACGTGATCGGCTTCGAGAAGCTGCTCTACGACGACCAGATCGGCAAGGTCTCGCTGATCGGCGCCGGGATGCGCTCGCACCCGGGCATCACCGCGAAGTTCTTCGCCTCGCTGGCCGGGGCGGGGGTCAACATCGAGATGATCTCCACCTCCGAGATCCGGATCTCGGTGATCGTGGCCGAGGCGCAGGTCAACGCCGCCGTCCAGGCCACGCACACCGCCTTCGACCTCGACGCCGAAGAGGTCGAGGCCGTCGTCTACGGGGGAACCGGCCGATGAGCCCGATGAGCCCCGTACGGCTCGGCGTCGTGGGGGCCACCGGTCAGGTCGGGGTCGCGATGCGCCGGATCCTCGAGCAGCGGAACTTTCCCGCCGACGAGATCCGCTTCTTCGCCTCCGCCCGCTCGGCCGGCAGCGTGCTGTCCTTCGCCGGTCGCGAGATCACGGTCGAGGACGCCGCCACCGCGGACCCCGGCGGGCTCGACATCGCCCTCTTCTCGGCCGGCGCCACCACCTCGCGGGCCCTGGCGCCGAAGTTCGCGGAGGCGGGCGCGATCGTGGTCGACAACTCCTCGGCCTTCCGGATGGACCCCGACGTTCCGCTGGTCGTCTCCGAGGTGAACCCGGAGGCCATCGCGCAGGCGCGCCGCGGGATCATCGCGAACCCGAACTGCACCACGATGGCCGCCATGCCGGTGCTCAAGCCGCTGCACGACGCGGCGGGCCTGGTGCGGCTGATCGCCTCGACCTACCAGGCGGTCTCCGGCAGCGGCGTCGCCGGTGTCGACGAGCTGGCCGGCCAGGTGGGTGCCGCAGGGGAGAGAGCGCGCGAGCTGGCCTACGACGGCAGCGCGGTGGCGTTCCCCGACCCGGTGACGTACGCCCGCACGATCGCCTACAACGTGCTGCCGATGGCGGGCTCGATCGTGGACGACGGGCTGAACGAGACCGACGAGGAGCAGAAGCTGCGCAACGAGTCGCGCAAGATCCTCGGCCTCCCCGACCTTCGGGTCTCCGGCATCTGCGTGCGGGTCCCGGTCTTCACCGGACACTCGCTGGCGATCAACGCCGAGTTCGCCGAGGCGATGACCCCGGCGCGGGCCCGTGAGCTGCTCAGCGGCGCCCCGGGCGTCGAGCTGAGCGACATCCCGACGCCGCTCCAGGCCGCCGGCCAGGACCCGTCGTACGTCGGCCGGCTGCGCCAGGACCCGGGGGTCGACGGCGACCGTGGTCTGGCGCTGTTCGTCTCGAACGACAACCTGCGCAAGGGCGCCGCCCTCAACACGGTCCAGATCGCGGAGCTGCTCGCGCGCCGCTGAGCGGCTGAGGAGTCAGCCTCCGGAAGGCTCGACGAAGGCGGTCGTCACCCAGTGCGAGAGCGCGAACGTGCCCGCCGCGACGACCGGGATGACGAGCACCATCCACCAGCTGCTCAGCACGTCGATGAGGAAGAGCAGCGCCAGGACGGCCAGCAGCGCCACGGCCAGGAAGCTCGTGCTGCCCGGGTCGCTGACGCCCCAGAGCCGCAGCAGCGCGCCGCCGAGCAGGACGCTCACGACCATGATCGTGACCAGCAGCAGGAGCCCGGCACCGCCACCGCAGGTGCGAGTGCCGCGGACGAGGTCACAGCCCTGCAACGAGCCCCAGGTGAGCGCCACGACCACGAGGCCGACCAGTGCCCCGGTGGCCACCGCCGCGGCGAGGCCCGCGAGCGCGGGCAGCGTGGGCAGGCGTGGCTGCCGCCGCGGCGCCCAGGGCCTGTTCGGCCCGGCCAGGGCCACCGGCTCGCGGGGCTCGGGCGGTGCCACGGGCTCGCGGGGCTCGGGCGGTGCCACGGGCTCGCGGGGCTCGGCCGGTGCCGCGGGTGGGACCGGCGCCGCGGGCTCGGCCGGCTGCTCGGTCGCCCTCGAGCGCCGTTTCCAGCCCCGGGGGCGCAGCGAGGGCAGCTCCAGCGACGGTGCGTCGTTCCCGGAGTCTTCAGAGGCCATGGCGGGCAGTTTGCCAGAGATCCCGGACCCACCACTGGTGGGTCCGGGATCTCTTCTGTCGGGCTGACAGGATTTGAACCTGCGGCCTCGTCGTCCCGAACGACGCGCGCTACCAAGCTGCGCCACAGCCCGATCCCCGTAGGCCGGAACGGGTCCGATCCACGAGCACGGTGAGCATACCCGAGCACGTGCGGGGCTTCGAAATCGGCCTCAGTCGGGGGCGGTCAGCGTCAGCAGCGTCGCCTCGGGGCGGCAGGCCACCCGTACCTGCGCGTAGGGACTGGTGCCGAGCCCGGCCGAGACGTGCAGCCAGGCCGACCCCGGCTCATGAGGTCGAGAGCCGGCCGGGTGCCGGTGCAGTCCCCTGGCGCGTGCCCGGTCGAGGTCGCAGTTCGTGGTGAGCGCCCCGTAGCCGGGCAGGCGCACCTGGCCGCCGTGGGTGTGGCCGGCGATGATCGCGTCGTAGCCGTCCGCGGCGAACTGGTCGAGCACCCGCAGGTACGGCGCGTGCGTGACGGCGAGCCGCAGGTCGGCCGCCGGGTCGGCCGGTCCGGCCACCTCGTCGAGGTCGTCGTACTCGAGGTGCGGATCGTCGACGCCGGCGAACGCGAGGGTGCTCTCGCGGACCGTCAGCGACGTCCGTGTGTTGCTGAGGTCGCGCCAGCCGGCGGCGGTGAACGAGGCCCGCAGGTCGCGCCACGGCAGCTGCGGGGTGTGCGTGTTGCGCTGGCCGTCGTCGGGCAGCAGGTAGCGCAGGGGGTTGCGCAGGGTGGGCGCGAAGTAGTCGTTGGAGCCGAAGACGAAGACGCCGGGCACCTCGAGCAGCGGCCCGAGCGTGTCCCGGACGACCGGCACCGAGGCCATGTGCGAGAGGTTGTCGCCGGTGTTGACGACCAGGTCGGGGCGCAGCGAGGCCAGCCCCCGTACCCACTCCTGCTTGCGCGCCTGGTGGGGCGTCATGTGCAGGTCGGAGAGGTGCAGCACCCGCAGCGAGCGCTGTCCGGTCGGCAGCACGGGCACGGTGACGCGGCGCAGCGTGTAGGCCCGGGTCTCGGCGACCGCGTAGGCGGTCACGACCAGCCCCGCCCCCGCTCCGGCCCCGGCCAGACGCCCCACGTTGCGCAGCACCTGGGGGGAGATCATGCGGCAAGGCTGTCACAATGCCTCACATGAGTGCTCTCAAGGACCGCCTGCGTGCCGACCTCACCGCCAGCATCAAGGCGCGCGACGAGGTGCGCTCCTCGACGCTGCGGATGGTCCTCACCGCGATCACCAACGCGGAGGTGGCCGGCAAGACCCAGCGCGAGCTCAGTGACGAGGACGTCGTGGCGGTCCTCGGCAGCGAGGCCAAGAAGCGTCGCGAGGCCGCCACCGCCTTCGAGAGCGGCGGGCGGGCCGAGATGGCGGCCAAGGAGAGGGCCGAGGCTGTCGTGCTCGCCGACTACCTGCCCGAGCAGCTCTCCACCGAGCAGGTCGCCGAGATCGTGACCGCGGCCGTCGCGCAGACCGGTGCGGCCGGCGAGGGGATGAAGGCCATGGGCCGGGTCATGGGCGTCGTCCAGCCGCAGGTGAAGGGCCGCGCGGACGGCGGCACCGTGGCTGCGGAGGTCCGCCGCCAGCTCGGTGCCTGAGCAGGCCGTTCAGCCGCGCCCACCGTTGCCGTTGCCGTTGCCTCGCCCGCCGTTGCCGTTGCCGGGTTTCTTGTCGCCGCCGTTGCCCCCGCCGTTGCCGGGCTTCTTGTCGCCACCGTTGCCCCCGCCGTTGCCACTCGGCTGGGGGGCTGGCGGTGCCACGTACGGGGTGCCGTCCGAGGGGTAGATGGTGACCGACTGGCCGCTGTTGGCGGTGGCGCCGGCGCCGGGGGAGGTGTACGCCACCAGCCCCTGGGAGTAGCCGGAGTCGACCTGGCTGCTGACGAGCGTGGTGAAGCCCGCGTCGGCCAGGACCTTCTGGGCCTGCTCGAGGCTCATCCCGGCGGTGCCCGGAACGCCCACCTGCACACCCCGGACGTCCTGGGCGTCCGGTGCGACGAAGCCGCCGTTCGGGAGCCACTGGTCGATCACCTGCATGGCGTCGCCCCACATGGGGCCGGCGAAGCCGGAACCGGACGCGGTCGAGATGTAGTCGCCGCCGATCACCTGACCGGCCAGCTTGGTGGGTGTGCCGTCCCCGTTGGCCCCGGCGATCATCGCCGCCGTGGCCAGCTGCGGGGTGTAGCCCATGAACCAGACCGACTTGCCCTCCTGGGTGGTACCGGTCTTCGCCGCGGACGGCTGGTCGAGCTGCAGGCCGTTGCTGGCCCCGAACCCGTTGCCCTCCTGCACGCCGCGCAGCACGTCGTTCACGGCGTCCGCGGTGGACTCGGGCAGCACCTGGGTGCACTGCGAGCCGTACTCCTTGACCGTGCTGCCGGAGGAGTCCAGGATCGCGGTCACCGGACGGGCACTGCAGTGCAGGCCCCGGCCGCCGAACGTCGCGTAGGCCTCGGCCATCTCCAGCGGGCTGACGTTGGCGACGCCCAGCGTGAAGGTGGGCACGCGCTCTGCGCCGTTGCCGTACTGGTCGCCGGTGGGGTTGGTCAGCTCGACGCCCATCTGCTTGGCGAGGTTGAACGGGGCGCAGACCCCGGTCAGGCGCTCGAGCTGCAGGTAGAAGGTGTTCACCGACTCGCGGGTGCCGCGGTAGACGTCCATCACCCCGGAGCTCGTGGAGTTGCCGATCGGGAACGTGCCGGCGAACGACGGGCTGCCCGGGCAGTTGGCGAAGTCGGCCTGGTTGAAGGTCATCTTGGGCTGGGCGTTGAACGTCTTCGACAGGGGGACGCCCTGCTTGATGGCGGTGGCCAGCACGAAGGCCTTGAACGTCGATCCGGCCTGGAAGCCGGCCGAGTCGCCGAACCTCTGCGGCACCACGTAGTTCAGGTAGGTCTCGCCGGCGGCCCTGTTGCGGCCCATCGGGCGGGACTGGGCGACGGCCCGGACATCGCCGGTGCGCGGCTCGATCATGGCGAGTGCACCGATCGCGCGGTCGCGGGAGTAGACGTGGTCGGACACCGAGGCGTCCGCGGCCTTCTGCATCCGCTGGTCGATCGTGGTCCGGATCGTGAGCCCGCCGGAGTAGAGCAGCTTCTTGCGGTCCTCGGTGGTCTTGCCGAGGGCGGGGTCCTTCATCAGGTAGCTGATGACGTAGTCGCAGAAGAAGGGAGCGGCCGAGAAGACGCAGCCGTTCTTCTGCTTGACGATGTGGAGGCCGAGCTTCTGCTTCTGGGTCCTGCGGGAGCGGCCCGGGTTGATGACGTTCAGCTCCGCCATCCGCTCGATGACGACGTTGCGCCGCTCGAGGGCCCGGTCGGGGGAGTTCGTCGGGTCGTAGCCGGTGGGGTTCTTCACCAGGCCGGCCAGCATCGCCGACTGGCGCAGGTCGAGGTCCTTGGCGTTCTTGTCGAAGTAGTGCCGCGCCGCCGCCTGGACACCGAAGACCCCGTCGCCGAAGTAGGCGATGTTGAGGTAACGCTCAAGGATCCAGTCCTTGGAGTGGGTCTCCTCGAAGGCGATCGCGTAGCGCAGCTCCTGGACCTTGCGGGCGTAGGTGTCGTCGGTCGCGGCCTTCTGCTCGGCCTTGGTCGTGGCCTGGCTCAGCAGGGTCAGCTTCACCATCTGCTGGGTGATCGAGGAACCACCCTGCACCGTGCCGCTGCTGGCCTGGTTGGTCACCAGGGCGCGCAGCGTTCCCTTGAGGTCGAGCGCGCCGTGCTGGTAGAAGCGGTAGTCCTCGATCGAGACGATCGCCTTGATCATCGTCCGCGAGATCTGGGCCAGTGGGACGTTGACGCGGTTCTCGTCGTACAGCGAGGCGATGGTGTCGCCGTTCACGTCGACGATGCGGGTCTTCTGCGCCAGCTCCTGGGTCTCCAGCTCGGCCGGCAGGCTGTCCATCGTGTCCGCGACGTTGCGTGCCCCGATGCCGACGACACCGGCGAAGGGGATCGCCAGGCCGGCCACCACGACGCCCAGGACGGCGGCCACGGCGAACATGACGGCGAGGTGGGAGACCACCTGTTTGAGGGACAGGCGATCGCTGCGAGGTACCGACACACCCCCAATGTACGGGAGGAGCGCGACACCCCACCTAGTCATAGTCATTAGTGACTAGTCACTTCGGACTATGCCGATTGGGTCGTTCAGGTCTGGGCTTCCTGGCGGGTTGCCTTTACCTTTAGTGCCCTGAGGGGACTACTCCCGGGTGGGTGTCATGGGGACAACTACCTATCTCGGACGATGTGGGGACATCAACATGTGGATTGAAGACTGGACGCCTGCGGCAGCATGCCGTGAGGCCCAACCGGACCAGCTGTTCGTGCGCGGCGCTGAGCAGAACAAGGCGAAGGCCTTGTGCTCGGGTTGCCCCGTGCGCACCGAGTGCCTCGCCGAGGCGCTCGACAACCAGATCGAGTGGGGCGTCTGGGGTGGCATGACGGAGCGCGAGCGCCGGGCGCTCCTGCGCCGTCGCCCGAACGCCTCCTGGCGCTCGGTGCTCGAGACGGCGCGCGACGCCAAGGCGGCTCCCGCCGCCGCGCCGAGCGCCGTCACCGCCTGACGGACGCCGACGACACCGCTCCCGGGGCTCAGGCCCCGGCGAGCAGCTCACCGATGCGTCGCAGGCCGGCGAGGTCGTGCACGTCGCCGGCGAGCGCCGGGACGACCGCGGTCGGCACCTCCGGGTGCGCCGCGGCGAAGCGGTCGCGCAACCGGGCCTCACGCTCGACCATGCGGGCCCGGTCGGCGTGCAGGCGCAGGAGCCCGGCCGTCACCGAGTCCGGCTGACGCTCGCGCAGCCGCCCGGCCGCGACCATCGCCTCCTCGGGCGACAGCGCGCCGGCCGGCGCGGGGCTGGCCCGGTTCACGACGAGGCCGGCCAGCGGCATCTGGTCCTCACTGAGCCGCTCGACGAAGTACGCCGCCTCGCGCAGCGCGTCGGGCTCGGGGGCCGCCACGACGAGGAAGGCCGTCCCGTCGTGCTGGAGCAGCGCGAACGTCTTCTGCGCGCGCTGGCGGAACCCGCCGAAGAGGGTGTCGAACGCGGCGACGAAGGTCTGCATGTCGCGCAGCACCTGGGCCCCGAGGATCTTGGTGAGGGCGTTGGTGATCAGGCCGAGCCCGGCCGTCATCATCCGCGCCGGCCCGCGGGCCGGGGCCAGCAGCAGCCGGATGAAGCGGCCGTCGAGGAAGCTCGAGAGCCGCTCGGGTGCGTCGAGGAAGTCCAGCGCGGAGCGCGAGGGCGGGGTGTCCACGACGATCAGGTCGTAGGTGTCGTCGCGGCGGGCGTCGGCGTGGATCTGGCCCAGCTTCTCCATGGCCATGTACTCCTGCGTGCCCGCGAACGAGCTGGACAGGGCGACGTAGAAGGGGTTCTCCAGGATCTGCCGGGCCTTCTCGGGGGTGGCCTGGCTCTCCACCACCTCGTCGAACGTGCGCTTCATGTCCAGCATCATCGCGTCGAGCCGGCCGCCCTGCGCGTCGTCCACGCCCTGCACCGGTCGGGGGGTGTTGTCGAGCTGCTCGATGCCCATCGACTGCGCCAGCCGGCGCGCGGGATCGATGGTGAGCACCACGACGCAGCGACCGCGCTCGGCCGCCCGCAGCGCGAGGGCCGCCGAGGTGGTCGTCTTGCCGACGCCGCCGGAGCCGCAGCACACGATGATCCCGGTGGCCGGGTCGTCGATCAGGGCGTCCACGTCCAGTGCCGGGGCGGCCTTGCCGCCGGTCGCGAGCGGGCCGACCCGGCCCCGGGACCTCGTCATGAGCAGAGTCCTTGTCGCTTGAGGGAGGCGGCGAGCTCGTAGAGACCGCCGAGGTCGACGCCACCCGCGAGGCGGGGCAGCTCGTAGGTCGGGACGCCGAGGTCGGCGACGATCGCCCGCTGGGAGTCCTCCAGCGCCCGCCGCTCGGCGTGGTCGCGGGCCTCGCCGAGCAGCCCGTCGACCAGGGCATCGTCCCCGTCGGCTACCCCGGCCTCGGCCAGGTCCGCGTGCAGCGCGTTCCGGTCGAGCGTGCCCGAGCGCGCCGCGGCGAGGTCGTCGGCGTCGAGGTCGCGGGGCCGGACCAGGTTGACCACCACGCCCCCGACCGGCAGCCGGTTGCGGCGCAGGTCCTCGATGCCGTCCGTGGTCTCCTGCACCGGCATCTCCTCCAGCACGGTCACGAGGTGCACCACGGTCCGCGGGGAGCGGAAGAGCGACATCACGTTGTCGGCCTGGTTCTTGATCGGCCCCACCCGGGCGAGCCCGGCCAGCTCGTTGTTGACGTTGAGGAACTGGGTGATCCGCCCGGTCGGGGGAGCGTCGAGCACGACCGCGTCGTAACGGATGGCGGACCTGTTGCGGCTGTTGCGCTCGGTGGCCTCGAAGACCTTGCCGGTGAGCAGCACGTCGCGCACCCCGGGGGCGATGGTGGTCGCGAACTCGATGACACCGAAACGGTCCAGCGCCTTCCCCGCCCGGCCGAGCTTGTAGTACATCGAGAGGTACTCGAGCAGAGCCGCCTCGGCGTCCACGTGCAGGGCGTGGACGACGCCCCGTGGGCCGGCGCCGGCACTCGGCAGGCCGGTCGCGATCCGGCGCTCCTCGTAGGGCAGCGGGTCGACGTCGAACATCCGGGCGATGCCCTGGCGCCCCTCGACCTCGCAGAGCAGCACGTGGCGCCCGCTCGAGGCCAGCGCCAGGGCCAGCGCCGCGGAGACCGTGGACTTGCCGGTCCCGCCCTTGCCGGTGACGACGTGCAGCTCGACGCCGGGCCAATCGGGAGTGGCCTCGGGAGTGGCCAATCGGGAGTGGGCCAATCGGGAGTGGCGTCCGGCTGGTCGGACGGGTCGGTGGCGCTCACGTCCGCAGAGTATTGCCTGACCCCTGAACCGACCCCCGGGACATGACGCCGGTCACGTCGCCATGACTAGGATCACTCGCGAGGCGGGGCCGGGTCACCGGTCCGCACCGAGGCCCCAGGTGGGCGAGGGAGGAACAGCGCGTGGACAAGGTCGTGGCCAGCGCCGCCGAGGCGGTAGCGGACATCGAGGACGGCGCGAGGCTGTCCGTCGGAGGCTTCGGTCTCTGCGGGATCCCGTCGGTGCTGATCGAGGCGGTGCTGGAGTCGGGGGCCGAGGACCTCGAGGCCGTCTCGAACAACTGCGGAGTGGACGGTTGGGGACTCGGGCGCCTCCTGGAGGCCAGGCGCCTGCGCCGGATGGTCTCCAGCTACGTCGGGGAGAACAAGGAGTTCGCCCGCCAGTACCTCTCCGGCGAGCTCGAGGTCGAGCTGACCCCGCAGGGGACGCTGGCCGAGCGGATGCGGGCCGGCGGCACCGGGATCGCGGCGTTCTTCACCCCCACCGGGGTCGGCACCCAGGTCGCGGAGGGCGGGCTGCCGTGGAGGTACGACGCCCAGGGCAACGTGGTCGTGTCGAGCCCGGCCAAGCAGACCCAGACCTTCGAGACCCTCGAGGGGCCGAAGGAGTTCGTGCTCGAGCACGCGATCGTCGCGGACTTCGGGCTGGTGCGGGCCTGGAAGGGCGACCGGCACGGCAACCTCGTCTACCGGGAGTCGGCTGGGAACTTCAACAACCTCGCCGCGATGTGCGGCCGGGTCACCGTCGCCGAGGTCGAGATCCTGGTCGAGCCGGGCGAGATCGACCCGGCGCAGGTGCACACGCCCGGGGTGTTCGTGCACCGGGTCGTGGAGCTGACCCCGGAGCAGGCAGCCGACAAGCGGATCGAGAAGAGGACGGTGCGATGAGCTGGACGCGTGATGAGATGGCCGCCCGGGCCGCCGCGGAGCTCGCGGACGGCTCGTACGTGAACCTCGGGATCGGCCTGCCGACGCTGGTGCCCAGCTTCGTGCCCGACGACGTCGAGCTGGTGCTGCAGTCGGAGAACGGCGTGCTCGGCACCGGCGCCTACCCGACCGAGGACCAGGTCGACGCCGACCTGGTCAACGCCGGCAAGGAGACCGTGACCCTGCGCAAGGGCGCGAGCCTCTTCGACTCGGCGACGTCGTTCGGGATGATCCGCGGCGGCAAGATCGACGCGGCGATCCTCGGCGCGATGCAGGTCTCGGCGGCCGGTGACATCGCCAACTGGATGATCCCCGGGAAGATGGTCAAGGGCATGGGGGGCGCCATGGATCTGGTCCACGGGGCCAAGCGGGTCATCGTGCTGATGGAGCACGTCGCGCGCGACGGTGCCTACAAGATCGTCGAGGAGTGCTCCCTGCCCTACACCGGGCGAGGGGTCGTCGAGCGGATCATCACCGATCTCGCGGTCATCGACGTGCTGCCGCACGGCGCTGGACTGAGGCTCGTGGAGCTGGCTCCCGAGGTCACCGAGGACGAGGTCCGCGAGAAGACCGAGCCCACCCTGCAGTAGCCCGGCGGTCGACCGGGGTCAGTGGCGCTGCTCGAGGCCGGAGGCGTCGCGCAGCCGCTGCGCCGCCTCGCGGAGCTCGGGGTCGTCCTGGCCCCGGGACTCCATCAGGTCCGAGAGGGCCTCGGCGATGACGTTGAGCTTCGCCTGCGTGGCCTCCTCGGTGCGCCGCCCGGCGTTCTCCAGGAGGACCAGGAGCAGCAGGGAGAGGATGGCGGCCCCGGTGTGCAGCGCGATCTCCCACTTGGTGGTGCTCGGCCACAGCGGGTAGCTCGCCGCCCAGAGCGCCAGCGCGGCGACGATCACCACGAAGAACGGTGCGCGGCTCACGCGCTCGTAGACGGCCTCGACGAACTTCTCGAACGGGCCGCGCCGGTCCTGTTGGTCGCGGGCGTCCGCCGCGTTCCCTCTACCCACTCCGACAGCCTACGGAGACGGGAACATCGGTAGAGTCCGCGACATGACCAAATGGGAGTACCTGACCGCGCCGATCCTCGTGCACGCCGCCAAGCAGATCCTCGACAACTTCGGCTCCGACGGGTGGGAGCTGGTGCAGGTCGTGCCGGGGATGAACCCGGAGAACCTCGTGGGCTACTTCAAGCGTCCGCTCGCATGAGCGCGCCCGAGGACCGCCTGGCGGAGCTCGGCCTGGCCGTGCCCGAGGTGGCCCGGCCGGTCGCGGCCTACGTCCCGGCGGTGCGCTCGGGCAGCTACGTCTTCACCTCGGGCCAGCTGCCGATGCGCTCGGGTGAGCTGATGACGACCGGCAAGGTGGGCGCCGAGGTCACCCCCGAGGAGGCGGCGGCCTGCGCCGAGCAGTGCGCGCTCAACGCGATCGCCGCGGTCAAGGCCGAGATCGGTGACCTCGACCTGGTCAAGCGGATCGTCAAGGTCGTCGCCTTCATCGCCTCCACCCCCGACTTCACCGGGCAGCCGATGGTGGCCAACGGCGCCTCGGAGCTGTTCGGGAAGGTCTTCGGGGACGCCGGGGTGCACGCCCGCTCCGCGGTCGGCGTCCCGGTGCTGCCGCTGGACGCGCCCGTCGAGGTCGAGATCACGGTCGAGGTCTGAGGGTGCGGATCCCCGCGCCGGCGACGCCCCTGCCCGCGGACCTCGTCGAGCTCGCCCGCTCCTACGACGACGGCACGCGCACGCCCGCCGAGCCGCGCAACGCGGCGACCGTGGTCCTGCTGCGCCCCTCCGCCGAGGGCCCGGAGATCTACCTGATGCGCCGCCAGGTCTCGATGGAGTTCGCAGGCGGCTTCTGCGTCTTCCCCGGAGGGGGCGTGGACCCCCGCGACGCCGACGGCGACGTCGGTTGGGCGGGACCGGCACCGTCCGAGTGGGCCGAACGGCTCGCGACGGACGAGGAGACGGCCCGGGCGCTGGTCTGCGCCGCGGTGCGCGAGACCTTCGAGGAGTCCGGCGTGCTGCTGGCCGGAGCGTCGGGCGAGACCGTCGTGGAGGACACCACCGGCGCGGACTGGGAGGCCGACCGCGTCGCCCTGGAGGCACGAGAGCTCTCGATGACCGAGCTCCTCGAGAGGCGCGGTCTCGTGCTGCGCACCGACCTGCTCGGTGTCTGGAGCGGCTGGCTCACCCCGGCCTTCGAGCCGAAGCGCTACCGCACCTGGTTCTTCGTGGCCCTGCTGCCCACCGGCCAACGGACCCGGGACGTCTCCTCGGAGTCGTCGTCGGTGACCTGGCTGCCGGCGCTCGCGGCGCCCGACCAGGTCGACGCGGGCGAGATGATGATGCTGCCGCCGACCTACCTCACCTGCCTGGAGGTCGGGCAGTACGCCGACCCGGTCGCCGTCCTCGACGCCGCCCACGGGCGTTCGGTGGAGATGTTCACCCCAGGTCTCGAGCCGGTCGGTGAGGGTCACGCGCTGTCGATGCCGGACTCCCTGCGGCCGCTGCTGGCCGCCCGGCGGGCCTGAGCCGGTGAACTGGGCCGGAGGGGCGTTCGGGGCGCGCGCGACGTGCGTGCTGGCGCCCAACGCGAACCTGATGACCCTCGACGGCACCAACACCTGGGTGCTGCGCGAGCCGGGCGCACGGAGGTCGCTCGTCATCGACCCCGGCCCCGCGCACGCCGGTCACCTCGACGCGGTCGCCGCGGCGGCCGGTGAGGTCGCGGCCGTGCTGCTGACCCACCACCACGTCGACCACTCCGAGGCGGCCCGGGAGTTCGCCGAGCGGATGGGCTGCGGCGTGCGGGCCCTCGACCCGGCGTACCGGCTGGGCAGCGAGGGCCTCGGGGACGGTGACGTGGTCGAGGTCGACGGCCTGGAGGTCCGCGTCGTCGCGACGCCGGGCCACACCGCCGACTCGCTGTCGTTCCTCGTGCCCGCCGACGGAGCGGTGCTGACCGGCGACACCGTGCTCGGCCGCGGCACCACCGTGGTCGCCCACCCCGACGGCGAGCTCGGTGCGTACCTCGGCTCGCTGGACCGGCTGCACGCGCTGGCCGGCGAGCACGGCCTGGCCGCGATCTGGCCGGGCCACGGGCCGGTCATCGAGGACGCCCTCGGGGTGCTCGACCACTACCGCGCGCACCGCCGCGACCGCCTGGCGCAGGTCGAGGCGGCGGTGGCGCGGCTGCGGGAGGGTGGTGCCGGCCCGGCCGACGACACCCTGCCCCGACGGGTCGTCGAGATCGTCTACGCCGACGTCGACCCGGTGCTCTGGGGCGCCGCCGAGCTGTCGGTGCGCGCCCAGCTGGCCTACCTCGCCGAGCGCTCCTGAGTGCACGACGTCGTACGGCGGGTGGAGACGTCTCCACCCGCCGTACGACGTTGCCAGGGGTCAGCGGGCGCGGCGACCCATCCGCTCGAGGTCCATGATCACGACCGAGCGCGGCTCGAGCCGCAGCCAGCCGCGCGAGGCGAAGTCGGCGAGCGCCTTGTTGACCGTCTCGCGGGAGGCGCCGACCAGCTGGGCGAGCTCCTCCTGGGTGAGGTCGTGGTGCACGTGGACGCCGTCGTCGGCGGTGCGGCCGAAGCGGTCGGCCAGGTCGAGCAGGGCCTTGGCCACCCGACCGGGGACGTCGGAGAAGACCAGGTCGGCCACGACGTCGTTGGCCTTGCGGAGCCGGCCGGCCAGCTGGGCGAGGAGGCCGCGGGCCACCGTCGGGCGGCCGTCGAGCCAGCGCAGCAGGTCCTCGTGCGAGAGCGAGGCGAAGGCGGCGTCGGTGACGGCCGTGACGGTCGCCGAGCGCGGGCCGGGGTCGAAGAGCGACAGCTCGCCGAACATCTGGCCGGGGCCGAGGATGGCCAGCAGGTTCTCGCGGCCGTCCGAGGAGGTGCGGCCGAGCTTCACCTTGCCGTCGAGGACGACGTACAGCTTGTCGCCGGAGTCCCCCTCGTGGAACAGCACGTCCCCGCGGCGCAGCCGGCTGTCGGTCATCGACGAGCGCAGGGCGGTGGCCGCCTCGTCGTCGAGCGCGCTGAAGAGCGGCGCCTGACGCAGTACGTCGTTGTCCACGAGTCCTCCTTGTGACGTCGGTGCCCATCCGGGCGCGAAGCGATCCTATCCAGTGGAGTGCGTCACAAGAACCACCGCGTCCGACAAGTCGTGCCCACGAGACGCTCGGCACCGCGCCGTAGGGTGGGCGCGTGCCCGACGTCGAAACCAGGACCGGCCTTGTCCGCCGTGCCCGCAAGATCGATCGCGTGCTGGGTGAGACCTATCCCGACGCGGGGTGTGAGCTCGACTTCGACAACGCCTTCGAGCTGCTCGTCGTCACCGTGCTCTCCGCCCAGACCACCGACCGACGGGTCAACGCGGTGCGCCCCACCCTGTTCGCGGCGTACCCCGACGCCCACGCCATGGCGGGCGCCGAGCGCGAGGCGCTCGAGCAGATCGTCGGGCCGCTGGGCTTCTTCCGGGCCAAGACCGAGTCGCTGCTCAAGCTCAGCCAGGCGCTCGTGGAGAGGTACGACGCGCAGGTGCCCGCCCGGCTCGAGGACCTCGTCACGCTGCCCGGCGTGGGCCGCAAGACCGCCAACGTGGTGCTCGGCAACGCCTTCGGCGTCCCCGGGATCACCGTCGACACGCACTTCGGGCGCCTCGCGCGCCGCCTCGGGTGGACCGACGAGACCGACCCGGTCAAGGTCGAGCACGCGGTGGCGGCGCTCTTCGCCAAGAAGGACTGGACGATGCTCAGCCACCACCTGATCTGGCACGGGCGGCGGCGCTGCCACGCCCGCAAGCCCGCCTGCGGGGCCTGCCCGTTGGCGCGGCTCTGCCCGGCGTACGGCGAGGGGCCCGTCGACCCCGCCGAGGCGGCGAAGCTCGTGAAGACCGAGGGCCGGGCGTGAGGCGGGCGTTGCCCGGGACACTCGTGGGGACCCTGGTGGCGGCCCTGCTGGTGCTGACGTCCTGCGCCGGCGAGGGCGGCTCTCCCGGGCTGCCGGGCCGCGCCCAGGTCGACGTGGACACCCCGTCGCTGGCCCGGCTCAAGGCGAGCGCCGGCATCGAGGCCTGTGCCCCCGGCCCGGCGCGCCCGGTCGAGGGCGGCCTGCCCAGCCTCACGCTCCCGTGCCTGGGCGGGGGCCCGTCCGTCGACCTCGCCACGCTCGAAGGGCCGATGGTCGTCAACCTGTGGGCCTCCTGGTGCGGCCCGTGCCGCCGCGAGCTGCCGCACTACCAGGCCTTCCACGAGAAGTACGGCGACCGGGTGCCGGTGCTCGGCATCGACTACCAGGACACCCAGCCGGAGGCGGCCCTGGAGCTCGCCGGCGACACCGGCGTCACCTACCCGCTGCTGGCCGACCCGCAGAGCAGTCTCGACGGGGCCACGCCGTTCCCGAGGGTCGCGGGCCTGCCGTTCCTCGCCCTGGTCGACGGGTCCGGCCGGGTCGTGCACCGCGAGTTCGTGGAGATCAGGTCCGAGCGGCAGCTCGCCGACCTCGTGGACCGCTACCTCGGGGGCGAGCAGTGAGCGACGACCTCCCGGACTGGCTGCGCCCGGTCGCCGACGGCGCCCGCTCGATCACGGTCGACCAGCTCACCCGCTTCCAGCCGCCGCCGGGCTCCACCGCCCGCCGCGGGGCCGTGCTGATGCTCTTCGGCGAGGGACCGGACGGTCCCGACCTGCTGCTCACCGAGCGCGCCCACCACATGCGCTCCCACCCCGGCCAGGTCTCCTTCCCGGGGGGCTCCATCGACCCGGGGGAGACCCCGCGCGAGGCCGCCCTGCGCGAGGCGTGGGAGGAGACCGGGCTCGACCCGGGCGGCGTGCACGTCTTCGCCGAGCTGCCCGAGCTGTGGCTGCCGCCCAGCAACTTCGCGGTCACGCCCGTGCTGGGGTGGTGGCACGAGCCCACGCACGTCTCGGTCGTGGACCCCGACGAGGTGCACGAGGTCTTCCGGGTCCCGATCAGCGAGCTGGTCGACCCGACGCACCGGATCGCGGTGCGGCACCCCCGGGGCTTCGTCGGCCCGGGCTTCCTGATCGGCGACGACAAGGACGTCATCCTGTGGGGCTTCACCGCGGGCATCGTGGCCCGCCTCTTCGACCACCTCGGGTGGACGGTGGACGTGCCCGACGCGCCGCTGCGTGACCTGCCGGACTACATGCTGCAGGGTGAACCCACGCGGTCCGACCTCCGGCCGAACACGAGATTCGAGGGACGCCGGTGAACCTGCTCGACTGGCTGCTGGTCGCGCTGGTCCTCGCCTACGCCCTCTCGGGCTACTGGCAGGGCTTCGTGACGGGGGCGTTCGCCACCGGTGGGCTGCTGGCGGGCGGGCTCTTCGGGGTCTGGCTGGCGCCGCTGGCGCTCGGCGACGCCCGGCCCTCGCTGCTGGTCTCCCTCGGTGCGCTCTTCATCGTGATCCTCTCCGCCTCGCTGGGCCAGGCCCTGCTGCAGTTCCTCGGCGCCCGGCTGCGCGACAAGATCCGTTGGCAGCCGATCCGGGCGCTGGACGCCGTCGGCGGGGCGGCGCTGAGCGCGGTGGCGGTGCTGCTGGTGGCCTGGGCGCTCGGCGTCGCCGTCTCCGGCACCCGGATCGGAGGGATCACCGGGATCGTTCGCGACTCGACGGTGCTCGGCGAGGTCGACCGGGCCCTGCCGGCCTCCGCCGGCAAGGCGCTGCAGTCCTTCAACGACGTGGTCGGCACCAGCTTCTTCCCGCGGTACCTGGAGCCGTTCGCGCCGGAGCGGATCGTCCGGGTCGGGCCCGGCCCGAAGCGGTTGCTGCGCGACCCCGACGTGGCCGACGCCCGGGCCAGCGTCCTGAAGATCCGGGGCACCAACGACTGCGGCCGGGGCATCGAGGGCAGCGGCTTCCTCTACTCCGACGACCGGGTGATGACCAACGCCCACGTGGTGGCCGGCGTGCGCGACCCCGACGTCATCATCAACGACGCGGCGGTGCCGGCCGAGGTCGTCTACTACAACCCCGACCTCGACATCGCGGTGCTCGACGTGGAGAGCGGCTCGCTGCCGCACCTCGGCTTCGACCGGAGCGGCGCGCCGGGTGACGGCGTCGCCGTGCTCGGCTACCCCCAGGACGGACCGTACGACGTGCAGCCGGCGCGGATCCGCTCCGAGCAGCGGCTCCGCTCGCCGAACATCTACGGCGACGGCACCGTGATCCGCGAGGTCTACGCGCTGCGCGGGCTGATCCGGCCCGGCAACTCCGGCGGGCCGATCGTCTCCTCGGCCGGCGAGGTGACCGGGGTGGTCTTCGCCGCCTCCGTCACCGACCGCGACACGGGCTACGCGATCACCGCGAGCCAGGTGGCCCGCAGCGCCAGCGTGGGTCTGGCCAGCACCGCCGAGGTGTCCACCGGCAGCTGCGCCGGCTGAGCCGCGTCCGGGGCCCAGCTCAGGGCTTGGCGGGGACGGTCGGGCCGGACTGGCCCTTGAGCGCCCGCGGGATCTGCTTGCCCTGGGCGATCGCCTTCTCGGGTCCGCGGACCTTCTTGACCTTCTTGAGCCCGGCGAAGGCCAGCAGGCCGGCGAGCAGCAGGTAGAAGCCGAAGACGATCAGGAACGCCCAGTGCAGGCCCAGGCCGTCGCCGTTCCAGTTGATGAAGTAGGCGATGGCGACCGAGAACATGATGATCGCCAGCACGGCCAGGAAGCCGGCCGCGGCGAAGAGGCCCAGGCCCGTGCCGCCGTTCTTGACGCTCACCTTGAGCTCGGACTTCGCCAGCTGGATCTCGGAGTGGATCAGCGTGGAGATGTCCCGGCTGGCGTCCGAGACGAGACGGCCGATGGTGGGGTCGGTGTCGGAGACGGGCTCGGGTGCCATGCGGGTTCCTCTGCTTGATCGGGCGGTCTGTGCAGACCCTACAACGACGTCGACGGGGCAGGCCGCCGGTGGCGGCGTGCCCCGTCGACGACGGTTTCACACCTCGGCTCAGTCGTCGGCTGTGGAGGTGGAGAGCCCGTCGGAGATCATGCTCATCACCGAGGAGTCGGCGAGCGTGGTGACGTCCCCGACCTCCCGCTTCTCCGCGACGTCCTTGAGCAGGCGGCGCATGATCTTGCCCGAGCGGGTCTTCGGCAGCTCGGGGACGATCATGATCTGGCGCGGCTTGGCGATCGCGCCGATCTCCTTCTGCACGTGCTTGCGCAGGTCCTCGACGATGTCCGCCCCGCCGTCGCCGGCCGAGTCGCGCAGGATGACGAAGGCACACACCGCCTGCCCGGTGGTCGGGTCCGCCGCCCCCACGACCGCCGCCTCGGCGACCTTCGGGTGCGAGACCAGGGCCGACTCGATCTCGGTGGTCGAGAGGCGGTGCCCCGAGACGTTCATGACGTCGTCCACCCGGCCGAGCAGCCAGATGTCACCGTCGTCGTCCTTCTTGGCGCCGTCGCCGGCGAAGTAGAAGCCCGTGCCGCCCACCCTGGAGGCCGGGAAGCGCGACCAGTAGGTCTCCTTGTACCGCTCGTCGTCACCCCAGATGGTGCGCAGCATCCCCGGCCACGGCGACTTGACCACGAGGTAGCCGCCAGAGCCGTCCGGCACGGACTCGCCGGCCTCGTCGACCACGTCGACGTCGATGCCCGGCATCGGCCGCATCGCCGAGCCCGGCTTGCCCGCCGTCACCCCGGGCAGCGGGGAGATCAGGATCTGGCCGGTCTCGGTCTGCCACCAGGTGTCGACGATCGGGCAGCGCTCGCCGCCGACGACCTCGCGGTACCACATGTAGGCCTCGGGGTTGATCGACTCACCCACCGAGCCGAGCAGCCGGATCGAGGACAGGTCGAAGCCGTCCGGGATCTCCCGGCCCTGCTTCATGAACGTCCGGATCGCGGTGGGGGCGGTGTAGAAGATCGTCACGCCGTACTCCTGGACGATCTCCCACCAACGACCCTTGTGCGGGGAGTCGGGGGTGCCCTCGTACATCACCTGCGTCGCGCCGTTCGCCAGCGGACCGTAGACCAGGTACGAGTGCCCGGTCACCCAGCCGACGTCGGCGGTGCACCAGTAGACGTCCGTCTCGGGCTTGAGGTCGAAGACGGTGTGGTGGGTGTAGGACGTGCCGGTCAGGTAGCCCCCGGTCGTGTGCAGGATGCCCTTGGGCTGTCCGGTGGTGCCGGAGGTGTACATGACGTAGAGCGGGTGCTCGGCGTCGAAGAACTCCAGCTCGTGCTCGGTCGAGGCGGAGCCGACGGCGTCGTGCCACCAGACGTCGACGTCCTCGTCCCAGCCGATCTCCTGGCCGGTGCGCCGCACGACCAGCACGTGCTCCACGTCGAAGCCGTTCTCGGAGGCCTTCGCGCGGGCCTCGTCGACCGCCGGCTTGAGGGCGGACGCCGAGCCGCGGCGGTAGCCGCCGTCGGAGGTGACGACGACCTTGGCCTGGCAGTCGGCGAGCCGCGAGGCGAGCGCGTCGGAGGAGAAGCCGCCGAAGACCACCGTGTGCGGGGCCCCGATGCGGGCGCAGGCCAGCATCGCGATCACCGTCTCGGGGAGCATCGGCATGTAGATCGCGACCCGGTCGCCGGTGGTGACGCCCAGCGCGAGGAGCGCGTTCGCGGCCTGCGAGACCTCGTCCTTGAGCTCGGCGTAGGTGATCGTGCGCTTGTCGTCGGCGGGCTCGCCGACCCAGTGCAGGGCGACCCGGTCGCCGTGACCGGCCTCGACGTGGCGGTCCACGCAGTTGTACGCCGCGTTGAGCGTGCCGCCGGTGAACCACTTGGCGAACGGCGGGTCGTCCCAGTCCAGGACCCGGTCCCAGCGGCGGTTCCAGTCCAGGCGGTCGGCGGCCTCGGCCCAGAACGCCTCGCGGTCGCGGGCGGCCAGGTCGTAGACCTCGGCGGTCACGTTGGCCTGCTCGGCCAGGGCGGCCGGCGGCTCGAAGGTGCGGTCCTCACGGCTGAGGTTGGACAGGGTCTCTTCGCTCACGGTCTCTCCCGGGTCATCGACGTCGGTGTGGCTCTCGCCACCCTAGGACGTCGGCGGCTGCCGGCGCCCCGGGGCAACGAGGAAAATGCAGGAGGGGCCCGGGGGTGGTCCCCCGGGCCCCGGTCCTGCCTAGTGGCTGATCGCCTGCTCGGAGCCGGCGCCGGTCAGCGCCCGGACCTCGAGCTCGGTGTAACGCTCCTCCGCGCTGTGCTCACGGCTGCTCAGTGTGCCGAGGATGCCGAAGAGGAAGCCGAGCGGGATCGACACGATGCCGGGGTTCTCCAGCGGGAACCACGAGATGTCGATGCTCGCCGGCAGCAGGCTCTGGTTGACCCCGTCGACGACGCCCTTGCCGGACATCACCGGCGAGAAGATCACCAGGCCCAGTGCGGAGACCAGCCCGCCGTAGATGCTCCAGGTCGCGCCGCGGGTGTTGAAGCGGCGCCAGAACATGTTGAAGACGATCGCCGGCAGGTTCGCCGAGGCCGCGACCGCGAAGGCCAGGGCGACGAGGAACGCGATGTTCAGGTTCTGCGCCGGGATCGCGAGCAGGATGGCCACCAGGCCGATGGTCAGCGCGGCGATCCGGGTCACCCGGATCTCCTGCTTCTCGGTGGCCTGCCCCTTCTTGATCACGTTGTTGTAGATGTCGTGGGCCACGGAGGCCGACGAGGTGAGGGTGAGTCCGGCGACCACCGCGAGGATCGTGGCGAACGCGACCGCCGAGATGATGGCCAGCAGGATGGCGCCGCCGGTCGAGCCGGCACCACCGCCGACGGCCTCCGCGAGCAGCGGTGAGGCGAGGTTGCCCTTGCTGGTCGCCACCTGTGCGGACTGGTCGCCCTTGAGCATCGCCGCGGCACCGAAGCCGAGGACCAGCGTGAAGAGGTAGAACACGCCGATCAGGCCGATCGCCCACAGCACCGACTTCCGGGCGTCCCGCGAGGTCGGCACCGTGTAGAAGCGGATCAGGATGTGCGGCAGGCCCGCGGTGCCGAGCACCAGGGCGATGCCGAGCGAGAGGAAGTCCAGCTTGCTGGTGGTGCTGACGCCGTACCTCAGGCCCGGCTCCAGGAACGCCTGGCCCTTGCCCGAGTTGGACGCCGCGGCACCGAGCAGCTCGGAGAGGTTGAAGTTGAACTCGATCAGCACCAGGACGACGATCAGCGCCGAGCCGATCATCAGCAGGACCGCCTTGACGATCTGCACCCAGGTGGTGCCCTTCATGCCGCCGACGGTGACGTAGAAGATCATCAGGATGCCGACCGCGAAGATGACCAGGTTCTTGACGGCCTGGCTCTCCACGTCGAGCAGCAGGGCCACGAGCGTGCCGGCGCCGACCATCTGGGCCAGCAGGTAGAAGATCGAGACCGCGACGGTGGAGGTGGCGGCGGCCATCCGGACCGGCTTCTGCTTCATCCGGTAGGCCAGCTGGTCGGCCATCGTGTAGCGCCCCGAGTTGCGCAGCATCTCGGCGACCAGCAGGAGGGCCACCAGCCAGGCGACCAGGAAGCCGACCGAGTACAGGAAGCCGTCGTAGCCGGAGAGTGCGATCGCACCGGAGATGCCGAGGAAGGAGGCGGCGGACATGTAGTCGCCGCCGATCGCGAAGCCGTTCTGCAGCGGCGTGAAGGAGCGGCCGCCGGCGTAGAAGTTCGCCGAGCCGCTGCCCTGCCGGCTGGCCCAGACGGTGATCCCGACCGTGAGCGCGACCACCGAGAGGAACAGGACGGTGGTGAGGAGCTGGTGTCCCTGCATGTCAGTTCCTCCGGCCGTGCTCGTCGACGACGGTGGCGTCGTAGTCGGCGTTCAGCTTGCGCGCCAGCGGGTCCAGCCTCGCGTTCGAGAAGCGGCTGTAGAGCCAGGCCAGCAGGAACGTCGTCACGAACTGGAGCAGTCCGAAGACCAGGGCGATGTTGATGTTGCCGATCACCTTGGTGTCCATGAAGTCGCCGGCCCAGTTCGACATGATGACGTAGAGCAGGTACCAGGCGAGGAAGGCGGCGGTGGCGGGGAAGACGAAGCCGCGGTAGAGCTTGCGCAGCTCGGTGAACTCCGGCGTCGCGTGCAGCCGGTCGTAGACCGGGTCGTGGCGCGCCGCCTGGTCGTGGGGTGAGGTCACGGGAAAGCCCTTCTCGTGCACGGAGGTGTGATGGCGGTCACCGTAGGAGGCTCGGCGGGTCCGTGACGAGCGGATGGCCGACGGTGCGCCGAGCGGGCGCGGTCGGTCGGTGAGTGGTCGGTGAGCGGCGACGAACGGTCGTGCGGTGGTGAGGTCCGTGAGGCGGTGAGGAGAAGTCGACCCACCCGAGACTCCTGCTCGCCGGCCGGTGAGACCTCGGCTGCCGACGACGAGGGCACCCGAGCACAGGAGCGCCCCTCTTGAGCGACACCGACACCAGGACCGGCACCCAGACCAGTCCCGAGTCCGGCCACAGCGGCTGCGGCCGGGAGCGCGCGGAGGCGCGGGGCAAGGGGTTCTGCGTGGTGGGGACCGAGAAGGGCCGGAACCCGTGGCCGTCTCCCGCACGCACGACGATGCGGTGTTCGCCCTGGGCAACTACGATCCCTTCTCGAAGGCCTCGGTGCACGGCCGGGGAATCGTGGGTACGCGCGGCGAGATTCTCGTCGGTGGCCGGAAGGCGGCAGACACCTCGTGAACGCATCCGATCCCGGGCCCGCGCCTCCCCTCGAGGGAGCCCCTGAGAACGGACCTGAGAACGGCCCTGAGAACGGCCCTGAGAACGGCACGGGGGAGGCCCCCGGGGGAGCCCTGAGCGGTTACCGGATCGGGGTGACCGCGGCCCGCAAGGTCGACGAGCAGATCGCCCTGCTCGAGCGCCGCGGGGCGAGGGTCGAGTGGGCGCCGGCGCTCTCCCAGGACCCCAACCGGGTCGACGACGACGACCTGCGCGCCGCCACCCGCGAGGTGGTGGGCACGCCGGTCGACCTGTTCCTGGCCACCACCGGGATCGGGATGAAGGCCTGGTTCGAGGCCGCGGAGTCGTGGGGCGTGCTCGACGAGCTGCTCGACGCCCTCCGCTCCGCGGAGATCCTGGCCCGGGGCCCCAAGAGCGTCGGGGCCCTGCGCCGACGGGGCCTGCGCGAGCTGTGGGCGCCGGAGTCCGAGTGCTTCGAGGACGTGCTCGAGCACCTGCGCGGCCGGGACCTCGCCGGAAAGCGGATCGTCGTGCAGGAGCACGGCCAGTCGCTGTCGATGGTCGCCCACGCGTTGCGGAGCCGGGGCGCCGACGTGCTGACCGTGACGGTCTACCGGGTCACGGGCGCCGAGGACCCGGAGCCGATGTTCCGGATGATCGACCTGATCGCCGAGAGAGAGCTCGACGCGGTGACCTTCACCTCCGCCCCCGCGGTGGCCGCGCTGATGGACGCCGCCGGCTCGACCGGGCGCCGCGAGGAGGTGGTCGGTGCGTTCCAGTCCGACGTGATCGCCTCCTGCGTCGGCCCGGTCACCGCCGCCGCGTTCGAGCTGTGGGGCGTGCCCACGATCCACCCCGACCGCTCGCGGCTGGGGGCCATGGTCCGCCAGCTCGAGATCGAGCTGCCCTCGCGCAGCCGCGGCCCGGTCGTCGAGGTGGCCGGCCGGACCCTCCTGCTGCACGGCGACGACGTGCTGCTCGACGGGGTCGAGGTCAGGCTCTCCCCGGCGCCGTTCGCGCTGCTCCAGCTGCTCCTGGTCCACCCGGGGCACGTGGTGTCGCGGCGCGAGCTGCTGGCCGCCCTGCCCGGCGGCACTGCCGCCTCCGAGCACGCCGTCGAGATGGCGGTCGCCCGGCTCCGGGCGGCGCTGGGCACCCGCCTGGTGCAGACCGTCGTCAAGCGCGGGTACCGGCTCGCGGTGACCTCGTCGTGAGGCGCGGATGACCCGGCTCGTCACCGTCGCCCACGGCACCCGCCGGGCCGCCGGCAACGAGATCGGGCGGCAGCTGACGGCGGCCGCGGGGAAGCGGCTCGCGATGACCGCGATCGGGACGTACGTCGAGCTCTCCGAGCCGCTGTTCGCCGACGTCGTGGCCGCCTCTCCGGAGCCCACGGTGGTCGTGCCGCTGCTGCTCTCCACCGGCTTCCACATGCGTCAGGACCTGCCCCGGATGGCCCGGACCGCCGGCGGGCCGCTGGTCCTCGGACGCCAGCTGGGTCCGCACCGGCTGCTCGCCGAGGTCCAGCTCGAGCGGCTGCGCGAGTCCGGTGCCGCCCCCGGGCAGGGCCGGCTGGTGATGGTCGCCGCCGGGTCCAGCGACGAGCTCGTCAACCGGGACCTCGCCCGCGCCGCCGAGCTCCTCGCCCAGCGGTGGGGCAGCGAGGTGGAGGTGGCGACCCTCTCCGCGCTGGGCCGCCGGCCGGCGGAGGTGGTCCGGGCCGGTGACGTGGTCACGCCGTACCTGCTCTCGCCTGGCTTCTTCGCCGAGCGGGCCCGCGCGGAGTGTCTGGCCGCGGGCGCCGGCGTCGTGGCCGACGTGATGGGTGCGCACGAGCTGGTCGTCGACCTGGTCGTGCGGCGCGTGCGCGCCCTGCTCAGCCCCGGTCCAGCTCCAGGGCCTCAGGTGTGTGCAACCGGACCATGAACCGGCCGGTGTGCGCCGGCACCCGTCGCCTGGTCAGCCGGCTCACCCCGACCATCGTGGCCAGGGCCAGCGGCACGCTCCACGCGGCGGGCTGCTCGAGCAGCACGTCGGGCCAGCCGCTGCTGGTGCCCGAGGAGAGGGTCCAGGCGACCGCGGCGCCGGAGCCGAGCCCGCCGGCCAGCAGGCCGGCGATCGCACCGACGTCGGTGAGCCCGCGCCACCAGATGCCGAGCAGCAGCAGGGGGCAGAACGTCGAGGCGGCGACCGCGAAGGCCAGCCCGACGGCCCGGGCCACGCCGAGGTCGGGGACGGCCAGGGCCGTCCCGGCCGGCACCAGCACGGCCACCACCGCTGAGAGCCGAAAGGCGGCGACCCCGCCCAGGCGTCGGCCGAGCACGGTGCGGCCGGCGACGTCCTGGGTCAGCACGCCGGCCACGGCGATGCTCAGGCCGGACGAGGTCGACAGGAACGCCGCGAACGCCCCGGCCGTGACGAGTCCGGTCAGCAGCTCCCCGAGGAGCCCCGGCACCATCAGCCGGGGCAGCTCGAGCACCAGCGCGTCGGAGCGTCCGGACGCCGCCAGGCCGGGGGCGTAGATCCGGCCGAGGGCGCCGTAGACCGGTGGCAGCAGGTAGAACACGCCGAGCAGGCCGAGCACCACCAGCGTCGTGCGCCGCGCCGCCCGGCCGTCGGGGTTGGTGTAGAAGCGGACCACGACGTGGGGCAGGCCCATCGTGCCGAGGAAGGTCGCCACGATCAGCGAGTAGGTGACGTAGAGGCCCTGCCCGCCGCCGGTCGCCAGCGGCAGTGACCAGTCGACCTGCGGGCGCGCGCCGACCCCGGGCCGGTCCCGGGCCCACACCACGAGCAGCACCGCCGCCGGGAGCAGCAGCGCGGTCAGCTTGAGCCAGTACTGGAAGGCCTGCACGAAGGTGATGCTGCGCATCCCGCCCGACGTCACGTTGGCGAGAACGACCAGCGCGACGATCACCGGCCCGACCCATCCAGGTGCGCCGATCGCGGAGCGCAGGGTCAGCCCCGCGCCCTGGAACTGCGGGAGCAGGTAGAGCCAGCCGATCGCGACGACCAGCACCGAGCAGACAGCGCGCACGGCGGGGGACCCGAGCCGGGCCTCGGCGAAGTCGGGCAGCGTGTAGGCCCCGGAGCGACGCAGCGGCGCGGCGACCAGGACCAGCAGCACCAGGTAGCCGGCGGTCCAGCCGACCGGGTACCAGAGCATGTCGGCGCCGAAGGTCAGCACCAGCCCGGCGACCCCGAGGAAGGAGGCGGCCGAGAGGTACTCGCCGCCGATCGCCGAGGCGTTCAGCCCGGGGCGCACGGTCCGCGAGGCGACGAAGAAGTCGCTGGTGGTGCGGGAGAACCGCAGCCCCCAGGTGCCGATCGCCAGGGTCGCGACGGTCACCAGGGTCACCGCGACGATCCCGGGCGCGGCGTCCAGGCCGGTGCTCATCAAGGGGCTCATCAGGGGTGTCATCAGGTGGCTCACCGCTCGCCCATCAGGTCGGAGAAGTCCTGCTCGTTGCGTTCCGCGCGGCGCACGTAGAGCCAGCCGAGGCCGAAGAGGAACGGGTAGGCGACGACGCCGAGCAGCAGCCAGGCCAGCGGCAGCCCCAGGACCTGGATCCCGCCCAGGCCCGGCACCAGGTGGAAGAGCAGCGGCAGCGAGCCCACGCCGAGCACCAGCACGGCCAGGATCCGACCGGCCAGGCGCAGCTGCTCACGGAGCAACGAGCCCATGTACATGTCCCCGAGGCGGGTCTCGGCGTCGATGTCGCCGGTGCGGGCGGTGGGGGTGTGCCGGCGCGGTGGCCCGGTCACCCGGACCCGGACCGGCGGCTCCGGGTCGCTCACGACCCGCCCGCCCGGCGCAGCAGCAGCTCGCGCAGCTCGCGGGTGTGGCGCCGGCTGACGCCCAGCTCGACGCCCTCGGACCCGTTCCCGGTGAGGCGGACCGAGCACCGCCCGGAGTCCATCCGCACCTCCTCGACGTGCGCCAGCGAGACCAGCAGCGAGCGGTGGATCCGCACGAACCCGGCCGCCGCCCAGTCGTGGGCCAGCGTCGAGAGCGGGATGCGCACCAGGTGGGACCCGGTGGTCGTGTGCAGCCGGGCGTAGTCGCCCTGCGCCTCGACGTGGGTGATGTCCTTGCGGCTCACGAACCGGGTGACACCCCCGAGCTCCACCGGGATCTGGGTGTCCGGGCCGGGGACGGCACCGTCGCCCTCGACCACCCTGCGGACGGCCTCGGCCAGGCGGTCGGCGCGCACCGGCTTGAGGACGTAGTCCACGGCGTGCACCTCGAAGGCGGCGACGGCGTGCTCCTCGTGGGCGGTCACGAAGACGATCGGCGGAGGGGCGCGGAAACGGGCCAGCACCTGCGCGAGCTCGAGGCCGCTGAGCCCGGGCATCTGCACGTCGAGGAAGACGGCGTCGACGTCGATCTCCTGCAGGATCCTCAGCCCCTCGGTCGCCGAGGCGCTGGTGAGCACCTCGCCGACCCGGACGTCGCGGCTCAGCAGGAACGCCAGCTCGTCGAGGGCGGGGCGCTCGTCGTCGACCACGAGGACCTTCAGCGGCAGGTTCACGCGTGCACCCCCGGGGCGAACTTCGGCACCCGCACGGTGACCCGCGTGCCGGCGCCCGGCGCGGTCTCGACGACCAGCCCGAAGTCGTCGCCGAAGGCGTTGCGCAGCCGCCCGTCGACGTTGCCCAGCCCGACCGAGTCGAGCGCGGCGTCGCCGGCCAGGGCGCGGCGCACGCGGGCGGGGTCCTCGCCGGCCCCGTCGTCCTCCACCTCGATCACGCACTCCTGCCCCCGGTCGCGCGCGACGATGCTGATGTGCCCGCCCTCCTCGGAGGACTCCAGGCCGTGGCGGACGGCGTTCTCCACCAGTGGCTGCAGGCACAGGAACGGGACGGCGACCGGCAGCACCTCGGGCGCGATCCGCAGGGTCACCCGCAGCCGCTCGCCGAAGCGGGCCTGCTCGAGCAGCAGGTAGCGCTCCACCGAGCGGAGCTCCTCGGCCAGCGTCGTGTACTCGCCGTGGCGGCGGAAGGAGTAGCGGGTGAAGTCCGCGAACTCCAGCAGCAGCTCGCGGGCCCGGTCGGGGTCGGTGCGCACGAACGACGCGATCGCCCCGAGGGAGTTGTAGATGAAGTGTGGGCTGATCTGGGCCCGCAGGGCGCGGACCTCCGCCTCCATCAGCCGGTTGCGCGAGGCGTCCAGCTCGGCCAGCTCGAGCTGCCCCGAGACCCACTTGGCCACCTCGTCGGCGGCCCGGGCGAGCCCGGCGGTGGGGTGCGCCGCGTACACCTGCAGCGTGCCCACGATCCGCTCCTCGACCACCAGCGGGCTCACGATCGCGGTCCGCACCGGGCAGCCGGGCTCGGTGCAGAAGACGTCGCCGCGGTCGAACATGCGGGTGCTGCCCCGTTCGACGGTGGCCCGGGCCAGCCCGGCCGCCTGCTCGCGGTGGTGCGTGCCGGTCCCGACCCAGGCCAGCGGGCCCTCGGTGTCGGTGAGGGCGACCGCCGGGCTGCCCATCAGGTCGTGCAGGTGCCGGATGCTGCGCTCGGCGCTGTCGACGGTGAGTCCCTCGCGCAACGCGGGAGCGGCGAGGGAGGCGCTGTGCAGGGTGCGGAAGGTCGCGCGGTCCGCCTCCGTGCCGAGCTGGGGTCGGCGCCAACGTCGTGCCATGCGCTCATGGTGCCGTACCTCGATCCCGGACCGTGCCGGGGCCGGGACGCGGGTCTCAGTCGAAGTCGATGAGCAGCATGTCGGTGTCGGTGCCGTCCGAGATCCCGTGGTGGAGGTCGTCCTCCTCGAGCTCCGGGTCGGTGGCCGGCTCCGTGGCCCGACGTGGCGGCGGCACGACGACGGCGCGGAAGCAGCGGGCGACGTACGGCAGCTGCATGCCGTCCATCCCTCGGCCGTAGTCGTCGTAGAAGGCCAGCACCTCGGCCCGCTTCGCGGCGCGCCCCTCCTCGTCGAGCACGGCGACGTGGGGGAGGGAGAGCGCCAGGTCCTGGATCGAGGAGCGGTCGACGACCTGCCAGAACCGGAACGTCTCGTCCTCGACGAAGCCGAACAGCGCGGACTGCACGAGCGGCTCGGCGGGTCGCTCGAGGTCCTGGTGGCCGAGCAGGGCGCCCAGCCGGCGCACCCACGGGATCCGCTCGTCGCGCTGGTTCCACACCAGGGCCAGGCGGCCGCCGGGCCGGAGCACGCGCGCGATCTCGGGCAGGGCGCGCCCCAGGTCGAAGAACTCGAAGGACTGCCCGCAGGCGACCACGTCGACCGAGCGGTCCGGCAGCCCGATCTCCTCGGCCGAGGCGACCGATCGGCGGACGTCGGGCAGGCGGCGGGCGAGGACGGCGAGCATCGCCGGGTCCGGATCCGTGGCGTGCACGTCGTGGCCCAGCGCGACGAGCTCGGCGGTCAGCTTGCCGGTGCCCGCCCCCAGCTCGAGGACGCTCACGGCCTCGGTGCCGGCCAGCCAGGCCGCCGCCGCGCGCGGGTACGGCGGGCGCCCCCGTTCGAAGGCGTCGGCGACCGTGCCGAAGGCGCGAGCCCACGTGGACGTGTCGTCGGGCCCGTCGGGTGCCGGGGAGGCGTGCTCGTCGGTCATCGGGCTCAGGCTACCGGCTCGATGGCGCTCGGCGGTCGGGCACTGGCTAGCCTCAGGGCCCATGAGCACGGATCCCCTGGCCTGGCTGACGACCCTCGAGGGCGTCCCCTCGGCCTACGCCTCGGCTCGGGACGGGATCGACGTGATGCTGCGCGACCGGGGGCTGCGGCGCACCTCGCCGGAGACCACCGCGGAGTCGCTGCTGCGCGGCGCGCACGCCAGCGCGGCGCTGGCCGGCTCGACCTCGACGCTCACCGAGGTCCGCGAGGGCGGCGGGGACGAGATCGCCCGCGCCGCGGTCCGGCTCTCCAGCGAGGTGCTGGCGCTGGCACCGGCCCTGGGCCGCTCCCCGCTGCAGGCCCTCGCCCGGCTGCACGCGCTGGCCGCGAAGGGCGACCTGCCCGAGGAGCGGCTCGGTCGACCCCGGGACGGCGCCTCGGCGCAGCGGCTGCGCGACCTGGCCGACCTGCTGACCGCCCGGACGGCGGCGCCGGCGCTGCTGGTCGCCGCGGTGGCGCACGCCGACCTGGTCACCTCAGCCCCGTTCGGCTCACACGACGGACTGGTCGCCCGGGCCGTCGAGCGGCTGGTGCTCGTGAGCCGGGGGGTCGATGAGAAGTCGCTGGTGGTGCCGGAGGCGGGGCACCTGGCCCTGCGGGCGGCGTACGAGTCGAACCTGCGGGGCTACCGCGACGGCGGCTCCGCGGGTGTGCACGCCTGGCTGCTGTACGGCGCGGAGGCGTTCGCGGCCGGGGCCGAGGCGAGCCCGCTGCGTCGCGCCGCCGACGCCACGTAGCGAGCGGCACCCGACCGGAGTCGGATGCCGCTGCTGACACGTGAGTCCCGTGGCTACCAGGCGTGCAATGACTAACTGCTGCCTCCCGGACGGATCCGGAACGGTCAGCACCCTGAAGGAAGGGTAGGTCGCCGCGTGGGTACCTAGGTCTCGCGTGTGGATCGGTGGTTCTGACTAACGTTCTACGCCCCTCGGTGCCCCATCACAAGGGTTGACTTTCGACCGGGGGAAGAGACGGATCAGCCGTCGGTGCGCCGCTTCCGGGCGCCGGCCCACAGCAGGCCGCCCACCGCGGCGGCGCCGCCGACGGCGAGCGCGGCCAGGGTCGGCCCGGTCGGCATGGGCACCCGGCTGCGCAGGGTGACCGGTCTGGTGAAGACCAGGACGGGCCAGCCCCGGGCGGTCGCCACCCGGCGCAGGTCGCGGTCCGGGTTGACGGCGTGCGGGTGGCCCACCGCGGCCAGCATCGGCTCGTCGGTGACCGAGTCGCTGTAGGCGTAGCTGCCCGCCAGGTCGTAGCCGAGCTCGTCGGCCAGCTCCCGGATCGCGCGGGCCTTCTCCGCGGCGTAGGCGTAGTAGGCGATGTCGCCGGTGTACCTGCCGTCGACGATCTCCATCCGGGTGGCGATCACCCGGTCGGCGCCCAGCATCTCGCCGATCGGGCCGACCACCTCGGTGCCGGAGGTCGAGACGATGACGATGTCACGGCCGGCGAGCCGGTGCTCCTCGATCAGGCTGACCGCCTCGTCGTAGACCAGCGGGTCGACGATGTGGTGCAGCGTCTCGGCGACGATGTCCTGGACGGTGGCGACGTCCCAGCCGGCGCACAGCTGCGACATGAACTGCCGCATCTTCTCCATCTGGTCGTGGTCGGCCCCACCGACGAGGTAGACGAACTGGGCGTACGCCGAGCGCAGCACCGCGCGCCGTGAGATCAGGCCGCCGGCCTGGAAGGGCTTGCTGAAGGCGAGCGTGCTCGACTTCGCGATGATCGTCTTGTCGAGGTCGAAGAAGGCCGCCGTGGGCGACGGGACCATCCGGTTCGACATGGGGTCATCGTAGGCGCCGGCCCCACGTGCCGACCGGACGCCACCCCTCGCCACCACCGCCACCCATCGCTACCGCCCGCCACCCTCCGTCCCCCGTGCGGCCCCGGGCAGGGTCCTCCACAGGGCGCGGCTCGACCGACGCGGCGACCGCGCCGCGCGGGGACGATCGGACCATGACCGCGCCCCTCATCGTCACCCGTGACCAGACCCTTCTCGACGAGCTGCACCGCCTCGCCGCGGCCGCCGGGATCAGTCCCGACGTGGCCGGTGACGGCGGCGCCGCGCTGCGGGCCTGGTCGGCCGCGCCGCTCGTGCTGCTCGGGGCGGACCTGGCGGACGAGATCGCCCGGCTCCAGCCGGCCCGTCGACCCGGGGTGCACCTGGTCGCGTGGGGCGGGGTGCCCGACCAGCTCTTCCGCACCGCAGTGGCCCTCGGCGCGGAGGACGTCACCGAGCTGCCCCGCTCGGACGGCTGGCTCACCGAGACCCTCACCGACCTCGGGGACAGTCGCCGCGCCCACGGGCGGGTGCTCGGTGTGGTCGGCGGCTCGGGCGGCGCCGGGGCGACGACCTTCGCGTGCGCGCTCGCCCAGGTCGCGGCCCGGGAGGGCCCGGCCGTGGTGGTGGACGCCGACCCGCTCGGCCCGGGTCTGGACCGCGTGCTCGGCCTCGAGTCCTGCGAGGGCGCCCGGTGGGACGCCCTGTGCCAGACGACCGGCCGGCTCAGCTCCCGCTCCCTGCGCGAGGCCCTGCCGCGCCGCGGCGGGCTGGGCGTGCTGACCTGGTACGCCGGGTCGCCCGGCCGGCTGCAGGCGTTCGCGCTGCGGGAGGCGCTCTCCGCTGCCCGGCGCGGGCACGACACCGTGGTGCTGGACCTGCCCCGGCACCCGGACCCGGTGGTCGAGGAGGCGGTCGCCCGCTGTGACCGGCTGCTGGTCGTGGTGGTGCCGACGGTCTCCGGGATCGCCTCGGCCGGGCGGCTGTGCGCGCGGCTCGCGGATCCGTCCCGGTTGCGGCTCGTGGTGCGGGGCGCCGGCATCGACCAGGCCGAGATCGCCCGGGCCACCGGCGTCCCGGTGGTGGCCCGGATGGGCGACCAGCGCGGCCTCGGCGAGGCGATCGACCTCGGGCTGGGCCCGGTGCGCTCACGCCGTGGGCCGCTCGGCCGCGCCGCCGGCGAGGTGCTGACCCGGCTGAGCGTGCTCGGGGAGGCGGCGTGAGCTCCCCGGCAGCGCGGACCTGGCCGATGATCTTGCTGGCGATCCTGCTGGCGATCTTGCTGGGGTGCGCGACCGGCTGGCCCGCGAGCCGGGCGAGCTCACCCCGCACCGGGTGGCCCTGGCGCTGCGCGAGACCGGTCGACCGGTGGGGGACTCCGCAGTCCTCGAGGTCTACGAGACGTTGCGCCGCGACGTGGTGGGTGCCGGCCCGCTCGAGCCGCTGCTGCGGCTGCCGGGGGTCACCGACGTGCTGGTCAACGGGGCGGACCGGGTCTACCTCGACCGGGGGCACGGCCTCGAGCTGACCGAGGTGCGGTTCCCCGACGAGGAGGCCGTGCGCCGACTGGCCCAGCGGCTCGCGGCGCTCGGGGGGCGCCGGCTCGACGACGCGACCCCGCACGTCGACCTGCGCCTGGCCGACGGCACCCGGTGCCACGCCGTGCTCGCCCCGGTCGCCCGACCCGGCACCCTGGTCTCGCTGCGGGTGCCACGCTCGCGGGTCTTCACCCTCGACGAGCTGGTCGCCGCAGGCTCGCTGGGCCCAGCCGGGGCCCGGCTGCTGCGGGCGGTGGTGGCCGGGCGCCTGGCCTTCCTGGTCAGCGGTGGCACGGGCACCGGCAAGACCACGCTGCTGGCCGCGCTGCTCTCGTTGGTGGCGCCCGAGGAACGGGTCGTGCTGGTCGAGGACGCCGGTGAGCTGCGCCCGGACCACCCGCACGTGGTGGCGCTGGAGGCCAGGCCGCCCAACGTCGAGGGTGCCGGCGCGATCGACCTGCGCACACTGGTCCGCCAGGCGCTGCGGATGCGCCCCGACCGGCTCGTGGTGGGGGAGGTGCGCGGCGGCGAGGTCGTCGACCTGTTGGCCGCCCTCAACACCGGGCACGAGGGCGGCTGCGGCACCCTGCACGCCAACTCGGCGCTCGACGTGCCCGCCCGGGTGGAGGCGCTGGCGCTGGCGGCCGGCCTGGGCCGCGCCGCGGCGCACAGCCAGCTCGCCTCGGCGGTGGACGTCGTCCTGCACCTCGCCCGCGACCCCGACGGCACCCGGCGGCTGCGCCAGGTGGCGGTGCCGGAGCGCGACGCCTCCGGGCTGGTGAGGATGGTGCCCGCCCTCGAGCTGCACGCCGACGGGACCACCGACCTCGGGCCTGCTGCCGACCGACTGGCCGACCGGCTGGCTGGCCGGCTGGCCGACCGACTGGCCCGCGGGCCGGGGGGCCGATCCACCCCGTGAGCGTCCTGAGCATGGCGTGCGCGGCGCTGGCCGGCGTGCTGCTCGTGACGGGTCCGGGCCGGGTGCCCGCCGGCTCACGCCGGCTCACCCGGGGCTCCCGGTCCTCGCCGGTGCCCGTCGTGTCAGTGGTCGTCGCGGGAGCCCTCCTGCTGCTGCGCCTCTCACCGCGGGCCGCGGTCCTGGTGGCGCTCGGGGCTGGGGTGCTGGCCGGGGCCACCTCCCTGTGGCGGGCGCGGGCGCACCGCCGTGCGGCGCAGGCCACCGCGACCCTTCTGCTGGAGACCTGCGAGCTGCTCGCGGCGGAGCTCGTCGCCGGTGCGCCTCCCGGGGTGGCGCTGGACCGGGCGGCCGGCGCCTGGCCGACCCTCCGCCCGGTGGCCGAGGCCTTCCGCGTGGGCTCCGACGTCCCCGCGGCGCTGCGCCGGCTCGCCGCGGAGCCCGGAGCCGCGGACCTGCGCCTGGTCGGCGCGGCCTGGCAGGTGGCCCACCGCACCGGCCAGGGGCTGGCCGACGCCGTCACGCGGGTCGCCGAGAACCTCCGGGCCGCCAGGGCCAGCCGACGGGTCGTCGAGGGCGAGCTGGCCTCCGCCCGGGCCACCGCGCGGCTGGTGGCCGGGCTGCCGGTGCTCGCGCTGTCGATGGGTTCGGGAGCGGGCGGCGACCCGTGGGGCTTCCTCGTCGGGCATCCGCTCGGCCTGGCCTGCCTGGCTGGCGGCCTGGCCTTCGGCTTCGCCGGCCTGGCCTGGATCGAGGCGATCGCCCGCGGTGTGGACCGGCTCTCGTGAGCCGGTCGTGATGTCCTCGCCCGGCCTGTGGCTGGCCGCGCTGGGGGCGGGTCTCGCGCTCGCGCTGGCCGTCCCGTACCGGCCCGCGCCGGAACGGATGGTCCCGCACCGGCCCGCCCCGGAACGGATGGTCCCGCCCGGGGGCGGGGTGTCGAGCTCGCGGGCGACGACCGCGGCGAGCGACCGGGGCCTGCTGAGGCGCCACCGCCCGCTGGTCTGCCTGCTGGCGGGGGCGGGTGCCGCGGTGCTGGTGGGTGGGGGCGCCGGGCCGGTGGCCGCGGTGCTCGGAGCCGTGGCGGCGTGGGTGGTGATCGGGCGCGCCGAGCCGCCGGCGGTGCGGCGCGCCCGCGCCGAGGTGCTCCGCGACCTGCCCCACCTGGTCGACCTGGTCGCCGCCACCCTGCGGGCGGGCGCTGCCCCCGGGGACGCCGTCGAGCTGGCCTGCGCGGCCCTGCCCGGGGCGGCGGCCGAGCGGCTGAGCGGGGTCTGCGCACGACTGGCCCTCGGCGTCGACCCGGTCCGGGTCTGGGAGGCGCTCGCCACGGACCCGGAGCTGGCGCCGCTGGGCCGGACCCTGGCCCGCGCCCAGGCCACCGGCGCGCCGGTCGTCGCGGCGGTGACCCGGCTGGCCGACGAGCTCGCGCGCCGGGCCCGGGCCGACGTGGAGGAGCGGGCCCGCTCGGTGGGCGTCAAGGCGGCCCTGCCGCTCGGGCTGTGCCTGCTGCCGGCCTTCGTCCTGGTCGGGATCGTTCCGCTGGCGGCCGGCCTGCTGGCCACCCTGGCGCTGTGAGGCGGCCACCGGTCGTCCACCGTGCGGCGGACCGACGGCCCCTCCACCGGCGGCCCGGTGGGCCTGTCGGCGCCCCCCGGGGATGCCCGAACCTCGACGCACGACGACCGCACCGTGCGGTCGGGGACCGAGAGAGCGGGAGATCAAGATGGAGATCGAGATGACAGGCCCCGGGGAGGACGGCATCACCACCGCGGAGTACGCCGTCGGCACGGCGGCCGGCGCCGGCCTCGCCGGGCTGCTCTACAAGCTGCTGACGGGGGGCTTCGGGGACCAGCTGCTGCGCACCCTGTTCGACCACGTGCTCGGCCTGCTGGGCATCGGGTGAGCCGCGGGCCGGCCCGGGACGCGGAGCGGGGCGCCGCCACTGCGGAGCTCGCCCTCGGCCTGCCGCTGCTGCTGGCGGTCACCGTCGGGCTGGTCTGGCTGCTCGCGGTCGGCACCGCCCAGCTCCGGGTGGTCGACGCGGCCCGGGAGGCCGCCCGGGCCGCGTCCCGCGGGGACAGCACGGGCGAGGCCGTCGCGCGCGGGCTGCGGGTCGCTCCCGCCGGCGGCCGGATCACGGTGAGCAGCGTCGAGGGGCGGGTCACCGTCCGGGCCTCGGGTCGGGTCGCCGGTCCCGGTGGGCTGTTCGGCTTCCTGCCCGGGGTCACCGTGCACGCGGACGCAGTGGCGGCCCTGGAGCCGGGGGCGTGAGCCGGTCGCCGGGCCGGTCGCCGGGCCGGGGCCGGCCGGCCGAGCGGGGCTCGGCGATGCTGCTGGTCGTCAGCTGTGTGGCGGTCCTCCTGCTGCTGGGCTGCGCGCTGGGGGTGGTCGCGGCGATGGTGCGCGCACACCGTGTCGCCCAGTCGGCGGCCGACCTGGCGGCGCTGGCGGCGGCCGGCGCGCTGGCCGGGGGAGCCGACGCCTGCGGCGCCGGTGCCGAGCTCGCGAGCGCCAACGGCGCGAGGCTCGTCGGGTGCGCGGTGCGGGGTCGGGAGGTGACCCTGCAGGTCGTGGTGCCCGGCCCGCACTGGCTGGGGCAGCGCGGCGACCTGGTCGCGCAGGCCCGGGCGGGGCCGGCCTGAGCCGTGCCTGCCTCAGGCGCCGGGGTGGCCCGCGAGCAGCAGGTCGAGCAGGGCCACCGCGCCGGCCTTGTCGAGCGGGTTGTTCTGGTTGCCGCACTTCGGGGACTGGATGCAGGAGGGGCAGCCCTCCTCGCAGGCGCACGAGCGGATCGTCTCCCGTGTGGCGTCGAGCCACTCCCGGGCGGCCGCGAAGCCGCGCTCGGCGAACCCGGCTCCGCCCGGGTGGCCGTCGTAGACGAAGACGGTGAGCCTGCCGGTGTCGGGGTGCAGGGCGGTGGAGACGCCGCCGATGTCCCAGCGGTCGCAGGTGGCGAAGAGCGGCAGCAGCCCGATCGAGCAGTGCTCGGCGGCGTGGGCGGCGCCGGGCAGGTCGGCGGCGGCGAGGCCGCTCGCGGCGAGCACGTGGGCCGGGACCGTCCACCAGACCGCGCAGGTCCGCAACGAGCGCTCCGGCAGGTCGAGCAGCTCCTCGCCGAGCACCTCTCCGCCGGGCTGGCGCCGGCGCAGGAAGGAGACCACCTGGTGGGAGACGTCGACGTCGCCGAAGGAGAGCCGGCACCCGCCCCACTCGGCGTGCCGGCGCTCACCGAGGATCGTGATGTCGGTGATCTCGCGGGCCGAGGTCGAGTAGCCGGGGTCGGCTCGCACCAGCACCGCGACGTGCTCCTCGAGGTCGAGCGACTCGACGAGCCAGGTCTCGCCCCGGTGCACGTAGACCGCGCCCGGGTGGGCGCTGCCGTGGGAGCTGGCGGCGTCCACCGTGCCGATCACCCGACCGGTGCCGGCCTCGAGGAGCTGGACGGGCGAGCCGCCGGTGGAGCGGATGTCCGCGAGGTCGCAGGCTCGGCGCCGGTCGGTCCAGAACCAGCCGGTCGGACGCCTGCGCAGCAGGCCGCCGTCGGTGAGGTGGCCGAGGACCTCCAGCGTGCTCGGACCGAAGATCGCGGCGTCCGCCTCGGTCAGCGGGATCTCCTGGGCCGCCGCGCACAGGTGCGGCCCCAGCACGTAGGGGTTGGCGGGGTCGAAGACGTTCGCCTCGACCGGACGGCCGAGCAGCGCCTCGGGATGCGTGACGAGGTAGGTGTCCAGCGGGTCGTCGCGGGCCACGAGCACCCCGAGGGCGTCCCGGGCGCCGCGGCCGGCCCGGCCGAGCTGCTGCCACAGCGCCGCGCGGGTGCCGGGGAAGCCCGCCATCAGCACGGCGTCGAGCCCGCTGATGTCGATGCCGAGCTCGAGGGCGTTGGTGGCGGCCAGCCCGGTGATCTCCCCGGTCCGCAGGGCGTCCTCGATGGCGCGGCGCTCCTCGGGGAGGTATCCGCCGCGGTAGGACGCGACGCGGCCCGGCAGGGAGGGGTCCACCTCGGCCAGCAGGGCGGCGGCTGTCATCGCGACCTGCTCGGCGCCGCGCCGCGAGCGGACGAAGGCCAGGGTGCGGACGTCCTCGGCGACGAGGTCCGCCAGCAGGTCGGCGGTCTCCGAGGAGGCGGCCCGGCGCACCGGCGCACCGTTCTCGCCGGCGTACGTCGTGAACGGCGGTTCCCAGAGCGCCAGCGAGACCCGGCCCCGCGGGGAGGCGTCGTCGGTGACCGCCCGCACCGTCAGCCCGGTGAGCCGTTGCGCGGCGGCCTCCGGCTCGGCGACCGTGGCGGAGGCGAGCACGAAGGTCGGGTGGGCGCCGTACGACGCGCAGATCCGCCGCAGCCGGCGCAGCACGTGCGAGACGTGGGCGCCGAAGACCCCGCGGTAGTGGTGGCACTCGTCGACGACCACGTAGCTCAGTGCGCCGAGGAACCGCGACCAGCGCTGGTGCCCGGGCAGCAGCGAGCGGTGCAGCATGTCGGGGTTGGTGAGCACGTACTCGGCGTGGTCGCGCGCCCAGTCCCGCTGCTCGCGGGTGCTGTCGCCGTCGTGGGTGGTCACCCGGAGGTCCAGGTCGAGCCCGCGCAGGCCGGTGAGCTGGTCCTGCGCCAGGGCCTTGGTGGGGGCGAGGTAGAGCACGGTGGCCCCGCGCCGGTCCCGCGGGCCCCGCCCGGCGCGCACCGCCGAGAGGGCGGGCAGCTGGTAGGCCAGCGACTTCCCGGACGCGGTGCCGGTCGCGAGCACGACGTGCTGCCCCCCGTGGGCGGCGTCCGCAGCCTCCACCTGGTGGCGCCAGGGCTGCTCGACGCCGCGGGCGGTGAACGCGGCCACCACGTCGTCGGCCGCCCACCGCGGCCACGGGGCCGTGCGGGCGAGGCGCGGCTCGAGGATCTCGAGGTGCGTGAGGCGCCCCTCGCGCCCGGGCACCGAGGCGAGCCGCTCCACGAGGCCCGCCACCGGGACCGGCGCGCGGGTGAGGGCCGAATCCATGGGGAAAGTGTCCCAAATGCCACCGACGACTCGCGCGTGGCGTCGAACAGGGCTTTACTTCTTTGTGCGTCGGACCCGTGCCCGTGGTTTCATATGGGTGGCCGGACTCCGGGGCTGTGGTGCCCCGACCGTTCGGTGACCACACAACATCTCAGGCCTTCAGGGGAGTACTACGTGGATCTCACGCTTGCTACGCACGACGCCGGTGGGAAGACCATCGTTGCCGTCGGGGGCGAGATCGACGTCTACACCGCCCCCAAGCTCCGCGACAAGATCACCGAGCTCGTGGCGGCCGGCGTCTACGACATCGTCATCGACATGGAGGCCGTCGAGTTCCTCGACTCGACCGGACTCGGCGTGCTGGTCGGCGGGCTGAAGAAGGTCCGGGCCCACCAGGGCTCCCTGCAGCTGGTCTGCAACCAGGACCGGCTGCTCAAGATCTTCCGGATCACCGGCCTCGCGAAGGTCTTCGTGATCCACGAGACCGCCGACGACGCGCTCGCCGCGAGCAGCTGACGCCCGACCGACCTCCTCGACGCCGGCCGCCCCTCGGGGCCGCCGGCGTCCTTGCGTCCCAGCTTCCTCGCTATGTGACACGGGTCACAGGAACGTGCCGCGGGCCCCTTCCACCTGCGTAGACTCCGGCTCGTCCGTGAGACCTGCATCACACCAGGAGGAAACACATGACGGGGACTCTTCCCGCAGTCGTGGAGCTGTCCGGTGGCAACCTCGTGCTGGTCATCGTGGTCGCCCTGATCGCGCTCGGCGCGCTCGGGATGGCTGCGATGTTCCGCCAGGAGGTTCTTGCCGCCGGTGAGGGCACCGAGAACATGAAGAACATCGCGCTCGCGGTGCAGGAGGGCGCCAACGCGTACCTCGAGCGCCAGTTCCGCACCCTCGCGATCTTCGCCGGCATCGCGTTCTTCGCCCTGCTCGCCCTGCCCGCCGACGACATGCTCGTGCGGGTCTTCCGCTCCGTGTTCTTCCTCTGCGGTGCCGGCTTCTCGGCCACCGTGGGCTACCTGGGGATGAACCTCGCGGTGCGCGCCAACCTGCGCGTGGCCGCGGCCGCGAACACCGGTGGGCGCGAGCCTGCGATGACCATCGGCCTGCGCACCGGGGCCATGGTGGGCATGCTCACCGTCGGACTGGGGCTGCTGGGCGCGAGCCTCGTGGTGCTGTTCTTCCAGGACAAGGCACCCGACGTCCTCGAGGGCTTCGGCTTCGGCGCCGCGCTGCTCGCCATGTTCATGCGGGTCGGCGGCGGCATCTTCACCAAGGCCGCCGACGTCGGCGCCGACCTGGTCGGCAAGGTCGAGAACAACATCCCCGAGGACGACCCCCGCAACGCCGCCACCATCGCCGACAACGTCGGCGACAACGTCGGGGACTGCGCCGGCATGGCCGCCGACCTCTTCGAGTCGTACGCCGTGACCCTGGTCGCCGCGCTCATCCTCGGCTCGCAGGTCTTCGGCGACAAGGGGCTCGTCTTCCCGCTGCTGATCCCGGCGATCGGCGCGCTCACGGCCGTGGCCGGGGTCTACCTCACCAAGCCGAAGGTGGGGGAGAACGGGCTCAAGACCATCAACCGCTCCTTCTACCTCTCCTCCGGCATCGCGGCGGTGGCCAGCGTGGCGCTGTCCTACCTCTACCTGCCCGGCAGCTTCGCCGAGTTCAGCGGCACCCAGCTCGCGCCCGGCGTCGAGGGCGACCCCCGGTTCATCGCCGCGAGCGCCGTCGTCATCGGCATCGTGATGTCGGCCGGCATCCTGGCCCTCACCGGCTACTACACCGGCACCGAGTTCCGTCCCGTCAAGGACGTCGGCAAGACCTCGCTCACCGGCGCGGCCACGGTCATCCTCTCCGGCCTCTCGGTCGGCTTCGAGTCCGCGGTCTACACGACGCTGGTCATCGGCGCCGCGGTGTTCGGGGCCTACCTGCTCGGTGGGGCCACGCTCACGGTATCGCTCTTCGCGGTGGCTCTGGCCGGTTGCGGCCTGCTCACCACGGTCGGCGTGATCGTCGCCATGGACACCTTCGGCCCGGTCTCCGACAACGCCCAGGGCGTGGCCGAGATGTCCGGCGACGTCAGCCCCGAGGGCGCGCAGATCCTCACCGAGCTGGACGCCGTCGGCAACACCACCAAGGCGATCACCAAGGGGATCGCGATCGCCACCGCGGTGCTGGCCGCGACGGCCCTGTTCGGCTCCTACGCCACCTCGGTCTTCGAGGCCCTGCGCGAGGCGAACCCGACGGTGGCCGAGGCGAACCTGCTCGACTTCAGCGTCTTCAACCCTGCCGTGCTGGTCGGCGTGCTGCTCGGCGCGTCGGTGGTCTTCCTCTTCTCCGGGCTGGCCATCAACGCCGTCGCCCGGGCGGCCGGTGCGGTGGTCTACGAGGTCCGCCGCCAGTTCCGCGAGATCCCCGGGATCATGGAGGGCACCGGTCGCCCCGAGTACGGCAAGGTCGTCGACATCGTCACCAAGGACTCGCTGCGCGAGCTGGTCACCCCGGGCCTGCTCGCCGTGCTGGCCCCGATCGCGGTCGGCTTCGGCCTGGGGGCCACGGCCCTCGCCGGTTTCCTGGCCGGCGCCATCGGCACCGGCACGCTGATGGCGGTCTTCCTGGCCAACGCCGGCGGCGCCTGGGACAACGCCAAGAAGCTCGTCGAGGACGGTCACCACGGGGGCAAGGGCTCGCCGGCCCACGAGGCCACGGTCATCGGCGACACCGTCGGCGACCCGTTCAAGGACACCGCCGGCCCGGCGATCAACCCGCTGATCAAGGTGATGAACCTGGTCTCGCTGCTGATCGCCTCGGCGGTCGTCTCGCTCAGCGTCGGCGAAAGCCAGAACGACACGGCCCGGATCCTGATCGCGCTGGTCGCGGTCGCGATCATCGCGGTGGCGGTCTACGTCTCCAAGCAGCGTGAGGTCACCATCGGGGACGAGCCGCCCACGGCCGCACCCGGCACCGTGGCGCCCGTGGCGGGCAGCGGACACGACGCGGCGTACGACCAGCACGACCCGGCGTACGACCGGCCCTACGACGACCCGGACAGCACCCGTCGCATGGACCCCCCGCGCTGATCCCAGCAGCCACGGGAGTCCCCGCCTGACCGGTGAAACCCCCGCCTGTCGGCCGAGATCTCGGCCGACAGGTTCGGGTTTCACCGGTCAGCCGGTGAAACCCGCGCGGCACGTCCCCCACCACCGGCCCCTACGCTCTACCGGGTGAGCACCTCTCCCTCCGTCGACACCGCGGCCCGGCTGCGTCCGGCCCTGGCCGACGCGCGGTTCACCTACGACGCGGTCGCCGAGCTGCTCGGCCCCCGCGCCCACGAGGCGCTCGCCCGCAACGAGACGACGCCGGGGCTGCGGCGCAGCAGTGGGGGCTCACCGCTGGAGACCCTGGTGCGCCTCTTCCTGCTCCAGGCGCCGGTCCCCGTCGCGGCCGCCGAGGCGGCCCTGCCGGGGCTGGTCGACCGGCTGGCGGCCCAGGGGCTGCTGGAGCGGTCCGTCGGGGAGGTCGCCGCGCGTCTCGACGTGCGCCCCTACGCCACCGACCAGGACGACCTCTGGGTGGTCAGCGACCTGACCCCCGGCCTCGACGGCCGACCCGTCCGGGTCGGCGCCGACCACGTGCTCGGCATCAGCTCGGCCTCCTCCTCGCTGGCCCAGCTGACGAGGCGGACGCCGGTCGGGCGCTCGCTCGACCTCGGCACCGGCTGCGGCGTCCAGGCGCTGCACCTGGCCACGCACAGCGACTCCGTCGTGGCCACCGACGTGAACCGCCGCGCCCTCGACCTGACCCGGTTCAACGCCGCCCTCAACGACTCCCCGGCGCCGATCGACGTCCGGGACGGCTCGCTCTTCGACCCGGTGCGCGGGGAGCGCTTCGACCTGATCGCCACCAACCCGCCGTTCGTGATCTCCCCGGCGACCGGCGAGCGGCTGGTCTACCGCGACTCCGGCCTGCCCGGTGACCGCGTGGTCGAGCAGATCGTGCGCGCCGCGCCCGACCACCTCACCGAGGGCGGCTGGTGCCAGGTGCTGGCCAACTGGGTGATCGACCGCGACCGGCCGTGGGACGAGCGCCTGCTGCCGTGGGTGGCCGACGACTGCGACGCCTTCGTCGTGCAGCGCGAGGTGCTCGACCCCGCGGCGTACGTCGAGCTCTGGCTCAAGGACGCCGGCCTGCACGGCGGGCCGGAGTACGCCGCGCGCTACGACACGTGGCTCTCGTGGTTCGAGGACCAGCGGATCGAGGCCGTCGGCTTCGGCTGGATCAACCTGCGGCGGGTCGGTGGCGCGCAGGGGTCGCAGAGCCGCACCCGCGACTTCCTCGAGTGGCCCTACGAGGTCGAGCAGCCGGTCGGCCCGGCCCTCGCCGCCTGGGGCGAGGCGGTCGAGGCCGTCGCCGGCGTGGGCTTCGACTCCCGCCTGGTGGTCCGCTCCGACATCCAGCAGGAGACCCTCGGCCAGCCGGGCGCGGAGGACCCCGACACGGTGGTGCTGCGCCAGCAGCGTGGCCTGCGCCGGGCCCGCCGCGCCGACACGGTTGAGGCGGCCCTGGTGGGGGCGTGCGATGGTGACCTCACGGTCGGGCAGATCCTCGACGCGCTCGCCCAGCTGCTGGACCGCGACCCGGCCCAGACCCGGGAGGCGTACCTGCCGGTGGTCCGCGAGCTGGTGGTCGAGGGGTTCCTCCAGCCGCCGTCCGCGGGCTGAGGCGGGCACCGCTCGACGCGGGGTCCGGTGACCGGACGCGCTACCGTGTTCGGCCGTGAGGCCCTTCGCGGGCCCGCACCAGCACATCCCAGCATCGCGAAGGCAGGAAGAAAGAAGCCCAGTGGCACACAAGTTGGTGATCGTCGAGTCCCCGGCGAAGGCCCGCACCATCGGCGGGTACCTCGGCAAGGACTACGTCGTCGAGTCCTCCATCGGCCACATCCGTGACCTGCCGAACAACGCCGCCGACACCCCGGCCAAGATCAAGGACAAGCCCTGGGGTCGCCTGGCGGTCGACGTCGACAACGGCTTCGAGCCGTACTACGTCGTGCCCCGCGACAAGAAGGCGCACATCGCCAAGCTCAAGGGCCTGCTCAAGGGTGCCGACGAGCTCTTCCTCGCCACCGATGAGGACCGCGAGGGCGAGGCCATCGCCTGGCACCTCCTCGACGAGCTGAAGCCGAAGAACATCCCGGTGAAGCGGATGGTCTTCCACGAGATCACCAAGGCCGCGATCCTGGCCGCCGCCGAGAGCCCCCGCGAGCTCGACATGGACCTCGTCGAGGCCCAGGAGGCGCGTCGGATCCTCGACCGGCTCTACGGCTACGAGGTCTCCCCGGTGCTGTGGAAGAAGGTCATGTCCGGCCTCTCCGCCGGTCGGGTCCAGTCCGTGGCGACCCGCCTGGTCGTGGACAAGGAGCGGGAGCGGATCCGCTTCCGGATGGCGTCGTACTGGGACCTCGAGGGCACCTTCGACGCGGGCAGCCGGCACGAGCAGCGGATGTTCCCCGCCAAGCTGCACTCGGTCGACGGCGCCCGGGTGGCCCGCGGCTCCGACTTCAGCCAGGACGGCGTGCTCAAGGCCGCCGCCGAGGGCAAGGTCGTGCACCTCGACCGGGCCCGGGCCGAGGCGCTCGCCGCGGCGCTGCAGGACTCGACCTACGACGTCCGCTCGGTGGAGTCCAAGCCCTACCGGCGCTCGCCGTACGCGCCGTTCCGCACCACCACGCTCCAGCAGGAGGCGAGCCGCAAGCTCGGCTTCTCCGCGTCGAGCACCATGTCGGTGGCGCAGCGGCTCTACGAGAACGGCTTCATCACCTACATGCGCACCGACTCCACCACCCTGTCCGGTGGTGCGGTCGGCGCGGCCCGGGCCCAGGTCCGCGAGCTGTACGGCGAGGAGTACGTGCCGGACCAGCCCCGCACCTACGCCTCCAAGGTGAAGAACGCCCAGGAGGCGCACGAGGCCATCCGCCCCGCCGGCGAGTCGTTCCGCACCCCGGCCCAGACCGGTCTGAGCGGCGACCAGTTCCGCCTCTACGAGCTGATCTGGATGCGCACCGTCGCCTCGCAGATGAAGGACGCCGTCGGCCAGTCCGTCACGATCCGCATCGGGGGCGCCGCCGCGACCGGCGAGGACGCCGTCTTCTCGGCCAGCGGCCGCGTGATCACCTTCCACGGCTTCCTCAAGGCGTACGTCGAGGGCACCGACGACGCCGCCGCGACCAAGGACGACGCCGAGACCCGGCTGCCGGCCCTCGAGCAGGGCGACTCGGTGACGTCGGCCTCGGTGAGCGCGTCCGGCCACGAGACCAAGCCGCCCTCGCGCTACACCGAGGCGACGCTGATCAAGGAGCTCGAGGAGCGCGAGATCGGCCGTCCCTCGACGTACGCCTCGATCATCGGCACCATCCTCAACCGCGGCTACGTGTACAAGAAGGGCACCGCGCTGGTGCCGGCCTGGCTGGCGTTCTCGGTCATCCGGCTGCTGGAGGAGCACTTCCCGCGCCAGGTCTCCTACGAGTTCACCGCGCTGATGGAGGACGTGCTCGACGACATCGCCGGGGGCCGCAAGGACCGCACCACCGAGCTCGGCGAGTTCTACTACGGCGCCGGCGAGGTGATCGGGCTCAAGACCCTCGTCAACGAGCTCGGCGACATCGACGCCAAGGAGCTCGCGACCTTCCCGGTCGGCGGCGCCGAGAGCGGGGTCGTGCTGCGCGTGGGCCGCTACGGGCCCTACATCGAGCGCCCGGGCGACCCCGGTGACGAGGGCGGTGCCGCCGAGGTGGTGCGGGCCAACGTCCCCGACGACCTGCCGCCCGACGAGCTCACCCTGGAGAAGGCCCGGGAGCTCTTCGCCAACCCCGCGGGTGAGGAGATCGAGCTCGGCAAGCACCCCGAGACCGGACTGCGGGTGGTGGCCAAGAACGGTCGCTACGGCCCCTACGTCACCGAGGACCTGCCCGAGGACGCCAAGAAGGCCGACCGCCCGCGCACCGGCTCGCTGTTCAAGTCGATGACGCTGGACACCATCTCCCTCGAGGACGCCGTCAAGCTGCTCTCGCTGCCCCGCGTGGTCGGGGCCGACGAGTCGGGGGAGGAGATCACCGCCCAGAACGGGCGCTACGGGCCGTACCTGAAGAAGGGCACCGACTCGCGCTCGCTGACCTCCGAGGACCAGCTCCTCACGATCGGGCTCGACGAGGCGCTGAAGATCTACGCCCAGCCCAAGCAGCGCGGGCGCGCGGCCGCCGCGCCGCCGCTCAAGGAGCTCGGCGACGATCCGGTCTCCGGCCAGCCGATCGTGGTCAAGGCGGGTCGCTTCGGCGAGTACGTCACCGACGGTGAGTTCAACGCCACCCTGCGCAAGGACGACTCGGTCGCCGAGGTGACCCTGGAGCGGGCCGCCGAGCTGCTCGCCGAGCGCCGGGCCAAGGGCCCAGCGAAGAAGGCCGCGAAGAAGACCACGAAGAAGGCGCCGGCGAAGAAGACGGCCAAGAAGACCGCAGCCAAGAGCGCCGCGAAGAAGACCCCGGCCAAGAGCGCCGCCAAGAAGAGCACGACCAAGAAGGCGGCGGCGAAGAAGTCGTGACGCACCCGCCCAGCGTGGACGACGTGAGCCCGGGCGCAGGGGTGTACTCCGACGTCGGGGTCTTCGTGTGCTTCGAGGGCGGCGAGGGCTCCGGCAAGTCCACCCAGTCCCGGCTGCTGCGCGCATGGCTGGAGGAGCAGCGGTACTCGGTGCTGCTGACCTTCGAGCCCGGCGACACCGAGGTCGGCCGCGAGCTGCGCCGGATCGTCCTCGACCCGGCGACCGGCGCCCTCGCCGACCGCACCGAGGTGCTGCTGTACGCCGCTGACAAGGCCGAGCACGTGGACACCGTCGTGCGGCCCGCTCTGGCCCGCGGTGAGGTGGTCGTGACCGACCGCTACGTCGACTCGACGCTGGCCTACCAGGGGGCCGGCCGGTCGCTGCCCGTGGCCGAGGTCGAGGCCGTGGCGCGCTGGGCCACCTGCGACCTGCGCCCGCACCTGACCGTGGTGCTCGACCTCGCCCCCGAGCACGGCCTGGGCCGCTTCGAGGGGCGCGACCGGATCGAGGGCGAGTCGCTGGAGTTCCACGAGCGGGTACGTTCCGCCTTCGTCGCGATGGCGGCCGCCGACCCGGCCCACTACCTCGTGCTCGACGCCCGCGCCGGCGTGGAGGAGATCGCCGCCGCGGTGCGGACGCGGGTGGCGCCGCTGCTCGAGCGGGCCACGCGCGGGAGCCTGGCCCGGTGACGTCCGTCTGGGACGCGCTGGTCGGCCAGCGGGCGGCCGTGACCGCCCTGCAGCGGGCCGCCGGGGGCCAGGGGATGAGCCACTCGTGGCTGTTCACCGGCCCCCCCGGATCCGGGCGCTCGAACGCCGCCATCGCCTTCGCCGCCGCGCTGCAGTGCGAGCGCGCCGACGAGGGCCGGGCCGGCTGTGGGGAGTGCCACGCCTGTCACACCACGCTGGCCGGCTCGCACGCCGACGTGGCCGTGATCCGCACCGAGAAGCTGTCCATCGGGATCGCCCAGGTGCGCGACCTGGTCCGCCGGGCCGCACTGGCCCCCGTCGGCCGGCGCTGGCAGGTGATCATCGTGGAGGACGCCGACCGGCTGACCGAGGGCGCCTGCAACGCCCTGCTCAAGGCCATCGAGGAGCCGACCGACCGCACCGTGTGGATGCTCTGCGCGCCCACCGTCGACGACGTCCTCTCCACGATCCGCTCCCGCTGCCGGCTGGTGACCCTCACCACGCCGACCCCCGAGGACGTCGCCAGCTTCCTGGTCCGCACGCTGGGCGTCGCCGACGGGCTCGCGTCGTACGCCGCCCGCGCCAGCCAGGGCCACATCGGCCGGGCCCGGGCGCTGGCCCGCGACGAGGGCACCCGCAACCGACGCCGCGAGGTGGTCTCGCTGCCGGCGCGGCTGACCTCGCTGGGCGCCTGCATGGCCGCCGCGGCCAACCTGTCCGAGGTGACCCGGGAGGAGGCCGAGCTGATCACCGGTGAGCTCGACGCCCGGGAGAAGGCCGACCTCGACGCCTCGTACGGCGTGGTCGAGCGGGGCCGACGACCGCGCGAGTACGCGCCCGCCCTCTCCGCCCTCGAGAAGGACCAGAAGATGCGGGCCAAGCGACGCGTGCTCGATGTCGTCGACCGCAGCCTGATGGACCTCGTCTCGGTCTACCGCGACGCGATCGCCGTGGCGGCGGGTGCCGCCGGCCGGCTGGTGAACGAGGAGATGCGCGGCGACGTCGATCAGATCGTGCGCACCGCCTCGCCCGAGCTGAACCTGCGCCGGATCGCCTGGATCTTCGAGGCCCGGGAGCAGATGCTGGAGTTCAACGTGCAGCCGGCCCTGGCCCTCGAGGCCATGATGGTGGCCCTCAAGGCGCCCGCGGGTAGCCACCGGTGAGGCCGGCGATGGTCCGAGTGATCGCCGTGCTGGTCGTGATCGGGCTCGTCGCGGCCGGCATCGCCGGGGCGTTGGCCTCGTTGGGCACGGGCGGAGGGGCCGGACGGCCGACCCGCGGCCCGGCGCCGACCACCACCCCGAGCGGCGACGCGACCCGGCCCCCGACCCAGCGGCTCGCCGACCTCTACGGCCAGCGGCTCGACTGGTCGACCTGCCGGGACCGGTTCGAGTGCGCCACCCTGCAGGTGCCGCTCGACTACGACCGGCCCGGCGGCGAGACGATCGACGTCGCGCTGCTCAAGGTGCCGGCCGGGCGTCCCGCCGCCCGGATCGGCTCACTGGTGGTCAACCCGGGCGGTCCCGGCGTCCCCGGCACCGGCTACGCGGCCCAGGCCGCGCAGGTCTTCCGGGCGCCGGTGCGGGCCCGCTACGACATCGTCGGCTTCGACCCGCGGGGCACCGGCGCCAGCGCGCCGGTGGACTGCCTGAGCGACGACCAGCTCGACGCCTACACCGCCTCCGACCCGGACCCCGACACCGCGGCCGAGCGTCGCGCCTACGCCGGCTTCGTCGAGGCCTTCGGTGCCGGCTGCGTCGAGCGCTCCGGCGAGCTGGCCTCGCACGTCTCCACCGTCGAGGCGGCCCGCGACATGGACGTCCTGCGGGCGGCGCTGGGCGAGTCGGCGCTCACCTATCTCGGGGCGTCGTACGGCACCAAGCTCGGCGCCACGTACGCCGAGCTGTTCCCCCGCCGGGTGGGCCGGATGGTCCTCGACGGAGCCGTCGACCTCTCGGTCGGCTCCCGGAGGCTCAGCCTGGAGCAGGCGCGGGGCTTCGAGACCGCGCTGCGCGCCTACGTGGCCAACTGCGTCGAGAAGACCGAGAGCTGCTTCCTCGGCGACTCCGTCGAGGCGGGGCTGCGCCGGATCGAGCAGCTCACCGAGCAGGTGGACGCGGCGCCGCTGCCGACCGGCACCGACCGCGAGCTCGCGGTCGGCAACGCCTTCTACGGGATCGTGCTGCCGCTCTACAACCGCGACTTCTGGCCGATCCTGAGCCAGGCGCTGCGCGCCGGGCTCGACGGCGACGGCTCGATCCTGCTCCGGCTCTCCGACCTCTACTCCTCGCGCAACGAGCGCGGCGGCTACGACGACAACAGCGCCGAGGCGATCTACGCCATCAACTGCCTCGACGACCCGTACGCGATCGCGCCGTCGCAGGTGGCGGCCAACCTGCCGGCGTTCGAGAAGGCCTCTCCGACGTTCGGCCGGATCTTCGCCTGGGGCCTGACCACGTGTGCCGGCGTCGAGGCGGAGGCCACCGAGCCGGTCCCGACGGTCCGGGCGGAGGGCGCGGCGCCCATCGTGGTGATCGGCACCACCCGCGACCCGGCGACGCCGTACCGCGGTGCGGTCCACCTGGCCCGACAGCTGGCCTCCGGGGTCCTGCTCACCCGGGACGGCGACGGGCACACCGGCTACAACGTGGGCAACGCCTGCGTGGACGGCGCCGTCGACGGCTACCTGCTCGACGGCACCGTGCCGGGGGAAGGGCTCACCTGCTGATCATCGTCGCCGCACCGGGGTCGCGATCGCCTGGATGCGCGTGGTCGCGAGCTCGATCATCAGCCGGGCGGCCGGCGAGAGGGTCGCCCCGGTGCGGTGCACGATCGCGAGCGTGTCGAACTGGCGCGGGCGCAGGGAGACCCAGCCGGCGTGCGGTGCCAGGCGGGGCAGCAGCTGCTCGGCCGCCCCGTGCGGGATGACGGAGTCGGCGAGCCCCAGGCCGACCAGCTCCACGGCGGTCTCGACGTCCTCGACCTCGATCCGGGTGGTGGGGTTGCGGCCGGTCTCGTGCAGCATCTGGCGCAGCACGATCCGGGTGGAGTCGTCGGAGCGCCAGGTGGTCTCGGGCATCACCAGCGACGCCTCGGCGAGCCGGTGCGCGGTCACCGGCGAGAGCAGCTTCTCGGGGTCGGCGCTGATGTAGACGAGCTCGTCGCGGGCGACCGGGGTGACCTGCATGCCCTCGCTGGTGACGGTGGGGACGGCGATCATCGCCGCCTCCAGCCGCCCGCGGCGCAGGTCCTCCTGGACGTCGTTGGAGTTCTGGCCGATCAGCTCGACCCGCACCCCGGGGTGGCGGGCGAGCACGTCGGCCACCAGCCCGGCGCCCGCGTACAGCCGCGCGGTGCCGAACATGCCGAACCGGATGGTGCCGGTCTCGAGGGCCTGCACGCTCTGCACCGCGCGGCGCGCGTCCTCCGAGGCCGCGATCGTGGCCTCGGCGTGCGGGCGCAGCGACTCGGCCGCCGACGTCGCGACGACCCCGCGCCCGACCCGCCGGAACAGCGTGGTGCCCAGGGACTTCTCCAGCGAGCGGATCTGCTCGGAGACCGACGGCTGCGCGTAGCCGAGGTCCTCGGCGGCGGCGGTGATCGAGCCCCGCTCGTAGGCCGCGAGGAAGCAACGGAGCTGGTGCAACGAAAGCATAGGAATCTCCTTGGCTATCCAACGGAAAGAAAGGCTACCCCTATGACTGGAGGTGATCCAGAATAGACACGTCAGTATCCGCCATCCTCGAGGGAGGTTGTCCCCATGTTCGTGCACACCTGTTCCGCCTGCGCCAAGCGCCAGCTCATCTTCCCCAGCCAGTTCACGGGCATCTCCGGCGAGCGTGGCGCCGTCGTCGCGGCCTTCGTCTGCTGGTGCGGCGCCGAGCAGAGCGCGCCCCTGGACGGAGCGCCGCTACGGCGCTCGACCCCGGCCGTCCGCGTCGGGCTCGCCGCCTGAGCGCACGCCCCCGCGGCCGGCGGCGACGCCGGTTTCGCGACCCGACGGGGAGATCCGTATACTTCCCCGGGTTGCCCGGTGCTCGACCTGATCGATGCCGGGCGGTACGCCGCCTTAGCTCAGTCGGTAGAGCATCTCACTCGTAATGAGAAGGTCGTCAGTTCGATTCTGACAGGCGGCTCCGCAGGGCGTCGCACGTCGCCGCGCACGACCATGACCACAGAAGGCCCGCTCCTCGTTCCCGAGGGCGGGCCTTCGGCGTTCCCGGGGGCCGGAACCGTTCATCAGAACTCATGATCGAGGTTCGGGGCCGCCCGGCCGGCCACCGGATCGGGAGGCCGAGCCGTTGCGTTCGGGAACCAGCCCGTCCGCCGCCGCGGGGGGCGGAGCCTCGTGGTCCACGCCCGTCCGGACGCCGACCCCGATGACTACTTCCGCTTCGCCGGTGGCCGCTGGCACCTGCGCACCCACGTCGCGAACCCGCACCACGAGCAGGTCGGCCCGAGGTGGGAGAGGTAGATTGCGTCGTCGTGCGCAACGACGGGTGGGTGACGACGCCCGGCCCCGAAGCCGGCCCCGCAGACGGCCCGGACGGCCGGCTCGTGCTCGTGGGGATGTCCCTGCGCGAGGTCCAGGCCCGCGGCGCGCTGTGGGAACACGCCGCGGAGCGGGGCGGGTCCGTCGCGTTCCTGCAGGGCGCGGACCCGTCGCTGTCCGCCGAGCTCTCCCGCGTGGCGGACGCCGGAGCCGAGCGCGTGCTGCTCGTCGGGGTCAGCCTGGGCAGCCTGGCGCCGGGGGTGTCGTGGCTACGGCGGATCGCCGCGCACTGGTGGCGCGAGCGGGCCGGGCACCCGCCGGAGGTCGCGGTCGCGGCGACGCTGCTCACCGACCTGGCCGAGCTCGACGTCGTCCTCGGTGCCCGCAACCCGCTGCTCGGCAGCGAGCCGGGCCTCACCTCGGCCGCGTGGCAGGACGTGCCGGCCCACCGGCACCAGGTCCTCGTGTGCCGCGGCCCGCGCTGCACGGCGCTGGCCTCCGACCGCACCGCCGAGGCGCTCGTGCTGGCCCTCGTGGAGCACGCCCAGGGTGACGACGACGTGCTCGTCACGCACACGGGCTGTCAGCTCCCCTGCAACCGGGCGCCGGTGGTGAGCGTGCAGCCGGACGACGTCTGGTACGGCCACGTCGACCCGGACGCCGCCCGCGCGATCGTGGCCGAGCACCTCGTCGGGGGTCGGCCCGTCGAGACACACCGGCTGCCGCGGGCCCGGCGTCCTCTAGGCTGAGCCCACACGTCTCGTGGAATCAGGAACCCGGTGCGACTCCGGGGCGGTTCCGCCACTGTGAGGCCGGTCGTCGATCCCGACGGGGGGCTCAGCCAGACACTGGCCACGGGACGGCCACCACAGCACCGGGGCGAGAACCCCGAGGAGGAGCCCGAGACGCATGCGGATCGCCCTGCTCTCCACGTCCGACACCGACCTGCTCTCGGCGCGTGCGTCCGGCGCCGACTACGTCTGGGCCAACCCGGCCCGTGCCGGCCACCAGTCGATGGCCGAGACCATCGAGGGCGCCGACCTGGTCCTCGGCCGCATCCTCGGCTCCCCGCACGACCTCTGCTCCGGGTTCGCCCGCATCCGCGAGACCGGGATGCCGATGGTGGTGCTCGGGGGTGAGCAGCAGCCGAGCGCCGAGCTGATGGAGCTCTCGACCGTGCCGATCGGCGTCTGCGCGGAGGCCCACCGCTACCTGGCCGAGGGGGGGCCCGCCAACCTCGCGCAGCTGCACGCGTTCCTCTCCGACACGGTGCTGCTCACCGGCGAGGGCTTCGAAGCACCGGGCGAGATCCCCGCCTGGGGCCTCCTGGAGCGGCCGCCGGCGCCGGCCGACCTGCCCCGGGTCGGGGTGCTCTTCTATCGGGCCCACCAGGCCAGCGGGAACACCGCGTTCGCGCACGCGCTGGCCGACGCCGTCGACGCCACCGGTGCGGCGGTCGGCGTCCCGATCTTCAGCTCCTCGCTCCGCTCCTCGCCCGACGAGCTGTACGGCGCTCTCGGCGACCTGGACGCGCTGGTCGTCACGGTGCTGGCCGCCGGCGGGAGCCAGCCGGCCGGCGTGAGTGCGGGAGGGGACGACGAGGCGTGGGACGTGGAGCGGATCGCCGCGCTCGACATCCCGATCCTCCAGGGCCTGTGCCTGACCAGCGGCCGTGCCGAGTGGGAGGCCTCCGACGACGGGGTCAGCCCGCTCGACTCGGCCAGCCAGATCGCGATCCCGGAGTTCGACGGCCGGCTGATCACCGTCCCGTTCTCCTTCAAGGAGATCGACGAGGACGGGCTGCCGCGCTACGTCGCCGATCCCGAGCGGTGCGCCCGGGTGGCGGGCATCGCGGTCAACCACGCCCGGCTCCGGCACGTGCCGGCCGCGCAGCGACGGGTCGCGCTGATGCTCTCGGCGTACCCCACCAAGCACAGCCGGGTCGGCAACGCCGTCGGTCTCGACACGCCCGTCTCCACGATCCGGCTGCTGCGCCGGATGCGCGACGCGGGCTACGACCTCGGTGGGCCCGGGGCGATCCCGGGGCTCGACCTCGAGGACGACACCGAGGCCGGTGACGCGTTGATCCACGCCCTGATCGCCGCGGGCGGCCAGGACGAGGAGTGGCTCACCGGCGACCAGCTCACCGACGCGCACGTGCGGATCACCCCCGAGCAGTACGACGCCTGGACCAGCGACCTGCACCCGGGGCTGCGCGCCGGCATGGTCGAGGCCTGGGGGCCCGCCCCGGGACGCCTCTTCGTCAACGACGCCGGCGAGATCGTGCTGGCCACGATCACCGCCGGCAACGTGGTGCTGCTCATCCAGCCGCCGCGCGGCTTCGGGGAGAACCCGGTCGCGATCTACCACGACCCCGACCTCGCCCCCTCGCACCACTACCTCGCGGCCTACCGCTGGCTGGAGCAGGGTTTCGGCGCCCACGCCGTGGTCCACCTCGGCAAGCACGGCTCCATGGAGTGGCTGCCCGGCAAGAATGCGGCGCTCTCCGCCGCCTGCGCGAGCGACGCGGCGATCGGCAACCTGCCGCTGGTCTACCCGTTCCTGGTCAACGACCCGGGGGAGGGCGCCCAGGCCAAGCGCCGCGCGCACGCCACGATCGTGGACCACCTGATCCCGCCGATGGCCCGCGCGGAGTCGTACGGCGACATCGCCCGCCTCGAGCAGCTGCTCGACGAGCACGCCAACATCGCCGCGATGGACCCCGCCAAGCTGCCGGCGATCCGCGGTGAGATCTGGCAGCTCATGCACGCCGCGGAGATGCACCGCGACCTGGGGCTCGGGGACCACGGCCCCGACGACCGGCCGGATGACACCGAGTTCGACGACTTCATCCTGCACGTCGACGGTTGGCTCTGCGAGATCAAGGACGCCCAGATCCGCGACGGCCTGCACGTGCTGGGCCAGGCCCCCTCGGGCGAGGCCCGGGTCAACCTGGTGCTGGCGATCCTGCGGGCCGCACAGGTCTTCGGGGGCGACTCCGCAGCGGTGCCCGGGCTGCGCGCGGCCCTCGGGCTCAAGGAGGGTGCCGAGGCGTCAGCGACGGTCGACGAGGTCGAGCGGAAGGCCCGCGACCTGGTGCAGCGGATGGACGACGCCGGGTGGGTCGCGGCCACCGCGACGACCCTGCACGACGACCCCCGGGTGCAGGACGTGCTGCGGTTCGCGGCCACCCAGGTGGTGCCCCGCCTCGCCCGCACCGCCGACGAGATCGACGCCGTGCTGCACGCCCTCGACGGGGGCTTCATCCCCGCCGGGCCCTCGGGCTCGCCGCTGCGGGGGCTGGTCAACGTGCTGCCGACCGGCCGCAACTTCTACACCGTCGACCCGCGGGCGGTGCCTTCGCGACTGGCGTGGGAGACCGGCGTCGCGATGGCCGACTCGCTGGTGCAGCGCTACCTCGAGGAGACCGGCGGCTACCCCGAGTCCGTGGGGCTCTCGGTCTGGGGGACCAGCGCCATGCGCACCTCGGGAGACGACGTCGCCGAGGTGCTCGCGCTGCTCGGCGTCCGCCCGGAGTGGGACGAGGCCTCGCGTCGGGTCAGCGACCTGCGCGTCATCGCGCTGGAGGAGCTCGGACGTCCGCGCATCGACGTGACCGTGCGGATCTCCGGCTTCTTCCGCGACGCGTTCCCCCACGTCGTGGCGATGCTCGACGACGCCGTACGCCTGGTGGCGGACCTCGACGAGCCGGACGAGCAGAACCACGTCCGGGCCCACGCGCGCGCGGACCTCGCCGAGCACGGCGACGAGCGCCGGGCCACCACCCGGATCTTCGGGTCCAAGCCCGGCTCCTACGGCGCGGGCATCCTTCAGGTCGTCGAGTCCGGCACCTGGCGCGACGACCACGACCTCGCCGAGGTCTACACGGCCTGGGGCGGCTTCGCCTACGGCCGGGGCCTGGACGGGGCACCGGCCGCGGACGACATGCGGGTGAACTACCGGCGGATCAAGGTCGCCGCGAAGAACATCGACACCCGCGAGCACGACATCGCCGACTCCGACGACTACTTCCAGTACCACGGCGGCATGGTGGCGACGGTGCGTGCGCTGACGGGCACCGACCCCAAGGCGTACGTCGGGGACTCGACCACGCCCGACGCCGTGCGCACGCGCACGCTGCAGGAGGAGACCAACCGCGTCTTCCGGGCCAGGGTGGTCAACCCGCGCTGGATCGGGGCCATGCAGCGCCACGGCTACAAGGGCGCCTTCGAGCTCGCCGCCACCGTCGACTACCTGTTCGGCTTCGACGCGACGACCGGGGTGGTGCACGACTGGATGTACGCCGCCCTGGCGCAGGAGTACGTCCTGGACGAGACCAACCAGGCCTTCATGCGGACGTCGAACCCGTGGGCGCTGCGGGGCATCGTGGAGAAGCTCCACGAGGCCGTCGACCGGGGCCTGTGGGCCGAGCCGGACGCCGACCTGCTCGCCCGGATGCAGAGCGTCTACCTCGACCTCGAGGGCGACCTGGAGGACCGCGGCCAGTGAGGGTCCGGCTGATCGGCGTCGGCCCGGGGGACCCCGACCAGCTCACCCTCGAGGCGGTCCGAGCCCTGCGCGAGGTGGACTTCTTCGTGGTGGTCGACAAGGCCTCCAGTGACGGCCGGCCCGACCCGCTGGTCACGGTCCGCGAGCGGCTGCTCCGGCGGCACCTGGACCACGAGCCGGTGGTCGTCCGGGTGCCGGACCCCGCGCGGGAGCGGCGCCCCGACCGCACGGGCACCCAGGCGGAGTACGCCGCGGTGGTCGCCGCCTGGCACGACGCCCGGGCCGCCGCCTTCGAGGCGGCGTTGCTGGCGCACGAGGGCGACGCGGGATTCTTGGTCTGGGGCGACCCGGCCTTCTACGACTCCACCATCCGGGTGCTGGAGAGGGTGCGCGAGCGAGGCCGGGTCCCGGTCGAGCTGGACGTGGTGCCCGGCATCTCCAGCCTGCAGCTTCTCGCCGCGCGACACCGCCTCGTGCTGCACGACGTCGGCCAGGCCCTGCACGTCACCACCGGACGGCGGTTGCGCACCGCGGTCGAGCAGGGCCAGGAGAACATCGTCGTGATGCTCAACCGGCGCCTCGACCTCGACGGCCTCGAGGACTGGTGGATCTGGTGGGGCGCCGACCTCGGCACCGAGCACGAGGAGCTGGTCGCCGGACGGGTCGGTGAGGTGCTCGCCGAGGTGGAGGTCGCTCGGGAGCGCGCGAGGGCAGCCGCCGGCTGGGTGATGGACGTCTTCCTGCTGCGCCGTGACGTCTCGCCGGAGGCTCGCCGGTGAGCCTGCCCGAGCGTGACGTGCTGGTCTGCCGCGACTGCTGCTGCGGTGACCGGACCAAGCACCCGCGCACCGACCACGCCGCCCAGCGCGAGGCGCTGCTCGCGTGCGCCGGGGTCGCTGGGGTGCGGGTGCGGGTCGTGGACTGCCTCGACCAGTGCGAGCGGAGCAACGCGGTGCTGGTGCGCGATTTCACCGCCGGCCGCCGCCCGCACGACACCTGGCTGGGTGGGCTCCTCGGGTGGGCCGCGACGCAGCGGCTCGTCGCCTGGGTGCGGGAGGGCGGCACGCTGCCGAAGGCCCTCGAGCCGCACCGCTTCGGGCAGACCTCGCGGGGACGAGGAGAGCGCCCGTGAGCGCCCTCCTGGTCGCCGGCACGACGTCGGACGCGGGCAAGAGCATCGTCACCACCGGGCTGTGCCGGGCCCTGGTGCGTCGGGGGGTGCGGGTCGCGCCGTTCAAGGCCCAGAACATGTCCAACAACTCGATGGTCTGCGCCGGGCCGGACGGGTCGGGGGCCGAGATCGGTCGGGCCCAGTGGATCCAGGCGCGGGCCGCGCGCGCCGAGCCGGAGCCGGCGATGAACCCGGTGCTGCTCAAGCCCGGCGGTGACCGGCGCAGCCACGTCGTCGTGATGGGCCAGCCGGCGGGAGAGGTCTCCTCGCGGGACTTCGTCGACGGGCGGCGCCATCTCGCGCGGGCGGCGTACGACGCCTTCGACGACCTGTCCTCGCGCTACGACGTGGTGGTCGCGGAGGGCGCCGGGAGCCCGGCCGAGATCAACCTGCGGGCCGGCGACTACGTCAACATGGGGCTGGCCCGGCACGGTCGGATCCCCACCGTCGTGGTGGGTGACATCGACCGGGGCGGAGTGTTCGCGGCCATGTTCGGCACCCTCGCGCTGCTGGAGCCCGAGGACCAGCGCCTGGTCGCCGGCTTCGTGGTCAACAAGTTCCGCGGGGACGTCTCCCTGCTGGGGCCCGGGCTGGCGGAGCTCGAGCGGCTGACCGGCCGACCCGTGCACGGCGTCCTGCCCTGGCACCCGGACCTGTGGCTGGACTCCGAGGACGCCCTCGACCTCGACGCGCGCCGCGCCGGACCCGACCGCCCGGCGCTCAAGGTGGTCGTCGTGCGGCTGCCGAGGATCAGCAACTTCACCGACCTCGACGCCCTGGGGCTCGAGCCCGACCTCGACGTCGTCTTCGCCGCCGACCCGCGCGCGCTCCCCGACGCGGACCTGGTGGTGCTCCCAGGGACCCGGGCGACCCTTGCCGACCTGGCCTGGCTGCGCGAGCGTGGCCTGGACCGGGCGATCGCCGCGCACGCCGCGGCCGGTCGGCCGGTGCTGGGCATCTGCGGCGGCTTCCAGATGCTGGGGCGCACGGTGGCCGACCCGGGCGGCGTCGAGGGCGCCGCGGGTGCGGTCGTGGACGGGCTCGGCCTGCTCGACGTCCGCACCGACTTCGGGGCCGCGAAGGTCCTCGCCCGGCCGAGCGGCGAGGCGCTGGGGGCGCGGACCACCGGCTACGAGATCCACCACGGCCGGGTCACCCGGGGCGACGCCGAGGAGTTCCTGGGCGGGGCCAGGGCCGGCGCCGTCTTCGGCACCATGTGGCACGGGAGCCTGGAGGGCGACGACTTCCGGGGCGCGCTGCTGGCGGAGGTCGCCCGGCTGCGCGGCGGGCGGCGCCCACCCTCCGGCGTCTGCTTCACCGAGCGCCGCGAGCGCCGCCTCGACCTGCTCGGCGAGCTGGTCGAGGAGCACCTCGACGTCGATGCCCTGCTCGAGCTCGCCACGACCGGGGCCCCCGCGGGCCTGCCGGTGCTGCCCCCGGGTGCGGCCCGATGAGTGTGCCGATGAGTGTGCCGGTGAGTGTGCCGGTGAGTGTCCTGGTGCTGGGGGGCACCGCCGAGGCCCGGGACCTGGCGGCCCGGCTGGTCGCCGACGGGGTCGCCGTCCTCTCCTCGCTGGCCGGCCGGGTGGCCCGTCCGCGGCTGCCCGTCGGCGAGGTGCGCATCGGCGGGTTCGGTGGAGTGGCGGGGCTGCGCGCCCACCTGACCGAGGCCGGTCACCGTGCCGTCGTGGACGCCACCCACCCCTTCGCGGCCCGGATCTCCGAGCACGCGGCGGGCGCCTGCGCGCAGGCAGGGGTCCCGCTGGTCCGGCTCCAGCGACCCGGCTGGTCCACGCTCCCCGGAGCCGACGACTGGCGCTGGGTGGACGGTCACACCGAGGCTGCCACCGTGACGGCGGACCTGGGCCGCCGTCCGTTCCTGACCGTGGGCCGCCAGTCGCTCGGGGCCTTCGTCGCCCCGCTCGCCGACCGCGCGGCGCTGGTCCGGGTGGTCGACGAGCCCGCGTCCGCGCTGCCCCCGGCGTGGCGCCTGCTGCGCGACCGCGGCCCGTACCGCCTCGACGGCGAGCTGGCCACGATGCGGGGGCACGGCAGCGACGTGCTGGTCACCAAGGACTCCGGCGGGGAGCACACCCGGCCCAAGCTGGAGGCGGCGGCGCGGCTGGGCCTGCCCGTGGTCGTCGTACGCCGGCCCCCGGGGCCCGCCGGGGTCGTCACCGTGGCCGAGGTGTCCCAGGCCGAGGCCTGGGTGGGGAGGGCACTGTCGTGAGCGCCGTGAAGGTGCTGGTGACCGGCGGGGTCCGCTCGGGCAAGTCGCGGCACGCGGAGGCGCTGCTGGCCGGTGAGCCGGCGGTGACCTACGTGGCGCCCGGACCGACCGCGCAGGAGGACCCGGACCCCGACTGGGCCGCGCGCGTCGCGGCGCACCGCGCGCGCCGGCCGGCGACGTGGACGACCCGGGAGTCGCGGGACCTGGGGGCGGCGCTGTCGCTGGACGGGGCCGTGCTGGTCGACTGCCTGGGCACCTGGCTGAGCGCGGTGCTCGACGAGGCGGGCGCCTGGGAGCTGCCGTCCGCGGACGTGCACGCGCTGGTCGCCTCCCGGGTGGCGAACGCGGTCGCGGCGCTGTCGGCGGCCACCGGCCCCGTCGTGCTGGTGACCAACGAGGTCGGCCTCGGGGTCGTTCCCGCCCACCGCTCCGGTCGTCTCTTCCGCGACCTGCTCGGCACGGTCAACCAGACGCTGGCGGCCGCCTGTGACGAGGTGCACCTCGTCGTCTCCGGGCGGGTGCTGGTGCTCTGAGCCTCACTCAGACCGCGCCGGTCCGGGCCGCGACCCTGCGCAGCAGCTGGTGCGCCGCCGCAGTGACGGTCTCGCGGACGTAGGTCAGGGCGTAGTCGAAGGTGCGGTCCAGGTCGGCCCCGGAGTCCCCGAGGTCGCGCGCGAGGGGCGCGGCACTGAAGTGCGGGCCGAGGGCGCAGACGAACCCCGTGGTGTCTACGAGCTCGCGGTAGCGCCGCGCGGTCGCGGGGGTGAGGTGCACCGCGTGCTGGAAGGTGGAGGCGACCACGCACGTCTCACCGATCCGCAGGGCCTCCCGCTCGAGCTGCTTGCTGATCTCGACCAGCATCGGCTCGGGGGCGCGTCGCGGTGGGGTGCTCGCGGGCAGGCAGCCGAAGGGTGAACCGGGTGGCACGGGCGCCACCCGGCGCGAGTGGCACGGCAGCCGCAACCCCCTGGCGGGGGCCTGCACGGGCGGGGAGGCGGTGGGTCGGCCGAGGTACCACCCCTGCCCGAGCGTCGCCCCCGCGCGAGGGCCCGCGAGAGGTGCCGCTCGGTCTGGATGCCCTCGGGCAGGACGAGGGCCCCGCTCCGCTCGGCGTAGGCGTTGACCGCGCTCATCACCTCCGCGACGTGTGGGGAGGGCGGACGGTGCGTGAGGCGCATGTCCATCTTGACGACGTCGGGCCGGAGCAGGGAGAGGAGCGCCCAGGGAGGCGGCTCGACGCCGACGTCGTCCAGTGCGATCGCCCAACCAGCCCGGCCCGCGGGCCGCCCCGAACAGGGCCGCCGGGCTCTCCAGCGGCCCCCCAGGTCCTCGGGCCAGGGCCTCGTGCCCACGACCTCCCCCGACGACAGGTCCACGATCGGCTGGAAGACGCTGCGGACGCCGCCCGTGAGCAGCACGGTGGCGAGGTCGGCCGCCGGCGAGCTCGCGAGGCTCGCGGCGCCGGTCAGGGACGACGTCATGCACGGCGCGAGACCGGCCCGGCCCGCTCGAGCACCTGGACGTGCTTGTGGATCGCGGGCAGCGACAGGCCGCGCTGCTCGGCGAGCCGGCTGATGGTGCTCGGCTGGAGACGAGGAGGCGGACCATCTCGCGCCGGTGCGGGTTGGCCAGCGCGACGAGGACGTCGTCGGGGCGATCCGGGTCCATGACCCGCACTCAACGCCTGAGTTGGGTGTGTGCCAAGGATCGAGCCACGAGCGCGGCCACCGCTGCGGCGGCCAGGTCGACCCGGCGGGCCAGGGCGAGGGCGGGGAAGACGTCGCCGGCGGTGGGGATCCGGCCGGTGCCCAGGACGGGTCGGTGCTCGGTGCGGGCGCCGTACCGGTTGGTGCCGCCGAGCCGCAGGCCGAGCGCGCCGGCGAAGGAGGCCTCGACCGGGCCGGCGTTCGGGCTGGGGTGGCCGGCGGCGTCGCGGCGCCACGCGGCCAGCGCACCCCGGGTGTTCGGGCCGAGGGCGGCGGCCAGGAGCGCGGTGAGCCGGGCGCCGGGCACGTTGAGGACGTCGTCGAGGCGGGCTGCGGCCCAGCCGAAGTCGGCGTACCGTTCGCTGCGGTGCCCGACCATCGCGTCCAGCGTGTTGGCCGCGCGGTAGCCGAGCAGCCCGGGGACACCGGCGACCGCGCCGAGCGCGAGGGGTGCGACCACCGCGTCCGAGGTGTTCTCGGCCACCGACTCCACCACTGCGCGGGCGACCTCGTCGGCGGTGAGCGCCCGGGTGTCACGACCGACCAGGTGGGTCAGCCGCTGCCGGGCCTCGGGCAGCCGGCCGTCGCTCACCAGCCGCGCGACCGCCCGGCCCTCGCGGTCCAGCGACGCGCCGCCGAGCACCACCCAGGTCGCGGCCGCCGTCACCACGGTGTGGGCGAGGGGGCGCGAGCGCGCCCCGCGCTCGAGGAGCACGCCGAGCACGGTGACCCCACCCACCAGCCCGGCGGTGTACGCCGCGCCGCGGCCGCGCGAGGGCGCCCAGCAGTGCCGCTCCACCAGACCCGCCAGCCGACCGAAGCCCGCCACGGGGTGCCAGCGCGCAGGGTCCGCGAGCAACCGGTCGGCGGCGAACCCGAGCGCGAGCCCCAGTGCACGGCTCATCGGCCGACCCCGGCCAGCACGACCAGCAGCGTGGCCAGGCACAGCTCGACACCCGCGCCGAGGACGTCGCCGGTGACCCCGCCCAGGCGCGCGACCGCGCGACGGACCAGCAGCAGCACGACGACTACGCCCAGCACGGCGGCGAGCGCGCCGCGCCACCAGGCCAGCCCGGCCCACCGGGCGATCGTGGCGCTGATCAGGGCCGCGAGCAGCCACGCCGCCGTGGCCGCGAGCGGGCGGACGGTCTGGGTCCAGGTCTCCCCGAGTCCGTCGGCCCGGGCTGCGGGCACGCCGCGCACGCAGCCCAGCACCAGCGAGCCGCGGGAGACGCAGACCAGGACGCCGGCGAGCACCGCCCCGCGGGGCAGCACCGCGAGCGAGGCGAGCGAGGCGGCCTGCACCGCGAGCACGAGGAACACCGCCGCCCCGCCCGCCGGCCCCGACGTGCCGGTGCGCATCGCGGCCAGGGCACGCCCACGGTCGTAGGAGGCGCTCAGGCCGTCGACGGTGTCGGAGAGCCCGTCGACGTGAAGGGCGCGGGTGCCGAGCACCAGCAGCGCGACGGCCAGCAGCCCCACCACCAGCGGGGGCACGGACGCCGCGCGGCCCAGCAGCAGCACCAGCGCGACCCCCGCACCGAGCGGCAGCACCGCGAGCGGGGCCAGCAGCGCCGCCGCACCCGCCGTGCGCCGGTCGACGACGCGGGGCGGCGGGACCGGCAGCACGCTCAGCGTGCCGACGGCGAGCCGCCAGGCGTCACGCACCGCGCCGCCCACCGAGCCGGTCCTTCACAGCGAGGCGGCCTGGGCGCGGCGGCGAGCGACGGCGTCCTCGCGCCGCTCCAGCCGGCCGACCAGTCCCGACAGCGCGACTCCGAGCGCGGCCCAGAGGGTGGAGAGGGTGAGCAGCGAGGCCCGGCGGAAGTACCAGAGGGTGTCGGCGGGGAAGTCGCCCACCTCGTTCACCGTCGGCATCAGCACCCCGACCGTGGTGACGACCAGCAGGTAGACGCCGGCGCCCAGCAGCACGGCCCCCCAGGTGCCCAGCCGTGGCCAGACCCGGGCAGCCAGGACGACGGCGGCCACCGCGGCCACGACGGAGACGAGCAGGAAGACGAAGTAGTACTCCGTGCGCGCGCCGATGGTCTCGGCGCTCCCGACCGCGGGAGGGTTGGCGGGGTACTTCAGGAAGGGCACCAGGCCGACGGCGACGAAGCCCGCCAGCGCCACCACGACGCTGGCCGCCGTGGCGCGCAGGCGGCCCAGCCGGCCGGCCGCGAGCGCGGCGCCGAGGGCGACCAGCCCGCCGAGGGCGGGGCCGACGGCGAGCGACCCGGCCAGCAGCCCCCAGGTCCGCTGGGTGCCGCGGGAGACCACCGACCCGTCGTCGCCGGGGTGGTCGTGGGCGCCGGGAGCGGCACTGTCGTGGTGGCCGCCCGCCTGTTCCAGGGCGACGGCAGCCTCCACCTGGGGCTCACCGACCTGGTGGGCGACGAGGAACGTGGCCAGACCGGCCAGCAGGCCGGCCACCAGACCTCGGACGAGGAGAGCGCGTGCGGTCATGAGGGGTCCGTTCGAGAGCCCGCGGACCGGGGTGGCGCAGGTGCACCCCGCTCACACCGGGAAGGCTGCTGGGGCGCAGGAGCCTCAGTGGCAGGGGTAGCCGAGCAGGTGCCGACCGTCGTGCACGAGCTCGTGCAGCATCGTGCCCGAGGAGAGGGAGAAGGCACCCTGCTCGGCGCTCAAGAAGAAGAGCGCCAGCGCGGCGATCAGCCCGAGGATGAGGGCCCAGGGGGCGAGCTCGGCGAGGGGGATCGTGGGGATCTCGACCTCGGCGATGGGGGTGGCGGCAGCGGTGTGCGACATGTGTCCTCCTAGGGATTCTTGCGTCCCTGTCGATGGGGGTGGGCGGACACTCGGGTCTGACTCCACCGCCACCGGATCGGTCCCTGGGGACCGGCCTGGAGCGGTGTCACAGTAGCGCGACTGTGCCGGATTCTCACCGGCTTCCTCGTGCCCGCACCAGGCACCCTAGGGCATCAGGGGTCCGTTGGCACGAGGGTGTCCAGCGTGGCGAGCAGCTCTCGCGTCTGCTCCTCGGGACGGACCGCGATGCGCACCCAGGAAGGTCCCAGACCCGGGAACGTGTCGGCCCGTCGTACGGCGATCCCGGCCCGGCGCAGGGCCTCGTGGATGCCGCCGCCCACCTCCGCGAGGACGAAGGAGGCGGACGACGTGACGTGCGGGATCCCTCGCTCGCGCAGGCCGGTCTCGAGGGCCGAGCGCCACCGCACGATCGTCTCGGCGCGCCGGGTGCTCTCGTCCCGGGCCGCCGGCGAGGAGCACGCGAGCAGCGCGGCGCCGGCGGTGGTCGAGACCGACCACGGGGCCTGTTCCTGGCGCAGCCCGGCGACCACCTCGCTCTCGGCCAGGAGGTAGCCCGCGCGCACGCCGGGGATGCTCCAGTGCTTGGTCAGGCTGCGCAGCACGACCAGCCCCGGCAGGGCCTCGCCGGCCAGGGAGGCGCTCTCGCCGGGCAGCGTGTCCATGAAGGCCTCGTCGACCACCACCAACCGGCCCGGACGCAGCAGCGCCCGCACGGTGGCGACCGGGTGCAGGACTCCGGTCGGGTTGGTCGGGTTGCCCAGGACCACGAGGTCGGCCCTCTCGGGCACCGCCGACGGGTCGAGGGCGAAGCCCTGCTCGGCGCGGCAGTGGATCTCGCGCACCTGGTGACCGGCCTGCTCCAGGGCCGCGTGCGGCTCGGTGAACTGGGGGTGGACCACGGCCGGTGCGGTCCACGGCCGCAGGCGGGCGAGCAGGGTGAACGCCTCGGCGGCACCGGCCGTGGCCAGCACCTCGTCGGCCCGACGGCCGTGGCGGGCGGCGACGGCGTCCTCCGCCGCCGTGGCGCTGGGGTAGCGGCCGAGATCGTCCAGACTGCTGCGCAGGGCGGTGTCGAGCCACGCGGGCCGCGGGCCGGCGTAGACGTTGACGGCGAGGTCGAGCAGCCCGGCCCGCGCCTCGCTGTCCCCGTGGTGGCGCAGGGGGTCCGCCGGTGTGCGGTGCCCGGTCGAGGTGTCGGTGGGTGGCGGGCTGGTGTTGGCGGGGCTGGTCGTGGTGTGGGGGGTCGCGGCGTGCACCGCGTCGGCGAAGCGCTGGGCCAGCCGCGGGTGCCCGGCCCAGTGCGTGTGCAGGTACGACGCGTGCACGGTGGCGGTGGCGAAGCCCATCGGCTCGCCCTCCAGGGCCCACGCGCCGTGCTCGTCGGCGACCGGCGCGACCTGGGTGCGGTGGAACTCGTGGCCGGTGACCTGCTCGCCGACCACGCAGAGCAGGGAGTCGGTCGTCGCGCGCGCGCTCGGGTAGCGCAGCGTGAGCCGCGGGGTCATCGCGGCGTCGACCGGGAGCGCGCCGACCATCGGGCTCCCGTCGACGCTGCGGCACAGGTACAGCAGGCCCGCGCACTCGGCCACCGTGGGAAGGCCCGCGTCGACGGCGGCCCGCAGGTCCTCGCGCAGCGCGGTGTTGGCGCTCAACGCGGCGGCGTGCACCTCGGGGAAGCCGCCCCCGAGGTAGAGGCCGGAGGTGCCCGGCGGCAGGGCGCGGTCGGTGAGCGGGTCGAAGACGACCACCTCGCACCCGGCGGCGCGCAGCAGCTCCTCGGTCTCGGTGTAGCGGAAGGTGAAGGCGCGTCCGCCCGCCATCGCGACGACCGGACGACGCGCGCTCGGTGGGGCCACCTCGGCGGCGGGGTCCCACGCCCGGTCGGGAAGGTCCGGCGCGGTGCGGGCGATCCGCAGCACCGCGTCGAGGTCCACGGCCTCGGCCACGGCCTCGGCCAGCCGGTCGAGGGCGTGCGCGGCCTCGTCGCGCTCGGCGGCCGGGACGAGCCCGAGGTGACGCGAGGGCGCGGCGAACGCCTCGTCGCGCCCGATGGTGCCCAGCACGGGCAGGCCGACCGAGCCGGCCACCTCGGCGGCGTGCCGCGCGGAGCCCGCCTTGTTGAGGATCACGCCGGCCACCTCGACGCGCGGGTCGAAGGTCGCCATGCCGTGCACCACGGCGCCGATCGAGCGAGACGATCGGGAGATGTCCACGACCAGCACCACCGGGGTGCGGGTCAGGGTGGCCACGTGAGCGGTCGAGGAGAACCCCTCGCCCCCGATCCGGCCGTCGAAGAGCCCCATGACGCCCTCGAGCACCGCGACGTCCGCACCCGCGGCGCCGTGCAGCAGCAGCGGAGCGACGCGGGCCTCGCCCACCAGGTGCGGGTCGAGGTTGCGGCCCGGGCGTCCGCTGGCCAGCGCGTGGTAGCCGGGGTCGATGTAGTCCGGCCCGACCTTGTGCCCGCTGACCACGTGGCCCGCTCGGGTCAGGGCGGCCATCAGGCCGGTGGCGACGGTGGTCTTGCCCTGCCCGGTGGCCGGCGCGGCCACGACGATGCGCGGCAGCCTCACGGCCGGGTCACCACTCGATGCCTCGCTGGCCCTTCTGGCCGCGGTCCATCTGGTGCTTGACCTTGGTCATCTCGGTGACCAGGTCCGCCACCTCGACGAGCCGGGGGTGGGCGCGGCGCCCGGTGACCACGACGAACTGCCGGCCGGGCCGGTGCGCCAGGGTCTCGATGACGTCGTCGACGTCGACCCAGCCCCACTCCATGGGGTAGGTGAACTCGTCGAGCACGAGCAGGTCGTGGGTCTCCTCGGCGATCCGCCGCTTCACCTCGGCCCAGCCCTCGGCGGCCTCGGCGGCGTGGTCGGTCTCCTCGCCGGCCTTGCGCGACCACGACCAGCCGGCGCCCATCTTGTGCCACTCGACCGGCCCGCCCTCGCCGGTCTCCTCGTGCAGCGACCCGAGGCGCTCGAGCACGGTCTGCTCGCCGATGCGCCACTTGGCGGACTTCACGAACTGGAAGACGCCGATGTTCCAGCCCTGGTTCCAGGCGCGGATGGCGAGGCCGAAGGCGGCCGTCGACTTCCCCTTGCCGTCGCCGGTGTGGACCATCAGCAGCGGCTGCTGGCGGCGTTCGCGGGTGCTGAGACCGTCGTCGGGGACGGTGGCGGGCTGGCCCTGGGGCATCAGGCTGCTCCTTCGCTGGTGGCGCGCGGGCGCACGCGGTCGTGGACGAGGGTGGTCAGCGCGGTGGCGTCGACCTCGGCGACCTCGACGTGCTCACCGCGCAGGTGGGTGGCCAGGGCCGCGGCGAGGCCCAGGCGGAAGGCCCCGCTCTCGCAGTCGACGACGAGGGAGGCCACCCCGGTCTCGGCGAGGTGGTCGGCGGCCCGGCGCGAGCGCGGCACCGCGTCCGGGCCGGCCGTGGCCCGGCCGTCGGTGACGACGACGAGCAGGGGACGTCGCCGGGGGTCGCGCACACGCTCGACGCGCAGCACCCGCGCGGCCTCGAGGAGCCCCTCGGCCAGTGGCGTGCGACCGCCGGTGGGCAGCAGCTCGAGCCGGGTGGCGGCGATGTCGACCGACCTGGTCGGCGGCAGCGCCAGCTCGGCGTGGGCACCGCGGAAGGTGACCAGCCCGACCTTGTCGCGCCGGCGGTAGGCGTCGAGCAGCAGGGAGAGGATCGCGGTCTTGACCTGCCCCATCCGGCGTCGCGCCGCCATCGAGCCGGAGGCGTCGACGAGGAACAGCACGAGGTTGGCCTCCTGCCCCTCCCGGGTGGCGACCCGCAGGTCGTCGGAGCGAAACAGCAGGCGTCCGGTGCCTCGGCCGCGGGCGAGCTGGTGCGGCGCCGCGGCCCGCACGGTCTCGGCCAGGTGGATCGACCCGCCACCGCCGGTGGCGCGCCGGGAGCCGATCCGGCGACCGGAGGCGGTGATCGCCCGGCTGCGCCGCCCGGCCTCGCCCTCGCCGGTGCCGGACACCGTGAACAGCCTCGCGCGGAACGGCGTCTGCGCACCGACGCGGGACTCCTCGCCCGACCCGGCACGCTCCGGGGTCCCGTCGGGCTGCTGGGGCGGGTCGGGGTCCGTGCCGTCGGGCCCGCTGCTGGGCTCGCTGCTGGGCCCGCTGCTGGGCTTGCTGTCGTGCGCCTGGTCGTCCGCAGGCGGGCCGTCGTCGGTGCCGGTCGGTTCCCCCTCGCCGGGCCCCTCGCCGGGCCCCTCGTCGGGCCCCTTGTCGGCGGGCCCCGGCGGCTCGGTGGGCTCCGGCGGCTCGGGCGGTTCCGGCTCGTCGTCGCCGAGCACCCGGTCGAGCAGCTCCTCGTCGAGCCCGGGGGCGTCGAAGGGGTTGCGGCGGCGTCGGTGCGGCAGGGCCAGGCGAGCGGCCGCGCGGACGTCCGCCGTGGTGACCGTGGAGCGTCCGTGCCACGCCGCGTGGGCGACGGCGGTGCGGGCGGTGACGATGTCGGCGCGCATCCCGTCCACGTCGAAGGCCGCACACACCTCGGCGATCTTGAGCAGGGCCGCGTCGCCCAGCTCGACCTCGGCCACCAGCTTCTGGGCCGCCTGGATGCGGTCGGTCAGCGCGCGCTCGGACTCGGCGTACGTCCGGGCGAACGCCTCCGGGTCGGCGTCGAAGGCCATCCGGCGCCGCACGACGTCCATCCGCGAGGCCGGGTCGCGGGGGGCCGCGACCTCGACGGTCAGCCCGAACCGGTCGAGCAGCTGCGGGCGCAGCTCACCCTCCTCGGGGTTCATCGTGCCCACCAGCACGAAGCGGGCGGCGTGCTCGACCGAGACCCCGTCACGCTCCACCGTGGAGCGGCCCATGGCCGCGGCGTCGAGGAGCAGGTCCACGAGGTGGTCGTGGAGCAGGTTGACCTCGTCGACGTAGAGGATGCCCCGGTGGGCGCGGGCGAGCAGGCCGGGCTCGTACTCGGCCCTCCCCTCCGAGAGCGCCCGCTCAAGGTGCAGCGAGCCGAGCACCCGGTCCTCGGTGGCCCCGACCGGCAGCTCGACCAGCCGCACCGGGCGCGACTCGGTCGGGGCGTCGGCGGCGAACGGGCCGTCGGGCGAGAGCGGCGTCCGGTCGCGCGGGTCGGAGGAGAACCGGTCGCCGGCGACCACGTCGATCGGGGGCAGCACCGAGGCCAGCGCCCGGACGATCGTGGACTTGGCGGTGCCCTTCTCGCCACGGACCAGCACCCCGCCCACGTCGGGCGAGATGGTGGTCAGGACCAGGGCCAGCGCCATGTCGTCGGAACCCACGACGGCGCTGAAGGGAAACTGCAGTGGCATGGGAGGCTCCCGCTCGTCCGCCAGTGAACATCGGATGATGCAAGGCGCGAGGCCGGTCTTCGGACTTGCCCGGATCGGTGTCGGTCCTTCGATCGACGTCGTCCAGGTCACCGCAGCGGGCCTGTGCCGGAATCTCACCGGCTTCCCAGATTCTCCCGTCGGGCCCTGCTCCGCACCTCGCGGTGGCGGTGCGTCTCGAGCCGTCGGGGCACCTCGTGCCTGTCGGGCGTCACGATAGCCTCTGCCCCCATGACCCCCACCGGCCGACCACGAATCACGGTCGTGGGCCTCGGCGCCGACGGCTGGGCCGGGCTCCCCGGCCGGTTGCAGGTCCTGGTCCGCGAGGCCCCGGTGGTCCTCGGCGGACGACGTCATCTCGACCTGGTACCCCCGGTGCCCGGGCAGGTCCGGGAGGCCTGGCCGGCACCGCTGCGCGAGGGGCTGCCCGCGCTGCTGGCCCGGCACGACACGGACGGCGTCGTGGCCCTCGCCTCCGGTGACCCGCTGGTCTCCGGCATCGGCTCGACGCTGGTCGACCTGCTCGGCACGCAGGCGGTCCGGGTCGAGCCGGCCGTCTCCTCGGTGGCGCTGGCGCGGGCCCGGATGGGGTGGGCCGCCGAGGGCGTGGAGGTGGTCAGCCTGGTCGGCCGCGACCCGGACCTGCTCCTGCGGGCCCTCGCCCCCGGTCGCCGCCTCCTCGTGCTCTCGGCCGACGAGACCACGCCTGCGACCGTGGCCGACCGGCTCGTCTCCCACGGCTACGGGGCCAGCCGGCTCACGGTCCTCGGCGACCTGGGCGCGGCGCACGAGTCCCGGGTCGACGGGCCTGCGCACGAGTGGACGGACAGCAGTTCCGACAGCTGGGCGACCGGGGTGGCCCGGCTCAACGTCGTCGCGCTCGAACTGGTCGGCGCTCCGGTCGGCCCGCCGGTCGGGTCGTGGTCGGCGGGGCTGCCCGACGCGGCGTACGAGGACGACGGCCAGCTCACCAAGCGCGACCTGCGGGCCTCCGCGCTGGCGCGGCTCGCGCCGCAGCCGGGGCAGCTGCTGTGGGACGTCGGCGCGGGCGCCGGCTCGGTGGGCATCGAGTGGATGCGGGCCCATCCGTCGTGCCGGACCGTCGCGGTGGAGTCCCATCCCGAGCGGGTCGAGCGGATCCGTCGCAACGCCGCCGCTCTCGGCGTCCCCGGGCTGCAGGTCGTGCACGGCCGGGCGCCGGACGCGCTGGCCGGGCTGCCCGCCCCGGACGCGGTCTTCGTCGGGGGCGGGGCCACCCGCCCGGGCGTCGTGGACGCCGTCCTCGACGCCCTCGTGCCGGGCGGGCGGCTGGTCGTCCACGGCGTGACCCTGGAGACCGAGCAGCTGCTGGCCGGGAGGTACGCGGGGCACGGGGGCGAGCTGACCCGGATCGCGGTGCAGCACGCCGAGCCGATCGGCACCTTCACCGGCTGGACCCCCGCCCGGACGGTGACCCAGTGGGCCTACGTGAAGGAGTCCTCGTGACCGTGCACTTCGTCGGGGCCGGGCCCGGCGCCGCCGACCTGATCACCCTGCGCGCCGCCGCCATGCTGGGCGCGGCCGACGTGGTGCTCTACCCCGGCACCTACCTCGACGTCGCCGTGCTCGGCCACTGCCGCTCCGAGGCCCGCCTGGTCGACACCCAGGACCTCGACCTCGACCAGATCGTCGGGGCGCTCCTCGACGCGCACACCGCCGGGCTGGACGTCGTCCGCCTCGCCTCGGGCGACCCCTCGCTGTACTCGGCCCTCGCCGAGCAGACGCGGCGTCTCGACGCGGCGGGGGTGCCGTGGGACGTGACCCCCGGGGTGGCGGCGTACGCCGCCGCCGCGGCCGTCGTGGGCCGCGAGCTGACCGTGCCGCTGGTGACCCAGTCGGTGGTGCTGACCCGGGCGCAGGCGCGGTCGACCGCGATGCCGCAGACCGAGTCGCTGGCCCGCTTCGCCGCCACCCGCGCCACCCTCGCCCTGCACCTGGCGATCACCCGCACCCGGGAGGTGATGGCCGAGGTCGAGGGGGAGTACGGCGCGGACTGCCCGGTCGTGGTCGTCCACCGGGCCAGCCAACCCGACCAGCAGGTGCTGCGCGGCACGGTCGCCGACATCGCCGACCTCGTGGAGGCGGCCGGTCTGCGCCAGGCGGCGGTGATCCTCGTCGGGCGGGCGCTCGACCCGAGCAGCGGTGGGGAGTCGTTCCTCTACGACCCGGCGCGGGAGCGCTCCGGCCGGTCCGGCGCCCGCTGAGCCGCCGGGTCCGGCGTCGACCGGGCGGTCCACACGGCACCGGAGGCTGAGCGGCGGGTCCCCGAGGACCCCACGATCAGCAGGCACTTCATGTCGATCGACGTCGCGTCGAGGCCGGCCAAGGTGGTGACCTCCAGGGACTCCTCGCGGCGGCCGACGTCGCGCCCGACCACGACGACCGTGTCGGCGGGGAGGTGCTCGAGCAGCACCTTCTGGGCTTCCACGACCTGGCTGGTCCGGGTGCGTGAGGCGGGGTTGTAGATCGCCAGCACCAGGTCTGCCTCGGCCACGGCGCGCAGCCGCCTCTCGATCACCGACCAGGGCTTGAGCCGGTCGGAGAGGCTCAGCACCGCGAAGTCCCCGCCGATGGGCGCGCCGGCGCGGGCCGCGACGGCCTGCACCGCGCTCACCCCGGGCAGCACCCGCACGGGCACGTCGGCGTACGCCGGGTCCTCGGCCGCCTCGAGGACGGCCGAGGCCATCCCGAACACCCCGGCGTCACCACCGGAGACGACGGCCACCCGTTCGCCGGACCGGGCGAGGTCCAGGGCGAGGCGGGACCGGTCGAGCTCGACGGTGTTGCCGGACGCGTGCCGGGTCAGGCCGACGCGCTGCGGCACCCGGTCGACGTACGGCGCGTACCCGACGACGTGGTCGACCGACGCCAGGGCCTCGGTGACCTCGGGGGTCGTCCAGGCGTCCGGGCCCGGGCCGAGCCCGACCACCAGGAGCTCGCCCGGCACCGGGGACACCGTCCCCGGGGAGACGGGCACCGTGGTGGCCCGCCGCCCGCCGGGCTCGGCCTGGCGGCTGTCGCCGGGCACCACGATCAGTGAGAAGTACGGCACCGAGGTGGGGTCGACCGCGGAGACCGGCAGCCACCGCTCGGCCGGCATGGAGGCCCGCTCGACGTACAGCGCGTGCTCGAGGCGCCCCGCCTGCGCCAGGGCCGAGCGCACCGCGGGGAAGGTGCGGCCGAGCTTCATGATGATCGCCCCGTCGGTGTCGGCCAGCCGTCGTGCGAGCTCCGGCTCGGGCAGGGTGCCCGGCAGGATCGTCAGCACGTCGGTCTGGCGCACCAGGGGTGACGCCACGGCCGCCGTGGCCGCCGCGAAGGCCGGGACCCCGGGCACGACCTCGGTCGGGAAGCGCTCGGAGAGCCGGTCGTGCATGTACATGTACGAGCCGTAGAAGAGCGGGTCGCCCTCGGCGAGGAGGACGACGCTGCGTCCCGCCTCGAGGTGGGCGGCGAGCCGGGCGGCCGACTCCTCGTAGAACTCCGCGATCGCCCCGGCGTACCCGCCCGGGTGGGCGGTGGGGCCGGTCGTGACCGGGTAGCGCAGCTCCTCCTCGATGACGTCCGGGGGGATCAGGTCGGCGGCGATGCGACGCGCGTTCGACTCCTTGCCGACGCCCGCGTGGTAGGCGACGACGTCGGCGGCGGCGACCAGCCGGGCCGCCTTGAGGGTGACCAGCTCGGGGTCGCCGGGGCCGAGGCCGATGCCGTAGAAGCGTCCGGTCATGGGGGTGCTCATTCCTGCTCCTGGGCCAGGGCGTTGACTGCCGAGGCGGTCATCGCGGAGCCGCCGCGGCGCCCCCGCACCGTGAGAAAGGGGACGTCGATGCCGTGGTCCGCGGCGAAGCACTCGAGCGCCAGCTTGGACTCCGCGGCCCCGATGAAGCCGACCGGGCAGCCGATCACGGCGGCCGGTCGTGGGGCCCCGTCCACGAGCATCTCCAGCAGGTGGAACAGGGCCGTGGGGGCGTTGCCGATGGCCACCACGGCACCCTCCAGCAGCGGTGCCCACAGCGAGACCGCCGCCGCGGAGCGGGTCGTGCCCCACTGGCGGGCGAGGTCGGGGACCCGGTCGTCGCGCAGCAGGCAGACCACGTCGTTCTCGCGGGGCAACCGGGCGCGCGTCACGCCGGAGGCGACCATGTGGGCGTCGGTGAGGATCGGCGCCCCCGCCCGCAGCGCGGTGCGTGCGGCCGCGACCAGCCCGGGGTGCACGACGAGGTCGTCCACGAGGTCGACCTGCCCGGTGCCGTGCACCATCCGGACCGCGACCGTCTCGGCCCCGGCCGGCAGCGCGTCCAGGCGGGCCTCGCGGCGGATGGTGGCGAACGAGTCGGCGTAGATGGCCGCTCCCTGGTCGACGTAGGCGTAGTGCCGCCCCGGGCGGGTGGGGGCGCTCATCGGCCCGCCACCACGACGCCGTGCCACGGGGTGACGACGAGGTCGCGGGCCGGTGCGGCGAGCTCGGCGCACAGCTCGGGGGTCAGGACGCCGTCGGGCACCCGGACGTGGTCACCGCCCGGGACGGGCCCGTACGGCGGCGGGGCGCCGCCGGCGGGCAGCTGGGCGTCGCCGGGCTGCGGTGGGCCGAGGCGGGACGCCAGCTCCCGGACGTGCCAGGCGGCGCCGGGGCCGCCCCCACGCTCGGCCAGGAACCTCTCGGCCAGGTCGACCAGGGCGCCGGGAACCGTCGACAGTGCGACCACCGGGCCCCAGTCCGGCCCGAGCCGCAGCTGCGCGGCCCCGGCGTCCAGGACCACGGCCCCGAGGTCGGCCTCCCGCCCGACCAGGTCGCCGCGACCGTCGTCGAGCACGAACAGGAAACGACCGGGCAGGTCGGCCAGCCCCGGGCGGCCGCAGAGGCGCGCGTCGAGCTCGCGGACGACGGGCCGCAGGTCGGCGCGCCCGCCGGCGAGCCCGGTGAACGGGGAGCACATCAGGTTGCGGGCCAGGTCGTGGCCGCGCGCGGGCAGGAGCCCGGTCCGCTCGACGGCGGTGACGACCTCCTCGGGCAGCCGGTCGCCGTCCCAGGGCAGGGCACGCAGCTGGAGGTTGGCGCGGGCGGTCAGGTGGATCCGGCCGTCGCCGTAGCGGCGGGCCACGTCGCCCAGCGCGGCCAGGGCGGCCGGAGGGACCTGGCCACCGGCGAGACGGACCCGCACCAGTGCGCCGTCGTCGGCGGGCCAGGGGCGCAGCACGCCGGGGCAGCGGTCCGGGCGGGAACGAACGGGGGGCTGGGGCACCGGTGGTCCTCGGAGGTCAGGGGCCCGTGCGCGGGGTCCTCGAGTGACCTCGCGGCTGTTGCCGCAAGGGCCAGCAGGTCTTCGGACTCGGGATCATCCGGTGCGGGGCGCCTTCCCGGATCCTCTTCGATCCAGTGGCTGTCGTGAGACGGAGCCCCGCCCGTCACCCTTACCGCTGCGCGTCAGTCCCGGACTCACACCGGGTTCCCTGCGCTCCCGCGGCGGACCGCGGGAGGTTGACTGGCGCTCGGCACGTTACCAACACCCACCGGTCTCTACACTCGCCGACCATGACCTGGAACCGGCCCGTGCCCCTGATCGGTGACCGCACCTCCGCGGCCGAGCGGGGCGCCGAGGTCGACGCCTGGGCCTTCTCCCAGGAGGCCCGCGACGCCTTCCACGAGGTGGTCGCGGCCCGCCGCGACATCCGTCGCTTCCGGCCGGACCCGGTGGGGGTGCAGGTCCTCGACCGGGTGCTGATGGCGGCCCACCGTGCGCCGTCGGTCGGCCACAGCCAGCCGTGGCGCTTCATCGTGGTCGCCGAGGCCGGCACGCGGGAGCGGGCCGCGCGGATGGCGGACGAGCAGCGGCTGCGCCAGGCCAGCGAGCTCGACCCCGAGGCCGGCCAGCGACTGCTGGACCTCCAGCTCGAGGGGATCCGCGAGGCGCCGCTCGGGATCGTGGTCGCCTGCGACCGGCGCACGCCGGCGGCGGGCGTGCTCGGGCGGGCCACGTTCCCCGACGCGGACGTGTGGTCCTGCGCGACCGCGATCGAGAACCTGTGGCTGGCGGCCCGGGCCGAGGGGCTCGGCGTCGGCTGGGTGACCCTCTTCGACCCGGTCGAGCTGGAGGAGCTGCTCGGCCTGCCCGACGGTGTGGTCACGCTGGGATGGCTGTGCCTGGGCTGGCCCGACGAGCGACCGCCGGCGCCCGGCCTCGAGCGGGCCGGCTGGTCGCGCCGCCAGCCGTTGAGCGAGGTCGTCATGACCGAGCGGTGGCGCGACGACCAGGCGCCGCCGCCCTCGCACCTGCGCGCCCCTGGCCGCGACGAGGTGGTCGGGGTGCGCGACGAGGCGGACACCGTGCTCGCCGCGCCGGGCTCGCTGGGGCTGCTCGACCGCTACGTCGACCGCCTGGAGGCGGCCGTCCGGCTGCGCCGCGACGACCGGGCCACCGGCAGCCTGCTGCTCGCCGTCGGTCGCCACCGGGTGACCGCCCACGGGGTGAGTGCCTTCCCGGACTCGGTCGCCGAGGACGTGCTCGCCGCGAGCCGGGCGGGGGAGTCCGCCGGTTCCGTCGCGGCCCGGGCGGCCGGTCTGTCCTTCCGGGTCGAGGACGCCGGGTCGGGCACCGGAGACCTGGTGCACGGCGATGCCCTGTCCGGCGAGGCCGTCACCTCGCTGCTCGGCCGAGGCCGCGCGCTCGGCGAGGACGTCGGCGGCGACCACGCGCTTCTGGTCCTCGGGGAGGTCGGCATCGGCAACACGACCGTGGCCGCCGCACTGGCGGCGGCGCTGCTGGGCCTGTCCGCCGAGGACGTGGTGGGTCTCGGGACCGGCGCCGACACCGAGATGCTCCAGCGCAAGGTGGAGGTCGTGGAGAGGGCGCTGGCCCGCACGCGCGGCGAGCACGGGGCCCGACGGCTCCCCGCGCAGGCCGCGCTCGCGGCCGTGGGCGGCCCGGAGATCTGCCTGCTGGCCGGGGCCGTGCTGGGTGCGGCGTCGCGCGGCGCCGTCGTCGTGCTCGACGGCCTGGCCACGAGCGTGGCCGCCCAGGTCGCCGTCGCGCTCGAGCCGGGTGTGGCGGCGTACCTGGTCGCCGGCCAGCGCAGCCGGGAGCGCGGGCACCCGAGGGTGCTCGAGCACCTCGGCCTGGAGCCCCTGCTCGACCTGCGCCTGCGCGCGGGCGAGGGCGTCGGGGCGGCGCTGGCCGCCGAGATGCTGCTCAGCGCCGTGCGGATCCGCCGGGGCACCGGGCGCACCGGGCGGCCGCCGACCCCGTGACGGGCGGCGCCTGCTCAGGAGGAGGGCTGGTCACGAGGAGGCGGCCAGCGAGGCCTTCACCTCGTCGATCGTACGCACGACCAGGTCGGCCCACACCTGGCGGCTGGGCTCGTCGGGGTGGGAGCCGTCCAGCAGCACGGCGGTCCCGTCCAGCACGAGCGCGCGCCAGTCCATCAGGTGCACGTTGCTGCGGTTTCGCGCGATCTGCCGCATCCACCGCGAGTAGGTCTCCTGCTGGTCGGCCGCCTCCTGGCCGAAGACGGCCGGGTCGCGGTAGGTCGTCACGAAGTAGACCTGGGTCGTGCCGGGTACGGACCTCGCCGCGTCGCGGTAGTCGCCCTTGGTCCAGCCGGGCCGCGGGTTCTGCCCGAGCGCGATCACCAGGTGCTGCGGGACGCCGTACGTCGCCAGGTCCGCGCGCAGGCGCCTCGGCAGCGCCGAGACCGGCCGGCCGGGGACGCCGTCGACGACCCACCGGGGGCGCGCGGCGGCCAGGTACGGCTCACCGAAGCGGGTGATCGAGTCGCCGATCACCAGGACGTGCACGCGGTTCGCGGCCAGGGCCGGCGCGCCGCCGAGGGTGAGCGTGGCCAGGAGGGCGACGAGGGCGGCGACGGCGGTGCCGGCGAGGGGAGAGCGGAGGGGTCGCATGGGGAAGCGGGTCCTGGTTCGATCGGTGCGCGGACGAGGCGGGAGTGGTGGAGCAACGTGGACGGCTCGATGACGGTACGACACCTCCCGGCGCGTGTCCGGGCATTCCCCGGAAGTCACGCCGGCGACATCAGCCACCTCGGTGGCTCCCGGTGCCTCGTCCGGGCCTTGGACGACTCGGCATGATCGGGGGATGAGCACCGCATCCCCCGACACCGTCCGCGCCGTCGGCTTCACCCGGAGCCTCCCGATCACCGACCCCGCCAGCCTCGTGGACCTCGAGCTGCCCCGCCCCACGCCGGGGCCACGCGACCTGCTCGTCGAGGTGCGGGCGGTCTCGGTGAACCCGGTCGACACCAAGGTGCGCCGGGGCGGGGACGCCGAGGAGCCGCGGGTCCTCGGCTTCGACGCCGCCGGGGTCGTGCGCGAGGTGGGCGGGGAGGTCGGCCTGTTCGTACCCGGCGACGAGGTCTACTACGCCGGCGACCTCACCCGAGCCGGTACGAACGCCGAGCTGCACGCCGTCGACGAGCGCCTCGTCGGCCGCAAGCCGTCGACGCTGTCGTACGCCGAGGCCGCCGCCCTGCCGCTCACCGCGATCACCGCCTGGGAGGGTCTCTTCGACCGGCTCCGGCTCACCGCCGAGAGCAGCGGCACGCTCTACCTGCCCGGCGCCAGCGGTGGGGTGGGCTCGATGGTGCTCCAGCTCGCCGAGGCCCTGCTGCCCGGCGTCCGCGTGGTCGCCACCACCTCGCGACCGGAGACGGACGCGTGGGTCACCGCGCTCGGCGCGGACGCTCGCGTCAACCACCGGAAGGGCGACCTGCGCGAGCAGCTGGCGACCGCAGCGCCGGACGGCGTCGACTGGGTCTTCACCTCCCGGGTCGAGGACGCCGGCCAGCTGGAGCTCTACACCGAGGTGCTCAACCCCTTCGGCGCCATCGTCGCGATCGACGACCCCGAGCACGTGGACATCGCCGCCCTGAAGAGCAAGAGCCTGAGCTTCCACTGGGAGCTCATGTTCACTCGCGCGATCGCGGGGGGCGAGCAGCAGGTCGCCCAGCACCACCTGCTCGACCGGGTCGCCGACCTGGTCGACGAGGGAAGGATCCGCACCACGATGACGACGCTCCTCTCGCCCCTCGACGCCGAGCGGCTGCGTGAGGCGCACCGGCTCGTCGAGGCGGGCCACGTGATCGGGAAGGTCGTCGTCGCCACCTCCGACTGAGAGCCCTCCGGTGCGCGGTGTGGTGGCGGTGGCGTCGCGTGATGTGCTGGGCCCATGCGTGCGGTGATGGTCCACGAGCTCGGTCGGCTGCCGGTGGTCGAGACGGTGCCTGACCCGGCCTGCCCGCGGGACGGGGTGGTGGTGGCCGTGGAGGCGACCGGGCTGTGCCGCAGCGACTGGCACGGCTGGGTCGGGCACGAGCCCGACATCGTGCTGCCGCACGTGCCCGGCCACGAGCTCGCCGGCACCGTCGTCGAGGTCGGCCCCGAGGTCACCGGCTGGGCGGTCGGCGACCGGGTCACCACGCCGTTCGTGCTGGCCTGCGGGCGTTGTCGGGCGTGCGCGCGGGGCGACCAGCAGGTCTGCGAGCGGCAGCTGCAGCCCGGTTTCACCCAGTGGGGATCGTTCGCCGAGCTGGTCGCCCTGCCCCGCGCCGACGTCAACCTCGTGCGCGTGCCCGACGACGTGCCCAGCGAGGTCGCGGCCGGTCTCGGCTGCCGCTTCGCGACGGCCTACCGGGCCGTGGTCCAGGTCGCGCAGGTGCGCGCCGGCGAGAGCGTGGTCGTGCACGGCTGCGGCGGCGTCGGACTCTCAGCGGTGATGGTCGCCGTCGCCCGCGGCGCCCGGGTCTACGCCGTCGACGTCGCCGACGACTCGCTGGCGCTGGCGGCGTCGCTGGGGGCGAACGCGGTCCACGCCCGGGACGTGGCCGCCCTGCCCGGCCTGACCGACGGCGGGGCCGACGTCTCGCTGGACGCGCTGGGCAGCACCGGCACCTTCCTGGGGTCGCTGGCCTCCCTGCGACCTCGTGGCCGGCACGTCCAGGTGGGGCTCCTGCTCGGCGCCGATGCCGCGCCGGCGGTGCCGATGGGCCGGGTGGTGGCCCAGGAGCTCCAGCTGCTCGGCAGCCACGGCATGTCGGCGGCCAGCTACCCCGAGCTGCTCGCCCTCGTGGCCGAGGGCCACCTCGACCCTGGCCGGCTGCTGCGCGACCGGATCGGGCTGGCCCAGGCGCCCGAACGGCTGGCGGCGCTCGACCAGCCCGGCGCCGGGGTCGGGGGCATCACCGTCATCCTGCCCTGAGTGCGGCTGCCCTGAGTGCGGCTGCCCTGAGTGCGAGTGCCCTGAGTGCGGCTGCCCTGAGTGAGGCTGCCCGGGGATGATCAGGGCAGGCGGACGGCCAGCAGGGTGGTGTCGTCGTCACCCCGGGACGGGATCGTGGCGAGCAGGTGGCCGACCCACTCCTCGAGCGCCGCCTCGCCGGCCTCCGGTCCGTCTCCGGCGGCCTCGCCCAGCCGCCGGAGGTTGTCGAAGAGGTCCTCGCCGCGGCGCTCGACGAGGCCGTCGGTGAACATGACCAGGGTGGTGCCGGGCGGGACGACGAGCGTGGAGGTCACCGCCCGGCCGGCGCCGAGACCGAGCACGGGGCGGGCGACGGGGTGCAGTGCCGGGACGTCTCCCCGCCCCACCAGCAGGGGGAGCGGGTGCCCGGCGTTCGCGGCGTCGATGCGCCGGGTCGCGGGGTCCACCACGACCACCAGCGCCGAGGCGATCTGGTCGTCGACCAGGTGGGTGACGAAACGGTCCAGCTGGTCGAGGGCCGGGCCGATCTCGTCGCCGGCGAGGAGGTAGGCGCGCAGGGCGGCCCGCACCTGGGTCATCGCCGCCACCGCGTCGACCCCGTGCCCGGCCACGTCGCCGATCACGAAGGCGACCCGGCCACCGTCCAGCCGGACGCAGTCCCACCAGTCCCCGCCGAGCTGGTAGGAGGCGGCGGAGGTGTAGCTGATCACGACGTCGAGCCCCTCGATCCGGGGCGCACTCTCGGCCAGCACGCTGCGCTGGAGGGACTCCGCCACCAGGATCTGGTCGCGCGATCGGGTCACCGTGATGGCGTCCAGCAGGCTGCGCAGGTTGTGGGCGGCGTCCACGTCGTCGGGCCGCCAGGGCTGGCTGCGCCCGCGCACCACCTCGCGCCACTTCTCGAAGGACTTGCGGGGGGACAGCCGCACCGACTCTCCGTCGGCGGTCACCGGCTTGTCGTGCGGGTCACCGGCCCAGTCGACCGTCTCCTCGCGCTCGGGGCGGAACCAGAGCAGCCAGCGCCCGCTGGTGCTGCCGAGGGCGAGGGCCCCCGCGGGCAGGTCGTCGTGCGCCGCCAGCGCGGGGTCCAGCTGCCGCAGCCGGTCGGTGTGCCCGAGCAACCCGTCCCGCGCGCCTCGCAGCCGGTCGGGGCGGCCCGGCGAGCCGTCGACGCCGCTCAGGAGCCGCTCGGCCACGAGGGCCACGGTGGCCGCGTCCGGCACGGTGCCGCGCACCCGTACGCGGCTGTCCTCGGCGACCACGACGCCGGTCGCCCCCATCAGCGTCAGCAGCTCGGGATCCTGGACGAGAGCGTCCAGCACGGGGGCGCCGGAACCGCTCAGGCGCCCGGCGATCCGGGTGAGCATGGCGCTGGTGGTGAGGGCCCGGAGGCCGGCATCGGTGCGGTCGCGCTCGGCGATCTGCTGACTGGCCACCTGGCCGAGGAACTCGGCCGCGGAGCGGGCGTCGTGGCTGGGGCGGTGCGGACCGGAGTAGTGGTGGCAGGCGATCAGGCCCCACAGCTCGCCGTCCAGGATGATCGAGATCGACATCGAGGCGGTCACGCCCATGTTGCGCAGGTACTCCAGGTGGATCGGGGAGACGCTGCGCAGCGTGGAGAAGGACAGGTCGAGGGGCTGCCGCGTGCCGGGGTCCCGCAGCGGGTGCAGGGCGACCGGCTGGTAGTCCACGTCGGCGATCAGGCGGGTCCAGTTGACCGTGTACAGGCGGCGAGCCTGGGCGGGGATGTCGGTGGCCGGGTAGTGCAGGCCGAGGAACGGGGCCCGGTCGGCGCGGCGCTCCTCGGCGATCACCTCGCCGTTCCAGTCCGTGTCGAAGCGGTAGACCATCACCCGGTCGAAGTCCGTCAGCACCGTGACCTCACGGGCGAGCCGGGCGGCGAGCCCGAGCACGGTCGTCTCGGCCGACAGCCGGGCCATCGCGGAGCGCGCCGACTGGTAGCTCAGCATCACCGAGCGCGGGCGCCCGATCGGCTCGAGCTCGACCACCAGCCGTGCCCCGGAGACGTGGACGGCGACGTCGACCTCAGCCCCCGCCAGCGAGCCGGGCAGGTCCTGGGGCAGCGCGACGATCAGCGGCTCCTTCAGGGTGCCCTCCTCCGCCCTGGCCCGCACGGCCTCGACGAGCTCGGGGCCCACCAGCTGCGCCAGTGGCCGACCCACGGCGTCCTCGGCGCGCACCCCGACGAGCTCGCCGGTGTTGAGGGAGGCGACCGCGACCAGCAGCGTGTGCGGGTCGACCGCGAACAGCAGCCCGTGCGGCTGGATCGCCCCCGGGACGTGGATCGGCTCGTCCTCGCAGTTGCTCAGGTCCGCGGGCGGATAGGCCGGCGTGTGCCGTTCCGCGGAAGTGGTCATGGGGTCCTTTCCTGCGGGCCCGGCGGGCCCGGCGCGGCTGGCCACCGTATCCCTTGCGGCAGGTCGGTGTGCGTGGTCCGTCGGACGGTCAGCCGGCGTACCCGGAGATGATCGCGGTGACCCTGGTCCCGGCGTCGTCCTCGACCCACCAGGAGTCGGCGAGCGCCTGCACCATCGCCAGCCCGCGGCCGCGGCTGGCCCACGGGTCGGGCGGCATGACGCGGGGGGCCGGTCGCCCGGTGCCGGCGCCGCCGTCCCGCACGCTGACCCGCAGCCGGACGCCCTCGACCCGCCAGGTGACCTCCAGGCCACGCGCGGAGTCCGGGCAGCCGTGCTCGAGCCCGTTCGCGACGAGCTCCCCGATCACGATGACGGCATCCTGGGCGACCCGGGGGCTCACGGACGCCTCGCGCAGGAAACGTGAGAGCAGGTCGCGGGCGGTGCGGTTGCTCGTGAGCACGAACGGCAGCTCGTGCACCTCCCCGGACGGCCCCGGTGTCGCTCGCTCCGGCGGCGGTCGGGTCACGGGAAAGGACTCAGGCCGTCTGGTGTTCGAGACCGCAGACCGTCAGCACCCGCTGCGCCACGGTGCCCTGCTCCGCCACCAGCACGATCTCCGTGCCGGCCTGGTGGGCGCGGCTCAGGGCGTTCGCGACCACGCCGACGGCGAGGCTCGGGAAGTAGTCGACCTGGCTCAGCTCGATGCTGATGGATCGCGTGAAGTTCTCCGTGCGGGCGACGATGGCGTCGCGCAGGGCGACGCCGGCGCCCTCGTCGATGTCGCCGGTCAGGGTCAGGACCGAGGTTGCGTCGTCGAAGCTGGCGTCGGCGCTGGTCTGCTGGTTCACGTGGACAGCGTAGACGACCGGGTCGACGACCCACGTACTCTCCCCGGGTGCCCCGACCCACCGTTCCCCTGACCCGCTCGGAAGCGCTGCGCGCGGGCTCCCGGGCCGAGCACGAGTCGGCGGAGTCCAGCACGTTCGTCGCCGACCTCCTCGCCGGTCGCGCCAGCGCGGCGCAGTACGTCGCCTACCTGCGCCGGCTGCGGATCGTGTACGCCGCGCTCGAGGCCGCCGTGCACGATCACCGCGACCACCCGGCGCTGGCCGGGGCGCACGACCCGGCGCTGCACCGGGGCGAGGCGCTCGACGCGGACCTGGTGCACTGGTCGGGCGGCGCGTCGCCCGACGTGCGGTCACCGGCCGCGGACGCCTACCGCGAGCGTCTCGCGCAGGTGCGTTCCACGCCGCACCTGCTCCTGGCGCACCACTACACGCGCTACCTCGGCGACCTCTCCGGCGGCCAGGTCCTCGCCCGCGCCGTGCGTCGTGGCTTCCCCGACCGCCGACTGGAGCGCGGGGGGCTGGACTTCTACGCCTTCGACGCCCTCGACCGGCCGGTGCCCTGGAAGCGGGCCTACCGGGCGCACCTCGACGCGCTGGCCCTCACCCCCCAGGAGGACCTCGCGCTGGTCGCGGAGGTGCGTCGGGCCTTCGGGCTGAACCACGACCTGCTCGACGAGGTCGCGGCGCTCGCAGGCTAGGGGCGCCGACCGAGGGCCGCGGTGCCGCCGATCCGGTCGTCCGTGGCGAGCCGCGGCGTCAGTCCGGCCCGTCGCATGAGGCGCAGCGTGGCGCCGGCCTGCCGATCACTGGTCTCGACGAGCAGGGTGCCGCCGGGGGCGAGCCACGCCGGGGCCCCGGCGATGACCCGGGACTGCAGGTCCAGCCCGTCGGCGCCACCGTCGAGGGCCACCCGGTGCTCGTGCTCGCGGGCCTCCGGCGGCAGCAGGGCGATCGCCTCGCTCGGGACGTAGGGCGCGTTCGCCAACACGACCTGGACCCGGCCGCGCAGGTGCCCCGGGAGCGCGGCGTACAGGTCGCCGCGGCGGACCCGGTCCGGCGGCAGGTTGCGGCGGGCGCAGGCCACCGCGTCCGGGTCGACGTCGGCCGCCCACACCTCCAGGCCCGGGACCCTGGCGGCCAGGGCCGCGCCGATGGCGCCGGTCCCGCAGCACAGGTCGAGCACCACGCCACCGGGCGCGAGCAGCGCGGCGGCGCGGTCCACCAGCAGCGCGGTGCGTCGTCGCGGCACGAAGACGCCCGGCGCGACCGCGATCCGCAGCCCGCAGAACTCCGCGTACCCCAGGAGCAGCTCCAGCGGCGTCCCACCCACCCGCGCGGCGACCATCCGCTCCAGCTCGCCGGGGGTCGTGGCCCGGGTGAGGAGCGCGGCGGCCTCGTCCTCGGCGAACACGCAGCCCGCGGCGCGCAGCCGCGCCACGATCTCGGCGATCTCGGCGGGGTCGGCGGCAGGGGCGGACGGGGTCAGGGCGGGCTCCCGGGGTGGCTGGACGATGATGCTCCCATGCTCGACGCCCTCGACACCCCGCTCGGCCAGCTCACGCTCGTCGCCGTGGGGTACGCCGCCCTGGTCACCGTCGGCGCGCTCGGCGTCACGATCAGCCGCCGCCCGCGCCCCCGGTTCCTCGACCAGGCGGTGTGGATCCTCGAGCTGCTGATGGCCGTGCGCGTGGTGGCCGGGATCGGCAGCATGCTCAGCGGCGAGCGACCCGCGGAGCTGTCGGCGCACCTCGGCTACCTCGTGGCCGCGGTCTGCGTGCTGCCGCTCGCGATGCAGTCCGTCGACGAGGACCGCGGACCGTGGTCCTCGGGCGTGGTAGCCGTCGCCGCGCTCGCGGTCACCGTCATCGGCTTCCGGATCTCCGCCACCTGGGGGCACGGTGGCTGAGCCGTCTCGCAGCGGCCCGCAGCAGGTGCTGCTCGCCGTCTACGCGCTCTTCGTGCTCGCCGCCGGCGCCCGCAGCCTCGTCCAGCTCACCACCGACGCCGGCCGCGCCCCCGTCGCCTACGGGCTCTCGGTGGTGGCCGCGCTGACCTACGCCGCCGGCTGGGTGGCGATCCGGCGGGCCTCCGCAGGCCGCGACGGGTTCGCCCGGGTGATGCTCTGGGTCGAGCTGGCGGGCGTGGTGGTCGTCGGCACGCTCAGCCTGCTGCGCCGCGACCTCTTCCCCGACGCGTCGGTGTGGTCGGACTACGGCATCGGCTACGGCTTCGTGCCCGTGCTGCTCCCGGTGGCCGGGCTGCTGTGGCTGCGGCGCCGTCGACGCCTAGGGTCGGCCGCGTGACCTCGCCCGTGAGCACCGCCCGTGCCGTCTCCCCCGACTCCGGGCTGCCCTGGGCCGAGCCCGGTGCCTGGCCGGCGGCACCCGGGGTCCACCGGATCCCGCTGCCGCTGCCCAGCGACGGGCTCCAGGCGGTCAACGTCTACGCCCTCGAGACCGAGCGGGGCCTGACCCTGGTCGACGGTGGCTGGGCGATCGCGGAGGCTCGCACGGTGCTCGAGTCGTCGCTGGCCGGGATCGGCTTCGGCCTCGCCGACATCACGACGCTTCCTGGTCACCCACGTGCACCGCGACCACTACACGCTGGCGGCCGTGATCGCCCGCGAGCTGGGGGCCCACGTCAGCCTCGGTCTCGGTGAGCGGGCCTCGCTCGACCGCCTCCACAGGCCCGACGCCGACGCGGTCGAGGACCCGACCCTGACCGCCCTGTGCTCCGCCGGCGCCCTCGACGTCGCGGCGCGGTGGCGCGTGGCCTCCCGCGAGCGGCACCTCGACCTCTCGATGTGGGGCTACCCCGACGCCTGGCTCGACGGCGACCACCCGATCGAGGTCGGCGCCCGCACCCTCGACGCCGTGCACACCCCCGGCCACACCCAGGGTCACTACGTGTTCGCCGACCGCGCGGCCGGGCTCCTCTTCGCCGGGGACCACGTGCTGCCGACGATCACCCCCTCGATCGGATTCGAGTCCGCGCCGGTGCGCCAGCCGCTGCGCGACTTCATGGCCTCGCTGACCAAGGTCCGCGGCCTGCCCGACCTCGCCCTGCTGCCGGCGCACGGTCCGCTCGCGCCGTCCTCGCACGCCCGGGCCGACGAGCTGCTCGCCCACCACGAGGACCGCCTCGCGCAGTGCCGAGAGGTGCTGGCCGGCGGTCCCGGCACGGCGTACGACGTCGCCGGCGAGCTGCCCTGGACCCGGCGCGAGCACCGGCTGGCCGACCTCGACCTCTTCAACACCGCGCTGGCCAGCCTGGAGACCATGGCCCACCTCGAGCTGCTCGTGGCCCGCGGCCGTGCCGCCCGGGAGGAGACCCCCGAGGGCGTCCGGTTCACCGGGCTCGGGTGAGCCGGCGGACGCCCCTCAGCCCCGGTGCAGCCGCATCGGCAGGTGCGCGATGCCGTCCTCGAGGAACTCCGGCCCGCTGACGGCGAAGCCGAACCCGGCGTAGAGACCGCGCAGCGGCGACTGGGCGTCGAGCACCACGTCGCGGCCCGGGCAGACCTGGAGCGCCGTGTGCACGAGCGGCTCCGCGAGACCCCGACCGCGGGCGGCCGGGGTCAGGACGACGCGCCCGATGCGCCACACGTCGCCGTCGTCGAGCACCCGCGCGCCGCCGAGCAGCACGTCGTCCTCCCTCAGCAGGACGTGCCGGGTGCCCGGCTCGAGGTCGCGACCGTCGAGGTCCGGGTAGGGGCAGGCCTGCTCGACGACGAAGACGTCCTGCCGCAGACGCCACAGGTCGTAGGCCGCGCGGGCGTCGAGGGCCGCGAACGGCTCGGCGGTGAGGATCACCGCAGGAACGCCAGCGTCTGGCGCCAGGCCACCCTGGCCTCGGGCACCAGCGGCAGGAGCGGGTAGACGTGGATGAGGTCCGGCCGCTCGACGTAGGTCAGGTCCCAGCCCGCCTCGGCGGCCCGGTCGGCGAGCAGCCGGCAGCCGGGGACGAGGGTGTCTCGGGTGCCGCAGAACATCAGGGCCGGTGGGAGCCCGGCCAGGTCGGCCAGGGCCGGGCTCACCTCGGGACGGCCCAGGTCGCCGGGGGCGCCCGCCCACCAGCCGGCGTACGCCCGCAGCTTGGAGAGGAAGAGCCACGGGTCGTGCGCCGAGACCTCCTCGGTCTCCGGGGTGCTGGTGGTCAGGTCGACCCAGGGGGCGAGCAGCAGCAGGTGGGTCGGCTGCGCACCCCCGCGCTCGCGCAGCGTCAGGGCCAGGGCCAGGGCCAGGCCGCCCCCGGCGGAGTCGCCGGCCAGCACCACCGGTGACCGGGCCGCCCAACGGGTGACCAGGCCGACCAGCGGCTCGTGCGAGTCGCGCCACGTGTGCTCGGGCGCCAGCGGGTAGGCCGGCAGCACGACGCGGGCGTCCAGGGCCCGCGCCAGCCGGCAGGCGTAGCGCACGTGGGCGGCGTCCATCGGCGCCACGAAGCCACCGCCGTGCACGTAGACCACCGTGCGCCGCGGTGCGCTGCCGCGCGGGCTGACGACGTACGCCGGGAACTCGCCGCCCGGGTCGCCCAGCGTCTCGACCTGCACCGTGAAGCGCCGGTCGAAGCGCGGTACCGACCGGGTCGGGAGGCTGCGGTCGCGCCCGGCGTGGGACTGCTCGAGCCGGGCGCGCTCGGTGTCCTCGTCCTCGATCTCACCGGCGCGCCGCAGCCGCGGGACGGCGGCGGCGAGGAGCTGGTGGCGGAGGCTGGGCGATCCGGGGGGCCGGCGGGCGACGCGCATGCCCCGAATCTGCCACAGGCCGGGACGGCCGGGTGTGCCGGGCGCCGTAGGGTGGGGGGACAACGACAGGGGAGCGCCCCCGGGGGACCGGGTCGCGCTGAGAGTGCGGATCCGCCGCAGACCCTAGAACCTGCTCCGGCTAGTACCGGCGAAGGGAGCTCGACATGAGGAATCTCCGCGCGCTCGCCGCGGCGCTCACACTCACCGCCGTGGCCAGTGGCTGCTCGACCATGGGGGACACCGGCGACGGGTCCGCCTCCTCCGCGACCGGCTCGGACCGGGTGGTGCTGCTCACCCACGACTCGTTCACGCTGCCGAAGCCCCTGGTGCGGAAGTTCGAGAAGCAGTCCGGCCTCGACCTGGTGGTGCGCGCCTCGGGGGACGGCGGCCAGCTCACCAACAAGCTGGTGCTGACCAAGGACGACCCCACCGGCGACGTGGCGTTCGGCGTCGACAACACCTTCGCCTCGCGGGCCCTCGACGAGGACGTCTTCGCGCCGTACGCCGCGGACCTGCCGGCCGGCGCCGAGCAGTTCCTGCTGCCGGGCGACGACGAGCAGCGGCTCACCCCGGTGGACAACGGCAACGTGTGCGTCAACGTCGACACGACCTGGTTCGCCGAGCGCGACCTGACCCCGCCGAAGAACCTCGACGACCTCACCGACCCGCGCTACCGGGACCTCTTCGTGCTCCCGGGCGCGACGACCAGCTCGACCGGGATGGCGTTCCTGCTCGCCACCGTTGCGGCCTACGGCGACGGCTGGCCCGACTACTGGACGAGGCTGATGGACAACGGCGCCGAGCTGACCTCCGGCTGGTCGGACGCCTACGAGGTCGACTTCACCCAGGGCGGCGGCTCGGGCAAGCGGCCGATCGTGCTCTCCTACGACTCCTCGCCCGCCTTCACCGTCGCGGAGGGCTCGAAGACCTCCTCGACCGAGGCGCTGCTGGACACCTGCTTCCGCCAGGTGGAGTACGTCGGCGTCCTGCGCGGCGCCGCCGACGAGAAGGGTGCCCAGGAGCTGGTCGACTTCATGCTGAGCCCCGAGGTGCAGGCGGCGCTGCCGGAGAGCATGTACGTCTTCCCGGTCGCCGCGCAGACCGAGCTGCCGGCCGAGTGGGCGTCGTTCGCGCGGCAGCCGAGCCGCCCCTACGCGGTCGACCCGGCCGAGGTCGCGGCCGACCGGGACGCGTGGCTGCGTGAGTGGAGCGACGTCACCTCGCGGTGAGTCGCGTCGTGGGCACCTCGGGGCGCCGGGCCCTCGCGCTCGTCGGGCTGGCCGCCGGCCCCGTGGCGGTGCTCGGGGTCTTCTTCCTGCTCCCGGTGAGCGGGATGCTCGCCCGTGGGTTCTGGCCCGAGGGCTCCTTCGACCCCGGCGGCGTCCTCGAGGTGCTGGCCCGGCCGCGGGTGCACCGGGTGCTGTGGTTCACGGTCTGGTCCTCCACGGTCGCGACCGCCGTCGCCGTGCTGCTCGGGCTGCCGGCCGCGCACGCCCTGCACAGGTTGCGCTTCACCGGGCGCACGATGGTGCGGGCGGCCCTGCTGGTGCCGTTCGTGCTGCCGACCGTGGTGGTGGGGGTCGCCTTCCGCGAGCTGCTCGGCGAGGCCGGCCCGCTGGGGTTCCTCGGCCTCGACGGGACGGCGGTCGCGATCGTGGCCGGGCTGGTCTTCTTCAACGCGGCCGTGGTGATCAGGGTGGTCGGCGCGGCCTGGGAGTCGCTCGACCCCCGTCCCGCCGAGGCGGCCGCGGCCCTCGGTGCGAGCCCGGCCCACGTGCTGCGCACGGTGACCCTGCCGGCGCTGCGCCCGGCGATCGTCTCGGCCGCCAGCGTCGTCTTCCTCTTCTGCGCCACCGCGTTCGGCATCGTGCTGACGCTCGGCGGGCTGCGCTACTCCTCGGTCGAGACCGAGATCTACCTCTTGACCACCAACCTGCTCGACCTGCAGGCAGCGGCGGCGCTCTCGGTGCTCCAGCTGGTGGCGGTGGTCGTGCTCCTCGTGCTCGCCGGCCGACTGCGCGCCGTCCCCGACCCCACCCTGGCCCGCTCCGTGGCCAGGCCCCGGCGCCCCGTCCGCGGGGACTGGCCCGGCCTGCTCACCACCGGGGTGCTGCTGGTGCTGGTCGCCGCCCCGATCCTCACCCTGGTGCTCGGCTCCCTGCGCGTCGGCGCGGGCCCGGACAGCGCCTGGGGGCTGGGCAACTACCGCGCGCTCACCACGACCGGCGAGCAGCAGGCGCTGCTGGTGCCGGTGACACAGGCGCTGGTGACGTCGCTGCGCACGGCCGTCGACGCGACGTGGATGTCGCTGACGCTCGGGCTGCTGGTCGCGGTCGTCGTGACCCGCCGTTCCCAGGGCCGGACGGAACGCCGGGTGCGCAACGCCCTGGACGGCTTCTTCATGCTGCCGCTGGGCGTCTCGGCGGTGACGCTCGGGTTCGGGTTCCTGATCACCCTCGACCGGCCGCCGCTGGACCTGCGCGACAGCCCGCTGCTGGTGCCGATCGCGCAGGCGCTGGTGGCTCTGCCGCTGGTCGTGCGCACGCTCGTGCCCGTGCTCGCGGGCGTCGACGAGCGCCAGCGCCAGGCCGCCGCGTCGCTCGGCGCCGGGCCGTTGCGGGCGATGCTGACCGTCGACCTGCCGGTGGTCTGGAAGCCGCTGCTGGCCGCCAGCGGCTTCGCGTTCGCGGCCTCGCTGGGGGAGTTCGGCGCCACGTCGTTCCTTGCCCGCGACGAGCGGCCGACGGTGCCGGTCGTGATCTTCCGGCTGATCGGGCACCCGGGGGAGATGAACTACGGGATGGCGCTGGCCGCCTCGGTCGTGCTCGCCGCGACCACCGCCGTCGTGATGCTCGCCGTCGAACGGCTGCGGGTGCCGTCCGTGGGAGCCTTCTGAGGTGCTCAGCCTGGAGAACGTGTCGGTGTCCTACGACGGCACCCCGGCCGTCGTCGACGTCTCCCTCGAGCTGCCGGACGGGGAGGTGCTCGCCGTGCTCGGACCCTCGGGCTGCGGCAAGTCCACGCTGCTGCGTGCGGTCGCGGGCCTGGAGCCCACGCAGGCCGGCCGGATCCGCTGGGACGGCGCCGACCTCGCCGGGGTGCCCACCCACCAGCGGGGCTTCGCCCTGATGTTCCAGGACGGCCAGCTCTTCACCCACCTCTCGGTGGCCCGCAACGTCGGCTACGCGCTGCGGCTCCCGCGGGCCCGGACCGGTGGCCTGCCGGGTGGCCGGAGGGGTGCGGCCGCCGTCGCCGACCGGGTGGCTGAGCTGCTGGCGCTGGTCGGGCTCGAGGGGTACGCCGACCGGCTGCCCGGCACGCTGTCGGGTGGCGAGCGGCAGCGGGTGGCCCTGGCCCGCTCGCTGGCGCACCAGCCGCGGCTGCTGCTGCTCGACGAGCCGCTCTCCGCGCTGGACGCCGGGCTCCGCGAGCGGCTGGCCGGCGACCTGCGCGAGATCCTGGTGGCCGCCGGCACCACGGCCCTGATGGTCACCCACGACCACGAGGAGTCGTTCACCGTCGCCGACCGGCTGGCCGTCATGCGCGCGGGCCGGGTGGTGCAGCAGGGGGCGATCGCGCAGGTGTGGCGGGCTCCGGCCGACCCGGAGACCGCCCTGTTCCTGGGCTACGCCCGGGTGCTGCGCGGCCCCGCGGCCGGCGCGGTGCTGGCGGCGGCCCGGCTGCCCGCGGCACCGGCGGTCGCCGTACGTCGCTCGGCCCTCGGCGTGGACGCGGCGGGCCGGTTGTCCGGCGTGGTGGTCTCCAGCCGGGCGACGCCCGAGCAGGTGCGTCTGGTGGTCGACGTCGCCGGGGTCGGCGTGATCGACGCGGTCGCCGGCCTCGACGCACGACCCGCCCCCGGGGAGCCGGTGCGGCTCTGGGCGGACCCCACCCGGCTGGCCGTCCTCCCGAGCCCCTGACGCGGCGGCCGGATCCCTACACTGGCCTGCGTGTACCGCCGTGCCTACGCCCTGCTCGTCGGGATCGCTCTGACCATGGCGCTGCTGGCGGTGGTGGCGGCACTCAGCGTCGACAAGCGGCTCGCCGACCCGGACGGCTTCCTGGGCCCCTCTTGGTTGCGGCTGCCGATGCTGGTGGCGGGCGCCTTCCTGGCCGACCTGCTGCCGCGCACGCTGTGGCGCTCCCGGATGCAGCCGCGGGCGATGCCGGAGATCTTCCTGGCCCGGGTGCGCTCGCACTGGACCCGTGAGCGGATGACGCTGGTGGTGATGGGGGTGGTGTGCTTCTACCTCACCTACGTCAGCTACCGGAACCTGAAGTCGTTCCTGCCGTTCGTGCTCAACGACACCAAGTACGACCGCGAGCTGCACCTGCTGGACCGGGCGCTGCTCTTCGGCCACGACCCGGGCGTGCTGATGCACGACCTGCTCGGCACCGGGTTCATGGCGTTCGTCCTGTCCTACGTCTACCTGTGGTTCCTCCCACTGGTGCCGCTGGCGCTGACGGCGTGGCTGGTCTGGTCGCGCAACCTGAGCTACGGCTACTGGTTCGCCACCTCGCAGTGCATCGCCTGGACGCTCGGCACGCTCTCCTACTACGCCCTGCCGACCCTGGGCCCGGGCTTCGCCTACTCCTCGCCGTACTTCTCCCTGGCCGACACCCCGACCTCGTCGCTGATGGAGTCGCTGCAGAACACCCGGCAACAGGTGATGATCGGTGGCGTCGAGGGGGTCGTGCAGTCCGTCGCGGGCTTCGCCAGCCTGCACTGCGCGATCACGCTGCTGGTCGCGCTGATGGTGCAGTTCACGCTGCGCAGCAGGGTGCTCAAGATCGTCTTCTGGACGAACTTCGCGATCACGGTCGTGGCCACCATCTACTTCGGCTGGCACTACATCGCCGACGACATCGCCGGGATCATGATCGCCCTGATCGCCTTCTACGTCGGTGGCGTCGCCAGCGGCCAGAAGTTCGAGCGGCACGGCCTGGCCTCGCACCCCACCACCACCTCCTCCGCCGTCCCCGTCGAGCAGGACGCCTGACCGGGATGGTCCGTGACGCAACGGTCGCTTCTCCGCTGAAATCGCGACCGTCGCGAAACGGCCCATCACGTCGCGAGCGAGTTACAACCTTGTAGTTCGTCAAGCCGACACGCCGAGGAGTCGAAGAAAAGTTGAGGTTTGTGTTTCTTTTGTGACGAATGAGCACTAGCGTGCTCGAAGTGTCTGGGGTGACTGCTGCCGATCGTGGTGGCCGGTCCCCGGGTACGGACCCCGATCGGCAGCGTCGGGGCGTCACGAGAGGACTGGACGTGCGGGCACTGCGGATCGCTTCGGTGATGGCACTCACCCTGCTCACCGGCAGCCTGGCCACCGGTGTCGCGGTCGCGGACGACGAGGCACCCTCGCGCCGCGACGTCGAGCAGTCCCGGGTCGCGGTGCAGGCCAAGGCCCTCGACGTCGACGGCGTGCAGGCCCAGCTCGTCGTGGCCAACCAGCGCCTCCAGGAGTCCGCGATGCAGGCCGCGCGCGCGGCGGAGGCCTACAACGGGGCCCGGTACGCCGTGCAGCAGGCCCGGGGTGCCGTCCGCAGCGCCGAGCGGCACAGCGACCTCGCCCGTTCCGACGTGGAGCGCCAGCGCGACGCCTACAGCGACACCGTCGCGCGCTCCTACGAGCTCGGTCCCAGCCTGAGCGGCCTCGCCGCCTTCACCGACGCCGAGGGCATCGGCACCGTGATCGACCGGCAGACCACGCTGAGCAGCGCCACCACCGCGCTCGACGGCCAGTACGACGTGTTCCGCGCCTCCGCGACCCTGGCGGACCTCGCGACCACCCAGGCCGAGGTGGCCCGGGCGGGCGCCACCGCGGCCCGGGCGGCGGCCGGGACGGCACGCGACTCCGCGCAGCTCGCGGCGGCCTCCGCGGCCACCGAGGCCCAACGGATCGCCGAGACCAGGACCCAGCTCATCGCCCAGCTCGCCGAGCTGCAGGACATCAGCGTCGAGCTCGCGCAGCAGCGGCAGTCGGCGCTCGAGGAAGAGGCGCAGGTGGCGGCAGCGGCCGCCGCCGAGCAGCAGGCGGCGCTCGAGGCGCGCCAGCAGCAGGCGGCCACACCTCAGCCCGCCCCCGCGCCCGCCGCCGCACCCGCACCTGCGCCCCAGCCTGCCCCCCAGCCAGCTCCCGCAGCCGGCCGGCCCCGCAGCCGGCTCCCGCAGCCGCGCCGGCCCCGCAGCCGGCTCCCGCTCCCGCCCCGGCCCCCGCTCCCGCTCCGGCCCCCGCCCCGGCTCCGGCCCCCGACCCGAAGCCGGCTCCCGCCCCTGCACCGTCGGGGGGCGCCAGCGCCGCGATCAGCTTCGCCCGGGCCCAGATCGGGGAGCCCTACGTCTGGGGTGCCGCCGGCCCGGACGCCTGGGACTGCTCCGGCCTCACCATGGGCGCCTGGCGCGTCGGCGGGCGTTCGCTGCCGCACTACTCGGTCGCCCAGTACCAGGCCTCGACCCCGATCTCGATCGGCGCCCTGCAACCCGGCGACCTGCTCTTCTGGGGCTCCTCCAGCTCGCCGTCGTCGATCTACCACGAGGCGCTCTACGTCGGCGGCGGCATGATGATCCACGCCCCGCGCACCGGTCGGCCCGTGGTCGAGGAGTCCATGTACTACTGGATCACCCCGAACTTCTTCGCCCGGCCCTGATCCACAAGTCTTGATCCGCAGGTCCTGATCCGCCGGCCCGGGCGGCCCGGACGCCGGGCCCGGTGTGCCCGGTCCCGTCCGCGGGTAGCGTGCAGCCATGGTGACCGAGACCGAGACCGAGACCGCGCCCGCCGTTCCCGGCCAGGACACCGACGCGGACGTGGCGAGCCGCTCGGGCTACCGGCAGCCACGGATCGACGTCGCCGAGCTGACCGCCTTCCTGGACGGCCGGTACGCCGAGGTCCGCGACCTGGTGCGCGCCAACCTCGCCGCGCAGGCCGGGATCCTCGAGGAGGCGGAGACGCTCCCGCGCACCGATTACCGCGAGCGGGTCAAGGAGGTCGTGCTGGAGATGGCCGCGACCGGCCAGACCGGGATGGGCTTCCCCGAGGAGTACGGCGGCGGTGGCGACATCGGCGCCTCGGTCGCGGCGTTCGAGACCCTGGCCTACGGCGACCTCTCGGTGCTGGTGAAGGTCGGCGTCCAGTTCGGCCTCTTCGGAGGCGCCATCCTCCAGCTCGGCACGCAGCGCCACCACGACGCCCACCTCGCCGACCTGGTCACCGGGCGGCTGATGGGCTGCTTCGCGATGACCGAGACCGGGCACGGCTCCAACGTCCAGGCGCTCGGCACCGTGGCGACCTACGACGTGGCCACGCAGGAGTTCGTCCTCACCACGCCCGGACCGGCGGCACGCAAGGACTACATCGGCAACGCCGCCCAGCACGCCGAGCTCGCCGTGGTCTTCGCCCAGCTCGAGGTGGGCGGCAAGGGGGAGGGCGTGCACGCCTTCGTCGTCCCCATCCGCGAGAACGGCCGTCCCTGCGCCGGGGTCGGCATCGAGGACGACGGCGCCAAGATGGGGCTCAACGGCGTCGACAACGGCCGGCTGTGGTTCGACGACGTGCGGGTGCCGCGCACCGCGCTGCTCAACCGGTTCGCCGACGTCACCGAGGGCGGGGTCTACGAGAGCGACATCGAGAACCCGCACCGGCGCTTCTTCACCATGCTCGGCACCCTGGTGCAGGGTCGGGTCTGCGTCGGCGGCGCCGGCGTCAACGCCGCCAAGGTGGCGCTCACGATCGCCACGAGGTACGCCGTGCAGCGCCGCCAGTTCGACGCCACGTCCGACGGGCAGGAGGAGCTGCTGCTCGACTACGGCCTGCACCAGCGACGCCTCCTGCCGCTCCTGGCCCGGACCTACGCCCTGCACTTCGCCCAGGAGGTCGTCGTGAGCCGGCTGCACGACGTCTTCTCGGGCGACCACCCCCCGGGGGCAGACCAGGGCCTCCTGCGCCGCGAGCTCGAGTCCCGCGCCGCCGGCACCAAGGCGCTCGGCACCTGGCACGCCACCACGACGATCCAGGAGTGCCGCGAGGCCTGCGGCGGGGCCGGCTACCTGTCGGTCAACCGGTTCGCGGCCCTCAAGGCCGACACCGACGTCTTCACGACGTTCGAGGGCGACAACCATGTGCTGCTCCAGCTGGTGGCCAAGGGTCTGCTGACCGACTACGCCGGCGAGTTCGAGGAGATGGACCAGTTCGGCATGGTCCGCTTCGTGGCCGGCCTGGCCGTCGACACGGTGATCGAACGGACCAGCGTCCACAAGCTGCTCGAGCGGGTCAAGGACCTGCTGCCGGGTGGCGAGCAGTGGGACCAGGAGGCCGGTCTGCTCGACCCCGACTACCAGCTCGCGATGCTGCGCTACCGCGAGGAGCACATGCTGGCCGGCGTGGCCCGGCGGCTCAAGCGTGGCATCGACGGCGACGTGAACCCCGGCCTGGTCTTCTCCCGGGTCCAGGACCACGTCATCGCCGCGGCCCGGGCGCACGTCGAGCGGCTGGTGCTCGAGGCGTTCGTGGCCAAGATCGAGACGCTGCCCGACGGCGACCTCAAGGTCGCGATGAACCTGCTCTGCGACCTGCACGCGCTGAGCGTCATCGAGGCGGACCGGGCCTGGTTCATGGAGCACGGGCGCCTGACGGTGCCGCGCTCGAAGATGATCACCCGCGAGGTCGGCAGTCTGTGCCGCAAGCTGCGACCGCTCGCGGTCGACCTCGTCGACGGCTTCGGTGTGCCGGTCGAGACGCTGCGTGCGCCGGCGCTGATCGGCGAGTGACGTGCGACCCCGGCGGGTCGGCACGATCCTCGGGGGCTGGAGCGAGGACCCGCTCTGGGCGACGCTCTACGACTGGATCGTGGAGCACCCCCGCGTCGGCGGACCGCTCTGGCGCGTCGGCGCGGGCAGCGACCTGGGTCGCCTGTACGCCGCGGCCGACGAGATCGGCCGCCAGCCGCCCGGCGCCCGGGTGCTGGACGTGCCCTGCGGCGGGGGCGTCGCGCTGCGCGGGCTGCGCCCCGGCCAGGGTGTCCGCTACGTCGGGGCCGACATCGCCCGGCCGATGCTCGAGCGGACCGCCGCGGCCGCGGCGCGCCGGGGCCTCGCCGACCAGGTGGAGACCGGGATCGCGGACGTCGCACAGCTGCCCTTCGCGGACGGCTCCTTCGACCTGGTCGTCTCGTTCACCGGGTTGCACTGCTTCCCCGACCCGGGGAGCGCGGTGGCGCAGCTGGCCCGGGTGCTGCGCCCCGGAGGCGTGCTGAGCGGCAGCACCATGCTCGAGGACAGTGGGCCGCGCCACGAGCCGCTGCGCCGGATGGGGCGGGCGAGCGGCGTGCTCGGTCCGGGGTGCACCGGGCCCGAGCTCCTCGGCTGGCTCACCGCGGGCGGCGTCGACGCCACGCTGGAGACCAGCGGCGTGATGGGCTACTTCCGCGGCGTCAAGGGGTCTGCGCCGCGCCCGGATCAGGCGTGCTGGTAGCCGGTGTCCTTGGCCCGCTGGAACGAGGCGAGCACCTCGGCCTCGGCCTCGGAGTGGCCGACCCACTCGGCGCCCTCGACGGACTTGCCGGGCTCGAGGTCCTTGTAGACCTCGAAGAAGTGCTGGATCTCGAGCCGGTCGAACTTCGAGACGTGCTGGATGTCGCGCAGGTGCTCCTGGCGGGGGTCCGTGGCGGGCACGCAGAGCACCTTGTCGTCGCCGCCGGCCTCGTCGGTCATCCGGAACATGCCGATCGCCCGGCACTTGATCAGGCAGCCCGGGAACGTGGGCTCCTGGAGGATCACCAGGGCGTCGAGGGGGTCCCCGTCGAGGCCGAGCGTGTTCTCGATGTAGCCGTAGTCGGCGGGGTACTGCGTCGACGTGAAGAGGGTGCGGTCCAGCCGGATCCGGCCACTCTCGTGGTCGACCTCGTACTTGTTGCGCTGCCCCTTGGGGATCTCCACCAGTACGTCGAAGTCCAGCACGTCATCCTCCGCCATCGTCATCGGCCCCCGTCCGGGACCACGTGTCCGTCGGGCTGCGCCCGTGGCCCCGTCGAGCGGGACGGGGCAAGTCTCCCGCACAATGGCCACAAATGCGCACTCGGAAGGGGTCCAGCGGTGAGCGGACGTGATGCACGCCACACCACCCGTCCCGCCCACGCCGCACGCCGGGACCCCTCGCGCCGGCGCTCGGCGGGCTCGGTGCTCGCCCGGTGGCTGCCGGTGGTGCTGGTGCTGGCGATCCTGGCGAGTGCGTACCTGTCGTACCGCTTCGACCTCGGACCGCGGTTGGGCCTCGCCGCCCCGGACCCGGCCACCGACCCGGCGGCCGTCGCGCCGCCCGAGGGCCTCCTGCTCCCGGCGCTCGCCGCGCCGGCCGTCGTCGCACGCGCGCTCGGCTCGGGGCGCCCCACCGCCCTCGATCCCGTCGCGGTGCGCCGCGCGCTCGCCGGGGCCCTGCGCGACCCCGACCTCGGCGGTGACGTCCTGGCCGCCGTCGCTGGCCTCGGCGCCGAGGGCACGGTCTACTCCCGCGGTGGCGCGGGGGGAGCCGCACGCGCCGTACCGGCCTCCACCACGAAGCTGCTCACCACGACGGCGGCGCTGGCCGCGCTCGGTCCCGACCACACGTTCCGCACCGCTGTCCTGCGCGACGGCCGTCGCCGGGTGGTGCTGGTGGGGGGCGGCGACCCGTTCCTGGCTGCCACCCCCGACCCCGAGGCCTACCCCCGCGTCGCCGACGTCACCACGCTGGCCCGGGCCACCGCGCGGCGCCTGGTCCGCGCCGGGGTCCGCCGGGTGCGGGTCGGGTACGACGACACGCTCTTCACCGGCCCGGACGTCAACCCGCGCTGGCCGGAGAGCTACGTCGGCGAGGGAGTGGTCTCGCCGATCAGGGCGCTGTGGGTCGACGAGGGCCGCCTCGACGGCGGCGAGAGCCGCGTCGCCGACCCGTCCGCGAGCGCCGCGGCGTTCTTCGCCGGGGCGCTGACGAGGGCCGGCGTGAAGGTGGTCGGCACCCCCCGCCCCCGGGCGGCGCCCGCCGGGAGCGGCGAGCTGGCGGGAGTCGACAGTGCCCCGCTGTCCGCGATCGTGGAACGGGTCCTGCTGGTCAGCGACAACGAGGCCGCCGAGGTGCTCGGCCACCACGTCGGTCTGGCCAGCGGCGGCGGGGGCTCCTTCGCCGGTGGCGTGCGCGGCGTGCGCCGCGAGCTGGGTCGGCTCGGCGTCGACCTCTCCGGCGCCCGCCTCCTCGACGGCAGCGGGCTCTCCCGCGAGGACCGGCTGACCCCCGCCACCCTCGTCGAGGTGCTCCAGGTGGCGGCCTCCGTGGAGCACCCCGACCTGCGCGCCGTGGTGACCGGTCTGCCGGTCGCGGGCTTCACCGGCTCCCTGGCCGACCGGTTCGACGACGCCGCGCCCCCGGGCCGGGGCCGGGTGCGGGCCAAGACGGGGACCCTGACCGGTGTCACCGCGCTGGCAGGGGTCGCCACCGACCTCGACGGCCACCCCCTCGTCTTCGCGCTGGTGGCCGACCGGGTGGCGCTGGAGAGCACGCTCGACGCCCGCGCGGCGCTGGACGCCGCCGCTGCGGCCCTCGGTGCCTGCCGCTGCGGCCGCTGACCCTGCTGGCCCGGGCCGGTACGGTCGATCCATGACGACGACGCCGCCGCCGAACTCCGTCGCCCCCCGGGGTGCTGCCGCCGGGATGGTCGACTGGGACCTCGCCGTCTCGCTCGGCTCACGGATCGCCGGCCAGGGCCCGCAGGTCGACCCCGGCCAGGCCGCTGCCGCCGTCGCCGAGCTGCGCGCCGGCGCCGATCGCTCCACCGGGCTGGTCCGCGACTTCACCGGCCTCGAGGCCGGCGACCGCACCGCCCCCGTGCTGGTCGTCGACCGGCGCGGCTGGGTGCAGGCCAACGCTGACGGCTTCGCGACCATGCTCGGCCCCGTGCTGGACCGGCTCGGCTCGCGCAAGGGGGGCCCGCCGAACGGCGTCGCGCTCGCCGTCGGCTCCAAGGTCACCGGCACCGAGGTGGGCGCCCTGCTCGGCTTCCTGGCCGGCAAGGTCCTGGGCCAGTTCGACCCGTTCTTCGACCCGGCCGGGCGGCTGCTGCTGGTGGCGCCCAACGTGGTCCACGTGGAGCGCGAGATCAAGGCCGACCCCACCGACTTCCGGCTGTGGGTCTGCCTGCACGAGGAGACCCACCGGGTGCAGTTCACGGCGGTGCCCTGGATGCGCGAGCACCTCTTCGCGCAGGTGCAGGCGATCGCCGAGACCCTGGAGGCGAGCTCCTTCCTCGACGACGGCCTCAAGCGGATCACCGAGGCGGTCAAGGGCCGCGGCGGCAGCCTGGTCGACGCCCTCGGCACTCCCGAGCAGAAGGAGGTCCTGGACCGGGTCACCGGGATCATGTCGCTGCTCGAGGGCCACGCCGACGTGGTGATGGACGGGGTCGGGCCCAGCGTGATCCCGTCGGTGGACCGGATCCGGGCCAGCTTCGACGAGCGTCGCAAGGGCATCGGCACCCTCGACCGGCTGCTGCGCCGGCTGCTCGGCCTCGACGCCAAGATGGCGCAGTACCGAGACGGCGCGGCCTTCGTGCGCCACGTGGTCGACAAGGTCGGCATGGCCGAGTTCAACACCGTGTGGGCCGGGCCCGAGAACCTCCCGTCCAAGGCCGAGATCGCCGACCCGGGCGCCTGGGTCGCCCGGGTCCTCTGAGCCCGGCCCCGGCCGGGCACGCCGCATGAGCCTGCACCCCGCGGTCGCCGCGGTCCGGCTCGGCGTGCGACGGGACCTGGTGGACCTTCCGGCCGGCGCCGTCGTGCTGGTGGCGTGCTCGGGTGGCGCCGACTCTCTGGCCCTGCTCGCCGCCACCGTCTTCGAGGCCCGCCGGCCGGGTCTGCGGGTGGTGGGGGCCACGGTCGACCACGGCCTGCAGGAGGGGTCCGCGGCTCAGGCCGCGCGGGTCGTGGCGCAGATGGCATCGCTGGGCGTGGACGAGACGGCGTCCGCGCGGGTCGGCGTCGACGGTGCCGGGCTGGGCCCCGAGGACGCCGCCCGCCGGGCCCGGTACGCCGTGCTGGACCAGCTGGCTGAGCACCTCGACGCGGCGGTCGTCCTGCTGGGCCACACCCGCGACGACCAGGCCGAGACCGTTCTCCTCGGGCTGGCCCGCGGGTCGGGCGGCCGCTCGATCGCCGGGATGCGCCGACGCTTCGAGCGCTACCGCCGCCCGTTGCTCGACGTGGCCCGCCACGAGACCGTCGCGGCGTGCCGGGTCGAGGGCATCGAGCACTGGAGCGACCCGCACAACGACGACCCCCGCTTCACCCGGGTGCGGGTGCGTCGCCGGGTGCTGCCGGTGCTCGAGGCCGAGCTCGGCCCCGGTGTGGCCGCCACCCTGGCACGCACCGCGGACCAGCTGCGCGACGACATGGGCCTGCTCGACGACCTCGCCGGGGCGGCGTACGCCGACCTCGTGGGCGACCGTGGCCGCCTCCCGGTCGACCGGCTGGCCTCCCGGCCGACGCCGATCCGCCGGCGCGTGCTGCGTCTGGCGGCCCTCGCCGCCGGGGCCGTTCCCGCGGAGCTCCTCCACGAGCACGTGCTGGCCCTCGACGCCCTCGTCACCGACTGGCACGGGCAGCGCTGGATCGACCTGCCGGGTCACGTGCGCGGCGTGCGGCGCGACGGGGAGATCGCGATCGAACGGGTCCGGCCGGCCGCCGGCTGAGCGACGCCTTACGCTTCTGCGCATGGATGCCTCGCACGTCGAGAACGACCTCGTCAACGTCCTCTTCACCGAGGAGCAGATCCGGGCCCGGCTCGCCGAGCTCGCCCTGGACATCGAACGGGACTACGCGGGCAAGGACCTGCTGATCGTCGGCATCCTGCGGGGGGCCGTGATGGTGATGGCCGACCTTGCCCGCAGCTTCGCCCGGCACGTCGAGATGGACTGGATGGCCGTCTCCTCCTACGGCTCGGGCACCAAGTCCAGCGGCGTGGTGCGGATCCTCAAGGACCTCGACACCGACATCTCCGGACGCCACGTGGTCATCGTCGACGAGATCATCGACACCGGCCTGACCCTCTCCTGGTTGACGTCCAACCTCGGCTCGCGCAGCCCCGCGAGCGTCGAGATCTGCACCCTGCTGCGCAAGCCCGAGGCCCTGCAGATGCCGGTCGACGTCCGTTACGTCGGGTGGGACATCCCCAACGAGTTCGTCGTGGGCTACGGCCTCGACTACAAGGAGAAGTACCGCAACCTGCGTGACATCGGCACCCTGGCCCCGCACGTCTACTCCTGAGCGCCCCGCAGGCCGAGGGCCCGTGACTGGGGGGATGTGCGTTGTCGGCGGCGTGTACCGTCGTCAGTTCAGACGAGCGTCGCTCCGGCCCAGGCCGGGCGGCGGAAACAGACGTGTCGAGAGAAGCCTGTGAAGCGCATACTCAAGGGTCCCGTGGTGTGGATCGTCCTCGCGGTCGCGGGGGTGCTGCTCGCTCTGCAGTTCCTCGCCCCGGCCGGCGGCTACGACGAGGTCACGACCTCGGAGATGAACGCGTTCATCGCCAACGGGGACGTCAAGGAGATCACCTTCATCGACGGTGACCAGCAGATCCAGGCGACCCTCGACGACGACGTCCAGCGCTCCGGCGGCTCCGAGGTGACCGCCTACTGGGTGACCGACCAGCAGCTCGGCATGATCGAGGCCGTCGACAAGCAGATCGCCGCCGGCGAGATCGAGAAGGAGAACTCGGAGAACCCGCAGCCGAGCGTGCTCGGCTCGCTGCTCTCGGCCCTGCTCCCGATCCTCATCATCGTCGTCGTCTTCCTGTTCCTGATGAACCGGATGCAGGGCGGCGCCGGCGGACGCGGCGTGATGCAGTTCGGCAAGTCCAAGGCCAAGCTGATCTCCAAGGACATGCCGAAGTCGACGTTCACCGACGTGGCCGGCTGCGACGAGGCCATCGAGGAGCTCGGCGAGATCAAGGAGTTCCTCCAGGAGCCGGCCAAGTTCCAGGCCGTCGGCGCCAAGATCCCCAAGGGTGTGCTGCTCTACGGGCCGCCCGGCACCGGCAAGACCCTGCTGGCGCGTGCCGTCGCCGGTGAGGCCGGGGTTCCGTTCTACTCGATCTCCGGCTCGGACTTCGTCGAGATGTTCGTCGGCGTCGGCGCCTCCCGGGTGCGCGACCTGTTCGAGCAGGCCAAGGAGAACGCCCCCGCCATCGTCTTCATCGACGAGATCGACGCGGTCGGTCGCCACCGTGGCGCCGGGATGGGCGGCGGGCACGACGAGCGCGAGCAGACCCTCAACCAGCTGCTCGTCGAGATGGACGGCTTCGACGTGCGCGGCGGCGTCATCCTGATCGCGGCCACCAACCGCCCCGACGTCCTCGACCCGGCGCTGCTGCGGCCCGGCCGCTTCGACCGCCAGATCGGGGTCGACGCCCCCGACCTGGCCGGGCGCCACATGATCCTGAACGTGCACTCCCGCGGCAAGCCGATGGCCGACGACATCGACCTCAGGTCGATCGCGCGCCGTACCCCCGGCTTCACCGGCGCCGACCTCGCGAACGTCCTCAACGAGGCCGCGCTGCTCACCGCCCGCAACAACGAGAAGATGATCAGCAACAAGGCCCTCGACGAGGCGATCGACCGTGTGATCGCCGGCCCGCAGCGCAGCTCGCGCCTGATGAGCGAGAAGGAGAAGCTGATCACGGCCTACCACGAGGGCGGCCACGCCCTGGTGGCCGCGGCGCTGCCCGGCACCGACCCGGTGCACAAGATCACGATCCTGCCGCGCGGCCGGGCCCTGGGCTACACGATGGTGCTGCCCGACGAGGACAAGTACTCCCAGACCCGCTCGGAGATGCTCGACAAGCTCGCCTACATGCTCGGTGGCCGGGCCGCCGAGGAGATGGTCTTCCACGACCCGACGACCGGCGCCGGCAACGACATCGAGAAGGCCACCAGCCTGGCCCGCGCGATGGTCACCCAGTACGGCATGACCGAGCGGCTCGGTGCCATCCAGCTCGGCGAGGCACAGGGCGAGCCGTTCCTGGGCCGCGACATGGGCCACCAGCGCAACTACTCCGAGGACGTGGCCGCGATCATCGACGAGGAGACCAAGAAGTTCCTCGCCGTCGCCCACCAGGAGGCCTTCGACATCCTGGAGGAGAACCGCGACGTCCTCGACGCGCTGGTCCTGGCGCTGCTCGACCGCGAGACGCTCGACAAGGCCGAGGTGGCCGAGGTCTTCGAACCGCTGCGACGACGGTCGGCCCGGCCCGCCTGGACCGGGTCGCCGGACCGGAACCCCTCGACGATCCCCCCGATCGAGATCCCGCAGGAGATCCGTGACCGGGTGGCCGCCAACGGGACCGCCCCGGAGTCTCAGGGCGCGGTGATCCTCACCCCGCCGGGATCCGGCGGCGACGTCCACGGCGACGCGGGCGTCTCGTCCGGTCCGGACGCCGGCTCCGGCGCCGGGCTGCCCCCCCGATGATCGACCGGCTCACCACGACGCCGCGGGAGCCCCACCAGGTCCCAGAGTTCGACCACCCCCGCGCCGAGGCTGCGGTGCGCGAGCTGCTCGCCGCCATCGGCGAGGATCCCGACCGCGAGGGGCTGCGGGAGACCCCGGCCCGGGTGGCTCGGGCGTACGCCGAGCTGACGGCCGGGCTGCGGATGACGCCCGAGGAGGTCCTCTCCACGACCTTCGACCTCGGCCACGACGAGATGGTGCTGGTGCGCGACATCGAGCTGTGGTCGATGTGCGAGCACCACCTGGTGCCGTTCACCGGCGTGGCGCACGTCGGCTACATCCCCGCCGAGAGCGGCAAGATCACCGGGCTCTCCAAGCTGGCCCGGGTGGTGGACGTCTTCGCGAAGCGTCCCCAGGTCCAGGAGCGGCTGACCACGCAGGTGGCCGACGCCCTGGTGGACCTGCTCGACGCCCGCGGGGTCATCGTCGTGATCGAGGCCGAGCACCTCTGCATGACCATGCGGGGGGTGCGCAAGGCCGGTGCCCGCACGATCACCTCCGCGGTGCGCGGGGTGATGCACAACGCCGCCACCCGCGCCGAGGCGATGGCGCTGATCTCCAGCAGGCGCTGATGATCGCGCCGTTCGCGCCCGCCGGCACCCGGCTGATGGGCGTCGTCAACGTCACCCCGGACTCCTTCTCGGACGGCGGTCGCTGGGTGGAGCCCGCCGCGGCTGTCGCGCACGGCCGGGACCTGCTGGCGGACGGCGCCGACCTTCTCGACATCGGCGGTGAGTCAACCCGGCCCGGCGCCACCCGGCCCCTCGTGGCCGAGGAGCTGGCCCGGGTCGTGCCTGTGATCGAGGAGCTGGCCGCCGAGGGGGCGGTGCTCTCGGTGGACACGATGCGGGCCGAGGTGGCCCGCGCCGCCGTCCGGGCGGGGGCCACGATCGTCAACGACGTCTCCGGTGGTCTGGCCGACCCTCGGATCCTCGACGTGGTCGCCGACACGGGTGCGACGTACGTCGCCATGCACTGGCGGGCCCACAGCGACCAGATGCGCGACTTCGCGACGTACGACGGGCCCGGTGGCGTCGTAGCCGCCGTCCGCGACGAGCTGGCCGACCGGGTCGAGGCGATGCTGGCCGCGGGGATCGAGCGCGACCGGATCGTGCTCGACCCGGGCCTGGGCTTCGCGAAGACGGCCGAGCACAACTGGACGCTGCTGGCCGGGCTGGGTGCGCTCGCCGAGCTCGGCCTACCGGTGCTGGTGGGCGCCAGCCGCAAGTCGTTCCTCGGCAGCCTGCTCGCCGCCCCGGACGGCAGCGCGCGCCCGGTCGGCGAGCGGGAGGCCGCCCACGCCGCGCTGGTGGTGCACCTCGCCCGGCAGCACGTGTGGGGAATCCGGGTGCACGACGTGCGCGCCACCCGTGACGCGCTGCGCGTCGTGGACCGGCTGGGACAGGAGGAGCACGATGGCTGAGCAGTCCGACGAGCTGGTGATCCGGGGCGTCGAGTGCTTCGCGCACCACGGGGTCTTCGAGTTCGAGCGCCGGCAGGGCCAGCGGTTCGTGATTGATCTCATGCTCGGCTACGACAGTCGCCCCGCTGCGGCCTCGGACGACTTGCGCGACACCGTCGACTACGGAAGTCTCGTGGCCGCGGTGAAGGACGCCGTGGAAAGAGATCCGGTCGACCTGATCGAGACCTTGGCCCAGCGCATCTCGGACGTCTGCCTCTTGGACAACCGTGTTGACTGGGTCCGGGTCACGATCCACAAACCGGACGCCCCCATCGACGCGACGTTTGCCGACGCCGCGCTGACGACCACCCGGAGACGCGAGGGCCGAGAGCGTGACTGAGACCCCCAACCCGAACATCATCGACGCGGACACGCTGACCGGCGAGATGCGCCCGATCCGCCGAGCGGTGCTGGCGCTGGGCTCGAACCTCGGCGAGCGGTTCACCGCGCTCCAAGGGGCCGTGAACGCGATCGCGGACACCCCCGAGGTGTGGGTCACCGGCGTCTCGCCGATCTACGAGACCGACCCGGTGGAGTCGCCGGCCGGTGCCAAGACCTACCTCAACGCGGTCGTGCTGATCGACACCACGCTGGCCGCGACCCGCCTGATGGAGCGCGCCCTGGTCATCGAGGACGCCTTCGACCGGGAGCGCACCGAGGAGAAGAACAGCCCCCGGACGCTCGACGTCGACCTCATCGTCGTCGGCGACCGGCGCAACGACGAGAAGTCGTTGCGCCTGCCCCACCCCCGGGCCACCCAGCGCGCCTTCGTGCTCCAGCCGTGGCTCGACGTCGAGCCGGACGCCCACTTCCCCGGCCAGGGGTCGATCGCCGACCTCCTCGCCAGGACCGACCAGTCCGGTCTCACCCGCCGCGACGACCTGACGCTCGAGATCCAGTGACCCGGGGGCACGACCCCCGGTGAGCACCGGCCCCACCGGTCCGGGCCGCGACGACGGCCCGAGGAACGGCCGCGACCCCCGACCCGGGAGCCTGCGCCCCACGCCGGCCGGTCCGCTCGTCGGGTGGGGCGGGGTCGGGCTGGTCGGTGGCTGGCTGCTGCACCCGGTCGCCGCGCGCCTGCAGGGCACCGCCCCGCTCGTCACCTGGTCGCAGGTCCTGGTGCTCTTCGGGATGGCCGGCCTCCTCGCGGTGACCGCCTGGCGGACCCGGCAGTCGGTCCACGTGCGCCACGAACGGCTCGAGCCGCACCGGGCGGTCAACCGGCTGGTGCTCGCCCGGGCCTGCGCCCTGGTCGGGGCGCTGGCGGCCGGGGGCTACCTCGGGTACGCGATCAGCTGGCTCGGCGTCGACGCCGAGCTCGCCTCCCAGCGTGTCTGGCGCTCGGTGACGGCCGGGGTCGGCGGTGTGGCGATGACCATCACGGCGTTGGCCCTCGAGCGTGCGTGTCGCGTCCGCTCCGACCCCGACGGCCCCTAATCTGCTCTCATGTCTGTCCCCACCTCTCGAGCCCCTCGGGCTCGTCGCCGCCAGCGGAGCGCCCGCCTCACTGTTGCGGCGGCGCTGATCGCGCTCTCGGCGGTCGTCGTCCTCGGTGCCGTCCTGAGCGGTTCCTGGCCGCTGGTCACCCTGGCCGCGCTGCTCAGCGTCGCCCTCGGCGGCTCGGCCACCCGGATCACCCACTCCGAGCTGATGGTGACGCGTCGTGAGGCGGCCCGCGACCGCGCCGAGCAGGCCCGGGCCTACCGGGACCTCACGGTGACCCGCACCGCGGAGCACGCCGAGTTCGCCACCGGGATGGCGGCGCGCATCGCACGCCACGAGGAGACGATCCTCGAGCTCGAGGGCGCCCTGAGCACCGCGCAGCTGCGGGCGGCCGAGGTCACCCGCAAGATGAACAGCGAGGCCCGCCGGGCGGACGTCGCCGAGACCGAGGGGCGCGACCTCGCGGCCCGCCTCGACGACTCCGAGGGGCTCGCCGCCGAGGCGGTCGTCCGGGTCGCCGAGCTCGAGGCGGAGCTCGATGTGCTGCGCACCGAGCTCGCCGCCTGGCAGGCCGCGCCGGCCCGCCGGCACGCCTGACCTGCACGGCACGACACGGCCGGGGGCCGACCGGGACGACCGGTCGGCCCCCGGCCGTCGTCGTACGGCAGAATCGACCCGTGATCCCAGAGGACTCCAGGTTCGAGAGCGACCCCGTCGAAGTGATCGGTGACACCCACGGGCTGCCCCATGGCTGGGAGGTCGAGACCCCGGACCCCGCGGACCGTCTCGTCGTCGCCCGGCTCACCGCGCTGCTGCGGGCCCACGAGCGGGACGGGCGCGGCTGGGCCGCCTCCGGGGTCGACGACGTGCTCGTGGAGGTCTCCGAGCGCGGGCTGCGCACCCGCGAGAACGTCGTGGTGCGCGACGCCGAGGGCGAGATCCGGGCCTGGGGGAGCGTGCACGACCGCTCCGCGGGCCGGATGCTCTTCGTGCACCTCGTCGAGCGTGGTCTCGGCGCCGAGATCGCCGACGCCTGCTCCGACGTCCTCGTCGAGTGGGCGGTCGGCCAGGCGCAGGCCGTGGGCGCCGCCCGCGGCCTGGCGACCCAGCAGATCGACACCGGGGCCTTCGCCGACGACGAGCGTCAGCACGCCTGGCTCGCCGGGAGCGGCTTCGAGCGGGTCCGCACCTGGTGGCAGATGACCCGACCGGTGACTCCCGAGGAGACGGAGCTGGCGCAGTCGCCCGGGCACTGGGAGAAGGACGGCGTCATCTTCCGCCGCGTCCGGCGAGCCGGCTCGGGGCTGCCCGACGAGGACGACCTGCGCGGCGTCCACGAGGTGCTCGAGGGGGCCTTCGTCGACCACTTCAACTCCAGCGAGGAGACCTTCGAGGAGTTCCTCCACCGCCTGCGGGAGGACCCTGGCCACCGCTGGGACCACTGGTGGCTGGCCGAGCTCACCGACGGCGACGCGCCGCAGGCCGTCGGGGCCCTGATCGGCACCGTCTCCGAGGGCAGCAACGACAAGCCGGACGGCTCCTACGTCTCCTACCTCGGGGTCCTCGAGGCCGCCCGGGGCCGCGGCGTGGCCAAGGGCCTGCTCGGCACCATCATCGCCGACGCCGCCGTCCGGGGCCGGGACCGCGTCGGCCTCGAGGTCGACGCCGACTCCCCGACCGGCGCCGCCGGCCTCTACACCTCGATGGGCTGGACGACCAAGTACGTCACGGAGTCCTGGCACCGCGACGTCCCCGTCGACCCGGCCCCCGCTGGTTGAGGTGTGAAGGCGCCCGGCGCCTGAGCCTCGCCCCGCTGGTTGAGGTGTGAAGGCGCTCTGGCGCCTGAGCCTCGAAACCCGGTGAGGTGGGTGTCTGCGTTGCGGGGTCTCGAGGCTCGCTCGTTGCACTCGCTCGCACCTCGACCAGCGGATGCCGGGACGCCCCGCTGGTTGAGGTGTGAAGGCGCCCGGCGCCTGAGCCTCGAAACCGGGTGAGGTGGGTGCCTGCGTCGTGGGGTCTCGAAACCGGGTCAGGTGGGCGCCTGCGTCGTGGGGTCTCGAGGCTCGCTCGTTGCACTCGCTCGCACCTCGACCAGCGGCCGCGGCGCGGCGACGCTCAGCGCAGGGAGGCGCGAAGGGCGGCGTGGATCCCGTTGGGGGTCAGGACGCCGAGGAAGCGGGCGCCCTGCTTGACGCCGATGATGGACCGGTCGTCGCGCAGCAGCACGGCCAGCGCATGCTCCAGGGAGGAGTCGACGTCGATCGCGGCGCCGAGGTCGCCGGCGTTCACACCGTCCAGGGGCTCCAGGTGGGCGGGGTCGATGGGGGTGACCGTCAGCCGGCGCAGGCCACGGGTCGAGCCGACGAAGTCCGCGACGAAGTCGTCGGCCGGCCGGGCCAGGAGCTCGGTGGGGGTGGCGTACTGCGCCAGCCGGCCGCCGGCGGCGAAGACGGCCACCCGGTCGCCCATCCGCACCGCCTCGTCGATGTCGTGGGTGACCAGGACGACGGTCTTGCCCAGGTCGCGCTGCAACCGCAGGAACTCGTCCTGCAGGTGCACCCGCACCACGGGGTCGACGGCGCCGAACGGCTCGTCCATCAGCAGCACGGGCGGGTTCGCCGCCAGAGCCCGGGCCACGCCCACCCGCTGGCGCTGACCGCCGGAGAGCTGGTGCGGGTAGCGCTCGGCGTACGTCGCCGGGTCGAGGCCGACCAGCTCGAGCAGCTCGGTGGCTCGCCGCCGGGCCACCGCCTTGGACTCGCCGTAGAGCAGCGGCACGGTCATCACGTTCGTCACGATCCGCTGGTGCGGGAAGAGCCCCACCTGCTGGATGACGTAGCCGATGCCGCGCCGCAGCCGGACCGGGTCCTGCCGGGTGACGTCCGACCCGTCGATCTCGATCGTGCCGGTGGTCGGCTCGATCAGGCGGTTGATCATCTTCAACGTCGTCGACTTGCCGCACCCGGACGGCCCGACGAGGCAGACCAGCTCCCCGCGGCGAACCGTCAGGTCGATCGCCTGGACCGCCACGGTCCCGTCGTCGTAGGTCTTGCCCACGCCCGAGAGCCGGATCATCGCGTCGGGCTCGGCGGAGCCGGTAACGTCCATGCGGTGACCCTACTCGTGCAGGCGGCCACCGGACCGAGCTGCTACAGCCGCCTCACCAACGACTGGATCTGCGGCCAGTACCTCGTCGACCGGCACGCCCAGATCACCGCGGCGACGCTCGAGCACGTCTGGATCACCGTGGCCTCGGTGGTGCTCGGAGTGCTGATCGCGTTCCCGCTGGCGCTGCTCGCGCGTCGCTTCGCGCGCCTGGAGTCGACGGTCCTCGGCGTGAGCACCGGGATCTACACGATCCCGTCCCTGGCCCTCTTCCCGCTGCTGGTTCCGTTCACCGGGCTGAGCCCGACCACGGTGGTGATCGGGCTCGCGCTCTACGCGTTGACCGTGCTGGTCCGGGCCATGCTGGAAGGCCTGCGGGCGGTGCCCGCCGACGTCCGCGAGTCGGCCACCGGCCTCGGCTACGGCGCCACCCGGCTGCTGTTCCGCGTCGAGCTGCCGCTGGCGCTGCCGGTGATCATGGCCGGCCTGAGGGTCGCCACCGTCTCCACCGTGGCGTTGACCACGGTCGGCTCGCTGGTGGCGTACGGCGGCCTGGGCAACCTGATCAAGGACGGCGTCAACACCAACTTCCGGGCCGAGCTGTTCACCGCGGCCGTGCTGTGCGTGGTCCTCGCGGTGCTGCTCGACGTCCTCATCGTGCTGGCCCAGCGCGTGCTCACCCCGTGGACCCGGGGGGCGCAGGTATGACGGTGTTCGGTGACACCTGGCGCTACCTGCTGGACGGCGGCAGCTGGAGCGGGGACGGCGGCATGCTCGACCTGCTGCTGCAGCAGCTGCTGCTCAGCTTCTCCGCCCTCGCCGTCGCCGTCCTCCTGGGTCTGCCGGTCGCGCTGTGGCTGGGGCACCTCGGCCGCGGGGGCTTCCTGGCCATCAACATCTCCAACATCGGCCGCGCCGTCCCGACGTTCGCGCTGCTGGCCATCCTGGTCACCGCCGACGTGCCCGGCCGCGCCGACTTCGGCCCCTACGGCCGCGCCGGTCTCGCCACCCTCGTGGCGCTCACCCTCTTCGCCCTGCCGCCGATCATCACCAACGCCTACGTCGCGGTCCGCGAGGTGCCCGCCGACGTGCGCCAGGCCGCCGACGGCATGGGCATGACCGGCGCGCAGAAGTTCCGTCGCGTCGAGCTGCCGCTCGCGCTCCCGCTGGTGATGTCCGGCGTCCGGCTCGCCCTGGTGCAGGTCTGGGCGACCGCCACGATCGCCGCCCTCGTCGCCGGCCCCGGGCTCGGGCGGGTGATCACCGACGGCTTCTTCCGCACCAACTACGGCAAGGGCCTCGCCGGCGCGGTGGTGGTCGCGGCCGTGGCCCTGGTGCTCGAGCTGGGCGCCGCGGCGCTCCAGCGGGCCCTCGACCCGAACCCGCGGACCAGCGCGCCGACCCGGGACAAGGAAATGTCGGAGGACCCGAATAGGCTGGCGGCGGACGCCGACGCGGTCGGCGGCTGAGCGGCGGGCGCACGCCCGCTCACCGGACACGCGCGGCACCACCGGGCCGCGGGACACACAAGGGGACCTTCATGCAGGTACGACGCTCGCTCGCCACGGTGCTGGCCGTCGGCTCCATCCTCGTCGCGACGGCCTGTGCCGGTGACGACCTCTCCTCCTCCCAGGCGTCCGCCGACCCGTCGGCGTCCGGCTCGGACGACAAGGGCACGGTGTCGATCGCGGGGCAGAACTTCCCCGAGGCGACGCTGGTCGCCTCGATGTACGACCAGCTGCTGACGGAGGCCGGCTACAGCACCGACGTCAAGCTCGTCGACTCGCGCGACGCCTACATGCCGACGTTCCCCGAGAGCATCGACATCGTCCCGGAGTACGTCGGCGGCATCGTCAACTTCCTCAACTCCACCGAGAACGGCGAGAGCGCCGAGCCGCTGACCGCGGGCGACGGGCAGGAGCTGGCCGACCAGGGCAAGGAGCTGCTCGACAACCAGGGCCTGACCCTGCTCGAGCTCTCCGAGGCGACCGACACCAACGCCTTCTTCGTCGCCAAGGACTTCTCGCAGGCCCAGGGCGTCACCAAGCTCTCCGACCTGAAGGGCGTCGACGTCGTGCTCGCCGCGGCCCCCGACTGCGAGGGACGCCTCGACTGCGAGGGCGGTCTCAGCGACGAGTACGGCATCAACGTGACCGAGGTGCTTCCGCTGGGCTACGCCAGCGACCAGACCTACCAGTCGGTGCTCGACAACGAGTCCCAGCTCGGTGAGACCAGCACCACCGACGGCACCCTGGACAGCCAGGGCCTGGTCGTCCTGGAGGACGACCAGCAGATCCAGCCCGCCCAGAACCTCGTGCCGGCCGTCAGCTCCGACTTCCTCGCCGAGCACCCGGACGTCGCGGACGTCCTCAACCCCCTGATGGCTGCGCTCACCACCGAGAAGCTGACCGAGCTCAACGGCCGGGTGGCCGTCGACCGCGAGAAGGCCGCGGACGTCGCCAAGGACTTCCTCACCCAGGAGGGACTGCTCTGAGGCTGGCGGCGGCGCTCCCGGGCCCCGTGCACCGGGCCCTGCGCCGCCGCCTGGCCGGGCCCCTGGGGATCCCCGGGGCCACGGCCGGGCCGGTCGACGTGGTGCTCGTCTGCGAGACCTCCGACCTGCCCCGGTTGGCCGACGCGGTCGGCTCCGCCCTGGGCCAGGGCCATGCGTTGCTCGAGGTGCTGCTCTGCCCGGTCGGGGACGCGGCCGACCGGGTCGAGGACGCCCTCGGCGACCTCGCCGACGTGCGCCTGCGGCTGCGCCCCGGCCGGCCCACCTGGGCCGCGGCGGCGAGCGACGGGGCGGGCGCCGCCCGGGGCGAGCACCTGCTCTTCCTCCGCGGCTGCGACCTCCTGGCCCCGGACGCCGTGGCCCGGGCCGCCGGGTCGCTGGCGGCGTCCGGCTCCGCCCTGGCCACCGGCCTGCTCGAGCAGACCGGCAGCCCCGAGCCGTGGCTCGCCCGCGCCCAGCGCGAGGCGCACGCCGACCCCGGCCCGGCCCGGACGGCGGCGGGGGGCCCCGCCCTGGCCGGAGACCTCGCCGTCGGCAACAAGCTCATCCGGCGCAGCGCCTGGCGCGCCGGTCCCGGCCGCTTCGGGCCGGACGACGACTGGCTGCTCTCACCCACGGTGGCGGCGCTGCTGGCCGCGGCACCGCACGTCGACGTCCTGGACGCCCCGATCTCGACCTACGCCCACGACCACGGCTTCCGCCCGTTCAGTGCCACCCCCAGTGCCCTGCCGGGCCTGGCGGACTGGCAGCGGCGCTGCGCCGCCGTGCGCGCGGCCCTGGCCGGCTCCCCGTGGGAGGGCGCGTGGGAGCAGCACCTGGCTGCGATCGAGCTGCCGCGCCTGCTCGTCGACGCCGAGCGCGCGGACGACGCGCAGTGGGCGACGCTGCAGCGGATAGCCGAGGAGCTGCGCCGGCCGCTCGGCCCGGAGCCCCGGCGGAGCGGGGTCGCGGCCCGCAGCCTGGTGCGGCTGGCCGCCGACGACCGGCGTCGCGAGGTAGCGGCACTGGCCGCCGAAGTGGCGGCCCTGGGTGACGACCTGCCCACCGAGGTCGAGGGCGACCGCGTCCTCGCCGCGTGGCGTACCCCGGGGCTCGAGCTGCCCGACGAGGTCCGTGAGCTCGGTCCCGGCGAGACGCCGCTGCGCTGCCTGGTGCGACGCATCCGCCCCACGGCCCGGGGCCGCGAGGTCGACCTGTTCCTCGAGGTGCGCCACGTCGACCTGGGCGAGGGCGCCGGTGGGGACGTCCGGGTGCTCGTCGCCCCCGAGGGGGAAGCCCACGGCCCACGAGATCCCGTGGACGCCCGCGTCCCCGAGGGCCCCCTGCTCGACCTCCGCCCCCTGCCCGGCGCCGAGGCCACCCGCTGGGCCGCCCGTCGCTTCCAGCGCGCCCTGGCCGTGCGGGTCGAGATCCCCGACGCCGCGGTGCGCACCGGCCCGGACCAGACAGTGCTGAGGGTGCGCGTGCAGGTCGGTGCCGTGACCCGCACCGGCGCCGTGCACCTGCCCGGGCCCCCGGTGCGCCGGGTGGCCCCGGACGGCGACGTGCTCGTCGTCTCGGGGCTGGCCCTGGACGGCGACGTCCTCGTCGTCTCGGTCCTCGGTGAGGGCCACCACCTCGCGGACCTGCGCCTGCTCGACCCGCAGGGCCGCCGGGTGGCCGTGCACGGGGCCACCGCGCCGGCGGGCACCGTGCGTCTCGAGCTGAGGGCCGACCACTTCGGCGTCCCCACCTGGCTGGCGCCGGGCGGGTACCGCCTCGTGACGGGCACCGGCAACGTCGCCGTCGGCGAGGAGCTGCGCGGGAGGTTGCCGTTCGAGCTGCGCGGCGAGCGGCACCGGGTGCGCCCCCACCTCGGCCCGCGCGGTGGGCTGGTCCTCGGGCTCGGCGCACCGCTCGGCGACGACGAGGCCGGTCCCCGGGCCCAGGAGGTGCTGCGCGAGGGCTACGCCCGCACCACGGTGCCGGTGCACCCCGACCTGTACTACTTCGAGACCTACGCCGGCCGCACCGCCACCGACAGTCCGCTGGCCATCTGGGAGGAGCTGCGCCGGCGGCGTCCGGGCGTCCGGGCGCTGTGGGGGATCAGCGACCACAGCCAGCGGGCCCCCGCGGGCACCACACCGGTGCTGCTGCGCAGCCGGGCCTGGTACGACGCGCTGGCCCGCGCCGGCTGCCTGGTGCTGAACACCGACGTCGAGGTCTGGTTCCGCCGCCGCCCCGGGCAGTTCCTGCTGCAGACCTTCCACGGCTACCCCAGCAAGGCGATGGGGCTCGGGCAGTGGCGCGCGCTGGAGCACGGGCCGGCGCAGATCGCGACGCTGCGCGCCCGCGGGGTCGACACCTGGAGCGCGATCCTCACCCCGACGCCCGCGATGACCCGGCACTACCGCGAGCAGTACGGCTACGGGGGGCCTGCCCTGGAGCACGGCTACCCGCGCGACGACGACCTGGTCGGCCCGGCCGGGGTGGCCCGCCGCCGCGCGACCCGGCGGCTGCTGGGCATCGGCGAGCACCAGCGCGCGGTGCTCTACGCGCCGACCTGGCGCGAGCACCTCGCCACCCGGCCCCGGGCCGCCGCGATGACCGACCACCTGGACGTGACGGCCGCGGCCCAGGCCCTCGGTGAGGACCACGTCCTGCTGCTGCGCGGGCACCGCTTCCACACCCCCGGGCTCCCCGCAGACCCCACTGGAGCCGGGACCGAAACCGGGACCGGAGCGGGGCGGGTCATCGACGTGACCTCCTACCCCGAGGTCAACGACCTGGTGCTGGCCTCGGACGCCGCGGTGCTCGACTACTCCTCGCTCCGCTTCGACTACGCGCTCACCGGCCGCCCGATGGTCTTCCTGGTGCCCGACCTGGAGGAGTACGACGCGGGCAGCCGCAGCTTCCTGTTCCCGTTCGCCGACTCGGCCCCCGGCCCGTTCGTGGCCGACACCGCCGGGGTGGTGGCGGCGCTGCGGGACCTGCCCGGCCTGCGCGCGTCGTACGCCGGAGCCGTCGCGGCCCTCAACGCCGAGTTCAACCCCTGGCAGGACGGCCACGCCGCCGAGCGGGTCGTCGACGGGCTGCTGGCCCTCCTGGCGGGCGCCGACGAGCCGCCTGCCCCGCACGCCGGCACCGATCGGTAGATTGCGCCCATGCCGGACACCTGGGACCTAGCCTGATGACCGCCCGATGACCGCCCGCGAGGCCGTGCTGCGCGGGGCCGGCCGGGGAGCCCGGGTGGCCTCCCGCGTGGTCTCCCGACCGTCGGCCCGTCGAGTGGCCCGTCGGCTCGCCCGCACCGGCGTCGCGCGCCGCCTGCGACGCCCCGACATCAGTGTGGTCGTGCCGTTCTACAACGTCGAGCGCTACCTCGCCGACTGCCTCGACAGCATCCTGGCCCAGGACGTCGCACACCTCGAGGTGCTGCTCGTCGACGACGGCTCCCCGGACGGCTCGCGCGCCGTGGCCGAGGACTACGCCGCCCGTGACCCGCGGGTCCGGCTGATCACCCGACCCAACGGCGGCCTCGGCGCCGCGCGCAACACCGGCGTCCGGCACGCGCGGGGGCGCCACCTCACGTTCGTCGACTCCGACGACCTGCTGCCCCCCGGCGCGCTGCGGGTGATGCTGGGGGCGATCGACGCCAGCGGCTCCGACCTCGTCGTCGGCTCGGTCGAGCGCTTCAACGGCGCCGGATCCTGGTCGCCGGAGTGGGTCCGCGCGGTCCACGGCGACCGGCTCACCGCGGTGGGCATCGAGGGGTTCCCGGCGCTGCTGCGCAACCTCTACTCCTGGAACAAGCTGTTCCGGCGCGAGTTCTGGGAGGCCCAGGACCTGTGGTTCCGCGAGGGCGTCGCCTACGAGGACCAGCCGATCATCACCCAGCTGTTCGTGCGGGCCCGCGCGATCGACGTGCTGCCCGACGTGGTGTACCGCTACCGGGCCCGCGACGACCAGAGCTCGATCAGCCAGCAGACCGCCAGCCTCGCCGACCTCCGGGACCGGATCGAGGCCTGGCGGGTCAGCCGGGACGCCCTGCGCCTCGAGGCCTCCGTCGATCTGTTCGAGGCCTGGCGGCACACGCTCTTCGACGTTCACTTCCACTGGTACCTCACCAGCCCCGGCACCGTCGAGGACGCCTACTGGGAGGAGCTGGTGGCCGCCGTGCGCGACCTCAGCGACGGAGCCGCCGACTGGGTCTGGGAGCAGACCATGCCCGGACGCCGGGTGCTGCTCACGCTGGCGCTGCAGGACCGGCGCGCCGACGCCCAGGAGCTCGTGCGCCGCAAGGGACTGCGCCTGGAGGAGTGGCCCTCGACGGTACGTCCGGACGGCGTCCTGCTGGACCTGCCGCTGCTCGGCGACCCCGACCTCGACGACGAGCTCTTCCTCCTCCGCCCCGAGCAGCTGCCGCTGCACCACTCGATCGAGAACCTGCACTGGGTCCGTCACCCCGACGGCCGGTCCGCGGCCTGGATCTCCGGCTGGGCCTACCTCGGGAAGGTCGACCTCGCCGAGCACCGCTCGCGGGTCGCGGTCGTGCTGCGCGAGGACAGCACGGGCACCGAGCGCGTCTTCTGGGCCACCGAGCGCCCCGTCCCGTCGTTCCCACCGCCGCAGGACGACACCTGGTGCGACCACTCACCGGGGGCGTTCGGCGTCGAGGTCCCGGTCTCCGACGTCCTGGCCGACGCCGCCGACGGCGCCGGATGGTCGGTGCTGCTGCGGGTCGAGGCGGGCGGCCACACCGTCACCCGGCCGGCCCAGCGGCTGCTGCGCAGCGGGGCCGCCGGCGTCGTGCCCGCCCTCGCCCTCGAGGCCGGCGGGCGGGTGCAGGCCGAGTGGCAGTACAACCGGGTGCTGCGCCTGCGTGTCGCCCTGGACGGGCTCCGGGTCACCGCACACCTCGACGCCCGCACCCTGCGCGGCAGCCTCTCCGAGGAGACCACCACGCAGCTCTCCCGGGTGGTCGCCACCACCCGGGGGCAGTCGGTGTCGGTCGCGGTGGAGACGGGTCGTCCGGGCCGTGCGCAGTCCTTCGAGCTCGAGCTGCCCGAGACCGCCCCGGTCCCGCCCGGCTCCGCCCGCGAGTGGCGGGTGGAGGGGCGTGACCTGAACGACCGACGAGTCGCCCTGGTGCGCGACGAGGGCGCCCGCGAGCTGCCCGCCGGTGTCGGCGCCGCCCTCGAGACGCACCGCGACGGCGAGCTCGTCGTCCGGGAGTGGCACCTGGCCGTGCTGGTCGACGAGGCCTCGGTGGACGACACCGGCACGCTCACCTTGCGCGGCCGCACCCTCGGAGTGCCGGTCCGCGAGCTGCGCCTCTCGGCGCGGAGCCTGCGCAGCACCACCTCCGGGGCCCCCGCGGCGGTCGCCGACGGCCGCTTCGAGGCGGTCCTCGACCTGCGCCACGAGGTCTACCGCTTCGGCCGCTGGCCGCTGCCCGTCGGCGACCACGACGTGTCCGCCGAGGTGACCTGCTCCGACGGGTCGACCGAGGTGGTGCCGGTGCGCACCTCCACCCGGCTCAGCGACGTCCTGCCGGTCCCGGTGCTCACGCCCCGGCTGGAGGGCCGGGTCGTGCGCGGCCCGAACGCTGGAGTGCGGCTGAGCCTGGTGCGCCCCGTGGGCGCGGCCCGCGGCGCCTACCAGCAGCACCGGCTGCGCACCGCCCCGCCGCGCCCGGCCGGGCTGACCCCCGGCGTCCTGATGCGCTCCTACTTCGGCGAGTCGGCCACCGACAACGGCCTCTCCATCCAGCGCGAGCTGCGCCGCCGGGGCGCCGACCTGCCCGTCTACTGGGCGGTGCACGACCACTCGGTCGTGGTGCCCGAGGGCGGCCGCCCGGTGGTCGTGAACAGCCGCGAGTGGTACGAGCTGATCAGCTCGGTGCAGTACTACGTCGACAACATGTACCAGCCGGAGTACCACCAGAAGCCCGAGGGCCAGGTGGTGGTGCAGACCTTCCACGGCTACCCGTTCAAGCAGATGGGCCACGCGCACTGGGAGAACACCCAGTTCTCGCGGGCCCGGATCGAGTCCTACGACCGTCGCGCCGCCCAGTGGGACCACCTCGTCTCGCCGGCCCGCTACGCGACCCCGCTGCTGTGCCGCGACTTCGCCTACGACGGCGACGTCCTCGAGATCGGCTACCCCCGCAACGACGTGCTGCTCGCCCCGGAGGCCGAGGCGATCCGCCGGGCCACCCGCGAGGCTCTCGGCATCGGCGAGCACCAGACGGCCGTCCTCTACGCGCCGACCTTCCGCGACTACCTCGCGACCAACGACAGCCGCGCGGTGATGGCGGACTTCTTCGACTTCGCCGAGGCGTACGCCGCGCTGGGCGACGACTTCGTGATCCTGGTCCGGGGCCACGCCTTCAACGCCCGCTCCGACCGTCGGGTGGGGGACCGGCCGGGCTGCATCGAGGTGACCGACTATCCCGAGGTCTCCGACCTCTACCTCGCCGCGGACGCCGCGATCGTCGACTACTCCTCGCTCCGCTTCGACTTCGGGGTCACCGGGAAGCCGATGATCTTCCACGTGCCCGACCTCCGCCGCTACCAGGACACCCGCGGCTGGCTCTTCGACTTCGAGCCCACCGCCCCGGGCCCGCTGGTGGACACCACGGCCGAGGTCGCCGACCGGCTGCTGCACCTCGACGAGGTCCGCCGGCAGCACGCGGCGGCGTACGCCGCCTTCCGCCGCGACTACCTCGACCTCGAGGACGGCCGGGCCGGTGAACGGTTCGTCGACGCGGTGTTCGTGCCCCGCGGTGACGCACCCCCCGGCTGATAGCCTCCGACGTGGTCGGCGCCCCCCACCGAGCCCCACCACGAGCCCGTCACACCCCACAGCCCGCACCATCCGGAGGACGACAGACCGTGCCAGCAGCCGACCAGGACCCCACCACGGGGGGCGCCCAGCAGGACGGCGAACGCTCGCTCGTCCTCGTCCTAGGCCCGGGCCGCAGCGGGACCAGCACCATGGCCGGTGCCCTGGCCCACAGCGGCTACCAGGTGCCCCAGGCGATCAAGGGCAACGAGACCAACCCGTCGGGCTTCTTCGAGCCCCGCTGGGCCGTGAACCTCCACAAGCGGCTGCTCGAGGGCGCGGGGGTGGCGACGCTGGACAGCGATCCCACCGTGATGGCCCGGCTCGAGGGCGTGCTCGCGGACCGGGCCGTCCGTGACGAGCTGTACGAGTGGCTGGCGCCGCGGATGGAGAAGCACGGCCGCCTGGTCATCAAGGACCCCCGCATGGTGTGGTTCCGCGACCTGTGGGCGCACGCGGCCGAGCGGGTCGGGGTCGCGCCGAGCTCGGTGATCATGCTGCGCCACCCCTCCGAGGTGTCGTCGAGCCGCAGCAACTACTACAACGCCAGCGAGATCCCGGCCGTCGCCGGCTGGATCAACGTGGCGCTGCTGACCGAGCAGCTGACCGCGGGGTCGCCGCGCGCGTTCGTCCACTACCCGGACCTCACCGCCGAGTGGCGCACCGAGCTGGTCCGCCTGCGCGACCGGCTGGGGCTCGCCCTCGACCCGCCCCCCGAGCAGCAGCCGCACCCGGTCGACGACTTCATCGACCCCAAGCTGCGCCGGATGAAGCCCGGCTGGACCGAATCCTCGGTGCCGGTCCACCTCCAGTCGCTGGCCGACCGCACGTTCGACGCGCTCGGCGAGCTCGCCGGGGGCGGCGAGTCGGTCGACGTCGCGGACCGGATCGCCGGCCTGCGCGAGGAGTACGCCCGGGTGCACGCCGACGCCCTCGAGCTGGTCAAGCCGACCCTGACCCGGTTGCGTCAGGACTCCGTGGCCAAGGGCCGCCGGACCGCCCGGACCGCGGCCCGCAAGCAGCTGGAGGAGAAGGTGGCCGAGCGGCTGGCGGCCGAGCGCTCCAGCACGCTGCCGCGCCGCGCCGCGCGCAGCGTCGTACGCCGGGTGCGCGAGCGCCGCGCCGCGGGCGGGGAGGGCTGATGTCGAAGCTCGTGCTGATCACCGGGACCGGACGCAGCGGCACCAGCACCATGTCGGGCACCCTGCACCACCTCGGGCTCCACGTCCCGGGCCCGCACCTGGGGGCCAACGACTCGAACCCCAAGGGCTTCTTCGAGTCCAAGTGGGCCGTCGCCTTCCACAAGGAGATCACCCAGGGCGCCGGCATCAACGACTTCGACAGCCGCCCGGGCGCCTTCGGCCGCGCCCAGGACGCCATCACGCCGGACCTGCGCCGCCGGCTGGTCGAGCACCTGCGCGAGCACTCCGCCGACGCCGACCAGGTCGTCGTCAAGGACCCGCGCTCGGTGTGGGCCCAGGCCCTGTGGCGCGAGGCCGCCGCCGAGGCCGGCCTGGAGATCGCCTACATCTCGATGCTGCGCCACCCCGCCGAGGTGGTCGGCAGCCGCGCGACCTACTACGCCTCCGACGACGAGGCCACCCGCCTGCGCTACGAGACGTTCAGCGTCGCGCGCTGGATCAACAGCTCGGTGATCAGCGAGCGGCAGACCCGCGATCAGGCGCGGGCCTTCGTCCGCTACACCGACCTGCTCGAGAGCTGGCGTCCCGTGCTGCTCGGGCTGGGAACCGACCTCGGCCTGCGCTTCACGCCCGACCCCGCGGCGGACGGACCCAGCCCGGTCGACGAGTTCATCGACCCCGACCTGCGCCGGCACCGGGTCACCTGGGACGAGCTGTCGATCCCGGTGCAGCTGCAGGACGTCGCCCAGCAGGTCTGGGACGCCCTGGAGGTGCTCGCCCGGGCCCACGGCAGCGACGCCGACGCCTCGGCCCGGCTCGACGCCCTGGGCGCACGCTACGAGCGCCTCTTCGCGGACGCGGCCGCGATCAGCCACGACGCCATGGAGGAGGCCAAGGTCGAGGCCCGCAAGGCCGGTGCCAGGGCCGCTCGCGAGCGCCTCGCCCGCAAGGCCGCCCCGGCCGGGCCCGAAACACGCCCCGAAGGGCGCTCCGGCGTGGCTCCCAGCATCGCCGACGCCGGGGGGCGCGAGCTGCTCGGCGCCCTGCGCGGGCGGGTCCTGCAACGGGTCCGCCGGCCCCGGGGCTGAGGCCGGCTCAGGCCAGGCCGAGCTTGCCGAGCATCCTGGCCGTCAGGTCGGCGGCCGACAGCTCGCCCGCGGCCACCCGGCGCGTCGACCAGGCACTGGTGTCGAGGCCGGAGAGCTCCTCGAGGCGGGCGAGGTCGGGGGCGTAGCGCTCGACCAGCCCGCTGACCTGCGCCACGCTCGGCGCCGCGCCGGTGTGGTCGGTCGGCGTCCGGTTGCGGTGCAGTGCCGGCGGGTAGGTCGTGAACCGCTCGAGGCCGAGGAAGTCCGTCGTCGCGTCCAGCGTCCGCTCGGGCCGGCCGACGACGTCACGGAAGTCGAGCACCAGCCACTGCTCGCGCCCGAAGTGGGCCAGCCCGCGGGCCAGCTGCTCGCCGTACAGCCCCCGGACGAAGAGCGACTGCCGGCGCAGCTGGGCGGGCGTCTGGCCGGCGGGCACCTCGGTGGGCAGCTCGGCGTGGCCCCACTGCTCGACCGCGTCGGCCAGGTCGGGGAACTCCGGGTCCCAGTAGCGCTCCATCGACCACTGCGAGAAGGCCCGCTCGATCGGGTCGCGCAGGCTCACGATGAGCCGCTGCCGCGGGTCGTAGGCGGCCATCCGCTCGAGGGCGTGCGGCCAGAAGAAGTACGCCGGGGTGGCGTCCCCGGCGAGCCGAAGCCGGGGGTTGTTCGCGGCCCGGGCGTACTCCGCGTAGTCGGGCTGCGACCAGTCGCGCTGCTCGTCGAGGAAGAAACGCATCTCCTTCTCGGGGCCACCGGCGACCTCCGGGTGCTTGACCAGCATCCGGTACAGCGTGCTGGTGGCCGCCTTCTGCACGCCGACGACGGCGAAGCCCACCGGCAGCCGGCGCTCGGCGGCCGCCAGTGCGGCCAGGCGCTTCTCGCGGCGCCGGCGGATCAGCGGGCCGCGGCCCTGCTCGTGGCCGGGCCGGCGCCCGCCGTGCTGCTCGTCCATCGGCCCCTCGTTCATTGGCCGGCCTCGATCGTCGCCAGCGGGTCGTCGCGTCGGACGTCGTAGATGTGCCCGGTCTGCGGGGAGAGCAGCACGTCGAGCGAGGTCTGCGCCACGATCTCGGACTCCAGCAGGGTGCCGGGGGGCTCCTGGCCGAAGGCCTTGGTGCGCATCGGGGTGGCCGTGCGCTCGGGGTTGACGCAGTTCACCCGGACCCGGTGCTCGGCCCACTCGTCGGCCAGCGCCTGGGTGAGGTTCACCGTCGCCGCCTTCGCCGAGGAGTAGAGGCTGTAGCCGCTGCGCCCGCGGGTGTAGGAGCTGGAGGTGAAGAGCAGCATGGAGCCCGAGGTCCGCTGCAGCAGCGGGAAGAAGACCTGGGCGATGAAGACCGGCGCGAGGTAGTTGATCTCGGTGGCGGCGTAGATCGTCTCCTCGCTGGTGTCGATCAGCTCGCCGCGCGGCAGCACCCCGGCGGTGTTGACGACGAAGTCGACGCGCCCGGTCTTCTCCATCACCTGGCGTGCGGCCTCGGCGAGGTCGGCGCGCCGCTCCACGTGGGTGTCGGTGCTGGAGCGGCTGAAGACGAAGACCTCGGCGCCGTGCCGGGTCGCGAGCGCGGCGATGTCGGCGCCGATCCCGTAGCTGCCGCCGAAGACGACCACCGTGCGCCCGGCCAGCGCCTCGGCGTACTCCGCCTCGGTGCGCGGGGTGGGGAGGTCGTTGCTGGTCAGCTGGAAGAGCTTGTCGGCGAGGTAGACGTCGATCGGCTCGGTGACCTTCATGTTCCGCTCGTCGCCGTGCACCACCACGATCGGCTGGTCGGGGGAGTAGCGCAGCACCACGGTGCAGTCGTCGGTGGCCACGAAGTCGGGGTCCTCGCCGGCCTTCGCGTACGCCGCCTTGATCACCGAGGAACGGAACGCCTGCGGCGTCTGGCCCCGGCGCAGCGAGGCGCGCGGCGGGATCGCGCGGATCGTGTCGGCCTCGTCGACCTCGATGATGGTGTCCGCCGAGGGGATGGCGACGTCGACCGCGGGGTAGTCCTCGAGCGCCGCGAAGCACTCGCCGATGATGCGCGGCGCCAGCAGCGGGCGGACGGCGTCGTGGAAGAGCACGTGGCACTCCTCGTCGCCGAGCGCGTCGAGGGCTCGCAGCGTGGTCTCGTTGCGGGTCTCGCCGCCCTCGAGGATCTGGGTGACCTTGGGGTACTGCCCGCCGCGGACGATCGCGTGCACCGCGTCCAGGTGGCCGGGCGCCATCATCACGAACACCTCGTCCACCTGCGGGTGGTGGTGCAGGGCGGCCAGGGAGTGCTCGAGGATGGTCTTGCCGGCGACCTTGATCAGCTGCTTGGGGATGGCCAGGCCGATCCGGGCGCCGACCCCGCCTCCCAGCAGGACGGCGACGTTGCGCGTGCGGGCACCACTCGATTCCATGGGCGGCATCCTCGCAGACCCGCGCGGTGCCGGTCGGCACCGGCGGGGCCCCGGCTGACGGCGGCGGGTGTGAGCCAGCCCACGCGTGAGCCCGGTTCCGCCGCGCTGCCGCCCGGCGTACCCTCGGCAGCACGAGTCAGCACTACGTCCGGTACCCACCCCGGCCCTGATCCCTCCTGACACCGCACGGTGGCACGGGGGCAGGGTGGTCGGAGGGACGGGAACGAAAGGTCCGACACCATGACGCACCCCCTGCGGGTGGGCGTGGTCGGCGCAGGTCGCGTCGGCGCCGTCCTCGCTGCCGCCCTGCGCGACGCCGGTCACGAGATCGTGGCCGCCGCCGGCGAGTCCGACGCCTCCCGCGCCCGGATCGCCGCGCTGCTGCCGGGCACCGCCATCGCCAAGCCGTCCGCGGTCGCCCGCTCCTGCGACGTGCTGCTGCTGACCGTCCCCGACGACATGCTGCCCAACGTCGTCGCCGTGCTGAGTGCCAGCGGCGCCCTGCGCGAGGGTCAGTTCGTCGTGCACACCTCGGGACGGCACGGCCTCGCCGTGCTCGACCAGGCCCGCGCCGCCGGCGCCCGCCCGGTGGCGCTGCACCCGGCGATGACCTTCACGGGCACCGCCCTGGATCTCGAGCGGCTCGCCGGCTGCGTCTTCGGCCTCACCGCGGGCGACGACGAGCGGGCCCTCGCCGAGGAGCTGGTCGCGGACCTCGGGGGGCGCCCCATGTGGGTGGCCGAGGAGCTGCGCACCCTCTACCACGCGGCGCTGGCCCACGGCGCCAACCACCTCGTCACGCTGGTGAGCGAGGCCATGGAGATGCTCACCGCGGCCGGAGCCGACGACCCGGCGAGCACCCTGCGCCCGCTGCTCAGCGCCGCGCTGGACAACGCGCTGGCCCAGGGCGACGCCGCGCTGACCGGGCCGATCGTGCGCGGCGACGTCAACACCGTGCGCGCCCACCTCGACGCGATCGCCGCGGCGGCGCCCCAGGCGCTGGGGTCGTACGTCACCCTGGCCCGGGCGACGCTCGGCCGGGTCGTCACCGACGGCCGGCTGCTGCCGATCCGCGCGGCGACGATGCGCCGGGCGCTCGACGGCGTCGCCGCCCCGACCCGTCGCCGGGCCCGCCAACGATGACCCGCCAACGATGACCCGCCAAAGATGACCCGCTCCGGCCCGGCCCTCGCGCACACGCGCGCGGAGCTCGCCGCCCTGCTCGACGAGCCGCGCCGGGCCGGCGCCCCGGTGGCGCTGGTCCCCACGATGGGGGCCCTGCACGAGGGCCACGCGAGCCTGGTGCGGGCGGCCCGCGACCACGCCCCCCAGGCGCACCTGGTCGTCTCGGTGTTCGTCAACCCGCTGCAGTTCTCCGACGGCGAGGATCTCGAGCGCTACCCCCGCACCCTCGACGAGGACGTGCTCGTGTGCGCCAGGGAGGGCGTCGACGTGGTCTTCGCCCCCACCGTCGAGGAGGTCTACCCCGGCGGGCCGCCGCAGGTCAGCGTCGACCCGGGGTCGGTGGCCGAGCTGCTCGAGGGCCGGAGCCGGCCGGGGCACTTCCGCGGCGTGCTGACCGTGGTGGCCAAGCTGCTCGGCCTCGTGCGCCCCGACGTCGCCGTCTTCGGCGAGAAGGACTACCAGCAGCTCGTGCTGATCCGGCGGATGGTGCTCGACCTGAACCTCGGGGTCGAGGTGCTGGGCGCCGAGACGCAGCGCGAGCCCGACGGGCTGGCGCTCTCGAGCCGCAACCGGTTCCTCGGGGACGAGGACCGGGCCGAGGCGCTCACGCTGAGCGCGTGCCTGCGGGCCGCTCAGGGGGCCGCGGTCCACGGCGTGGACGCGGCCCTCACCGCCGCCCGTGCCGAGCTGAGGCGCGCCGAGGGCGTGGACCTCGACTACCTGAGCATCACCGACCCCGACCTCGGGCCGCTGCCCGCCGAGCCGGCCCCGGGCGCCGAGGGCCGCGTGCTCGTGGCGGCCCGCGTCGGCGGCACCCGGCTGATCGACAACCTGCCCCTCACCCTCGGCCGCCCTCCGGGGCGACGAACCCCCACCGGCACCCCCACGGACGGAGCCAGCTGATGCTGCGCACGATGATGACCAGCAAGATCCACCGGGCCACGGTGACCCAGGCCGACCTGCACTACGTCGGCTCGGTGACGGTCGACGAGGACCTCCTCGACGCGGCCGACCTGCTGGCCGGCGAGCAGGTGCACATCGTCGACGTCACCAACGGCGCGCGCCTCGAGACCTACACGATCGCGGGGGAGCGCGGCTCCGGCATGATCGGCATCAACGGCGCGGCCGCGCACCTGGTGCACCCCGGCGACGTGGTGATCCTCATCGCCTACGGCCAGATGGAGACCGCCGAGGCGAGGGAGCACGCCCCGCACGTCGTCTTCGTCGACGCCCGGAACAGGATCCTGGCCACCGGCCTCGACCCCGCCGAGACCTTCGGCGCCACCGGGCTGGTCCGTGGCGACGGCCGCCTCGAGCCCGCCCGCTAGCCTGCCCCCATGGTTGACGCGCCCGTACGACGGGTCCCTGGTCGCCTCACGGCTCCCGCCCCCGGCTGGACGACGACGGCGGACGTCGTCGTCATCGGCTCCGGCATCGCCGGACTGACCGCGGCCCTGCGGCTGCGCGGCAAGGTCGACAAGATCCTCGTCGTCACCAAGGACGTCCTCGCCGCCGGCTCCACGCAGTGGGCGCAGGGGGGCATCGCCGCCGCCCTCGGCCCGGGGGACACCCCGGCCGAGCACGAGCTCGACACCCTGGTGGCGGGCGCCGGGGCCTGTGACGCCGAGGCCGTGCGGATCCTGGTCACCGAGGGACCCGAGGCGGTGCGCGAGCTGATCGCGCTCGGCACGCAGTTCGACCACACCGCCGCCGGTGAGCTGTCGCTGACCCGCGAGGGCGGTCACCACCGCGACCGGATCGCCCACGCGGGTGGCGACGCCACCGGGGCCGAGATCCAGCGGGCCCTGATCGCGGCCGTGGGGGCGGCACCCGAGATCGAGGTCGTCCAGCACGCGCTGGCCGTCGACCTGCTCCTCGACCGTCCGGTCGCGGAGGGTGGCGGCATCGCCGGGGTCACCCTGCACGTGATGGGGGAGGGCCAGCGTGACGGCGTCGGGGCCGTGCACTGCCGGGCGGTCGTGCTGGCCAGCGGTGGCCTCGGCCAGGTGTTCGCGCAGACCACCAACCCGGCGGTCTCGACCGGCGACGGCATGGCGGTGGCGCTGCGGGCCGGTGCCGTCCTCCGCGACCTCGAGTTCGTGCAGTTCCACCCCACGGTGATGTACCTCGGCCCGGACTCCCGCGGGCAGCAGCCGCTGATCTCCGAGGCGGTGCGCGGCGAGGGTGCCTTCCTCGTCGACGACCTGCCCGAGGAGGGCGGCCGACGGTTCATGCAGGGCGTCCACGAGCTCGCCGACCTGGCCCCCCGCGACGTGGTCGCCAAGGCGATCATGCGCCGGATGATCGACACGGGGCGCCCGCACATGTGGCTCGACGCCCGGCACCTCGGCGAGGCGTTCTGGGAGCGCCGCTTCCCGACCATCCTGGCCACCACCCGTTCGCACGGCGTGGACCCGGTCACCGAGCTGATCCCGGTCTCCCCGGCCTGCCACTACGCCTCCGGTGGCGTGCGCACCGACCTGTGGGGCCGCTCCGACGTCCCGGGGCTCTACGCCACCGGTGAGGTCGCGTGCTCCGGCGTCCACGGTGCCAACCGGCTCGCGTCGAACTCGCTGCTCGAGGGCCTCGTCTTCTCCCGCCGGATCGCCGAGGTGCTGCCCGGCGAGCTGCGCCCGGCCACCGTGCCCGGCCCCGACACCCGCACCGAGGGGCTCGTGCCGGGCACCGTGCGACGCGAGCTCCAGGAGGTGATGGCCGACCGGGTGGGCGTGCTGCGCAGCGCCGAGGGGCTCGCGGAGGCGGCCCTGATGCTCGACAAGCTGGCCTCGCTGCGCGCCGACACCGTCGACCAGGAGTCGTGGGAGACCACGAACCTGCTCACCATCTCCGCGGCGCTGACCGATGCCGCCGCGCTGCGCGAGGAGACCCGCGGCTCGCACTGGCGCGAGGACTTCCCCGAGCGCGACGACCCCCGCTGGGCCGGGCACTTCGACGCCGTCACCGACGACGGCGCCACCACCCTGCGCTTCGAGCACGAGCCCGCCACCGACGGAGCCCCCAGATGAGCAGCAGCCCCGCGCCGAACCGCCTGATCGCCCGCACGCCGTACGGCGACCTGCCGCGCGCCCTCCTCGAGGAGCTGGCCGCCGCCGGGCTCGACCCGCTCGGGGTCTACGAGCACGTCGTGCTCGCCCTCGAGGAGGACCTCCCCGACGGTGGGGTGGACGCCACCAGCGCCGCGATGCCGGCGATGGGCCGCGCGGTCGCCGACGTGGTCGCCCGCGAGGAGGGCGTGGTCGCCGGGCTCGCCGTGGCCGAGCTGGCCTTCCGCTACGCCCTGGACCAGGACGTGCGCATCACCGCGCGGGTGCCCGACGGCACCCGCGTGCGCCCGGGCGACACCGTGCTGAGCGTCGAGGGGCCGGTGGCGGGCGTGCTCACCGCGGAGCGGACCGCGCTGAACTTCTCCTCCCACCTCTCCGGCGTCGCCACCGCCACCGCCGCCTGGGTGCACGCGCTGGAGGGCACCCGAGCCCGGGTGCTGGACACCCGCAAGACGCTGCCCGGCTGGCGCTCCCTGCAGAAGTACGCGGTGCGCTGCGGCGGCGGGGTGAACCACCGGTTCAGCCTGAGCGACATGGCGATGGTCAAGGACAACCACGTGGTCGCCGCCGGCGGCGTCGTGCCCGCCTTCGAGGCGGTCCGGGCGGCCTGGCCGGCGCTGCGCGTGGAGGTGGAGGTCACCGACCTCGACCAGCTCCGCGCCCTGCTCGACGCCGGGTGCCGCGAGATCCTGCTCGACAACATGTCGACCGCGACGATGGCCGAGGCGGTCGCGCTGGTCGAACGCCGCGGGGACGCCGGGCGGGTGACGCTGGAGGCGTCGGGCGGGCTGACCCTGGACCGGGCGCGCGAGGTCGCCCGGACCGGGGTCGACTACATCTCGGTCGGCGCGCTGACCCACTCGGCGCGGGTCTTCGACCTCGGCCTGGACTTCCGGGAGACCTGAGGATGCCCCTGCTGGCGGTCGACATCGGCAACAGCCACACCGTGCTCGGCCTGGTGCACGAGGGTGACGTCTCGGGGAGCTGGCGGATCGCCACCGACGAGCGGCGCACCTGCGACGACTGGGCCGTCACGCTGCGCGGCCTGCTCGGCGACCGGCTGGCCTCGATCAGCGGCATCGCGGTCTGCTCGACGGTGCCCGCGGTGCTGCACGAGTGGCGCGACATGATGGTGCGCCACTTCCCCGCGGTGCCGCACGTGGTCGTCGAGCCCGGCGTGCGCACCGGCGTCCCGGTCCTCATGGACAACCCGCGCGAGGTCGGCTCGGACCGGATCCTCAACGCGCTGGCGGCCGCCACCGACATCGGGGGCCCGGCGATCGTGGTCGACTTCGGGGGCACCGCGACCACCTTCGACGTGGTCAGCGCGAAGGGGCAGTACGTCGGCGGGGCGATCACGCCGGGCATCGAGATATCGCTGGAGGCGCTGGGCCGGCGCGGCGCCCAGCTGCGCCGGGTCGAATTGCTGCGCCCCCGGTCGGTGATTGCCAAGAACACGGTCGAGGCTTTGCAGTCCGGAATGGTGTTCGGGGTCGCGGCGGCCGTGGAGGGAATTGTCTCGCGGATGATCGCCGAGCTTGGAGAGGCGCCGAGCGACGTGCGCGTGGTGGCGACCGGTCATCTCGCGCCGCTGGTGCTCGACGAGTGCCGCTGCTTCACCGAGCACGCGCCGTGGCTCACCCTGCGCGGCCTGGAACTGGTGTTCGCGCGCAACACCTGACGTCGGGAGATGAGGCCGATCCATGACCGGAACTCAATTCCCTGTGGCATTCTTCGGCGTAAGGGTGGGGAATTGTTCCTTTGTCCTGCCGATCTGCCATGATCAATTCGCTAATCCCCTGAATTGAATGAGGTACCGAAATGGCGCAGAAGGTTCACATAGTGCTCGTCGACGATCTCGACGGCTCAGAGGCGACGGAATCAGTTTCCTTCGGTCTCGACGGCACGTCCTACGAGATCGACCTGAACGAGGAGAATGCTGCTGCTTTGCGCGAGGCCCTCTCGGGGTACGTCGGTCACGCCCGCAAGACCAGCGCGAGCAAGGCCCGGGCCCGCCGCAGCCCGTCGACCGCCCCCGCGGCCGGCGAGGGGCGCAGCGCCAAGGAGATTCGCGACTGGGCGCGCTCCAGCGGCTTCGACGTCCCGGACCGGGGCCGCGTCTCGGCTGAGGTCCGCCAGGCCTTCGACGCCGCCCACTGAGCGCGAGTCGGCGCAGATGGGCCGGTACCCCGGCCCATCTGCGCCGACCGGGCCGGGCGTGTTCGCTCACAGCAGAGCGTCGAACCTGCGTTACCGGGAACGCGTAGGGTGTGGGTGGGGTTAGTCCTCATGTCCCGTGCCGTCGGCCCAGGCGGCGCGGCCCCGATGTCCTCCAGGAGCGATGCGCATGTTCGAGCGGTTCACAGACCGAGCCCGACGAGTTGTCGTGCTGGCCCAGGAAGAGGCCCGCATGCTCTCCCACAACTACATCGGCACCGAGCACATCCTGCTCGGTCTGATCCACGAGGGCGAGGGCGTCGCAGCCAAGGCCCTCGAGAGCCTCGACATCTCGCTCGAGGCCGTCCGCGCCCAGGTCGAGGAGATCATCGGCCAGGGCCAGCAGGCTCCCAGCGGCCACATCCCCTTCACGCCGCGCGCCAAGAAGGTGCTCGAGCTGTCCCTGCGCGAGGCGCTACAGCTCGGCCACTCCTACATCGGCACCGAGCACATCCTGCTCGGCCTGATCCGCGAGGGCGAGGGCGTTGCGGCCCAGGTCCTCCAGAAGCTCGGCGCCGACCTCAACCGGGTGCGCCAGCAGGTCATCCAGCTGCTCTCGGGCTTCCAGGGCAAGGAGTCGGCCGCCTCCGGCGCGGCCGCGACCGGTGGCAGCGAGGCGCCGTCCTCCTCGCTGGTCCTCGACCAGTTCGGCCGCAACCTGACCCAGGACGCCCGCGAGGGCAAGCTGGACCCGGTCATCGGCCGTGAGCAGGAGATCGAGCGGGTCATGCAGATCCTCTCCCGGCGCACGAAGAACAACCCCGTCCTGATCGGTGAGCCCGGGGTCGGCAAGACCACCGTCGTCGAGGGCCTCGCCCAGGACATCGTCAAGGGCAACGTCCCCGAGACGCTCAAGGACAAGCAGATCTACACCCTCGACCTGGGGGCGCTGGTGGCCGGCTCGCGCTACCGCGGCGACTTCGAGGAGCGCCTGAAGAAGGTGCTCAAGGAGATCCGCACCCGCGGGGACATCGTGCTGTTCATCGACGAGATCCACACCCTGGTCGGCGCCGGCGCCGCCGAGGGCGCGATCGACGCCGCCAGCATCCTCAAGCCGATGCTGGCCCGCGGCGAGCTGCAGACCATCGGCGCGACCACCCTCGACGAGTACCGCAAGTACCTCGAGAAGGACGCCGCGCTCGAGCGCCGCTTCCAGCCGATCCAGGTCGCCGAGCCGTCGATCGCCAACACGATCCTCATGCTCAAGGGCCTGCGCGACCGCTACGAGGCGCACCACCGGGTGACGATCACCGACGAGGCCCTGGTCTCGGCGGCGACGCTGGCCGACCGCTACATCTCCGACCGGTTCCTGCCGGACAAGGCCATCGACCTGATCGACGAGGCCGGCTCGCGGCTGCGGATCCGCCGGATGACGGCGCCCGCCGACCTGCGCGAGTACGACGACAAGATCGCCGCCGTGCGCCAGCGCAAGGAGGCCGCGATCGACGGGCAGGACTTCGAGGCCGCCGCGCGTCTGCGCGACGAGGAGAAGCAGCTCATCAACAAGAAGTCCGAGCGCGAGAAGCAGTGGCGCGCGGGCGACCTCGACGAGGTGGCGGAGGTCGACGAGGAGCTGATCGCAGAGGTCCTGGCCGTCGCCACGGGCATTCCGATCGTCAAGCTCTCCGAGGAGGAGTCGACCCGGCTGCTCCACATGGAGGACGAGCTGCACAAGCGCGTCATCGGGCAGGAGGAGGCCGTCAAGGCGATCTCCCGCGCGATCCGGCGCACCCGTGCCGGCATGAAGGACCCCAAGCGCCCCGGCGGCTCGTTCATCTTCGCCGGCCCGTCCGGTGTCGGGAAGACCTGGCTGTCCAAGACGCTGGCCGAGTTCCTCTTCGGTGACGAGGAGGCGCTGATCCAGCTCGACATGAGCGAGTTCGGCGAGAAGCACACGGTCTCGCGGCTCTTCGGCTCGCCTCCCGGCTACGTCGGCTACGAGGAGGGCGGCCAGCTCACCGAGAAGGTACGGCGCAAGCCGTTCTCGGTGGTGCTGTTCGACGAGGTCGAGAAGGCCCACCCCGACATCTTCAACAGCCTGCTGCAGATCCTGGAGGAGGGTCGCCTGACGGACTCCCAGGGTCGGGTCGTGGACTTCAAGAACACCGTCATCATCATGACGACCAACCTCGGCACCCGTGACATCGCCAAGGGCGTCAACCTCGGCTTCCAGCAGGGCGGCGACGCGGCCGGCTCCTACGACCGGATGAAGGCGAAGGTCTCCGACGAGCTCAAGCAGCACTTCCGTCCGGAGTTCCTCAACCGGGTCGACGAGATCATCGTGTTCCCGCCGCTGACGCAGGAGCAGATCGTCCACATGGTCGACAACATGATCGCCGGGGTGGAGCTGCGGCTGCGCGACCGGGACATGGCGCTCGAGCTCACCCAGGCCTCGAAGAACCTGCTCGCCGAGCGGGGCTTCGACCCGGTGCTCGGCGCCCGGCCGCTGCGGCGCACGATCCAGCGTGAGATCGAGGACGTGCTGTCGGAGAAGATGCTCTTCGGCGAGGTCGGCCCGGGTCAGATCGTGCTGGTGGACGTGGACCCGGGGGAGGGCCCGGGCAACAGCACCGCGACCTTCACCTTCGAGGGTCAGAAGGTCGGCGAGCTGCCCGACCTGCCGCCGTTCGAGACCGCGGGCGTGGACGTGGCCCGCGAGACCGAGGGCCCGGACGACGAGGCCGGCCCGACGGACGTGCCCCGGGCGCCCGAGGCCGACTGAGGCACCACCTGATCGACCCGGACGGACCCGGCTGCCTCGTGCGGCCGGGTCCGTCCGACGTCCGGGCTGGGTCAGGGGCTGGGTCCCGGGGCTGGGTCTTAGGGCTGGTCTCAGGGGAGGGCGTAGCCCAGGTCGGTGCGCACGACCAGGCCGTCCGCGACCAGGCTGGCCAGGCAGCGGGTCCGCTGCCCCTCCTCGCTCCAGACCGTGTCCAGCCGCGCCCCGGGCACGCTGCCCTCGGCCTCGCGGAGCACCGCCAGGAGCCGCCCGCGGCACTGCCGGTCGGTGCCGGCCCAGGTCTGGACCCGGCGGGCGGGACCGTCGTAGGCCGGATAGCCCGCAGCGCGCCACCGGCACGCCCCGGCCACCGGACACGAGCCGCAGCGGGGGTTGCGGGCCACGCAGACCAGGGCGCCCAGCTCCATCACCCCCACCGCCCAGGTGGCGGCCGTCGGTGCGTCGTCGGGGAGCAGTCCGGTCGCGAGGCCGCGCTCGGCCGCGGTCACCGTCGGGGCGGGGAACTCGACGCCGCTGATGGCACGGGCGAGGACGCGTCGCACGTTGGTGTCGAGGACGACGTGGCGCCGACCGAAGGCGAAGCTGGCGATGGCGGCGGCGGTGTAGTCGCCGATGCCGGGCAGTGCGACGAGGTCGTCGTACGACGCGGGCACCTCGCCGCCGTGCCGTTCGACGATCGCGGTCGCGGCCGCGTGCAGGCGCAGGGCGCGGCGCGGGTAGCCGAGCCGGCCCCAGGCGCGGACCGCCTCGCCGGAGGAGGTGCCCGCCAGGTCGGCCGGTGTGGGCCAGGTGACCAGCCACTGCTCGTGGACCGGTAGCACCCGCGCCACCGGCGTCTGCTGGAGCATGAACTCCGAGACCATCACCGACCAGGGGGAGGCCGCCGGCGAGCGCCACGGCAGCTCGCGCGCGTGCTCGTCGTACCACGCCAGGATCGGCTCGTGCAGCTCGCTCATCGACACCATTCTCGGACCCGGCCCGGCGGCCGCCGACGGCGGGGCGGCACCGGGCCGGGCACGATCGGGGCAGGTTCGGGGTGCGTGCGGTGTGGCTGCCCGCCGGGAGCCCGGCTGGTCGATAGGTTGTGCCGTCATGAGCTCCTTCACCCGCGGTCCCCTCCCGGCTCGGGTGTACTGGACCCGGCGGCTGCTGGCGATCGCCGTGGCGGTGCTGCTGGTCGTCGGGATCGCCCAGCTGCTGAGGGCGGGCAGCGACGGCGCCACCACCGCGGTGGACCGGGGGACCCCGGTCGCGGCCGCGCCCACCGGGTCGCCGAGCGCCAGCGGGACGCCGCAGAGCGGTGCGACGTCGGGTCAGCCGACGACGAAGGACCGGAAGAAGCAAGGCCCGGGCAAGGCCCGCACCTCCCGGGCCCCGGTGCTCGCCGAGCCGCGGGGCAGGTGCTTCGAGGAGGACCTCGCGGTCTCACCCGAGGCGACCAGGGCGGTGGCCGGGCCGCAGGGCGAGATCCGGATCGCCCTGCACCTGCGCACGCTCACCTCGCCGGCCTGCACCTGGCACGTCTCGGCCCGCACCCTGACGCTGAAGGTCACCTCCGGCAGTGACGACATCTGGTCGAGCCGCCAGTGCCCGGGCGCCGTGCCGAGGCGCGACGTCGTCGTGCGCCGAGCGGTGACGACCACGGTGGAGCTTGCCTGGAACGGCCGGCGGGCCGACCGCGGCTGCGGCGTGCGCAGCGACTGGGCCCTGCCGGGCACCTACCACGTGACCGCGGCCGCACTGGCCGGGGAGCCGGCCGACGAGCAGTTCGAGCTCGAGGCGCCCCGCCCGCGGGTGATCACCCTCCCACCGAGCCCGACCCAGGAGCCGAAGAAGGGCGAGAGGGGCAAGCAGGGCGCCGGCGGCGCCCCGGAGCCGAGCCCGACCTCGTCGGACTAGACGTAGCGCTCGAGGATCGTCGACTCGGCGAGGCGGGAGAGCCCCTCGCGCACGCTGCGGGCCCGCAGCTCGCCGACGCCCTCGACGGCCTGCAGGTCGTCGATGCCGGCCGAGAGCAGCTTCTGCAGGGTGCCGAAGTGGTCCACCAGCCGGTCCACCACCGAAGGAGGCAGCCGCGGCACCTTGGCCAGGAGCCGGTAGCCCCGCGGGGCCACCGCCCCGTCCAGGTGCTCCGCGGTGCCGAGGCCCAGGGCCCGGGCCGCCGCGGCCGGGTCGACCAGCTCGGTGGCGGAGAGCGCCTCGAGACGGCGCAGCAGGTCCTCGGGGCTCTTGCTCCGGCGTCCGCCGGGCAGGTAGTCGCGGATCACCAGCTCGCGCTCGGCGTCCACTCCGGTGACCAGCTCCTCGAGCTGCAGCGAGAGCAGCCGCCCGTCGGTGCCGAGCTCGAGCACGTAGTCCTCGATCTCCCGGGCGATCCGGGTGACCATCTCCAGGCGCTGCGCGACCACGGCCACGTCGCGCACGGTGACGAGATCCTCGATCTCGAGCGCGGAGAGGGTGCTGGCGACCTCGTCGAGGCGCATCTTGTAGCGCTCGAGGGTGGCCAGGGCCTGGTTGGCGCGGGAGAGGATCTGGCCGGAGCCCTCGAGCACGTGGCGGGTCTCCCCGACGTACGCCGCGATGATCTGCATCGACTGCGACACCGAGATCACCGGGAACCCGGTCTGGCGGGCGACGCGGTCCGCGGTGCGGTGCCGGGTGCCGGTCTCCTCGGAGGGGATCGTGTGGTCGGGCATCAGGTGCACGGCCGCGCGGTGGATGCGGGTGAGGTCCTTGTCGACGATGATGCCGCCGTCCATCTTGGCCAGCTCGCGCAGGCCGGTGGCGGTGAACGGCACGTCGAGGGTGAAGCCCCCGGTCGCCAGCGCCTCGACGGTCTTGTCGTGACCCATCACGATCAGCGCACCGGTGCGCCCGCGCAGGATCCGCTCGAGGCCGTCGCGCATGGCCGTGCCGGGAGCGATCGAGGCCAGCGTGGCGCGCAGGCGCAGGGTCTCGTCCGACCGGTCCGTGCCCACCACTGCCGTATCCCTCCGTGTCGGCTGCGGCGTGACGTCTGCCGCCTCGCCAGTCTAGGGGACGTCAGGCCCGCTGCTCGCCCCTGGTGAGCTGCAGCAGGCGCAGGGCCGAGGCGATGTCGGGCACGTCGAGCACTCGCATGCCGTCCACGGTCCACGACTCGGGTGAGCGCGCGCCACGCCGACCTGGCTCGACCGGCACCACGGCGACCCGGAAGCCGAGCCGCGCGGCCTCCGCGATCCGCTGGGGCAGGTCGCGCACCCGGCGCAGCTCACCGGCCAGGCCGATCTCACCCATGGCGACGACGCCCTGCGGTGCGGCCCGGCCGGTGGTCGCCGAGGCGAGCGCCACCGCCACCGCGAGGTCGCTGGCCGGCTCCAGGAGGCGGGCGCCGCCGACCGTGGAGGAGAACACGTCGTGCGCGTGGAGCCGGATGCCGCAGTGCTGCTGGAGGACCGCGAGGACCATCGCCACCCGGGAGCCGTCGAGGCCCGACGTGGTCCGGCGGGGGCGCTCCGCCGACGACGGCGTGACCAGCGCCTGCACCTCGGCCAGCAGCGGTCGGCGCCCCTCCATGGTGACCGCCACGCAGGTGCCGGGGACCTGCGCGTGGTGGTTCTCGACGAAGAGGCCGGTCGGGTCGGTGACCGCGGTGATCCCCTCGGGGCCGAGGTCGAAGCAGCCGACCTCGTCGATCGGGCCGAACCGGTTCTTCATCGCACGCACCATCCGGAACCGGGAGTTGCGGTCGCCCTCGAAGTGCAGCACCACGTCGACCACGTGCTCGAGCACCCGGGGGCCGGCGATGGCGCCGTCCTTGGTGACGTGGCCGACCAGGACCGTGGTGATGTTGCGGGTCTTGGCGACCCTGATCAGCGCCGCCGCGACCTCCTTGACCTGGGTCACCCCGCCCGGCACCCCCTCGACCCCGGAGGCGCCGATGGTCTGGATGGAGTCGACGACGAGCAGCGTGGGCCGCACCTGCTCGATGTGGCTGAGCACCGCGCCCAGGTCGGTCTCGGCGGCGAGGAAGAGCTCCTCGTGCACGCCGCCGGTGCGGTCGGCGCGCAGCCTTACCTGGGAGGCGGACTCCTCCCCGGTGACGTAGAGGGTGCGGTGCTGGTAGCGCGCGGTCTGGGCGGCGACCTCGAGCAGCAGCGTGCTCTTGCCCACCCCGGGCTCGCCGGCCAGCAGGATCGCCGCCCCGGGCACCAGCCCGCCGCCCAGCACCCGGTCCAGCTCGGGCACGCCGCTGCTGCGGAAGGCGGCGTCCTCCACCGAGACCTGGCCGATCGGGACGGCCGGCCGGGTCACCGGGGAGGCGGCGTTGCGGACCTGCGGTACCGCCGCGACCTCGGCCACCGAGCCCCACGCCTGGCAGCCGCCGCAGCGGCCGACCCACTTGCCGGTCTCCCAGCCGCACTCGGTGCAACGGAACGCGGGACGGGGGTTCTTGGACATGACGCAGACGGTAGGCGACGCCGCCGACAAGGACTTCGGGGAACCGCCGCTGAGCGCCGCCACGGCGTCGTTATGCTCTGGTTGTCACGATCAAAACGCCGGTAGGCTGTGCAGGGACGGGGGATGCCAGGTGTCCAGCAGCTCGGGGCGCGCCGCCAGCAGCGCGCCGGCGACCCCACCGACCCTGGCCGACGTCGCCGAGCTGGCCGGCGTCTCGCGCCAGACGGTCTCCAACGCGGTGAACAACCCCGACCTGCTGCGCAGCGACACCCTGGAGCGCGTGCAGGAGGCGATCGAGGGTCTCGGGTACTCGCCCAACCGGGCCGCCCGCAACCTGCGCACCCGGACCTCCCACCTGGTCGGGCTGCGGATCAACCCCGCCCAGGAGGGCACCGCCAACGCCCTGATGGACCGGTTCGTGCACTCGCTGGTGGAGGCCTCCCGCGAGGCCGGCTACCACGTGCTGCTCTTCTCCGGTGACCAGGAGGACCCCCTCGCCGGGTACGACGACCTGCTGCGCTCGACCGCGGTCGACGCCTTCGTCGTCACCGACACCTACCTCGGCAACCCGCAGGCCGCCTGGCTCGAGTCGCGCCGGGCTCCCTTCGTCGCGTTCGGCCGGCCCTGGGACATCGAGGACACCGGCGGGCACCCGTGGGTCGATGTGGACACCGCCGCGGGGGCCGAGCTGGCCACCGCCCACCTGCTCGAGCGGGGGCACACGAGGATCGCGTGGATCGGCTGGCGCAAGGACTCCCGGATCGGGGAGGACCGCCGGTCCGGCTGGAGCCGCACGATGCGCGCCGCGGGCCTGTCCACCACCGGCCTGGCCTCCCGGGTCGAGGACACCGTCGCGAGCGGGCGCGAGGCGAGCGCCGTGCTGCTCGACGACTCGCAGCCCACCGCGTTCGTGTGTGCCTCCGACACCCTCGCGATGGGGGTCCTGCACACCCTCGACAAGCGCGGACTGACGCCCGGGCGGGACGTCGCGGTGGTCGGCTTCGACGACTCCCAGGTCGCCCAGACGGTGCGACCGGGGCTGACCTCGGTGCGCCAGCCGCTGGAGCAGGTCGCGATCGAGATCGTCAAGGCGCTCGAGGGGCTGCTCGGTCACCCGCCCGTGGTCGGCCCCGGCGTCCTGCTCACCCCCACCCTCGCCGTGCGCGCCACGAGCTGAGGGGGCGGGGGTTTCACCGGCTGACCGGGGAAACCCGAACCTGTCGGCCGAGATCCCGGCTGACAGGCGGGGGTTTCGGCTGACGAGTCACCCGGCTCGGCACCCGCGCGGCACCCGGCTCAGCGCCGGATCAGCACCGGATCAGCACCGGCGCGGGGCTCGGCTCGGCACCCGCGCGGCATCCGGCTCGGGGCTCAGTGCCGCTTGGACCAGAGGTTCACGGCGTAGTCGACCTCGGTGCCCTCGTGCCCGGCGAGGATCTCCTCGGCCAGGGGCCGGGCGAACTCGATGCGCACGACGCTCTCGAGGTCCTCGCGGGAGGTGAAGGACCAGCGGACGTCGAGGGGGGTGCGGGTCCAGCCGTGGGTGGACCAGAACCGCTCCACCGCCACCGGGTCCACGCCGGGGTATCCCTGGCGGAACCAGCCGCCGAACGTCGAGCGGGTCGCGTCGTTGTCGATCACGAACGCGGTGCCGCCCCGGCGCAGCACCCGGTCCAGCTCGGCCAGCCCCGGCTCGCTGCCGGGCCCGAAGAAGTACGCCCAGCGGGCGTGCACGACGTCCACGGCGGCGTCCGGCAGCGGCAGGGCCTGGGCGGCTCCCTGGTGCACGGTGACGTTCGTCAGCCGACGGGTACGGCGGCGGGCCAGCGCGGCCAGGTCCGCGTGCGGCTCGACCCCGATGACCGACTCGGCCCGCTCGGCGAAGCGGGGCAGGTGGAACCCGGTCCCGCACCCGACGTCCAGCACGCTGCGCCCCGACCAGGCGCCGTCCCCGAGCAGGTCGGCCATCGCGGACTCGAGGCGTCCCTCGGGGTCGACCGCACGGTTCTCGGTCTCGTAGGTCGCGGTGTGGTGCCAGATGTTCGGGCTCGGCACCGCGCCCGGGGAGAGCGTCAGAGCCGGACGAGCCCGTGCGGGGTCTGCACCTGGACCGCGATGATGCCGGGGGTGCCGTGCGGGGCCACCCACTCCACCTTCACGTCCTCCAGGGGCGCCTCGACGCTCTCGCCCAGCCACTCGCCGACCCGCTGCGGGTCACCGGCGATCTCCAGGCAGCACAGCGAGTACGCCGGGTCCGCACCCGTGCTGGGGTGCAGCTCGGCGGGGCTGTCCCACCTGACGAAGAACGGCAGCTGGGGGTCGGCCATCAACCCGCTGACGCCGATCTGGTGCCAGCTCAGCTTGGTGCCGTCGGGGCGGTGCCGGCTGCCCACGGCGGACTCCCGGCCGAGCCGTATCTCGATCGGGGCGATGTCGTCGACCGCGACCACCCAGCCGAGCCAGCCGCCACCGAGCAGCGAGCGCGCCCGCACGGCCTGACCGAAGGGGGCCTTGTCGGACGCCGGGTGGTCGAGCACCTCGACGATCTCGAGGTAGGTGTTGCCGGCCAGCGGCATGATCATGTTGCGAGTACCGAAGCGTGGGTGCACGCCCCCGTCGTTGAAGTCCCGGCCGAGCAGTCCCCCGATGCGCTGGGCGGTGCTGGCCAGGCCATCCGGTCCTGCGGCGTAAGAAAGATGGTCCAAGCGCATGTCCCACATTCTCAACACCACTGCGGGTGAGCGGCACGCCGGGGTCGCATTGTCTTGATGTCAAGAGGCTTGGCCCGGTGAGGCGTCAGCGTGGGTCGGCGGGGTGCAGCGCGAGCGCCGAGCGGGAGCGGACGTGCGCCTCGCAGTGACGCACCAGCTCGTCGTACGCCGCTCGCCCGACCAGCTCGACCAGCTCGGCCTCGTGGGTGAGGTAGACCGGCTCCAGCGCGACGTGCGCCTCGGTGTTGCCCGAGCAGTACCAGTCGAGGTCGTGCCCGCCGGGGCCCCACCCGCGGCGGTCGTACTCACCGATGGACACCTCGGTGTACGACGTGCCGTCGGTCCGCTCGACCTCGCGGAAGAGCCGCCGGATCGGCAGCTGCCAGCACACGTCCGGCTTGGTCTCCAGCGGGTTGCGGCCCTGCTCGAGGGCCAGGCCGTGCAGCGCGCAGCCGGCGCCGGTGGGGAAGTCCGAGCGGTTGTGGAAGACGCACGCCTGCTGGCCGTCGACCTCGAGGGTCAGCGTCTTGCGCTCGCCCTCGGCGTCGGTCTCGACCCAGTCCTTGCGCTTGACCGCACGACCGGTCGGCTTGAACTGCCACTGGGTCTCGTCGAGCTGCGCCACGAAACCGGCCACCCGCTTCTCGTCGGCCCGGTCGGCGAAGTGCGCACCGAGGGTGCAGCAGCCGGTCTCCGGTGAGCTGGCGTAGATGCCCTGGCAGCCCTGGCCGAAGATGCACGTGTAGCTCGAGGTCAGCCAGGTGAGGTCGCAGCGCAGCACCTGCGAGTCGTCGGCGGGGTCGGCGAACTCGACGTACGCACGGGGAAAGACGAGATCGACTTCGGGCACCGGGTCAGCCTACGGGTCACCGGCGCGCATCGCGGGCGGGTACTTTGGCAGCATGCGTCTGGGCGTTCTCGACATCGGCTCCAACACCGGCCACCTGCTCGTCGTGGACGCCCACGGGGGAGCGGCGCCGTCCCCGGCGTACTCCTACAAGGAGCCGCTGCGCCTCGCCGAGCACCTCGTGGCCGACGGGCCCGAGGCGGGCTCGGTCTCCCGGACCGGCATCGACGCCCTGACCGCCTTCACCGCGCAGGCCCTCGTCGTCGCCGAGGACAAGGGCTGTGAGCAGATGCTTGCCTTCGCGACCTCGGCCGTGCGCGACTCGGTCAACTCCGAGGCCGTCCTCGAGCACGTCCGCGAGGCCACCGGCGTGGGCATCGACGTGCTCTCCGGCGAGGACGAGGCCCGGCTGACCTTCCTGGCCGTCCGCCGCTGGTTCGGCTGGTCGGCCGGCCGGCTGGCGGTCTTCGACATCGGCGGCGGGTCGCTGGAGATCGCCGGCGGCGCCGACGAGGCCCCGGACGTCGCGTGGTCCCTGCCGCTCGGCGCGGCCCGGCTGGCCCGCGACCACTTCGGCGGCGCGGCCCCCGACGAGGCCGCCATCCGCGGGCTGCGCAAGCAGATCCGTGCCGAGATCGCCCGCGACGCCGGCCACCTGCTGCGGGCCGGCAGCCCGGACCACGCTGCCGCGACCTCGAAGACCTTCCGCTCGCTGGCCCGGATCTGCGGGGCGGCGCCGTCGGGGGCCGGGGCGCTGGTGCCGCGCAGCCTGCCTCGTCGCGAGCTCCTCGCCTGGATCCCGAAGCTGGTCGCGCTCTCGCCCGGGGAGCTGGCCGACCTGCCCGGGGTCTCGCCGAGCCGCACCCACCAGATCGTCCCCGGCGCCCTGGTCGCCGAGGCGTGCATGGACATCTTCGACCTCGAGGAACTCGAGATCTGCCCCTGGGCGCTGCGCGAGGGCGTCCTGCTGGAGCGGATCGACCAGATCAGCGTGCTCGGGCGATGAGCGCCGGGCGGGGCCGGATCGGGCTCTCCACCGCCTCGGTCTACCCCGAGTCGTCCGCCCACGCCTTCGGCTACGCCGCCCGCCTGGGCTACGACGCGGTCGAGGTGATGGTCGGCATCGACGCCCTCAGCCAGCAGACCTCCGCGATCCGGCAGCTCTCCGAGCACCACGGCGTCCCGGTCTCGGCCGTGCACGCGCCCTGCCTGCTGTTCACCCAGCGGGTCTGGGGCATCGAGCCCTGGGGCAAGCTCGAGCGCTCGGCCGAGATGGCCCACGCCGTGGGCGCGGAGGTGGTCGTCGTGCACCCGCCGTTCCGCTGGCAGAAGGAGTACGCCGCGAACTTCGTCAACGGGATCGCCGCGCTGGAGGAGTCGACCGGCATCGCCTTCGCGGTGGAGAACATGTATCCGTGGCGCGCCTCCTCCAGGCGCGGTGTCGAGATGTACCTGCCCGGCTGGGACCCGTCGGCGGAGCCCTACGCCAACACCACGGTCGACCTCTCGCACGCCGCCATCGCGCACTCGGACGTCGTGGAGATGGCCGAACGGCTCGGCGACCGGCTCCGCCACGTCCACCTCACCGACGGCTCCGGCTCACCCAAGGACGAGCACCTGGTGCCCGGTCGCGGCGTGATGGGGGCCGGCCGCTTCCTCGAGCACCTCGCGCGCACCGGCTTCGCCGGCGAGATCGTCCTGGAGATCAACACCCGGCGCTGCAGCACCCGCGCGGAGCGGGACGCCGACCTGCGGGAGTCGCTGGAGTTCGCGCGCGAGCACCTCGCGGTGCCCACCCCGTGACCTCCCCGGCCCGGCGGGGTCGGCGTCCCGGTGCTCCGGACACCCGGACGGCGATCCTGGCCGCGGCCCGGGAGCTGTTCGCGTCGAGCGGCTACGGGGGGACGTCGATCCGGGCGGTCGGTGCGGCGGCCGGGGTCGACGCCAGCCTGGTGCACCACTACTTCGGCTCCAAGGACGACCTTTTCCTCGCCGCGCTGCAGCTGCCGATAGACCCGCGTGCGGCGCTGGCGCCGGTCCTCGAGGGTGGGACGGACGGCGCCGGCGACCGGCTGCTGCGGGTCTTCCTCGGGGTCTGGGACGACGAGCAGAACCAGCAGTCGCTGCTCGCGCTGGTCCGCGGCCTCGCGGAGCCGTCGGGTCAGCGGCTGCTGCGCGACGGGGTCCTGCAGATGGTGCTCGGCCCGGTCGGCCGGGGCCTGGGGATCGACGACCCGGAGCGGCGGATGGGGCTGGTGGCCTCACAGATGGTCGGCATCGTGATCCTGCGCTACCTCCTCCGCGTGGAACCGCTCGCCTCGATGGGCCACGACGAGCTGGTGGCGGCCTACGCCCCGACCCTGCAGCGCTACCTCGACGGCCCGGTGAGCTGAGCCGGACCCTTGCCCGGGCACCGGGGTCGGGAGCATAATTCAACGCATGGTGAAAAACGCGGTGGAGGTGCGTGACCTGCTCGTCGTGCGCGGAGGACGGGAGGTGCTGCGACATCTCGACCTCACGATCGGTGGCGGCGTGACCGGGCTGCTCGGCCCGTCGGGCTGCGGCAAGTCCACGCTGATGCGCACGCTCGCCGGGGTGCAGCGGGTGGCCGGGGGCACGGTCACCGTGTTCGGCGAGCCGGCCGGCAGTGCCGGGCTCCGCGCCCGGATCGGCTACGTCACCCAGGCCGCCAGCGTGTACGACGACCTCACCGTCGTCGAGAACCTCGTCTTCTTCGCCCGCGTCCTGGGCCTCGGCCGACCGGAGGTGGACCGGGCGGTCGAGGCGGTGGACCTCGCCGACCACCGGGACCGGGTGGTCGGCCGGCTCTCGGGCGGCCAGCGCTCCCGGGCCAGCCTCGCGGTCGCGCTGCTCGGCAGCCCGGACCTCCTCGTCCTCGACGAGCCCACGGTCGGGCTCGACCCGGTGCTGCGCCAGGATCTCTGGGGCCTCTTCCACCGGGTCGCCGACGCCGGGGCGGCCGTCTTCGTCTCCAGCCACGTCATGGACGAGGCCGACCGCTGTGACCGGCTGCTGCTGATGCGCGAGGGCGCGATCATCGCGGACGGCTCGCCCGACGAGATCCGGCGGCGCAGCGGCGTCCACGACATCGAGTCCGCCTTCCTTGCCCTGGTCCGGGCCACCCCCGAGGGAGGTGGCCTCGGATGAGCCTCCGGATCACCCTCGCCGTCGCCGGCCGGGTCCTCACCCAGCTGCGCCGCGACCACCGCACGCTGGCCATGCTGCTGCTGCTGCCCACCCTGCTGATCTCCCTGCTCTGGTGGATGTACCACGACACGGGAGGCGCCGTCTTCGACCGGGTGGGCCCGGCGCTGCTCGCGATGTTCCCGTTCACTGTGATGTTCCTGGTCACCAGCGTGACCACCCTGCGTGAGCGCTCCAGCGGCACGCTGGAGCGACTGCTGGCGATGCCGATGGGCAAGCTGGACTTCCTCGGCGGCTACGCCCTGGCGTTCGGCGCGATCGCCGCCGTCCAGTCGGGGCTGGCGGTGGGCGTCAGCGTCGGGCTCCTCGGGCTCGGCATCGAGGGCCCGGTCCTGCTGCTCATCGTGGTGGCGATCGCGGACGGCGTCCTCGGGACCGCTCTCGGGCTCTTCGTCTCGGCGTTCGCCCAGACCGAGTTCCAGGCCGTCCAGTTCATGCCGGCCGTGGTGATCCCGCAGATCCTGCTCTGCGGGCTCTTCGTGCCGCGCCCCCTCCTGCCCGGGGTGCTCGGGACGATCTCGGACCTGCTCCCGCTCTCCTACGCCGTCGACGCCATGTCCCGGCTGACCCTGCGCACCGGCACCGGTGAGGTGTGGCTGGACCTCGCGGTGGTGGCCGGCTTCGCGCTGGCGGTGCTGGTGCTCGGCGCTGCCACACTTCGGCGACGGACCGCGTAGCCTGTGGATGCTCCGCTGGAGGTCAGCCGGGGCCCGACCCAGGAGGAACGTTGTCCCTGCTCCGCCAGCCTCTGCTGCTCCTCGCCCGGAGCACCAAGGTCAAGCAGCTCGTCAGCACGATGCCGGTCTCGTCGGGCATCGTCAGCAGCTACGTCCCGGGTGAGACCAGCGCGTCCGTCGTGGACGCCACCGCCGGTCTCGTCGAGGACGGCCTGCGGGCCACGCTCGACTTCCTCGGTGAGGACACCCTCGACGTCGAGCAGGCCGACGCCTGCGTCGCGGCGTACCTCGAGGTCCTCGAGCAGCTGGCCGCCCGCGGTCTGACTCGCAGCACCGAGGTCTCGGTCAAGCTGTCGGCGATCGGGCAGAAGCTCCCGGTGGAGGGCGAGAAGCTGGCGCTCGAGAACGCCCGCACGATCTGCCGGGCCGCGCGCAACGCGGGCACCACGGTCACCCTCGACATGGAGGACCACACCACCACCGACTCGACGCTGGGCATCCTGCGCGAGCTGCGCAAGGACTTCCCGGAGACCGGCGCAGTCCTCCAGGCCGCGCTGCACCGCACCGAGGCGGACTGCCGCGCGCTGGCCTTCGAGGGCTCTCGGGTGCGGCTGTGCAAGGGCGCCTACCTCGAGCCCGAGGCGGTCGCGTTCCAGGAGCGGCTCGACATCGACCGGTCCTACGTGCGCTGCCTCAAGGTGCTGCTGGCCGGTCAGGGCTACCCGATGATCGCGACGCACGACCCCCGCATGGTCGAGATCGCGCTGTCCCTGGCCAGCCGTAACGGCCGCGCGCAGGGCAGCTACGAGTTCCAGATGCTCTTCGGCATCCGCCCCGAGGAGCAGAAGCGGCTCGCCGAGGCCGGCGAGACGGTGCGCGTCTACATCCCCTACGGCCAGGAGTGGTACGGCTACCTGATGCGCCGCCTCGCCGAGCGCCCGCAGAACCTCTCCATGTTCGTGAAGTCACTGGTCTCGAAGAAGTAGGTCCTGATGGCTGAGCAGGTGCAGACCGCGATCCTCGGCGCCGGGGTGATGGGGGAGACCCTGCTCTCCGGGCTGGTGCGGGCCGGACGCCGGGTCGACCGGCTGCTGGTCGGCGAGAAGCGTCCCGAGCGGGCCCGCGAGCTCGAGGAGCGCTACGGCGTCTCGGTGGTCTCGAACGTCGAGGCCGCGCGCAAGGCCGAGACCGTCGTGCTCGTGGTCAAGCCCCAGGACATGGGCGACCTGCTCGACGAGGTCGCCGGTGAGCTGCGTCCCGGCCAGCTGGTCGTGTCGCTCGCGGCCGGCATCACGACCGCCTTCATCGAGTCGCGGGTGCCTGACGAGGTGGCCGTCGTGCGGGTGATGCCCAACACGCCGGCCCTCGTCGACGAGGGGATGGCCGCGATCTCCGCGGGCTCGCACTGTGCGGACCGGCACCTCGCGGAGGTCGAGTCGCTGATGTCCTCGGTCGGCAAGGTGCTGCGGATCCCCGAGCGCCAGCAGGACGCCGTCACCGCGATCAGCGGCTCCGGCCCGGCGTACATCTTCTTCGTCGTGGAGTCGATGATCGAGGCCGGCGTGCACCTCGGCCTGCCCCGCTCCACCGCCACCGAGCTCGTCATCCAGACCCTGGTCGGCTCGGCCACGATGCTGCGCGAGACCGGCACGCACCCGACCGTGCTGCGTGAGCAGGTCACCTCGCCGGCGGGCACCACCGCGGCCGCGCTGCGCGAGCTGGAGATCCACAAGGTGCGCGCCGCGTTCCTCGCCGCCATGGAGGCCGCCCGCGACCGGTCCAGGGCGCTTGCCGAGGGGTCCTAGGCTGGTCGGATGACCGCTACCGCGCAGCCTGACGTCCGCTTCTGGTTCGACCCCGTGTGCCCCTTCGCCTGGATGACCAGCAAGTGGGTGCGGATGGTGCAGGAGCAGCGTGACTACACCGTCGAGTGGCGCTTCATCTCGCTGCGGCTGCTGAACGCCCACATCGACTACGACAGCCACTTCCCGGCGGAGTACGAGGCCGGGCACAGCGCCGGGCTGCACCTGTTGCGGGTCTGCGCCCACGTGCGCGACGAGCACGGCCCGGACGCCGTGGCCCGGCTCTACCCCGCGATCAGCTCGCGCATCTTCGACCGTGCGGACGGCAACGCCGCTGCCGACACCGCCGGGCTCGTGCGCGAGGCGCTGGTCGAGGTCGGCCTGCCCCCGGAGCTGGCCGAGCACCTGGACGACGAGAGCCGCGACGCCCAGATCCAGGCCGAGACCGACGAGGCGCTGGCCCTGACCGGCAAGGACGTCGGGACGCCGATCCTGCACATCGCGCCGCCCGAGGGGGCGGCGTTCTTCGGCCCGGTGATCAGCCGGCTGCCCACGCCCGAGCAGGCCGGCGAGCTGTGGGACCACGTGGTCGGTCTGGCCACCTTCCCGGGCTTCGCCGAGCTCAAGCGGAGCCTGCGCGAGCAGCCCCAGCTGGCGTCGTTCGGCGTCGAGGAGGGCGAGACCGGCGTGCAGGAGGACTGGCACGGCGGGAGCCGCCGCCAGAAGAAGTAGCCGGCCCGGGTGCAGACTGGCGCGATGGAGACCAGACGCCCGCCCGAGGACCGTTTCGCCGACCTGCCCGACTTCGGCTGGGAGCCGGCCTTCGCCGACGTGGCCGACGGCGAGGGGGGCACGCTGCGGATGGCCTACGTCGAGGCCGGCCCCGCCGACGGGCCCGTGGCGCTGCTGCTGCACGGCGAGCCGACCTGGTCCTACCTGTACCGCCACGTGATGCGGGTGCTGGCGGACTCGGGGATCCGCGCGATCGCCCCGGACCTCGTCGGCTTCGGTCGTTCCGACCAGCCCACGCAGGTCGACGACCACTCCTACGCCCGGCACGTCGAGTGGGTCCGCGAGCTCGTGCTGGACCACCTCGACCTTCGTGACGTGACCCTGGTCGGACAGGACTGGGGCGGACTGATCGGGTTGCGACTCGTGGCCGAGCACCCCGACCGCTTCGCCCGGGTCGTGGCCGCCAACACCGGGCTGCCGACCGGCGACCGCGACATGCCGCCGGTCTGGTGGGAGTTCCGCCGGGCCGTCGAGAACGCCGAGGTGCTCGACGTGGGTCGGCTCGTCGCCTCGGGCTGTGCGCGAGGGCTCGGGGAGGCCGCCCGGGCCGCCTACGACGCGCCGTTCCCGGACGAGACCTCGAAGTCGGGGCCGCGGGCCATGCCCCTGCTGGTGCCGACCCGGCCGGACGACCCGGCGACCGAGGCCAACCGAGCCGCCTGGGCGGGGCTCACGCAGTGGGACAAGCCGTTCCTGACCGCGTTCAGTGACAGCGACCCCATCACCGGTGCGATGGCCCCGATCCTGCGCAAGCTGGTCCCGGGGGCCGCCGGGCTCGCCCACCCCGTCCTCGCCGACGCCGGTCACTTCCTCCAGGAGGACGCCGGCGAGGAGCTCGGCCGGGTCATCGCCGGTTTCATGCAGGGCTGAACCGGCAGTTCGGGGGTGCGCTCGGGGGATCGGGCTGCGAGCATCGCGGAATGACGAGCCTGCACCACCGCCTCGACGGATCCGGCCCCGACGTCCTCCTGCTGCACGCCGGGGTGGCGGACCTGCGCATGTGGGACACCCAGGTCGCGGAGCTGGTGCCCGGGCACCGGGTGGTGCGCTGCGACCTGCGCGGCTTCGGCCGAACCCCGCTCGAGCCTGGTGCGTCGTACTGCGACGCCGGCGACGTCCTGGCCCTGCTCGACGAGCTGGGGGTCGAGCGCTGCACGGTCGTCGCCGCGTCGTATGGCGGCTGGGTCGCCCAGCAGGTGGCCTGCGCCGCGCCCGAGCGGGTGGAGCGACTGGTGCTGCTGGCACCGCTCGCTGAGGTGGTCGCGCCCGATGACGGGCTGCGCGCCGTCTGGCAGCAGGAGGGCGCCCTGGTCGACGCGGGCGACCTCGACGGCGCGACCGCGCTGAACGTCGAGACCTTCCTGGGCCCGGACGCCGCCGACGACGCGCGTGAGCTGCTGACCCGGATGCAGCGCAACGTCCTCGCCCAGCAGCGCGCCGCCGGGGACGTCGAGAACGCCGAGCTGCCCGTCGACCCGACCCGCCTGACGATGCCGGTGACCGTGTTCGCCGGCGCGCACGACCTGACGTTCTTCGTGGAGACCGCCCGCCGACTGGTCGAGGCCCTTCCGGACGCCGAGCTGGTCGAGCTGCCGTGGGCCGGCCACCTGCCGTCCCTGGAGCGGCCCCTCGAGACCGCGCACCTGGTGCGGGCCTCGCTGCTGGACTGACGGGGTCTCACGTCGTGGGGCACGGGACCTCACCGGGTCTCGAGGCTCGTCGCTGGCGCTCCTCGCACCTCGACCAGCGGGAGGTCCGTCACCGCTGGTTGAGGAGCGAGCGCAGCGAGCGTCTCGAAACCCGGTGAGACGGGGTGGGGCAGCTCGCGGGGTCTCGAGGCTCGTCGCTGGTGCTCCTCGCACCTCGACCAGCGGGAGGCCAGTCACCGCTGGTTGAGGAGCGAGCGCAGCGAGCGTCTCGAAACCCGGTGGGCCAGGTGGGGCAGCTCGGGGGGTCTCGAAACCCCGGCGAGACCTGCGGCGGCACCTCACGGTGGCGCCGCTCCGTTCCGTCTCGCCCGGACCGGTAGCGTGCGTCACATGACCGAGTGTGCCGGACCTGCGACGGTCGTGTTCGATCCCAGCCTCACGGAGTACGACTTCGGTGCCGCCCACCCGATGTCCCCGGTCCGGGTCGACCTCACCATGCGCCTGGCCGACGAGCTCGGGGTGCTCACGCCGGGTCGTGGCCTGCGGCTGGTCGACGCACCGATGGCGGACGACGACCTGATCGCCACCGTGCACGACGCGTCGCTGATCGAGGCGGTGAAGCGGCTCGGCGCCGACCCCACCGGCTACGACGAGCGGCACGGTCTCGGCAGCGAGGACAACCCGGTCTTCCACGACATGCACCGGGCGGCCGCCCACGTGGTCGGGGCGAGCGTCGAGGCCTGCCGTCAGGTCTGGAGCGGCGAGAGCCTGCACTCGGCCAACATCACCGGTGGCCTCCACCACGCCATGCGCGAGCGGGCCAGCGGCTTCTGCATCTACAACGACGTGGCGATCGGCATCCAGTACCTGCTCGACCAGGGCGCCGAGAAGGTGGCCTACGTCGACGTCGACGCCCACCACGGCGACGGCGTGGAGAAGATCTTCTGGAACGACCCGCGGGTGCTCACGATCAGCCTGCACGAGACCGGCCAGATGCTGTTCCCCGGCACCGGGTTCCCCAACGACCTCGGCGGACCCGAGGCACCGGGCAGCGCCGTCAACGTGGCCCTGCCGCCCGGCACGGGTGACGCCGGTTGGCTGCGGGCGTTCCACGCGGTGGTGCCGCCGCTGCTGCGCGAGTTCGCCCCCGACGTGCTGGTGACCCAGCACGGCTGCGACTCCCACATCGAGGACCCGCTGGCCCACCTGATGCTGACCGTCGACGGGCAGCGGGCGTCGTACCTGGCGCTGCACGAGCTGGCCCACGAGGTCGCGGGCGGCCGCTGGGTCGCCACCGGGGGCGGGGGCTACGCGCTGGTCGAGGTCGTGCCCCGGGCCTGGACCCACCTCCTCGCGATCCTCGGCGGACACCCGCTGGACCCGATGACCGACACTCCCGAAGGCTGGCGCCAGCACGTGCGCCACCTGCTGGACCGCACCGCGCCGTACCGCCTCACCGACGGTCGTACGCCGGCCTACCGGGACTGGTCCGAGGGCTACGACCCGGACACCTGGCTGGACCGCGCCATCCACGCGACGCGAACCGACGCCTTCCCCCTGCACGGTCTGGACCCCCTGCCCTGAAAACCGTCCCGAAATCCCTTGATTTGGCGAAATCAAGGGGACACGCCGAGGGTTGCCACAATTCAGGACACAACCCCTTCCCCATGAGTCCCATCAGGCTCTATTCTCACGGCACGTGACGCGTGCAATCACCTGCGGGGAAGCCGGTGGCGCTCACAAAGAAAGTCGGTGCACCATGCCTACCACCTCAACCGGGGACCACTCCGAGTCGAAGTTCCTCACCGTCGCGGAGGTCGCGGCGATGATGCGTGTCTCCAAGATGACGGTCTACCGCCTCGTCCACGGCGGCGACCTGCCCGCCGTGCGCGTCGGGCGCTCGTTCCGCGTCCTGGAGGAGGACGTCGACGAGTACCTGCGCAAGAGCTTCTACAACGCCGGCTGATCTCGGGCGGCGGGCGGATTCTGCTGGTCGCACCCGGGCGGATACGCTGTGCAGGTCCTCCGGGCGTCTCCTCGGAGCGACCGAACAGCATTCTGAAAGGTTCTCTTGTGGGTTCTGTCATCAAGAAGCGGCGCAAGCGCATGGCCAAGAAGAAGCACCGCAAGCTGCTGAAGAAGACGCGCGTGCAGCGCCGCAAGCTCGGCAAGTAACCGAGTCGGTATGGGCGGGGGCCACAGGGTCGTCCTGGTCACCGGGGTCTCTCGGGACCTCGGTCGCCGGTTCGCGCGTGCCGCCGCCGCCGATCCCGGCGTCCGCCGGGTCATCGGGGTCGACGTCGTCCCCCCGCGAGGGGACATGGGTGACGTCTCGTTCGTGCGCGCGGACATCCGCAACCCGGTCATCGCCAAGGTCATCGCCAAGGAGGACGTCGACACCGTCGTCCACATGAGCGTGATCGCGACCCCCGGCAACACCGGGGGTCGCAACATGATGAAAGAGCTCAACGTCATCGGCACGATGCAGCTCCTCGCCGCGTGCCAGAAGGCACCGGGCCTGCGGACGCTCGTGGTGAAGTCGTCGACCACCGTGTACGGCGCGAGCAGCCGCGACCCCGCCATGTTCCGCGAGGACATGGAGCCCCGGCGGGCGCCCCGCGCGGGCTACGCCAAGGACGTCGCCGAGATCGAGTCGTACGTCCGGGGCTTCGCCCGCCGGCGCCCCGACGTCCGCGTGACGACGCTGCGCGCGGCCAACGTGGTCGGCCCGCACGTACTGAGCCCGATCACGTCGTACTTCCGGCTCCCGGTCATCCCCACGGTGGTCGGCCACGACCCGCGCCTGCAGTTCCTGCACGAGGAGGACCTCTTCGACGTGCTGCGCCACGCGGTGGTCCACGACGTCGCGGGGACCTTCAACGTCGCCGGCGACGGGATCCTGATGCTCTCCCAGGCGATCCGCCGGCTGCGGCGCCCCTCGGTGCCGATGCCCGCCTCCGCGGTCGGCCGGCTCGGCCGGGTGCTGCGCTCGGCCCGGGTCGCCGACTTCTCGCCCGAGCAGCGGGGCTTCCTCACCTACGGCCGCGGCGTCGACACGACCCGCATGCGCGAGGTGCTCGGTTTCGCGCCGCGCTTCACCTCGCCCGAGGCGTTCGCCGACTTCGGGTCGATGCTGCCGCCGACCGGGGGCCGCTCCGAACGGGTGCTGGCCAGTCTGGCCCGGTGCCTGCCCGAACCGACCCCGGCCGGAGCCGCCGGCGGAGCAGGAGCACACGATGGGTGACGCCGAGATCATCCCGATCGGCACCCGCGGCCGCCCCGGCCGCGGCACCGGTCGGCCTCCCTCCAGCGCGGCCCGCGACCTCGCTCCGGTGGCGCGGCCCCGCCCCGCGACCGGGGCCTCCACGCCGGCCCGCAAGCCGCGCCCCGTCACGCCCGTGCCCCGGCCGCTCGAGCAGGGGTCCGAGCAGGCAGGACCCGAGCCGGGTCAGCTGGGGCAGGGTGATCCCGCAGCCGGCGAGCCACGCCCCGCCGTCACCACCGCCGACCGCGGCCCGCTCGCGGGCATCCCGGCCGGTGACTGGCTCGCCGGGTTCCAGCACGCCTCGCGAGAGCTCTTCGGCGACCAGGGCGAGCAGCAGCTCGCGCGGTTCCTGGCCTTCCTGCGGCGTCGGCTCACCGGTGACTACGTCATCGACGAGTACGGCTTCGACCAAGAGGTCACCGAGAAGTTCCTGATGACCGCGCTGCGACCGATCGCGCGCAAGTGGTTCCGCATCGAGGTCCGGGGGGCCGAGAACATCCCGACCGAGGGCGGGGCGCTGGTCGTCTCGAACCACTCGGGCACCGTCCCGCTGGACGGCCTGATGACGATGGTCTCGGTGCACGACCAGACCGGTCGCTTCCTGCGCCCCCTCGGCGCCGACCTGATCTTCGAGCTGCCGCTGGTGAGCTCGATGGCCCGCCGGGGCGGGGCGACCCTGGCCTGCGGCGAGGACGCCGAGCGGATGCTCAGCGGCGGCGAGCTGGTCGGCGTGTGGCCCGAGGGCTTCAAGGGGATCGGCAAGCCGTACTCCGAGCGCTACAAGCTCCAGCGCTTCGGCCGCGGCGGCTTCGTGGCGGCCGCGCTCCGCACGGGTGTCCCGATCGTGCCGCTCTCGGTGGTCGGCGCCGAGGAGATCTACCCGCTGGTCGGCAACGTGCCCTCGCTGGCGCGTCTGCTCGGCATCCCCTACCTGCCGATCACGCCGTTCTTCCCGCTGCTCGGCCCCCTCGGCCTGGTGCCGCTGCCCTCGAAGTGGCTGTTGGAGTTCGGGGAGCCGATCCGCACCGACGAGTACGACGCGGGCGCGGCCGACGACCCGATGCTGGTCTTCAACGTGACCGACCAGGTGCGCGAGACGATCCAGCAGACGCTGTACTCGCTGCTGATGCGGCGCGAGTCGGTCTTCCGCTGACGACCTAGGGCGCCGACGGGCCGATCAGCCCGCCGGTGACGCTGCCGACAGTGCCCCCGACCGGGCCCCGACCGGGCCCCCGACCGGGCCCCCGACCGGGCCCCCGACGTCGTCGAGCAGCTTGCCGACCCCGGTCGACGGGTCAGCGGTGGGCTGCGGGGACGGCAGCGCAGTCGGCGGCGCGGTCGGCGGGGCGGTCGGTACAGCGGTGGGCAGGGGGGCCGGGGAAGTGGAGCCGCCACCGCCGGTGAGGTTGTCGATGAGGACCTCGAGCTGGGTCCCCGGGGCCGGGGCCGACGTCGGGCCCGGTACGGGCCCGGGCGTCGCAGGGCCTCCCTCGGGGCTCACGCTGCCCGGCGGCAACGTCCCGGTGGGCAGCGCGCCCCCCGGCACTACGGGCCCCGGTGACGCCGGCCCCGAAGCGGCGCGACCCGACGAGGCGGGCTCCGAGGAGCCGGACCCGCCGGACGTCGCGGTGGAGTCGGTGGTCTGCTCCCGACCTCCTTGGCCGGTCACCCCGATGATCTCACCGGAGAGGTCGCCGGAGGCGACCGCGGCGAACACCCCGGGGACGTCGTGGATCCCGACGCCGCCGCAGGCCGGGCAGGCCTGCTGGGCGGCGGCGTCGATCCGGAAGAGCAGCTGGGCGGCGACCAGCAGCTCGTCGCGGGCCTCAGCCGGGACCACCGGCTCGAGGGCGACGAGCAGGTCGAGGCTGGCGGCGTCGAAGTCACGCAGCCGGCGGATCGAGCTCTCCTCGTTGCGCTCGCCGTAGTCGGCGATCAGGAGCTCGGAGGCGTCGCCGGCCTGCTCGGCGAAGGCGTCGAGCGTGTCGGCGACGTCGGAGGAGTCCGGCAGCGTGCCGTCCCCGGTGAGGGCCGAGACCTCGCCGAGCCGGTCACCGGCGTTGGTCAGCAGGAGCCTGCCCCGGTCGGCGTCCCCGGTGGTGACGACGGTGTGGACGCTCTCGATGGCCCGCTTGACCGGGTACAGCGCCTCGCCGGGCAGGGATCCCTGGGCGGCCATCGCCACCGAGGTGGTGGCGCCCACGAGGGCCACGGCCCCGACCACGGCGGCGACGCGGCGGTCGCGACGCTTGTGGGCCGGTGGCAGGCTCAGCTGGCGCGTCGCGTCCAAGGACGCGGTGCCGGACGGGACCAGCAGGGTGTCGGCGGAGGTCAGCAGCTGCGCGCGGAGGTCGTGGACGAACTCCGGACGGGCCTGCACGACGGGAACCGTCCGCAGGTCTGCGACCAGGTCGAGGAGCTCACGGTGGCCGGCCGTCGTCGTGACGCCGCGAGGATGCTCGAGCAGAGCTGCGAACTCCTCGGCGCGACGTCGCGTCGCGAACACGGCTGTCATCGGATCCGTCCTGTCGTACCGGCGTCGACCCGCCCGGGTGGCGAGGTCACGACAAGGACCTCAACGAGGGGCGGGCACGCGAGGTTACGGTCGCGCGACGTGGGCCGGGACACGTGGCGAGTGGTGCCGGGCATCAGTTTCCGATCCCGTCCGGCATCAGCTTGGCCAGGTTGCGCACGCCGCGCAGCTGAAGCTGCTTGACCGCACCGTCGCTGCGGCCGAGGGCCTGCGCCGTCTCGGCGATGCTCATGCCCTGCAGGAACCGCATGATCAGGCAGTCGCGCTGCTCGTCGGGCAGCTGGCCGAGCGCCTCGAGCAGGATCTCGTTGGTCAGGCCCGCGAGCACCGCCTCCTCGGGCCCCTGGGTGGCGGCGTCGTGGAGCGCCATGTCCTCGGTCGTCGTCTCGAGCCGGGTGCGCCCGGCCTTGAAGTGGTCGGTGGCGAGGTTGCGGGCGATGGTCATCAGCCAGGCCCCGAAGTCCTTGCCCTGCCAGCGGAAGCCGGTCATGCTGCGCAGCGCCCGGAAGAAGGTCTCCGAGGTGAGGTCCTCGGCCAGTGGCTGCGAGCGGGTGCGGTAGAAGAGGAAGCGGTAGACCGACGGCTGGTAGTGGTCGTAGAGCAGGCCGAACGCCTCGACGTCGCCCTGCCGGGCGAGCTCGACGAGAGCGATCAGCCGGGTGCGGTCGTCCTCGGAGTCCTCCGACGACGCCGCCAGCCCGGCGTCGCCGAACCGGTCCGGGCCGCCCGGCCCCGGGTGGTCGCCGGCGCTGATCGTCTCGAGGTACGTCGGCCCGTGCCCCCCTGAGTGCCTGCTCGACTGCCGGCCCGGGTGCCCCCCCGAGTGGCTGACCGAGCGCCCGCCCGGGTGTGCAGGGCAGAGGGCGGGGGAGGGGGCCGGGGAGAGCCCCGGCTCGGCGGCGGCCAGGAGCTCCGACACCGCGGCTCGCAGGGACTCCAGCCCGCGCGCGACGTCGTACGGTTCCCTCGGCATCTGTCGAGACCCTCCCGTTTCGGCTTCCCTGAAGCCGGTGCCATGCTACGGCCGAGGCCCCCGTTCGGGGAACCTTTCCTCGGACAATCCCGGTCCGCCGGCGATCAGCGCCGCCGGCCGCGCAGCGCCACGCCCGCGGCCACCGATCCGGTGACGGCCCCCGCCACCGCTCCCACGGCCAGGCCCAGCCGGGCAGCCTTGCGACCGGTGCGGTAGTCGCGGACCCGCCAACCCGCCTCGCGGGCGTGCGCCCGCAGCCTGGCGTCCGGGTTGATGGCGACCGCGTCCCCGACGAGGCTCAGCATCGGCAGGTCGTTGTAGGAGTCGGAGTACGCCGTGCAGCGGGCGAGGTCGAGGTGCTCGCGGGCCGCCAACGCCCTGATCGCCTCTCCCTTCGCGGCGCCGTGGAGCAGGTCGCCGACCAGCCGGCCGGTGTAGACGCCGTCGACGTGCTCGGCCACGGTGCCCATCGCGCCGGTCAGCCCGAGCCGGCGCGCGATGATCCGGGCGATCTCGATCGGGGCCGCCGTCACCAGCCAGACCCGTTGGCCCGCGTCGAGGTGGAGTTGGGCCAGGGCGCGGGTGCCCGGCCAGATCCGGTGCGCCATCGCCTCGTCGAAGATCTCCTCGCCGAGCTCCTCGAGCTCGGCGACGGTGTGGCCGGCGATGAAGCTCAGGGCCGAGCTGCGGGTCTGCGCCACGTGGTCGGGGTCCTCGACACCGACCACCCGGAAGTACAGCTGCTTGTGGATCGCACCGAGGAGCTCGCGGGTGGTGAAGAAGTCACGCCGGTGCAGGCCGCGGGCCAGGTGGAAGATGCTGGCCCCCTGCATGACGGTGTTGTCGACGTCGAAGAAGGCCGCCGAGGTCGGGTCGGCCGGGGTGTCCAGCGCCGTCTCGACCTCCGTCGCGGCCGCAGCGGCCTCCCCGGCCAGGGTCGAGCGCAGCCGGAGGTCCCGGGGCCGGTGGCTCTTCTCGGGCGGCGTCACCCGCGCAGCGTAACCCCGATGGGGGTGGTGCCGGAGGGCCGTCGCGCGGCCTCTGCGCCGACCCTGCGCGTGTGGGAGGATCGCGGCCATGCCTGCCTCGCCGTCCCCGGTGATCGACCTCGCGGACCTCCTCGCCGAGGCCTCCCGGGAGCGCCCCGACCACCTGGCGGTCGTCGAGGCCGGTGGTCGCAGCCTGACCTGGTCCGAGCTGGACGCCGAGGTGACCCGGGTGGCCGCCGGCCTCGGGGCGGCCGGCGTGGTCGCCGGCCACCGGGTGCTGCTGGCCCTGGGCAACCGCCTGGAGTTCGTGACCACCTACCTCGGGATCCTGCGCGCCCGCCTGGTGGCGGTGCCGGTGAACCCGCGCTCCGGCGCGAACGAGCTGGCCCGGATGACCGCCGACTGCGGTGCCCGGATGGTCGTCGCGGACGTCGATTCCCTCACCGCGGTCCGGGCGGCGGTGGGGTTGGTCGTCCGCGGCCTCGACGGCGGGCAGGGCGAGCTCGACCCCGACCTGCTCGCGCGGGCGGCCCGCCCGCGGGTCGTCGTCGTCGGCGCCACCCTGCTGCCCGGTGAGCGGTCCTACGACCACCTGCGCTCCGACCCGGGCCGCGGGGCCCGAGCCGTACCGGCGCCCCAGGACCCGGAACGGCTCGCCGTCCTGCTCTACACCGGTGGTGCCTCCGGCCCGCCGCGGGCCGCGATGCTGACCCACCGTGCCCTGCTCGCGAACATCGAGCAGGTCGCCGGGGTCGAGCCGGCGATGATCCACGGCGACGACGTCGTCCTCGGCGTGCTGCCGCTCTTCCAGGTCTACGGCCTCAACGCGGTGCTGGGCGGCGTGCTGCGCCAGCGCGCCAAGCTCGTGCTGGCCGAGCACTTCGACCCTCAGGGCACCCTCGACCTGATCGAGGACGAGGCCTGCAGCGTCGTGCCGCTGGCCCCGCCGGCCTTCGCCCACTGGCGCGACGAGGAGCACCTGGCCGACCGGCTGGGCCCGGTGCGGCTGGTGATCTCCGGTGCGGCGCCGCTGTCGCCCGACCTGGTCGAGGAGTTCGACGAGCGCACCGGGCTGAGGGTCCACCAGGGCTACGGGCTCACCGAGGCGGCGCCGATCGTCACGAGCACGCTCGGCAGCGACCGGCTCAAGCCGTTCTCGGTCGGCTCCCCGCTCCCGGGGATCCGGCTCCGGCTGGTCGACGAGTCCGGGATCGCGCCGGCCGGGGACGACCCGGGGGAGATCGAGCTCGCCGGCGACAACCTCTTCAGCGGCTACTGGCCGGACGGGCTGGACGGGCCCGACGAGCAGGGCTGGTGGCCGACCGGTGACGTCGGCTTCCTGGACGCCGACGGCGACCTCTTCCTGGTCGACCGGGTCCAGGACGTCGTGGTCGTCTCGGGGTTCAACGTCTACCCGGTCGAGGTGGAGCAGGTGATCGGCGAGGTGCCGGGCGTCGGCGCCGTCGCCGTGATCGGGGTCGAGGACGACACCGACGGTGCAGCGGTCGTCGCCTACGTCCAGGCCCCGGGTGCCGACCCGGTCGCGGTCGCGGACGCCGTACGACGTCACTGCGCCGCGCGGCTGGCCCGGTTCAAGCAGCCGGCCCGGGTGGAGGTGGTCGAGCAGCTGCCGACGACCGGCACCGGCCTGGTGCAGAAGGGGCGGTTGCGGGGGCTCGAGCGCCGCCGGGCGCAGGGGCAGGTCGAGTGAGCCCGGATCGGGTGGACCCGGACCGCGCTCACCAGCCCTCGCCCCGGGTGCGGATCTACTCCCGCCCCGGCTGCCACCTGTGCGCGGTCGCCCGGGACGTCGTCGAGCGGGTCTGCGCCGACCTCGGTGAGCAGTTCGAGGAGGTGTGGGTCGACGACGACCCCGAGCTGGTGAGCCGTTTCGGTGACGAGGTGCCGGTGACCTTCGTCGACGGCCGGCAGCACGACTTCTGGCGGGTCGACGAGACCCGGCTGCGCACCGCGCTGACATCCTGAGCCGACCCGCCGCGCGTGTGCCTTCTCACATGTGCTAGCCGATGGCTCCCGCCACGGCTCAGCCAGTTTGTTCTCGCGTTCACAAACTCCTAGAGTGAACGAGCCGCACGCGCTGTGACGGGGTTTGCACCCGGTCCGCCCGGACCCGACGGCCCGTCCACGGTATGGAGACGAGAGCATTGACCGCACGCAGTTCCACGGAGAGCGCCCGGGACATCCCCGAGGCCACCGTCGCGCGGCTACCCGTCTACCTGCGGGCCCTCACCACCCTGTCCGAGCAGGGCACCGCGACCTGCTCCAGCGAGGAGCTGGCCGCGGTCGCGGGCGTGAACAGCGCCAAGCTGCGCAAGGACCTCTCCTACCTGGGCAGCTACGGCACTCGCGGCGTCGGCTACGACGTGGACTACCTCAGCTACCAGATCGCCCGCGAGATCGGGGTCACCCAGGACTGGCCGGTCGTCATCGTCGGGATCGGCAACCTGGGCCACGCCCTGGCCAGCTACTCCGGCTTCCGCAGTCGCGGTTTCCGCGTGGTGGCGCTGCTGGACGCCGATCCCGAGCGCGCCGACGAGGTGGTCGCGGGCGTGCTGGTCCGTCCCTTCGACGACCTCGAGGGCATCGTCGCCGAGAACCGTGTCGCGATCGGCGTGATCGCCACCCCGGCGGTCGCCGCGCAGGACGTCGCCGACCGGATGGTCGCCTGCGGCGTCACCAGCATCCTCAACTTCGCGTCGGCGGTGCTCGCCGTGCCCTCGGGCGTCTACGTGCGCAAGGTCGACCTGTCCATCGAGCTTCAGATCCTCGCCTACCACGAGCAGCGCAAGACCCAGGGAGAGTCCGCATGAGCGTCCTGGTCGTGGGGATCTCCCACAACTCCGCCCCGGTGGCCCTGCTCGAGCGGGTCGCCCTCCAGGGCGACGGCAGCGTGCAGAAGCTGGTGCAGGACGCCGCGCACTGCGAGCACGTCACCGAGGCGACGGTGATCTCGACCTGCAACCGGCTCGAGATCTACGCCGACGTCGACCGCTTCCACGGCAGCGTCGAGGAGCTCTCGCGGCTGCTGGTCGAACGGGCCGGTGAGCAGACCGAGGCGATGCTGCCGCACCTCTACGTGCACTACGACGACGGCGCGGTCTCCCACCTCTTCCAGGTCGCGGCCGGTCTGGACTCGATGGCGGTGGGGGAGGGCCAGATCCTGGGCCAGACGCGGGAGGCGCTGCGCGTCGGCCAGGAGCTCGGCACGGTCGGGCCCGCCCTCAACGTGCTGTTCCAGCAGGCGCTGAGGGTGGGCAAGCGCTCGCGCGCCGAGACCGACATCGACCGGGCCGCGCCCTCGCTGGTGACCGCCGCGCTGGCCCGCTCCGACGCCGCGGTCGGCGACCTCGCCGGCAAGCGGGTGCTCGTGGTCGGGGCCGGCTCGATGGCGGGTCTGGCGACAGCCACCGTCGTCCGGCTCGGGGCCACCGACGTCACCGTCGTCAACCGGAGCCTGGATCGCGCCACCCGCCTCGCCGCGGAGCACGGCGCCCGCCCGGCGCCGCTCTCCCGGCTCGCCGAGGAGATGGTCGGCGCCGACGTGGTGCTCGCCTGCGCGGGCGCCGCCGGGCTGCTCGTCACGCTCGAGATGGTCGTGGCCGGACGCCTCGACCAGCGCCCCGTTTCGATCATCGACCTCGCGCTGCCCCACGACGTGGACCCGGCCGTCGCGGCCCTGCCCGGCGTCACCCTGATCAACCTCGCCGACCTGGCCGCCGACCTGCACGACTCCGACGCCGGGCGCGAGGTCACCGAGGTCCGCCGGATCGTCACCCAGGAGGTGGCGGCGTTCCTCTCCGCGCGCCGCCAGGCCAGCGTCACCCCGACCGTGGTGGCCCTGCGCTCGATGGCGACCTCCGTGGTCGACGCCGAGATGAGCCGTCTCGACACCCGGCTGCCCGACCTCGCCCCGGCCCAGCGTGCCGAGGTGCTGCACGCGGTGCGCCGTGTGGCCGACAAGCTGCTCCACGAGCCGACGGTGCGGGTCAAGGAGCTGGCCAACGAGACCGGTGCGGTCTCCTACGCCACCGCGCTGGCCGAGCTGTTCGCGCTCGACTCCACCAAGGTCGACGCCGTCACCCGACCGGAGGGGCTCTCATGAGCACCACCCAGTCCCTGGGCACGCAGCAGTCGCTGGTCCGGGTCGGCACCCGACGCTCGCTGCTGGCCACCACGCAGGCCGGCCACGTGGCCGAGCTGATCCGCACCGTGCTGGGCCGCGAGGTCGAGCTGGTCGAGGTGGTGACCGAGGGTGACCACAGCCAGTCCGCCGGCACCCCGCTCGCCGTGGTCGGTGGCACCGGCGTCTTCGTCGGTGCCCTGCGCGACGCGCTGCTGCGCGGCGAGGTCGACGTCGCGGTGCACTCCCTCAAGGATCTCCCGACCTATCCGCAGGAGGGGATCGCGCTCGCCGCGGTCCCCGCGCGCGAGGATCCGCGGGACGCCGTCGTCGCCCGCGACGGCCTGACGCTCGGCGAGCTGCCGGCCGGCAGCCGGGTCGGGACGGGCTCCCCGCGACGGGTCGCGCAGCTCGAGGCCCTCGGCCTCGGTTTGGAGATCTCCGGAATTCGCGGGAACGTGGACACCAGGATCGGCAAGGTTCGCACCGGTGAGTTCGATGCCGTCGTGCTGGCTCGGGCCGGTCTGGCAAGGATCGGCCGTCTCGACGAGGTGACCGAGGTGCTCGATCCGCTCCAGATGCTCCCCGCCCCCGGGCAGGGCGCCCTGGGGGTCGAGTGCCGGGTGGACGACACCGAGCTCGTGGCCGAGCTCGCCCGGCTCGAGGACGCGCATGCTCGCGCGGCCGTCGAGGCGGAACGAGCGGTGCTCGCCACGCTCGAGGGCGGGTGCTCGGCACCGATCGGGGCCCTCGCCGAGGTCGTCGAGGGTGAGGACGGGGACGAGATGTGGGTCAGGGCCGTGGCCCTGTCCCTGGACGGGGCGCTCGCGGTGCGGAGATCCGCGACCGGGACGCCCACGGACGCCGTGGGGATCGGGGTCCGGCTGGCGAACGAGATGCTCGCCGACGGAGCAGCAGGGTTGGTACTGACGCAGCAGGAATCACCAGACAAGAGGCAGAACGCATGACGCGAGGCAAGACCATGACCAGCTCCGGAACCCAGTCCGGGACCAGCACCGGCGCCGCCGGCGCGACGACGGCCGGCTCCCGGGGATGGGTGTCGTTCGTCGGCAGCGGCCCCGGTGACCCCGGGCTGCTCACCGTGCGCGCGGTCGAGCTGCTCCGGCAGGCCGACGTCGTCGTGACCGAGGCGCCCGAGCACGAGGACCTCGTGCGCACCCTGCTGGGCCTGCCCCAGCCGGTCGTCACCGAGGAGGGCGACGTGGTCGCCCCCGTCGCGGGGCCCGAGCTCGTCGACGGTGGCTTCGGTGAGGACGGACAGCCGCTGACCCACGCCGCCCGTGCCAAGGTCGTCGTCAAGCAGGCCAAGCGCGGTCGCCGCGTCGTGCGCCTGATGACCGGCGACCCGTTCCTCTACGCCTCCGGGCCCGAGGAGGCGCAGGCCTGCGTCAAGGCCGGGCTGGGCTTCGAGATCGTCCCCGGGGTCTCCTCGGTGAGCGCGGTCCCGGCCTACGCCGGCATCCCGCTGACCACCAAGGACCACCGCGAGATGGCCGTCGTGACCTGTGGCGACAAGGTCGACTGGTCGCAGTACGCCGACGGTCGCACCCTCGTGCTGCTCTCCGCGGTCGGCCTGATCGGCGACATCGCCGCCGCGCTGGTCGCCGCGGGTCGTTCCCCGCAGACCCCGGTCGCGATGACCCGCGTCGGCACCACCACCGAGCAGGCGACGGTGACCTCGACGCTCGAGCACATCGCCGCCGACGCCCGCGCCGCCCGGATGGCGCCGCCCGCGGTGACCGTGATCGGTGACGTCGTCGACCTGCGTGGGACGCTGTCCTGGTTCGAGACCAAGCCGCTCTTCGGCTGGCGGGTGCTGGTGCCCCGCACCAAGGAGCAGGCCGGCGCGCTCTCCGAGCGCCTGCGCGGCTACGGCGCGGTGCCCGAGGAGGTGCCGACCATCTCGGTCGAGCCGCCCCGCAACCCGCTCCAGATGGACAAGGCCGTCCGCGGCCTCGTCGAGGGCCGCTACGAGTGGATCGCCTTCACCTCGGTCAACGCGGTCAAGGCGGTGCGGGAGAAGTTCGAGGAGTACGGCCTCGACGCCCGGGCCTTCTCCGGGTTGAAGATCGCCGCCGTGGGCGACAAGACCGCCGCCGCGATCGGCGCCTGGGGCCTGCGCGCCGACCTGGTGCCGTCGGGCGAGCAGTCCGCGGCCGGCCTGCTGGCCGACTGGCCCGAGTACGACGACGTGCTGGACCCGATCAACCGGGTCTTCCTGCCCCGCGCCGACATCGCCACGGAGAACCTCGTGGCCGGCCTGATCGACCTGGGCTGGGAGTGCGACGACGTCACGGCGTACCGCACCGTGCGGGCCACGCCCCCACCCGCCCCCATCCGCGACGCGATCAAGAGCGGCAAGTTCGACGCGGTCGTGTTCACGTCGTCCTCGACGGTGCGCAACCTGGTCGGCATCGCCGGCAAGCCCCACCCGTCCACGATCATCGCCGTGATCGGGCCGGCCACGGCCAAGACCGCCGAGGAGCACGGCCTGCGGGTCGACGTCCTGGCGGCCAAGCCGGACGTCGCGGAGCTCGTGGACGCCCTCGCCGACTTCGGTGCCGCCCGGCGGATCTCGATGATCGAGGCCGACCAGCCGGTGACCAGGCCGTCCGAGCGCAAGCAGTCGGCCCGCCGGAAGGTTCGGGCGGAGTAGGGCGTTGCCACCAGCGGCACCCGCCACCGACTCCGAGGAGCACCGATGACCGAGCAGCAGATCCCGTCCGTCACCGCTCCGAGCATCCGGCCGCGGCGCCTGCGAACGACGCGTGCGCTGCGCCGGATGGTGGCCGAGACGTCCCTGGAGGCGCGCCAGCTGGTGCTGCCGCTGTTCGTGCGCGAGGGTCTCGACCGGCCGCACCCGATCGCCTCCATGCCCGGGGTGGTGCAGCACTCACGCGCCTCGCTGCTGGCCGCGGTCACCGAGGCGGCCGAGCTGGGGCTGGGCGGGGTCATGCTGTTCGGCATCCCCGAGCAGAAGGACGCGACGGGCTCCGGGGCGCTCGACCCGGCGGGCATCCTCAACCTCGCGATCAACGACGTGGTGGCCGAGGTCGGCGACGCGCTCACCGTGATGAGCGACCTGTGCCTCGACGAGTTCACCGACCACGGTCACTGCGGGCTGCTGACGCGCGACGGCCGGGTCGACAACGACCGGACCCTGGCGGCGTACGCCGACATGGCCCGCGCCCAGGCCCACGCCGGAGTCGACATGGTCGGGCCGAGCGGGATGATGGACGGCCAGGTACGGGTGATCCGCGAGGCTCTGGACGCCGCCGAGCACGTCGACGTCTCGATCCTGGCCTACTCCGCGAAGTACGCCTCGGCTTTCTACGGACCCTTCCGCGAGGCCGTCGACTCCTCGTTGACCGGCGACCGGCGCACCTACCAGCAGGACGGCGCGAACGCCGTCGAGGGCGTGCGTGAGGCCCTGCTCGACATCGAGCAGGGCGCCGACCTGGTGATGGTGAAGCCGGCCCTGGCCTACCTCGACGTGGTGCGCCGGGTACGCGACGCGGTGGACGTCCCGGTCGCGGCGTACAACATCTCGGGGGAGTACTCGATGCTCGAGGCAGCCGCCGCCCAGGGCTGGATCGAACGAGAGCCGGCGATCCTGGAGACGCTGCTCTCGATCCGCCGGGCCGGCGCCGACGTGGTGCTCACCTACTGGGCGGCCGAGGCCGCCCGCCTCCTCGCCCGCTGACCCGTCGCTCGTCGGCGTGGAGGAACGCCGACCCGTCGCTTGTTGGCGTGAGATCAGGCCGAGCCGTCGCTTGTTGACGACGGGTCGGCACCTCGGGGTGTGAACAAGCGACGGGTCGGCGCCTCGGGGTGTGAGCAAGCGACGGGTCGGCGCCCTGGGGCGTGAACAGGCGACGGGTCGGCGATCAGCCGGTGTAGCCCTTCACACACTTGTCGAAGGCGGGCTTGTCCAGTACGGCGTTGAGGCCCCGCGCGACGCACTTCGCCTCGGCCTCCGCCAGCGTGAGCACCTCGTCGACCGGGTCCTGGCTGGGGGCGGGGACCGGGAGCTTGGGAGGCGGGGGCGGCGCCGGAGCGGGTGCCGGGGAGGGCTTCGGGGTGGGTGCCGGGGCGACCGGAGCGGGGTCGGGGCTCCCGGGACTCGCAGGTGCGGGGTCCGAGCTGCCCTGCGAGGGCGCCGAGGGGGCCCCGGGAGCGGCGGCCCCGGCCCCTGCGCCGCCCGGCTGCGGCTTCGCGCCGAGCGGGCCGCCGGCGTCGACGGACTTGCCGCCGGTGTAGTCGGGGTCGGGCACGAAGTAGCGCGCAGAGGTCGTCTCGTTGGGGACGGAGGTGAAGTCGCCGTCGAGGTAGGCGTTCATGATGGAGAGGACCAACCTCACGTACGACGTGGAGTGGTTGTAGCGGTAGACCGCGGCGCGCTGGCCCTTCCCGGCCGAGAGGTCGTCGTCGCCGGAGCACAGGTAGACGGCCGTGGCCAGGGCGGCGTCGTCGATGTCCTGCGGGTTGCGCTGGGCGTCCCCGTCGGCGTCCACGCCGACCACCGACCAGGTCGACGGGATGAACTGCATCGGGCCGACCGCCCGGTCGAACCTGGTGTCGTTGTCGAGCTGGCCGGCGTCGGTGTCCCGGACGACGGAGGTCCTGCGCGTGCCGTCGAGCGCGATGCCGTAGATGCCGGGCCGTGCGACGCCCTGGCCGTCGAGCGAGCTGCCGTTGGTGCGACCGTGGTCGGACTCGACGCGGCCGATCGCCGCGACGAGCTGCCACGGCAGGCGGCACGTCCGGTCCGCCGCGTTGATCACGGTCTCGGCGCGCTGGTAGGCCGCGAGCGCGGCCGAGGGGATGCCGGAGGTGGAGGCGGTCGCCACCACGCGTCGGGAGTTGCCGCTGATGCCGGGTGCGACGACGCCGGGCGCCGAGAGGCTGGCCGGGGCCTCGATCGCCTCGCTCGGCACCGTGGTGCCGTCCGGGAGGGAGGCGGGGGCCGAGGACTCGGAGGACTCGCCGGCGGAGACGGTCTGCGCCGCTCCGGTGCCGGTGAGGCTCACGGTGGCCGCCGCCGAGAGCAGCGCCAGAGGCACGAGCGCGGTGACCCGCTGGATGCGACCGAAGCGTGATGCGGTCATCGAGTCTCCCTGTTCTCCGGCCCCTCTGGTGTGCTCCCTCAAGCACGGGACTACTGCGTCAACGACCCCTGCCACTGCGAGTTACGGCTCCACCGGGCCCCAGCGACCGGCAGGCGCACACTCGGCGACGTAACGCTCGTCACCTTTCCCAGCCATCCTCGCACCCAAACCAGGCGCCTGTCAGGCGGAGCGCACGCTCACCCGCGGGCAACCCCGGGCGACGACGGCGGCCCGGGGCGCCACCTCGGCGTGCCGGCGCTGGGTCCCTCGGGGACAATGAAGCGGTGACCTCCGAACCCACGTCCAGCCCGTCGACGAGTGCGGCCGCGTCCAGCGCCCTGTTCGAACGAGCCCGCGCGGTCACGCCCGGCGGCGTGAACTCGCCCGTGCGGGCCTTCACCGCGGTCGGCGGCACCCCCCGCTTCATCCGGTCCGCACGAGGGGCGTGGCTGACCGACGTCGACGGCCACGAGTACGTCGACCTGATCTGCTCGTGGGGGCCGATGCTGCTAGGGCACGCCCACCCCGAGGTGCTCGCCGCCGTCAGCGCCGCGGTCTCGCGGGGCACGTCCTTCGGGACGCCGACCGAGCCCGAGGTCGAGCTCGCCGAGGAGATCGTCGCGCGCACCCCGGTCGAGCGGGTCCGGTTCGTCTCCTCCGGCACCGAGGCCACCATGTCGGCGATCCGCCTCGCCCGCGGGTTCACCGGTCGCGACGTGGTCGTCAAGTTCGCCGGCTGCTACCACGGCCACGTCGACTCCCTGCTGGCCTCGGCCGGCTCCGGACTGGCCACCTTCGCGGTGCCCGGCACCCCGGGCGTCCCGGAGTCGTCGACCGCCCTGACGATGGTGCTGCCCTACAACGACCGGGCCGCCGTGACCCGGGCCTTCGCCGAGCACGGTGACCGGATCGCCTGCCTGATCACCGAGGCCGCCCCGGGCAACATGGGCGTCGTCCCGCCGGAGCCCGGCTTCAACGCCTTCCTCGCCGATACCTGCACGCGGCACGGGGCGCTCTTCGTCAGCGACGAGGTGATGACCGGCTTCCGCGCCACCCGGCACGGACAGTGGGGTCTCGACGGCGCACTCGAGGGCTGGCGACCCGACCTGGTCACCTTCGGCAAGGTGATGGGCGGCGGCTTCCCCGCCGCAGCCTTCGGCGGCCGGGCCGACGTGATGGCCAGCCTCGCCCCGGACGGCCCGGTCTACCAGGCGGGCACCCTGTCGGGGAACCCGGTCGCGACCACCGCCGGGCTGACCACGCTGCGCCTGGCCACCGACGAGGTCTACGCGCAGATCAGCGCCGCCGGCGAGACGATCAAGGCCGCCGCCGCGCAGGCCCTGGACGAGGCCGGCGTCGGCCACGTCGTCCAGTCCACCGGCACCATGTTCTCGGTGTTCCTCACCGATCCCGCCGACGGGCCGGTCCGCGACTTCACCGACGCCTCCCGCACCGACACCACGGCGTACGCCGCGTTCTTCCACGCGATGCTCGAGCGCGGCGTCTACCTGCCGCCCTCGGCCTACGAGACGTGGTTCCTCTCCTCCGCCCACGACGAGCGCGCGCTGGGCACCGTGCTCGACGCTCTGCCGTATGCCGCCCGCGCCGCCGCGCGCGCCCAGGGGGCTGCCCGCACCGACCTCGAGGGAGCCCGATGAGCGCGCCGCACGACACGATCGTCCACCTGCTGCGCCACGGTGAGGTGCACAACCCCGAGGGCGTGCTGTACGGGCGCCGGGACGGCTTCCACCTCTCCGAGCTCGGCCGACGGATGGCGCAGAAGGTGGCCGACACCATCGGTCAGCGCGACATCACGCACCTGCGGGTCTCACCCCTGGAGCGGGCCCAGGAGACGGCGCGTCCCCTCGCGGACCTGCGGGGACTCGAGGTCGTGACCGACCCGCGGGTCATCGAGTCCACCAACGTCTTCGAGGGCCAGCAGTTCGGCCCCGGGCGCAACGCCCTGCGCAACCCCTCGACCTGGCGCCACCTGTGGAACCCGCTGCGGCCGTCCTGGGGCGAGCCGTACCGGGACGTCACGATCCGGGTGATGTCGGCGGTGCAGGACGCCCGGGAGGCCGCGCGTGGTCACGAGGCGGTGATCGTCTCCCACCAGCTGCCGATCTGGATCACCCGGCTGGCGCTGGAGAAGCGCTCGTTCCTGCACGACCCCCGCAAGCGCCAGTGCACGCTCTGCTCCCTGACGTCGCTGCACTTCACCGGCGACCGGCTGACCGAGGTCTCCTACTCGGAGCCGGCCGGCGACCTGATCCCGGCGGGGGACCGCTCCGCGCCGTTCTCCGCCGGCGGTGCCACCGAGGAGCAGCCCTGAGCGCCGCGGCCCGACGCCTGCGCCCCCTGTTGCTGCCGGCCCTGGCCTGCCTGCTCGCGCTGACCGGGTGCTCCTCACTGGCCGGCACCGGCGACAAGGGCTTCGTGACCGGGGACGGCACGATCAGCCAGGTTCCCGTCGCCCAGCGCGACGACCCGATCACGCTCCGGGGCACCGACCTCGACGGCGAGGAGCTCGACCTGGCCAACCGACTGGGCAAGCCGGTCGTCGTCGTGGTGTGGGGCTCGTGGTGCACCCCGTGTCGCGCCGAGGCCCCGGACGTCGTTGCGGCGGCCCGGGAGCTGAAGGGGCGCGCCCACGTGGTCGGCGTCAACATCCGGGACCCCTCCACCTCGCAGGCCAACAGCTTCGTGCGCCGCTTCGAGGTGCCCTACCCGTCCTTCTACTCGCCCGACGGCAAGGCGTTGCTGGCCTTCCAGGGCACCCTGACCCCGAACTCCATCCCGAGCTTCGTGGTCCTCGACGCGGAGGGCCGGGTCGCGGCCAGCATCATCGGCGAGCTGCCGTCGACGACCACGCTCGTCGAGCTGGCCGGCGACGTGGCCGCCGAGGGGGGACCCCGCAATGGGTGACTGGTTCCACGACACGGCCGCGTCGGGCTCCCTGGCCCTGGCCCTGCCGGTCGCCCTGGTCGCCGGGCTCGTCTCGTTCTTCTCCCCGTGCGTGATCCCGCTGCTGCCCGGCTACCTGTCCTACGCCACCGGCCTGTCCGGCGCCGACCTCGCCGACGGCTCGTCGGGCAAGCACCGCGGGCGGATGCTGCTGGGCTCGGTGCTCTTCGTGCTCGGCTTCTCGGTGGTCTTCGTGGCCATCGGCAGCCTCTCGGGAGCCCTCGGGGCCTGGCTGGTCACCTGGCGCGACACGCTGACCCTGGTGCTCGGGAGCCTGACGATCGTGCTGGGCCTGGTCTTCGCCGGCGTCCTGACCCGGCTGGTGCCCGCGCTGCAGCGGGACTGGCGGGTGCACTCCGTGCCCGCCGTCGGGCTGGCGGCCGCCCCGCTGCTGGGCTTCCTCTTCGGACTGGGCTGGACCCCGTGCATCGGCCCCACGCTCGCCGCGATCACGACTCTCTCGCTCAACGAGGCCACCGCGGGGCGGGGAGCGCTGCTGGCCGGGGTGTACGCCGTCGGGCTGGGCGTCCCCTTCATCGTCGCCGGCCTCGCCTACCGACGCGCGCTGGGCGCCTTCGGCTTCGTGCGCCGCCACCAGGCCTGGGTGACCCGGGCCGGTGGCCTGATGCTGGTGCTCGTCGGGGTCCTGCTGGTCACCGGCCTGTGGGACCAGGCGGTCACCTGGATCCAGATCCACCTGATCAGCTCGACGGAGGTGAGCGTGTGAGCGGCCGGTCGACCGGCGAGCGCCCGCAGGGGCACGTCGACTCCGTCGAGCGCGACGCCGACCGGGACGCCGAGGAGGACGCGGGGTCCCGGGGCCGACGTCCCGGCGAGCTGACCGCCCGCGAGATGGGCCGCTGGGTCTGGCGCCAGCTGACCTCGATGCGCACCGCGCTCGTGCTGCTGCTCCTGCTGGCGCTGGCGGCGATCCCCGGCTCGATCATCCCGCAGAGCGGTGTCGACTCGCTCAAGACCTCGCGCTGGCAGGAGGCGCACCCGCAGCTGACCCCGGTCTACGAGCGACTGGGTCTCTTCGCGGTCTACGACTCGGCGTGGTTCTCGGCCATCTACATCCTGCTGATGATCTCGTTGGTCGGCTGCATCGTGCCCCGCACGGTCGTCTACTGGCGCGGCATCCGGGCCGCCCCGCCGCCCGCGCCGCGCAACCTGGGACGCCTGCCCGACCACGCGGCGTACCGCACCGCCCTGACGCCGTCCGCGGTCCTCGAGCCGGCCGCCGAGCTGCTGCGCCGGCGCCGCTACCGGGTGGTCACCAACCCGGACGGATCGGTCAGCGCCGAGCGCGGCCACCTGCGCGAGGTCGGCAACCTGCTCTTCCACCTCTCGGTGCTCGTGGTGCTGGTCGGCTTCGGCCTCGGTGGCCTGTTCGGCTACAAGGGCGGCGTGATCCTGGTGGTCGGCAACGGCTTCTCCAACAACCTCACCCAGTACGACGACTTCGTGCCCGGCAGCCTCTTCAAGGCCTCCGACATGGAGCCGTTCTCGTTCGACATCAAGGACTTCTCCGTCGACTGGCTGACCTCGGGGCCACGCAAGGGGATGGCCCGCGCGTTCAACGCCGACCTGAGCTACCGCGAGACCCCGACTGCGCCCGAGAAGAGCTACGACCTGAAGGTCAACCACCCGTTGAGCATCGGTGACACCGAGGTCTTCCTGATCGGTCACGGCTACGCGCCGGTGATCACGGTCCGCGACGGCAACGGTGACGTCACCTACAGCGGGCCGACGATCTTCCTGCCGACCGACCAGACCTTCCGCTCCTTCGGCGTGGTCAAGGCGCCCGACTCCGAGCCGACCCAGATCGGCCTCGAGGGCGAGTTCTACCCGACCGTGGGCTTCTCGAAGCAGACCGGCAGCTACTACTCCGTCTTCGGCAACACCGTCGACCCCCTGGTCTCGATGCTCGTCTACACCGGCGACCTCGGCATGGACGACGGCAGCTCGCAGTCGGTCTACACCCTGGACAAGAGCCGGGTGAACATGCTGACCAAGAAGAACGGCACGCCGTACCGCATCGACCTGCGGCCCGGGCAGACCACCGAGCTGCCCGAGGGCCTGGGCTCGGTGAGCTTCGACAAGGTCCAGCGTTGGAACAAGATCCAGATCAGCCAGACCCCCGGCAAGAAGATCGCGCTGGCCGGTGTGGTGCTCGCCCTGATCGGCCTGCTGGGCTCGCTGTTCATCCGGCCCCGCCGGGTGTGGGTGCGGGCCCGTGAGGAGGGTGGGGCCACACTGGTCGAGGTGGCTGCCCTGGACCGCTCCGGCGGCGGGGACGTCTCCGTGGTCATCACCGATCTCGTGGGTGCCCTGCCCGGCGCACCCGAGAACGAATCCGAGAAGGAGAAGCCGTGACCGGCTTTCAGTGGGAGTCCCTGAGCAACCAGGCCGTGGCGGCCGCTGGTGTCGTCTACTTCCTGGCGCTGCTCGCGCACCTGGTCGAGTGGAGCGCGCTGCGCCCGGTGCGCACGCCGGAGTCGGTCCCCGCGGCAGCCGGGTCCGTTCCCGCCTCGGTGGGCGCGGAGGCGCCGGGGGGCGGCGTGGCGGTGGCGACCGGTGGTGAGGTCGGGGGGCCGGCGACCCGACGCCCGGCCCTCTTCGGACGGCTCGGCCTGCTGCTCACGATGATCGCGGTGGCGGCGCACGGCGTCGCCCTGGTGGGCCGGGGCATGGCCGCGGACCCGCACCGGGTGCCGTGGGGCAACATGTACGAGTTCTCGCTGAGCGGCACCTTCGTCGTGGCGCTGCTCTACCTGGTGCTCCGTCGCCGCTTCGGCCTCGACTGGATGGCCCCGATCGTGGTCGGCGCCGTCCTGGTCCTCCTGATGGTGGCCGTCATCTGGCTCTACGGTCCGGTGGCACCCCTGACGGAGGCGCTGGAGTCCTACTGGCTGGTGATCCACGTGGTGGCCGCGATCCTCGCGACCGGCGCGTTCACTCTGGGTGGGATCACCTCCGCCATGTTCCTGGCCAAGAGTCGCTGGCCCGGCCGACCGGGCAGCGCGATGTCGCGGGTGCCCGAGCCGGTCGTCCTGGACCGCGTCTCCTACCGCATCCACGCGTTCGGCTTCCCGGTGTGGACCTTCGCGGTGCTCATCACCGGGCCGATCTGGGCCCACCAGGCGTGGTCGTCGTACTGGAACTGGGACCCCAAGGAGGTCTGGGCCTTCATCACCTGGGTCGTCTACGCGGCGTACCTCCACGCGCGCTCGACCGCCGGCTGGAAGGGCCGCAACGCCGCCATCCTGGCGCTGGTCGGACTGGCCACGCTGTGGTTCAACTTCATCGGCATCAACTACTTCTCGACGACCAGCCAGCACTCCTACGCCGGCGGGGCGCCGGCCATCGGTGCCCCGGCGTCGCCGCACCAGAGCGGGTGAGCGGGCCGGTGGAGGGTCGTCGTCGCCGGCTGCCGGTGCCGGTGTCGGCCTCGGGGCTGCTCCTGCTCGTCGCCACCGCACTCTCCGCCGGGGTCATCCTGGGGCGCCCGGCCGACCTCCGCTCGCTGAGCCCCGACAGCGTCGTCGCCGAGGCGACCCTCACCGACACGTCGAGCTGGCGGACGGTCGTGGAGTCCGACGGCCTGAGCGGCCCGCGGGAGTTCGACGCCCGCTCGGTCGCCTGGGTGGAGAAGGACGGCTCCCTGTGGGGCGGGCACGGCCACCAGGAGCCGCCCTGCCTGGAGCTCGACCGGCCCACGGCCGTCGAGCTCTCCTACGTCGCGCTGCCCCACGACGGCAGCGTCGTGACGCAGGTCAGGTGCCTCGCCGGAGGCTGAACCTCCACGACCCCGGGTCGCATCGAACCCGGGTCATCGGGGCCGGGTCAGGCGGGGGCTTCGGGGTCCTCGGGGTGCTCGGGGTGCTTGCGGCGACGGTCGAGGTCGCGCAGGAAGTCGGGATCGTCGTCCGGACCCTTCGGCCGGGGCGGGGCCACGTTGCGCGGGCGCGGCGCGGGAGTCACGCCGCGACGCTGAACGGCGCGCGCGACGAGGTAGACGGCGACCGCGATGATGATCACCACGAGCATGAACTTCAGCACCCCTCCAATGTAAGGGGCACGTGGTCACGGCCTACGCTGCAGGGGTGAAGGAGTTCGTCGTCTACACCGCCCTGCGGATCCTGCTGTTCCTCGCCGTGCTCGGCGTCCTCTTCGGTGTCTGGGCCCTGGCGGCAGACAGTGTTCCGGTGCTGTGGGTCGTGGTCATCGCGTTCGCCGTGAGCGGCATCGCGTCGTACTTCCTGCTCAACGCCCCGCGGGCGGCGTTCGCGGCCCGGGTGGAGGAGCGTGCCGCGCGGGCCGGCGCAGCCTTCGAGGAGCGCAAGGCGCGCGAGGACCTGGACTGAGGAGTCCGACGGGTCTGACCTTGCTGGGCCGCCGACCGTCCTGCTCGGGTCAGCGACGCTTGCGCTGCTCGAGGCGCCGCTCGATCCGGCTCTGCGGCTGACCCAGGACCTTGGCCAGCAGGGGGACCCGGAACTTGTAGGCGAGCACGGCGGCGACGACGATCAGCAGTATCCAGAACATGACCCCAGCCTACGCCGGGGTCCGTCGCCGCCGGCCCTGGTCGCGGCGGGCCTGCCGCGCCCGGGGAACGGCTCAGCCGCGCAGGGCCAGGGTGGCCGCGACCAGCACGGCCCAGACGAGCTCGGCGACGCCGGTCTGCTGCAGCACCGGCACCAGCGCGGGACCCCTGGCGCCGCCCAGCACGGTCCGCACGCCGCGCCCCGCCACCGCCAGGAAGCCCAGCCCGACCAGGGCCCACCAGGTCGTGGCCACGGCCACTGCCACCACGGCCGCGGCGGCGGCGAGCACCAGGAGCAGGTAGAGCGAGCGGGTGCGGTCCTCGCCCAGCACCACCGCGAGCGTGCGCTTGCCGGCAACGGTGTCGGTCGGGACGTCGCGCAGGTTGTTGACGACGAGGATCGCGCAGGCCAGCGCGCCGATGCCGACGCCGGCGTACAGCGCGGCCCAGGAGAAGGCCCGGGTCTGCACGTACGTCGTGCCGAGGACGGCCACCAGTCCGAAGAAGACGAAGACCATCACCTCACCCAGCCCCCGGTAGCCGTAGGGGTGCGAGCCTCCGGTGTAGTACCAGGCCGCCAGCACGCAGACCAGCCCGACGACGACCAGCCACCAGGCCGTGGTCGCGGCCAGCACCAGTCCCGCGACCCCGGCGACGGCGAAGGCGAGGAAGGCCGCGGCCTTCACCGAGCCGGACGAGGCCGCCCCGGAGCCGACCAGGCGCATCGGGCCGACCCGGTCGTCGTCGGTACCGCGGATGCCGTCGGAGTAGTCGTTGGCGTAGTTCACCGCGACCTGCAAGGCGAGGCTCACCGCGAGCGCGAGCAGCGCCTTCCACCACACGGCCCCGTCGTCGTACGCCGCGACGCCGGTGCCGGCGAGCACGGGTGCGACCGCGGCGGGGAGCGTGCGGGGACGGGAGCCAGCGAGCCAGTCGGCGGGAGTTGCCACGACGAGTGATTCAAGCAGGCGCCGCGGTGCCGCTCACCGGCTGGTCCCCGGCCGGTGGCGGGGGTGGCCGGCAACGGCTGTCCGGGCGCCGGTGCGAGGATGCGTCGCATGGATCCCCTGCGTCCGGTGAGCGGCGGCACCCGCCAGGTGGTGGCCGCCCTGGCCGACTGGCTGGCGGCACCCGAGGAGCCCGCGCCGCTGGTCGTCCAGACCTCCGGCTCGACGGGCCGGCCCAAGCGCGTGGTGCTGCCGCGCCGCGCCGTGCTGGCCTCCGTGCGCGCCGCGGAGCGCCGACTCGGGGCCGCGGGCCCGTGGCTGCTGTCCCTGCCCGCCTCCTACGTCGCGGGGGTCCAGGTGATCTGCCGTTCGCTGGTCGCGGGTCACGCGCCGGTGCTGCTCGAGGAGCACCCGTCGTTCCACGAGGCCACCCGCGCGCTGGTGTCCGCGGGCCCGGCCGGGGCGAGCCGGTTCGTCTCGCTGGTGCCGACCCAGCTGCACCGGATGCTCGAGGAGCCCGCGGAGCTCGAGGCACTGGGCGCGTTCCACACCGTGCTGCTCGGCGGGGGACCCCTCGACCCGGCCCTGCGGGCCCGGGCGGCTGGAACGGGGGTCCGGGTCGTGGCGACCTACGGCTCGGCCGAGACCGCGGGCGGCTGCGTCTACGACGGCCACCCGCTCGACGGGGTCGCGCTGGCCCTGGCCCCGGACGGACGGATCCGGATCGGCGGCCCGACGCTCTTCACCGGCTACGAGGGCGACCCGGAGCTGAGCGCGGGCGCGCTCGTGGACGGGTGGTTCCTGACCTCGGACGCCGGCCGGCTCGACGAGGACGGTCGCCTGCAGGTGCTCGGGCGGATCGACGACGTCGTGGTCAGCGGTGGGGTCAACGTGCCGACCCCGGCCGTGGCCGCCCGGCTGCGCGAGCACCCCGACGTACGGATGGCGGAGGTGCTCGGCGTACCCGACGAGGAGTGGGGCCACCGCGTGGTGGCGTTCGTGGTCGGCGACCTTGCTCTGGCACAGGCGCGCGACTGGGTCGGCCTGGTGCACCCGCGCTCGTGGGCCCCGCGCGCCCTCGTCCCGCTCGACGAGCTGCCGCTGCTGGCCAACGGCAAGCCAGACCGGCTGCGGCTGCGGGAGCTGGCGTGAGCCGCTCGGTGCTCGGGGCGACGGTCTGGTCGATCCCGATGCGCACCCGCTTCCGTGGGATCACGGTGCGCGAGGGCGTGCTGCTGCGCGGCACCTCCGCCTCCGGGCAGGCGACCTGGGGGGAGTGGAGCCCCTTCCTGGAGTACGACGCGGCGGTCGCCGAGCCGTGGCTGCGCTGCGCCGAGGAGGCCGCCGCCGGCGACTGGCCCGAGCCGCTGCGGGCGTCGGTGCCCGTGAACGTGACGGTGCCGGCGGTCGGCCCCCAGCAGGCCCACGAGATCGTCCTGGCCGGCGGCTGCACGACCGCCAAGGTCAAGGTCGCCGAGCCCGGGCAGGGCCTGGCCGAGGACCAGGCCCGGCTGGAGGCGGTGCGTGACGCGCTCGGACCGGCCGGGCGGGTGCGGGTGGACGCCAACGGCGGTTGGGACGTCGACGGGGCGGTGGCCGCGATCCGGCTGCTGGAGCGCGCCGCCGGCGGCCTGGAGTACGTCGAGCAGCCGTGCGCGAGCGTCGAGGAGCTGGCTGCCGTGCGGCGCGCGGTCGGGGTGCCGATCGCGGCCGACGAGTCGATCCGCCGGGCGGCGGACCCCTACCGGGTGCGCGACCTCGAGGCGGCGGACGTGGCCGTGCTCAAGGTGCAGCCGCTGGGAGGGGTGCGGGCCTGCCTGCGGATCGCCGAGGACATCGGACTGCCGGTCGTCGTCTCGTCCGCGCTGGAGACCTCTGTGGGCATCGCGGCGGGGGTGGCGCTCGCGGCGGCCCTGCCCGAGCTGCCCTACGCCTGCGGCCTGGCCACCGTCACGCTGCTGGGCGGCGACGTGACCGCGCCCTCGCTGCTGCCCCTCGACGGCGCCCTGCCCACCGGGGTGCCGCCGGTCGACGAGGCCGCCCTGGCCCGGCTGGCCGCGTCGCCCGAGCGCGCCGCGCACTGGGCTGACCGCTTGGCCCGGGTGCGCGCCCTGCGCGCCGAGCCGGGGCTCGGGCAGGATGGCCGCTCGTGAACCCCTCCACCGAGCTGGCCCGCGCCGTCGTGACCGCGCTGGTCCAGGCCGGGGTCAGCGAGGTCGTGATCGCGCCGGGCTCGCGCAACGCGCCGCTGTCGTTCGCGGCGTACGACGCGGCCGCGGCCGGCCTGCTGCGGCTGCACACCCGGGTCGACGAGCGTTCCGCGGGCTTCCTGGCCCTGGGGCTGACCCGGGGCACCTCCCGGGCAGCGGTCCTCACCACCTCGGGCACCGCGGTGGCGAACCTCCACCCGGCAGTGCTCGAGGCCGCCCACGCCGGCCTCGGCCTGGTCGTGGTGACCGCCGACCGGCCCGCCCGCCTGCGCGGCACGAACGCCAACCAGACGACCGACCAGAGCGGGGTCTTCGGGCCGCTGGTCCCGACGCTGGACGTCACGGAGCCGGCCGGGGTCGTGGTGGGCGACGGTCTGGTGCACCTCAACGTGCAGCTCGACGACCCGTTGCTGCCCGAGGAGACCTGGACGCCGTCCCTGACCGGTCACGCACCGCACGACTTCGGCCCACGGGTGCGGGGCTGGGGGCCGGACCGCCTGGTCGTCGGTCCGCGCACGGTCGTGGTGGCCGGGGACGACGCCGGCCCACCGGCACGGGTGCTGGCCGAGCGGGCCGGCTGGCCGCTGCTCGCCGAGCCGACCAGCGGCTCGCGCACCGGCGAGAACGCCCTGCGCTGCTACCGCCTGCTCCTCGACGCAGACCTGGCCGCCCGCGTCGAGCGGGTCGTGGTCGTCGGTCACCCGACCCTCTCGCGTCCGGTGATGCGCCTGCTGGCCCGCGAGGACGTCGAGGTGGTGGCCGCGCCGGCGTACGGCGTGTGGGCCCGGCGCCCGCACCGGGTCGACCGGGCGCTGGAGTCGATCGAGGTCGACCACGCCGACGACCCGGCCTGGCTGGAGGAGTGGCGCGAAGCCGACCGCTCCGTGGCGCGCCGGCTCGACGCGCTCCTGGCCGCCGAGCCCGGCACCACGCCGTACGAGGTCGCCGGGGCCGTGGCCCGCGCGCTGCCGCCGCACGGACTGCTGGTGGTCGGCGCCTCCAGCCCGATCCGCGACCTCGACCTGATGGTGCCGCGCTACGAGGTCGGGGCGCGCCGCAAGGTGATCGCCAACCGGGGCCTGGCGGGGATCGACGGGGTGGTCTCCACCGCCATCGGGGCTGCGCTGGGTCGGGACCGGCACGGTCGCGGCGACCGCAACCTGGCGCTGATGGGTGACGTGACCTTCCTCCACGACGCCAACGGGCTGGTGCTCGGACCCGAGGAGCCGTGCCCGGACCTCACCGTGGTGGTCGTCAACGACGACGGCGGCTCGATCTTCACGATGCTCGAACAGGGCGCTCCCGAGCACGCGGCCCGCTTCGACCGGCTCTTCGGCACCCCCCACGGGGTCGACCTCGCCAGCCTCTGCGCGGCCACCCGGACCCCGCACTGGCGGGTGGAGTCGCTCGGGGAGCTCGAGCACGCCCTGGCCAGCCCGAACGGGGGGATCGAGGTCGTCGAGGTGGTCGTGCGCCGCGACAACCGGCGTGACCTCGACGCCCGGATCCGCGCCCTGCGCCCCTGAACCCGCGCTCCACGTCGACCGCCGACCAGGGGACTGGGAGACTGGCGCCTGTGGAGATTGCCCTGCTGATCGTTGCCCTCGCCGTCGGCGTGCTCGCCCTGAGCGCGCTGGCCGAGCGGGTCGACTTCCCGCCCCCGCTGCTGCTGATCGTGGCCGGGGTCGCGACGTCCTACGTGCCCGGGGTCCCCGAGCTCCACCTGTCCCCGGACGTGGTGCTGATCGGGTTGCTGCCGCCGCTGCTCTACGCCACCGCGATCCAGAGCTCGCTGGTCGACTTCAACGCCAACCGGTGGGCGATCTTCCTGCTCTCGGTGGGCCTCGTCCTGTTCACCACCGTGGGCATCGGCATCCTCGTGCACTCGATCCTGCCCTCGGTGGCGTGGCCCTCCGCCTTCGCGATCGGGGCCGTGGTGGCGCCCCCGGACGCCGTCGCGGCCACGTCGATCGGCCGGCGGATCGGGCTGCCCCGTCGGGTGGTCACCATCCTCGAGGGGGAGTCGCTGCTGAACGACGCCACCGCGCTGGTCTCCCTGCGCACGGCGATCGCGATCATCCTGGTCGGCACGTCCCGGGTCGAGGTCTGGCGGGTGGCCGCCGACTTCGTCTGGGCCGCGCTGGGCGGGTTCCTGGTGGGGGCGGTCGTGTTCGTGGCCGTGGCCTGGATGCGCAAGCGGGTGCAGGACCCGGTGCTCGACACCGGCATCTCGTTCGTCATCCCGTTCGTGGCCTACCTGGCGGCCGAGGAGATCCACGCCTCCGGGATCATCGGGGTGGTGGTCGCCGGGCTGCTGCTCGGCCACCGGGCGCCGGTGCTCCAGACCGCGCAGTCACGCATCGCGGAGCGGATGAACTGGCGCACGATCGCGTTCGTCCTGGAGAACGCCGTCTTCCTGCTGATCGGGCTGCAGGCCCAGTGGCTCTTCTCGGACGTCGGCGACAGCGAGCTGTCGGCGGCGAGCATCGTCGCGGTCTGCCTGGCGACCCTGGTCGGGGTCGTGGTGCTGCGCATCGCCTGGGTGATGGTGGCCCGCTACCTGCTGGTGCGCCCCGGCCCGGACCCCGACGTCGGGTACCGCCCACCGTGGACGTTCTCGTTCCTCATCGGCTGGGCGGGCATGCGCGGGGTGGTCACGCTCGCCGCGGCGTTCGTCATCCCCGCTGAGGCCGACCACCGCGAGATCCTGCTGCTGATCGCCTTCACCACCGTGGCCGGCACGCTGTTCGTCCAGGGGCTCTCCCTGGGTTGGGTGGCGCGGCGGCTCCGGGTGCCCTCGCCGGACCCGATGAACGACGCCCTGGCCCGGGCGACGATCCTCCAGCAGGCCTCGAAGGCCGGCTACGAGGAGCTCGAGAGGATGGAGTTCGAGGACCCGCACGGCGTAGGCGAGATGATCCGCCAGCGCACCGACCAGCGGAACTACGCCGCCTGGGAGCGGCTGGGGACCGTCGCCGACCAGGAGACGCCCACCGAGCTGTACTCCCGGGCCCGCCGGGCCATGATCGACGCCGAGCGCCGTCGGGTGCTGGAGATCCGCGGCCACGGCACGGTCGCCTCCGAGGTGATCAGCGACGTGCTCTCCATGCTCGACGTCGAGGAGTCGATGCTCGAGACCGTGCACCAGGACCACGTCGAGATCCGCGACGCGAACACCACGCGACGGCCCGATGGTGAGGTCTGCGAGCACCTCGAGCAGCACCCCGTCGACGAGACGTCGAGCGCCGGGGTCTGTCAGGAGTGTCTCGACGAGGGGACCAGCTGGGTGGCCCTGCGCCAGTGCCTGGACTGCGGCCACCTCGCCTGCTGCGACTCCTCGCCGCGCCAGCACTCCACCGCGCACTTCCGCGCCTCCACCCACCCGGTCATCCAGTCCGCCGAGCCCCGCGAGGACTGGCGCTGGTGCTACGTCGACCACCTCACCGCCTGACCGGGCACTCGGGGGCACTCTCCTGACGCCGACCGGGCACTCGGGGGCACTCTCAGGTGGCCGACCGGGCGATCGAGGGCACGTCGTACTGCCGCCAACTGCCCGGTCGCGCCAGTCAGAGTGCCCCCAACTGCCCGCTCAGCTGGTGGAGAGTGCCCCCAAGTGCCCTGTCACGTCCGGGTCAGGTGCCGGCGCGCACCATCCGGACGTGCAGACCCTCGTCGTGCTCGTCCTCGGTCCCGTCGAGGCGGAAGCCCTGGCGCTGGTAGAAGCCGATCGCCCGGTCGTTGTCCGCCAGCACCCACAGGTAGGCGGCGTGGTCGCCGATGGACTCCGCCAGCAGGGCCCAGCCGATACCGGTGCCCCACCACGCGGCCCGCACGTAGAGCGCCATCAGCTCGAGGTCCACCGCGAGGTCGTTGTCGCGACCGGGTCCGGCCTCGGCGAACCCGACCAGCCCGTCGGGCCCGACGGCGAGCAGCGTGCGGTCGTGCTCGGCCAGGATCTCGCGCCAGCCCTGGATGCGGTGCCCGACGTTGGCGCGCCGGGCGTCGAGGACCGACTGGTCCATCAGCCCGGTGTAGGCGTCGTCCCAGACGTCGAGGTGCAGGTGCGCGAGAGCGGAGGCGTCGTCGGGGGTCGCGCGGCGGATGCTCACGCTGTCGGGAAGCGGACTCATCCCCGCATTTCAGGAGCCTCGCCGCGTCCCCGGTGCGGGCTACCGTGGCCGGCATGCGGATCACCAAGCTCGGCCACGCCTGCGTCCGTCTCGAGCACGGGGGCAGCACGCTCGTCCTCGACCCGGGGGTCTTCACCGACCCCGGCGCCCTCGACGGGGCGAACGCCGTGCTGATCACCCACGAGCACCCCGACCACTACCTCGCCGAGCACCTGCGAGCCGGCGACGCGGCGATCTTCACCGTCGAGGCGGTCGCCGACCGGATCCGCGAGGAGGCCCCCGACGTGGCCGAGCGGGTCACGGTGGTGCAGCCCGGGGAGTCGTTCGACGCCGCCGGCCTGGCGGTGCGCGCGGTGGGCGAGCGCCACGCGGTGATCCACCCGGAGCTCCCACGCATCGACAACAGCGGGTACGTCGTGCGGCTGGGCGAGACCCTCCTCTACCACCCCGGCGACGCGCTGACCGGCCCCGGCGAGCACGTCGACGTGCTGTGCCTGCCGGTGTCCGCGCCCTGGCTCAAGGCCTCCGAGGCGATCGACTTCGCCCGCGAGGTGGGCGCCCCCCGCAACCTCGCGATCCACGACCGGATCTACTCCGCGGCCGGGCTCGGCATCGTCGACGGACATCTCGAGCGCTTCCTCGCGCCGGCGGGGCTGGGCTACGTACGGCTCGTCGACGGGGCCGACCTCTAGCGCCGAGCGGGTCGCCGGGGCACCCGGCGGGTCACTCGTCGAGGATCCGGCTCAGACTCTCCACCACGAGCGCCCACTCGGGAGTGGCCCGGAGGGCCTCCTGGTGAGCGTGGACGATCGCGTCGAGCCGCGCGAGGCGCGCCCGGCCCTGCCGGGAGAGGTGGACCGCCACGCGGCGCCGGTCATCGGTGGACTGCTGGCGGAAGACGAGGGCGTGGTCCACGAGGCCGTCGACGATCCGGGTCAGGGTGGGCTGGGGCACCAACAGGGTTGCGGCGAGCTCGCCCATGAGGTGTCCCTCACCGTCGCCGAGCGCGTGGAGCACGCGCCACCGATCGACGGCGAAGCCGTCCTGCGCGAGAGCGGCCGCGAGCCCACGGGTGGCGCGGCGTTGCGCCACGGTGAGCAGCTCGACCGGTGACACGCTGGTGTCCACCAGATGATCGGTCACGCTCGCCTCCCCTCGTTCGTCGGTCTGCTGGAGCATACTCGGGCCGGTGAGGATCGAGGCGAGCCTGACCGACCCCCTCGACGCGCTGCACCTCCGCCGCGAGCCCGGGCGACTGCGCGTGGGCCTGGTGGTGCCGCAGTCGGGTGCGCTCGGGCTGACCGGTCCCTCGGCCGTCGACGCTGCGCTGTTGGCCGTCCACGAGCTCAACACCGGTGGCGGGGTGCGCGGCGCGTATGTCGACCTGGTGCTGGTCGACGGAGGTCGCGCGCCGGCGGACGTCGCGGCTCAGACGAGAGGGCTCTGCACGGTCGGCGCGATCGACGCCGTGGTCGGCTTCCACACCAGTGACGTGCACCGTGCCGTCGAGGCGGCGGTCGCCGGACGGACGCCGTACGTCTTCACCCCGCCGCACGAGGGTGGCGGGCGACGCGCCGGGGTGGTCTGCACCGGGGTGGACCCCGCCCGGCAGCTCAGGGGCCCGCTCGCCTGGTTGGCCGCGCACCACGGAGTGCGCCGGTGGGCGCTGATCGGCAACGACTACATCTGGCCGCTGGCCGTCCACCGCCAGGCTCGGCGGGTGATCGCAACCCTGGGCGGAGGGACGGTACTGGACCGGCGCGTCCCCTTGGGTGGGGTGCCCGCCGCCATGGACCAGCTCGTCGACGAGCTGCGGCGGGCGCGTCCCGACGCGCTGCTGCTGAGCCTCGTCGGACGCGACCTCGTCCGCTTCAACGCGGGACTGCGTCAGGTGGGACTCGACCGGAGCCTGGTGCGGCTCTCGGGCGCCCTCGAGGAGAACGGCCTGCTCGCCGTGGACGGAGACCGCACCGGCATGCTCTACGCGGCCATGTCGTCGTTCGAGTCCCTGACCGATGATCGCCACGTCGGGCTCGCGGAGCGGCACCGTGCCGTCTTCGGCCCGCTGGCCCCGGTGCTCAACAGCTACGCCGAGGGCGTGTACGACGGGGTGCAGCTGGTGGCAGCGCTCGCGGCCGAGGGCAGCCTTGCTCCCGAGCTGCTGGCTCGGGCGGCCGGACGCATCGGTACCGGGGACGGCGGCATCCACCTGGCCCGGGCCGACGGGCTGGGGTTCGACGTAGTGGCCTAATACTTCCATCGGGAACTAATTGCCCCTACGCTCTCCCCGATCGGGCCGACCGGCCCCACGAAGCGAGGGCGACATGAGCGACCACCCCAGGAGCGACACCCCGACGAGTCCCGGCGTCGTCCACGACGTCGGTCGCTACGGCTACCAGCAGGAGCTGCACCGGTCGCTGAGCTTCCGCGACCTGCTCGTCTACGGACTGGTCTTCATGGTCCCGATCGCGCCGTTCGGGATCTTCGGCGGCGTCTTCCAGGGGTCCGGGGGAATGGTGGCGCTCGCCTACGCCATCGGGATGGTCGCGATGATGTTCACGGCGCTGTCGTACTCGCAGATGTCGCAGGCCTTCCCGATGGCGGGATCGGTCTACACCTACGCCGGGCGCGGCATCGCGGCCCCGGTGGGCTTCCTGTCCGGGTGGATGATCCTGCTCGACTACGTGCTCGTGCCGGGCCTGCTCTACCTGATCGCCAGCATCGCGATGAACTCGCTGTTCTCCTCGGTCCCGGTCTGGCTCTGGCTCGTCGGGTTCGTGCTGCTCAACACGGCGGTCAACTACATGGGCATCGAGACGACCGCCAAGGTCAACCGGATCATGCTCATCGGCGAGCTCGTCGTGCTCGCCATCTTCATCGTCATCGGCCTGATCGCCCTCTCCCAGGGCAAGGGCCGGGGCTTCGACTTCACGCCCGTCTTCAACTCGGCCACGTTCTCCTGGCCGCTGGTCTTCGGCGCCGTGTCGATCGCGGTCCTGTCCTTTCTGGGCTTCGACGGGATCTCGATGCTGGCCGAGGAGAACAAGGACGAGGCACAGGCGATCGGCCGCTCCATGGTGGCCGCGCTGGTGCTCGCCGGAACTCTCTTCATCGTGCAGACCTGGATCGCGGCCCTGCTGGTCCCGAACCCCGACGAGCTGATCAGGAGCGGCGACGCCGGCGGAACAGCGTTCTACGACGCGGCTTCCGTGGCCGCGGGTGCGTGGCTGGCCAAGCTCACCGCCCTCGCCACCGCCATCGCCTGGGGCTTCGCCAACTCCCTGGTCGCCCAGGCGGCCACCTCCCGACTGCTGTACGCGATGGCGCGCGACCGGCAGCTGCCGTCCTTCCTGGCGAAGGTGCACGAGAAGAAGGGAGTCCCGGTGAACGCCACCCTGCTGACCGCGGTGGTCTCCCTGGCCCTGGGGCTGTACATGGCCTCGCGGGACGACGGCATCACCCTGCTGAGCACGCTGGTGAACTTCGGTGCCCTCTCGGCGTTCCTGGTGCTGCACGTGTCGGTGGTGTGGCACTACGTCATCCGCCAGGGCAGTCGGGACTGGTGGCGCCACGTCGTCTCCCCGGCACTCGGGTTCGCGATCCTGTTCTACGTCGTGATCAACGCGGACGTCGCCGCCCAGACGCTCGGCTTCGTGTGGCTGGCCATCGGCGTGGCCCTTCTGCTGTTCCTCGTGGCGACTGGTCGTCGTCCCTCCCTTGCCCTGGCAACCGAGCCGGCGGGGCAGAGCCGATGAGCGCGCCCGACCTGCGCAGCCTGCGGCCGACCAAGGACGAGTGGGCGTTCGCCTTCGGGGGGCGCGCACCGCTGCTGACCGTAGGGCCGGGCACGATCGTGGAGCTCGCCACCGAGGACTGCTTCGGTGGCGCGGTCCGTGGCGTGGCAGACCTCCCCAGCGAGGTCTGCACGTTCCCGTTCCTCAACCCGGTGACGGGGCCGATCGCCGTCGAGGGAGCGGAGCCCGGCGACACCCTCGCCGTGCACTTCGTGGAGATCTCCCCGGCCCGCGACTGGGGCGTGTCCAGCACCTTCCCGCACTTCGGCGCGCTCACGACGACGCACAGCACGGCGATGCTGCACCCGGCCCTGGAGGAGCGGGTGTGGCTCTACGAGATCGACCGCGCGGCCGGCACCTGCCGCTTCTCGGCGCGCACGAGCGACCTCACCGTGGATCTCCCCCTCGACCCGATGCACGGCACCGTCGGCGTGGCCCCGGGCGCCGGCGAGGTCCTGATGAGCATCACGCCCGCTGCCCACGGCGGCAACATGGACACCCCCGAGATGCGGGCCGGCGTCACGGCGTACTTCGGGGTCAACGTCGAGGGGGGTCTGCTCTCCATCGGCGACGGCCACGCCCGGCAGGGCGAGGGCGAGGTCTGCGGCACGGCGGTGGAGACGGCGATGAACACGGTCGTCGTGATCGACCTGATCAAGGGTCGCGCGCCGGTCTCGCCGCGCATCGAGAGCGACCACCACCTGATGACCACCGGGTCCTCGCGCCCCCTGGAGGACGCCTTCCGGATGAGTCAGCACGATCTCGTCGGCTGGACCGGGTCGCTGCTCGGGCTCGACGACCTCGATGCGCTCCAGCTGGTCAGCCAGGCGGGCCTGGCGCCAGTGGCGAACGTGGTGGACACGAACTACACGATGCTGGCCAAGCTGCCCAAGCCGGTCCTCGCCGGGGTGACGGCGTACGACGGGATGCACGACCGGCTCCGCGCGGTGGGCGCCGAGTACCTGCGCACCCGCTGAGCCGGAACGGCGGCATGCCCGGGTCCCTCCTCAGGGGGAGAGCGCGTCACGCACGGGGACGAACTTGGCCTGGGCCTCGGCCAGCTCGGACTCCGGGTCGGAGTCGGCCACCACACCGCAGCCGGCGAAGAGCCGCACCGTGGGGCCGTCGAGCGCGGCCGAGCGCAGCGCGATGCCCCACTCGCCGTCCCCCGAGTCGTCCATCCAGCCCACCGGGCCCGCGTAGCGCCCGCGGTCCATCCCCTCGATCTGCGAGATCAGGGCGGTGGCGACCGGGGTCGGCGTGCCGCCGACGGCCGCCGAGGGGTGCAGGGCCTCCGCGAGCTGCAGCGAGGAGACCGTCGCGGAGTCGTGCACCACGCCGGCGACGTCGCTGGCCAGGTGCATGACGTTGGGCAGGTGCAGCACGAACGGTGTCTCGGGCACGTTCATCGACGAGCAGTGCGGCTCGAGCGCGTCGGCGACCGAGCGGACGGCGTACTCGTGCTCCTCGAGGTCCTTGGAGGAGCGGGCCAGGGCGGCGGCCAGGGCGAGATCCCTGTCGTCGTGGCCGGTGCGGCGGATGGTGCCGGCCAGCACCCGCGAGGTGACCAGCCCGCGCTCGCGGCGCAGCAGCATCTCGGGGGTGGCGCCGAACATGCCGTCGACGTGGAAGGTCCAGCACATCGGGTAGGACTCGGCCAGCCGGCGCAGCGGCCAGCGGACGTCGACGGGGGCGCTCGCGGTCGCGATCAGGTCGCGGGCGAGCACGACCTTCTCCAGGTCGCCGGCGCTGATCCTGCGCACCGCGTCGGCGACGACCGACATCCAGCGCTCGCCGTCGAGCGCGCCGTCGGCGAAGCTCACGTCGAGCGGGGCCGCGGGGACGCCGCCCGGCGCGATGGTGACGTCCTCCGGGGGAGTTGCGCCGGTGCTGACCGTGGTCAGCCAGGTGGTCTGACCCCGGCGCCCGACGACCACGCGGGGCACGACGAGCGCGGAGTCGCCGGGCTCGTCGGCGAACGCGAAGGTGCCGAAGCAGACCAGGCCGGAGCCCGGTTCCGCGATCTCGTCGCTGATGCGGGCGCGGGCCGTCAGCTCGCTCCACCACTTCCCGGCATCGGCGAAGCGGGTCGGCCCGCTGGTGCGGACCTCCGCGGCGACCCCCCAGCCGACCAGGCCCTCGCCACGGCGCAACCACGTGACGGGCTGGTCGGTGGGGAGCAGGTCGACGAGCGGGATGCTCGGGTCCAGGTCGAGGCGGACCGTGCGGGCGACGAGCCCGTCGTGGGGCGACGGGTGCTCGTCGTGGGTCGCGCTGCTCGTCACGGAGAGCAGCGTACGCGCGTGACCGAGCCCACCTCCGGGTCAGGACCGGTACACGATGACCTTGTCGCCGATGCGGACCTGGTCGAAGAGCGCCGCGACGCCGTCGTAGTCGCGGACGTTCACGCAGCCGTGGGAGGCGCCGCTGTAACCGTGGGCCGCGAAGTCGGGGGAGTAGTGCACGGCCTGGCCGCCCGAGAAGAACATCGCGAACGGCATCGAGGTGTCGAACAGGCTCGAGACGTGGTCGCGCGACATGCGGTAGACCGAGAACGCGCCCTCCCGGGTCGGCAGCTCGTCGGAGCCGAAGCGGACGTCGTGGGACGCGAGCACCCGTCCGTCGACCACCCAGCGCAGCGAGTTGGTGGACTTGTCCACGCACAGCGCGCGACCGGTCTCGCAGCGGGCGTCGAGGGTGGTGGCGCCGCCGGAGGCGGGGGCGGTCGGGGTGGCGCCGTGCATCTGCTCGTGGGTGGGGGTGCTGGTCATCGCGTGCAGGCGCTCGAGCGTGCGCTCGTCGACGTCACCGGTCACCGGGATGGCCCGCTTCGCCTGGAAGCCGCGCACCGCCGCAACCGTGGTGGCGTCGTAGCGACCGCTCACGTCGCCGGAGAGCCACTGGGTCGCGACGAGCCGGGCCTGCAGGTCGCGGACCGGCTCTCCGCGTTCGCCCGCGGCGAGCAGGGCCGGGCCCGGGTGCAGGATGTTGAACAGCTGGTCACGGGTGGGGTCCTGGGTCATCGTCCGCAGGCGGCGCCAGGTGCGCGGGTCGACCCGCCCGGTCTCCTCGAAGCCGCGCTTGGCCTGGAAGCCGCGCACCGCGCCGCGGGTCGCCGCGTCGTACGACCCGGTGGTCAGCTCGGGGAACCAGGCGAGCTGGTAGAGCCGCGACTGCAGCTCGCGGACCTGCCGACCGCGGTCCCCGGGGACCAGCACGTCCGGGATCTCCTCGATGGTCGCGGCGGGCTCGAGCGCCTGCGCGGGCGCCACGGACGGGCTCGGCTCCGCCGCGGCGTTCGACGGGGACGGGTCCGGGGACCGGGTCGGGGCCGCACCCGCCGACCGGTCGCGGTCCAGCGGCCAGCCGCCGTCGCGCACGGCCATGCCGGCGCCGAACGCCGTCGCGGTGAGCAGGCAGATCGCCAGTGCGGTGAACAGGAGTACGCGCAGAGCCTTCATGGGTCTTCCTCGAGATAGCCGTGGGTCCAGTGTCGAGGAGAAGACGCCGCAGCGCGGCATTTGGTTGCGAGGCGAGGCGGAAACCTCGCCGTCCAGCGACGGGTGGGCCTCGTAGGGCGTGAACCTGCGACGGGTGGGCGCGGTACGTCGTGAACGAGCGACGGGTCGGCGTCGTAGTCTCTGCGCGTGGCCCGTGCAGAGCTCGACAAGCAGCCGTCCGACGTCCAACGCATGTTCGACGCGGTGGCCCGTCGCTACGACGTGACGAACGACGTCCTCTCCCTGGGCCAGGACCGGCGCTGGCGCCACGACGTGATCACCGCCGTCGACCCGCAGGCCGGGGAGCGCGTGCTGGACCTGGCCGCCGGCACCGGCACCTCGAGCCAGCCGTTCGCGGACCGCGGCGCGTTCGTGGTGCCGTGCGACTTCTCACTCGGCATGCTGCGGGTCGGCAAGGAGGCGCGTCCACGGCTGCCGTTCACCGCGGGGGACGGCACCAGGCTGCCCTTCGCCGACGACACGTTCGACGCCGTGACGATCTCGTTCGGCCTGCGCAACATCGTCGACCCGCTGCTGGGCCTGCGCGAGCTGCGCCGGGTCACCCGGCCCGGCGGCCGGCTGGTGGTCTGCGAGTTCAGCCACCCGACCTGGTCGCCGCTGCGCACCGTCTACATCGAGTACCTGATGAAGGCGCTGCCGGCGGTGGCCCGGGCCGTCTCGTCCTCGCCGGACGCCTACGTCTACCTCGCGGAGTCGATCCGGGCCTGGCCCGACCAGCAGGGGCTGGCCGACCTGGTCGCCGAGGCCGGCTGGCGGCGCCCGGAGTGGCGTGACCTCACCGGCGGCATCGTCGCCCTGCACCGCGCCCGGAAGTAGGCCCCGGCCGGGGGACCCCGGGGTGCGGGTGGGGGTGCGGAGTGGCACACTGTGTTCCGCGCCACTTAGTGATTCGATTCACAAAGTCACAATCCGAGAGGAACTCGAGGCATGGAGCTCTACACGCCAGTCCTGGCGCTGGCCCTCCTCGCGGCCGCGTTCGCCATCGGTTCCGTGGCCATCAGTGCGCTCACCGGCCCGAAGCGCTACAACCGGGCCCGCCTCGACTCCTACGAGTGCGGCATCGAGCCCACCCCGCAGCCGGTCGGCGGTGGCCGGTTCCCGGTGAAGTACTACATCACCGCGATGCTCTTCATCGTCTTCGACATCGAGATCGTCTTCCTCTACCCCTGGGCCGTGCGCTTCGACGCGCTCGGCTTCTTCGGGCTGGTCGAGATGGTCATCTTCATCGCCACCGTGTTCGTCGCCTACGCCTACGTCTGGCGTCGCGGCGGGCTCGAGTGGGACTGAGCGGGAGGCCACGGACATGGGTCTGGAAGAGAAGCTGCCCAGCGGAGTGCTCCTCACCACGGTGGAGGGCGTCGCCGGCTACATGCGCAAGGCGTCGTTCTGGCCGGCCACCTTCGGGCTGGCCTGCTGCGCGATCGAGATGATGACCTCCGGGGGTCCGAAGTACGACCTCGCGCGCTTCGGCATGGAGGTGTTCCGCGCCAGCCCCCGGCAGGCGGACCTGATGATCGTGGCCGGCCGGGTCAGCCAGAAGATGGCCCCGGTGCTGCGCCAGATCTACGACCAGATGGCCGAGCCCAAGTGGGTGCTCGCGATGGGCGTGTGCGCCAGCAGCGGCGGCATGTTCAACAACTACGCGATCGTCCAGGGAGTCGACCACATCGTGCCCGTCGACATGTACCTACCGGGCTGCCCACCGCGCCCGGAGATGCTGATCGACGCGATCCTCAAGCTGCACGACCAGGTGCAGCAGACCAAGCTCGGCGCGAACCGGGCCGCGCAGATCAAGGAGCTCGAGGGTGAGGCGCTGCGCGCCCTCCCGACGTCCGACATGAAGGGCCTGCTGAGGTGAGCGACGCCGAGTCCCCGACCCCGTCCACCAAGGGTCCCGAGCAGCCGGCGGTCGAGCAGTCCCCGGAGAACCTCCCCGCCCGGGAGAACGAGGTCCGCCAGGTCGGGCGGCGTACCGGTTCCTTCGGCGTCAGCGGCACCGGCGACACCAGCGGGTACGGCGGCCTGGTCGCTCCGATCGTCTACCCCGGCGCCTCGCAGCGACCCTTCGGCGGCTGGCACGACGAGGTGGCCGACACCCTCGAGGCCCGGCTGCGCGACGCGGGCGTCAGCACGGCCGTCGAACAGGTGGTGCTGCACCGCGGCGAGATCACCTTCCACGTCCGCCGCGAGGACCTCCTCTCCGTCGTCCGGGCGCTGCGCGACGACCCCGAGCTGCGCTTCGAGCTCTGCTCGTCGGTCAGCGGGGTGCACTACCCCGACGACACCGGACGCGAGCTGCACGCGGTCTACCACCTGCTCTCGATGACGCACAACCGCAGGATCCGGCTCGAGGTCGCGGCCCCGGACGCCGACCCGCACGTCCCCTCGATCGTCGCGGTCTACCCGACGAGCGACTGGCACGAGCGCGAGACCTACGACATGTTCGGTCTGATCTTCGACGGCCACCCCGCGCTGACCCGCATCCTCATGCCCGACGACTGGCCGGGCCACCCGCAGCGCAAGGACTACCCCTTGGGCGGCATTCCCGTGGAGTACAAGGGCGGCACGATCCCGCCCCCCGACCAGCGGAGGTCGTACAACTGATGGCACCCGACACTGCAGACATGTACGCCGGCACCTCGGAGACCACCGAGGGCAAGGTCTTCACCGTCTCCGGCCAGGACTGGGACTCCATCGCGGCCGGGCTGGGCGACGGTGATGCCGTCGACGAGCGGGTCGTGGTCAACATGGGTCCGCAGCACCCCTCGACCCACGGCGTGCTGCGCCTGATCCTCGAGCTCGACGGCGAGACGGTCACCGAGGCCCGCTGCGGCATCGGCTACCTGCACACGGGCATCGAGAAGAACATGGAGTTCCGCTCCTGGGTCCAGGGCGTCACGTTCTGCACCCGGATGGACTACCTGAGCCCGTTCTACAACGAGATGACCTACGTCCTCGGCGTGGAGCGGCTGCTCGGCATCGAGCAGGACATCCCCGAGAAGGCCCAGGTCATGCGGGTCCTGCTGATGGAGCTGAACCGGATCTCCTCGCACCTGGTCGCGATCGCGACCGGTGGCATGGAGATCGGCGCCCTGACCGTGATGACCATCGGCTTCCGCGAGCGCGAGCTGGTCCTCGACCTGTTCGAGCTGATCACCGGGCTGCGGATGAACCACGCGTTCATCCGCCCGGGCGGGGTCGCCCAGGACATGCCCCCGGGCGCCCTGGACGAGATCCGCGACTTCGTGGCGCTGATGAAGAAGCGGCTGCCCGAGTACGCCGCACTGTGCAACGCCAATCCCATCTTCAAGGCCCGGCTCGAGGGCATCGGCCACCTCGACCTCGAGGGTTGCCTGGCCCTGGGCCTGACCGGCCCGCCGCTGCGGGCCGCCGGCTACCCGTGGGACCTGCGCAAGACCGAGCCCTACTCCGGCTACGAGACCTACGACTTCGACGTGCAGACCTGGGACACCGCGGACGCCTACGGGCGCTTCCGGGTCCGGCTGGCCGAGATGTGGGAGTCCCTCAAGATCGTGGAGCAGGCGGCCGAGCGGCTCGCCGGCCTCGACGGCGCCCCGGTGATGGTCGCCGACAAGAAGGTCGCCTGGCCCAGCCAGCTCGCGATCGGCAGCGACGGCATGGGCAACAGCCTCGACCACATCCGCCACATCATGGGGGAGTCGATGGAGAGCCTGATCCACCACTTCAAGCTCGTCACCGAGGGGTTCCGGGTGCCGGCCGGGCAGGCGTACGTCGCGGTCGAGTCCCCGCGCGGCGAGCTCGGCGCGCACGTCGTCTCCGACGGCGGCACCCGTCCCTTCCGGGCGCACTTCCGCGACCCGTCGTTCACGAACCTCCAGGCCACGAGCGTGATGAGCGAGGGCGGCATGATCGCCGACGTCATCGTCGCCATCGCCTCGATCGACCCCGTGATGGGAGGAGTGGACCGATGAGCGAAGCGACAGGACGCACCGGCACCTCGTCAGGTCTGAGCGCCCCGACCTACGCCGAGCTGCAGCAGATCGCCGCCCGCTACCCCCAGCCCCGCTCGGGGCTGCTGCCGATGCTGCACCTGGTGCAGTCGGCGATGGGACGGATCACCCCGGAGGGCATCGAGGCCTGCGCCGAGATCCTGCAGATCTCCGCGGCCGAGGTCAGCGGTGTCGCGACGTTCTACACGATGTACAAGCGCAAGCCGGTCGGCGACTACCACGTCGGCGTCTGCACCAACACGCTGTGCGCGGTGATGGGCGGCGACGCGATCTTCGAACGCCTCAAGGAGCACCTGGGCGTCGGCAACGACGAGACCACCGTCGCCTCGGGTGACCAGAGGTCGGTGACCCTCGAGCACATCGAGTGCAACGCGGCCTGTGACTACGCGCCGGTGATGACCGTGAACTGGGAGTTCATGGACAACATGACTCCGGCCTCCGCGACGACCCTGGTCGACGAGCTGCGCTCCGGGGTCGAGGTCTCCTCGACCCGCGGCCCGCGGCTGTGCACCTGGCGCGAGGCGGAGCGGGTGCTGGCCGGCTTTCCCGACGACCGCGCCGACGAGGGCCCCTCCGCGGGTGCCGCGTCCCTGGTCGGCCTCGAGCTCGCCCGCGAGCGGGGCTGGAGCGCACCGGACCCAGGGGCGACCCGCCCCGACGGGCCCGGGGTCGACGACGGGGGCGCCGCGAGCTCCAGCGGCTCGGCCGCGGAGGCGGCCGAGACGTCCGACACCGGTCGCGCCGAGTCGGAGGCGAAGGTCGCGGACTCCCCGGTCGGCGTCCGGCACGAGGACGACACCCACGACGGCGAGGACGAGAAGTGAGCGACGAGACCAGCACGCTGACCCCCGTCCTGACGAAGAACTGGGGCACCGACCGCAGCTGGACGATCGCGGCCTACGAGGCCCAGGGCGGGTACGCCGCGCTGCGCACCGCGTTCGCGATGACCCCGGCCGACGTCATCGAGGCGGTCAAGGACTCCGGGCTGCGCGGTCGCGGCGGCGCAGGCTTCCCGACCGGCATGAAGTGGGGCTTCATCCCGCAGGACAACCCGAACCCGAAGTACCTCGTCGTCAACGCCGACGAGTCGGAGCCGGGCACCTGCAAGGACGTCCCGCTGATGATGGCCAGCCCGCACACCCTGGTCGAGGGCGTCATCATCAGCTCCTACGCGATCCGCGCGAACAAGGCGTTCATCTACGTGCGCGGCGAGGTGCTGCACGTCGTGCGCCGCCTGCAGCGTGCCGTCCAGGAGGCCTACCTCGCGGGCCACCTCGGCACGGACATCCACGGCACCGGCTACGACCTGGACCTCGTCGTGCACGCCGGCGCCGGCGCCTACATCTGCGGCGAGGAGACGGCCCTGCTCGACTCGCTCGAGGGCCGGCGGGGCCAACCCCGGCTGCGCCCGCCGTTCCCCGCGGTGGCCGGGCTGTACGCCAGCCCGACCGTGATCAACAACGTCGAGTCGATCGCCTCCGTGCCGAGCATCATCGCCCACGGCGCGAGCTGGTTCTCCTCGATGGGCACCGAGAAGTCCAAGGGCTTCGGCATCTTCTCCCTCTCGGGCCACGTCCAGCGCCCCGGGCAGTACGAGGCACCGCTGGGGGTCACCCTGCGCACGCTCATCGACCTGGCCGGCGGCATGCGCGAGGGCCACGAGCTGAAGTTCTGGACCCCGGGCGGCTCCAGCACCCCGATGCTCACCGGCGAGCACCTCGACGTCCCCCTCGACTTCGAGGGCGTCGGTGCCGCGGGCTCCATGCTCGGGACCCGCGCCCTGCAGATCTTCGACGAGACCACCTGCGTGGTGCGGGCCACCCTGCGCTGGACGGAGTTCTACAAGCACGAGTCGTGCGGCAAATGCACGCCGTGCCGCGAGGGCACGTGGTGGCTGGTGCAGACGCTCGCCGCCCTCGAGCAGGGCCGGGGCAGCGAGGCCGATCTGGACCTGCTGCTCGACCAGTGCGACAACATCATGGGCCGCTCGTTCTGTGCGCTCGCCGACGGGGCGGTCAGCCCGATCATGAGCTCGATCAAGTACTTCCGCGAGGAGTACGTCGCCCACCTGACCCAGGGCGGCTGCCCCTTCGACCCGGCCGCCTCGACCCTCTTCGCGACCGCGGGAGCGACGGCATGACCACCGCTGAGACGGCCCCCGAGAAGACCGACCTGGTCAGCCTCACCATCGACGGCGTCCAGGTGAGCGTCCCTCCGGACACCCTGGTCATCCGCGCCGCCGAGCAGGTCGGCGTCCAGATCCCGCGCTTCTGCGACCACCCGCTGCTCGCGCCGGTCGGGGCCTGCCGCCAGTGCCTGGTCGACGTGCCGGACGCCGGCAACGGCCGTGGCTTCCCCAAGCCGCAGGCCTCCTGCACGATCACCGTCGCCGAGGGCATGGTCGTCAACACCCAGGCCACCAGCCCGGTGGCGGACAAGGCGCAGCAGGGGATCATGGAGTTCCTGCTGATCAACCACCCGCTGGACTGCCCCGTCTGCGACAAGGGCGGCGAGTGCCCCCTGCAGAACCAGGCCATGTCCAACGGCCGCGGTGAGAGCCGCTTCTCGGCCTCGGGCGGGGTCAAGCGGACCTACCCCAAGCCGATCAACATCTCCGCCCAGGTCCTCCTCGACCGGGAGCGCTGCGTGCTCTGCGCGCGCTGCACCCGCTTCTCCGAGCAGATCGCCGGCGACCCCTTCATCGCCCTGATCGAGCGCGGCGCGCTCCAGCAGGTCGGCATCTACGAGAAGGAGCCCCTGGAGTCGTACTTCTCGGGCAACACCATCCAGATCTGCCCGGTGGGGGCGCTGACGAGTGCCGAGTACCGCTTCCGCTCGCGGCCCTTCGACCTGGTCTCGACCCCCGCGGTCGCCGAGCACGACGCCTGCGGCTCCGCGATCCGGGTCGACCACCGTCGCGGCAAGGTGATGCGCCGCCTGGCCGGTGACGACCCCGAGGTCAACGAGGAGTGGATCACCGACAAGGACCGCTTCGCGTTCAGCTACGCCACCGCCCCCGACCGCCTCGGCTACCCGCAGGTGCGGGACCGGGTCGAGGACGGCGGCGACGGCTCGCTGCGCCCCGCCTCGTGGCCGGAGGCCTTCGCGGTGGCCGCGCGAGGGCTGCACGCCGCCGGCTCGTCGGCCGTGCTCACCGGGGGCCGGGTCACCGCCGAGGACGCCTACGCCTACGCCAAGTTCGCCCGCGTCGCCCTCGGCACCAACGACATCGACTTCCGCTCCCGCCCGCTCTCGACCGAGGAGACCGACTTCCTGGCCGGCGAGGTCGTGCTGCGCCGCGAGGTCGAGTACGCCGACCTCGAGAGCGCCGGCACGGTGGTGCTCGTCGGGCTGGAGCCCGAGGACGAGGCCGGCACGATCTTCCTGCGGCTGCGCAAGGCCACCCAGCGCTCGGCGGGGCACCGCACCCGCGTCGTCTCGCTCGCGCCGTTCACCTCGCGCGGCCTGCGCAAGCTCAACGGCCACCTGGTGCCCACCGCACCCGGCGCGGAGGCCGCCACGATCGAGGAGCTCGCCACCCACAGCGAGCTCGGGCTCGACGCCACCGGCGTGATCCTGGTGGGGGAGCGGCTGGCCACCTCCCCGGGGGCGCTCACCGCGGCCGTCAGGCTGGCCCGCACCACCGGGGCCCGGCTGGCGTGGGTCCCCCGCCGCGCGGGTGACCGCGGGGCGGTCGAGGCCGGCTGCCTGCCCACCCTGCTGCCCGGTGGCCGCCCTGTCGCCGACACGGCGGCCCGCGTCGACGCCGCCACCGCCTGGGGCGTGCCGGGGCTGCCCGAGACGCTCGGTCGCGACGCCGACCAGATCGTCACCGCGCTCGCGACGGGGGCGCTCGGCGGGCTCCTGGTCGGTGGGGTGGACCCGGACGACACCGCCGACCCGGTCGCCACCCGCGCGGCGGTCGAGGCCGCCTCCTTCGTGGTCGCCCTCGAGCTGCGGGAGACCGACGTGACCCGGGCGGCCGACGTGGTCTTCCCGGTGGCCCCGGCGTGCGACAAGGCCGGCACGTTCGTCACCTGGGAGGGGCGCCCGCGTCCCTTCGAGGCGGTGTTCGCCAACCCCGCCTCGCTGCCCGACCTGCGGATCCTCGCCGGTATCGCAGAAGAGCTCGCCCGGCTCGGCCGCGGCCGGCCGCTCGGCTTCCGCACGGTCGCCGAGGCCCGCACCGAGATGGAACAGCTCGGTCCGTGGGACGGCGCCCGCGCCGTCGCGAGCCCCCCGGCGCCCGAGCCGGTGCTGGCTCACCCCGGTGCCGTCGACGCGTGGCGGCTCGCCACCTGGAAGCAGATGCTCGACAACGGCTCGCTCCAGGACGGCGACGACGCCCTGCGGGCCACCGCCCGCCGACCGGTCGCGCGCCTCTCCCGCTCAGCGCTCGCCGCGCTCGGCATGAGCGCCGGCCTCGACGCCGGGAGCGCCATGGACGTCACGATCACCGGCGACCGCGGCTCGGTGACGCTGCCGGCCGAGCCCGCCGACCTGGTCGACGGGGTGGTCTGGTTGCCGGCCAACTCGTTCGGCAACGGCGTGCTGGCCGACCTCGCCTCGCCCGGCTCCACGGTCGCCGTGAAGGGAGTACAGCTGTGAGCGCTGCACTGATGGGGGCGCTCACGGGCAGCCACCTGCCGCTGGCCGCGGGGCTGGACGCGTTCGGCAAGGACCCGTGGTGGCTGATCGGCGTCAAGACCCTGCTGATCTTCGTGATCCTGGTGCTGCTCACGCTGTTCAACATCTGGTGGGAGCGGCGGGTCGTGGCCCGGATGCAGAACCGGATCGGCCCCAACGTCAACGGCCCCTTCGGGCTGCTGCAGTCGCTGGCCGACGGTGTGAAGCTGGCCCTCAAGGAGGACATCATCCCGACGGCCGCCGACAAGGTGGTCTTCCTCCTCGCCCCGGTGATCGCGGTGGTCCCGGCCTTCGTGACCTTCGCGGTGATCCCGTTCGGCCCGGTCGTCGACGTCCCGTTCTCCGACCGCACGACCCCGCTGCAGCTGACCGACATGCCGGTCGCGGTGCTCTTCGTGATGGCGATCGCCTCGATCGGCATCTACGGCATCGTGCTCGGCGGCTGGTCGAGCGGCTCGACGTACTCCCTGCTCGGTGGCCTGCGCTCGAGCGCCCAGATGATCTCCTACGAGGTCGCGATGGGGCTCGCGCTGGTCGCGGTGTTCCTCTACGCCGGCTCGATGTCGACCTCTGAGATCGTCGCCGCCCAGGACCAGTTCTGGTTCGGGCTGATCCTCTTCCCGTCGTTCGTGATCTACACGATCTCGATGGTCGGGGAGACCAACCGGGCGCCGTTCGACCTCCCCGAGGCCGAGGGCGAGCTGGTCGGCGGCTTCCACACCGAGTACTCCTCGCTGAAGTTCGCGCTGTTCTTCCTGGCCGAGTACATCAACATGGCGACGGTCTCCGCCCTCGCCACCACGCTGTTCCTCGGCGGCTGGCACGCGCCGTGGGGCCTGGTGTACCTCTGGCCGGGCGCCGACGAGGGCTACTGGCCGGTGCTGTGGTTCTTCGGCAAGGTGCTCTTCTTCGTCTTCCTGTTCATCTGGCTGCGCGGCTCGCTGCCGCGGCTGCGCTACGACCAGTTCATGGCGTTCGGCTGGAAGCGACTGATCCCGATCTCGCTGCTGTGGATCGTCGCGGTCGCCACGATCCGCTCGGTGACCCTCAGCGACGGCATCGACCGCCAGTACCTCCTGATCGGTCTCGGCGTCCTCGCCGTCCTCTTCCTGGTGCTGTTCTTCGTCGGGGAGACCCGCGACGACGAGACCGGCACCACCGACGCCGAGGCGGTGCCCGCCCGTGCGGGCAGCTTCCCGGTGCCGCCCATGCCTGAGGGGGGCGCCGTGCGCGGCCCCGCCCGGGCGCTGCACTTCGGGTCCCCGACGCAACGCGAGTCCCCGACCCAACGCACGAGCGCCACCACCGCCGGCGAGGAGATCTGATGGCAGGCATGAAGGAGCAGTTCTGGGACCCGGTCGCGGGTTTCGGCGTCACGTTCCGCACCATGTTCAAGAAGGTCGTCACCGAGCAGTACCCCTTCGAGAAGATGCCGACCGCCCCGCGCTTCCACGGCCGCCACCAGCTCAACCGGTGGCCGGACGGGCTGGAGAAGTGCATCGGGTGCGAGCTGTGCGCCTGGGCCTGTCCGGCCGACGCCATCTACGTCGAGGGCGCCTCCAACGTCGACGGTCCCACCGGGGTCGAGGGCGAGGAGTCCGGGCGGTTCAGCCCCGGTGAGCGGTACGGCGCGGTCTACCAGATCAACTACCTGCGCTGCATCCTGTGCGGCCTGTGCATCGAGGCCTGCCCGACCCGTGCGCTGACGATGACCAACGAGTACGAGCTGGCCGACAACAACCGGGCCGACCTCATCTACGAGAAGTCCGACCTGCTGGCCCCGCTGCTGCCCGGCATGGAGCAGCCGCCGCACGCGATGCTGCTCGGCGACGACGAGGGCGACTACTACCGCGGCACGTACGCCGGCTCCGCCGGGGTCGCGCCCGGTGACCTGCGGTCGACGCCGGAGGGCCCGGCATGATCGCCTTCTGGGTCCTGGCCCCGGTCATGGTCCTCGCCGCCCTGGGGATCCTCTTCGTGCGCAAGGCGGTGCACGCGGCGCTGCTGCTCGCGGTCGTGATGATCAGCCTCGCCGTGCTGTACGCCGTCCTGGACGCACCGTTCCTCTTCGCGGTGCAGATCGTCGTCTACACGGGCGCGATCCTCATGCTCTTCCTGTTCGTGCTGATGCTGGTCGGGGTCGACGCCTCCGACTCGGTCGTCGAGACGATCCGCGGTCAGCGGGTGCTGGCGATCGTGCTCGGCCTGGGCCTCGGCCTGGTGCTCGTGATCGCCCTCGCCCAGATGTCGCTGGGGGCCGCGGTCGGCCTGAGCGGGCCGAACTCGATCGGCAACATCCAGGGACTGGCCGACCTGATGTTCTCCCGCTACGTCTTCGTGTTCGAGACCACCAGCGCGCTGCTGATCACCGCGGCGGTGGGGGCGATGGTGCTCGCGCACCGCGAACGGCTCACCGAGAAGCCGACCCAGCGGTCCACGGCCGCCCGGCGGCTGCGCGACTACGCCGACACCGGCGCCCACCTCGGCCCGCTGCCCGCCCCCGGGGTCTTCGCCCGGCACAACGCCGTCGACACACCGGCCCTGCTGCCGGACGGCACCGCAGCCGAGTCGTCGATCTCCCGGGTCCTCGCCGCCCGCGGCACGGTGCGCTCCGCCCCCGCCCTCGCCGAGAACATCGAGGAGATCCAGCGCTCGATCGACGGCGTCAACGCCGCGGGTCAGGGCCCCGCCCCCGCCGCGACCGAGGAGGACCCCGCATGAGCACCACGCCGTACATCGTGCTCTCGGCGATCCTGTTCACGATCGGCTCGGTGGGCGTGCTCACCCGCCGCAACGCGATCGTCGTCTTCATGTGCGTGGAGCTGATGCTCAACGCCTCCAACCTCGCGCTGGTCGCGTTCGCGCGCCAGCACGGCAACCTCACCGGCCAGATCGCCGCCTTCTTCGTGATGGTGGTGGCCGCCGCCGAGGTCGTCGTCGGGCTCGCGATCATCATGACCATCTTCCGGACCCGTCGCTCGGCCTCGGTCGACGACGCGAGCCTGCTGAAGTACTGAGGAGACACGGCTGATGTCGATCCCCCTGACCATCGCGATGAGCGAGGGCGCCGCCATCCCGGTGGTCGACCCGGGCTCCGCCGACGGTGTCTTCTCGCTGATGTGGCTGGTGATCGCCCTGCCGCTGGCCGGCGCCGCGATCCTGCTGCTCGGCGGGCGCCGCACCGACCGGTGGGGGCACCTGCTCGCGACCGCGCTGCCGATCGGCTCGTTCCTGCTCAGCCTGCTGATGTTCGTGCGCCTGGTCGGCCGGGGCGAGGAGGAGCGGCAGATCGGCCAGCACCTCTACGACTGGATCCAGGTCGGCCACCTCGACGTCGGCATGGACCTGCTCTACGACCCGCTCTCCTCGCTGTTCCTGCTGCTCATCACCGGGGTCGGCTCGCTGATCCACGTCTACTCGATCGGCTACATGGAGCACGACCCGCGCCGGCGCCGGTTCTTCGCCTACCTCAACCTCTTCCTCGCCGCGATGCTCACGCTGGTGCTGGCCGAGAACTACCTCGGGCTGTTCCTCGGCTGGGAGGGCGTCGGTCTCGCGTCGTACCTGCTGATCGGCTTCTGGCAGCACAAGCCCTCGGCGGCGGCCGCCGCCAAGAAGGCGTTCGTGGTCAACCGGGTCGGCGACCTGGGCATGTCCACCGCGATCATGCTCATGTACGTCACCTTCGGCACCACCAGCTTCGCCGCGATCAGCGCCGTCAGCGGTGAGACCGAGAGCTTCACGCTGAACGCGCTCGGGCTGCTGCTGCTGCTGGGGGCCTGCGCCAAGTCCGCCCAGGTGCCGCTCCAGTCCTGGCTCCTCGACGCCATGGAGGGCCCCACCCCGGTCTCGGCGCTGATCCACGCGGCGACGATGGTGACCGCGGGCGTCTACCTGATCACCCGTTCCAACTTCATCTTCGAGCTCGCGCCCGTCGCGCAGACGGTGGTCGTCATCGTCGCCACCGTCACCCTCCTGTGGGGCGCGGCGATCGGGTGCGCCAAGGACGACATCAAGAAGGCCCTGGCCGGTTCGACGATGAGCCAGATCGGCTACATGATGCTTGCGGCCGGCCTCGGTGTCGGTGGCTACGCGTTCGCGATCTTCCACCTGCTCACCCACGGCTTCTTCAAGGCCAACATGTTCCTCGGGGCCGGCTCGGTGATGCACGGGATGAACGACGACGTCGACATGCGCCGCTACGGCGGCCTGCGCCACGCGATGCCGGTGACGTTCCTGACCTTCTCGATGGGCTACCTCGCCATCATCGGCTTCCCCGGGTTCTCCGGCTTCTGGTCCAAGGACGCCATCATCGAGGTGGCGCTCGCCCAGAACTTGCTGGTCGGGGTGCTCGCCCTGCTCGGCGCCGGCGTCACCGGCTTCTACATGACCCGGTTGATGCTGCTCACCTTCCTGGGCCAGCGGCGCTGGAAGGCGGACGTGCACCCGCACGAGTCGCCCAGGCTGATGACGATCCCGCTGATCGTGCTGGCCGCGCTGTCGGTCCTCGGCGGGGTGATGTTCGCCGGCGACTGGATCGTCGACTACCTCGCCCCGGTCGTCGGCACGGCCCCCGAGGAGCACCTCCCGGTGCCCGCCCTCGTCGTCTCGCTGCTCGCCGTGCTCGTGGTCGCCGTCGGGGTCGCCCTGGCCTGGTTCCTCGTCGGCCGGCGCGAGGTGCCGCTGACGGCACCGCGCGACGTCTCCTTCGCCACCCGGGCGGCCCGCGCCGACCTGTACGGCGACGCGATCAACGAGGGCCTGGTGGTCCGGCCCGGCCGGCGCCTGGTCTCCGGCCTGGTCTCGATGGACCGGCACGGTGTCGACGACTTCCTGACCGGTGGCCCGGTCGCGGTCGGCGCGATCGCCGGCCAGCTGCGCCGCGTCCAGAACGGCTTCGTCCGCTCCTACGCACTCTCCCTGCTCGGCGGCGTCCTGCTCGTCGTCCTGGCCCTCCTGGCGGTGAACCTCGCATGACGGATCTTCCCTGGCTCACCCTGCTCTTCGCGGTGCCCCTCGTCGGTGCCCTGGTCGTGGGGTTCCTGCCCCGGCGGCCCGGGCCCCGGGGGGCGGCGCAGCCGAAGCTCGTCGCGCTCGGCGTCTCGCTGCTGACCCTGGCGGTCGCCGTGGCGGTGACGCTGCAGTACGACGTCGACGGCGGCATGCAGCTGACCGAGAGCCACCCGTGGATCGACGCCTTCGGCGTGACCTACTCGCTGGGTGTCGACGGGCTCGGACTGCTGCTGATCCTGCTCACCGTGGTCCTCGTGCCGCTGGTGATCCTGGGTTCGTGGCACGACGCGGACGACTCCTCGCCGCGCGCCTTCTTCGCCTGGGCGCTGGCCCTCGAGGGGCTCTCGCTGGCGGTCTTCTCGGCCACCGACGTCTTCCTCTTCTACGTCGTCTTCGAGGCGACCCTGATCCCCGCCTACTTCCTGGTCGGCGGCTTCGGCCGCCAGGGTCGCGCCTTCGCCGCGCTGAAGTTCCTGATGTACCAGCTCGGCGGCGGCCTGGTCATGCTCGGCTCGGTGATCGGCCTCTACGTCGTCTCCGCCCAGGCCGGGCGCCCGTCGTACCTGCTCACCGACCTGGCGAGCCTGGACATGTCGCAGAGCGCCGAGCGGTGGCTGTTCGTGGGCTTCTTCATCGCCTTCGCTATCAAGGCCCCGCTCTTCCCGGTGCACACCTGGCTGGCCGACACCACCGAGAAGGCGACCCCGGGCACCAGCGTGCTGCTGGTCTGCGTGCTCGACAAGATCGGCACCTTCGGCATGCTGCGCTTCTGCCTCGGCCTCTTCCCCGAGGCCTCGCAGTGGGCCACCCCGGTCGTGGTCGTGCTGGCCCTCGTCTCGATCGTCTACGGCGCGTTCATCGCGATCGGCCAGGACGACCTGCTGCGCCTGATCGGCCTGACCTCCCTGAGCCACTTCGGCTTCATCACCCTCGGCATCTTCGCCTTCAGCAGCCAGGGTGCCTCCGGCTCGATCCTCTACATGGTCAACCACGGCATCGGGACGGCCGCGCTGTTCCTGCTCGCGGGCTTCCTGATCAAGCGCCGCGGCACCTCGCTGATCAGCCAGATGCGGGGGGTCGAGCGCACCGCCCCGGTGCTGGCCGGCCTCTTCCTGATCGCCGGGCTCGCGACCCTGGGCCTGCCGGGCCTGAGCCAGTTCGTCGCCGAGATCCTCGTGCTGATCTCGGCCTTCGACTACGCCTGGTGGGCCGGCGCCGTCGCCGTCACCGGGATCGTGCTGGCCGCGGTCTACGTGCTCTGGGCCTACCAGCGGGTGTTCACCGGGCCCGACGTCGTGCCGGGACGCCCTGACGGCGTCCTGGTCGGCGCCGGCGCGCGCAGCACCGACGCCGCCCGGTCGGCCACCCGGGAGCGCGCCGTGCTCGGTGAGGACTCGGGTCCTGGCCCGGGTCCGACCACCGCAGCCGGCACCGCCACGGGTGAGCGGCTGGAGCCGGACCTCGACCGGCGCGAGATCGGTGCGATCGCCCCGCTGGTCCTGGCCCTCGTGGTCTTCGGCTTCTTCCCGATGCCGTTGCTCGACGTGAGCAACCCGACCGTCGACACGATCCTGCAGCAGGCCGGGGTGAGCGACGAGGCACCCGTCGTCCCGGCCGCCGGGACCGACTCCTCCGAGGGGGGCCAGCAGTGAACGCCGTCACCGAGTTCACCAAGCCGAGCATCGAGTACGCCCAGCTGTGGCCGCTCATCCTCATCTTCGGCGCCGCTTGCGCCGGCGTGCTCGCGGAGGCCTTCCTGCCCCGCGAGCGCCGCTACCTCGTGCAGGTCGTGCTGACCCTCGGCGCCCTGGTCGCTGCGCTGGTCGGCGTCATCCTGGTCGCCGGCGACCTGCAGGTCCTCGGCGACGGTCAGGCCCGCGGTCTGCTCGCGGTCGGCGGCACCATCGTCGTGGACGGTCCGACCGTCTTCTTCTGGGGCCTCATCCTGATCTTCGCGATCGGTGGGGCGCTGCTCTTCGCCGAGCGTCGCCTCGAGGGCGGTCTCTCCGGCTTCGCAGGCCAGGCCGCCGCGCTGCCGGGCACCGACGCCGAGCGGCAGGCCTCCAGCCGCGGCCTGGACCACACCGAGGTCTACCCGCTGATGCTCTTCGCCGTCGGCGGCATGATGCTCTTCCCGGCGTCGAACGACCTGGTCACGATGTTCGTGGCGCTCGAGGTCCTCTCGCTCCCGCTGTACCTGCTGTGCGGCCTGGCCCGTCGCCGTCGCCTGCTGAGCCAGGAGGCCGCGCTGAAGTACTTCATGCTCGGCGCCTTCTCCTCGGGCTTCTTCCTCTACGGCGCCGCGCTCGTCTATGGCTTCTCCGGCTCCATGCAGCTCTCCGAGATCGCCGAGGCGGTGCGCAACGACACCGACAACCAGCCGCTGCTGCTGATCGGCATGGGGATGCTGGCGGTGGGCCTGCTCTTCAAGGTCGGCGCCGCGCCGTTCCAGGCCTGGACCCCGGACGTCTACCAGGGCGCCCCGACCGCGGTCACCGCGTTCATGGCGGCCTGCACCAAGATCGCGGCGTTCGGTGCCCTGCTGCGGCTCTTCTACGTCGCCTTCGGTGACGACCGCTGGACCTGGCAGCCGATGTTCTGGGTGATCGCCATCCTCACCATGGTGGTCGGTGCGGTGCTCGCGGTGGTGCAGACCGACGTGAAGCGGATGCTGGCCTACTCCTCGGTCTCGCACACCGGGTTCCTGCTCACCGGGCTGCTCGGCGTCCAGGCCACCGGCGAGCTCGCCGAGGGCCAGGTCACCTCGCTGCAGTCCGTGCTGTTCTACCTCACGACGTACGGCTTCGCGATGATCGGCGCCTTCGCCGTGGTCACGCTGGTCCGCGACGCCGGTGGGGAGGCGACCCACTTCGACCGCTGGCGCGGCCTGGGTCGTCGATCGCCGGTGCTCGGTGGGCTGTTCGCGTTCTTCCTGCTCTCCATGGCGGGGATCCCGCTGACCGCCGGGTTCGTCGGCAAGTGGGCGGTCTTCACCGTCGCCCTCGCCGCGGGCGCCTGGCCCGTCGTCCTCGTGGCGATCGCGAGCAGCATCGTGGCGGTGTTCTTCTACGTCCGGCTGATCGTGCTGATGTTCTTCCTCGACGGTGACGCCGAGGCGGCGGGGGTGACCCGGCCGTCGCTGCTGACGTCCGGAACGATCCTGGTGGGGGCTGTCGCGACGCTGGCGCTCGGAGTCGTGCCCGGCCCCGTGCTGACGCTGGCGGCTCATGCGGGACAATTCATCAGGTGAGCACAACACCTGCCCCCGCCGGACTGGCGCTGCCGGTCACCGACGAGGCGTTGGCCGAGCGGCTGCGCGTGCGCATGCAGCTCGTCGAGGACGCCCTGGCCGTCCACGTCCGCAGCCGTGCGGGCTTTGTGACCGAGGCCGCCAGCCACCTGATGGCGGCCGGCGGCAAGCGCTTCCGGCCGCTGCTGGTACTGCTCGCCGCGGAGACGGGGGAGCACGCGGACGCCGAGGAGGTGATCCGGGCGGCCTGCGTCGTCGAGCTGACCCACCTGGCCTCGCTCTACCACGACGACGTCATGGACGAGGCCGAGCTGCGTCGGGGTGCCGTGTCGGCCAACGCCCGCTGGGACAACCACGTCGCGATCCTCACCGGTGACTTCCTGTTCTCCAAGTCCTCGGAGCTGACCGCCGACCTCGGCGCCGAGGCCGTCCGGATCCAGGCGAGGACCTTCACCCACCTCGTCGAGGGCCAGATCCTCGAGACCGTCAAGCCTGGTCCCGGTGAGGACCCGATCGCGCACTACCTCGAGGTCGTCGCGGGCAAGACCGGGTCGCTGATCGCCACCTCCGCCCGCTACGGCGCCCTGTTCGGTGGCGCCGGCCCCGAGGTCGAGGAGGCGCTGACGGCGTACGGCGAGATCGTCGGCTCGGCCTTCCAGCTCTCCGACGACATCCTCGACATCGCCTCGGAGTCGGGGGAGTCGGGGAAGACGCCCGGCACCGACCTGCGCGAGGGGGTGCCGACCCTGCCGGTGCTGCTGGCCCGCGCCGCCCACGACCCCGCCGACGCCCGCCTTCTCGAGCTCCTCGATGGCGACCTGGACGACGACGAGCGACTCGCCGAGGTCCTGGGCCTCCTGCGTGCCCACCCGGCGATGGACGAGGCCCGCGCGTACGTCGTGGCCCGCGCCGCCGAGGCCAAGGCCCGGCTGGGGGTGCTGCCCGAGGGCCCGGTCCGCGCCGCCCTCGAGGCGTTCGCCGACATCGTCGCGGTCCGGTCGGCCTGAGGCGTTCGGCCGTCGGGTTTCCCCGGCTGACCGGGGAAACCCGACGCCCGGATCACGCCGCGCTGGAGGCCTCGACGCCCAGCCGCAGCTGGCGGCGCCGGTGGTGCAGGACCGCCTCGGCGGTGAACAGCACCAAGGCGATCCAGACCAGCACGAAGCCGATCCAGCGACCGGACGGCATGTCCTCGTGGAAGTACAGGACGCCGAGGGCGAACTGGAAGATCGGTGCGAGGTACTGCAGCAGGCCGAGGGTCACCATCGAGACCCGGATCGCGGCCGCGCCGAAGCAGATCAGCGGGATCGCGGTGACGACGCCGGTGGTCACGAAGAGGAGCGCGTGGCCGACGCCGTGCGCGGCGAAGTTGGAGCCACCCGAGGCGGTGAGCGTGGCGACGTACACCGCGGCGACCGGGGCCATGATCATGGTCTCCAGCGTCAGGCTCTCGACGGCGCCGACGCCGGCGGTCTTCTTGGCGAGCCCGTAGGTGCCGAAGGAGAACGCCAGGACGAGCGCGACCAGCGGCAGCCGCCCGTAGTCGATCGCGAGCACCGCGACCGCGCCCCCAGCGAGCGTGAGGGCGCCCCACTGCAGCGGCCGCAGCCGTTCCCCGAGGATCAGCACGCCCATCAGCACGGTCACGAGCGGGTTGATGAAGTAGCCCAGGGAGGTCTCCACGACCCGGCCGTTGTTCACGCCCCAGATGTAGGTCGCCCAGTTGATCGAGACCGCCAGTGCGGCCAGGCTCAGCAGGGCCAGCTTGCGCCGGTCGGCGGCGAGCGCACGCAGCTGCGACGTCCGCCTCGCCGCGAGCAGCAGGACGCCCATCGTGGCCAGGGACCAGAGGATGCGGTGGGCGAGGATCTCGATCGCCCCGGCGGGCTCGAGGAGCGGCCAGTAGAGGGGGAACGCGCCCCACATCGTGTAGGCCGCCGCGCCGAGCAGCAGCCCCCGTCGCGATTCCTGCACGGCGTCAGCATAGGGCCGGGGGACCGGCGGCTTGTCGTGGGTCAGGCTAGTCAAGACTCGTCAGCCAGAACCCCCGCTCGTCGGCCGAGATACTGGCTGACAGGTGGGGGTTTCACCGGCCAGCCGGTGAAACCCCCCCGCCGTCAGACGACCGTCCAGGTGTCCCCGCCACCGATGAGGCCGGCCAGGCGCTCCACCGGGGCCCCGGGGGCGGCGGCCTTGGCGGAGCTGATCTGGCCGCGCGTCTGGTCGTCGTACGTCGGGCGCTCGACCTGGCGGAAGATCCCGATCGGCGACTGGTTGAGGTAGCCGGAGTCGGTGAGCCGGGAGATCGCGAAGGCCATGGTCGGGTCGGGGTTGTGTGCGTCGTGGACCAGCAGGGCGTCCTCACCGACCTGGTCCGGCCCCGGGCCGACCTCGACCGCCTTGACCCCGCCGGTGTCGGGGTCCCGGATCAGGCCCTTGGCACCCTCGACCCCGAAGCGGATCGCCTCGCCGTGGACGAGCGGGATGATCGCGTCGGCCTTGGTGTCCGGGTTCTTGATCGCGTCGAACGCGCCGTCATTGAAGATCGGGCAGTTCTGGTAGATCTCGACCAGCGAGGTGCCCCGGTGCGCGGCCGCGGCGGCGAGCACCTCGGTGAGGTGCTTGCGGTCGGAGTCGATGGTGCGGGCCACGAACGACCCCTCGGCGCCGAGCGCCAAGGAGACCGGGTTGAACGGGTGGTCGACCGACCCCATGGGGGTGGACTTGGTGACCTTGCCGGCCTCGGAGGTGGGGGAGTACTGGCCCTTGGTCAGGCCGTAGATCCGGTTGTTGAACAGCAGGATCGTCATGTTCACGTTGCGTCGCAGCGCGTGGATGAGGTGGTTGCCACCGATCGAGAGCGCGTCGCCGTCGCCGGTGACGACCCAGACCGAGAGGTCCTCGCGGGCGGTGGCGATGCCGGTCGCGATCGACGGCGCGCGGCCGTGGATCGAGTGCATGCCGTAGGTGTCGAGGTAGTAGGGGAAGCGGCTGGAGCAGCCGATCCCCGAGACGAAGACGATGTTCTCGCGGCGCAGGCCCAGCTTCGGCAGGAACGACTGCACGGCCTTCAGGACGGCGTAGTCGCCGCAGCCGGGGCACCAGCGCACCTCCTGGTCGGAGGTGTACTCCTTGCCGGTCTGGGGCTCGTCGTTCGTCGGGACCAGCTCGGTGCCCGAGCGCAGGCCCGGGAAGGGGAGCCCTGTGCTGGCGATGTCGGTGGTCACTTGCCGGCCTCCTGTGCGGTGAGGGTGGACGAGAGGTCCCCGGTCAGGTCGACGGGCACGCCCTCGGCCTCGGCGACCAGCTCGCCGATCGCCTCGGCGAGCTCGGCGGCCTTCAGCGGCAGACCCCGGACGTGGTTGTAGCCGACCGCGTCGACGAGGTACTTCGCGCGCAGCAGCATGGAGAGCTGGCCGAGGTTCATCTCGGGGACGAGCACCTTGTCGTAGCGGCCGAGGATCTCGCCGAGGTCCTTCGGGAACGGGTTGAGGTGGCGCAGGTGCACCTGGGCCACCTGGTAGCCGGCCTTGCGGACCCGGCGTACCCCGGCCCCGATCGGGCCGTAGGTCGAGCCCCAGCCCAGCACCAGCACCTTGGCGCCCTGACCGTCGGCGGCGCCGGGGTCGTCGACCTCGAGCGGCGGCAACGAGTCGGCGATCCGGTCGACCTTGGCCTGCCGGGTGCGGACCATGAAGTCGTGGTTGGCGGGGTCGTAGGAGATGTTGCCGTGGCCCTCGCCCTTCTCCAGGCCTCCGATGCGGTGCTCGAGACCGGGGGTGCCGGGGATCGCCCAGGGGCGGGCCAGCGTCTCCTCGTCGCGCAGGTAGGGCCAGAACTCGGGGCTGCCCTCGGTGCCGTCCTTGGCCACGGGCGTGTGGTTCGTCCGGGTCGCGAAGGCCGGGTCGATGCCGGCCAGGTCGTCGACATCGGGGATCCGCCACGGTTCGGAGCCGTTGGCGAGGTAGCCGTCGGAGAGCAGCATCACCGGGGTGCGGTAGGTGACCGCGATCCGGGTCGCCTCCAGGACGGCGTCGAAGCAGTCGCCGGGGGACCGCGGCGCCACGATCGGCACCGGGGCCTCGCCGTTGCGCCCGAACATCGCCTGGAGGAGGTCGGCCTGCTCGGTCTTGGTGGGCAGCCCCGTCGACGGTCCGCCCCGCTGCACGTCGATGACCAGCAGCGGCAGCTCGGTCATCACCGCGAGGCCGATCGCCTCGGACTTCAGCGCGATCCCCGGACCCGAGGTGGTCGTGACCCCCAGGGAGCCGGCGAACGACGCGCCGATCGCGGCACCCACGCCGGCGATCTCGTCCTCGGCCTGGAAGGTCGTGACGCCGAACGCCTTGTGCTTGCTCAGCTCGTGCAGGATGTCGGAGGCCGGGGTGATCGGGTAGGAGCCCAGGAAGATCGGCAGCCCGGACTGCACGCCCGAGGCGACCAGGCCGTAGGAGAGGGCCAGGTTGCCGGTGATGTTGCGGTAGGTGCCCGCGGCCATCGGGGCCGGCTTGACCTCGTAGGAGACCACGAACGTCTCGGTGGTCTCGCCGAAGTTCCAGCCGGTGGTGAAGGCCCGCACGTTGGCGTCGCGGATCGCGGCGACCTTGGCGAAACGCTTGTGCAGGAAGGCGATGGTCGACTCGGTCGGCCGGCCGTACATCCACGAGAGCAGCCCGAGCGCGAACATGTTCTTGGCGCGGGAGGCGTCCTTGCGGGACAGGCCGAACTCCTTGACCGCCTCGACGGTCATGCCGGTCAGGTCGACGCGGTGGACCGCGAAGTCGGCCAGCTCGGCCGAGGGAGACTCGTCCTCGAGGGGGTTCTCGCTGTAGCCGGCCTTGGCCAGGTTGCGGGCGGTGAAGTCGTGGGTGTCCACGATGATCGTCGCGCCCTTGGGCAGGTCGGCGAGGTTCGCCTTCAGGGCGGCCGGGTTCATCGCGACCAGGACGTCCGGGGCGTCACCCGGCGTGAGGATGTCGTGGTCGGCGAAGTGGACCTGGAACGACGAGACCCCGGGCAGGGTGCCCTGGGGGGCCCGGATCTCGGCGGGGAAGTTGGGCAGCGTCACCAGGTCGTTGCCGAAGGCGGCCGACTCCTGGGTGAACCGGTCGCCGGTGAGCTGCATGCCGTCCCCGGAGTCCCCGGCGAACCGGATGATGACCCGGTCGAGCTGCTTGACCTGCTTGGTCAACCTGACGCACTTCCTTCTCGCTGGTTGGTGCGAGCGCCGGCCGGGGGCGCTCTCGCCCCACGGTGCCACGCGCCGTCCGGCCTTCCACGATAGCCGGGGTCCCGCCGGAGGCGTCCCCGTCTCTTCGTGTGGACCCGTGACGTGGGCGACACGCCAGCGTGGGAACAAATGGACACCAAAAGAATTAAGTCGACTAACATTACCGACATTGACCAGTTGAGTCCCGGATCCCCGGGGCGGGAGAGGTACCGACATGAAGAAGAAGACCACCGCCGTGACGACGGCCGCCCTGGCCGGGGTGCTGGCCCTGACCGGGTGCTCGGCCAGCGGCGCCGACTCGGCGAAGACGCTCAGCGTCGTCGGCTACTCCGTGCTCGAGGCGGCCAACAAGCCGGTGCTGGCCGACTTCGCCGCCACCCCGGCCGGCAGGGGCGCGGAGTTCCGCACCTCGTACGGCGCCTCGGGCGACCAGAGCCGGGCGGTGGACGGTGGGCTGGACGCCGACGTCGTGCACTTCTCCCTCGAGACCGACGTGACCCGCCTGGTGGACTCCGGCATCGTCGACAAGTCGTGGAAGGACACCCCGACCAAGGGCATCGCCACGTCGTCCGTGGTGGTCTTCGTGGTCCGCAAGGGCAACCCGGACCACATCCGCTCGTGGGACGACCTCGTCGAGCCTGGCGTCGACATCATCACCCCCAACCCCGGGTCCTCCGGCTCGGCGCGGTGGAACATCCTCGCGGCCTGGGCCCACGTCGCCGGCAACGGCGGCTCGGCGGCCCAGGCCAAGGCCTACCTCGCCGGGCTGCTGGGGAACACGATCGCGCTCCCGAGCAGCGGTCGCGACGCCACGACCGCCTTCGCCGGCGGGAACGGCGACGTCCTGCTCTCCTACGAGAACGAGGCCATCCTCGCGAAGCAGGGCGGCGCCGACGTCGACTACGTCGTCCCGGACGACACGCTGCTCATCGAGAACCCCGCCGCCGTCACCAGGTCCGCCTCCTCGACGGCCCGGAGCCTCCTGGGCTTCCTCACCTCGAAGAAGGCGCAGCAGGACTACGCGCAGTCCGGGTTCCGCCCGGTCGTCGACGGCGTCGACGTCGGCAGCGTCGAGGGGGCCAACGACCCCGCCGACCCGTTCCCGACCCCGAAGAAGCTCTTCACCATCGACGCGGACTTCGGTGGCTGGGCGCTCGCGGCGAAGAAGTTCTTCAACGACGGTGAGGACGGCAAGGCGCTCGGCATCGTGCCGCAGCTGCAGGAGGAGACCGGCAAGCAGGGCGACCGGTGACGACCCTGGCCCCGCACCCGCCTGGTGCCCCACCGGCGCCGGCCGGCGCCGCGCCCCGGCCGCCGTCGCGCGAGCGGCGGCGGCGGCGACCCCGCCGTGCCACGAGCACCCTGAGCCGGAGCTCGGGGCTCGGTCTCGGGATCGCGATGACCTGGTTCAGCCTGCTGGTGCTGATCCCGTTGGGCGCGCTCGTGGTCACCGCGACCGCGGGCGGCTGGGAGCAGTACGCCACCACCCTGGGCAGCGCCCAGACCTGGGCCGCGATCCGGCTCACCGTGAGCCAGGCGCTCTGGGTCACGCTGCTCGACGTGGTGATGGGCACGGTCATCGCCTGGGTCCTGGTCCGGGACCGCTTCGTGGGCAGGTCCGTCCTCGACGTCGTCATCGACATCCCGTTCGCCCTGCCGACGATCGTGGCCGGGATCGTGCTGCTCTCGCTCTACGGCAAGGACAGCCCGCTGGGGCTGGAGTGGGCGAACACCGAGCGCTCGGTCACCCTGGCGCTGGCCTTCGTGACCCTGCCGTTCGTGGTTCGCACCGTCCAGCCGGTCCTCGAGGAGCTCGAGGGTGACGTCGAGGAGGCGGCCGCCTCCCTGGGCGCCGGCCGGCTGACGATCTTCCGCAGGATCATCCTGCCCAGCCTGGTGCCGGCGATCGCCGCCGGTGCCGCGCTCGCGTTCGCCCGGGCGATCTCGGAGTACGGCTCGCTGGTGCTGCTCAGCGGCAACCTCCCCTTCCGGACCGAGGTCGTGTCGGTCCGGGTGCTCACGTTCATCGAGAACGGCAACACCGCGGCGGCCGCCGCCCTCGCCTCGGTGATGCTCGCGGTCGCGCTGTGCGTGATCGTCGCCCTCGACCTCGTCCAGCGACGGGTGGCCCGCCGTGGTTGAGGTCTCGCTCCCCGTGAAGTGGGGGCTGCGGCTGCTGGCGATCGGCTACGTCTTCCTGCTGGTGGCCTGGCCGGTCGGACTGGTCGTGCAGCACACCTTCGCGGACGGTCTCGCCACGCTCCAGGCCGCTCTGCGCGACCCGGACGTCCTCAACGCGCTCCGGCTCACCGTCGTGGTCGCCTTCTGGGCGGTGGTGATCAACCTGGTCTTCGGCGTGGGCATCTCGCTGCTGCTGGTGCGCCAGGAGTTCCCCGGCAAGCGGGTGCTCTCGGCCCTGATCGACCTCCCGATGTCGGTCTCGCCGGTGGTGGTCGGCCTGGCCCTGCTGCTGGTCTACAACGGGCGCGACGGACTCTTCGGCAAGCCGCTCGAGGCGGCCGGGCTGCAGGTCGTGTTCAACTCGCCCGGGATGATCCTGGCGACCTGCTTCGTCGCGCTGCCACTGGTGATCCGCGAGGTGGTGCCGGTGCTCTCCGAGATCGGTGACGACCAGGAGCAGGCGGCGCGCAGCCTCGGCGCGAACGCCGGTCAGACGTTCTGGCGGATCACGCTGCCGAGCATCAAGTGGGCGGTGGTGTACGGCGTCGTGCTGAGCCTGGCCCGCTCGCTGGGCGAGTTCGGCGCGGTCAAGATCGTCTCGGGCAACTTCACCGGGCAGACCCAGACCGCGACCCTCATCGTCGAGCAGAAGTACCAGAACTTCGAACAGTCCACGGCCTACGCGACCTCCTTCCTGCTGGCCTTCGTCAGCGTGGTCTGCCTGGTCGTCGTCTCCGTCCTGCGTCCCAAGGAGAGTCACCCATGAGCATCCACGTCTCCGGCGTCCACAAGCGGTTCGGCGACTTCGTCGCCCTCGACGACGTCACCGTGAACATCCCGACCGGCCAGCTCACGGCGCTGCTCGGGCCCTCCGGCGGCGGCAAGTCCACCCTGCTGCGGATCATCGCCGGGCTCGACAGCGCCGACGCCGGCACGATCAGCATCGCCGGCGCCGACGCCACGAGGCTGCCGGCCCAGAAGCGCAACGTGGGCTTCGTCTTCCAGCACTACGCGGTCTTCAAGCACCTGAGCGTGGCGAAGAACGTCGCGTTCGGCCTCGAGATCCGCAAGCGGCCCAAGGACGAGATCGCGCACCGGGTCGACGAGCTGCTGCGGCTCGTGCACCTGCAGCAGTTCGCCCACCGGCTGCCCTCGCAGCTCTCGGGCGGCCAGCGCCAGCGGATGGCGCTCGCCCGGGCCCTGGCCGTGGAGCCGCAGGTGCTTCTGCTCGACGAGCCCTTCGGTGCGTTGGACGCGAAGGTCCGCAAGGAGCTGCGCGACTGGCTGCGTCGCCTGCACGACGAGGTGCACGTGACCACCGTGTTCGTGACCCACGACCAGGAGGAGGCCCTCGAGGTCGCCGACGAGATCGTGGTCGTCAACGAGGGCCGGGTCGAGCAGATCGGCACCCCCGACCAGCTCTACGACGAGCCGGCCAACGACTTCGTGATGGGCTTCCTCGGCGAGGTCACCGAGCTCGACGGCCTGCGGTTGCGCCCCCACGACGTCGACGTCTCGACGACGCCGGTGCTGGCCGGCGCCAGCGTCGGCACGCTCACCCGCATGTTGAGGGTGGGCTTCGAGGTGCGACTCACGGTCACCGGGCCGGACGGGCCGGACGTGACCGTCGTCCTCACCAGGACCCACGCCCGCAGCCTGGGCCTCGAGGTCGGCTCGCGGGTCTGGCTCACGCCGGCTCCCGGGGCCACGACGGTGCCGGCCATGGGAGGCCACCCCGGCGTCGCGGAGCGTCACGACCGGTCGCACCGACTGGTGGAGCAGCCGGCCTGATCGACCCGTCGTCGTTGACCGGGTGATCGACGAGCTGGGTTCACGTGGCTCGTTCGACTGTGGGACGGCCCACGCCTCCCGACGTCGACTGAGCCAGTGGCAGTCGGGTCGCAGTGCGGAGCCGCGTCAAAGCGCAGTCGAGCAGGCTGGCTCAGGCCCCTCTTGCGATCAGCGCAAGGTCTACGGGCCGCTACGGCAAACCGAACCGACCGTGATCGACGTAGGTCCGCGCAGCGTCGGCGCCCGGGCCGGGCGTCACGTTGAGCGGTGAGGTCTTGCTGGTCGGTGGAGCATCGGGCGTACCCGACGAGCAGCGCGCTCACGGCGCACCTCCAGGGGTGGGCCGGCCAGGCCCCGGACTGCGCCCGGCTCTGGCACCGCCCGACTGCACCAGCCAGCGCCCAGCTCGCCCCTACCGCAAAGCCGGGAGCGGCGACGCGACGGCCGTGGCCTCTGGAGCGTGGCTGTCATCGACGCACAGCGCTGTGAGGATGGGTCAGTCTCTGGGCGTGGTCGTAGTCCACGGGTCGAGGCAAGGGATGCCTGGGGGTACGAAGTGCCTCGTGTTCCGGGTCACGACGGTCGTCTCCGCAGACTCCGCGACGGCGGCGATGAGTGCGTCGTCGAACGGCGCGTGCTCGGGAACCCGACGAGCCGCGAGGATTCTGGCCGCCGACGGGTCGAAGGGCAGCACCCGGTCGGCGAACGTGGGCAGGACGTTCTCGTCGAACCAGCGGCGCAGGACCGCGTCCCCGCCAGACGCGCGGAGCGTGCCACGAGCGCACGGTCGCGCGGGACGCGCCCCGGTCAGGATCCGCCTTCGGCAACGGGTGAGGCCGTTGGTAGGCCGCGCGACAGCCCTCAATCGGTGCTGTCGAGAATCAGTCGCGTCGCTTCGTGCGGTGCGTCCCATTGCGGAAAGTGACCGCACCGCTCGAACCAGTGCAGCACCGCGTCGGGGAACAGCTCCGTAGCACGCGCGGCCTGCCTCGGCAGGGTGACCAGGTCACGACGACCCCAACCGATCGTGACCCGGCCGGGCGCAGTGCCGGCCGGAGCTCCCTGTTGCTTGGGCCCCTTGGTCAGGGCGTCCATGGCAGCTCCAGTCGCCGGGGAGTCGGCCAGCCCGCGCACGTCCGGCAGCACCGTCTCGCGCGAGAGCGCCCAGGGCCGCGCCGACAGCTGCGCCAACAGCAGGGTCCTTCCCACAGAGCTGCCGAGCAGTGCTGGCAGCATGCCTCGCAGCGCTCGGACCAAAGCGATCGACGGCCTCAGCGTGGCGCCGAAGACGACGAGATCGCGATCGGTCCAGAAGCCGCCCGGGTCCAACGCCACGGTGTCGCCGCCGACGCCCCGCCGCGCGAGCTCGAGCACCATTCGGCCGCCCATCGACTGGCCGGCGGTCGAGACCCCGTCCAGGCCCTGTTCGCGAATGAAGTCCGCGACGGAGTCGGTCAGGCTGGAGATCGAGAGCTCGCCGGTCAATGGCGGCGTCTCGCCGAAGCCCGGCAGGTCGACGGCGATCACCTCACGGTGCTCAGCCAGCTCGTCGAGGATCGGCGACCAGGACCGCCACCCAGCGCCCAGACCGTGCACGAGCAACAGCGGACTGCCGCTTCCTCGTCTTACGTGGTTCAACGTCATAGCTGCGACGCTAACTCACGCCGGGTTCGGCGTGCTCGGTCACCACAAGCGGATCGGCATCCGGCGACCCATCCCGGGATGAGGCGCGCTCAGCGGGCCCCGCGATCTCCCCCGGGCCCACCACCGAGCACTCCGGCGTCGAAGGCCTTCAGCACGCAGGCCCGGTCCTCGGCGGTGAGTTCGCCCTCGGAGACCGCCTCGTCCAGTCGGTCTCCCAGCGAAGTACGCCGCTCGTCCGCGCGACCCTGCTGCAGCTCCTCGAAGGCCGCGGTGACATCGGCTGCGGAAAGGTCGAGCTCTTCGGCGAGCGCGTCGATAGTCTGACCACGACGCTCGTCGAGCTCGCCGTCGGTCGGCCTCGCGGACCGATCCTCGGTCTGCGAGGGCTCGAGCTGCTCGCGCACCGACTCGAGTGAGGCGTGGAGCTCGGCCTCACTGACGCCGAGGGCCTCGGCAAGATCGGGGCCGCCCAGCCGATGACCACGCCCCTGGCCGCGGCCGCGATCGCCCTGGCCGCGCTCGGCGGAACCAGCGTCGGTTGCGGAGCTCGCGGCGGGCGTCGAGCTGCCGGACTGGGTTCCGTCCTCGGTGGCCGAGGCGATACCGAGTCCGCCCAGGGCCAGACCTGTTCCGGCGATGCCCGCGGCCACGCCGCGTCGGATGTTGGTGGATGTGTTCATCGGGACTCCCTTGTCGTGATCGTGTGCATCGTTCGGCCTCGACCATCCCCAGCAAGCCTGTGCAGAGGCTGTGCTCGACCCCCGACTCCGATGTGCATCCCGCGGTGCCCACGTTCCGCGGGACGATGCCGCTGTCGTCAGGCCGCGCGAGCGGTGCAGGTTGACGCATCGGCATCCGACCGATAATTTCCTAGATGGTTAATAAACAGTTTCGGAAACTACAAGGACGTCGCCCATGGGATCAGCCACCGCAGCGCTTGACGACGCGCGCCTGGACGAGACCTTCGCGGCGCTCGCGAACTCGACACGGCGCGCCATCCTTGCTCGTCTCGCCGAAGGGGAGGCCAGCGTCAACGATCTCGCCGAGCCCTTCGACCTGACCCTGCCCGCGATCTCCAAGCACATCAAGGTGCTCGAACACGCGGGGCTCATCACGCGTGGTCGGCGAGCGCAGTTCCGGCCCTGCACCATCGCCGCGGCACCCCTGGCCCGGGTCGCCGACTGGGCCGAGCAGTACCGACACATCTGGGAGGACCGTTTCGACCGGATGGACGACTACGTCCAGATCCTCCAGAGGACCGACAACCAGAAGGAATGACCATGCCTGAGACCAAGGACGTCCAGATCGAACGCACCTTCGACGCCCCGATCGACCTGATCTGGGCGATGTGGACCGAGTCTGAGCACTTCGCCAACTGGTACGGCCCGATGGGCGCCAAGATCCCGCGCGCCGACATGGACGTCCGGGTAGGCGGCCGTCGCTACATCGCCATGGAGATGGACACCCCCGGGGGTGCTAGGCAGATGTTCTTCGTCGGCGAGTACCGCGAAGTCGACCCGAAGACTCGCCTCGTCTACACCGAATCCATGGCCGACGCCGACGGCAACGCCGTGACCGCCGAGCAGATGGGCATGCCCGCCGGTGCGCCGACGGAGACCTCGATCGTGGTCGAGCTCGCCGACCTCGGCGACCGCACCAGCATGACCGTGACCCACATCGGCGTACCCGCCGACTCGCCAGGCGGACAGGGTTGGGGGATGGCGATCGACAAGATGGCAGCACGGATCGCCGCGATCGCCGATCCCGGGCCGCACCAACCGTGAAGTGCCCATCCAGACAGGAGGAGAGAACGCTCTGCCCGAGGGTTTCAATGACCGACCGGGGAGTACAGGTGCGTGGGCGGCGAGGTCGTCATCGAACGTCACGGCCGCCCTGCAACGACTCTCCGCGGCGCTGCCGCGGATCGGTTCTCGACAGATCTACCGCACGCCGACCCGCAAGAGCTGATGGCCCGCGTGACCGGCAACTACCAGCGCGGGAACGGACGAACCGCCAAGGATCACCCGCGTGACCGAGGACGATGACCAGACCCGGCGTCCCGGTTGCCGATGGCTTGCGGTGACCGTCCAAGCGGGCTCACCGGGCTGGTCAAGCGGTGGCGACGCCGACGGTGCCGATCCTCAGCCGATTGCCGTACGGGTCCTCGACCTCGAAGTCACGACCCCAGGGCATGTCGTCGACCTCGGTGACACCGAGGGCTTTGGCGGCAGCATCAACGTCCTCGACATACATGTAGACGAGCGTGCCCGGACGGGCGTCGCCGGCGTGCTCGGAGAGATGAATTCTGAGATCACCCCGTGCGATGCCGACATAGAGCGGTAGGCCGGCTTCGAATCGGTGCTCCCACTCCTTGGCGAAGCCGAGCTGCTGGTACCACTCGAGAGCAGCTTCGGCATCGGCCACGCGCAGGACCGGCACCAGCGATTCGCTCATGAGTGGAAGTCTCTCGTAGCGATCGAGCCCGGGGACAGCCTGCTCACGGGATTTTCCCGGAACCGATCCGATTGCGGATCCCTGCCCGGCAACTGTGTGCCGAACGCAGCGGGACGAGGATGAACTTCCCCGAGCTCTGCGACGTAGGGCTGCGCTCAGGCCCCTGGCGTGGCCCGGATCAACTTTCGTCGAAATTCGCAGAATCGCGGGCGCCCACGGAGCGGCGGAACAGTCGCTGCACATCGGCGACGACCTGCTCGGTGCCGTGGCCGGCGTGAAAGCACGGACCTACGTAGGCGTGCAGCAGGAACTCCACCACGGTCGCGAGGTCGATGCTGTGCAGATCGAACTCCCCCGCCGCCGCGCCGCCGATCAGCAGGCCAGAGAGCACCTCGCGGGTCTCCACGAGCGGTTCGTCGCTTTCGGTCGGCACAGTGTGGAAGACCGCGTGGTACAGCGACTGATTCTCCAGCTCGAAGCGTACCCAGTGCGCCACGACCGCATCGAGTCGCTCCGCCCACGGCATGGCGTCGTCGTGGGCGACGATGCGGGGCTGTTCCATCATCTGCGCCCACACGCGCGCCTGAAGACCTGCGATCAGCTCGCTGCGGGAGGCGAAGTGCAGGTAGATCGCCCCCTTGGCAACGCCTGCCTCGGCCGCGACGACGGCGATCGACGTGCCATCCAGGCCATCACGGATGGCCAGTGCTGCAGCCGCGTCGAGAATCTGCTGACGTCGCACCTCCGCGGGGCGGTAGCGCGGCTCGGTGCTTGGTGCCGCCGTTTCTCTCACGGCAGCAAGGCTATCGACTTGACGCTTGACTGACCACTGGTCACACTGTGACCATCAGTCACTGACCGAAAGTCATTCGAAATGGAGCGCTTATATGTCCACCCCCATCCGCCTTACCGATCGGGTCAGGCTCGCGATGCACATCGTTGGCTCGCTCAAGGACTTCTGGTCCTCGCAGCTCAACCGCGCCGCTGTCGAGCTGGTCGATCCCCAACCCGGCGAGGTCGTCCTCGATCTCGGCGCTGGACTGGGGCCCGCGAGCGTCGCGGCCGCCCCCGGGTGAAGCCGCGAGGGCAGGTCATCGCCGTGGATCCGTCCCGGACCATGCGAGGCGTGCTCCGGCTGCGCTGTCGTGCACGCCGCGGTCTGGGCGCGATCGAGGTACGGGCCGGGGCGGCGGAGTCGCTGCCCGTCACGATGCGCTCGGTGAACGCGCTGTGGGCGGTCAATGCGACCCACCACTTCGCAGACCTGGACGGCTTCGCTGCCGAGCTGGCCCGAGTGCTGCGCCCCGGCGGCCGCGTCGTGCTGGTGGAAGAGGACCTGAGCCACCCCGACCACCCGTTTGCCATGGTCGCCGGCGAGGGGCACCACGGCCCGCACGCCATCGACGTTGACGCCTTGCTGGCCCGGTTCGCCAACGCCGGCCTCCAGGACGCCTCATCGACGTATCGCCACGTTGCCGGCACTCCCGCCACGGTCATCACCGCGCGCCAACCGACTTGAACGAACGCACCGTTCGACTCTGGGACCGGTTCAACCAACACCCAGGCGACCGCTACCGCCTGTTCGGCGCCGTCACCGAGGCCTTCGATGTCTCGACTGCCTCTACCCAGGCTGCTACGTCGACGTCACCCCGTCGTTCGTCCTCGACTCGGTCCCCTACTGCGTCCCGGCGGACTGCCGCTGGTCAACCCCAGCCACGGTGACGCTGCGGCGGCCAGCCTCGACCCCCGCTGTCAGCTGGTGGCGGCGGTCATGTCCCGCGACGCGACATACGCCTGCCGGCGTGGCGCGAGGTGCCGGGTCGCCCGCGCTCAGCACCACCCTCGACACCTACGCACACCGGTGGTCCGAGGCAGCGAACCGGACGCGCGGGCGCCGCTGGTCCCATCGAAGCCGCTTCCGGAGATCGAGGCCGGCGGTCGAGTGAGGCGGACCTGACGAGAAGTCTGCAGACCAGGTGCGGACCGAAGCCGCACCGTCCCCGCTCTGACCTGGGGGAACGCGCTCAGATCAGCGGTAGTTGGTGAACTGCACCGCGAAGTCGAGGTCCTGGCCCTTGACCAGCGCCTGGACGGCCTGGAGGTCGTCGCGCTTCTTGGAGGAGACCCGCAGCTCGTCGCCCTGGATCTGCGCCTTGACCCCCTTCGGGCCCTCGTCGCGGATCAGCTTGGAGATCTTCTTGGCGTCCTCCGAGGTGATGCCCTCCTTGAGGGTGATCGCGATCTTGGACTGCTGCCCCGACGCGCGAGGCTCGGAGGCGTCGAGGATCTTCAGGCTCTGCTGGCGCTTGATCAGCTTGTCCTTGAAGACGTCGAGCACCGCGCTGGCCCGGTCGTCGGCCGACGCCGTGATCTCGATGGCCTGCTCACCCTGCCACTCGATGGTGGCTCCGGTGCCCTTGAAGTCGAACCGGGTGGCGACCTCCCGTGCGGTCTGTCCGAGGGCGTTGTCGACCTCCTGGCGGTCGAGCTTGCTGACGATGTCGAACGACGAGTCGGCCATGGTGTCTCCTTGTGACGGATCCTGCGGCGGGGCGGGGGCGGACCCCCGAGGCGTACCGAGGTTGCCATTTTTCCCTGCCGATGTGCTTGCGCTATTCTTTCGCCTTGCTGCCAGCCGGCCAAAAGCCGGTGAGGTCAGCATCCGGCAGGTTGCCCGAGTGGCCAATGGGAGCGGACTGTAAATCCGCCGGCTTAGCCTTCGAAGGTTCGAATCCTTCACCTGCCACGAACGCCCCCGGTCTCCACCGACCGGGGGCGTTCTTCGTTCCGTAGGGTGCGCACGTGAGCGATGACACGAGTGCCGACGACCGATCCGAGCACAGCCGAGGAGTCCTGGTGACGGGCGCGTCACGCGGCGTGGGCGCCGAGGTGGCGCGCTGCTTCGCGGCCCGGGGGGACCGCGTGGTGGTGCACTACCGCTCGGCGACGGACCAGGCGCAGGAGGTCCTTCGGAGTCTCCCGGGGGAGGGCCACCTCGCCATCGCGGCGGACCTCGCCGACCCGGCCGCCGTGCGCCGGCTGGCCGACGAGGCCGCCGCGCACCTGGGTCGCATCGACGTGCTGGTCAACAACGCCGCGCTCTTCCTGGACCCGGGCCGCGAGGGCGACGAGGACGGCGCGAGCCGGCGCGGCGACCACCGGGTCACCGACGTCGACTACGACGCGTGGGTCCGGGCCTGGCAGACCACCCTGGCCACCAACCTGCTGGGGCCCGCCAACCTCACCTTCTGCGTCGCCCGACACATGCTCGCGACGGCCGCTCCCGTGGGTCGGCCCACCGGGCGGGTGGTCAACGTCGGCTCCCGCGGCGCCTACCGGGGAGAGCCCGACGTGCCGGCCTACGGCGCCAGCAAGGCCGGGCTGCACGCCTTCGGGCAGTCCATGGCGGTGGCCCTGGCCCCGCACGGGATCGGGGTGGTGAGCATCGCGCCGGGATTCATCGCCACCGACATGGCCGCGCGGCTCCTCGACGGCCCCGGGGGTGACGCGATCCGCGCGCAGAGCCCCTTCGGCCGGGTGGCCGGCCCCGGGGAGGTGGCCGGCGCGGTCCTCCTGCTCGCCGAGCCCGGCGCCGAGTGGGCCTCCGGCGCGGTGATCGACTTCAACGGCGCCAGCCACCTGCGCTGAGCGGCGGCCAGCTTCCCCGCCCACCCCGCTCCCACCCCCTGAGGTGGTTGACATCACAGCGGCGAACCTTCTATCTTCCGTCCTGAGGAACAGAAGTTCCATGATGCGGAATCTCGTGTGGAGGCTCGACAATGACTGATCGCGTGCAGGTGGGCGGGCTCGACGTCGCGGCGGTGCTGCACCGCTTCGTCACCGAGGAGGCCCTGCCCGGCTCCGGGCTCGACCCCGACAAGTTCTGGGACGCCGCCGGCTCGATCATCCACGACCTGGCGCCCCGCAACCGCGAGCTGCTGGCGCGCCGCGACGAGATCCAGTCGCAGCTCGACGACTTCCACCGCGCGTACCCCGGCACGCCCGACCAGGAGGCCTACACCGCCTTCCTGCGCGAGATCGGCTACCTGCTCGACGAGCCCGCCGAGGTCGCGGTGACCACGGCCGACGTCGACGACGAGGTGGCCCGGATCGCGGGCCCCCAGCTGGTGGTGCCGCTGCTCAACGCCCGGTTCGCCACCAACGCGGTGAACGCGCGCTGGGGCTCGCTGTATGACGCGCTCTACGGCACCGACGTGATCTCGCGCGAGGGCGACCTCGCCCCCGGGAAGGGCTACAACAAGACCCGCGGTGACGAGGTCATCGCCCGCGGCCGCGCCTTCCTCGACGAGCACTTCCCGCTGGCCGCCGGCTCGCACGCCGACGCCACGGGCTACGCCGTCGACGACGACGGAGTCGCCGTGACCGTGGGCGGGGGCGATGTCGTCCGGCTGGCCGACGGCGACCAGCTGGTCGGCTTCCGCGGCGTCGCCGAGGCGCCCGAGGCGGTGCTGCTGGTCCACCACGGCCTGCACGTCGAGATCCAGGTCGACCACGAGGACGCGATCGGCTCCACCGACGCCGCCGGCGTCAAGGACCTGCTGCTGGAGTCGGCCGTCTCCACGATCATGGACCTCGAGGACTCGGTCGCGGCCGTCGACGCCGGCGACAAGGTGCTGGGCTACCGCAACTGGATGCACCTCATGCGCGGCACCCTCGCCGAGGAGGTCACCAAGAACGGCACGACGTTCACCCGGGCGATGAACCCCGACCGGACCTACTCGACCACCGCCGGATCCGACGTCACGCTGCGCGGCCGCTCGCTGCTCTTCATCCGCCAGGTCGGACACCTGATGACCACCGACGCGGTGCTCGACCGGGACGGCAACGAGGTGCCCGAGGGCATCCTCGACTCGATCATGACCGCCCTGGGCAGCCTCGCGGACCTGCGCGGCGAGTCCGAGCTGGCCAACTCGCGGACCGGCTCGATGTACGTCGTGAAGCCGAAGATGCACGGCCCCGAGGAGGTCGCCTTCGCCGTCGAGCTCTTCGGCCGCGTCGAGGAGGCGCTCGGCCTGCCGCGGCTGACGATCAAGGTCGGCATCATGGACGAGGAGCGGCGTACGACGCTCAACCTCAAGGCGTGCATCGCCGAGGCCAGCGAGCGGGTCGCCTTCATCAACACCGGCTTCCTGGACCGCACCGGCGACGAGATTCACACCTCGATGCAGGCCGGCCCCGTCGTCCGCAAGAACGACATGAAGGGCGAGACCTGGATCAAGGCCTACGAGGACCTGAACGTCGACATCGGCCTCGAGTGCGGTCTGCTGGGCCGCGCCCAGATCGGCAAGGGGATGTGGGCCGCCCCCGACAGCCTCGCGGACATGCTCGAGACCAAGATCGGTCACCCGAAGGCCGGCGCCAGCTGCGCCTGGGTGCCCTCGCCGACCGCGGCCACCGTGCACGCACTGCACTACCACCGGGTCGACGTCCACGCCCGGCAGGAGGAGCTCCAGCGTGGCGGTCGCCGCCAGCAGCGCGAGCGGTTGCTCCAGGTCCCGCTGGGTGACCCCGCCGGCTGGTCCGAGGAGGACCGCCAGGCCGAGATCGACAACAACCTGCAGAGCCTCCTGGGCTACGTCGTGCGCTGGGTCGACGCCGGGGTCGGTTGCTCCAAGGTGCCCGACATCACCGGCGAGCCGCTGATGGAGGACCGCGCGACCTGCCGGATCTCCGCGCAGCACGTCGCCAACTGGATGCACCACGGGGTGGTCAGCGCGGAGCAGGTCGAGGAGACGCTGCACCGGATGGCCGGCGTCGTCGACCAGCAGAACGCCGGCGACCCGACCTACGTCGCGATGGCGCCGGGGTTCGACGGGGAGGCCTTCCTGGCCGCCCGAGAGCTGGTCTTCGCCGGCCTCGACCAGCCGAGCGGCTACACCGAACCGATCCTGCACCGCCGACGCCAGGCCCGTAAGGGCGAAGGGAACCCCGCATGAGCATCGACCTCGAGACCGCCCGCACGATCATCGCCGCCGCCCGCGCGCACGCCCACGAGGCCGGCTTCAAGCCGATGACCGTCGTCGTCCTCGACACCGGTGGCCACGTCGTCGCCGTCGAGCGTGAGGACGGCTCCTCGATGAAGCGCTTCGAGATCGGCTTCGGCAAGGCGCACGGTGCGCTGTCCCTCGGGATGGGTTCCCGCTCGATCATGGGGCGCGCCGAGCAGCAGCCGTACTTCGTCGCCGCCGTCACCTCGGCCGTCGGCGGTGCGCTGGTGCCGGTGCCCGGCGGGGTGCTGGTCCGGGACGCCGGGGGCGCCCTGCTGGGAGCCGTCGGGATCACCGGCGACACCTCCGACAACGACGAGGCCGCGGCGGTGGCAGGCATCGAGGCCGCCGGTCTCACCGCCCAGGTCGACTGAGGGAGTGGCGAGGATGGCAAGCACGACGACGAGCCCGGACGCCGGCGCCGCGAGCGGTGCCGGCCGGGCGGTGGCCGGGGTCGCGGCGGTGGCCGCCCGCGCCCGGGAGCTGCTGCCGGCGGCCGCGGTCATCAGCGAGCGCTCACGGCTGCGCACCTACGAGTGCGACGGTCTGGCCCACTACCGGGTCACGCCCGCGCTCGTGGTGATCCCGCAGGACACCGCCCAGCTCGCCGCCGTCGTCCGGGCCTGCGCCGAGCACGGCGTGCCGTACGTCGCCCGCGGGGCCGGCACCGGCCTCTCCGGCGGGGCGCTGCCGCACGCGGACGGCGTCCTCGTGGTCACCTCGCAGATGCGGGCCATCACGGCTGTCCGGCCCCGGGACCAGCGCGCGGTCGTCGAGCCCGGCGTGATCAACCTCGACGTCACGCGCGCCGCCACGCCGCACGGCTACTACTACGCGCCCGACCCCTCGAGCCAGCAGATCTGCTCGATCGGCGGCAACGTCGCGGAGAACTCCGGCGGCGCCCACTGCCTGAAGTACGGCTTCACCACCAACCACGTGCTCGGGGCCGACTTCGTGACCGCCGAGGGTGACCTGGTACGTCTGGGCGACGACGCCCCCGACAGTCCCGGCTACGACCTGCTCGGTGCGGTCGTCGGCTCCGAGGGCACGCTCGGCATCGTCACCTCCACCACCGTCCGGCTCGTCCGGCTGCCCGAGGAGGTCCGCACCCTGCTCGTCGGCTTCGCGAGCACCGACCAGGCGGGCGCGGCCACGTCCGCCATCATCTCGGCCGGCATCGTGCCCGCGGCGATCGAGATGATGGACGCCCTCGCGATCGAGGCGGCCGAGGCGGCCGTGCACTGCAACTACCCCGCCGGCGCGGGCGCGGTGCTCGTCATCGAGCTCGACGGCGCGTCGATCGAGGTCGCGCAGGAGTACGCCGAGGTCGAGCGCCTCTGCCTCGAGAACGGCGCCTTCGAGCAGCGGGTCGCGACCGACCCCGCCGAGCGCGCCCTGATCTGGAAGGGCCGCAAGTCCGCGTTCGCCGCGGTCGGCCGGATCAGTCCCGACTACATCGTCCAGGACGGTGTCATCCCGCGCACGGCGCTGCCCGAGGTGCTCACCGCGATCGCCGAGATCTCGCAGGCCTCCGGCGTCCGGGTGGCCAACGTGTTCCACGCCGGGGACGGCAACCTGCACCCGCTGGTGCTCTTCGACGACGCCGTCGAGGGGGCCGGGGAGGCCGCCGAGAAGGTCAGCGGCGCGATCCTCGACCTGTGCATCCAGCACGGCGGCTCGATCACCGGCGAGCACGGGGTCGGCATGGACAAGGCGGCGTACATGCCGCGCATGTACACCGACGAGGACCTCGACACCATGCAGCTGGTCCGCTGCGCCTTCGACCCGGCGAACATCACCAACCCGGGCAAGATCTTCCCGACGCCGCGACTGTGCGGCGAGATCCCCGGACGCAGGAAGGCCGCGCACCCGTTGCAGCAGGCCGGCCTCGCGGAGGTCTTCTGATGAGCACCGTGCGACAGGACGCGACCCTCGACGCAGGGGCTCGTGAGGCGATCGGCTCGGCCTGTGCCGAGGTGCGTGACGGCGCCGGCACCGACCACGTCGACGGCGTACCCGTCGGGGTCGTCGCACGCCCCGCGGACGACGAGCAGGTCGCCGAGGTGCTGCGCGCGGCGCACGCCCACGGGCTCAGCGTCGTCCCCCGGGGCCGCGGCACCAAGCTCACCTGGGGGACGCCCCCGACCGGGGCCGACGTGCTCCTCGACCTCTCCGCGCTGGACCGGGTCCTCGACCACGCGGCCGGCGACCTGATCGTCTCGACGCAGGCCGGGGCGCGCCTCGCCGACGTGCAGGAGGTCGTCGGGCAGGGTGGCCAGCGGCTCGCCCTCGACGAGACCGTGCCCGGTGCCAGCATCGGCGGCACGCTCGCCAGCAACACCTCCGGCCCGCGCCGGGTCGCCGTCGGCTCCGCCCGCGACCTGCTGATCGGCGTGCACCTCGTGCGCGTCGACGGCGTCCGGGCCAAGGCCGGCGGCCGGGTGGTCAAGAACGTCGCGGGCTACGACCTCGGCAAGCTGCTCATCGGCTCGGGCGGCACCCTCGGCGTGATCACCGAGGCGACCTTCCGGCTGCACCCGTTGCCGGCGGCGCACCGCTGGGTGCGGGTGGAGGTGGACGACCCCGCCGAGGCCGGCGCCCTGGTGCAGTCCGTGCTGCACGCCCAGGCCGTGCCGGCCGCGATCGAGGTGGACTGGCCCAGCGCCGGGCCCGGCTCGGTGAGCGTGCTGCTCGAGGGTCGCGAGGACGGCGTCGCCGGCCGTGCCGGCACCGTGCGCGGACTGCTCGGCGGCTCCTCGACGGAGTCGACCGACGCGCCCGCCGGTGGTGCGACGTACCCCTGGGACCTCACCGCCACCGGTGAGGACCGGGCCACCGCGCTCAAGCTGACCTTCGTGCTCTCGGGGCTCGACGACGTGCTGGCCGCGGCCCGGGCGGGCGGGGTGGCACTGCGCGGCTCCGCCGGCGCGGGGGTGGCGTACGGCGCCGTGGCGGCCGGCACGCCGGTGGCCGAGGTCGCCGAGGCGCTCCAGCGGCTCCGGGCGGCGTGCACCCGGCACGGCGGCAGCGCCGTCGTCGTGGACGCGCCGGGCACCGTCAAGCAGGCGCTCGACGTGTGGGGCCCCGTCCCCGCGCTCGACCTGATGCGCCGCGTCAAGGACCAGTTCGATCCCGACCACCGGCTCGCGCCGGGTCGCTTCGTGGGAGGCATCTGATGAGCAACGACACCGGAACACCGGACGCCAGCCCGCAGGCCGCGGCCGCCAACAACGCCGTGGGGGAGACCGGGAGCATCATCGACCTCGGGATGCCGGCCCCCGGCGGTGCGTTCGACGAGCACCACCCGCCGGACGCCGCCCTGATCGGGGACTGCGTGCACTGCGGGTTCTGCCTGCCGACCTGCCCGACGTACGTGCTGTGGGGCGAGGAGATGGACTCCCCTCGGGGGCGGATCTACCTGATGAAGGAGGGCCTCGAGGGCGAGCCCATGGGCGACGAGATGGTGTCGCACTTCGACGCCTGCCTCGGCTGCATGGCCTGTGTGACCGCGTGCCCCTCGGGCGTGCAGTACGACACGCTCATCGAGCAGACCCGCAACCAGGTCGAGCGCCACCACGACCGCGGTGCCAAGGACCGCGCGCTGCGCGGGCTGATCTTCGCGCTCTTCCCGCACCCCAAGCGGCTGCGCCTGCTGCGCGGACCGCTGCGCGCCCTGCAGGCCACCGGCCTCGACCGGCGCCTGCGCAGCACCGGTCTGCTGGAGCGACTGGCGCCCCAGCTCGCCGCCATGGAGAGCCTCGCGCCCCGGCTCGGCCGGCCGGAGCCGCTGCCCGAGCGGATCAGCGCCACCGGCGAGCGGCGCGCGACCGTCGGCCTGCTGACCGGCTGTGTGCAGGGGGCGTTCTTCCCCGGGGTGAACTCCGCGACCGCGCGGGTGCTGCGCGCCGAGGGCTGCGACATCGTCGTCCCCAAGAGCCAGGGCTGCTGCGGGGCGCTGTCGGCGCACAACGGCCGCGAGAACGAGGCGCAGGGCTACGCCCGGGCGCTGGTCGACTCCTTCGACCGGGCCGCCGTCGACTTCGTGGTCGTGAACGCCGCCGGCTGTGGCTCCACGATGAAGGAGTACGCCGCGCTGCTCGCCGAGGACCCGGCGTACGCCGAGCGGGCGAAGGCCTTCGCGGAGAAGGTGCGCGACGTCTCCGAGATCCTCCACGAGCTCGGCCCCGTCGCCCCGCGGCACCCGCTCGAGATGAGCGTGGCCTACCACGACGCCTGCCACCTCGCCCACGCCCAGGGCGTGCGCGCCCAGCCGCGCGCGCTGCTCAACGGCATCCCCGGCCTCGAGGTGCGCGAGATCGCCGAGGCGGAGCTCTGCTGCGGCTCGGCCGGCATCTACAACATCCTGAACCCCGAGCCCGCCCGCGAGCTCGGTGACCGCAAGGCCGCCAACATCGTCGCCACCGGCGCCCAGGTGCTGGTGACCGCCAACCCGGGGTGCCTGATGCAGGTCACCACCGCGATCGAGCGCTCCGGTCACCCCATGGGCATGGCCCACACGATCGAGGTGCTCGACGCCTCCATCGCCGGCCGACCGGCCTCGACGCTGCTGGCCGACGCGGAGGCCACGCTGGCCGCCGCCCGCGCCACCGGCTGAACCGTCCCACCCGCTGTTCCGTCCCACCCGCTGAACCGTCCGCACCATCCGCCCTCACCACGGGAGCTCGTCAATGTTCCAGCAAACCCTCGATCCGGTCGGCGGATCGCTCGCCCTCAGCGCGTTGTGCGGGGCCATCCCCCTGCTCACGCTGTTCGTCCTGCTGGGCGGTCTGCGGCTCAAGGCATGGGTGGCGGGGCTGATCTCGCTGGCCGTCGCGCTCGCCGTCGCGGTGCTGCTCTTCTCGATGCCCTTCAGCCAGGCACTGCTTGCCGGCACCGAGGGCGCGGCCTTCGGCTTCTTCCCGATCCTGTGGATCGTCATCAACGCGATCTGGGTCTACAACCTCACCGTCGCGACCGGGCACTTCGACGTGCTGCGGCGGTCCTTCGAGAAGGTGAGCCCGGACCAGCGCGTCCAGGCGATCATCATCGCCTTCTGCTTCGGTGCGCTGCTGGAGGCCCTCGCCGGCTTCGGCACCCCCGTGGCCATCACCGTCGTGATGCTGATGGCGCTCGGCTTCGATCCCCTCAAGGCCGCCGCGGTCGCCCTGATCGCCAACACCGCCCCGGTCGCCTTCGGCGCCCTGGCCACTCCGATCGTCACGCTCGCCGAGGTGACCTCGGGCGTCAGCAACGACCCGCGGCTCAACATCGACACGCTCGGCGGCATGGTCGGTCGCCAGACCCCGATCCTGGCGGTCATCGTCCCGCTGATCCTCGTCTTCGTCGTCGACGGCAAGCGCGGCGTGCGCCGCACCTGGCTGCCCGCCCTGGTCTGCGGTGTCGCATTCGCCCTGGCCCAGTTCGTGGCCGCCAACTACATCTCCGTGCCGCTCGCCGACATCATCGCCGCCCTCGTCGCCGCCGGTGCCGTCGTGCTGCTGCTCCGGGTCTGGACGCCCTCCGAGATCCTGTACGCCCAGCCGAGCCACTCGGCCGCGACGGCCGGCACCTCGGAGTCGGACTCCGCGATGGCCGGGAGCGGTCACCGCAGCGCCGCCGCCGGCCTGGGCGGCACCCACGAGAGCGGCGTCACCGCCGGTCACGCCCACTCCGGCCCGGTGGAGGACAGCAAGGCCGAGGTGGCCCGCGCCTACGCGCCGTACCTCGTGATCATCGCGATCTTCTCGATCACGAACTTCTCCGCGGTCAAGGAGTTCTTCGCGCAGGCGCCGTTCACCTACAAGTTCGCCTGGCCCGGCCTCGAGGTCCTCAACCCGGCCGGCGACCCGGTCTCGAGCACGATGTACAACTTCAACTGGCTGCCGGCTGCCGGCACGCTGATGATCCTCGCCGGCATCATCACGGCGGTCATTCTCAAGGTGTCTCCGGCCCGTGCGTTCAAGACGTACCTCGCCACCTACGTCGAGCTGCGATCCGCGATCATCACCGTGATGGCGGTCCTCGCCCTCGCCTACGTGATGAACCTGTCCGGTCAGACCGCCTCGCTGGGTGCGTGGCTCGCCGGCGCGGGCGCCGCCTTCGCGATCCTCTCGCCGATCCTCGGTTGGATCGGTGTCGCGGTCACCGGCTCGGACACCTCGGCCAACGCGCTCTTCGGCGCTCTCCAGGTGCAGACCGCCGCCAGGGCCGGGCTCGACCCGGTGCTGATGGCGGCCGCCAACACCTCGGGTGGCGTGCTCGGCAAGATGGTCAGCCCGCAGAACCTGGCGATCGCCGCCGCGGCGGTCGGCATGGCGGGTCGTGAGGGTGACATCTTCCGCAAGGTCCTGGGCTGGAGCCTGGGACTGCTCGTGCTGATGTGCGTCATCGTGGGCCTTCAGTCGACGTTCGTGCTCGACTGGATGGTTCCGTAGCGAGCGAGGAGTGAGCATGACCAGCGACCCGGAGTCCCGGCTGCCGCGTGCGGTCGGCCCGGTGCAGTCGGTGGATCGTGCCTTCGCGCTGCTCGAGGCGCTCGCGACTGCGGGAGCCCCGGTCGGGGTCGGCGAGATCGCCGAGCTCACCGGGCTCCCGCAGGGCACCGTGCACCGCCTGCTGCAGACCCTGCAGCAGCGCGGGTACGTGCGGCGTGACCCCACCCGCAAGTACTCGTTGGGCACCGGGGCGATCCGGCTGGCCGACGCCGCCCAGCGGGCGCTGGCGCGCAGTGCCCGGCCGCACCTGGCGGAGCTCGTCGCGCTGTCGGGAGAGACCGCCAACCTGGCGGTGCTGGAGGGTGACGACGTGGTGTACGTCGCGCAGGTCTCCTCACCGCACACGCTGCGGATGTTCGCCGAGGTCGGGCGGCACGTGCCCCCGCACTCGACGGCGGTCGGGAAGGTGCTGCTGGCCGCGCTCCCGCGGGAGCAGGCGCTGGCGATGCTGCGGCGTACCGGCCTGGAGCCGCGTACCAGCACCACCATCACGGACCTGGCCGTCTTCGACGCCGAGCTCGACCGGGTGGCGCAGCAGGGCTGGGCGGTCGACGAGCAGGAGCAGGAGGCCGGGGTCCGCTGCGTCGCCGTCCCGGTCGGTGGCCCCGGCCCGGTCGTGGCCGCCCTCTCGCTCTCGGGCCCGGCCGACCGCTTCGCGGGCGCCGGCGACGCCGACCTGGTCGCCCAGATGGGTCGGATCGGCCACGCGTTCGGCGCCGACTAGGCCCTGACAGGGAGCGCACAGGGAGCTGGCAGGGAGCTGACAGGGCACTTGGGGGCACTCTGAAAGCTGTGACAGGGCACTTGGGGGCACCCTCCAGGTGCCGAGCGGGCACTTGGGGGCACCCTCCAGGTGCCGAGCGGGCACTTGGGGGCACTGTCCGCACCTTGAGAAGGCACTCGGAGGGACTCCAGGCTCATCAAGCGCTCGCTCGGGGTGCCCCCGAGTGCCCGCTCGCGTGCTTGTGAGTGGCCCCGAGTGCCCGCTCGCCCGGTGGGGAGTGCCCCCAAGTGCCCGGTCGCCCGGTGGGGAGTGCCCCCAAGTGCCCGCTCGCGTGCTTGAGAGTTCCCCCAAGTGCCTGGTCAGCGCGGGGGGAGGATGCGGCCGGTGACCTCGCCGAGTGCGATCCGGCCACCGGCCGTGCCCGGGGCGGTGTAGCGCAGCACCACCTCGTCGCCGTCCTCCAGGAACGTGTGCTGGGTGCCGCCGGCGGTGAACGGCTCCCGCCCACCCCAGCTCAGCTCGAGGAGCGAGCCGCGCTGGTCGGCGGCAGGGCCGCTGATCGTGCCCGAGCCGAACAGGTCGCCGGTGCGCAGCGAGGCCCCGTTGACGGTGAGGTGCGCCAGCATCTGCGCCGGCGACCAGTACATCGTGCGGAACGGGGGACGGCTCACGACCTCACCGTTCAGCACCACCTCGACCGCGATGTCGAGGCCGCGAGGACGGGCCGCCGGGTCGGTCGGGAGGAGGTAGGGCAGCGGGGTCGGCTCCTGGCGGGGCAGCTCGACCCAGGCGGCGTCGAGCGCCTCCAGCGGGGTCACCCACAGGGACACCGAGGTGGCGAAGGACTTGCCCAGGAACGGCCCCAGAGGCACGTACTCCCAGGCCTGGACGTCGCGGGCGGACCAGTCGTTGAGCCCCACCACCCCGAAGACGTGCGTGGCGAGGTCGTCGTGGGAGACCCGTTCCCCCCTCACCGAGGGGCCGCCGACCACGAAGCCGAGCTCGGCCTCGAGGTCGAGACGTGTGCTCGGGCCGAACGTCGGGGCGTCCTCTCCCGGACCCCGGCGCTGCCCGCTCGGCCGGACGACGGGAGTGCCCGAGCCGACGACGGTGCCGGCGCGACCGTGGTAGCCCACCGGCAGGTGGCGCCAGTTCGCCGGCAACGGCTCCTGGTCCGGCCGGAGGATCCGCCCGACGTTGGTGGCGTGGTCCAGGGAGGCGTAGAAGTCCACGTAGTCGCCGACCTCGACCGGCAGCTGCAGGGTGACCTCGCCCAGCGGCACCAGGTGGGGCTCGACGCGGACCCGCTCGGCGGGCGTCGTCAGCAGTCGGACGACCCAGGCGCGCAGGGACGCGAGGTCCCCCGCGCTCCGGGCCATCAGCGCGTTCAGCGAGTCGGTGGCGAGCGTCGCGTGGACGTCGATCCCGTCGGCGGCGGCGAGCGGGGCGAGGTCGAGCACGAGGTCGCCGACCCGTACGCCGACGCACGGCGGCTCGCCGGCCCGGGAGAAGACGCCGTAGGGCAGGTTGTCGACGTCGAAGAGCGAGCCCGCGGCCCCCACGACCCAGGTCGTGGTCACGCCGCCGCCCAGGCGGGCGGCAGCAGGCCGAGAGCCGCGAGGCCGGCGCGCGGCCCAGTGACCGAGCAAGAGCCGAAGGACGTGAACCAGCGGCGGGCGCCGAGGAGGTCGGCGGACCCGGCCTCCTGCGCCAGGGCTCGGGCGTCGCGCTGCTCGAGGGTGGCGACGACCTCCTCGCGAGCCGCGCCGTCGAAGGCGCGCCGGGTCGCGAGGAGCACGTTGACGAACCCGTGCTGCTCGAAGCCGTCCGGGCTGGTGCGCCGCACGGGGTGGTGCAGCCCCGCGGTGCACTTGAAGGGCGTCTCCCGGTCGAGCGCCGCGTCGACGAGCGCCGCGAGCGTGCCGGAGCCCGGAAAGTCCACAGCGTCCGGGCCGCCGGTGCGGAGCTTGAGCCGGAGCTCGGCGGCGGCCACCTCGTCGGCCGCCGCCAGCCACTGGTGGGTGGGGTCGAGGGCCGGCAGCTCGACGTACACCGGGACGTCCTCGTCGAGGTCGCCAGAGGCCCGCGCGGCGTCGACCGCGGCCACCACCCGGCGGGCGTTTCCGGCGAGGTCGTCCAGGTCGCGCAGCGCGACCTCCAGCCCCGCCAGTCGCAGCCCGAGCCGGCCGCACAGGGCGGCCGGCCCGGCGACCTGGCCGGCGCCGCCCGTGAGGACGACCGACAGGGGAGCGTCGAGGTGGCGGAGCTGCGGCAGGTCGGTGTCACGCACCACGAGCGTGCCCACCAGGCCGGACCAGGCCTGTGCCCGACGGGCGACGTACGCCGCTGCGGCGTCGCTGGGCGGAGCGCCGCCGGGTGGGAAGGTCGCGGCATCGTCGACGAGGGCCGTCCACGTCGTTTCCGGTGGCGGAGTCACGGCGCTACCCTACCCATGCAACAGATAACGGACGACGATGTTCGACTATCGGACGGAGTGGGCGTGGTGTTCTACCGGCAGGTCGGCGAGGTGCCCCAGAAGCGGCACACCCAGCTCCGTGCTCCCGACGGGGGCCTGCGCCGGGAGGAGCTGATGGGGGAGGAGGGGTTCTCCTCCGACTCCTCGCTGCTCTACCACCGCGGCGTCCCCTCGGCGCTGAGCGGCGCCGAGGTCTGGGAGGTGCCGGACCAGGCGCGCCGGCCGAACCACCCGCTGCTGCCGCGGCACCTGCGCCTGCACGACCTGACGACCGACCCGGACCCGGTCACCGGCCGGCGCCTGGTGCTCGGCAACCACGACGTCCGGATCGCCTACGTCGTGACCGGCCTCGAGCCCTCGGCGCTCTACCGCAACGCGATCGGCGACGAGTGCGTCTTCGTCGAGGCCGGCAGCGGCACGGTCGAGACGGTCCTCGGCGTGCTCGACTACCGGGCGGGGGACTACGTCCTGATCCCGCGCGCGACCACCCACCGGTGGTGCCCGGCCGTCGAGAGCCGGCTCTACTGCATCGAGGCCAACAGCCACATCGCCCCACCCCGGCGCTACCTCTCGCGCTACGGCCAGCTGCTCGAGCACGCGCCGTACTGCGAGCGCGACCTGCACGGTCCCACCGGGCCGCTGCTCGTCGACGGCGAGGACGTCGACGTCCTGGTCAAGCACCGCACCAGCGACGGCATCGTCGGCACCCGGATGACCTACGCGACGCACCCCTTCGACGTCGTGGGGTGGGACGGGTGCCTGTACCCCTACACGTTCAACGTCGACGACTTCATGCCGATCACCGGCAAGATCCACCAGCCGCCGCCGGTCCACCAGGTCTTCGAGGGCGACCGGTTCGTGATCTGCAACTTCCTGCCTCGCAAGGTGGACTACCACCCGCTCGCGATCCCGGTGCCGTACTACCACTCGAACGTCGACAGCGACGAGGTGATGTTCTACGTCGCCGGCGACTACGAGGCCCGCAAGGGCTCGGGAATCGGCCTCGGCTCGATCTCGCTGCACCCCGGGGGTCACGCGCACGGCCCCCAGCCGTCCGCGATCGAGGCATCGTTGGGGGCGGAGCGCTTCGACGAGTCGGCCGTCATGGTCGACACGTTCGCCCCCCTCGAGCTCGGCGACGGTGCCCTCGCCGTCGAGGACCCGGGGTACGCGTGGTCCTGGGCGGGGAGATTCCTGAGGCATCCGGGCCGAGGTGTGTGACCGGGTGCTCGAAGGGGTACCCCCTTGACGCCGGGAAACTGTGCGCGAGGAAGGATGGGCCCATGAGCCGCAAGCCACCAGTCAAGGACATCGACGAGTCGGAGCTGGAGGTCGGAGGATCTGCCCACGCGGCCGCCGGCGTGACGGCCGTGGCCGTGAGCATGAAGCGCGGGATCGAGCAGATGGGCGTGTCGCGCACCGCGCGCACGCTTCTCAAGCTCAACCAGACCGACGGCTTCGACTGCCAGGGCTGTGCCTGGCCGGACCCCGACCCCGAGCACCGGCACACGGCCGAGTTCTGCGAGAACGGCGCCAAGGCGGTCACCGAGGAGGCGACGCTGCGTCGGGTCACGCCGGCGTTCTTCGCCGACCACTCGATCGACGACCTGCGCGACAAGTCGGACTACTGGCTGGGCCAGCAGGGCCGGATCACCGAGCCGATGGTGCTGCGCGAGGGGAGCTCCCACTACGAGCCGATCTCCTGGGACGGCGCCTTCGAGCTGATCGGTCGGCACCTCAACGGTCTCGCCTCGCCGGACGAGGCGGTCTTCTACACCTCCGGCAAGACCTCCAACGAGGCGGCCTTCGCCTACCAGCTCTTCGTGCGGGCGTTCGGCACCAACAACCTGCCGGACTGCTCGAACATGTGCCACGAGTCGACCTCGGTGGGGCTCGCCGAGGTCATCGGAATCGGCAAGGCGTCGGTCTCCTTCAACGACGTGCTCGAGGCCGACCTGATCGTGATCGCCGGCCAGAACCCGGGGACCAACCACCCGCGGATGCTCACGGCGCTGGAGGAGGCGAAGAAGAAGGGCGCGAAGATCCTTGCCATCAACCCGCTGAAGGAGGCGGGCCTGGTGCGGTTCAAGAACCCCCAGAACGCCAAGGGCGTGGTCGGCAACGGCACCGGGATCGCCGACCAGCACCTCGCGGTGCGGATCAACGGCGACCTCGCGCTCTTCCAGGCGCTCGGCTCCCTGCTGCTGGAGTGGGGCGAGCTCGACGAGGACTTCATCGGCCAGCACACCTTCGGCTTCGAGGAGTACGCCGCCCACCTGCGCCAGCTCGACTGGGACGTCGTCCTGGCCTCCACCGGCCTGACCCGGGCGGAGATCGAGGCGGCGGCCCGGATGATCGCGGCCTCCGAGAAGACCGTGTACTGCTGGGCGATGGGCATCGTCCAGCACAAGAACGGCGTGGCCAACGTCAAGGAGATCTCCAACCTGGCGTTCCTCCAGGGCAACATCGGCAAGCCCGGCGCGGGGCTGTTCCCGGTCCGCGGTCACTCCAACGTCCAGGGCGACCGGACGATGGGCATCTGGGAGCGTCCCCCGGGCCACTTCCTCGACTCCCTGCGTGACGAGTTCGGCTTCGAGCCGCCGCGCGAGCACGGCTTCGACGCGGTGGCGGCTGTCAAGGCCTTCCGCGACGGCAAGGCCAAGGTGTTCTTCGGCATGGGCGGCAACTTCGTCCAGGCCATGTCCGACACCGCGGTCACCGAGGCCGCGCTGGCCAAGGCGGACCTCACGGTGCACGTCTCGACCAAGCCCAACCGCTCGCACGTGGTGCACGGCAAGGAGGCGCTGATCCTGCCGGCCCTGGGCCGCTCCGAGAAGGACCTCACCGGCGGCCGGACGCAACGGGTCACGGTCGAGGACTCGGTCTGCTCGGTGCACTCCTCGCAGGGCCCGCTCAAGCCGGCCTCGGCGCACCTGAAGTCCGAGGTCGACATCGTCTGCTCGATGGCGATGGCCACGCTGGGCGAGCGCCACGGCATCCCGTGGCAGGCCTTCCGCGACGACTACAGCGAGATCCGGCGGCGGATCGCCCGCGTCGTCCCCGGGTGTGCCGGGTACGAGGAGAAGATCGACCAGCCGGGCGGCTTCGTGCTGCCGCACCCGCCGCGCGACACCCGCACCTTCCCGACGGACAAGGACCTCGCGATCTTCACCGTGAGCCCCACCGAGGTGATGCAGGTCCCCGAGGGTCGGCTGCTGCTGCAGACGATGCGCTCCCACGACCAGTTCAACACCACGATCTACGGTCTCGACGACCGCTACCGTGGCGTCAAGAACGGTCGCCGGGTGGTCTTCCTGAACCCTGCCGACATCGTGTCGCTCGGCCTCGAGGACGGCCAGTTCGTGGACATCGTCAGCGAGTGGGAGGACGGGACGGAGCGTCGAGCCCCGCGCTTCCGGGTGGTCCCCTACGACACCCCGCGCGGCTGCACGGGGGCCTACTACCCCGAGACGAACGCGCTGGTGCCGCTGGACTCCAAGGCCGAGGGCAGCAACCAGCCGGCCTTCAAGTCGGTGCTGGTGCGCCTCGAGCCGGTCGCCGACGGCGAGCCCGGCCACGGCCGGCCGGACGTCTCCCTGGCGGAGGAGCCCCCTGCGGACGGTCGCGGCGACGAGGAGAAGCGGCACGTGCAGCCGTTCCACCTGAGCTGAGGCTGGGCTGAGGCTGGGCTGAGGCACCGCCGCGGGGCGGCCCTGGACCGGAACCGTGACCTCGAGGTGACGGCGCCGCGGGACGTCCCCGGTGCGGTCCTCGGGCGATGCGGGGGCAACGGGTGCCCCCGGACCCGCGCACGGGCTCGCAGAGCCGTGACCCTGGCTCCTTGCCGGAGAGAGGCGGCTGCATGACCCCGCCCGACGCCGACGCTGGCTGGATCCATGACCTGGAACCTGAGGCACCTCGCCGGAAGGCTGCGGCGGGCCGGTGGCGTCCCGGCCCACGGCGACCCGTGTGGGACGCCGGGAGCCGCTCCGACTTCGAGAACCCGGAGTGCCGCAGCTGAGCGAGGCTCAGACCGAGACCAGCGGACGACGCCCGGAGAACGCCACCAGCCGCTCGAGGGGAGAGGCGCCCGCAGCGGCCTCGACCTCGTCGGCGAAGGCGCCACCGGGGCGACCGCCGGGGATGACCTGCTCGGCGAGCCCGAGCACGTACGACGCGAGCCCGTCGGAGACGTGGAGCTCCTGGCCGCTGGCCTGGGCGAGGTCCCAGGCGTGCAGCAGGAACTCCAGGGACAGGATGTTGATGGCCAGCGCGGCCGGGAAGTCCTGGCCGCCGGGGCCGGGGACCATCCCCTCGAGCCCGCGGGCCCGCCACGCGACGATCGCCTGGTCGGCCATCACCGCGATCCGGTTCTCCAGTGACCCCTCCTCGGGGTCGACGATCTGGGCGCCGGCCATGCCCCCCACCCCCTGGAGCGAACCGAAGAGGTGCTCGGCCAGGGCGTGGCAGTCGTACTCGGAGCACGGGGTCTGCCTCGTGCGGTCCTCGACGGTGAGGTGGCGCGCGACGCCCTGGAGGACGGCCAGGGTGGCCTCGGCGCTGGTGAGCTGGTCGAGCTGGGCGGGGGTGGCGGCCCACTCGTCGGGGCCGGCGTCGCCCTCGGCGGCCGCCTTCTCCAGACGTCCCAGGAAGTGGTTCCAGCCCTCTGCGTGGCCGACCTCCTGCTCGGCGCTCAGGCCCTCGTGCGTGAGGGTCACGGACGTGCCGCCGTGTCCCGGCTCGAGGGTGATCGTGACCGTCGAGGTGTCGTCGGCCAGGCCCGGCGCGTCGGCCCAGGCCCAGCCGAACACGACCCGCTTGCCGGGCTCGATCTCGCGGAACGTGCCGGCGGCGGTGTGACCGGGGGTCACGGTCCAGCGGAAGTCGCCCCCGACGCGCAGGTCGACCTGGGCGGAGACGGTCTGCCAGCGACGCAGCCGTTCGGGCTGCGTGACCAGGGCAAACGCCTCGTCGAGGTCGACGGGCAGGTGGACGGTCTTGGTGTAGGTCATCAGGGGTTCCTTCGGTTGAGGGTGTGGGCGTCGGCGACGAGCAGGTCGAGCTCGTCGGTCCAGAAACGGTCGATCTCGGACTGGAGCTGGCGCAGACCGGATGGGAGGACGCGGTAGATCCGCTGCCGCCCGGACCTCTCCGCCTCCACCAGCCCGACCTCGGCCAGCAGCAGGAGGTGCTGGCTGATGGCCGAGCGGGTGACGGTGAACTCCGCGGCGATCTCGCTCACGGTGCGCGGACGGGATGCCAGCAGCTGCAGGATGCGTCGCCGGGTCGGCTCGGCCGCGGCGGACAGGGCGTCGGTCATGCCCAATACGTTAGTCGCGACTAACGCATTGGGCAAGTGCGGTTGGATGGCGACATGACGGGACCGGTGACCGGCGAGGACGGCGTCCCACGCTGCCCCTGGGCGGCCGCGCCGGGGACCATGCGGGACTATCACGACACCGAGTGGGGCGTCCGGGTCTCCGGTGAGGCCGCCTACCTCGAACGGCTCACCCTCGAGGCCTTCCAGTCCGGGCTCTCCTGGTCGACGATCCTGGCCAAGCGCGACGCCTTCCGCGAGGTCTTCGCGGGCTTCGACGCGGAGACGGTCGCGGCCTACGACGAGGCTGACGTCGAACGGTTGATGGCCGAGGCGCGGATCGTGCGCAACCGGCGAAAGATCGAGGCGACGCTGACCAACGCCCGGGCCACGGTGGCGCTGCGCGGGGACGGCGGCCTGGAGGCGTTCGTGCGCGGCTTCGCGCCCGGGCGACCGCCGACGCCGGAGACCAGCGCGCAGGTCACCACGACCTCGCCGGAGTCGCTGGCGCTCTCGAAGGCGCTCAAGCGACGCGGCTTCACCTTCGTCGGTCCGACAACGATGTTCGCGCTGATGGAGGCGCTGGGCCTCTTCGACCCGCACCTGCTGGGCTGCCACCGCCGGGGACGGGGGACACTCGAGGCATGAGCCAGCCGGATCCCACCTCCACGCCGACGCCCCGCCGCCGGCACCTGATGGATCCGGCCGCCCCGCGCCGGGCCCAGCAGCCCGGGATGACGATGGGCTCGGTGCAGCGCTGGGTGATGTCGGCGCTCGCGGTCACGACCGTCGGTCACTTCGCGGCGGGGCTCGTGGTCGCGGCGGTCTTCATGGACGGCACCGAGCAGGTCGCCCGGGTCGGTCTCGTGGTGATCGCCGGGGTGGTCGGGGTGCTCGGCGTCGCCGCCGGCTTCCTGATCCACCAGAAGAGCGTGCTGACCCCGTGGCTGGTGCTGGGGCTGCTGCCTCTCGCCGTGGGGCTCCTCCTCGTCCTGCGGGGCTGAGCGCCCGGCTCAACGACCGAGCGCGGCGGCCTCGCCGGCCAGGCGCTCGATGCGCGCCCAGTCACCCGAGGCCAGTGCGTCGGCCGGGGTCAGCCACGAGCCACCGACACAGCCGACGTTGCCCAGCGCGAGGTACGACGGGGCGCTGTCCAGGGTGATCCCGCCCGTGGGGCAGAACCGCGCGGCCGGGACCGGCGAGCCGACCGACTTCAGGAACGGCGCACCGCCCGCGGCCTCGGCCGGGAAGAACTTCATCTCCGTGAAGCCGGCCTCGAGCACCGCGAGCACCTCGGAGACCGTGGCCGTGCCGGGCAGGAACGGCAGCCCGGTCTCGGCCATCGCGGCCAGCAGGGAGGCGGTGGCGCCGGGGGAGACCAGGAACTGGGCGCCGGCGTCCAGCGCCTGCTCGGCCTGGCCCGGTGTCACGATGGTGCCGGCCCCGACCAGGATCTCGGGCACCTCGTCGGCGATGGCGCGGATCGCGTCGAGCGCGACCGGGGTGCGCAGGGTCAGCTCGATCACCGGCAGCCCGCCGGCGACCAGGGCACGGGCCACGGGCACGGCGTGGGCGAGGTCGTCGACGACCACGACCGGGACGACCGGGACGCGGTCGAGCAGGGACTCAGACGGACTGGACAACGGGAACCTCCTGGCCCGGCGCGGTGACGCCCGGGAAGACACTGGCGCCGGTGTCGGCGGTCCCGACGGTGGCGCGGAAGGCGGCGAAGAGCTCGCGGCCGGTGCCGGCCCACTCGTCGCCCTGCGGGGCCCGACCGGCGGCGGGACGGGCGGCCAGCTCGGCTGGTTCGACGTGCAGCTCGAGACGACCGTTCGCCGGGTCGACGGTGATCAGGTCGCCGTCGCGGACCCGGGACAGCGCGCCCCCGAGGGCGGCCTCCGGGGTGACGTGGATGGCGGCCGGGACCTTGCCCGAGGCGCCGGACATCCGGCCGTCGGTGACGATCGCGACCCGTTGGCCGCGGTCCTGCAGCACCCCGAGGGCGGGGGTGAGCTTGTGCAGCTCCGGCATCCCGTTCGCGGCCGGGCCCTGGTAGCGGACCACCGCGACCAGGTCGCGGCCGTCGAGCTCGCCCTCGCCGAACGCCGCCAGCAGCTCGTCCTGGTGCTCGAAGACCAGCGCGGGCGCGGTCACGGTGCGGTGCTCCGGCTTGACCGCGGAGGTCTTGATGACCGCACGGCCCAGGGGCCCGGTGAGTATCTGCAGCCCCCCGTCGGGGGAGAACGGCTCGTCGGCCGGGCGCAGCACCGAGGTGTCCAGGGAGGCCTTCGGGCCCTCCTCCCACACGACCCCGGCACGGTCGCCGGTCCCGTCGAGGCGCGGCTCGGTGGTGTAGCGCCACAGTCCGTGGCCGGCGATCGTGCGCACGTCGTCGTGCAGCAGCCCGGCGCGCAGCAGCGTGTGCACGAGGAAGGCGATGCCGCCGGCGGCGTGGAAGTGGTTCACGTCCGCCTCGCCGTTGGGGTAGATGCGGGTCAGCAGCGGCACCACCGCGGAGAGGTCCGACAGGTCGTCCCAGGTCAGCGTGATGCCCGCGGCGCGGGCGATGGCGACGAGGTGGATGGTGTGGTTGGTCGACCCGCCGCTCGCGAGCAGGGCGACGCAGGCGTTGACGATCGCCTTCTCGTCGACGATCCGCCCGATCGGCGTCGGCTCGCCGCCCTGCCAGGTCAGCGCGGTGGCGCGGGCGCCAGCCTCGCGGGTCAGGGCCTCGCGCAGCGGGGTGCCGGGGTTGACGAAGGACGACCCCGGCAGGTGCAGGCCGAGGATCTCCATCAGCAGCTGGTTGGAGTTCGCGGTGCCGTAGAACGTGCAGGTGCCGGCGGAGTGGTACGACGCGGCCTCGGCGTCGAGCAGCTCGGCGCGGCCGACCTTGCCCTCGGCGTACAGCTGGCGGACCCGTGCCTTCTCGGAGTTCGGCAGTCCCGAGGCCATCGGGCCGGCGGGTACGAAGACGGTGGGCAGGTGGCCGAACGAGAGCGCGCCGATCAGCAGCCCGGGAACGATCTTGTCGCACACGCCGAGCATCAGGGCGCCGTCGAACATGTCGTGGGAGAGCGCGATCGCTGTCGACATCGCGATCACGTCGCGGCTGTAGAGCGAGAGCTGCATGCCGTCGCGGCCCTGGGTGATGCCGTCGCACATCGCGGGCACGCCGCCCGCGAACTGGGCGAGGCCCCCGGCCCGGATGACGGCCTTCTTCAGCACCTCCGGCACGTCGCGGTAGGGCTGGTGGGCCGAGAGCATGTCGTTGTACGACGACACGATGGCCAGGTTGGGCTTGGTGTGCCCGCGCAGCGCCTGCTTCTCGCTCGGCTCGGAGGCGGCGAAGCCGTGGGCGAGGTTGGCGCAGGCCAGCTTGCCGCGCATCGGGCCGCGCTCGGCGGCCGCGTCGAGGCGGGCCTCGTACGCGGCGCGGCCCCGGGCGGACCGCTCGACGACGCGCGCGGTGACCTCGCGCAGGACGGGGTGGACGGTACGGCTCATCGGTCGAGCTCCTGCCAGGATCGGCCGTCGCGCTCGAGGAGCGCGGCGGCGGCTTCGGGTCCGGTGCTGCCGGCCGGGTAGGTGTCCGGGCGGCCGGGCGAGGTCGCCCAGGCGGTGAGGATCGGCTCCACCCACGTCCACGCGGCCTCGACCTCGTCGCGGCGCATGAACAGGGTGGGGTTGCCCTTGATGACGTCCATCAGCAGGCGCTCGTAGGCGTCCGGGAGGCGCTGCTCGAAGGCGGTCGCGTAGCTGAGGTCGAGCGAGACCGGGCGCAGCCGGATCCCGCCGGGGCCCGGCTCCTTGGCCGTCAGGTGCAGGCGCATCCCCTCGTCGGGCTGCACCTGGATGTGCAGCCGGTTGGGCTCGGTGACGCCCTCGCTGTGCGGGAACATCGCGTGCGGCGGGGCCTTGAAGACCACGATGATCTCGGAGGTGCGCCGCGCCATCCGCTTGCCGGTGCGCAGGTAGAACGGGACCCCGGCCCAGCGCCAGTTCTGCACCTCGGTGCGCAGCGCGACGAAGGTCTCGGTGTGGCTCTCGTCGTGACCGAGGTCCTCGGCGTACGACGCCACCGGCGCGCCGTCGACGACGCCGTCGCCGTAGCGTCCGCGCACGGTCTCGGTGACGACGTCCTCGGGGGTCATCGGCTTCAGCGCCTGGAGGACCTTGAGCTTCTCGTCACGCACGGTCTCGCGTCCCACGTGCGTGGGCGGCTCCATCGCGACGAGACAGAGCAGCTGGAGCAGGTGGTTCTGCACCATGTCGCGCATCGCGCCCGCGTGGTCGTAGTAGCCGCCCCGCTCGCCGACACCGAGCTCCTCGGCCACCGTGATCTGCACGTGGTCGACCCAGCGGGAGTTCCACAGCGGCTCGAGGAAGGTGTTGGCGAAGCGCGTCACCAGGAGGTTCTGGACGCTCTCCTTGCCCAGGTAGTGGTCGATCCGGAAGATCTGCGACTCCTCGAAGACCTTGCCGACGCCGTCGTTGACGGCCAGGGCGGAGGCGAGGTCCTTGCCGATCGGCTTCTCCAGGACCACGCGGGAGCGCTCGTTGACCACGCCGATCTCGTCGAGCTGCCGCGAGATCGCGCCGAAGAGGGCCGGGGCCACCGCGAGGTAGAAGACCCGGGAGGTGAGCTCCGGTGCCGGCCGGTCCTTGAGCAGCGAGTGCAGCCGGTGCCAGTCGTCGGGGTGCTCGACGTCGAGGGTCAGGTGGTGCAGTCGGGCGAGCAGCCGCTCGACCGAGATGTCGTCGAGCTCGTCGGCGGCGAGGTGCGTGAGCAGGGCGGTGCGCACCTCGTCGCGGTAGCCGGCGTCGTCGAGCTCGGCCCGGGAGACACCGATGATCCGGGTGTCGCGAGGCAGCTGGTTCTCCCGGTCGCGCAGGTAGAGGGCGGGCAGCAGCTTGCGCAGGGCGAGGTCGCCGGTGCCGCCGAACACGGTGAAATCACACGTGTCGGGGACGGCGGGTGCGGTCTCGGTCTGGTCCATGCGCCTACGGTAAGCACAGGTTTGGATCGTTACAAGCACTACTAAGGTTTTTTTGAGACCAAAGTGGGTCAGTAGGCTCAGCCGACGACCCGAACAGGTCGCAGATCACGTCCCACGACGGGAGGAAGAACCCCATGCCCGTACCGGTCCGCGAGTCGGCGGCCCCCGCGACCGCCGGCGACCTCCTCGAGCTGGTCCGCACCGGCCAGGCCGACACCCGCTCCGGGCTGCGCCTGCTGACCGGCCTCTCCCGCACCGCCGTCGTCGCGCGGGTACAGGCGCTCACCGACGCGGGGCTCCTGCTCGTCGGCGAGGACCTCGCCTCCACCGGGGGTCGGCCTCCGGGCGCGCTGCGCTTCAACGCGGACGCCGGGGTCGTGCTGGCCGTTGCGATCGGGCGCTCGCGCAGCCAGCTCGCGGTCTTCGACCTGGACGGCCACGAGATCGCCGCCGACTCCCGCGACCACGAGGTCGGGGTCGGGGCCGACGAGCTGATGCCCCGGGTGACCGAGCGGCTCGCCGCGCTGCTCGGCGACGTCGCGCCCCCGGTGGCCGCGATCGGCCTGAGCCTGCCCGGCACCGTCGACGTCGAGCAGGCGATGAGCCTGGACTCGCCGGTGATGGGCGGCTGGGACGGGGTCGAGCTGGCCCCGTACCTCGCGGACTTCCGTGACGTCCCGCTCTTCGTCGCCAACGACGCCGACGTGCTCGCGCGCGCCGAGCTCCTCGGGCGGCGAGACGTGCTGCGCGACGCGCTGGTGGTCAAGGCCTCCACCGGGCTCGGTCTGGGCATCGTGGCCGGCGGCCGGGTGGTCGGCGGCCACCTCGGCGCGGCCGGCGAGATCGGGCACACCCGGATCGAGGCCGCCGACGGGCTGGCCTGCCGTTGCGGGGCCACCGGCTGCCTGGAGACGCTGGCGGGGGGATGGGCCCTCGTCGGGCAGCTGCGCGAGAGCGGTCACGCGGCCCCGATCGGGCACATCCGCGACGTCGTGGCGCTCGCCCAGCAGGGGGACGCCGAGGCGCGGGGGCTGCTGCGCGAGAGCGGGCGCCGGCTCGGCGAGGTGCTCGCCGTGGCGGTCAACCTGCTCAACCCCCAGGCTGTCGTGATCGGCGGCGACATGGCCGCCGCCTTCGACGTCTACGCCGCGGGGGTGCGTGAGAGCGTCTACGCCCTGGCCGCCCCGCTGGCCACCCGTGAGCTGCAGTTCCTGCCCGCTGCCCACGGCGGTCGAGCGGGCCTGGTCGGGTGCGCCGCACTCGCCCTCGAGAAGGTGCTGAGCCCCGCCGCGATCGATGCGCGGCTGGCCCGGTCCGGCCTGTGAGCGAGCCTTCGCGCAGGCGCCCGCAACCCTGCCCGGGAGCCGATTTCTCGTTCCCGCGCAGGCCTGTGTATTCTCTTCCGCTGTTGCCCCTTTAGCTCAGTCGGCAGAGCGTCTCCATGGTAAGGAGAAGGTCTACGGTTCGATTCCGTAAAGGGGCTCTGGGTGGGATTGCCACTGGCCGGTACGCTGGCCGGTGCGCACCCTGTCCCCGTGGCGGGGTAGCTCAGGTGGTTAGAGCACACGACTCATAATCGTGGTGTCGCGGGTTCGAGTCCCGCTCCCGCTACTCAGATCGACCGCAGGACCCAGCTCCACCCGCAATCGACAAAGGACTTCCCGTGGCCAGCAAGAGCTCCGACGTTCGCCCCAAGATCACGCTCGCCTGCGTCGAGTGCAAGGAGCGCAACTACATCACCAAGAAGAACCGGCGCAACGACCCCGACCGGCTCGAGCTGGCGAAGTTCTGCCCGCGCTGCCGTACGCACCAGGCGCACCGCGAGACCCGCTGACGTCTCCCGTCGGACTCCGACGGACACTGCCGAGGGCGGTCACCCCCCAGGGGTGACCGCCCTCGTGCCGTTCCAGCGCACAGCGCGTCGCGGCAGGTCATTCTCGGGGACCGGGTGCGCCCACTAGTCTGGGCGCATGGCAGTCGATGCGTCCCTGGTCGGGCGGGAGTTCCCGCCCACGAGGCCCTACACCGTGACCGAGGAGAAGGTCCGCGAGTTCGCGGCGGCGACCGGGGGGGCGTACGGCGGCGGGCCGGCCCCGGCGACGTTTCCGATCGTGCTGGCCTTCGACGCGATGAACGCCTTCCTCGAGGCGGAGTCGATCGACCTGTTCCGCATCGTGCACGGCGAGCAGAAGTTCTCCTACGTCCGGCCGGTCGTGCCCGGCGACGTGCTGGCCGCGACGCTGAAGGTCACCGCCCTGCGCCAGATCGGCGGCAACGACATCATCACCACGGCCAGCGAGATCACCGACGAGCACGGGGCCCTGGTGTGCACCACCGGCGCCACCCTCGTGCACCGGGGGGCAGCGGCATGAGCCTGCCGAACCGGACCTTCACCGTCACGCGCGAGGACCTCGTCCGCTACGCCGCCGCGAGCGGCGACCAGAACCCGATCCACCAGGACGAGGACGTCGCTCGCAGCGTCGGGCTGCCGGGCGTGATCGCCCACGGGATGTACACCATGGCGCTGGCCGCGGTCGCGCTGGCGGAGTGGTTCCCGGGCGCCGAGGTCGTCAGCCTCGGCTGCAAGTTCACCAGTCCGGTCGTCGTCCCGGCCCAGGGCGGCGTCGAGATCGAGGTCGCCGGCGCGACCAAGGAGCCCGGCGGGGACGACGGGCTCACCACCGTGGTCCTGACGGTCACCTGCGGCGAGCAGAAGGTGCTCGGCATGCCGAAGGCCGTGCTGCGTGCCTGAGCGGCTCGCCGACCACACCACGCTCCGCCTCGGCGGTCCCGCCGCCCGCTTCGTGAGCGCCACCAGCGAGGCCGAGCTGGTCGAGACCGTCCGGGCTGCCGACGAGGCCGGTGAGCCGCTGCTGGTGCTGGGCGGTGGAAGCAACCTCGTCGTCGCGGACGAGGGCTTCCCCGGCACGGTGGTCCAGGTCGCCACCCGCGGCGTCAGCCCCGACGTCGAGGGTGCGGACGCCGCCTCCTGCGGCGGTGTGCTCGTCAGCGTCGCGGCGGGGGAGAGCTGGGACGAGCTGGTCACCCGCGCGGTCGCCTCCGGCTGGGTGGGCGTGGAGGCGCTGGCCGGCATCCCCGGGTGCGTGGGAGCCACCCCGATCCAGAACGTCGGCGCCTACGGCCAGGAGGTCTCCCAGACCATCGCCTCGGTGCGGGCCTGGGACCGGCGGCTCGGGGGCGTGCGCACCTACTCCAACGCGGAGTGCGGCTTCGGCTACCGGCACAGCCGCTTCAAGGCCGACCCCGGCCGGCACGTCGTGCTGGGCGTGACCTTCCAGTTCCGGGTCGGCAGCCTCGGTGCGCCGGTGGAGTACGCCGAGCTGGTCCGCGCCCTGGGTGTCGAGCGGGGCGGGCGCGCCCCGCTGGCCGCGGTGCGCGAGATGGTGCTCGGGCTGCGGACCGGGAAGGGAATGGTGCTGGATGCCGACGACCACGACTCGTGGAGCGCCGGCTCGTTCTTCACCAACCCGTTCGTCGACCCCGCCGCCGTCCCCGAGGGCGCTCCGACCTGGCCGCAGCCCGACGGCACGGTCAAGACGAGCGCGGCCTGGCTGATCGAGCAGGCCGGCTTCGCCAAGGGGCACGGCAGGGAGCGGGTCAGCCTGTCGACCAAGCACACGCTGGCGCTGACCAACCGGGGCGGCGCCGCCACGGCCGACCTGCTGGCGCTGGCCCGCGAGGTCCGCGACGGGGTGGAGGCCCGCTTCGGCATCCGGCTCGTCAACGAGCCGGTGCTGGTCGGCTGCGCGCTGTAGCCGTCAGCCGGCCCGGGTCCCCGTCCCGTACTCGACGCTGGTGCCCCCGATCGCCACTCCGAGCACCACCACGACGACGAGGGCCAGCAGGCCGAGCCCGAGCAGCACGGTGCCGATGATCCCCATGATCCGGCCTGCGTTCGCCTGCTCGCGGCCCGAGAGGCCGCCCCCGGAGGCGTCGATCTCACGCACCGCCCGCGAGCCCTTGCTCCAGGCGAAGGGCGCGAGCAGGAAGGGCAGGCCGCAGAAGAAGCCGCCAGCGAGGGCGATGATGCCCAGCACCATGGCGGTCGTCGCGGACGGGTGCTTGGGGCCCGCCTGGCCGTAGCCGTACGGCTGCTGGCCGTACGGGTTCTGGCCGTACGAACCCGGGTCGGACCCGGGCTGCTGACCGTACTTGTCCTGGCCGTACGGGTCCTGGCCGTAGGGGGCCTGGCTCGGCGGCGGACCGTAGGGATCGGGACCCGAACCGGCGCCGTACGCCTGGTGGGTCGGCGGCAGGTTGTCGTCGTCGTCCGGCCCGGAGCCGGGGTACTGGGAGCTCACGTGCCCATCGTGACAGGATCCGCGGCCAGCCACTCGTCGATCTCCCCGGACACGCTCTTCTTCAGCTGTTCCGGGGCTCGCGACGCCCGCACCGACATCCGGGCCAGCTCGGCCAGCTGGGCGTCGGTGAGGTCGTGCGCCGCCCGCATCGTGGCGTACTGACCGGCCAGCCGGGAGCCGAAGAGCAGCGGGTCGTCGGCCCCGAGCGCGACGGTCGCGCCGGCCTCCATCAGGGTGGGCAGCGGCACCGAGGTCAGGTCGGAGTAGACCCCGAGCGCGACGTTCGAGACCGGGCACAGCTCGAGGGCCACCCCCTGGGCCACGATCCGCTCCAGCAGCGCGGGGTCCTCGGCGGCGCGCACCCCGTGGCCGAGCCGGTGGGCGTGCAGGTCGTCCAGGCAGGTCTCGATGCTCGCGGGACCGACCAGCTCGCCGCCGTGGGGGGCGAGCAGCAGCCCGGCGCGCTCGGCGATCGCGAAGGCCGGCGCGAAGTCGGACGTCGAGCCGCGCCGCTCGTCGTTGGAGAGGCCGAAGCCCACCACTCCGCGGTCGACGTACTGGGTGGCCAGCCGGGCCAGGGTGCGGGCGTCGAGCGGATGCCGGGTGCGGTTGGCCGCGATCACCACGGCCACGCCCAGGCCGGTCTCGCGCGACGCCGACCGCACGGCGTCCAGCACGAGGTCGGTGAAGGCCGTGATCCCGCCGAAGCGGGCGGCGTAGCCGCTCGGGTCGACCTGGATCTCCAACCACCGCCCGCCGTCGCGGACGTCGTCCTCGGCCGCCTCGCGCACGAGGCGCCGCACGTCGTCCTCGGTGCGCAGCACCGACCGGGCCACGTCGTAGAGCCGCTGGAAACGGAACCACCCCTTCTCGTCGGCGGCCGAGAGCTCGGGGGGCCACTGCGAGACCAGCGAGTCGGGAAGCGCGATGCCGTCCCGCTCGGCCAGCTCGAGCAGCGTGCCGTGCCGCATCGACCCGGTGAAGTGGAGGTGGAGGTGGGCCTTCGGCAGCCGGTGCACGTCACGTGGTGCGAGCGGAGCGGGCGCTGTCATCGCTTCTCGAGGTGGTGGCGCAGCAACCGTCCCGGGACCCGCACCCTCAGGCGAAGAGCTTCTGGAGACGGCTGATCCCCTCGATGAGGTCGTCGTCACCGAGCGCGTAGGAGAAGCGCAGGTAGCCGGGGGAGCCGAACGCCTCGCCGGGCACCGCGGCCACCTCGGCCTCGTCGAGCATGTACTCGGCCAGCTCGGCGGACGTCTCGATCCGCCGACCGCCGTGCTCGCGGCCCAGCAGCCCCTTGACCGAGGGGTAGGCGTAGAACGCCCCCAGCGGGGTGGGGCACAGGACGCCGTCGATCGCGTTGAGCATCTCCACGATCTTCGCGCGGCGACGGTCGAAGGCCACCTTCATCTCGTCCACCGCCGCCAGGTCCCCGCTGACCGCGGCGAGAGCGGCCCGCTGGGAGACGTTGGCGACGTTGGACGTCGCGTGCGACTGCAGGTTGGTGGCGGCCTTGACCAGGTCCTTCGGGCCGATCATCCAGCCGACCCGCCAGCCGGTCATCGCGTAGGTCTTGGCGACCCCGTTCACGATCACGCACTGGTCGGCTAGGGAGGGGCACAGCACCGGCAGCGAACCGGTCTCGACGCCGTCGTAGACCAGGTGCTCGTAGATCTCGTCGGTCAGCACCCACAGGTCGTGCTCCTCGACCCACTGGCCGATCGCCCGGATCTCGTCTGCGGTGTAGACCGCGCCGGTGGGGTTCGAGGGGGAGACGAAGAGGAGCACCTTCGTCCGCTCGGTCCGCGCGGCCTCGAGCTGCTCGACGCTCACCTTGTAGTCCTGCGTCTCGTCGGCCAGCACCTCGACGGACACACCGCCGGCGAGGGCGATCGACTCGGGGTACGTCGTCCAGTACGGGGCCGGGACGATCACCTCGTCGCCCGGGTCGAGCATCGTGGCGAACGCGGCGTAGATGGCCTGCTTGCCGCCGTTGGTGACCAGCACCTGGGCGGGCTCGACGCTCAGGCCGCTGTCGCGCAGCGTCTTCTCGGCGATCGCCTTCTTCAGCTCGGGCAGCCCGCCCGCGGGGGTGTAGCGGTGGTTCCTCGGGTCGCGGCAGGCCTCGACCGCGGCGTCCACGACGTAGGCCGGGGTCGGGAAGTCGGGCTCCCCGGCGCCGAAGCCGATGACGGGGCGACCTTCGGCCTTGAGGGCCTTCGCCTTGGCGTCGACCTTGAGGGTCGCGGACTCGGCGATCGCGCCGATCCGCCGTGAGACACGGCGTTCGCGGGGCCCCCGGCGCTCGGCGGCGTCGGGCTGGGCGGGCGAGTTGGAGGTCATGGCACCATCGTAGGGGCGTCGTGCGACGACCGGAGCGGGGGTTTCGGGGGCCGGTTTGGACGAGCCCTCGGTCTTCCCCGTAGACTCACCTTTTGGTGGTTTCCCACATGCTCCGCCCTGCCCGCAGGACAGAGCCGGACCTGGGAAGTCGCGAAGGGCACTAGCTCAACTGGCAGAGCATCGGTCTCCAAAACCGAAGGTTGGGGGTTCAAGTCCCTCGTGCCCTGCAAGAACACACAGCAACTGGCAAGAACAGCCGGGCGTAGCACCGGGTCGGACGAGGAGAGGTGACGAGCGTGTCGGACAGCAAGGCGGTCCGCGGGTCGCGCAACAGCGAGCCCGAGAAGCGCACGAGCATCCCCACCTACTACCGGCAGGTCGTCGCCGAGCTCCGCAAGGTGGTCTACCCGACCCAGGAGCAGCTGGTCACGTACTTCATCGTGGTCATGGTGTTCGTCATGTTCATGATGGCGCTGGTCTCGGTGCTCGACCTGGCCTTCGGCAAGCTCATCTTCGCGGTCTTCGCGGGTGGCTCCGGCCAGTGACCCCGTCGGCCATCGTGCCGGCCCCCCTTCCCAGCGACAACGAAATGACGGAGCAACACGTGTCGGAGCAGTACGGATCGGCCCAGGCCGAGGAGACCACCGAGGTGTCGACCCAGGACGGGCCCGACACCGACGAGGCGACCGCGGAGACGTCCGGGAACGTCGAGGCCCCGGCCGCCGAGGTCGATGCCGAGACCGAGGCTGAGACCGAGGCTGAGACCGAGCCCGAGCCCGAGGCCGAGGCCGAGGCCGAGACGGGCACCGAGCCGGAGGCGACCGACCCGCTCGAGGAGTTCCGCCGCGAGCTGTGGGCCAAGCCGGGCGACTGGTTCGTGGTGCACACGTACTCCGGCATGGAGAACCGGGTGAAGTCGAACCTGGAGAACCGCATCATCTCCCTGAACATGGAGGACTACATCCACGAGATCGTGGTCCCCACCGAGGAGGTGGCCGAGATCAAGAACGGCCAGCGCAAGATGGTGCGCCGGACCGTCCTTCCCGGCTACGTCCTGGTCCGGATGGACCTCACCGACGAGTCCTGGGCCGCCGTGCGGCACACGCCGTCGGTCACCGGCTTCGTCGGTCACAGCCACCAGCCGGTCCCGCTGAGCATGTCCGAGGTCGAGAACATGCTGGCCCCGGCCGTCGTGGCGCGCGCCGAGGCCGAGGCCATCGCCGCCGGCACCGCGCAGCCCTCCGGCTCGACCACCTCGAAGAAGCAGGTCGAGGTCGCCGACTTCGACGTGTCCGACTCGGTCATGGTCGTGGACGGCCCGTTCGCCACGCTGCACGCGACGATCACGGAGATCAACGCGGAGTCGCAGAGGGTCAAGGCCCTCGTCGAGATCTTCGGCCGGGAGACCCCGGTCGAGCTGAGCTTCAGCCAGATCCAGAAGGTCTGAGGCCCGGCCGGAGCCTGCTCCGGCCGGACAGTCGAAGAGGTTGAGGAGCGTCGGCGCACTCGCAGCGAAGCGAGGAGTGCGTGAGGCGTCTCGAGACCCAGTACGTGTGGCAGGGGGAAGAACCCCCGTCATGACCACGAGAGAGAAAGAGAAACAGGAATGCCTCCCAAGAAGAAGATCGCTGCGCTCGTCAAGGTGCAGCTCCAGGCCGGTGCCGCGACGCCGGCCCCGCCCGTCGGTACCGCGCTCGGTCCGCACGGCGTGAACATCATGGAGTTCTGCAAGGCCTACAACGCGCAGACCGAGGCGATGCGCGGGAACGTCATCCCCGTCGAGATCACCATCTACGAGGACCGCTCGTTCACGTTCATCACCAAGACTCCTCCGGCCGCCGAGCTGATCAAGAAGGCCGCCGGCCTGAAGAAGGGCTCGGGCGTCCCGCACAAGGAGAAGGTCGGCAAGCTCACCAAGGACCAGATCCGCGAGATCGCCACGACGAAGCTCCCCGACCTCAACGCGAACGACATCGACGCCGCGATGAAGATCGTCGAGGGCACCGCTCGTTCCATGGGCATCACCACCGACTGACCCCTTCCGGGGGGTTCCTCCCGGAGACTCGAAGCAACAGCAACCGTGGCAGGGCCGCGCTGGCCCATCGAAGACCACATCTGGAAGAAGAGAGAACCAGCCATGCAGCGCAGCAAGAACTACCGCGCGGCGGCGGAGCAGTTCGACAAGGACGAGCTCCACGCCCCGCTGGCCGCGATCAAGATCGCGAAGACCTCCAGCAAGAAGAAGTTCGACGAGACCGTGGACGTCGTCATGCGCCTCGGCGTCGACCCCCGCAAGGCCGACCAGATGGTGCGCGGCACCGTGAACCTGCCGCACGGCACCGGCAAGACCGCCAAGGTGCTGGTCTTCGCGAACGCCGAGAAGGCCGAGGCCGCTCGTGAGGCCGGAGCCGACGTCGTCGGTGGCGACGAGCTCATCGAGAAGGTGGCCGGCGGCTGGCTCGACTTCGACGCCGTCGTCGCGACCCCCGACATGATGGGCAAGGTCGGCCGCCTCGGCCGGGTGCTGGGCCCGCGCGGTCTGATGCCGAACCCGAAGACCGGCACCGTGACGCCGGACGTGGCCAAGGCCGTCTCCGACATCAAGGGCGGCAAGATCGAGTTCCGCGTCGACCGCCACGCCAACCTGCACTTCATCATCGGCAAGGCGTCCTTCGCCGAGGCCCAGCTCGCGGAGAACTACGCCGCGGCGCTCGAGGAGGTGCTGCGGCTCAAGCCGGCCAGCTCCAAGGGTCGCTACCTGCGCAAGGTCACGGTCTCCACGACCATGGGCCCCGGCGTCCAGGTCGACCCGAACCGCACCAAGAACGTCGCGTCCGAGGACGAGGCCGCCCAGGCCTGATCGTCCCCGCGCAGCACCGCACCACGACCCGTCCGGGAACCCCGGTCGGGTCGTGGCGCATTTGAGCCGACCCGTCGCTTGTTCACGCCGTACGACGCCGACCCGTCGTCAACCGACGACGGGTCGGCCGGCTGGGGCGTCGACGAGCGACGGGTCGGCCGGGCACGGGGGGCGATTTGGCTGGTCGGCCCGGGTCTGCGTATCCTTCAACTCGAAACCAGAGACCGCCGGTGGTCAGGCTGCATCAGCAGCCACGACCGAAGGATCCGCAGATGCGGACGGCCAGCGCAGGTGTCCCAGAGCAGCCCGGCCCCGGCCGGTCACCCGCCCTGAGCGCCGGCGCTCGGGGCGTTCGTCATCTCCGGGCCCTTGCGCGGTGGTCTCCCAGTCCGGAAGGAGACCCATGGCGCGGGCAGACAGAGAAGCCGCCGTCGCGGAGATCGTTGAGTCGTTCAACGGGTCCGCTGGGGCGGTGCTGACCGAGTACCGCGGTCTCACCGTGAAGCAGCTGCAGGACCTGCGGCGCTCACTCGGCGAGAACGCCAACTACGCCGTGGTCAAGAACACGCTGGCCAAGATCGCCGCCACCCAGGCGGGCATCTCGGACTTCGACGACCTGCTGACCGGTCCGACCGCCATCGCCTTCATCAAGGGCGACGTGGTCGAGGCGGCCAAGGGTCTGCGTGACTTCGCCAAGGCAAACCCCACCCTGGTCATCAAGGGTGGCGTCCTGGACGGCAAGTCCCTCGACGCGAAGGAGATCGGCAAGCTGGCCGATCTCGAGTCGCGTGAGGTGCTCCTGGGCAAGATGGCTGGTGCGATGCTCGCGTCGCTCAGCCAGGCCGTCTACCTGCTCAACGCCCCCCTCGCCCAGGCTGCCCGGCTCGCCGGTGCGCTGCAGGCCAAGCGGGAGAGCGAGCAGGACTCCACTGAAGTCCCCGCAGGTGGTGCCGGTACGCCGGCCGCCGCCGAGGAGGCCCCGGCCGTCGAGGCCGAAGCCGCGGAGGCCTGAGCACCCGCTCGGACCGCCGTACCCACCACCTGAAACCCGGCCCCGTCTCCTGACCCGGAGCGGAGCCACCGAATGGAAGGAACCGCCACCATGGCGAAGCTCAACACCGACGAGCTGCTCGAAGCGTTCAAGGAAATGACCCTCATCGAGCTCTCCGAGTTCGTCTCGCAGTTCGAGGAGACCTTCGGCGTCACCGCTGCGGCCCCCGTCGCCGCTGCCGCTGCCCCCGCCGCCGGCGGTGGCTCCGGTGCCGACGAGGCCGTCGAGCAGGACGAGTTCGACGTCATCCTCGAGGCGGCCGGCGAGAAGAAGATCAACGTCATCAAGGAGGTGCGCGCGCTCACCTCCCTCGGCCTCAAGGAGGCCAAGGACCTGGTGGAGTCCGCCCCCAAGGCGATCCTCGAGAAGGTCGACAAGGCTGCGGCCGAGAAGGCCAAGGAGTCCCTCGAGGGCGCCGGCGCCAAGGTCACCGTCAAGTGACCTCAGTCTGAACCCGCCGACAGGGCGGTCACCCCGAACCGGGGTGGCCGCCCTGTTGCATTTCCGGCCCGGCACCGGGCCACACCCCTGGTCGGGACGCCACCGATCAGGGGAGTGACGAGTCGGCGATTCCCGCGTAACCTCGCGGCCTGTACGCCGTTGTTACTGACTGGTGGGAATGCCGTTTACGGCGTCCGCCACGGAGGGGGGCTCCGGGCCATGGGTAGGGAGAGGTCACATCAGTGGGCGTAGAGATCAAGGTCGACGGCCTGACGAAGTCGTTCGGCAAGCAGCTCATCTGGGGAGACGTCACGCTCACCATCCCGGCCGGCGAGATCTGCGTGATGCTCGGGCCCTCGGGAACCGGCAAGTCGGTGTTCCTCAAGACCCTGATCGGGCTGCTCAAGCCGGACACGGGCTCGATCATCATCGAGGGCACCGACATCGCGACCTGTCCCGAGAAGGAGCTCTACGAGATCCGCAAGCTGTTCGGGGTGCTCTTCCAGGACGGCGCCATGTTCGGCTCGATGAACCTCTACGACAACGTCGCCTTCCCGCTGCGCGAGCACACCAAGAAGACCGAGTCCCAGATCCGCGACGTCGTGATGGAGAAGATGGACCTGGTCGGCCTGATCGGCGCCGAGGACAAGCTCCCCGGTGAGATCTCCGGCGGCATGCGCAAGCGCGCCGGCCTGGCCCGCGCGCTGGTCCTCGACCCCGAGATCGTGCTCTTCGACGAGCCCGACTCCGGCCTCGACCCGGTGCGCACCGCGTTCCTCAACCAGCTGATCATCGACCTCAACGCGCAGATCGACGCGACGTTCCTGATCGTGACCCACGACGTGAACACGGCCCGGACGGTGCCCGACAACATCGGCCTGCTCTACCACAAGCACCTGGCCATGTTCGGCCCCCGCGAGATGCTGCTCTCCTCCGAGGAGCCGGTCGTGCGCCAGTTCCTCAACGCCCAGCGGGTCGGCCCGATCGGCATGTCGGAGGAGAAGGACGCCGACGAGCTCGCCTCCGAGCAGGGCCAGGAGCTGCCGCCGCTCCCGCCCATCCCGTACCAGCAGGAGCCGTCCAACGGCATCCCACGGCGCAGCCAGCGCGACCCCGGTGCCTGGTGCCGGGAGAACGGCGTCACGCCGCCCCCGGGCTCGTTCGAGCAGAACATGAACATGACGATCGGCGGCTGAGCCGGTGGCCACCCTCACCTCCTCGCGCGCCCTCGCGCCGATCGGGACCGCCGGCAAGCTCTTCGCCTTCGGTCTCGACGTGGCCGCCGGGCTCTTCAAGCGGCCCTTCCAGATGCGCGAGTTCCTCCAGCAGGCCTGGTTCATCGCCTCGGTCACGATCATCCCGACCGCGCTGGTCGCGATCCCCTTCGGCGCGGTCATCGCGCTGCAGGTGGGCGGCCTCATCAAGCAGTTCGGAGCCCAGTCCTTCACCGGCTCCGCGGCGGTGCTGGCGGTGGTGCGGGAAGCGGGGCCGATCGCCACCTCGCTGCTGATCGCCGGCGCCGGCGGGTCCGCGATCGCGGCCGACCTCGGCGCCCGCAAGATCCGCGAGGAGCTCGACGCCATGATGGTGCTCGGCATCGACCCGATCCAGCGCCTCGTCGTGCCCCGGGTGCTGGCCTGCATGCTGGTCGCGGTCTTCCTCAACGGGCTGGTCAGCGTGGTGGGCGTGGCCGGCGGCTACGTCTTCAACGTCGTGCTCCAGGACGGCACCCCAGGGGCCTACCTAGCGAGCTTCACCGCGCTCGCCCAGCTACCGGACCTGTGGCAGGGCATGGCCAAGGCGCTGGTCTTCGGTCTCATCGCCGCCATCGTCGCGTCGTACAAGGGCATGAACGCCGCCGGCGGGCCGAAGGGCGTCGGCGACGCCGTGAACGAGTCCGTGGTGATCACGTTCATGCTGCTGTTCGTCGTGAACTTCGTGATGAGCGCCCTCTACTTCCAGCTCGTGCCACCGAAGACGGGTTGACGACCGTGGCGAGCATCAAGTCGGTCTACGCCGTCCCGCTGAAGACCCTCGACGGTCTCGGCGCCGAGCTGGCGTTCTACATCCGCGCCCTGGCGTGGACCCCGCGCACGATCAAGCGGTACAAGAAGGAGATCTTGCGGATCCTCGCCGAGGTCACCCTCGGCTCCGGATCGCTGGCCGTCATCGGGGGCACGGTCGGGGTCATCACGGCGCTGTGCTTCTTCACCGGGACCGAGGTGGGCCTGCAGGGCTACGCCGCGCTGAACCAGATCGGCACGGCGGCCTTCTCCGGCTTCGTCTCGGCCTACTTCAACACCCGCGAGATCGCCCCCCTGGTCTCCGGCATCGCCCTGGCGGCGACGGTGGGGTGCGGCTTCACCGCGCAGCTGGGCGCGATGCGGATCTCCGAGGAGGTCGACGCCCTCGAGGTGATGGCGATCCCCTCGTTGCCCTTCCTCGTCACCACCCGCATCATCGGTGGCCTGATCGCGATCATCCCGCTCTACGTCGTGGGCCTGATGTCCTCGTACTTCGCGACCCGCCTGACCGTCACGCAGTTCTTCGGGCAGAGCACGGGCACCTACGACCACTACTTCAACCAGTTCCTGCCGCCGGGCGACGTGCTGTGGTCCTTCGGCAAGGTGCTGGTCTTCGCCGTGGTCGTGATCCTCATCCACTGCTACCACGGCTACACCGCCTCGGGCGGCCCCGCCGGCGTGGGGGTCGCGGTGGGTCGCGCGGTGCGCACCAGCATCGTGGCGATCAACGTCATCGACCTGTTCCTCTCCATGGCCATCTGGGGCACCACCACGACCGTCCGGCTGGCGGGGTGAGGTGAGGTGAAGCTGTTGACGCAGAACCACAAGCTGCTGGGCCTGGTGTTCATCGCCCTGGTCCTCTCCGGCATCTACGGCACCTACGGTGTCTTCTCGAAGAAGTTCGTGAGCTACGACCGGGTGACGCTGCTGACCTCGAAGATCGGGTTGCAGCTGCCCTCACGGGCCGACGTCAAGATCCGCGGCGTGATCGTGGGCGAGGTCACCGCCTTCGACACCTCCGCCGACGGCGCGAAGCTGACCCTGGGCATCTTCCCCGAGGAGCTCGACTCGATCCCGCCCGACGTGACCGGCTCGATCGTGCCGAAGACGCTGTTCGGCGAGAAGTACGTCTCGCTGGAGATCCCCGAGGGCCAGCGGAGCCCGGGCCACCTCGAGGCCGGCGCGACCATCCGGCGCACGGAGGTCTCGATCGAGGTCGAGAAGGTCCTCTCCGACCTCTACCCGCTGCTGCGCGCCGTGCAGCCGGGCGAGATCAACAAGACCCTGAACGCCCTCTCGACCGCCCTCGAGGGGCGGGGCGACCAGCTCGGCGAGAACCTCGTCACCCTCGACGGCTACCTCAAGCGGCTCAACCCGCAGATCCCCGGCCTCGTCGAGGACCTCCGGCTCACCGCGCAGGTCTCCGACACCTACTCGCAGGCCCTGCCCGAGATCGCCGCGATCCTGCGCAACACGGTCAAGACGACCGGCACGTTGGAGGGCCGGGAGGCCAGGCTCACTGCACTCTTCACCGACGTCGCGTCGTTCTCCGACACGACCAAGGGGTTCCTCGACGACAACGGTGACAACCTGATCCGACTCAGCCAGGTCAGTGAGCAGCAGCTCGACGTGCTCGCGAGGTACGCGCCGGAGTTCCCCTGCCTGACCGGCGGGGTCGTCAACGCCGGCAAGCTGCAGGCCGAGGCCTTCCGCAACTTCACCCTGCACATCGTGCTGGAGACGCTGCCCAACCAGCCCCGCGGTTACGACCAGCGTGACCAGCCGCGGCTCGGCGACGACCGGGGGCCCGACTGCCTGACCCTGCCGAACCCGCCGTTCGACCAGGGCAACCCGGTGCGGAGCCAACCGAACTTCGACGACGGGGTGGACCGGCCCACGGGCAAGGGCATCAGCCGGGTGGCGCCGTCGTACGAGCGCAACGGGGCCGGGCGCGCCGGGAGCCCGGAGGAGTCCGAGCTGCTGAAGTCCCTGCTGGGCCCGCCGATGGGCCTGTCCGCCGGCGCCGTACCCGACCTGGGACCGCTGCTGGTGGGCCCGATGGCCCGCGGCGCGGAGGTGTCCGTGCGATGAAGATGCTGGACAGGAAGACCACCATCGACCTCACCAAGCTGATGATCTTCATCGTGGTCACCACGCTGGCGACCGGGGTGCTGGTGGTCATCATCGGCAACCTGACCTTCGCCGGCAGCAAGGACTACAAGGCCGAGTTCGTCGACGCCACCGGCGTGGTCAAGGGCGACGACGTCCGCATCGCCGGGGTCAAGGTGGGCGTCGTCAAGAACATCGAGATCGTCAGGCGGACCCGCGCGATGGTGACCTTCTCGGTCGAGGACCAGACCTCGCTGCCCCGGGCCACCCACGCCGCCATCCGCTACCGCAACCTCGTCGGCCAGCGCTACCTCTCGCTGACCCAGCAGGTCGGCGACGGCGGGCGCCTCGAGGAGGGCGACACGATCCCGGTGTCGCAGACCTCGCCCGCCCTCGACCTGACCGTGCTGTTCAACGGCTTCAAGCCGCTCTTCCAGGCGTTGACGCCGGCCGACGTCAACAAGCTCTCCTACGAGGTCGTCCAGGTCTTCCAGGGCGAGGGCGGCACCCTCGAGGGGCTGCTGTCGAGCACCGCCTCGGTCACCTCGACCCTGGCCCGGCGCGACCAGCTGATCGGCGACCTGATCGACAACCTCGACCAGGTCCTCGACCACGTCGGCGACCGCGAGGACCAGCTCTCCGACCTGATCGTGACGTTCCGCAAGTTCGTGCACGGCCTGAAGACCGACCGCGAGGCGATCCTCGGCACGCTCGACGACATCTCGTCCCTCTCGGTCGAGACCGCCGGCCTCGTGGACGGCATCCGCGAGCCGTTCGTGGGCGACGTCAAGCAGCTGCGGCGCTTCGCCGGCACGCTCGACGAGCCGGCCAACAAGGCCGAGCTCGACCGGGCGATCCAGGTGCTGCCGATCAAGCTGACCAAGATCGGACGCACCGCGATCTACGGCTCCTGGTTCAACTTCTACCTCTGCGAGTTCAAGGGAACGGTGCGGCTCCCCGCCCTGCTACCGGGCCAGCCCCGCACCACGCTCCCCGTGGACTACAAGACCGGATCGGACAGGTGCAACCTCGGATGATCCCCTTCCGTGAGCGCAACCCCGTGATCATCGGTGCGGTGAGCCTGGCCGTCATCACGATGCTGATCCTCGGCGCCTTCCGGGCCCAGGACCTGCCGTTGATCGGTGGCGGCGACACCTACTACGCCGCCTTCTCCGAGTCCGGTGGCCTCAAGGCCAACGACGAGGTCCGCATCGCCGGCGTGCGCGTCGGCAAGGTGGAGAAGGTCGAGCTCGACGGGGACCACGTGAAGGTCACCTTCCGGGTGAAGACCGACTCCGCGTTCGGGGCCCGGACCGCGGCCTCGATCCGGATCAAGACGCTGCTCGGCGCCATGTACCTCGCGCTGCAGCCGGCCGGGTCCGGCCAGCTCTCCGCGGAGAGCGAGATCCCGGTGCAGCGCACCACCTCGCCGTACGACGTGGTCGAGGCGTTCTCCGGCCTTGCGCGGACCTCGGAGGAGATCGACACCGATCGGCTCGCCGAGTCGCTGACGACGCTCGCCGACCTGACCCGCAACACCCCCGAGGAGTTCCGCGGGGCCCTGGCCGGGGTGGCCGACCTGTCGGGCAACATCGCCGCGCGCGACGACAAGATCAACTCGCTGCTGAAGAACCTCGAGCGGGTCTCGACCGTGCTCAACGAGCGGGACCAGGACATCGTGGCGCTGATGAGCGACGCCGACGTGCTCTTCCGGGCGCTGGTGGCGCGCCGGGAGGCCATCCACGACATCCTGGTCTCCACCTCCACGCTGTCGCGCGAGCTGACCCTTCTGGTACGACAGAGCCGGGCGGACCTCAAGCCGGCCTTGACCTCCCTCGACGGGGTGGTCCGGCTGCTGAACAAGAACGAGGACAACCTCGACAACAGCCTGCGGCTGATGGCGCCCTTCTACCGGGTCTTCGCCAACACGCTGGGCACGGGTCCGTGGTTCGACACCTACATCCAGAACTTCCCCCCCGTCCCGCAGGTTGGCTGAGATGACCGTGCTGAAGAAGTTCGTGGCCCCGGCGATCGTGGTGGCTCTCGTGGTGGCCGCCGCCCTCACGCTGTTCGGGGGCAGTGAGCAGAAGCGCCTGACCGCCCACTTCCCGCGCACCATCTCGATCTACGAGGGCAGCGAGGTCCGGGTGCTCGGCATCCCGGTCGGCCGCGTCGACACGGTGACGCCGTCCGGCACCGACGTCGTCGTGACCATGTCCTACGACCCCGAGGTCAAGGTGCCCGCCGACGCGCAGGCCCTGATCGTCGCGCCGTCGCTGGTGGGCGACCGGTTCATCCAGCTGGTTCCGGTCTACACGGGCGGGAAGGTGCTCGCCACCGGCGAGGTGCTCGGCACCGACCGGACCAGCTCGCCGCTGGAGCTCGACGAGATCTACTCGGGGCTCGACGAGCTCAACGTCGCGCTCGGGCCGAACGGCGCCAACCGGAAGGGCGCACTGACCGACCTGCTCGAGACGACCGCCGCGAACTTCGGCGGCCAGGGCGCGAAGTTCCACCGGACCATCGAGAACTTCAGCAGGCTCAGCGCCACCCTCGACAACAACAAGGAGGAGCTCTTCGGCTCCGCCGCGGAGCTCGAGGGCTTCATCAGCACCCTGGCCGAGAACGACCAGACCGTGCGGGACTTCAACCAGTCGCTGGCCGGTGCCTCCTCCACGCTCTCCGGCGAGCGCCAGGAGCTCCGCGCGGCGCTGGGCAACCTCGGCGTCGCCCTCGGGGCGGTCTCCGGCTTCGTGAAGGACAACCGCGAGATCCTGGGCCGCAACATCTCCGGGCTCAACCGGGTCTCGAAGGTCCTGGTCAAGCAGCGCAGCGCACTCGACGAGATCCTGAATGTGGCCCCGGTGGCGCTGAACAACCTCGCGCTCACCTACAACCCGCAGGCCGGCACCCTCGACACCCGGGCCAACCAGGGTGAGGTCGTGGACCAGCTCGAGGCCGACCCGGCGGCGTTCCTGTGCGGCTTCGTCAGCCAGGCCGACACCTCGGGCGACACCTGCGACGTGATCAAGAAGGCGTTCCCCAAGAACCGGCCCGGCAGCTTCGGGCGAGCCGCCCGTGCGGCGCCGCAGGACCACTTCGACCAGTCGCTCGGCGGAATCGTGGAGGTACGGCGATGATCCGTCTGAAGATGCTGCTCCTGCTGGTGGTCGGCTCGCTGACGCTCTCGGCCTGCGGGGGCTTCGACGTCTACAAGCTGCCGCTCCCCGGTGGCCCCGACGCCGGCAGCGACCCGATCACGGTCGAGGTCAAGTTCGCCGACGTGCTCGACCTGGTGCCTCGCTCGACGGTCAAGGTCAACGACGTCAGCGTCGGTCAGGTCACCGACATCGCGCTCGAGGGCACGCACGCCTCGGTCAGGCTCGAGCTGCGCAACGACGTGGACCTCCCCGACGACGCGGTCGCCGAGATTCGCCAGACCAGCCTGCTGGGGGAGAAGTTCGTCTCCCTCGGGGCTCCCGAGAACGGCGGCGGCAGCTCCGGGACGCTGCGCAGCGGGGACGTCATCGGGTTGAACCGCTCGGGGCGCAACCCCGAGGTCGAGGAGGTCCTGGGCGCGCTCAGCCTGCTGCTCAACGGCGGCGGCGTGGCCCAGCTCAGGACGATCAACCAGGAGCTCGGCAAGGCCCTCGAGGGTCGCGAGAGCTCGGCCCGCTCGGTGCTGCGCCAGATCAGGGAGTTCGTCAGCCAGCTCGACGAGAACAAGGCCGACATCGTGGACGCCATTGACTCGCTCAACACGCTGGCGCTCTCGGTGCGCAAGCAGCAGGGCAGCATCGACCTCGCGCTCGAGGAGCTGCCCAGCGCGTTGCGCTCCATCGACACCCAGCGCGACGACCTCATCGAGATGCTGACGGCGCTCGACCGGCTCAGCGGCGTGGGCGTCCGGGTGATCAAGGCGTCGAAGGCCTCGACGATCGCGACCTTCCGGCAGCTCCAGCCCGTGCTCCGGGGCTTCGCGGACTCCGGGGACAACTTCGCCAAGGCCTTCAACGTCTTCCTGACCTACCCGTTCGTCGACGAGGTCGTCGGCCGGGACCCGCAGGTGGCCCGCAACCTGCACATGGGGGACTACACGAACCTCTCGATCGAGGTGGACCTCTCCGTCCCGGACAGCAACCCCACCTCCCCGGTGGACGTCTGCGTCCCGGCCTCCGAGCTGCCCGACCTCGCGCAGCTGCCCGACGCGGACCAGCTGTGCGACGACGCGGCCGCGCTGGTCCAGCAGTGCCTGGCCGACCCCACGCTCACCAGGTGCGCCGCGATCCTCGACCTGATCATCGACCAGGTGTGCGCCAGGACGCCCGGGAACCCGGTCTGCGGCGTGGTCCCCGACCCCAGCCAGGCGGCGTCCGCGGTCGAGAAGTGCCTGCAGTCGGAGAACCCCGCGAGCACGCAGTGCACCAGCCTCACGCCGAACCAGATCAAGAAGCTGAAGAAGCAGTGCAGGAAGGCCTCGAACAAGGACAACCCGATCTGCCTCGCGCTCCAGGTCACCGGCACCGGTGGGGGCACCGGCGGGGGCACCGGCGGGGGAGGCGGCGGTGTGCCGCTGCCGAGCGCGCTGCCGACGCTGGGCCGTCCGGGCTTCGGTGACGCCCGGCCGCAGACCTGGTCCACCCGCGGACCCACGATGGGACAGCTGATGCGGCTCTACGACCCCTCGCTCGTGAACCTGATGGTGCCCGGGATGGTGATCCGGTGATCACCCGTCGCACGAGGATCCAGCTGCTGGTGTTCGTCGTGATCACCCTGCTCGGCGTCTCCTACGTCGGCGCCCGCTACGCCCGGCTCGACCGTCTGGTCATCGATGACTCGTACACCGTCGTGGCCCACCTGAAGGAGTCCGGCGGCATCTTCGCCGGCGCGGAGGTCTCCTACCGCGGGGTGAAGATCGGCCGGGTCGACAAGCTCGAGCTGACCGATGGGGGAGTGGACGCCTACCTCGACGTCGAGAACGGCTTCGACTCCATCCCGGCCGACACCCTGGCCGTCGTCGGCAACCGGTCCGCGGTCGGCGAGCAGTACGTCGAGCTGCAGCCGCAGGTGAGGACCGGGCCCTACCTCGCGGACCGCTCGGAGATCGCCCCGGAGGACACCCGGACGCCGATCGCCACCCAGACCCTGCTGACCCACCTGTCCGACACGGTGGAGTCGGTGGACAAGCCGGCCCTCAGGACGACCGTGCGCGAGCTCGGCGCTGCCTTCGAGGGGACCGGCGAGGACCTCCAGCGGATCATCGACACCGGCAACTCGTTCATCGAGCTGGCCAACCAGAACTTCGATGTCACCTCGGCGCTGATCCGGGACAGCAACACGGTGCTGAAGGGACAGATCGCCTCCACCTCGGCCATCAAGACCTTCGCCCGCGAGATGGCACTCTTCAGCGGCACGCTGGCGGGCTCCGACCGCGACCTGCGCAAGGTGATCGACGACGGGTCGGCCACCGCGACCCAGCTGCGCACCTTCATCGAGGACAACGAGGTGGACCTCGGCGAGCTGGTCAACAACCTGGTCACCACCGGCGACGTCGTCGTCAAGCACCTCGACGGCGTCGCGCAGCTGCTGGTGATCTACCCCTACGTCGTCCAGGGGGGTTTCACGGTGGTCTCGAAGTCCCCGGACACCGGGCTCTACGACGCCCACTTCGGCATGATCCTCACCCAGGACCCCGCGGTCTGCACCCGCGGCTACCACGACTCCCAGGTGCGCCCCCCGCAGGACGGCAGCAACAGGGCGATGGACACCGCCGCGCGGTGCGCCGAGCCACCCTCGGAGAGCAACGCCCGCGGTGCGCAGAACGTGCCGCGCGCCGGCGCGGCCTACCGCGCCCCGGTCGTGGCGTCCTACGACCCCGACCGCGAGAAGCTGACCTGGGGTGACAGGGTGGACCCCGACCTGAGCTCCCCCGGCCGGGCCGCCCCCGCCACCTTGGGACAGGAGTCGTGGAAGTGGCTGTTCCTCCAGCCCCTGACGAGCACGCCTCGGTGAGCAGCGTCCGTGCCCCCCGGTCGTCGATGCTGCGCCTCGTGCTCCTCGGGGTGCTCGTCGTCGCCCTGCTGGCCTCGGTCGGCTCCCTGGCCTGGCTCCTCGCCGGGCGCCGTGGCGAGGCCGAGGACGAGCAGCGCCAGCGCGAGGCCGTGATGGCCCAGGCCCAGCAGTTCATGCTCCGCGTCAACACCTACGGCCCCGACCTGCTCGCGGACGACGACCAGATGCCGCAGTACCGCAAGCTGGTCACCGAGGTGATCACCCCGAAGTTCCGGACCTCCTTCGAGGGCGGGGTCACGGCCGCGGAGCAGACGGTCGCCAAGGCCGGCCTGAGCCGGGCGGCCAAGGTCTTCGCCGTCGGGGTGTCCACCATCGACGCGGACTCCGCGACCGCCCTGGTGGCCGGCTCGTTCACCAACTCCTACCCCGACGCCAAGGGTGAGCCCGTGGCCGACGAGCCCGCCCCCTACCGGATCCGGGTGAGCCTGGTCCGGACCGGTGGGAAGTGGTTGGTCGACGACTTCACCCCCGTGACGGGAGAGACCCGGTGAACGCCAGCTGGTACGACCTCCTCGACGTGGCCCCGGACGCCCCCGAGGCCGAGATCAAGGCCGCCTGGAAGGGCTCGATCGCCGACCTCGACCCCACCGACCGCAAGTTCGGCGTCTACAACGCGGCCGCCGAGGTGCTGCTCGACCCGCGGCGCCGGAAGGCGTACGACGCCGAGCTGGCCACCGCGCGGGCGGAGGACAAGGCTCGCGACTCGGTCCTGTCCGCCGGCCCGTCCGCCGGCCCGTCCGTGGCCCCGGGCGTGGCCTCCGCTGCGGCTTCGACCAGGGGCGTGCCGGCCTGGCTCCTGGCCGGGCTCGCCCTGCTCACTGCGGTCGCGGTCGGCGCGTGCGTCTGGGTGGTCACCACCCGAGCCTCGGACGCCGCGGTGCGCGAGTCCACCCGGGCCGCGCAGAGCGCCGCCGAGCGGGCGATCGGCCCGGTCCTGTCCTACGACTTCAGGAGGCTGGAGGAGAGCCAGCAGGCCGCCGACTCCTACCTGACCCCCGGCTACCGCAAGGAGTACGACCGGCTCTTCGAGCTGGTCAAGCAGAACGCCCCGCAGACGCGCACCGTCGTGAGCACAGAGGTGGTGGACTCCGGTGTGATCCGCTCGGGGGAGGACCGCGTCGACGTGCTGCTCTTCGTCGACCGGCCGACCACGAACAAGCAGAACACCGAGCCACTGGTCTACAAGGACCAGGCCACCGCCCGGATGGAGAAGGTGGGCGACGACTGGCTCGTCGACTGCGTGCTGACCAGCGGCACCGACGACTGCGGCTGACGCCCCGGCGCGCCGCCCTTGACCTCGCGGCGATCGCGGTTCATCATCATCGGCAACGTCTGAAGCAATCGAGCGTCCGCCGGTATTGTGGCGCGCCCGATGATCGGGTACTGTTGCGCGTTGCGCCTGCCCTCAAATGCGAATCGCCTGTCTGGTGGCTGATTTAGTGGTCGGCGGCGCCATCACCAAGGCACATCCGTCGAAGGACCTCTCTTGGCCGCGCGTACCACCACCGGTAACTCCCGCCGTACCTCTTTCGCAAAGATCAAGGAACCCCTCGAGGTTCCCCAGCTCCTCTCCCTCCAGACCACCAGCTTCGACTGGCTGGTCGGGAACGACGCCTGGCAGACCGCCGTCGAGGCGCGTATCGCCGGGGGCGAGGACGTCTCGCGCAAGTCCGGTCTGACCGAGATCTTCGAGGAGATCTCGCCGATCGAGGACTTCTCCGAGACGATGTCGCTCTCGTTCGAGAACCCGGTCTTCTACGACCCGAAGTACACCGTGGACGAGTGCAAGGAGAAGGACTTCACCTACTCCGCTCCGCTCTACGTCTCCGCGGAGTTCACCAACAACGACACCGGTGAGATCAAGGGCCAGACCGTCTTCATGGGCGACTTCCCGCTCATGTCCGACAAGGGCACCTTCGTCATCAACGGCACCGAGCGGGTGGTCGTCTCGCAGCTCGTCCGTTCGCCGGGCGTGTACTTCGAACGCTCCGCCGACAAGACGTCCGACAAGGACATCTACACGGCCAAGCTGATCCCCTCGCGCGGCGCCTGGCTCGAGTTCGAGATCGACAAGCGCGACCTGGTCGGCGTCCGTCTCGACCGCAAGCGCAAGCAGAACGTCACCGTGCTGCTCAAGGCCCTCGGCTGGACCAACGAGCAGATCCGCGAGGAGTTCGGCCAGTACGAGTCGATGATGCTCACGCTGGAGAAGGACCACACGGAGACCCAGAAGGATGCCCTTCTGGACATCTACCGCAAGCTGCGTCCCGGCGAGCCGCCCACGGAGGAGGCCGCCCAGACGCTGCTGAACAACTACTACTTCAACCCGAAGCGCTACGACCTGGCCAAGGTCGGGCGGTACAAGATCAACAAGAAGCTCGGTCTCGTCGAGGCGTTCGACCAGCAGACGCTGACCGTCGACGACATCGTCGCGGCGATCCGCTACATCGTCGCGCTGCACGACGGCCGCGAGGAGCTCGAGTCGCCCCAGGGCGCCCTCGACATCGCCTCCGACGACATCGATCACTTCGGCAACCGTCGCATGCGCACGGTCGGCGAGCTGATCCAGAACCAGCTCCGCACCGGCCTGGCCCGCATGGAGCGTGTGGTCCGCGAGCGGATGACGACCCAGGACGTCGAGGCCATCACGCCGCAGTCGCTGATCAACATCCGCCCCGTGGTGGCGGCGCTGAAGGAGTTCTTCGGGACCTCCCAGCTCTCGCAGTTCATGGACCAGACCAACCCGATCGCCGGCCTGACGCACAAGCGTCGCCTCTCGGCGCTCGGGCCGGGTGGTCTCTCCCGCGACCGCGCCGGCATGGAGGTCCGTGACGTCCACCCGTCGCACTACGGCCGCATGTGCCCGATCGAGACCCCGGAAGGCCCGAACATCGGCCTGATCGGCTCGCTCGCGTCGTACGGACGGATCAACCCGTTCGGCTTCGTCGAGACGCCCTACCGCAAGGTCGAGCACGGCCACGTGACCGAGCAGATCGACTACCTCACCGCCGACGACGAGGACCGTTTCGTCATCGCGCAGGCGAACGCCGTCCTCGACGACGACGACAACTTCGCCGAGGAGCGCGTCCTGGTCCGCCAGAAGGGTGGCGAGGTCGAGGCCATCCTGGCCGACCAGGTCGACTACATGGACGTCTCGCCGCGCCAGATGGTGTCGGTCGCGACCGCCCTGATCCCGTTCCTGGAGCACGACGACGCCAACCGCGCGCTGATGGGCGCCAACATGCAGCGCCAGGCCGTGCCGCTCATCAAGAGCGACTCGCCCCTGGTCGGCACCGGCATGGAGTACCGCGCCGCGGTCGACGCCGGTGACGTCGTCGTCGCCACCAAGGCCGGCGTCGTGAAGGAGGTGTCCGCGGAGATCATCGAGACGATGAACGACGACGGCACCTACCAGACCTACAAGCTGGCCAAGTTCCGTCGCTCGAACCAGGGCACCTGCATCAACCAGCGTCCCCTGGTCAACGAGGGTGACCGGCTCGAGGTCGGCACGCCGATCGCGGACGGCCCGTGCACCGACGACGCCGAGATGGCGCTGGGCACCAACCTGCTCGTGGCCTTCATGCCGTGGCAGGGCCACAACTACGAGGACGCCATCATCCTCAGCCAGCGCCTGGTGCAGGAGGACGTCCTCACCTCGATCCACATCGAGGAGCACGAGGTCGACGCCCGCGACACCAAGCTCGGGCCGGAGGAGATCACCCGGGACATCCCGAACGTCTCCGAGGAGATGCTGGCCGACCTCGACGAGCGTGGGATCATCCGCATCGGCGCCGAGGTCACCACCGGCGACATCCTGGTCGGCAAGGTCACGCCCAAGGGCGAGACCGAGCTCACCCCGGAGGAGCGCCTGCTCCGCGCGATCTTCGGCGAGAAGGCGCGCGAGGTGCGCGACACCTCGATGAAGGTGCCGCACGGTGAGTCCGGGACGGTCATCGGCGTGCGCGTCTTCGACCGCGAGGACGGCGACGAGCTGCCCCCGGGGGTCAACCAGCTGGTCCGCGTCTACGTCGCGCAGAAGCGCAAGATCTCCGTCGGCGACAAGCTCGCCGGGCGCCACGGCAACAAGGGCGTCATCGCGAAGATCCTGCCGATCGAGGACATGCCGTTCATGGAGGACGGCACCCCGGTCGACGTGGTGCTCAACCCGCTCGGTGTCCCGCGCCGGATGAACATCGGTCAGATCCTCGAGCTCCACCTCGGCTGGCTCGCCCAGCAGGGTTGGGACCTGGAGCTGTCCAGCACGAAGGGGGACAAGTCCGACACGGACCCCAACGGCTGGAAGCAGCGCCTGATCAAGATCCACGCGGACAAGTCCGCGCCGGGTCGCAAGGTGGCCACGCCGGTCTTCGACGGTGCCCGCGAGGACGAGATCATCGGCCTGCTCGGCTCCACGCCGTACAACCGCGACGGCGTCCGGATGATCGATGAGACCGGCAAGGCGAACCTCTTCGACGGTCGCTCCGGGGACCCGTTCCCGAAGCCCGTCTCGGTCGGCTACATGTACATCCTGAAGCTGCACCACCTCGTGGACGACAAGATCCACGCGCGCAGCACCGGCCCCTACTCGATGATCACGCAGCAGCCCCTGGGCGGTAAGGCCCAGTTCGGTGGCCAGCGGTTCGGCGAGATGGAGGTCTGGGCGATGGAGGCGTACGGCGCCGCCTACGCCCTGCAGGAGCTGCTGACCATCAAGTCCGACGACGTCCCCGGACGCGTCAAGGTCTACGAGGCGATCGTCAAGGGTGAGAACATCCCCGACTCGGGCATCCCCGAGTCGTTCAAGGTGCTCATCAAGGAGATGCAGTCGCTCTGCCTCAACGTGGAGGTGCTGTCCCAGGACGGCACGGCCATCGAGATGCGCGACGCGGAGGAAGACGTCTTCCGCGCCGCCGAGGAGCTCGGCATCGACCTGTCGCGTCGCGAGCCCAGCTCGGTCGAAGAAGTCTGAGTGACGAGGCGGCCGGCTCGCCCCGGCGGACCGGCCGCCTCCCCTCAGTCCACTGACTTGATCCACAGATCTAACGAAGGACAACAGCCACCGTGCTCGATGTGAACTTCTTCGACCAGCTTCAGATCGGCCTGGCCACCGCGGACGACATCCGTACGTGGAGCCACGGCGAGGTCAAGAAGCCGGAGACCATCAACTACCGCACGCTCAAGCCCGAGCGTGACGGACTCTTCTGCGAGAAGATCTTCGGTCCCACCCGGGACTGGGAGTGCTACTGCGGCAAGTACAAGCGCGTGCGCTTCAAGGGCATCATCTGCGAGCGCTGCGGCGTCGAGGTGACCCGCTCCAAGGTGCGTCGCGAGCGCATGGGCCACATCGAGCTCGCCGCTCCGGTGACCCACATCTGGTACTTCAAGGGTGTTCCGAGCCGTCTGGGCTACCTGCTCGACCTCGCCCCGAAGGACCTCGAGAAGGTCATCTACTTCGCGGCGTACATGATCACCTCCGTCGACGAGGACGCGCGGCACAGCGACCTGTCCTCGCTCGAGAACAAGGTCGGCCTGGAGCGGGAGCGCCTCGAGAAGCGCCGCGACACCTCGCTGGAGGACCGCACCAAGAAGCTCGAGGAGGACCTCGCCACCCTCGAGGCCGAGGGTGCCAAGGCCGACGCGCGCCGCAAGGTGCGGGACGGTGCCGAGCGCGAGATGAAGCAGCTGCGTGACCGTGCGCAGCGCGAGATCGACCGCCTCGACGAGGTGTGGAACACCTTCAAGTCCCTCAAGGTCCAGGACCTGATGGGCGACGAGATGCTCTACCGCGAGATGAAGAACTGGTTCGGCAAGTACTTCCAGGGCTACATGGGCGCCATGGCGATCCAGAAGCGCCTCGAGGACTTCGACGTCGAGGCCGAGGTCGAGTCGCTGCGCGACACGATCGCCAACGGCAAGGGCCAGAAGAAGGTCCGCGCCCTCAAGCGCCTCAAGGTCGTCGACGCGTTCCGCAAGACGGGGAACAAGCCCCAGGGCATGGTCCTCGACGCCGTCCCGGTGATCCCGCCGGACCTGCGCCCGATGGTGCAGCTCGACGGTGGCCGGTTCGCGACGTCCGACCTCAACGACCTGTACCGCCGCGTGATCAACCGGAACAACCGCCTCAAGCGGCTGCTCGACCTCGGCGCGCCCGAGATCATCGTGAACAACGAGAAGCGGATGCTCCAGGAGGCCGTCGACTCGCTGTTCGACAACGGCCGTCGCGGCCGCCCGGTCACCGGACCCGGCAACCGCCCCCTGAAGTCGCTCTCCGACATGCTCAAGGGCAAGCAGGGTCGCTTCCGGCAGAACCTGCTCGGCAAGCGCGTCGACTACTCCGGCCGTTCGGTCATCGTCTCGGGCCCGCAGCTGAAGCTGCACCAGTGCGGTCTGCCCAAGCAGATGGCGCTCGAGCTCTTCAAGCCGTTCGTGATGAAGCGCCTCGTCGACCTGTCGCACGCGCAGAACATCAAGTCCGCCAAGCGGATGGTCGAGCGCGCCCGCCCCGTCGTGTGGGACGTGCTCGAGGAGGTCATCACCGAGCACCCGGTGCTGCTCAACCGGGCGCCCACCCTGCACCGCCTCGGCATCCAGGCCTTCGAGCCCCAGCTGATCGAGGGCAAGGCCATCCAGATCCACCCGCTCGTCTGCTCGGCGTTCAACGCCGACTTCGACGGTGACCAGATGGCGGTGCACCTGCCGCTGTCCGCCGAGGCCCAGGCCGAGGCGCGGATCCTGATGCTCTCGACCAACAACATCCTCAAGCCGTCCGACGGTCGCCCGGTGACGATGCCGACCCAGGACATGATCATCGGTCTGTTCTTCCTGACCACCGACCGCACCGACCAGGGCGGCGAGGGCCGTGGGTTCTCCTCGCAGTCCGAGGCGATCATGGCCTTCGACCGTGGCGAGATCACGCTGCAGAGCAAGGTCCGCCTGCGCCTCGACTCCATCGTGCCGCCGCTGGAGCTCGAGGTCGGCGAGGACTGGGAGGAGGGTCAGTCCCTGACCCTCGAGACCACCCTCGGCCGGGCGATCTTCAACGACACCCTGCCTGCCGACTACCCCTTCGTGAACTACGAGGTCGGCAAGAAGGCCCTCGGCGCGATCGTCAACGACCTGGCCGAGCGCTACACCAAGGTCGAGGTCGCGGCGTCGTTGGACGCGCTCAAGGACGCCGGCTTCCACTGGGCGACCCGTTCGGGCGTCACCGTCTCCATCGACGACGTGACGACCCCGGAGAACAAGATCGAGATCCTGAGCGGCTACGAGGCCCAGGCCGAGAAGGTCCAGAAGCAGTTCGAGCGCGGTCTGGTCACCGACGAGGAGCGTCGTCAGGAGCTCATCGAGATCTGGACCCAGGCCTCCAACGAGGTGGCCAAGGCCATGGAGGCGAACTTCGACCGCTCCAACCCGATCTTCATGATGGTCGACTCGGGTGCTTCCGGGAACATGATGCAGATCCGTCAGGTCGCCGCCATGCGAGGCCTGGTGGCGAACCCCAAGGGCGACATCATCCCGCGGCCGATCAAGGCCAACTTCCGCGAGGGCCTGTCCGTGCTGGAGTACTTCATCTCCACCCACGGTGCCCGCAAGGGCCTCGCCGACACCGCCCTGCGTACGGCCGACTCGGGCTACCTGACCCGTCGTCTGGTCGACGTCTCGCAGGACGTCATCATCCGCGAGGACGACTGTGGCACCGAGCGCGGTCTGCCCAAGCGGATCGGCCGTCGCGTCGAGGGCGGCGGGGTCGTCAAGGACGACAACGCCGAGACTGCGGCGTACGCCCGGTCCGCGGCGACCGAGGTCACCCACCCGGAGACCGGCGAGACCCTCGCCGGTGCCGGTGAGGACCTCGGCGACGTGAAGATCGGCGAGCTGGTCGCGGCCGGGATCGAGGAGGTCAAGGTCCGCTCCGTGCTGACCTGCGACGCCAAGACCGGTACGTGTGCCAAGTGCTACGGCCGCTCGCTGGCCACCGGCAAGCTCGTCGACATCGGTGAGGCGGTCGGCATCATCGCCGCCCAGTCCATCGGTGAGCCCGGCACGCAGCTGACCATGCGTACCTTCCACACCGGTGGTGTGGCCTCCGCGGACGACATCACGCAGGGTCTGCCCCGCGTGGTCGAGCTCTTCGAGGCCCGCTCGCCCAAGGGCCGCTCGCCGATCTCGGAGGCGGCCGGTCGTGTGGAGATCGAGGAGACCGACAAGAGCCGGAAGATCCTGGTCACCCCGGACGACGGCTCCGAGGTGCAGGAGTACCCGGTCTCCAAGCGCTCCCGCCTGCTGGTCGCCGACGGCGAGCACATCGAGGTCGGCCAGATGCTGACGGTCGGTACCCCCGACCCGCAGGACGTCCTGCGCATCCTGGGCGTCCGCAAGGCGCAGGAGCACCTGGTGGACGAGGTGCAGAACGTGTACCGCAGCCAGGGCGTGTCGATCCACGACAAGCACATCGAGATCATCGTGCGGCAGATGCTGCGCCGGATCACGGTCATCGAGTCCGGCGACACGAACCTGCTGCCGTCCGACCTCGTCGACCGCGTGAAGTTCGAGGAGGCGAACCGCAAGGTCGTCTCCGAGGGTGCCAAGCCGGCCTCCGGCCGTCCGGTCCTCATGGGCATCACGAAGGCGTCGCTGGCGACCGAGTCGTGGCTCTCGGCGGCCTCCTTCCAGGAGACCACCCGGGTGCTCACCGACGCGGCGATCCACGGCCGCAGCGACTCGCTGCGCGGTCTGAAGGAGAACGTGATCATCGGCAAGCTGATCCCGGCGGGTACCGGCCTCGAGCGGTACCGCAACATCCGGGTGGAGCCGACCGAGGAGGCTCGCGCCGCGGCGTACTCCGTCACGGGCTACGACTCCTACGACTACGAGTTCGGCAGCACCACCGGCGGCCAGGCCGTCGCGCTGGACGACTTCGACTTCGGTTCCTACCAGAACTGAGGCCCGCCCAGCTCCACGACGAGCCCCCGTCCTCCCTCGGGAGGGCGGGGGCTCGCCGCATCCCCCCATCGTCGAGCAGGCAAGGCGCGCAGCGCGCGGTCCGCTGGTTGAGGCGAGAAGGCGCGCAGCGCCTGAACCTCGAAACCCGGTGACCGGTTCGAGGGGGTTTCGAGGCTCGCTGCGCTCGCACCTCAACCAGCGGGGAGGTCCGCTGGTTGGGGCGGGAAGGCTTGCAGCGCTTGGTCCGTTGGTTGAGGCGAGAAGGCGTGCAACGCCTGAACCTCGAAACCCGGTGACCGGTTCGAGGGGGTTTCGAGGCTCGCTGCGCTCGCACCTCAACCAGCGGGGAGGTCCGCTGGTTGAGGCGAGAAGGCGCGCAGCGCGAGGTCCGTTGGTTGAGGCGAGAAGGCGCGCAGGGCTTGGTCCGCTGGTTGAGGCGAGAAGGCGCGCAGCGCCTGAACCTCGAAACCCGGTGACCGGTTCGAGGGGGTTTCGAGGCTCGCTGCGCTCGCACCTCAACCAGCGGGGAGGTCCGCTGGTTGGGGCGAGAAGGCTTGCAGCGCTTGGTCCGCTGGTTGAGGCGAGAGGGCGCGCAGCGCCTGAACCTCGAAACCCGGTGACCCTCATCCCTCCCCCCGTGATCTCGGACGGCCCGCCAGCCCTGTGAGGTCGTCGAGACGCCCCTCGATGAGCGCGATCCGCTTCGCGCGGCTCCAGCCCTGTACCTGCTTCTCGAAGCGGTAGGCATCCTCGATCCGGCGGAACTCGCCGGCCCAGGCCAGCCGCACCGGGCGACGGCGACGGGGGCGGGTGTACGCCGCCCCGATCCCGGCGTCGTGCTCGCCCACCCGTCGTTCGAGGTCGACCGTGCTGCCGACGTAGAAGGATCCGTCGGCGCAGTGGAGGAGGTAGGCCCATGCCATGGCCCGAGTCTGCGTCCGGGTGGCCGGCACGCGCAGCGGCCGCCGGGCCGTCGGTGGAGGACGACGCTGGTCCCGGCACCTGTGGACGGTCACCGGGTTTCGAGGCTCGCTGCGCTCGCACCTCAACCAGCGGTGGCGCGCGGGTTTCGAGGCTCGCTGCGCTCGCACCTCAACCAGCGGGGAAATCCGCTGGTTGAGGCGAGAAGGCGCGCAGCGCCTGAACCTCGAAACCCGGTGACGGGGTGGTGGGGTTTCGAGGCTCGCTGCGCTCGCACCTCAACCAGCGGTGGCGCGCGGGTTTCGAGGCTCGCTGCGCTCGCACCTCAACCGGCGGGGGCGTGCGGGGGTGCAGACAGGTGCCTGAGAGGATTCGGGCGTGAGTGACGCCCCTTCGCTGTCCACCGACATCCTCGTGGTGGGAGCCGGCCCTGCGGGGTCGGCGGCCGCGGCGTGGGCGGCCCGGTCCGGGGCGGACGTGCTGCTGGTCGACGCGGCGGTGTTCCCGCGGGACAAGACCTGCGGCGACGGGCTGACGCCGCGGGCGGTCGGGGAGCTGCGCCGCCTGGGTCTCGAGGACTGGCTGCGGGCGCACACCGTCAACCGGGGCCTGCGCGCGCACGGTTTCGGGCAGACTCTGCTGCTGCCGTGGCCCGGCGGCTCGCTGCCCGACTGGGGCTCCGCGGTCGCGCGCACCGAGCTCGACGACCACCTGCGCAGCACCGCGATCAAGGCCGGCGCCCGCGCGCTCGACGGGGCTCGGGCGGTCGACGTCCGGATGGCCGGCGACCGGGTCGCGGCCGTCGTCCTCGAGCGGGCCGGGGAGGACGGCAAGGAGCGCTTCGAGGTCAGCTGCCGCCGCCTCGTGGTGGCCGACGGCGTCCGCTCGCCGCTGGGCAAGCTGCTGGGCCGCGAGTGGCACCGGGAGACCGTGTACGGCGTGGCCGGGCGCTCCTACATCTCCTCCACCCGCTCCGACGACCCGTGGATCAGCTCGCACCTCGAGCTGCGTGGTCAGGACGGGGGAATCCTCTCGGGCTACGGCTGGATCTTCCCCCTGGGCACCGGCGAGGTGAACATCGGGGTGGGCACGCTGGCGACCCTGAAGCGGCCCGCGAACATCGCCATCAAGCCGCTGATGTCCTTCTACGCCGACGAGCGCCGCGAGGAGTTCGAGCTGAGCGGCGAGCTGCGTGCCCCCACCTCCGCGCTGCTGCCCATGGGCGGCGCCGTCTCCGGGGTGGCCGGGCGCAACTGGGCCCTGATCGGTGACGCGGCGGCCTGCGTCAACCCGCTCAACGGCGAAGGCATCGACTACGGGCTGGAGAGCGGTCGCCTCGTCGCCGAGATGATGGCCGGGACCGACGACCTGTCCGCCGCGTGGCCGGCGCTGCTGCGCCAGCACTACGGCGAGACCTTCTCGATCGCCCGCCGGCTCGCCGGGCTGGTGACCGTGCCGAGGCTGCTGCCGACACTCGGCCCGGTGGGCATGCGCTCGGACGCGATGATGACGCTGGCGCTGCGCTGGATGGGCAACCTGGTCACCGACGAGGACCGTGACACCGCGGCGCGCCTGTGGCGCTGGGCGGGTCGTCGCTCGCTGGCCCGCGACCACCGTCCACCGTTCGCCTGACCGGCCGGTCCCCGACCCCCTAGACTCCGCCACGACATGGAGCCCTGGTACCGCAGCACGATCGCAGTGGGGCGGGTGGCGATGCGGGCGCTCGACGTCACGACGCGGGTCCGTGGCGAGGAGCACCTGCCCAACCGGGGCCCGGCGCTGCTGGCCAGCGTGCACGTCTCCTACCCCGACTTCCTCTTCGTCGGCCGGGCCGCGCTGGCCCGCGACCGGCACGTCCGCTTCATGTGTCGCCACGACGTCTTCGAGGTGCCCCTGGTGCGGACCGCGCTCACCCGGATGGGCCACATCCCGGTCGATCGGGAGGCCCCGGCGGCGGCGTACCTGCACGCGCGCCGGCTCCTGGAGGAGGGCGAGGTGGTCGGGGCGTTCCCGGAGGCCGGCATCTCCTACTCCTTCACGGTCCGCTCCTTGATGCGCGGCGTCGCGGCCCTGGCCCGTGAGACCGGGACCCCGATCACGCCGGTGGTGCTCTGGGGCGGGCAACGGATCGCCACCGTGCGGGTGCCCGCCGAGGGCAGCGACCCGGCGGTCGACCTGCGCCGCGGGCGCACCGTCGACGTCCGCTTCGGCGCCCCGCTGCCGGTCGCCGCGGGCGCCGACCTCCACGAGACCACCCGCGAGCTCGGCGCGCGGCTCACGGACATGCTCGAGGCGCTGCAGCGCCTGCCCGTGCACCGCCCCGCCACCGGGGAGCACGCGCCGTGGTACCCCGCGCACCTCGGCGGCCACGCGCCCGACCGGCGCGTGGCGCTGCGCCACGACAGCGTCCCCCGGGCGGCCGTCCCGCCCACCTGGGGACCCCCGCTAGTTTGAGACCCATGGGGACCTTGCCGAAGCGACAGCGGGTCGCGGCGTACGCCGTGATCCTCCGTGACGACCGCATGCTCCTGAGCCGGCTCTCGTCCAACGTGTCGCAGGCCGAGCTGTGGACGCTGCCCGGCGGCGGTCTCGACCACGGGGAGAGCCCCCGCGACGCCGTCGTCCGTGAGGTGCACGAGGAGACCGGGCTGCTCGCCGAGGTGGGGGACACCGCCCGGGTCTACTCCGCGCACCTGCCCGGCGTGTGGCGTGGCGGACGCCGCGTCGACGCCCACGCCCTGCGGATCGTGTACGACGGCTGGGTGCCGGTGGACGCGCCCGAGCCGCACGTCGTCGAGGTCGACGGCTCGACCGTCGACGCGGCCTGGGTGCCGGTGCGCGACGTGCTGGACGGCACCGTGCCGGTCGTCCCGCTGGTCCTCGAGGCGCTGGCCGACCACCAGCCGTTCCGCAAGCAGCGGGTGGCGGCGTACGCGCTGGTGGTGCGCGACGAGCACGTGCTGCTCACCCGGATCTCCGCACGGGGCTTCCACTCCGGGCAGTGGACGCTGCCCGGCGGCGGCGTCGAGCACGGCGAGGCGCCCCGGCTGGGACTGGAGCGCGAGGTGCGCGAGGAGTGCGGCGTCGTGTGCTCGGTGGGTGAGCTGCTCGACGTGCACGACCTCCACTTCGGCGGGACCGCGCCCTCGGGTCGCGACGAGGACTTCCACGGCGTGCACCTGATCTTCGCCGCCCTCGTGCCCGAGAGCGCCGAGCCCCGGGTCGCCGAGGTCGACGGCACCACTGACGCCGTGGCGTGGGTCCCGCTGTCCGAGGTCGGCAGCGCGCAGTGGCCGGCGCTCGAGCTGGTCGTCCACGCGCTGGCCCAGCGGGCCGGCCGTAGGGTGGGCGCCGCGCCCGGGAGCGGCCCGGCGCGGGAGGAGCAACCGTGAGCGAGAGTGTCTTCACCTATGCGGCCCCGGCCCTGAAGTTCGGCCCCGGGGCGTCCGCGGAGGTCGGCTACGACCTGCTGGCCCTCGGGGCGCGCCGGGTGCTGCTGGTGACCGACGCCGGGGTCGCCGCCACCGGCCACCCGGCCCGGATCGCCGAGCAGGTCACGGCCCGGGGCATCGAGGTCAGCACCTACGACCGCGCCCGCGTCGAGCCGACCGACGAGTCGATGCTCGAGGCGATCGCGTTCGCCCGCGACGCCGGCCCCTTCGACGCGATCCTCGCCGTCGGCGGCGGCTCGGCGATCGACACCGCCAAGGCGGTCAACCTGCTCACCACCAACCCCGGCGAGCTGATGGACTACGTCAACGCCCCGGTCGGTCGCGGCCAGGACCCGACCGCGCCGCTGCTGCCGCTGGTGGCGATCCCCACCACCACCGGGACCGGCGCCGAGAGCACCACGATCTGCGTGCTCGACGTGCTCTCGCTGCGCGTCAAGACCGGGATCAGCCACGCCCGCCTGCGCCCGACGCTGGCGATCGTGGACCCTGTGCTCAGCGGCACCCAGCCCTCGATGGTGACCGCGGCCTCGGGGATGGACATCCTTTGCCACGCGCTGGAGAGCTACACCGCGCGCTGGTACGCCGACTTCGACGCCAAGCAGCCCGAGCAACGGGTTCCCTACTGCGGCGCCAACCCGATCGCCGACATGTTCTCCGAGAAGGCGATGTCGCTGCTCGCCAGTGCCTTCCGGGGCGCGGTCCGCGACGGTTCCGACCAGGTGGCGCGCGAGCAGATGGCGATGGCCGCGACCTTCGCGGGGCTCGGCTTCGGCAACGCCGGGGTGCACATCCCGCACGCCAACGCCTACCCGATCGCCGGCCGGGTCCGGGACTTCCGCCCGCCGGGCTACCCCGACGACGAGCCCATCGTGCCGCACGGCATGGCCGTCTCGCTGACCGCGCCCGAGGCGTTCCGGTTCACCTTCGAAGCCGCCCCCGAGCGGCACCTGCGCGCCGCCCGGCTGCTGGACCCCACAGCCACCGGTACGGGCCCGGACGTGCTGCCGAGGGTCCTGAGCGCGTTGATGCGCGACATCGGCATCCCCAACGGCCTGGCCGAGGTCGGCTACGGCGAGGGCGACGTCGACGACCTGGTGGCGGGCTCGCTGCAGCAGCAGCGGCTGCTGGCCACGGCCCCGCGAGCCGTCCGCGGGGAGGACCTCGCGTCGGTCTTCAGGGGCTCGATGGAACACTGGTGAGGTGTCGACCTCCCACCCCGATCTGCTGGCCGAGCTCCGTCGTCGGGGGGTCGCCGACGTCGACGACTCCACCCTGACCCGGGCCCTGTACTCCTCCGACGCGTCGCTCTACCGCGTCGTGCCGCAGGTGGTGGCCCGACCCCGCGACACCGACGAGCTGCTGGCGGTGCTCGACGCCTCGCGCAGCCTCGGCGTCCCGCTGACCATGCGCGGCGCCGGGACGTCGATCGCCGGCAACGCGGTCGGCCCGGGGATCGTCGTGGACACCGTCAAGCACCTGAACAAGGTGCTGAGCATCGACCCCGAGTCACGCACCGCCGTCGTGCAGCCCGGCGCCGTGCACGCGGTCCTCCAGCGCGCCGCCGCCCCGCACGGACTGCGCTTCGGCCCCGACCCGTCCACCCACACCCGCTGCACCATCGGCGGGATGATCGGCAACAACGCCTGTGGCTCGCGCGCGCTGGGCTACGGCCGCACCGTCGACAACGTCGCGGGGCTGCGGGTCGCCTTCGGCACCGGGGAGGTCGCCGACCTCGGGCCAGGGGCCCCCGCCGGCGCGGCCGGCACGGCGCTGGTCGACCTCGCCGGCGAGCACCTGGGCCACGTGCGCACCGAGTTCGGGCGCTTCACCCGCCAGGTCAGCGGCTACTCCCTCGAGCACCTGCTGCCCGAGAAGGGCCGTCGGGTCGACCGGTTCCTCGTCGGCTCCGAGGGCACCCTCGGCCTGGTCCTCGAGGCCACGGTGGACCTGGTCCGCGACGAGCCCGTGCGCCGCCTGGTGGTGCTCGGCTACCCCTCGATGGTCGAGGCCGCCGACGCCGTCCCCGCGCTGCTCGCGGCCGGCGGCGGCCGGCTGATCGCCTGCGAGGGCCTCGACTCCCGCATCGTCGACCTGGTCCGGGCCCGGGGCAACGCCGTGCCCGACCTCCCGCGCGGGGCCGGCTGGCTGTTCGTCGAGGTCGCCGGCGAGGAGGCCGACGCGCTCGCGTCCCGCGTGGTGGCCGAGGCCGGGGCGCTGGAGCACCGGGTCGTCACCGACGTCGCCGAGGCCGCTGCGCTCTGGCGGATCCGCGAGGACGGCGCCGGGCTCGCCGCCCGCAGCCTGCCCACCCCGGCCTACTCCGGCTGGGAGGACGCCGCGGTCCCGCCCGAGAACCTCGGCGCCTGGCTGCGCGACTTCGACGCGCTGCTCGAGGAGCACCACCTCGACGGCGTGCCCTACGGGCACTTCGGTGACGGCTGCGTGCACGTGCGCATCGACTTCCCGTTCGTCGCGCAGGGCGAGGCCGAGGCGCGACGCGTCTTCCGCGAGTTCCTCACCGCGTGTGCGCTCAGGCTGCGCGAGCACGGCGGCTCGCTCTCGGGGGAGCACGGCGACGGCCGGGCCCGCTCCGAGCTGCTGCCGCTGATGTACGACGAGGAGTCGCTGCGGCTCTTCGGCGCAGCCAAGGCGATCTGCGACCCCGAGAACCTGCTCAACCCGGGCAACATCGTCGATCCCGCCCCGCTGGACGCCGACCTGCGCGCGATCCGCCCCCGGCTGCCGATCGTGGCGGCGCTCCGCTTCACCCACGACGGTGGCGAGATGGCCAACGCCGTGCACCGCTGCACCGGCGTCGGCAAGTGCGTGGCCGCCTCGACCAGCAACGTCATGTGCCCCTCCTACCTCGCGACGCGCGACGAGAAGGACTCCACCCGCGGCCGGGCCCGGGTGCTCCAGGAGGCCCTCGACGGCGAGCTCGTCGACGGTCTCGCCGACCCCGCCGTGGAGGAGGCTCTGGACCTCTGCCTGTCCTGCAAGGGCTGCGCGTCCGACTGCCCCACCGGCGTCGACATGGCGACGTACAAGGCCGAGGCGCTGCACCAGCGCTACACCGGCTCGTTGCGGCCGCGCAGCCACTACACGCTCGGTCGGCTGCCCCGGTGGGCCGCGCTGGCCGCGCCGTTGGCGCCCGCCGTGAACCGGATGATGAGGCTGCGCCCGCTCGCGACGATGGCCCGCGCCACCGCCGGCATCGACCAGCGCCGTTCCATCCCGGAGTTCGCCACCACCACCCTGCGCCGGGCCACCCGCAGCCACCCGGCGTCCAGTGCGACCCCGGACGTGTGGATCTGGGCCGACTCGTTCACCGACCACTTCCTGCCGCAGTCGGGGCATGCCGCGATCGCGGTCCTCGAGGCCGCCGGGCTGAGCGTGCGCGTCATCGACGAGAGCGCCTGCTGCGGGCTGACCTGGGTGACCACCGGCCAGCTGGACCGGGCGAGGTCGATCATGGGGCGCACGGTCGCCACGCTCGCGCCGTACGTCGCCAGCGGCGTGCCGGTCGTAGGCCTCGAGCCGTCCTGCCTGGCCACCCTGCGCAGCGACGCCGTCGAGCTCAGCGGCGACCCGCGGGCGGTGCAGGTCGCCGAAGGGGTGCTGACCTTCGCCGAGCTGCTGGCCCGCCTGGACTGGACGCCGCCGGACCTGACCGGCGTCGAGGTCGTGGCGCAGCCGCACTGCCACCAGGCCTCGGTGCTCGGCTGGGCTGCGGACGAGGCGCTGCTGCGCAAGGCGGGGGCCAGCGTGACCCGGGTGTCGGGCTGCTGCGGTCTGGCTGGCAACTTCGGGATGGAGAAGGGGCACTACGAGGTCTCTGTCGCGGTCGCCGAGACCCATCTGCTCCCGGCGGTCCGGGCGCACGAGGGCGCCGTCGTGCTGGCCGACGGCATGTCCTGCCGGGTGCAGCTCGACGACCTCGCCGGCGTCGCCACGATGCACCTCGCCGAGCTGCTCGCGTCTAGAATCACCAGGTGAAGCCTCACCACCGCCGCCTCGTGATCCCGGTCGCGCTGGCGGGGCTGATCCTGCTCGTGGTCATCGCCTCGGTGGTCAACCGGTGAGCACCCGATGAACGAGCCGCTGCTGCGGGTGCTGGCGCGGATGCGGGGCCACCTCCTCGATCCCGACACCCTGGTCAAGGCCGTCGCCTCGGGCCGGCAGCGTGGCCAGCAGCCGCGCTGGAAGCGGGTCGAGCTGCGCTACGTCGACCTCAAGGCCGGGCGCCACCTGCAGGTCACGGCGTACGACGACACCCAGGCGCACACCAGCAACCACGCGGCCCCGCCCGGCAGCACCGACGCCCGGGACGCCGTCGACGAGCTGCTCGACGAGCCGTTCGCCAACTGGCACGTCGAGACCACCACCGAGAGCCACCAGGTGCGGGTGACCAAGAAGCTCGAGGCGCTGGTGCACACCACCGCGCGGGCCGAGCAGGTCGAGGTGGAGCGTGGCCACGACCGGGACAAGGCCCGGCTGCTCGCGGAGGACGACCCGGTCTTCCGGGCGCTCGGCCTCACCGACGCCCAGGGCCGGATGAAGCCCAGCCGGCACGCGAAGTACCGTCAGGTCGAGGAGTTCCTGCGACTCATCGACTCCTCGATCACCGACGCCCTGGAGAAGGGCCACCTGCGCCGCCCGACCCCGGAGGAGCCGCTGCGCGTCGCGGACCTCGGGTGCGGCAACGCCTACCTGACCTTCGCCGCCCAGCGCTACCTCGCCGACGTGCGTGGCCTGCCGGTGCGGCTGATCGGGGTCGACGTGCGGGAGCAGTCGCGCGACCACAACGCCACTCTGGCCTCCGAGCTGTCGGTCGACGCGGAGTTCGTGGTCGGCAGCATCCTGGGCGCCCAGCTCGACCCGGCGCCCGAGGTGGTCCTCGCGCTGCACGCCTGCGACACCGCGACCGACGAGGCACTGGCCCGCGCCGTCGAGTGGGGGGCCCAGCTGGTGCTGGCCGCGCCCTGCTGCCACCACGACATCGCCGCCCAGCTGCGCCGCACCCCGACCCCCGCGCCGTACGCCATGCTCACCCGCCACGGCATCCTGCGCGAGCGGTTCGCCGACACCCTCACCGACGGTCTGCGGGCCTCCCTGATGCGGCTGCAGGGCTACCGCGTCGACGTCATGCAGTTCGTGGAGAGCCAGCACACGCCGCGCAACACGATGCTCCGCGCCGTCCTGACCTCCCGCCCGGTCACCGGAGGCGGGGTCCGCAAGGAGTACGACGAGCTGGTCGCCACCTGGGGCCTGACGCCAAGGCTCGCGGTCCTGCTCGAGGGCCCCCTCGAGGGCGCCGATGCCTGACCGCCTGCTCGCCGGCCTCCTGGTCGTGCCGTTCGCCCTCGGGCTGGGCTCGGCCGCCGACGAGGGCGGCGCCGGCGAACCGGTCTTCGCGTTCGGGGACCCGGAGGTCGTGGAGTCCAGCGGGCTCGTGGCCCAGGACGGTCTGGTCCTCACCACCAACGACTCCGGCGACCGGGGTCGGGTCTTCGCGGTCGACCCCGCCACCGGGGAGACGGTCGGTGTGACCACCTGGTCCGAGGCGCCCCGCGACGTCGAGGCGCTGGCGCCAGGAGGCCCCGGCCGGGTCTGGGTCGGCGACATCGGCGACAACGACGCGAGCCGGGACACGGTCGCGGTCTCACGGGTGCCGGTGGGGCGCGGTGCGCGCACGGTCGACGTCGCGTCGTACGCCCTGGCCTACCCCGACGGTCCGCAGAACGCCGAGTCGCTGCTCGCGGACCCTCGCGACGGTCGGCTCTACGTCGCCACGAAGGGCGTCTTCGGGGGGCGGCTGTACGCCGCGCCGCGACGGCTCTCGGCCGCCGCCACCAACCGGCTGCGCCCTGTCGGCGACGTGCTGGCCATCGCCACCGACGGTGCCTTCCTGCCCGACGGGCGGCACCTGGTGCTGCGCGACTACGGCCGGGCGGTCGTCTACTCCTTCCCCGACCTCGAGGAGGTCGCCGGCTTCACGCTGCCCGACCAGGAGCAGGGGGAGGGGCTGGCGGTGGTGGCCGCGGACGAGCTGCTCGTGAGCTCGGAGGGCCGGGGCTCCGAGGTGCTGCGGGTCCGCCTGCCGGGCGCCGTCCGACGGGTCCTGGCGGCGGCGCCACCGGCGCCCTCGGCGCCCTCGGCGCCCGGGACCGGCCGGCCGGGCGACCCGGCCCCGGGGACCTACTCCCGCGAGGGCCGCGAGCTGCCGGAGGCGACGGTCACCGAGCGGCCGGCCTGGCCGTGGTTCCTCACCGCGTGGCTCGTGGTGGGCGGTCTCGCGCTGCTGCTGCGCTCCCTGTCTCGCCGCTGAGTCGTCCGACGGGCCTCGTGGGGGCGTTGGGCCGCGTGGCTAATCTCTGCCCATGCCCCGGCTCCGCAAGACGTCGCCCGACCAGCCCGGCTGGACCCGTCGGCGCTCCGGGAGAGGCTTCACCTACCTCGACCAGCACGGGCAGCGGCTGCCCGAGGCCGACGCCCAACGGGTGCGCGCCCTGGTCATCCCGCCGGCCTGGCGCGACGTCTGGGTGACGCCGTACCCGAACGGCCACCTGCAGGCGGTCGGCACCGACGACGCCGGTCGGCGCCAGTACCTCTACCACCCGCAGTGGCGCGCGCGGCGCGACGCGGAGAAGTTCGAGCGGATGCTCGTCTTCGGCAAGGCCCTGGCCGGGGCCCGTGCGCTGGTCGTCGCCGACCTGGCCCGCGAGGGGATGCCGCAGGAGCGGGCCTGCGCGGCGGCGGTGCGGTTGCTGGACCTCGGCTACTTCCGGATCGGCAACGACGTCTACGCCGACGAGAACGGCAGCTTCGGTCTCACCACGCTGGAGCGCCGTCACGTGCGCCGGCGCCAGGACAAGCTGGTCTTCGCCTTCGTCGGCAAGTCCGGGGTGGAGCACGAGATCGAGATCGACGACCGGGTGGTCGTCGACACGATCGAGGTGATGCGGCGTCGACGCGGCGACGACCTGCGGCTGCTCTCCTACAAGCATGGGCGCTCGTGGCGCTCGGTGCTGCCCGAGCTGGTCAACGCCTACCTGCGCGAGACCACGGGGCTGGAGGCCACCGCCAAGGACTTCCGCACCTGGCACGCCACGGTGCTGGCCGCCGCAGCCCTGGCCGAGACCCCGGAGCCGGGGGAGACCGCGGCGTCGCGGAAGCGGGCGGTCGCCGGAGCGATGAAGGAGGTGGCCTCCTTCCTGGGCAACACCCCGACACTGGCCCGCTCGGCCTACGTCGACCCGCGGGTGGTCGAGGCCTACGAGGCGGGCCGCACCATCGCCGGCACCACCCGACGCACGTTCGAGAACCCCGACGAACGCCAGGCGGCGTTGGAGCGGGCCACGTTGAGGCTGATCAAGGAGGCATGAGCATGGGCGCACGGGTCACGGTCGTCGAGGGCGACCTCACGCAGCAGGACGTCGACGCGGTCGTGAATGCCGCCAACCGGGGGATGCGCGGCGGTGGCGGCGTCGACGGGGCGATCCACGCGGCCGGTGGCCCGGCGGTGCTGGCGGACTGTGTGGCGCGCTTCCCCGACGGCCTGGCCACCGGGGACGCCGGCTGGACGACCGCGGGGGCGATGAGCGCTCGCTGGGTCATCCACGTGGTCGGCCCGAACCACCGGGCCGGGGAGACGGACCGTGCGCTGCTGACGTCCTGCTACGCCCGCGCCCTCGCCGTGGCCGACGAGCTCGGGGCCCGGTCGGTGGCCTTCCCCCTGGTCAGCGCCGGGATCTACGGCTGGCCGTTGGACGATGCGATCGACGCCGCGGTCGAGACGCTGAGCGGCACCGGGACGCGGGTCGAGGAGGCTCGCCTGGTGGCCTTCGGCCGTTCTGCCTACGACGCCGTCCGCGCCCGGCTCGAGGGGTAGCAGGGCGGGTTGGCAGGGCGGGGTAGCAGGGCGGGGTAGCAGGGAGCCCCGGGGCGAGCGGGGGCCCAGGAGTCAGAGTCGCTCGACCACGTGGTCGATGCACGCGGTGAGGGCCTCGACGTCGGCGGGCTCGACCGCGGGGTACATCCCGATCCGCAGCTGGTTGCGGCCCAGCTTGCGGTAGGGCTCGGTGTCGACGATGCCGTTGGCGCGCAGCACCTCGGCCACCGCGGCCGCGTCCACCGGGTCGGTGAAGTCGATCGTGCCGATCACCAGCGAACGGTGCGCGGGCTCCTCGACGTAGGGGAACGTGTAGGGCGTCTTCTCCGCCCAGCCGTAGAGCGCGTCGGAGGAGGCGGTGGTCCGCTCGACCATCCCGGCCAGGCCGCCGTGCGCGTTCATCCAGTCCAGCTGCTCGGCCATCAGGAAGAGCGTCGCGACCGCCGGCGTGTTGTAGGTCTGGTTCTTGCGCGAGTTGTCGATCGCCGTCGGCAGGTCGAAGAAGGCCGGCACGTGGCGACCCGACGCGGCGATCTCCGCGGCCCGGTCGAGCGCGGCCGGCGACATGGTCGCGAGCCACAGCCCGCCGTCGGAGGCGAAGCACTTCTGCGGAGCGAAGTAGTAGGTGTCGACCTCGCTCAGGTCGACCGGCAGGCCGCCCGCCCCCGAGGTCGCGTCGATGAGCACCAGGGCCTCCTCGGCGGTGGTGCCTGCCGGCCGCACCACCGGGGCCATCACGGCGGTCGAGGTCTCGTTCTGCGCCCAGGCGTAGACGTCCACGCCGTCCTCGGCGACCGCCTCGGGGCGGGCGCCGGGAGCGGCCCTGAGCACCGTCGGCTCGGCCAGCCAGGGAGCGGCCGCAGCGGCCGCGGCGAACTTGGCGGAGAACTCGCCGAACGCGAGGTGCTGGCTCCGCTCCCGGATCAGGCCGTAGGTAGCGATGTCCCAGAACGCGGTGGCGCCACCGTTGCCGAGCACCACCTCGTGGCCCTCGGGCAGCGAGAGGAGCGCGGCCAGACCCTCGCGCACCCGGCCGACGAGGTCGCGCACCGGGGCCTGCCGGTGGGAGGTGCCCATCAGGCCGGCACCGGTCGCGGCGAGCGCCTCGAGGTGCGAGGTCTGGATCTTCGAGGGGCCGGCGCCGAAGCGGCCGTCGGCGGGCAGCAGGTCGGCAGGGATCGAGAGGGCGTCGTTCACGGGGCAACCTTCCACGGGCGGATCCGTAGGGCGATCCACGGGGTTGGGGGTGGTGCCTGACGACGCTGTCAGCGCCGTCCTATTCTGACACCCCTGTTCGAACCGCAGCCCGAGGAGTCCAGATGCCCGCCCACGACGACGTCACCGCCGTGGGCGACGTCGCGCTGGAGATCCGCCGGGTGGGCTACGGCCACGCCGACGCCCTGCGCCTGGTCGAGCAGGTGCAGGAGGAGTACGTCGCACGCTACGGCGGGCGCGACGACACCCCGCTGGAGCACGCGATGTTCGACCCGCCGACCGGCAGCTTCTTCGTCGCCCACCTGGCCGGGGTGGCGGTGGCCTCCGGCGCCTGGCGCCGGCACCCGGTCGCGGCGTTCGGCACCACCGACAGCGCCGAGGTCAAGCGGATGTACGTCGTGCCGTCCGCGCGCGGACTCGGCGTGGCGCGACGGGTGCTGGCCCACCTCGAGGCCACGGCCGCCGCCGCCGGGGCCCGGACGATGGTGCTGGAGACGGGTACCAAGCAGCCCGAGGCGATCGCGCTGTACCTCTCCTCGGGCTACACCCGGATCCCGGGGTTCGGGCACTACCGGGACGCGCCGGAGTCCCGCTGCTTCGGCAAGCTGCTGGCGGTGCCCGAGCCGGGGCCCGAGCCAGGGCCCGAGCCGGGGCCCGAGCCGACCGGCTGAGCCGACTGGTCCGACCGGGCCGACTGGTCGCGCCGGGCTGCCACCAGGCTGGTGGCGACCGTGACGGCCAGGATGCCGACGACCACGGCGAGGGAGGTCAGCGTCGGGATCTCGGGGACCTCGGGCCAGCGCAGGTGGCCCCAGTGCAGGGCCAGCTTCATGCCGATGAAGCCGAGCACGGCGGCCAGCCCGTAGCCGAGGTGGCGCAGCTGGGAGAGCGCGCCCTCGAGCACGAAGTAGAGCGCGCGCAGGCCGAGCAGGGCGAAGGCGTTGGTCGCGAAGACGAGGTAGGGGTCGCCGGTGATGCCGTAGACGGCCGGCACCGAGTCGATGGCGAAGACGACGTCGGTGGCGAGCACGGCGAGGGTGACCAGGGCCAGTGGGGTGAGGGCGCGGCGACCGGCCAGCCGCCCGGTCAGCCGCGGGCCGTCGTACTCCTCGGTCACCGGGAACACGCGGCGGGCGAGCCGGACCACGGCGATCTTCGAGATGTCGACCTCCTGCTCGTGGCCGCGGACGGCGTCGCGCAGGATCTTGACCCCGGTGACGACCAGCACCAGGCCGAAGACCAGGAAGACCCAGTCGAAGGCGGAGAGGGCGGCCGCGCCGAGCGCGATGAAGACGCCGCGCAGCACCAGCGCTCCGACGATGCCGTAGAGCAGCACCCGCTGCTGCAGCTGACGGGGCACCGCGAAGGCCGCGAGCAGCAGCATGAACACGAACAGGTTGTCGACGCTCAGAGACTTCTCGACGACGTAGCCGGTCAGGTACTCCACGCCCCGGGTGGAGCCGTAGGTCGCCCAGATCCAGCCGCCGAAGGCCAGGGGGAGCGCGACGTAGAACGCCGACCAGCCCACGGCCTCGCGCATCGAGACGTCGTGCGGGCGGCGGGTGAGCAGGAAGTCGAGCACCACGAGGCCGAGGACGGCCGCGATGGTGACGGCCCACAGGGTGGGGGTGCCGATGGTGGACAGGGTCGAGTTCACGGGTCTCCTCGGACAGCGACGGATGTCCGAGGTCTCCCTCGACCGGCGGCGCCGGCGGCCACCCGAGGCGGCTCGTCCCGCCTCGAGGGTGAGGTGGATCGAGGTCGCCGTACTGACCGGGTGACGCTTGGGTGAGGTACTCCCCCCAGACCGCCATTGTACTGACCGCTTTCAAGAGCCGGCGGCGAGCGCGGTCAGGGGGCCTCGCCGGTCACTCGCTGGGCCGCGCTGGGCAGCTCGCCGGCGGCCTCAGCAGACGACGACGTACCGCTCGTCGTCGATCTCGCGGCCCCAGTAGCGCGCCTGCGGGAGCAGGGTCAGCGTGGCCTCACGGCCGGCTGCCTGGACCAGGGCCACGGTGTCGGCGGCGCCGAGACCGGCCCGGTTGGCCCATCGACCCTCGACCAGCACCAGGCGACCGCCCGGGGTGAGCAGGTCGAGCCAGGTGCGCAGCGCGGCGGCTGGGTCCGCCAGCGCCCACAGGACGTGCCGGCAGAGCACGACGTCGTACGACGCGGCAGCGAGCGGGGGAGCGGCGGCGTCACCCAGCACGAAGTGCACGCCCTGGCGGCCGGCCGCCTTGGCGACGGCGAGCCGGAGCATCTCGGGGGAGAAGTCCACGCCGTCGACGCGGTGCCCGGCCTCTGCCAGCAACATCGAGAGCGTGCCGGTGCCGCAGCCGAGGTCGGCCACCCGCGCCGGCGGCGCCGGCAGCCGCGCCGCGAGCAGCTCGTGCCATGCCGCGCGGACCGCCGGGTCGCGCAGGCCGTGGTCGGCCGCCTCGTCGAAGCCCGCGGCCTCGCCGTCCCACAGGTCGATGTCCGATCGGTTGGTCATCGACCGAACCTAGTACGGCGCGCCGACGGTCGACCTACCCTTCCCCCCATGTCTCGGACCCGTCTCCTGCTCCCGCTCCTCGTCGCCGTGCTCGCGACGCTGCTCTTCGCACCGCCCTCGCAGGCGGCGCCGATCGAGGACTACGCCTCCTACCAGCCGCAGACGAAGTGCCGCCCTGGCGCGAAGCCCGGGACCACGGTGCTCGGGCGTTGGATGGTGAGGAAGTACGGCGGCGCGTTCGGCGGGATCTCCCGGGCCTGCAGCTCGAGCAGGTCCGAGCACCAGGAGGGGCGGGCCTTCGACTGGACCATCGACGCGACCAGGAAGGCCGACCGGCTCCGCGCCAGGGCCTTCCTCACCGACGTCCTCGCCACCGACCAGCGCGGCAACACCGATGCCCGCGCCCGGCGGATGGGCATCATGTACGTGATCTGGAACGACCGGATGTACTCGGCCTGGGACGAGTTTGCCCCCGAGGACTACCTCAGCTCGAGCTGCTCGCGCCCCGCGAGGTGCTCGAAGACGCTGCGCCACCGCGACCACCTGCACGTCTCGCTGACCCGCGCCGGCGGCCGGGGCGACACCAGCTGGTACGCCCGCCGCCTCAGCTGAGCGGGCACTTCCAGGCACTCTGGCGGGGTCGAGCGGGCACTTCCAGGCACTCTGGCCGGGGTCGAGCGGGCACTTCCAGGCACTCTGGCGGGGTCGAGCGGGCACCCCCAGGCGCTCTGGTGAGTTTGTGAGTGCCCGCGACCGCCCGGTCGGCGGCGTGAGAGTGCCGACAATTGCCCGGTGAGCACTCTCAGAGTGCCGCCAAGTGCCCGGTCAGCACTCTCAGAGTGCCGCCAAGTGCCCGGTCAGCTCAGCCGGCCCACACCGACTGCCAGCCGTCGACCTCGTCGGCGCGGCGCGACGCGGGGCCGGTGTAGATCGCCGAGGGGCGGATCAGGCGCCCGGTGCGCTTCTGCTCCAGGATGTGCGCCGACCACCCGGCCGTGCGCGCGCAGGTGAACATCGAGGTGAACATGTGCGGCGGGACCTCGGCGAAGTCGAGGACGATGGCGGCCCAGAACTCCACGTTGGTCTCCAGCACCCGGTCGGGGCGCCGCTCCTTGAGCTCGCTGAGCGCGGCCTTCTCGAGCGCCACGGCGATCTCGTAGCGGGGCGCGTCGAGCTCCTTGGCGGTCCGGCGCAGCACCCGGGCGCGCGGGTCCTCGGCGCGGTAGACGCGGTGCCCGAAGCCCATCAGGCGCTCGCCGTTGTCGAGCAGCTCCTTGACGTAGCCGACCGCGTCCCCGTCGCGCTTCTCGACCTGCTCGATCATGCCGAGCACCCGCGAGGGGGCGCCGCCGTGCAGCGGGCCGCTCATCGCGCCGATGGCGCCCGAGAACGCCGCCGCGACATCGGCCCCGGTGGAGGTGATCACGCGCGCGGTGAAGGTCGAGGCGTTCATGCCGTGCTCGGCCGCCGAGGACCAGTAGGCGTCGATCGCCTTGACGTGCTGCGGGTCGGCCTCGCCCTTCCACCGGGTCAGGAACTTCTCGGCCAGCGTCGTGCCCTTGTCGACCTCGGACTGCGGGACGACGGGCTGGTGCAGTCCGCGGGCGGACTGCGCGGCGTAGGAGAGCACCATCACCGCGACCCGGCTGAGGTCGGCGCGCGCCTGCTCGTCGGAGATGTCGTAGGTCTGGCGGAAGCCGAAGGCCGGCGCGAGCATCGCGATCGCGGCCTGGACGTCGACGCGGACGTCACCGGTGTGGACCGGGATGTTGTAGGCCTCGGCGGGCGGCAGGCCCGGGTCGTAGCTGCCGTCGATCAGCAGGCCCCAGATGTTCTCGAAGGGCACCCGCCCGACGATGTCCTCGATGTCGACGCCGCGGTAGCGCAGCGCCGACCCTTCCTTGTCCGGCTCGGCGATCTCGGTCTCGAACGCCACGACACCTTCGAGTCCGTGGTGTACCTCAGTCATGCGTTCGTGACTCCTTCGTCGAGGGCCGGCCCGGTCCGGGTCCGGTGGGGTGCCCGACGCATTGTGCACCCCGCGGGGGTCGGGCGACACCCCCGTCCCCAGGGAGGGCCTAGATTCGTGGACATGGGAGACAACTCGCACGACGACACCGACATCGCGGCGCTCCGCAAGGAGTACGCCGCCGGCGGGCTCAGCGAGGACGAGCTGGCGGCCGACCCGGTGGCGATGTTCCGGGACTGGTTCGAGACGGTGCGCGCGGCGAACCTGCACGAGCCCAACGCCATGGTCGTCGCCACCGTCGGTGCCGACGGGCGGCCGTCGTCGCGGATGGTGCTGCTCAAGGGCTACGACGAGGACGGCTTCCGCTTCTTCACCAACACCTCCTCGCGCAAGGGCGTGGAGCTCGCGGCGAACCCGGCGTGCTCGCTGCTCTTCCCCTGGCACCTGCTCGAGCGTCAGGTCCGCATCGACGGCACCGCCGAGCCGCTCCCGCGCGCGGCGGTCGCGGCGTACTTCGCCTCGCGCCCCCGCGGGTCGCGCCTCGGCGCCTGGGCCTCGCACCAGTCGCGGTCGGTCACCGGCCGCGAGGAGCTCAGCGCGGCGTACGACGCCGTGGAGCAGCGCTTCGCGGCGGCCGAGGAGGTGCCGGTGCCCGAGGAGTGGGGCGGCTACCTGGTGCGCCCCGAGGCCGTGGAGTTCTGGCAGGGGCGGCCGGGGCGGATGCACGACCGGCTGGTCTACCTGCGCCAGGGGGCCGGCTGGCGCACGGAGCGGCTGGCACCGTAGGGCGTACTGCCGGGCGGAACCCCGTTGTGAGTGAGCGCTCACTCACGTAGTCTCCACGACATGGGAACCGACGCCGGGATCGACCGGGCGAGACGCGAACGGGCCAGCCCGATGGCCCCCCGGGAGCGTCGCGAGGCGATCCTCGCCGCGGCCCACCCGCTGCTGCTCGAGCACGGACGGGCGACCACCTCCCGGCAGATCGCCCGGGCGGCGGGGATCGCCGAGGGCACGATCTTCCGGATCTTCGAGTCCAAGGAGCGCCTCTTCGAGGAGGTGGTCGACGCGGCCCTCGCCCCGGAGAGCTTCCTCGCGGAGCTGGCCGGCCTCTCCGCGGAGGGTCCGCTCGAGCAGCGGATGCTGCTGATCACCACGAGCCTGCAGCACCGGTTCCAGAAGATCTTCCGACTGATGACCGCGATGGCGATCCAGGGGCCGCCACCGCGCCGCACCCACTCCGAGGACGACCACCAGGAGTGGCGCCGGGAAGCGGCGGCGCAGATGCGGCGGGTGCTCGAGGCGGACGCGGCGCAGTTCCGGCTGCCGGTGGACGACGTCGTGCGCACCTTGCGCCTGCTCACCTTCTCCGGCAGCCACCCGCACATCTCCGAGCAGCGACCCCTGACCCCGGAGGAGATCGTCGACCTCGTGCTGCACGGCACCCTGGCCAGACCCGGGCCGGTCGCCGGTGAGGACCCCTCCTGATGCTGCTGCGACTCCTGCGCACCCACCTGCGCCCCTACCGGGGCTGGCTCACGGCCGTCGTGGTCCTCCAGCTCGTCGGGGTGCTGGCGATGCTGTACCTGCCCAGCCTCAACGCCGACATCATCGACAACGGTGTCGCCACCGGTGACACGGACTACATCGTGCGTACCGGCGGCCTGATGCTCGTGGTCTCCCTGGCGCAGATCGTCTGCTCGGTCTCGGCGGTCTGGTTCGGTGCGCGCACCGCGATGGGCTTCGGCCGCGACGTCCGCGCCTTGATCTTCCAGCGGGTCGGCACGTTCTCCCAGCGCGAGGTGCAGCAGTTCGGTGCGCCCTCGTTGATCACCCGTGGGACCAACGACGTCCAGCAGGTGCAGATGCTGGTGCTGATGGCCTGCACGATCGCGATCTCCTCCCCGATCATGATGGTCGGCGGGGTGGTCATGGCGCTGCGTGAGGACGCCGGGCTGGGCTGGATCCTGGCCGTCGTGGTGCCGGCCCTCTTCGTCTCCGTGGGGCTGGTCGTCAGCCGGATGGTGCCGAGCTTCCGGCTGATGCAGACGCGCATCGACGAGGTGAACCGGGTGCTGCGCGAGCAGATCACCGGCATCCGGGTGGTGCGGGCCTTCGTCCGCGAGCCGCACGAGACCGCGCGCTTCGCCCGGGCCAACGACGACCTCACCGAGGTCGCGGTGCAGGCCGGACGGTGGATGGCGACGATGTTCCCGCTCGTGCTGCTCGTCGTGAACGTCTCCAGCGTCGCGGTCATCTGGTTCGGCGGCCACCGGGTCGACGACGGGCAGATGCAGGTCGGCGCGCTCACGGCGTTCCTCTCCTACCTGATGCTGATCCTGATGTCGGTGATGATGGCCACGTTCATGCTGATGATGGTGCCCCGCTCGGCGGTCTGCGGGGACCGGATCGCCGAGGTGCTCGACACCGACAGCTCCGTCGTCCCGCCCCGCGACCCGGTGGCCCCCGACCCGTCCCGCCGGGGCTGGCTGGACGTCGACCGCGTCGGCTACGCCTATCCGGGCGCCGAGTCGCCGGTGCTCGAGGAGGTCTCCTTCTCCGTCCGTCCCGGGCAGACCGTCGCCGTCATCGGCTCCACGGGGGCCGGCAAGTCGACCCTGGTCAACCTCGTGCCCCGGCTCTTCGACGCGACCTCGGGGACGATCTCGGTCGGCGGCAGCGACGTGCGCCGGCTGGCGCCGGAGGTGCTGTGGTCCGGGCTGGGGCTGGTACCCCAGAGGGCGTGGCTCTTCAGCGGCACCGTCGCGAGCAACCTGCGCCACGGCAAGCCCGACGCGAGCGACGAGGAGCTGTGGTCGGCGCTCGAGGTGGCGCAGGGGCGTGACTTCGTGGCGGCCCTGCCCGACGGGCTCGATGCGCCGGTCAGCCAGGGCGGCACCAACTTCTCGGGCGGGCAGCGCCAGCGCCTGGCCATCGCCCGGGCGGTCGTACGGCGGCCGGACGTCTATCTCTTCGACGACTCGTTCTCCGCCCTGGACCTGGCCACCGACGCCCGATTGCGGGCGGCGCTGCGGCCGGTGACCACCGCGGCGAGCGTGCTGATGGTGGCCCAGCGGGTCTCCTCGATCATCGACGCCGACCTGATCCTGGTGCTCGAGGACGGTCACGTCGTCGGCCGCGGCACGCACGACGAGCTGCTGGAGAGCTGCGAGACCTACCGTGAGATCGTCACCTCCCAGCTCACCGGCGCGGGTGCGGTGTGAACGCCGTGCCGCCACCGACCAATTCCTCGAGCACCTCCGCGGGCACCACGTCGGGCACCACGTCGGGCACCACGTCGGGCACCGCCTCGGGCACCGTCCCGGCCGCCTCCAAGGGCCGGGCGCTGGAGGCGACCGAGCGGATCCAGGCCGGGCCGGGCGGCCCCGGCCGCGGGCCCATGGGCGGTGGCCTGGTCGGCCAGAAGGCGATGACGTTCGTCCCGTCCGCGCGACGGCTCGTCGCCCGGATGAGGCCCGATCGTGCCAAGGCCCTGGCCGTCGTCCTGCTCGGCGTGGTCAGCGTCGGGCTGATGTCGGTGGGCCCGCGCATCCTCGGCCGGGCCACCGACCTGGTGTTCTCCGGCCTCTTCAGCGCTCGGCTGCCGGCCGGCACCACCCAGGCCGAGGCGGTCCGGGGGCTGCGGGGCCGGGGCGAGGGCAAGCTCGCCGACATGCTCGCCTCGATGGACCACATCGTGCCGGGGCGGGGCGTGGACTTCACCGCCGTCCGCAGCGTGCTGCTGCTCGTGCTCGCGGTGTACGCCGGGGCCGCGCTGCTCGGCTGGCTGCAGGGCTTCGTGCTGAACACGGTCGTGCAGAACACCGTGCGCCGGATGCGTGCCGACGTCGAGACCAAGATCAACCGGCTGCCGCTGGGCTACTTCGACCGCTCCCCGCGCGGCGAGCTGCTGAGCCGGGTCACCAACGACATCGACAACGTCAGCCAGACCCTGCAGCAGACCATGAGCCAGCTGCTGACCTCGCTGATGACGGTGTTCGCCGTGCTCGCGATGATGATCTGGATCTCACCGGCGCTGGCCCTGATCGCCCTGGTCTCGGTGCCCCTCTCGCTGCTGGTCACCCGGGCGATCATGCGGCGCTCGCAGGGGATGTTCGTGGCCCAGTGGCGGCGGACCGGCCAGCTCAACGCCCACATCGAGGAGACCTTCTCCGGCCACGCCCTGGTCCAGGTCTTCGGACGCCGGGGCGAGGTCGAGGAGACCTTCGCCCAGGAGAACGACGAGCTCCACCGGGTCAGCTTCGGGGCGCAGTTCGTCTCCGGCCTGATCATGCCGGCGATGATGTTCATCGGGAACCTCAACTACGTCGTGATCGCCGTCGTCGGGGGGCTGCGGGTGGCCAGCGGCTCGTTGTCGCTGGGCGAGGTCCAGGCCTTCGTCCAGTACACCCGCCAGTTCACGCAGCCGCTCACCACCCTCGCCTCGATGATGAACCTGCTGCAGTCCGGCGTGGCCTCGGCCGAGCGGGTCTTCGAGCTGCTCGACGCGGAGGAGGAGCCGGCGGACCCGCCGGCCGCGACCACCCCCGCCGTCCGCCACGGCGAGGTCGCCTTCGAGGACGTCGCCTTCCGCTACGACGACGACCGGCCGCTGATCGAGCACCTCTCGCTGGTGGCCCGGCCCGGCCAGACCGTGGCCATCGTCGGACCGACCGGGGCCGGCAAGACCACGCTGGTCAACCTGGTGATGCGCTTCTACGACGTCGACGCCGGCCGGATCACCCTGGACGGCGTCGACATCACCGCCGTGCCGCGCTCCGAGCTGCGCTCCCAGATCGGGATGGTGCTCCAGGACACCTGGCTCTTCGAGGGCACGATCCGCGAGAACATCGCCTACGGCCGGCCGGACGCCAGCGAGGCGGACGTCCTGGAGGCGGCGCGCGCGACGTTCGTGGACCGCTTCGTGCACTCCCTGCCCGACGGCTACGACACGGTCGTCGACGAGGAGGGCAGCAACCTCAGCGCCGGGGAGCGCCAGCTGGTCACGATCGCCCGGGCGTTCCTGACCGACCCGGCGCTGCTGATCCTCGACGAGGCCACCAGCTCGGTCGACACCCGCACCGAGCTGCTCCTGCAGCACGCCATGGCCGCGCTGCGCACCGACCGAACCTCGTTCGTGATCGCGCACCGGCTCTCGACGATCCGCGACGCCGACCTGATCCTGGTCATGGAGGACGGTGCGATCGTGGAGCAGGGCGCCCACGCCGCCCTGCTCGCGGCCGGCGGCGCCTACGCGCGGCTCCACGAGGCGCAGTTCGCGGCTGCGGGTGCGGGCACCTGAGGGTCGCCCCGGACCGGTCGGCAATTGCCTTGATCGGGGTCCGGGCCGGACCTAGGCTCGTCGTACACGAGAGAGGAGGTGGTCCAGGGAAATGATTTCTTCGAGGACGCGTGAGGTGGCTGCCCGCTAGCAGCCGTCGCCCAGCCGACAGCGGCTGGCGAATCCACAGCAGTCACCCGACCCGCAGGCGATCCGGACGTCACGTCCGCCGGAGCGGGCCCCCAGCGGGGCCCACGCCTGCGGGTCGCTGCACGTCCGGGGACAGGTGTGGCCCTCGCCACGGATGGTTGCGGTTCGTCAACCATCTCGATATCGTTGACCAAGTCAACCTTTGTCGTTCTCGAATCGAGCTCCGTTGAGTACCCAGCCAGCCCCTGCCCCCACCGCCGAGCAGACGGGTGGGATGACGCACCGCCAGGTGCTCGAGGCGCTCAGCGGCCTCCTCCTGGCGCTGTTCGTGGCCATGCTCTCCAGCACCGTCGTGAGCAACGCGCTGCCTGCCATCGTCACCGACCTCCGGGGAAGCCAGACCGGCTACACCTGGGTCGTCGTGGCGACGCTGCTCGCGATGACCGCGTCCACCCCGGTGTGGGGGAAGCTGGCCGACCTGTTCAGCAAGAAGCTGCTCGTGCAGACCGCGCTGGTGATCTTCTCGATCGGGTCCCTGGTCGCCGGGTTCGCGCCCAGCATGGAGGTGCTGATCGGCGCCCGCGTGGTGCAGGGCCTCGGCGTCGGTGGCCTGACCGCCCTGGTGCAGGTCGTCATCGCCTCGATGGTCTCCCCGCGCGAGCGCGGTCGCTACTCCGGCTACATCGGCGCGGTCTTCGCGCTCGCCACGGTGAGCGGTCCGCTGATCGGTGGCGTCATCGTGGACACCCCCGGCCTGGGCTGGCGCTGGTGCTTCTTCGTCGGCCTGCCGGTCGCGGTGCTCGCCTTCTTCGCCCTGCAGAAGACCCTGCACCTGCCGGTCGTGAAGCGCGACGTCAAGATCGACTACCTGGGCGCCACGTTGATCGTCGCCGGCATCTCGCTCCTGCTCGTGTGGGTCTCCCTGGGCGGCAACCAGTTCGCGTGGGTCTCGACGCGCAGCGCCCTGCTCGTCGTCGGCGGCGTCCTGGTCGTGGCCGCCGCGATCTGGGTCGAGAGCCGCGCCACCGAGCCGGTCATCCCGCTGCGCCTGTTCCGGGACCGCACCACGGCGCTGGCCACCTCCGCGTCGGTGATGATCGGGCTGGCGATGTTCGGCGCCACGGTCTACCTGAGCCAGTACTACCAGCTCGCCCGGGGCATGTCCCCGACGCGGGCCGGCCTGATGTCGGTCACGATGGTCGGGGGCCTCTTCGTCGCGAGCATCGTCAGCGGCCGGACGATCACCCGGACCGGGCTGTGGAAGCGCTGGCTCGTCTGGGGCATGGTCCTCGTGGTCATCGGCCTGAGCCTGCTGGGCACCATCGACGAGACCACCCACCTCGCCGTCGTCGGGCTCTTCACCGCCATCCTCGGCGCCGGGCTGGGCATGACGATGCAGAACCTCGTGCTCGCCGTGCAGAACAACACCGTGCAGTCGGACATGGGGGCCGCCAGCGCCGTGGTCGCGTTCTCCCGCTCCACCGGCGGATCGATCGGGGTCGCGGCGCTCGGAGCGCTGTTCAGCCACCAGGTCGCCGGCAAGGTGTCCGCCGGCCTGACGAAGCTGGGGGTCGCCTCGAACGGCGAGCAGAGCCACTCGATCCCGGACCTCGAGACCCTTCCGGCCCCGGTGCGGTCGCTCTTCGAGAGCGCCTACGGCTCCTCGATCGGTGAGATCTTCCTGGTCGCGGTACCGTTCGCGGTCCTGGCCCTGGTCGCCATCCTCTTCATCCGCGAGGTCCCGTTGCGCACCACGAACCTGCCCGAGGTCACCACGGCGGCCGAGCCCGCCGAGGAGGCGATGGCCCGATGAGCGCGCCCGACCCCGACCCCACCCGCCCCGAGACCCTGGGGCGGCTCGAGGCCGAGGTCGGGGTGCTGATCCGCCGCATCAAGCGGGTGCTGGGGGAGCGCTCCCGCGAGGTCCATCCCGACCTGCAGCGCGGCGCCTACCTGATGCTGGCGTTCGTCGCGGACCAGGGCCCGATGCGGCCCTCGGTGCTTGCCGAGAGGTTCGACATCGACAAGGGCGCGATCAGCCGGCAGGTGCAGCAGCTGGTGGACCTGGGGCTGGCGGACCGGGTCCCCGACCCGCTGGACGGCCGGGCCTCGCTGGTCTCGGCCAGCGACGAGGCCCGTCGTCGCCTCGTCGCGGTCTCCACCCAGCGCCGGGCCTGGCTCGACGCCCGCCTCGGTGAGTGGGACGACGCCGAGCTGGCCGGCTTCGTGGACGTGCTCAGCCGTTACAACGCCGCACTGGAGAGCGCCCCGGTCGACTGACCGGGGCGCTCTCCGCGACGTTCAGCGCAGCCAGACCGCCGTGTCGCCCGGCAGCTCGGCACCGATCGGGCCGCTCGCCACGACGACCTCGCCCGCGGGCAGCGCGACGGGGTCGGCACCGCAGTTCAGCACCACCGTCACGGGACCGCGGCGGAAGGCCAGCACGTCGGGCCCGAGGTCGAGGATCTCGACCTCGGCGCCGGCGTCGACGATGCCACGCCGGGCGGCCAGGGCGTCGCGGTAGAACGACAGTGTGGAGCCCGGGTCGGTGCCCTGCGCCTCGACGGTGAGCGCGGCCCACTCCTCGGGCTGCGGCAGCCACGGCTGGACCTCGCCGGGGCCGAAGTCGAACGGCGGCTTCTCGCCGCCCCACGGCACCGGCACGCGGCAGCCGTCACGACCGGGCTCGCCGGTGCGGAACCAGGAGGGGTCCTGGCGGAACTCGGGCTCGACCTCGACCTGCTCCAGGCCGAGCTCCTCGCCCTCGTAGAGGTAGGAGGAGCCGGGCAGGCCGAGCATGGTCAGCGTGGCCGCCCGGGCCCGGGCCAGGCCCTGGGCGCCGCCGCCGTAGCGGGTGGTGTGCCGCACGACGTCGTGGTTGCTCAGCACCCAGGTGGGCGTGCCCTGCACCAGCGCCACCGAGGCGAAGGTGCCGGTGATGACCTCCTCGAACGCGCTGGCCGACCAGTCGGCCAGCAGCCAGGAGAAGTTGAAGGCCTGGCTCATCTCGTCGGGGCGGATGAAGCGGGCCATCGACTCGGCGGACTGGGTCCAGGCCTCCGCCACGAGCATCCGGTCGCCGTCGTACCTCGCGAGCACGTCGTGCCAGCGACGGTAGACCTCGTGCACCTCGGGCTGGTCCCACATGGGCTCGTCGCGCATCGTGCGCTCGACCATGCTGCCCCCGCCGCCGGACGTCGACTCCGCGGGCACGCTGCTGGCGGCGACGTCCTCGTCGAGGACCTGGTCGCGCAGGTCGGCCTCCTTGAAGAGGCCGTGGGCGACGTCGACCCGGAAGCCGTCGACCCCGCGGTCGAGCCAGAAGGTGAGCACGTCGACGAACATGTCGCCGACCTCGGGGTTGCGCCAGTTCAGGTCCGGCTGGGTGGTGTCGAAGAGGTGGAGGTACCACTGGCCGTCCTCGACCTGCGTCCAGGCGGGGCCGCCGAAGACCGAGCTCCAGTTGTTCGGGGGTGTGCCGTCCGGGCTGTCCCGGAAGAGGTAGCGCTCGCGCTCGGGGCTGCCCGGGCCGGCGGCGAGGGCGGCCTGGAACCACTCGTGCTCGCTGGAGGTGTGGTTCGGAACGAGGTCGACGATCACCTTGAGGCCCAGCTCGTGGGCGCGCGCCAGCAGGGCGTCGGCGTCGTCGAGGGAGCCGAACAAGGGGTCGATGTCGCGGTAGTCGGCGACGTCGTAGCCGTGGTCGTGCTGCGGCGAGGTGTAGAAGGGCGTGATCCACAGCGCGTCGACGCCGAGACCGCGCAGGTAGGGCAGCCGGCTGGTGATGCCGGGCAGGTCGCCGATGCCGTCGCCATCGGCGTCGGCGAAGCTGCGGACGTAGACCTGGTAGCAGACAGCCTGTCGCCACCACTCGTTTTGATCGTTAAAACCCATGGCCTGAATGCTCCCCAACGCCCCCGGCCCTCGTCAACTCCCGGGCCGGGTGACGTGCACGTCAGGCGGATCGCGGGTCAGTCGGGGCGGGTCAGTCGGGTGCGCCTCAGGCGAACGCCGCCGGGTCGACCGCCACCCACAGGTGCTCGGCGCAGGCGACCACCCGGCCGTCGGCGTCGTAGAGGGTGGCGGAGGTGAAGGTCTTGCGACCCTCACGGCCCCGGGCCATCCCGACCACCACGTGCTCCTCGCCGATGACCGGGAGCGCGTCCACCCGAGCCGTCATCCCGGCGAGCACCATCAGGCGTTCGCCGAGGTCCCCGGCCCACCCGCCGATGCAGTCCAGGGCGCCCCAGGTGACCGCCAACGAGGCGCGCGGCACGTCGTCGACGTAGGTGTGGAAGTCCTCGCCGGTGCTCGGGTGCGGCGTCCAGGAGGCCGCGACGCGGGTCGCGCCGTCCTGGTCGGCGACCCGGCCGGGGAAGATCCGCAGCCCGTCGCCCTCGGCGCGGTCGGTGCCGCAGACCACGCAGGTCGCGAAGGGGTGCGAGGTGAGCCCCGGGTACGACGCCATCGCGGCCCGGGCCCGCTCCACCGGCACCGGTTCCACCAGCCCGGGGTCGGTGTCGCTGAGCCGGGCCCGGGCGACGACCGCTCCGCCGAAGCTCGCCACCGTGTCGGTCCCGTCCACGCCGACGTCCATCGGGGTGTCCAGGGGCGGCGGCTGGCGCAGCGCGACGGTGATCGCCGGCCAGGCCTCGGCACGGTTGTCGGGGCAGTCGTGGTCGACCAGGGCGGCCAGGGCCCCGGCGGTCCAGCCGCCGTTGCCGGAGGACGGGGGACCGCAGAAGCGGCTGGGCACGATCAACGGGGGGTGCTCGCTCATCTCCTGATCCTCTCCCACCGGTCGAGTGCTTCGCGACGTTCCTCGCCGTGGTCGACCATCGGGGTGGGGTAGCCGACCCGCCGGCGGGTCTCGGCGTCGGGCTCGTGCGGGTCGGGGACCTGCCCGGCATCGGCCAGCTCGGACACCCAGCGGCGCACGTAGGTGCCCTGCGGGTCGAACTTGCGGCCCTGGCTGGTCGGGTTGAAGACCCGGAAGAACGGCGAGGCGTCGGTGCCGGAGCCGGCGGTCCACTGCCAGCCGTGCTGGTTGGAGGCGAGGTCGCCGTCGACCAGCCAGTGCATGAAGTGCCGCGCGCCGTGCTGCCACTCGAGGTGCAGGTCCTTGACGAGGAAGCTGGCCACGATCATCCGCAGCCGGTTGTGCATCCAGCCGGTCGCCCGCAGCTGGCGCATGCCGGCGTCCACCACCGGGAAGCCGGTGCGGCCCTGCTGCCAGGCCTCGAGCCGGGCGCCCGGCTCGTCGTAGGACATCCGGGAGAACTCCGGGCGGAGGTACTCCCGCGCGGTCTCCGGCCGGGCGGCGAGCACGTCGGCGTAGAACTCACGCCACGCGAGCTCCTTGCGGTAGGTCACGGCACCGGCGCTGCGCAGCCGGGCGAGGTCGGCCAGCATGGTGCGCGGGTGGATCTCGCCGTACTTGAGGTGCACCGACATGCGTGAGGAGCCGTCGACGCCGGGCAGGTTGCGGGCCTCGTCGTAGTCGGCGACGCCCTCGTCGAGGAACTCCGCCCAGCGCCGCGTGGCGGCGTCCTCACCCGCCTGGGGCAGCTCAAGGCCGGCGGGCAGGTCCGGTTCGGGAATGTCGGTGGTCTCGTCGAGGGCCAGCCAGCCGGCTCCGGTCGGCGGACCCACCGGTGCCCGCCAGCCGTGGTCGAGCCACGCCTTCGAGAACGGCGTGTAGACCTTGTACGGCTCACCCTGGCCGTTGGTGACGCGTCCGGGCCCCACGGCGTACGCCGAGCCGGTGCGGACCAGCTCGATCCCCGCCTCACCCAGCGCCTGCTCGACGTGCTCGTCGCGGGCCCGGCCGTACGGGCCGTGGTCGGCAGCGAGGTGGACGCGGTCCGCCCCCACCTCCCGGGCCGCGAGCAGGACCCGCCGCACCGGGTCGCCGCGCACGACGCTGAGCCGGGCGTCGTGGCGGTGCAGGGAGGCGTCGAGGGCGCGCAGGGAGTCGGCCAGGTAGGCGCGCCGGCTCGGGCCGGCCGGGCCCCACAGGGCGGGGTCGAGCACGAAGAGCGGGAGGACGTCGCCGTCGGCGACGGCCTCGAGCAGGGCTGGGTTGTCGCCCAGGCGCAGGTCGCGGCGGAACCACATCACGGAGGTCATCGCACTCAGCCTGCCACCGGGACCCACGCCGGATCGCCCCCGCCCGATGAGGGTGTGGGGTCCGGTAGGTCAGAATGGACCGGTGAGTGACCTGATCGACACGACCGAGATGTACCTGCGGACCGTCTACGAGCTGGTCGAGGAGGGCATCGTCCCGTTGCGCGCCCGGATCGCGGAGCGCCTGCACCAGAGCGGCCCGACGGTCTCGCAGACCGTGGCCCGGATGGAGCGCGACGGACTGCTCACCGTCGAGGGTGACCGGCACCTCCAGCTCACCGACGAGGGGTTGCGTCTCGCGACCCGGGTGATGCGCAAGCACCGGCTCGCGGAGCGGCTGCTGATCGACGTGATCGGCCTCGACTGGGAGCTGGTGCACGAGGAGGCCTGCCGCTGGGAGCACGTGATGTCGGAGACCGTGGAGCGCCGGCTGGTGGAGCTGCTCGGTCACCCCACCGAGTCGCCGTACGGCAACCCGATCCCTGGGCTGCACGAGCTCGGCGGCTCCGACCCCGAGGTGCAGTTCATGACCGGGGTGGAGCCGCTCTCGCAGGTGGTCGGCGCCGATGAGCGGCGGGTGCTGGTGCGTCGGATCTCCGAGGAGATGCAGAAGGACGAGGCGCTGATGAGTGCGCTGCGTCGTGTCGGGGCGCTCCCGGACACCACGATCACCGTGGTCGAGACCGGCGACGGGGTGCTGCTCGGCTCCGGCGGGGAGACCGCCGAGATCGCGCTCGAGGCCGCGGACCACATCTTCGTGCGCCTGCACTGACCCGGCCGGCCGTCGGCCCGGTCAGTCGGCCAATCAGTCGGCCAGGCTGGTGAGGAACTCGCTGCAGCCGACGTCCAGCTTGTGGGTGGCGAGCTCGTCGCCGCGGGTGGTGCCGCGGTTGACGATCACCACCGACGTGCCGTTGCGGTGCGCGCGCCGGACGAAGCGCAGCCCGGACATCACGCTCAGCGACGAGCCGACGACCAGCAGCGCTCCGGCGGAGCCGACGAGGGCGTCGACCGCGGCGTAGCACTGCTCGACGCGCGGTGGCGGGACGTTCTCGCCGTAGAAGACCACGTCGGGCTTGAGGATCCCGCCACAGGCCGCACAGGCCGGGACCGCGAAGTCGCCGGTGTCGTCGAGCGCCACGTCGCCGTCCGGGCGGGTCTCGGCGGCCGCGTGCCGGACGGCGAAGTCGGGGTTCAGCTCACCCAGCCGGGCGTGCAGCTCGGCCCGGGGAGTGACGGCGCGACACGTCAGGCAGACCACCTCGGCGATCCGCCCGTGCAGGGCGACCAGGCGCGGTGAGCCGGCGCGCTCGTGCAGCCCGTCGACGTTCTGGGTGATGAGCAGGTCGGGGTCGAGGCGCGTGAGCGCGTGGTGGCCGGCGTTGGGGTCGGCGGACCGCATCCGGCCCCACCCGAGGTGGCTGCGCGCCCAGTACCGCTGCCTGGCCGCCGGGCCGGCGACGAACTCCTGGTAGGTCATCGGCATCCGCGCGGGCGCGCCCGGGCCCCGGTAGTCGGGGATCCCCGAGTCGGTGCTGAGCCCGGCTCCGGTGAGCACCACCAGCGGCCGGTGGCGCAGCAGCGCGAGCGCTGCCCGACTCGCCGCGGGCGACGGCGGGGAACCCGGCGCGGTCACGGTGCCGGAGGCCCGCGCGGCCGTCGGAGGGGTCATCTGGCGTAGCGCAGCTCGGCGCGCGCCCGGGCCTTGGCCGCCTCGTCCTCGCGGTTCTTCGGCGAGGCGGAGGTGACGAGGTCGTCGAGGAGGTGCTGGGTCAGGTGGGCGATCTCGGCGACGGCCCGGTCGAAGGCGGCCTGGTTGGCCTGGCTGGGCTTCGTCGTCCCGCTGACCTTGCGGACGTACTGCGTGGCTGCCGCCGTGACCTCGTCACGGGTGGCCGGCGGCTCGAAGTTGTGGAGCGGGCGGATGTTGCGGCACATGGCCCGAGCCTACGTCGCGACCGGACGTGAGGGGAGGTCTCCGAGAGGTTGCCGGCGTAGATTGGGAGGGTGCTGACGGTGGACTTCGAGCCTCCCGACCCAGCCGGGCTCGGCGAGCTCCGGAGGCTCCTCGACGAGGCGTTCGGAGAGCGGCTCAGCGACGCCGACTTCGCACACGGCCTCGGCGGGACGCACCTGTGGGTCCGTCGCGACGGGCTGCTCCTGGCCCACGCCGCCGTGGTGCCGCGCCGGTTGTACGTCGGCGACGAGGTGCTGGCCGGCGGGTACGTCGAGGCGGTGGCCGTGCGACCGCTGCTCCGGGGCCTCGGGCTCGGCCGTGCCCTGATGGAGGCCGTCGACGAGGTGCTGCGCCGGGGGTTCGAGGTGGGCGCCCTGTCGACGGGCGTCGCCCGGGCCTACGAACCGTGGGGCTGGCGGTGCTGGCAGGGCCCGACGAATGTCGAGGACGACGGCGACTGGTTCCGCACCCCCGACGAGGACGGCGGCGTCTTCGTCCTCGAGATCGCCCGCGACCTCGACGTCACCCTGCCCATCGCGGTCGAGCAGCGCCCCGGCCACGCCTGGTAGCCCCGACAATCCCGGCGCAGCCGTCGCCGGGTCTCGAAACCCGGTGACCCACGTGGCCGGTCGCACCGGGTCTCGAGGCTCGTCGCTGGCGCTCCTCACACCTCGACCAACGGCCCCCCGCCGGTTGAGGAGCGAGCGCAGCGAGCGTCTCGAAACCCGGTGACGGGGGCTGGGTCGTCTTGCGGGGGTCTCGAGGCTCGTCGCTAGCGCTCCTCGCACCTCGACCAGCGGGGAGGTCCTGACGCTCCTCGCACCTCGACCAGCGGGACGCCGTTGGTTGAGGAGCGAGCGCAGCGAGCGTCTCGAAACCCGGTGACCGGACCGCGGAGGTGACGGTTACGGGGTCTCGAGGCTCGTCGCTGAAGCTCCTCACACCTCGACCAGCGGGACGCCGTTGGTTGAGGAGCGAGCGCAGCGAGCGTCTCGAAACCCGGTGACGGGGGCTGGGTCGTCTTGCGGGGGTCTCGAGGTTCGTCGCTGGCGCTCCTCACACCTCGACCAACGGCGGACGTGCCGGTGACCCCGCCATGGTGTGGCGGGGTGTGGGGCGGGGGAGCTACTGGTCGGGTGGGTGGGCGCAGGGCCGGGACGGGTTGTGGCGGGTGACGTCGAGGGTGCCCTCGTGGTCACGCAGGTACGACAGGCCGTGGGGGGAGGTCCAGAGGTAGGTGCCGCGTTCGACCTGGGTGTACCTCCAGGCGCCGTGGGTCTTCAACCGGTGGTGCCGGCGGCACAACGGGGCGATGTTGCACGAACACGTCGAGCCGGCGGAGCTGTCGGGTGCGTAGGGGGTGATGTGGTCACAGTCCGCGTCGCGCTCATCGGGGCGGCAGCCGCGGGCGGGTCTGGTGCACCACGGGAAGACACAGGTGTGGTCCACCAGGACCGCGGCCTCGTGCATCCGGTCGGGGACCTCGTAGGCGTCGACCCGGACGTGGTCGGCCAGGTCGATGACGGGCTTCACGGTCACGGAGGTGTCGGGGTGGCCGCACCAGGCCCGGACCTGCTCGACGGTGACCAACGACCGGGTGTTCTCCAACCGGCCCAGATCACCGAGGCGACCGTCTGCGAGGGCGGCGTCGGAGAGGTGGACGTAGAGCACCACCTGACGTGCCTTCCGCCTCGGCTGGTCCGACGTGGCCGCGTCGGTGTGGGTGGTGAGGTCGAGGGTCTGCTGGGCCCGGGCGAGGTCACCGACCGCGGCCGCGCGTCGGACGTCGACGGAGTCGGTGGAACCGAGGGCCTTGAGGTGCTCCGCCCCGGCACTGACGGCGGCATCCAGGTCGAGGGCGTCGGCGACGTCGAGCTCACCCCACACCGACGCCGTCCCGCTCAAGGAGGTGTTGGTGGTGTCGATGTCGAAGCGCCGCCCGTCCGCGCCGGCCCGGCGTCGTTGGTCGGCCTCCTCGGGCAATAACCGGGCGATGGCCTCCTCGACGAGCCGGTCGAGGACGTAGGGCCCGATCTTGTGCGCCACGGCCGCGACGTGAGCGTCGACGAAGCACGCGGCCTCCCGGGACAGGTGGATCGTCGCCCGGGCGATACGGCGGGCCTTCCACGCCACCAGATCACCCGCAACAACCCGGGCCCAGACCCGGGGCAGGCGGTACCTGAGCTCGACGGCTTCTCCGAGGTATCCCCGCCCGGCGTCGGTGGAGACCCCGATGGCGGCGGCGAGCTCGGCGACGCAGAACTCCGCCACCAGGGGTGCCCCGGGTCCGGCGACCGGGACCCCGGTGTCGCCGTACCGCTCAGCCCACAGGTGCGCGGCGTCGTCGAGGGAGTCCACCGAGTGCATCGCCGCCCAGTCCACCGCGAGCCGCAGCTGGCGGGTGGCCTCGGCGTCCTCGACCCGGCGTGCCGAGCGCACCGCAGCCAGCACCTCGGAGGGTGTCTCGGGGCTGCTGATCGTCTCGGCCATGACCCCATTCCAGCACCGACCACCGACAGTCCATCGCCGCTCGGGGCTCGGATGCGCCCTCTCCGGGGGACGCTGTGGGGAAGTATTTTCCAGGTGCGACGATGGTCACATGGCTGAGCCCCGCAACCCGGACCGTGACCTCGACCTCGTGATCTTCGGCGCCACCGGCTTCACCGGGGCACTGACCGCGGAGTACCTCGCCGCCCACGCACCGGAGGGTCTGCGTTGGGCGCTCGCGGGTCGTAGCCCCGACAAGCTCGAGCGGGTACGCGACCGGCTGGTGAAGATCGACGGGTCGCTGACGGGGCTCGAGCTGTTGCACGCCGACGTGGGCGACCCCGGCTCGCTGGCGGACGTCGCACGGCGGGCTCGCGTGGTCATCACCACCGTCGGGCCGTTCCTCACCCACGGGGAGCCTCTCGTGGCGGCCTGCGCGGAGGCGGGCACCGACTACGTGGACCTCACCGGCGAGCCCGAGTTCGTCGACCTGATGTACGTCGCCCACGACGCGACCGCGCGGCGCACCGGTGCGCGGATCGTGCACGCGTGCGGGTTCGACTCGGTCCCGCACGACCTCGGCGCGCTCTTCACCGTGCAGCAGCTCGACCCGAGCGGGCCGATCGACGTCCGGGGAGTGGTGCGCGCCAGCGCCATGTTCTCGGGCGGCACCTTCCACTCGGCGATGGCCGCATTCCCACGGGCCCGGCAGATGAAGGACGCCGCCAGCCGGCGGCGCCGCCTCGAGCCCCGCCCGGAGGGACGGTCCTCGAGGGCCGGTGCCGGCAGGCCCCACCGGGACGCAGAGCTGGGCTACTGGCTGCTGCCGCTGCCGACCCTGGACCCGCTCGTCGTGGCACGCAGCGGCGCGGCGCTGGCGGCGTACGGACCGAGGTTCCGCTACTCGCACTACGCCGGCACCAAGACCCTGCGCTACGCCGCGGGCGGCGCGGCCGGGCTCGCCTCGATGGTCGCGGCGGCGCAGGTCAAGCCGCTGCGCAAGATGCTCCTGGGGCGGATCAAGCAGGGCGAGGGCCCCGACGAGAGCCGCCGCGCCAAGTCCTGGTTCACGGTGGACTTCATCGGCTCAGGGACCGGGCGGCAGGTCCACACCCGGGTCTCCGGCGGCGACCCGGGCTACGGCGAGACCGCCAAGATGCTGGCCGAGTCGGCGCTCTGCCTGGCCTTCGACGACAACCCGGAGACGGCCGGCCAGGTGACCACCGCGCAGGCCATGGGCGACGCGCTGATCGCTCGGCTGGTCCGGGCGGGCATCCGCTTCGAGCTCGTCGACTGACGGGTCCCCGGTGCGGGGAGGAGCGCACACGGACGGATGGAAAATGGTCGATCGGACGATGCTCCGGCGCTTTCCAGCCCACAGGATGGGCCGTGGATCGGGGGACCGCAACGACCTGCACCGCCCAGCACCAGACCTCACTCGGAGTCCCCCCATGACCCTGCAGCTCTCCGTCGACCTGATCGACTACCCCCACTACGAGACCGCGTACGTCCGAGCCCCCCAGCTCGTGCGGCCCGCCCTCTTCGAGCAGCCCCGCTGCTCCGGCCTGCGGCTCCCCCCGGTCGCTCGCCGGGCGGCGCGGCCGGCCCAGCCCGACGCCCCGGCCCTCTACGCGACGCTCGGCGACTTCGTGCAGCTCGCCCAGCGGCTGCGGGAGCCCGCGGCTCGCTGACCCTGGTCCAGCTCGGGTGCCAGCGTTCGGGTGCCCCAGGCAGGAGTCGAACCTGCGACCTTTCGCTTAGGAGGCGGCTGCTCTATCCGCTGAGCTACTGGGGCGGGGACGGCGGCGGGGCCGCTCGTCGGCGGTCATCTTGCCACGCGAGCGGGGCCGCACCCCACTTCGGCCGTGCCCGTCGCGTCCGACGGGTGGCCGGACCGACTTGATGGCCCGTTCGGGCCATCTGCACGCGGCCGGTCGCCTCCTACCCGGGCTCGCTCCGGACTGGTTGTCTGGACCTGCTCCACCGGCGCCCCCCACGCCCGCACGACACTGCCCCACAGGTTTCCGCCCCGCCCCTCACCTCACCTCACCACGGAGAAGACCATGCCGATGCTGCACCCCCGGACCCGCCGGACGCTCGCGACGCTCTCGTCCCTCGCCATAGCGGGGCTGCTGACGCTGGGCACGACCAGCGCCGACGCCGCGCGCGGTGACCGCGACGGGGACCGGATGCCCGACCGCTGGGAGAGCGCCCACGGCCTCAACCCGAAGAAGAACGACGCCCGGCACGACGCCGACAAGGACGGCCTGCGCAACCTCGCGGAGTACCGCCACGGCACCGACCCGCAGGACGAGGACACCGACAACGACGGTGACGACGACGGCGACGAGGTCCACGACGGCTACACCTCCACCGACGTCAACGACCGCGACACCGACGACGACGGCATCCGTGACGGCGACGAGGACGCGGACCGCGACGGCGTGCACAACGAGGACGAGGACGACGCCGACGAGCGCTGCGTCGCCGACGACGACGACCAGGACGGCGACGGCCTCTCCGACGAGGACGAGAACGACCACGGCACCTCGCCGCGCCGGGCCGACTCCGACGGCAACGGCGTCGGCGACGCCGACGAGGACTCCGACGGCGACGGCGTCAGCAACCGCGACCACGACGAGCAGGAGGACGAGGCCGACGACGAGGAGGACGGCGACCAGGACGACGCCCAGAGCGACGACTGCCAGGACGACGACTCCCAGGGCGACGACGACTGATCCACGTCGCTGGTCCTGCGCTCAGTCCGCGCGCAGGACCAGCACGTCGCCGTGCCCGCCGTAGCCGAGCACGTCCTGGTCGGCTGCCGTGCCGTCGAAGGTGACCAGCAACCAGCCGCCGGCCGGGTCCGGCACCAGCTGCGGGTGCGGGATGTTCGTGCCGTAGGGCGCGTCCAGGTCCCCAACGGGCTCACCGGTGAGGTCGAAGACCGGGTACCGGCGGCCCGCGCCGTCGCTGGCCAGCAGCCGGGTCTCGCCGTCCACGGTGACGAGCACCGGCCCCTCGCACTGGCGCATCCCGCCCATCGAGGCGACGGGGACGAGCCCGTCGGTCCATTCCTCGGCGTCGCTCGCCGCGAGCGCCGGGTGGAAGACGAACGGCCGCTGTGAGCGGCTCTCGACGTACGCGACGTGCCAGCGGCCGTTGACCCGGGTGAGCGCCGGGTCCCAGGTGCCGGCTTCGCTCGGCAGCGGGGTGCGCTCGGTCTCGAGCAGGTGCACGCCCCGGAGCAGGTCGGCGGTCGAGGTGGTGTGACGCACGTGCACGTTGCCGGGGGCGAAGTCCCCCCACGAGCTGGTCGCCACCAGCCAGCGGTCGCCGTCGCGCACCAGCTGGCCCGCGTGGTCGCCGAGCACGAGCCCGTCACGTCGGGTGAAGAGTAGCGCCTCGAGGCGCATCCCCTCCGGATCCGCCGGCTCCAGCGACCACACCGACCAGTGCGCCTGCTGGAAGAAGCCGAGCCCGGCGCACGTCCAGGTCAGGTGGAGCCGCCCGTCGCGGACGTACGGCGTGCCGTCGGCGTGCTGGACCAGGTGGGGGTCGCGCAGGCCCGCCATCCCGAACAGTCCGGCCCGTACGACACCCAGGCCGACGCCGCCCCAGGCGTAGCGGTGGGCGGCGAGCACCTCCTGGGCCCGCAGGTCGACCAGGGTCGCCACCCGCGTCCGCTCGGTGAGCAGCGCCCGCCAGCCCGCTCCGGTGTCGGCCAGCACCGTGACCTGGTTCTCGCACAGCACGAAGGCGAGCCGGAACACCGCCCCCAGGGCGACCCTGCGTCGGCGCAGCACCCGGGTGCGCCCGCCGCGGCGCACCGAGATGGCGACCCGCGAGTCGTCGGCCGACCAGGTGGCCAGCACGTGCTCGTCGTCGGTGGTGGCGAGTCCGAGCTCGACCCGCGCCGCCGCGTCCTCCCCGGGGCGCACGTCGGCCTCCACCGCGGCGAACGGCGCGACGGGCCCGGTGCTGGCCCGGGTCAGGTCGGCGGACGCCCCCGGGGCGACCTCGTGGGCGACGAACCCGGGGGCCACCAGCGCGCACGGCCGGAACCGATGGGTGGGCCGGAACCGCAGCCCGAGAACGTCCGCTGGGCTGCTCATGGGGCTCAGGGTAGGAGGTCGCGCTCCCGTACCCAGGCAAGGGTTTGTCCGGAGCGGTCGGCCGGCGCCACAATTCAAGGTCCCCGGGTAGGTTCGTCCTGCGCCGAGACCCGAATCGAAGGTGGCCGCCTTGCCCGACGCTGTTCCGATCAGTGCTCCGTCGGGCCCGGTCGCGCCCCAGGGTCCCCAGGGCCCCCAGCGGCGGGCGCCGGGCCGTCGCAGGCACGCCGTCGGCAAGGTCATCCTGGCCGTGGTCGTGGTGCTGGCCATGGGCACCGGGCTCGGCGTCGTCTTCCTCTACCGCCACCTCAACGGCAACCTCGACGTGCTCGACGTGACCAAGCAGCTCGAGGACCGCCCGGTCAAGGTCGCCGTGGAGGGCCCGAAGGAGCCGCTCAACGTGCTCGTGATGGGCTCCGACAACCGGGACGGCGCCGGCAACGACATCGACGGCCTGACCGGCACCGGTCAGCGCTCGGACACCACGATCCTCATGCACGTCTCCGCCGACCGTCAGCGGGCGTACGGCATCAGCATCCCGCGCGACTCCTCCATCGACCGTCCGGACTGCACCACCGCCAAGGGGGAGCAGATCGCGGGGGAGACCGACGTGCTGTGGAACGAGGCGTTCGGGCTCGGTGGCCCCGCCTGCACCATCCAGCAGTTCGAGCAGCTCACCGGCGTGCGGCTCGACCACTTCGTGGTCGTCGACTTCAACGGCTTCCGGGGCATGGTCGACGCGATCGGCGGCGTCCAGGTGTGCATCCCCGAGGACATCGTGGACCCCGCGCACGGCATCAACATCCCGGCCGGGAACCGCAAACTCGAGGGGCAGCAGGCCCTCAACTACGTGCGGGAGCGCTACGTCATCGGCAACGGCTCGGACATCGGCCGGATGAAGCGCCAGCAGGCCTTCATCGCCTCGATGGCCCACCAGGTGGTCTCCTCCGACACCCTGGCCCGCCCGGACCGGCTCATCCGCTTCCTCGAGGCGGCGACCAAGTCGCTGACCCTCGACAAGGGCTTGGGCAACCTCACCAAGATCGCCGGTCTCGGCAACGACTTCCGGGGCATCGGGCTGGACAGCATCCAGTTCCTCACCATCCCGAACACCGTCGACCCGACGAACCCGAACCACCTGGTGTGGACGCCGCAGGCGAAGCAGGTCTGGAAGAAGATCGCGGCGGACGAGCCGCTCACCCGACGGCTCAGCGAGGGCGTGATCAGCGCCGGCAACGTGCCGGGGCAGAAGAAGTCCTCCGGCTCCAGCAAGTCGGCCTCCGCCTCGAGCTCGCCGTCCGGTTCCGCGTCGCCGACGCCGAGCCCCGACACGGAGGCGTTGCAGGCCGCGGGCCTGTGCACGTGAGTGGGCACATGAGTGGGCCGCAGGGTGCCGAGTCCGACTGGCAGCGTCGGCGTCGGCTCGCAGCCGTCTTCGGCGACTCCCTGCCCGAGACGACGAGCGACGAGCGTGAGCCGGGCGGTTCGGGCGGCACCGGTGGGGACTCCCCGGAGGACCCGACCGAGGCCTGGTTGAAGGCGCAGGTGCCGCCGCACCACGGGTGACGACGTGGCGGTGGTGGTTGCCGGGTCTCGAGGCTCAGCGCTGGCGCGCTTCGCACCTCGACCAGCGGGTGGGCGCTGGGGCGCTTCGCACCTCGACCAGCGGGTGGGCGCTGGCGCGCTTCGCACCCGAGCAGCGGGTGGGTGCTGGGGCGCTCGCACCTCGACCAGCGGGTGGGTGCTGGGGCGCTCGCACCTCGACCAGCGGGTGGGCGCTGGCGCGCTTGGCACCCGAGCAGCGGGTGGGCGCTGGCGCGCTTCGCAACCTCGACCAGCGGGTGGGCGCTGGCGCGCTTCGCACCTCGAAGAGCGGGTGGGGGTCCTCAGGCGTCGCCGCGGCGGGCGGCCAGCAGGTCGCGGATCTCCTCGAGCACGGCGACGTCGGCGGGAGTGCCGGCGTCCTCGGTCGGGAAGTAGCGCTCCTTGGCGACCGTGTACGGCTTGACGATCACGAAGTAGACGACCGCGGCGATGATCAGGAACGAGATCACCGCGGTGACCCAGGCGCCGAAGGGCAGGCCCCCGGGCTGCCAGCCCGCGAAGTCCGGCTGGCCGCCGAGCTTGCCGACCAGGCCCATCAGCAGGTCGACGGTGGCGAGGACGACGGCTGCGAACGCGGCGGCCATGACGAACGCGACGGCGAGCTCGACGAGGTTGCCACGCAGGATGAAGGTCTTGAATCCGCTCATGGTGGGACTCCTTGGCGGTTCGAAGGGGCAGGACCGAGCGCCTCAGGCTAGCCACCGAACGCAACGGTGAGGAAGTACCGGACCGCCGCGTCCGCCACCTGCGGCACCTCGGCGTCCGGCACGCCCACGACGACCAGCCGCCCCGGCAGCGCTCCGACCCCGGTGCCGGCCCCATCCCCGACCGCGGCACCGGTCGACGGCTCCCGGGGCAGCGCCAGCACGGGCACGCCGCGGCCCACGACCCGGGCCGCCGAGCCCTGCGGGTCGGCGGCCACCAGGTCGACGTGGTCACCCACCCGCAGCAGCGCGACCATGCCGGCGTCGGGCAGCCGGACCGGCACCGCCGACAGCCCGGGGTGGTCTCGGGTCAGCGCCGGCCCGACCAGCCGGACGTCGGTCACCGGCTCGCCGCGGCGCAGGGGAGCCGCGAGCACGTGACCGACCGCCCCCGCGACGAGGCCGTCCGGGGCCGTCCCGGGCGCGTACGCGGCGCGGGTCAGGTCTCCGGCACCCAGGACCACGCCCGAGGGCAGGTCGCGGGTGGCCACGAGCACCTGCACCCGCGCGGGTGGGTCGGCGGCGGTGGCCTGGATCGCGGCGACGACGGCCAGGGCGCCGAGCAGCCCCGCCAGGGGGCGTCGGCGGCGCAGCACCGCGCGGCGTACCGAGCCGGCCAGGCGGCCCAGGCGTGCGGACGGACGGTCACCGGGGGTGGGCATGACACGACGCTAGGAGGTCTCGCCGCTGCGTGCCGACGATCTCCACAGGGCCGGGCGTGGCCCCGGTACGGCTCAGTCCGAGGACGACGAGCCGGCGCTGGCGGCGGCAGGCTTGCCGGCGCCCGCGGCGGCCGGCTTGGCGTCACCGGAGGGCTTCTTCTCCGTGCCCGAGGAGGAGCCGTTCTCCCCGGAGGACGAGGCGGCCGGCACCGGGGCGGCGGTGCTCGCGCGGCTGTCGGTGCGGTAGAAGCCGGAGCCCTTGAAGACGACACCGACGGCGTTGAAGACCTTGCGCAGGCGGCCCTGGCACTGCGGGCACTCGGTGAGGGCGTCGTCCGAGAAGGACTGGACCTGCTCGAAGGAGTGGGCACACTCGGTGCAGGCGTACTGGTAGGTCGGCACGGTTCAGAACCTCGATCGAGTCGCGGGTGGGGCTCCGCGGAGAGGGGTTGGCACTCGCCCCGGGTGACTGCCAATGGTACGGCACAATGGCAACCACGATGACCCAGCAGCCCGGAGAGCCCCGTCCACAGGCCCCCGGGGCCGTGGCCTCGCGCTGGCGGTGCCTTCCTCGCCCTGCCGCGGCCGGTCCGGGCGGCCGCCTGGGGGGCCGTCGTCGTGGTGCTGCTGCTGGTCGTCGCGCTCGTCGTGACCACGGTCCTGGTGCGGCGCCCGCTGCCGCAGACCTCCGGCTCCCTGACCGTCCCCGGTCTCACGGGCGACGTCCGGGTGCTGCGCGACGCCCACGGCATCCCCCAGCTGTACGGCGACTCCGTCGACGACCTGATGCGCGCCCAGGGCTACGTGCACGCCCAGGAGCGCTTCTACGAGATGGACGTGCGCCGGCACGCGACCGCGGGCCGGCTGGCGGAGATGTTCGGCGCCGACGCGCTCGCCAGCGACACCATGGTGCGCACGATGGGCTGGCGCCGGGTCGCCGAGCAGGAGCTGGCGCTGCTGCGCCCCAGCACCCGGGCGGCGCTCACCGCCTACGCCGCGGGCGTGAACGCCTACCTCGAGGAGCACTCGACCAGCGAGATCGCGGTCGAGTACACACTGCTCAACGTGAGCGGTCTCGGCTACCGTCCCGAGCCCTGGACCCCGGTGGACTCGCTGGCCTGGCTCAAGGCGATGGCGTGGGACCTGCGCAGCAACCTCGACGACGAGGTGGACCGGGCCCTGGCCCTGGCCGACCGCTCGGCGCGCGAGGTGCGCGACCTCTACCCGGCCTACCCCTTCGCCGAGCACGACCCGATCGTGGGGCAGGGTGCGGTCGTCGACGGGGTCTTCGAGCAGGACGCCACGACCGGGGGGACCCGCAACCCCCGGCGCCCGGCCTTCACCCCGGCGCAGCGGAAGCCGTTCTCGGCACTGCGCACGAGCCTGGCCCGGATGCCCACGCTGCTGGGTCGCGGCGACGGGGTCGGCTCCAACAGCTGGGTCGTCGACGGCGCGCACTCCGCGACCGGCCGGCCGCTGCTGGCCAACGACCCCCACCTGTCCGCCTCGCTGCCGGGGGTGTGGATGCAGATGGGCCTGCACTGCTCGACGGTCTCGGAGCGGTGCCCCCTCGACGTCGCGGGCTTCACCTTCTCGGGGGTCCCGGGGGTGATGATCGGGCACAACGCCGACATCGCCTGGGGCTTCACCAACCTCGGCGCCGACGTCGCGGACCTCTCGCTCGAGAAGGTCTCCGGCGACCGGTGGCTCTACGACGGGCAGTGGCGCGCGCTGCGCACCCGGACCGAGACCATCGTGGTGGCCGGCGGGGACGACGTCGAGCTCACGGTGCGCGCCACCGCCCACGGTCCGTTGGTCTCCGACGTCTCCGACACCTACGCCGACGTGGGGCGGGTCGCGCAGGTCGACGGACGCCCGCGCACCGACGACCGCGGCTACGCCGTCGCCCTCCAGTGGACCGCGCTCACCCCGGCCCCCACGGCCGACGCGATCCTGGCCCTCGACACGGCCACCGACTGGGACTCCTTCCGGGCCGCCGCCTCGTCGTTCGCCGTGCCCGCCCAGAACCTCGTCTACGCCGACCGCGAGGGGCACATCGGCTACCAGGCCCCCGGCCGGGTGCCGGTGCGCAAGTCGGGCAACGACGGCCTGGTGCCGTCGGCCGGCTGGCGCCCGGAGAACGACTGGACGGCGCAGACGATCCCGTTCGAGGGCCTCCCGCGGGTGCTCGACCCCGACGAGGGCTTCATCGTCACCGCCAACCAGGCGGTGGTCGGCCAGGACTACCCCTACCGGCTCACCGACGACTGGGACCTGGGCTACCGCTCGCAGCGGATCCGGGACCTGCTCGAGCAGGAGGGCGAGCTCTCCGTCGACGAGATGGCCCGGCTCCAGCTCGACAGCCGCAGCCCGGTCGCGCCCGTGCTCGTGCCCCGGCTGCTCGACGTGCGACTGCCCGGTGGCTACTACGAGGCGGGCCAGCGGCTGCTGCGCGGCTGGGACCTCGACCAGGACGCCGACAGCGGCGCCGCGGCGTACCTCAACGCGGTGTGGCGCCACGTGCTCGCCGCGACCTTCCACGACGACCTGCCCCGCGAGCTGTGGCCCGACGGCGGCGACCGGTGGGTGGCGGTCGTCGACCGGCTGCTGGACGAGCCGACCTCGAGCTGGTGGGACGACGCCACCACCGAGGACACGGTCGAGACCCGTGACGACATCTTGGGCGACGCGCTGATCGACGCCCGCGACGAGATGACCGAGCGGCTGGGCCTCAACCCGCACGACTGGAGCTGGGGGCACCTGCACACCCTCGACCTGGAGAACGCGACGCTCGGCCGCTCGGACCTCGCTCCGGTGCGCTGGCTGGTGAACCGCGGCGCCTGGGAGGTCGGCGGCGGCAGCGCGAGCGTGGACGCGACGTCGTGGGACGCCGCCGAGGGCTACGAGGTCCTCAACGTGCCGTCGATGCGGATGATCGTCTCGCTCGGCGACTTCGACCGGTCCCGGTGGATCAACCTGACCGGGGTCTCCGGGCACCCGGCCAGCGCGCACTACACCGACCAGACGGACCTCTGGGCTCGGGGCGAGACCCTGGCCTGGTCCTTCTCCGCCGAGGCGGTGCAGGCCGCGGCGCAGGACACGCTGCTCCTCACCCCCGGCGGAACCGGATGATCCCGGCCGGGGTCGCCGCGGCGCCCACCCGCCGGTCGTGCGGCTCGCCCGGCACGTCGAGGCCGACCTCGTCGTGGTGGAGCAGGACGCAGGTGAAGGTGCCCACCGGCACCCGACCCAGCGCCCGGTCGTAGGACCCGCCCCCGCGACCCAGCCGCAGGCCGTCGGGTGAGACGGCCAGCCCGGGCACGAGCACGACGTCCGCGCCGGCGACGGCGTCGGTGCCGAGCGGTGGTCCGTCGGGCTCGAGCAGCCCGCGGCGGGCCGAGCGCAGCGACCCGGCGCCGCCGTAGTCCGCCCAGTCGAGGTCGTCGTCGGGCAGCAGCACCGGCAGGATCACGCGGCGACCGGCGGCGAGCAGCGCGTCGAGCAGCACCCCGGTGCCCGGCTCGCCCGGTCCCGAGACGTACGCCGCGACGCTCGCCGCCCGGCGTACCTCGGGCGCGGCGAGCAGGTGCCCGGCGAGCTCCGCGGCCAGCTCGCCGGTCGCGAGCAGCGAGCGCCGGCGCCGGGTGGTGAGCAGCTGGTCGCGCAGGGCCGTCTTCCGGGCCAACATCCGGGGTATTTGCGGGTCGGGCACCCCAGAAGCCTACGATCAGAGGTATGGGCAGTGCAGGGTTGAACAGGGCGCGCGACAAGATGGCCGACGCCGGCGTGGACGCGGTCGCGATCGACACGTTCGCGCACTACTACCGGCTCCTCGAGCACGGGGAGACCGGGATGATCCCCGAGTCCGCGATCGAGCCGGTGGACATGCCGGCACTCGCCGACGTCGAGGTGTCCGACGAGGCCGCCCACGCGGCGATCCGCACCACGGCCGTGATCAAGCTCAACGGCGGCCTCGGCACGTCGATGGGCATGGACCGCGCCAAGTCGCTGCTGTGCGTGCGCCGGGGGCTGTCGTTCCTCGACATCATCGCCCGCCAGGTCCTGCACCTGCGGCGCGAGCACGACGCCCCCCTGCCGCTGATCTTCATGAACAGCTTCCGCACCTCCGAGGACACGATGGCGGCACTGGCCCGCTACGAGGACCTCGCCGTCGAGGGGCTGCCGCTGGAGTTCCTGCAGAACAAGGAGCCCAAGCTCCTCGCCAAGGACCTCTCCCCGGCCAGCCACCCCCGCAACCCCGACCTCGAGTGGTGCCCGCCAGGCCACGGCGACCTCTACACGGCGCTGCGTGGCACCGGTCTGCTCGACCGGCTGATCGAGGCCGGCTACGAGCGGGTCTTCGTCTCCAACTCCGACAACCTCGGCGCCGTGCCGGACCCCCGGGTCGCGGGCTGGTTCGCCTCGACCGGGGCGCCGTTCGCGATCGAGGCGGTGCGGCGCACGCCCTCGGACCGCAAGGGCGGGCACTTCGCGCGCCGCCGCAACAGCTCCCGGCTGGTGCTGCGGGAGACCGCGCAGACCCTGCCCGAGGACAGGGCCGCGCTGGCCGACCTCGACCGGCACCGGTTCGCCTCGACCAACAACCTGTGGTTCGACCTGGTCGCGATGAAGCAGACGCTCGACGCGCGCGAGGGCGTGCTCGGGCTGCCGCTGATCCGCAACGTCAAGCACCTCGACCCCGACGACCCCTCCACGCCCGAGGTGATCCAGGTCGAGACGGCCATGGGCGCCGCGATCGAGATCTTCGAGGACTCGGCCCTGATCGAGGTCGGCCGCGACCGCTTCGTCCCGGTGAAGACCACCAACGACCTGCTCGTGCTGCGCTCCGACGTCTACGACCTGCACCCGGACTTCGTCCTGGACCAGGTGGCCGAGTCGCTGCCGTTCGTCGACCTAGACGAGGGCTACTACAAGCGGGTCGGTGACTTCGACAAGCGGTTCCCCGAGGGCGCTCCCTCGCTGAAGCAGGCGAGCTCGCTGACGGTCGAGGGCGACTGGACCTTCTGCCGGGGCGTCGAGGTCGTCGGCGAGGTCAGGCTCGACGCGACCTCCGCCCAGCGGGTGTCCTCGGGCACGGTGCTCGACGAGGCACGGCCCCGATGAACGACGGCCCGGTCTCGGTCGAGGAGCACCTCGCCCGGGTGCTCGACGCCGTGGAGCCGCTCCCGGACTTCCCGCAGCCCCTGATGGAGACGCTCGGTCTCGCCGCGGCCGAGGACGTCCACGCGGACATGCCGCTGCCGTCGTTCGACAACTCCGCGATGGACGGGTACGCCGTGTGCGAACGCGACGTCGTCGGCGCCACCGAGGAGTCGCCGGTGCACCTGCCGGTGGTCGGCGAGATCGGCGCCGGCCAGGCCCAGCTGCTGGCGATGTCGCCCGGCACGTCGGTCAAGATCATGACCGGTGCCCCGATGCCGACCGGCGCCGACAGCGTCGTGCCCTACGAGTGGACCGACCGGGGGGTCGCACAGGTCCGCATCACGAGGGCGCCCTCGCTGGGCCAGCACGTGCGGCGCGCCGGCGAGGACGTCGCCGCGGGCGACCTGATCGTCGAGCACGGCACTGTCCTCGGGCCACGCCACCTCGGGCTGCTCGCGTCCGTCGGGCGGGCCTCGGTGCGCTCGCGTCCGCGTCCGCGCCTGGTGATCCTGTCCACCGGCTCCGAGCTGCGCGAGCCCGGCACGCCGCTGGGCCACGACTCCATCTACGACGGCAACTCGTTCCTGCTGGCTGCGGCCGCTCGCCGGGCCGGGGCCATCGCCTACCGGGTCGGGATCGTGCCCGACGAGCCGCGAGCCTTCCTCGACGCGCTCAACGACCAGCTGGTGCGCGCCGACATCGTGGTCACCAGCGGGGGCGTCTCCCAGGGCGACTTCGACGTGGTCAAGGAGGCGCTCTCGCCGCTGGGCACGGTCTGGTTCGGTGGCGTCGCCATGCAGCCCGGCAAGCCCCAGGGCTTCGGGCTCGTGGGGGAGGACCGCACCCCGATCTTCACCCTGCCGGGCAACCCGGTGTCGTCGTACGTCTCCTTCGAGACCTACGTGCTGCCGGTGATCCGCAAGATGATGGGCAAGCTGCCCTACGCCCGGCCGACGGTGCGGGCCCGCCTCACCCATGCCATCACCTCGCCGCCCGGCAAGCGCCAGTTCGTGCGCGCGGAGTACGACCGCGACGGCGGGGGGCCGTTCGTGGCCCCGGTCGGCGGTCACGGCTCGCACCTGATCGGCGACCTGGCGTCGTCCAACGCGCTGGTCGTGGTGCCCGAGGACGTGACCCGCGTGCCCGCGGGCGAGCAGGTGCGGGTGCTCCTGCTCGACGCCGAGTTCTGAGCGACGACGTGCCCACCCACCGCGAGTCCACGAGGGAGCAGACATGGCCGAGGGCCACCCGGGCCGACTGACCCACGTCGACGAGGCGGGCGCCGCCCGGATGGTCGACGTGTCCGGCAAGCAGGTCACCGCCCGTACGGCCGTCGCCTCGGGGCGGGTGCTGGTCTCCACGGAGGTCGTCGCCCTGCTGCGCGGGGCGGGGGTGCCCAAGGGCGACACGCTCGCCGTGGCCCGACTGGCGGGGATCATGGGCGCCAAGCAGACCCCGGCACTGATCCCGCTGTGCCACCCGCTCTCCCTGTCCTCGGCGGAGGTCGACCTGCGCGTGGACGACGACGGCGTGAGCATCCGGGCGACCGTGCGCACCACCGACCGCACCGGGGTCGAGATGGAGGCCCTGACTGCCGTCGCGGTCGCGGGGCTGACGGTGATCGACATGGTCAAGGCGGTGGACAAGGGTGCCGTGATCACCGACGTCCGGGTCGAGACCAAGACCGGCGGCAAGTCCGGCGACTGGGCCCGGGAGAGCGCGTCGTGAGCCTGCGCGCCGTCGTCGTGGTGGCCTCCAACCGGGCCGCGGCCGGGGTCTACGCCGACGAGACCGGACCGCTGATCGTGGCGGCCCTGAGCGAGCTCGGCTTCACGGTCGAGGACCCGGTGGTGGTGCCCGACGGCGACCCGGTCGGCGCCGCCATCGCGGCTGCCGTCGAGGGCGGCGCTCGGGTGGTGCTGACCACGGGGGGCACCGGGCTGACGCCCACCGATCTGACCCCGGAGGCCACCCGGCCGCTGCTGGACCGCGAGGTGCCCGGCATCGCCGAGGCGATCCGGGCCGCCGGGGTGGCCGCGGGGGTGCCCACCGCGGTGCTCTCGCGGGGTCTGGCCGGGGTGGCCGGCGCCTGCCTGGTGGTGAACCTGCCGGGCTCGCGCGGCGGCGTCAAGGACGGGCTGGCCGTGCTGCGGCCGATCCTGGTCCACGCCGTCGAGCAGGTGGTGGGGAGCGACCATTGACCGGCTGGCCGGTCTGGCTGACGACCGACGAGATCACGCTGCGTCCGCTGGCGATGCGCGACCGCCAGGCGTGGCGCGCGGCGCGGCTGCGCAACACGAGCTGGCTGCGGCCCTGGGACGCGACCGTGCCGCCCGGCTCCTCGGGGCGCCCCGCGTCGTACCGCTCGCTGGTGCGGCGGTTGAACAAGCAGGCGCGGGAAGGCGTGACGATGCCGTTCGCGATCGAGGTCGACGGTCGCTTCGCCGGCCAGGTCACGGTCAACAACGTGGTGCGGGGCTCGGCGCAGTTCGCCTCGATCGGCTACTGGCTCGACCGGGACTTCGCCGGCCACGGCGTGGTGCCGCGGGCGGTGGCGCTGGTGATCGACCACTGCTTCTTCACCGCCGGGCTGCACCGCATCGAGATCGCCATCCGCCCGGAGAACTCCAACTCCCTGCGGGTGGTGGAGAAGCTGGAGCTGGACGAGGTCGGCTACGCCCCGCGGTTCCTGCACATCGACGGGGCCTGGCGCGACCACCGGATCTTCGCGGTCACCGTCGAGGAGTGCCCCGCGGGGATGCTGGACCGGCTCACGACCACCGGATCACACCAGGGCCCGCACCAGGGCCCACGCCAGGGCCCGCACCAGGGCTCACACCAGGAATCCCACCCGTCACACGAGTGATTCTGCGACACACCTGTGGACATCCGCAGGGTCGTGCGCCACCGAACCTAACCTCTGACTCGTGGACCTGAGCGCTTTCATCTTCGTCGCCCTTGCCGTGGCCTGGGCCGCCTACCTGCTGCCCAAGGCGCTCAAGCACCATGACGAGGCCGTGCGCAGCCGGTCGGTGGACCGCTTCTCGCACACCATGCGGGTGCTGGCACGCCGCGAGCCGGTCGACCGCCGCAACGCCCGTCTGGTGGTCACTCCCGGCCGCCCGGCGTCGTCGCCGGTGGTCAGCTCGAAGCGCACCTCGGCCCCGGTCCCCGCAGCCCCGGCGTCCGCCCGGCCGGAGCCCGTCCGTCGCGCCACCGCGCGGCGCTCCGCCGCCCGACGCCGCAACGTGCTGGCCGTGCTCCTGCTCGCCACGCTCGTCGTGGCCGGGCTGGCCGGCTTCGGCGTCGTCGCCCCGCTGTGGGTCGCGGTCCCGGTGGCCGTGGTCGCCGCGTGGCTGGTGACCTGCCGGCTGATGGTCAAGCAGGAGCGGCGCGTGCGGGTCCCCCACGCCGCGGCGCCGCGGCCTACTGCGTCGGCGGCGGTGGCTGCCCCGGTCGCGCCGGTGCCGGCCGAGGAGCGCGACGACGTCTCCGCCAGCCTGGAGGACACCTCCTCGATGCCAGCCGTGCAGGTGCCCGAGATCGACCCGACGCTGTGGGACCCGGTGCCGGTCACCCTGCCGACGTACGTCACCAAGCCGGCCGCCGTACGCCGGACCGTGCGCACCATCGACCTCGACGACAGCGGCGTGTGGACCTCGGGCCGCACCGACGTCGACGCCGCGATCGCCCGCGAGGCGCACGCCGCGGACCAGGTCGCACGCACCCGCCGCGACGAGGGCGACGCGCACCGCGCAGTCGGTTCCTGAGCCCCTCCGGCGCCGTTCCGGCCGGCCTCCGGGGCGGATTGGGAAGGCCTGAGATCGGGTGCTAACGTTTCCCATCGCGTCGCAGGACGCACTGGGGCTGTGGCGCAGTTGGTAGCGCGTCTCGTTCGCAATGAGAAGGTCAGGGGTTCGAATCCCCTCAGCTCCACCACCTGATGTCTGTCTCCTCCCCGCGGAGCGCGGGGTTCGTTCTCGCGACTGCCCTGCCGGGGCCGTTCGTGGGGCCGAGAGCCGCCCGATGACGCCTCAGGCGCGGCCCGCGCCGGGCGGTTGGTCGTCTCCTCGATGTCCGACCAACCTGGATCGGCCATTTCTGGTCGACCATCTCCTGATCCCTTGACCCGACCGTCGATGGTGCTAATAATACTAGCATCATGAAATGGTCGATCGATCACTCCTCACGCGACTCGCTGCAGCAGCAGATCGCCAGCGGCGCCCGCCACGGCGTGGCCTCGGGGCTGCTCGCCGTCGGCGAGCAGCTACCCCCGGCGGCCGAGCTGGCGACGGCCCTCTCCGTCGACCGCAACACGGTGCTGGCCGCCTACCGACAGCTGCGCGACGAGGGCCTCCTCGAGTTCCGCCGAGGCCGGGGAGCGCGGGTCACCGCGACCGCCCCCGACCTGTCCCCGGTCACGCAGGCAGCCCACCACCTGATCGCCGTCGCGCGCGCCCACGGCCTCGGCCGTACCGAGCTGGTCCGCCTCATCGAGGAGCTGACATGACCGACCCCGACCACGTGGACACCGACCGGTACTCGATCTACACCGGTCGGGCCACGAACTGGACCGTGATCCTCACCTCGGCCGTCCTGGCGGTCCCGCTGATCATTCTCGGGGACCAAGGGTGGGCCGGCGGACGACACCTGGCGGTGCCGCTGCTGCTGTACGTCGCCGGCGTCACCCTCTACGCACTGACCGGATCGAGCGTGCGCACCACGGCCGGCCCCAACGGCGTCACCGTGCACTTCGGGGCGCTCGGCTGGCCGTCGTGCACGTACCGCCTCGACCGGATCCGTCGAGCCGAGGTGATCGACCTGCACCCCCTCCAGGTCGCCTTCGGGTTCTGGTGGACGCCGAGCCGTACCTGCTGCACCGTCCGATCCGGCCCCACCCTGCGACTGCTCCTCCACGGCGGCCGCACCGTCACGATCACCACGCCCGACCCCTACGCAGCGGTCGCCTCGATCAACGAGGGCAAGGGCGGCTGACCCCGACACGGGTCTCGTCGGCCCGGGTGAGCCGTCGACTCCCATGGCAGCCCCGCACGAGGCACTGACTCGCGGGAGAGGTCAAATGCGTTCCCTGGGACGCCTGTGACGCATGATGTTGGTATGGGAAGGCCTCTGCAGCGACGACCGCTCCTGCTCGCCGTCGCCGGTGGTGCTGCCGCCGTCGGGACGCTCGGTGTCACCGCGCGCACCGGTCTGCTCTCGGGGGACGGCGCGGATCAGCTGCCGGGAGCCGGGGGGCTGCTCGAGCTGAGCTCAGGCGACGTGGGGGTGCAGGCGCTGGACCTGCCGCTGCGCGGCGAGAGGCTGGCCCGGCTCGGCCCGGGGGAGTGGCGCTCCGCTCGGCTGAGCACCACGACGTTCTCGATGGTCGGCCTCACCTGGCGGCGCGGCGAGGTCGAGCCGCACGTCGAGGTCAGCGCCCGGGTCGGCGGCGCCTGGCAGGGCTGGCGGTCCTTGCCCTCCGCGCACGAGGCGCCGGACCCGGCCGAGGCCAGCGCCACGGTCGGCACCGACCTCACGTGGACCGGTCGCGCGGACGGCATCAGGCTGCGCGTCCGGGGCAGCCGCCCGGCCGACCTCACCCTGGTGCTGCTGCACCCGACCGCGCTGCCGGGGGACACCGCCACCTCGCCGGGGTCGACGAGGAGGAACGCTCGGGCCGCCGGCACCGCCGACGGCTCGGTGCCCCGACCCGCTCTCCGCACCCGCCGGGACTGGGGTGCCGACCCCAGCTGGCGCGACGGCAGGCCGTCGTACAACGGCACCATCCAGCAGGTCCACGTCCACCACACCGTCAACAGCAACAGCTACCGCCGCGCCGACGTCCCGGCCCTGATCCGGGGGATGTACCGCTACCACACGGCCAACCTCGGGTGGTCCGACATCGGGTACAACTTCCTCGTCGACCGGTTCGGTCGGATCTGGGTGGGTCGCGCGGGGGGCGCCCGTCGGCCTGTCCGGGGGGCCCACACGCTCGGCTTCAACGCGACCTCCACCGGGGTCTCCGTGATCGGCAACCACGACACGGCCGCCCCGACGAAAGCGACCCTCGCAGCCATCGCGCGGCTCGCCGCCTGGAAGCTGGACCGCTACGACCGGGACCCCCAGGGCCAGATCCGGGTCAACTCCGAGGGCAGTGACAAGTACCCCTCCGGCCGGCGCGTCAGCCTGCCGGTGATCGACGGGCACCGAGACACCAACGACACGGCGTGCCCGGGGCGGCACCTCTACGCCGCGCTGCCGTGGATCCGCCGGCGGACGAGACGTCGGATGAACCGGTTCGCCCGGTAGGGGTGAGCCGGCGGCTGGCTCAGTCGCCCAGCAACGGCAGCACGGGGGGGTGGCGGTGGAGCTCGCCCAGGATGCGGCGGAGCGCCCCGATGCCCTCCTGGGCCGCGGTGGCGTTGTCGGCGGCGGCGTCCGCGCTCGGCTCGCCCGAGAGCAGCTGCAGGACCGTCATGGCCAGGTGTGAGGTCATCAGGCAGAAGAGGTCGCCCCGGGGCCGCTCGAGGCGGTCCGCGATCGCCTGCTCCAGCCCGATCCGCTCGTGCTCGGCCTCCTCCAGCAGGCGCGCGCGGGCCCCGGGCGCCGTCTGCAGGATCGCCATCAGGTGGCGCAGCCGAGCAGTGTCCGGTCGCGGGGTCGAGATCAGCGCGGTCAGGGCGTGCCCCAACGCGAGCTCGAGTGACTCCTCCGGCGGCCGGGCCTGGAGCGCGGCCGCCATCTGTCCGCGCAGGGCGAGGGGCTCGGTGAGGAGCTGCTCCTTGCTGGGGAAGTAGCGGTAGAGCGTCGAGGTGCCGACGTCGGCACGCGCCGCGACCTGCTCCATCCTGGTCGAGTCGTAGCCCTGCTCGATGAACAGGTCGAGCGCGCTCTCGAGGATCGACGTCCGGGTCTGTGCGGCGTTCCGCTCCCTGAGTCCCACCTCACCATGCTAACAGTCACTTTCATTGTGGGAGTGACTACCAACCTCGGATAGAGTCCCTGTCGTAGTCGGCTGTGTCTGCGGTCGACCCCCGTTCGATGAAGAGGTCTCGACATGGCATGGCACCTGTTCCGACTGGGGCGTTGGTCCTTCGTCCACCGTCGGGTCGTCGCCCTGGTCTGGGTGGTGCTGCTGGTCCTGGGAGGCACGGGAGCGACCACCCTGGCCGGCCAGACCGAGGACTCGTTCACGCTGGACGGGGTCGAGTCGACGCAGGCGTTCGCGCTGATTAAGGAGCGCAGCCCCCAGGCGTCCACTGACGGTGCCACGGCGCAGGTGGTGTTCCAGGCGCCGGCCGGCCAGAGCCTGGGCGGCCCGGGGAACCGGAAGGTGCTCATGGACGCGCTCGCCGCGGCCCGGACCGAGGGCGTCACCTCGATCGCGGACCCGTTCACCACCGGGACGGTCTCGAAGGACGGCACGGTCGCGTACGCGACGATCTCCTACTCGGAGCCGGCGGTCGACCTCTCCGCCGCCGACACCTCGGCGCTCGAGCAGGTCAGGACGCAGGCCGAGGAGGCCGGGTTCAGCGTGTCGATCGGTGGTGACGCGCTCGTCGAGAACGGCGGCCCCGGTGGCAGTGCGGAGCTGATCGGCGTCCTGGTCGCCCTCGTCGTGCTGACCATCACGTTCGGCTCGCTGGTGGCCGCCGGGATGCCGCTGCTGACCGCCCTTCTCGGCGTCGGGATCGGCATCACCGGCATCAGCACCCTGAGCGGCCTCGTCACCCTGAGCTCGGTCACCCCGGCCCTGGGCAGCATGCTGGGCCTGGCCGTGGGCATCGACTACGCCCTGTTCATCATGTCCCGCTACCAGAGCGAGGTCCGCAAGGGCCGCCCGGTGGAGGAGTCCGCCGGTGTCGCCGTCGGGACCGCCGGCTCCGCAGTCGTCTTCGCCGGTCTGACCGTGATCATCGCACTGGTCGGGCTCTCGGTCACCGGGATCAGCTTCCTGACGCAGATGGGTCTCGGCGGTGCCGCCACCGTCCTGATCGCGGTGCTCATCGCGCTGACGCTGCTTCCGGCCCTGCTCGGGTTCGCCGGCTCGCGGGTCACCTCCGGCGGCCTGCGGCTCCTCAAGAAGCGTGACGTCGTGGACCGGCGCACGAACGGCCGTCGCTGGATCGAGCTCGTTTCCCGGTTCAAGGCGCCGCTCCTCGTCGGCGGGATCCTCGCGGCGATGGCGATCTCGTTCCCGGTCGCGAAGATGGAGCTCGCGCTGCCCGACAACGGCAGTGCCGCCTCCGGCAGCGACGCCCGGGTCGCGTTCGACACCATCTCCGAGAACTTCGGGGCCGGCGCCAACGGCCCCCTGGTCGTCGTCGTCGACACCGAGAACGCCGCCGACCCCGTGGCCGCGGTCGACGCCACCGTCGCCGACATCAGCGCCATCGGGACCGACGTCGCGGCCGTGGTGCCACCCGCGACGCCCGGCGACGCCGCCTCCGCGGCCGCGCTGGAGCAGCAGCTCGCGGCCGTCCACTACGCCACGATCACGGTGGTGCCCACCTCCGGGCCCTCGGAGGCCGAGACCAAGGAGCTGGTCAGCACCATCCGCGACCGGGTGGCGGACCTGCCGGCCCGCACCGGCGCCCGGGCCCTGGTGACCGGTCAGACCGCCGTCGGGGTCGACATCTCCCAGAAGCTGCTCGACGTCTTCCCGCTCTACCTCGTGATCGTGGTCGGACTCGCGATTTTCCTGCTGATCGCCGTGTTCCGCTCGCTGTGGGTGCCGATCAAGGCTGCGGTCGGCTTCGTGATGTCGCTCGGCGTCGCGCTGGGCGCCACGGTCGCGGTCTTCCAGTGGGGCTGGCTCAACGAGCTGATCGGTCTCGACACCACCTCTCCGGTGAGCTTCATCCTCCCGCTGCTCCTCACCGGGATCCTGTTCGGGCTGGCCATGGACTACGAGGTCTTCCTGGTGACCCGGATGCGTGAGGCCTTCGTGCACGGCCGGTCCGCGCAGGAGGCGGTCCTGGAGGGGTTCCAGCACAGCTCCCGGGTGGTCGCCGCGGCGGCGGTCATCATGATGGGGGTGTTCGCCGGCTTCGCGCTCGAGGACGACGCGATCATCAAGTCGATCGGCTTCGCGCTGACCGTCGGCGTGCTCGCCGACGCGTTCCTGGTGCGGATGCTGATCGTGCCCGCCTTCATGCTCCTGGTCGGCGACCGGATCTGGTGGATGCCGCGGTGGTTCGACCCGATCACGCCCAACCTCGACATCGAGGGGGAGTCGCTGATGCGGCGGCTCGAGGGCGAGCGGGCCGCGGCGGCCTCCGGCGGCGCGCAGACCGTGGAGACCGAGCCGAGCGGGCGTCCGGCCGGGCGTTAGGGCACGATGCCGGTCATGGAGCCCCCCGACGACGCCGTGCCCGCCGCGCCACCTCCCGAGCGGGAGCGCGTCATCGGCGAGGGAATCACCTGGCTGTCGCGGTGGACCCTGCACTGGCTCGTCATCGTCGTAGGGGCCGTCACGCTCGGCTGGGTGCTGCAGCAGCTGTGGAGCATCCTGCTGCCGGTCATCCTGGCCCTGGTGCTCAGCTCGGTGCTGCTGCCGCCAGCCCGGACGATGGAACGGCGCTGGCGGGTCCCTCCCGCGGTCGCCGCCGCGACGGTGATCCTCGCGGCGCTCGGGTTCGTCGTGCTGGTGATCGTCTTCCTGGTGCCCAGCGTCGGCTCCCAGGTCGGCGAGCTCGCCGAGAGCGCGTCCGGGGGGCTGTCCACGATCCAGGAGCGGATCGCGGACAGTGATCTCGCGATCACCCAGGACCAGGTCGACACGATCGTCACCGCCGCCCAGGACCGGCTCCGGTCCAGCTCCGCGGCGATCGCCGAGGGTGTCCTGGTGGGCGTCGGCGCGGTCACCGGGGCCCTGATCAACTTCGTCGTGGCGCTGGTGCTGACCTTCTTCTTCCTCAAGGACGGACGGCACTTCCTCCCGTGGCTGCACCGGCACAGCGGCGAGCGCGCCGGTGCTCACGTGGTCGAGGTGGCGCGGCAGGCCTGGGAGGCCCTGTCGAGCTTCGTCCGGACCCAGGCCCTGGTCGGCCTGATCGACGGGGTGCTGATCGGCGCCGGGCTGCTGGTCGTCGGGGTCCCCCTGGCGCTGCCGCTGGCGGTCCTGACCTTCTTCGCGGCGTTCGCGCCGATCGTCGGCGCGGTCACCGTCGGGGTGCTGGCCGTGCTGGTGGCCCTGGTCTCGAACGGTTGGGTCTCGGCCCTGGTCATCGCCGGCATCGTGCTGCTGGTCCAGCAGCTCGAGGGCAACGTGCTCCTGCCCTTCCTGCAGGGCAAGAGCCTCAGCCTGCACGCCGGGGTCGTGCTGCTGGCCATCGTGCTCGGCTCCACCCTCTACGGGGTCGCCGGCGCCTTCCTGTCCGTGCCGGTCGTCGCCGTGCTCGCCGTGGTCCTGCGCTACCTCAACGACGTGGTCACGGCCCGCACCACGCCGCGGGTCGAGCCCGACCGGCCGGAGGCGTAGGGCATCCTCTGACGCAGGCCGCCTCGAACCCGGGAGGCCGACACCAGGAGGTCTCCGATGTCCGACCCCGGCTCGCGCCCGACCCTCCCCGCCTACCCGGCCCGGCTCGAGGTCGACCGCTCGGAGCGCCACGACCGGGTGAGGACCCTGCTCCGGGTGGTGCTGGTGATCCCGATCGGGATCGTCTACGCAGTGCTCACCGCCGGTTCCACCCGGACTGTCGTGGAGCAGGGCGGCGTGACGGTGAGCACCTCGACCGGCGGGGTCGTCGGCGGGCTGTTCCTGGCGACGTTGCTGACGATCCTGTTCCGGCGACGCTACCCGCGGTGGTGGTTCGACTTCGCCCGAGAGCTGACCCGGTTCGGCGCCCGGATCGGTGCCTACGTCGTGCTGCTCACCGACGACTACCCCTCCACGGTCGAGGAGCAGAAGGTCCACCTCGAGCTCGACTACCCCGACGTCGAGCGCGACCTGAACCGCTGGCTGCCGCTCGTGAAGTGGCTGCTGGTGATCCCGCACGTCCTGGTGCTGCTGCCGCTGTCGCTGGCCGCCCTCGTCGCGGTGGTGTTCGCGTGGTTCGCGATCCTCCTCACCGGGCGGTACCCGCGGGCGCTCTTCGACTTCGTGGTCGGCGTCGGCCGCTGGTGGCTGCGGGTGCAGGCCTACGCGTTCCTGCTCGTCACCGACCGGTACCCGCCCTTCTCCCTGCAGTGAGTCGTCAGGGCGTCGGCCCCTGCAGGACCCCCAGGAGCACCTGCGCATCCAGCCACCCGACCAGACGTCCGGCCTCGTCCAGCACGGGCACGACCGGGTCCGCACTGGTCTCCAGGGCGACCAGGGCCTGGTCGAGGGTCTGCTCCGGCGCCACCTCGGTGGGCCACTCGGTGACGTCGCGTGCGAGCACTTCGGCGCCCTCCTCCTGGGACAGGATCTCGGCGACGGCGCGCGCGGTGACCGTGCCGCGGTAGGCGCCCCCGGATGAGGCGACCGGCAGGTGCCCGTGGACCGCGTGCCGCAGCAGCCCGGTCAGCTCGGGCAGCCGGGTGTCCTCGGGGACCTGCACGCCCACCGGGGCCATCACCTCGCCCACGGTCGTGGTCTGCAGGCGACGCTGGGACGCCGGGGTGGCGAGGTCGACGCCCCGCCGCCGGAGCTTCAGGGTGTAGATCGTGTCCCCGGAGAGCAGGTGGCTCACCCCGGTCGCCAGCACGATGGCCACCATCAGCGGCAGGATGATCGTGTACTCCCCGGTCAGCTCGAACATGATGATGACCGCGGTGATCGGCGCCCGTGCGGCCCCGGCGAACACCGCCCCCATCCCGATCAGGGCGTAGGCCCCTGCTGGTCCGGCGATCCCCGGCGCGAGCTGGCCGAGGCCCTGGCCGAAGGCCGCCCCGAGCATGGCGCCGATGAAGAGGCTCGGTGCGAAGACGCCGCCCGACCCCCCGATGCCGATGGTCAGGCTGGTGGCGAGCATCTTGCCGACCAGCAGCAGGAGCAGGAAGGCGATGCCGTACCCGCCGGCCACGCTCCGCGCCAGCACGGGGTAGCCGACGCCGTACATCTGGGGGAGAGCCAGCAGGAGGCCCCCCAGAAGGACCCCGCCGACGGCGGGCCGCAGCCACTCGGGGCCCCGCCAGGCCCAGTCGCACAGGTCCTCGATGCCGTAGAGCACCCGGGTGAAGCCGACCCCGACGACCCCCGCCAGGAGCCCGAGCAGCGCGAAGAGCAGGTACTCCTGCAGGTGGTGGACCGAGAAGGCCGGCAGGTCCAGGAACGGGGCGTCGCCGAGGGCCGCGCGCCCGATGACGCTGGCGGTGACCGCGGAGAGCACGACCATCCCGAACGACTGGGCCGCGAAGTCGGAGAGGATCAGCTCCATCGCGAAGAAGACGCCGGCCAGCGGCGCGTTGAACGTGGCCGCGATCCCGCCGGCCGCCCCGCACGCCACGAGCACCCGGCGGCGCGCCTCGGGAACCCGGACCAGGCCGCCCAGGCTCGAGCCGAGCGCCGCGCCGATCTGAACGATCGGCCCCTCCCGGCCCACGGAGCCGCCGCCACCGATGGTGAGTGCGGAGGCGAGGGCCTTGACTCCCGCGACCTGGGGAGCGATCCGCCCCCCGCGTCGAGCGACGGCGAACATCACCTCCGGTACGCCGTGCCCGCGCGCCTCGCGGGCGAACACGTGGACCAGCGGTCCGTAGAGGAGGCCCGCGACCACCGGGGCGCCGATCACGAAGTAGCGCCCGGCCCATGCCACGTGAGGGTTCGTGAGCCCGGCGGCGGCGGAGTAGTCGGCGTGCCCGGACAGGATGAGCGTGAAGGTCTCGATCAGCCACCGGAAGACGATGGCGCCCAGTCCCGCCCCGGCGCCCACGCCCACCGCCAGCACCAGCAGGCCGGTCTCCGACGAGCGCAGTACCCTCGTGGCGTCCCTCGTTCTCTCAGTCAGCGACACTATTGCAGTATGCAACCGTTGCTCAGTCGAATGAAGCCACGGAGGTCGTCCATGTGGTCCCCGCAGGTCGAGCCGTCCGGGCCGGACGCGTCGGCCGACGAGGTGGTGTCGGCCGTGCTCACCGCCTCCCGGGTGCTGGTCGCGGTGTCCGCCCGGTCACTCGCCGAGGTCGAGGAGCGGGTCACGCTGACCCAGTTCCGCGCTCTGGTGGTCCTGTCCGGAGGAGAAGGTCGCACCAACCTGAACCGGCTGGCCGACCAGCTCGCGGTCACCCCGTCGACGGCCATGCGCACCGTCGACCGGCTGGTGGCGGCCGGTCTGGCCACCCGGCGGGAGAACGACGTGGACCGCCGCGAGGTCGTGCTGGGGCTGACCGAGGACGGGGCGCGCATCGTGCGCGACGTCACCGGGACGCGCCGCGAGGAGATCGCCGCGATCCTGGCGCGGATGTCCGCCGGCAGCCGGGCCGAGCTGGTCTCCGCCTTCCGTGCCTTCGCGGAGGCCGCCGACGAGCCCGAGGTCGCTACCGCGTCGGCGGCGCTGGGCTGGTGAGCTCGCCCCAGACCCGCAGCCGGGAGAGCCCGCCGTCGGGGTAGACGTCGAGGCGCACGTGGGTGAGCGGAACGTCGTCGTCGACGAGGAACCGGTGCCGGGTGTCGGGCTGGCAGCGCTGTCTCGCGAGCAGGTCGGACCACTCGGCGCCGCTCAGGTCGTCGTCGACGCTGCGGCAGCCGGCCAGGCGGAACCAGCCGGGCGCGTTGCCGAGGAAGTACGACGTGTCCAGCTCCAGGTGCCGCACCACGCCCGGGCCGGCGAGGCGGAAGAGCGCCCAGTCGTGGCCGCCGTCGCGGCGGCGCGCGTTCTCCCAGCCCTCACCCATGTCCCGGGCGCGGCCCGGCAGGATCAACCGGGCCGGCGAGCCGTAGAACGCGTCCGAGCAGGCCAGCAGCCGGCCCCCGTTCTCCAGCGCCGCGAGGTCGATGGTGCCGGTCAGGAAGCGGGGGTCCGGCCTGGGGATCCCGTGCACCCGGAGGCGGGCCACCCCACCGTCGGGGTCGATCGTCAGCCGCACGTGCGTCCACGCGCGCCGGTCCTCGACCGGGTAGGCGTTCGCGGTGTCGCCGAGCGCAGGGGAGCGCTCCACCAGGGGCTCCCAGACCAGCGCCGCGAGCTCGGCCGGGCTGGGGTGGCCGTGCGCGACGGCCCCCTGCACGGAGACGTGGGGCGGGTAGTTGCCGGTGAAGTACGACGTGTCGACGACCACGCCGTGCACCACCCCGGGCACCCCGAGGCGCACGATGGCCCAGTCCACGCCCGGCTCGCGGCGCCGCCGGGTCTCCCACCCGTCGTACTCCTTGCCCTTGTGCCCGAAGCTGTGCACCGGCGCCGGCGGCTCCGGGCGGATCAGGTTCTCCCGGGCGGCGAAGAACTCGTCGTTGGCGGCCACCACGCTCCCGGCGGCGGCGCGCGAGGCCAGGTCGGGCAGCTCGGTGAATCCGGTCATGGTGGGTCCTTCCTCAGCAGCCGGCCGGTGGGCACGGACTCCACGGTGCCAGCCTCGACGACGCGGTGCCCACGCAGCCAGACGTCGCGGACCACCCCGTCCAGCCGGCGACCGGCGTAGGGCGTGACGCGGTGGCGGTGGTGCAGCTGCGCCGGGTCGACCTCGAACGAGGCGTCCGGGGCGAAGACCACCAGGTCGGCGTCGGCCCCCGGCGCGATCGAGCCCTTCGCCGTGAGCCCGGCCAGCGCCGCCGGCCCGGCGGACATGGTCTCCACCACCCTGGCCAGGGGGAGGCCTCGCGCCCGGGCGGCGGTCCACACCAGCGGCAGCCCGAGCTGGAGCGACGCGACACCGCCCCAGGCGATGCCGAAGTCGCCGTCGGGGGGCAGCTTCAGCTCGGGGGTCGCGGGGGAGTGGTCGGATACCACGCAGTCGATCGCCCCGTCGCCGAGCGCCTGCCAGAGGGCGTCGCGGTTGCCGGCGTCGCGGATCGGCGGGCAGCACTTGAACTCCGTGTGCCCGTCCGGGACGTCCTGCGCGCTCAGCGTCAGGTAGTGCGGGCACGTCTCGACGCTGACCCGCACCCCGCCCGCCCGCGCCGCGGCCAGTGCCGGCAGGGCCGCTGCGCTGGACAGGTGCAGCACGTGCACCCGGGTGCCGTGGCGCGCGGCGAGGTGGAGCAGCGTGCGGATCGCGGCGTCCTCGGCCTCGGCCGGTCGCGAGCGAAGGAAGCCGGCGTACGAGGCCCCGGCGGCGGCGGGCGCGCCGGCCAGGACCCCGGCGTCCTCGGCGTGGACGATCACCAGGCCGTCGAACGACGCCACCTCAGCCAGCGCGCGGTCCAGGCCGGTCGCGTCCAACGGGGCGAACTCGGGCACCCCGCTGTTGACGAGGAAGCACTTGAACCCGAAGACCCCCGCGTCGGCCAACGCCCGCAGGTGCCCGAGGTTGCCCGGCACCGCGCCGCCCCAGAAGCCCACGTCGACGTGGCAGCGGCCCTGCGCCGCGGCCCGCTTGAGCGCCAGGGCGGCCGGGTCGAGGGTCGGTGGCAGCGAGTTGAGCGGCATGTCGACCAGGGTGGTCACGCCTCCGGCCGCGGCGGCCCGGGTGGCCGAGGCGAACCCCTCCCACTCGGTGCGGCCCGGCTCGTTGACGTGGACGTGGGTGTCGACCAGGCCGGGCAGCAGCACCTCGTCGTCGGCCAGCCGCACCTGCTCGGACGCGTCGACGACCGTGCCGGGCTCCTCGACGGCGACCACCCGGCCCCCGGTGACGACCACGACCGCCGGTCGCCACGACCCCTCGAGCAGGGTGGTGCCGGCGAGCGCGAGATCGGCGGTCACCGGCTCACCCGCCCCGTCGCAGCGCGAGCCGGTCGAGGGTGGCCGTCGGGGCACCGGTCAGCGCCTGCGCCTGCGCCTCGCTCACCGCGCCGCAGTGCACGCCGCGGCGCACGAAGCCGGCCAGCGCCCGCGCCGTGGCGGGCTCGTCGAGGGTCGCCCCGGACGCGCCCTCGAGGTAGGCGCGCAGCCGGGAGGCGGCGGCGTCGAGGCCGGAGCGGAAGAACAGGAACGTGGTCAGGAACCGGGTCGGCAGCTGGGCCGGGTGCAGGTCCCAGCCCTGGTAGAGGCCGCGCTCCAGGGAGCGACGCACCAGCCGGGCGTGCAGCGCCCAGGCGGCGTGCACCTGCGCCGTGGGGCCCACCGGCAGGATGTTGGTCGAGCCGTCGCTGAGCGGCACCCCGGTGCCGGCCGCGGCCAGCAGCATCACCTGCTTGGCGTGGTCGGCGGCCGGGTGGTCCATCGCCTGCTGCCCGGCCGCGATGCCGAGCGCCGCGGTGTAGTCGTAGGTGCCGAAGTGCAGGCCCTGGCAGCGACCGTCGGCGGCGTGCACCAGGCGCGCCACGGTGGCCGCGCCGTCCGGCCCGAGGATCACCTGGGGGGTCTCCACCTGGACCTCGAAGCGCAGGCGGCCGGTCGGCAGACCGTGCGCCGCCTCCAGGCGCTCGCAGGCCACCACCATCGCCAGCACCTGCTCGACCGAGGTGACCTTCGGCAGGGTCAGCCGGAACCCGTCGGGCAGGGGGCCGCACGCCAGGGCCGCGCCCAGCACCAGGTCGAGGGTGCGCAGCCCGCGCGCCCGGGTCGGCGCCTCGAAGCACCGGAAGCGCACGCCCCAGTAGGGCGGTGGGTCCGCGGCGAGCGCGCGCACCGCGGCGACGGCGTGGGCGTCCTCCTCGTCGTCGTCGTGCCCGCGGTAGCCGTCCTCCAGGTCGATCCGCAGGTCCTCCACGGGCTCGGCCGCCAGCTTGGCGAGCAGGGCCGGCCACAGCGCCGCGACCTGCGCGGGGTCGGCGCCGACGACCCGCGCCAGCGTCCCGGGGTCGGGGGCGTGCTCCTCGAGCGCGGCCCGCGCCGCGGCGCCGTGCCGGGCCACCAGACCGGCCGTCACCCGGTCGGCCGGCACGTAGACGGTGTGCACGGGCTGGCGCTCACCGGTGTCCCCGGGGTAGTCGCGGGCCAGGGCGGCGTCCGCGGGGGCCATGATCCGCTCGATCGCGGCCAGGTCGGCGGCACCGAGCCGGGTGCCGGGAGGGGTCGTCACGGGGTGCCCGTCACGGGGTGCCGGTCACGTCGTCGGGTCGGATCGGCACCCGGCGCAGGGCGAGACCGGTCGCGGCGCGGACCGCCGCGGCGACCGCCGGCCCCGATGAGATGGTGGGGGCCTCACCCACGCCGCGCAGGCCGTAGGGGGCGTGCGGGTCGGCGTACTCCAGCACCTCGATCGGCATCGGCGGGGTGTCCAGGATGGTCGGGATCAGGTAGTCGGTGAAGGACGGGTTGGTGATCCGGCCGTCGACGACGCGGATCTCCTCCATGAGCGCCAGCCCCAGGCCCTGGGCGCTGCCGCCCTGGATCTGGCCGAGGACGGCGTCCGGGTTCATCGCCCGGCCGACGTCCTGGGTGCAGGCGAGCTCGACGACCTTGACCAGGCCGAGCTCGACGTCGACGTCGACCACCGCCCGGTGTGCGGCGAAGGCGTACTGCACGTGCGCCCGGCCCTGGCCGGTCTCGGGATCCACGGGGTACGTCGGGCGGTGGTGCCACTCGACGGTGTCCTCGACCGCGTCGTCGCCGAGCAGGTCGGCCAGGGTGAGGACGACCGAGCCCCCGGCGTCGACGACGGACCCGTCCACCAGCCCCAGGCCGTGCTCCTCGAGGCCCAGCCGGCTCGCGGCCCGGGTGAGCACCAGGCGGCGGACGCTCTCGCAGGCGGCCTTGACCGCGCCCCCGGTGACGTAGGTCTGCCGCGAGGCCGAGCTGGAGCCCGCGGAGCCGACCTGGGTGTCCTGCGGGGCCACCACGACCTGCCGGACGCCGAGCTCGGTGCGGCAGATCTGCTGCTCCACGGTCACCAGGCCCTGGCCGACCTCGGCGGCGGCGGTGTGCACGGTCACCACCGGGAGCCCGCCGGCGACCGTGAGGCGCACCCGCGCGGTGGAGTAGTCGTCGAAGCCCTCGGAGAACGCGACGTTCTTGTAGGCGACCGCGTAGCCCACGCCGCGGTGCAGGCCCTCGCCGTGCGTGGTGTTCGCCAGTCCGCCGGGCATCCGGCGCAGGTCGACGAGGCCGCCGGAGATCTCGGGAACCGTCGGCAACGGCATCGCGCGCAGCCGCCGGACCAGCTCGGCCACCGGTGCCGCACTGTCGATCACCTGACCGGTCGGGGCCACCGAGCCCTCCCGGAACCCGTTGCGCACCCGGATCTCGACCGGGTCGAGACCCACCGCGCGGGCCAGCTCGTCCATCAGGGCCTCGGCCGCGAACGCCGTCTGCACGGAGCCGAAGCCGCGCATGGCCCCGCAGGGCGGGTTGTTCGTGTACGCGCCGTAGCAGTCCATGTGGAGGTTCGGGATCTCGTAGGGGCCGAAGCCCATCGTGCCCGCGTTGCCGACGACCGCCGGGGTGCTGGAGGCGTAGGCGCCACCGTCCAGGTGGACCGTGGCCCGGGCGTAGACGAGCCGGCCGTCGCGGTCGGCGCCGTACTCGTAGTCCATCGAGGCGGGGTGGCGGTGGACGTGCCCGAAGAAGGACTCCTCCCGGTGGTAGACCATCTTCACCGGCTTGCCGGTGTGCAGCGCGAGCAGGCAGCCGTGCACGTGCATCGAGAGGTCCTCGCGACCCCCGAAGGCGCCGCCGACCCCGGCCAGCTGCAGGCGCACCCGGTCGGGTCCCAGGCCGAGCGCGGCGCAGATCTGGCGCTGGTCGACGTGCAGCCACTGGGTGGCCACGAACAGGTCGACCCCGCCGGTGCCGTCCGGCACCGCCAGGCCGGCCTCCGGCCCCAGGAAGGCCTGGTCCTGCATGCCGACCTCGAAGTGGCCCGAGACCACGACGTCGGCGACCGGGTCCGGGTCGCCGGTGCGGACCTTGACGTGGCGCACCAGGTTGCCGCCGGGGTGCAGGTGCGGGCTGGCCGGGTGCAGGGCGTGCTCGGCGTCCACGATCGGGTCGAGCACCTCGTAGTCGACGACGATCCGCTTCGCCGCCTGCCGGGCGGTCTCGGGGTGGTCGGCGGCGACCAGCGCGAGCGGCTCGCCCTGGTAGCGCACCGTGTCGATCGCCAGCACGGGCTGGTCCTGGTGCTCGAGGCCGAAGACCTTCGACCCGGGCACGTCCTCGTGGGTCAGCACCGCGAAGACTCCCGTCGTGGCCAGGGCCCCGGTGAGGTCGATGCCGCGGATCCGGGCGTGGGGGTGCGGGCTGCGCAGGGTGACGCCCCACAGCATGCCGTCCATCCACAGGTCGCTGGCGAAGGCGAACTCGCCGGTGACCTTGAGGGTGCCGTCCGGGCGCAGCGGCGAGCCGCCGACGCCGTCCGGGTGGCCGGAGAGGCGCTGCACGTCCGCGGTGAGCGACTCCGTGCTCATGCGATCGCCCCCGCCCGCCGCAGCAGGGTCGCCGACGCCCGGTGCACGTCGGGGGCCAGCCGCTCCTCGTCCACCGTGAGCACGACGTCGCGGCGCACCACCGGCCGGCCCTGGACCAGCAGCAGCTCGAGGGGTGGGGCCGAGCCGAGGACCAGGGCGGCGACCGGGTCGGCGATCCCGGCGTGGGCGGCGGTGTCGACGCGCCACAGGGCGAGGTCGGCGAGCTTGCCCACCTCCAGCGAGCCGATCCGGTCGTCCCAGCCCAGGACCCGGGCCCCGCCGAGGGTGGCCAGCTCGAGCCCGTCGCGCACGGTCAGGGCCCGCGGGCCGCCGGTGGCCCGGGCGAAGAGCACGCTGTGACGCAGCTCCTCGACCAGCGCCGCGGCCTCGTTGGAGGCGGCGCCGTCCACCCCCAGGCCGACGGGGACGCCGGCCGCGTGCAGGTCCCGGGTCCGGCAGATGCCCGCGCCCAGGCGGGCGTTCGAGGAGGGGCAGTGGGCGATGCCGGTCCCGGAGGCCGCCAGTGCGGTGACGGCGGCGTCGTCGAGGTGCACCCCGTGGGCGAACCACACGTCGGGGCCGAGCCAGCCGAGCGACTCGACGTACTCCACCGGGCCGCAGCCGAACCGCTCGCGGCAGAAGGCGTCCTCGTCGGTGGTCTCGGCCAGGTGGGTGTGCAGGCGCACGCCGCGCTCGCGGGCCAGGGCGGCGGACTCGGTGAGCAGGTCGGCGGTGACCGAGAAGGGCGAGCAGGGGGCCAGCCCGATGCGCAGCATCGCGTCGTCGCCGGCGTCGTGGTGGCGGTCGATCGCCGCGGCGCTCGCGGCCAGGATCGCGTCGATCCGCTCGACCACGCGGTCCGGTGGCAGCCCCCCGGCGCTGCGGCCCAGGTCCATCGAGCCCCGGGTGGCGAGGAAGCGCAGGCCGACCTCGCGGGCCGCCTCGACCTCGGCCCCGAGCAGGTCCCCGCCGTCGGCGGGGAAGACGTAGTGGTGGTCGGCGGTCGTGGTGCACCCGGTGCGGGCCAGCTGGACCAGCGCGCCCGTGGCTCCGACCCGGGTGGTGTCCTCGTCGAGACCGGCCCACACGGGGTAGAGCGTGGTGAGCCACTCGAAGAGCGTGTGGTCGACCGCGGTGCCCCGGGTCAGCCACTGGTACAGGTGGTGGTGGGTGTTGACCAGGCCCGGGGTCGCCAGGCAGCCCCGCCCGTCGACCCGGGTCGCCCCGGCCAGGTCGCTCGGTGCCGGCCCGGCCGCGACCCCGGTGATCCGCGCCCCCTGGACCACCACGTGGCCGACCGCGTGCTCGGTGCGCTCGGCGTCCACGGTGGCGATCGCGCAGCCCTCGATGACCAGCGGGGTCATGCACCGGCCTCGTCACTCGAGGGGGTGCCCGGGGATCCGGCCAGCCGGGCGGCCGCGAGGTGCACGGCGTCGATGATCTTCTCGTAGCCGGTGCAGCGGCACAGGTTGCCGGCCAGCGCCTCGCGGATCTCGGAGTCGTCGGGGGCCGGGTCGCGGGCCAGCAGGTCGTGGGTGGCGACCACCAGCCCCGGGGTGCAGAAGCCGCACTGGACCGCGCCGGCCTCGAGGAAGGCCTGCTGGACGGGGTGCAGCGCGCCGGCGGGGCCGGTCAGGCCCTCCACGGTCTCGACCCGGCGGCCGTCGGCTTGGCCGGCGGCCACGAGGCAGGCGCAGCAGGTGACGTCGTCGAGGTAGACGGTGCACGAGCCGCACTCGCCCTGCTCGCAGGCGTTCTTGGAGCCCGGCAGCCCCAGCCGCTCGCGCAGCACGTGCAGCAGGCTCTCGCCCTCCCACACGTCGTCGGCGTGACGCCGCTGTCCGTTCACGGTGATCGTCACCCGCATCAGTGGTCCTCCCGTTGGTGGGCCGTCCAGGCCCAGGTCAGGCAGCGCCGGCCCATCACCGACAGGGCGTGCCGGCGGTACGCCGCGGTGCCGCGCACGTCGTCGATGGGCGCGGCCGCGGTGGCCACCAGCCGGCCGAACTCCGCGGCCAGCGCGGGGGACAGGTCGCCGCGGCTCTCCCAGGCGAGCTCACCGGCCGCGAACGCCTCGGCCGCGGTGGCCCGGCGCGGCGTCGGTGCCGCCGACCCGAGGCCGGTGCCCACCAGCCGCTGTCCGGGGTGCAGGGCCAGCCCGAACGCCGCCACGGCGATCACCATCGCGTTGCGGGTCCCGATCTTGCTGAACTGCTGCGGCCCCGCGGCCGGCCGCAGCCACACCGCGCTGACCAGCTCGTCGGGGCGACCCGCGTGCTGCTTCACCCCGGTGTAGAACTCGTGCACCGGCACCCGCCGGACCCCGTCGGCGCTGGCGAGCTCGACCTCCGCGAACGCCGCCAGCAGCGCAGGGTGCATGTCGCCGGCCGGCGACGCGGCCCCCAGGTTGCCGCCCACCGTGCCGCGGTTGCGGATCTGCGGCGAGCCGACGGTGCGAGCGGCGAGGGCCAGCCCGGGGAGCTCGGTGCCCAGCTCCGCGATCAGCCGCGCGTAGGTGACCCCGGCCCCCAGCCTGATCCAGCCGTCCACCCGCTCCCACGTCGCCAGCTCGGGCACCCGGGTCAGGTCGAGCAGGGCCGGCGGTCGGCGCCGGTCGAAGTTCAGCTCCACCATCACGTCGGTACCGCCCATGATCGCGACGGCCTCCGGCTGGGCGGCGCGGGCGGCCAGCGCGTCGGCGAGCGTGTTGGGGGAGAGGAACTCCATCAGTCCCCGTCCCCGTTCCTGCCCTCGTCCTGGGGGGTGTGCCCGTCCTCGCGCCGGACGGTGACCTCGATCAGCCCGTAGGGCCGGTCGGTCACGTGGAAGACCTCGCCGTCGTCGGCGAGCCCGAACCGGGCCAGGTCGACCCCGACGTGGTGGATGTTGGGGGCCACCAGCTCGATCGAGGTCAGTGCGGGCTGTCCCTCGAGGACGGCGCGCCCCATCTCCCACAGCGACTGCTGCAGTGCCCGCGAGTGCAGGGTGACGAACCGCTCGAGCAGGGTGTCGCGGGCCGCGGCGTACGAGCCGTCCCAGTCGACCGGGCCGGTCCCGCTCGCCCGGGTCCAGCGGGCGGTCAGCGAGGTGGCCAGGATCCGGTCGTCGGTGGGGGCCAGCGTGGTGAAGCCGTCCACCAGGAAGCCCCGGAACTCCGAGCCGGTCGACTTGAGCACCACGAGGTCGGTGACGCCGCTGACCACCCGGGAACCGTCCGCGTCGACGCGGACGTGGGCGGTGCGGGTCTCCGCCCCGGTCCGGCGGAAGCCGTGGTCGTGGTCGGCGATCCGCTCCCAGGTGTGCTCCGCGATGCTGACCTCGGCCGCGTGCACCGGCGCGACGTCGTCCACGAAGTGCCGGGCCAGGGCCAGGCCGAGCTCCTCGACGGCACCGGTCCCGAAGGACTTGGCGAAGGCGAAGACGGTGTTCTTCTGGCTGTCGGTCGGCAGCACGTGGGCCTGGTCCCCGTCGAGGTGGGCGGCCGCGAAGTCGCCCGAGAGCGACGTCGACACGTTGAGGTCGCGGATCTCGTGGCGCGCGGTGTCGCGCACCACGCGCAGCACCCGGGTCTCGGACTTGCCGTACCGGTGGGGGCCCAGGACGATGCCCATCTCAGCTCCCCCGGTAGGTCGTGTAGCCGTGCGGGCTCAGCAGCAGCGGCACGTGCAGGTGCGCCGAGTCGGTGACCGCGAAGGCGATCACCACCTCCGGGAAGAATCCGCTGCGCGACGAGGTGTCGAACCGCAGCCGGTAGGTGCCCGGCTCCAGCCGGTCGGGCCCGAGCCCGCTGACCCGGCCGTCGGTGTCGGTGACCGACCGGGCCACGACCCCGTCCCCGCGCTGGTCCCCTTCCCGGTCCCCGCCCTCGAGACGGACCTCGATCCCCGCAGCGGGTCGCCCGAGCGCGGTGTCGAGCACGTGGGTGGACACCTGGCTCACGAGACCACCCGGGTCAGGCGCAGCAGTGCGATCTCGCGCAGCGCGCTCACCGTCTCGACCCGTTCGGCGGCGGCGTCGTGGCCCAGTCGCCGTTCGAGCTCGGTGAGGATCTCCTCACCCGTGCGCCCGGCGGCCCGCACCATGAAGACGTGGCCGAAGCGGGCCTCGTACGCCGCGTTTGCCGCCCGTAACCGCTCGGCGTGCCCGGCCTCGACCCCGGCCTGCTCGGCGGCCGAGTGCCGGGCCGCGTCCGCGTGCTCGGGCAGACGCTCCCCGATGCGGGGGTGGTGCGCGAGGGCGGCGGACAGCTCCTCGTCACTCAGCTCGAGGGCCGCCTCGTGGCCACGCCGCAGCAGCGCCTCGGCGTCGGCGTACGGCCGGCCGGCGACGACCTCGTCGACCCACCGCGGCACCCCCAGGCAGGCGGCGAGCAGGGCGCGGGCGTCCCGTGCGGGGAGGGCGTCGAGCGCGGCCACGTCCATTGGCCCACCATAGGGGGAGCGACTTGCGTGGGTGGGCGTTACGATGATGCAAGACACCGACACGTGTCACTGCGATCCGAGCGGATGTGCTCTGCGCAGGGCAGTCGGTGACGAGCGTGGAGTGACCGCCCGGAAGGCCCACTCCGCTCGCCGTCCGATCATGTCCCGGGCCCGGGACAGGTGTGGTGTCGCCCCACTGCTGCGGCGCCCGCCCGTAGCACCCGGAGGAGAAGTCTGTGGCTCGACGAGGCCAGCGCCAGTCCGGCGCGACGCGCACGGCACCACGATCGCGCCGTCGCGGGCGAGAGCTGGACAACGAGGGGCTCATCCCGGTGCTCGCCCGGGCGGTGCGCGAGGTCGAGGCGGGCGTCGAGCGGGGGAACGTGCGCCCCTCCGTCCGCACCAAGTTCCAGGTCGTCGCCCTGCTGGTGCGTGAGGAGCGGGCCCGGATCAAGGCCGACACCACCAGCAGCGAGGCGCACCGCAACGAGCAGCTCAAGCGGCTCGACGGGGTCGCGACGATCCTCGCCAAGACCGCCACCCGCGACACCTCCCTGCTCGTCCTGCTCGCCGAGGACGCGCGGGTCTCCGACTCCGCCGCCGAGCTCAAGCGCGACATGATCGAGGCCGCCGGGATGGAGGCCGAGGTCGAGGAGAAGGCGCCGGTCGACGCGGTGGTCACGTCGTTCTCGTCGGCCACCGAGCGCCAGGTCGTCCCGCAGTCCGTCGTCGCGCGGCGCCTGGCCAACCCCTTCCTCGCACCCGACTTCTCCGGCGCCGCGCGGCCGGTCAGCCCGCGCCGTCTCGCCGGGTGGGAGCTGATCGGCCCGCTGCTCACGTCGTTCGAGTACGCCGCCAACGGCGCCTCGGCCTGCATGACGCTGCCCGCGCCGAGCACCGGCGGGGTGCCGTTCGGTCGTCGGCTGATGCCGCACCAGGCCCGGCTGGTCGCGGCGGCCGCCGAGGGCCACCGCACCTTCCTGCTCGCCGACGAGCCCGGGCTCGGCAAGACCGCCCAGGCGCTGCTGGCCGCGCAGGCCGCCGGCGCCTTCCCGCTGCTGGTGGTGGTGCCCAACGTCGTCAAGACCAACTGGGCCCGGGAGGCGGCGATCTGGACGCCGCAGCACCCGGCGACCGTGATCCACGGCAACGGCGACAACGTGGACGGCTTCGCCGACATCGTGGTCGTCAACTACGAGGTGCTCGACCGCCACGTGGGCTGGCTGGGTGACCTCGGCTTCCGCGGGATGGTGGTCGACGAGGCGCACTTCATCAAGAACAAGTCCTCCCAGCGCTCCCAGCACGTGCTCCAGCTCTCGGAGCGGATCCGGGCGCGCACCACACGGCCGCTGCTGATGGCGCTCACCGGCACGCCGCTGATCAACGACATCGACGACTTCCGGGCGATCTGGCAGTTCCTGGGCTGGATCGACGACAAGAAGCCGCTCGGCGAGCTGATGGAGGCCCTCGAGGAGACCGGGCTGAACCCGGCCGACGCCGGGTTCTACGGCGCCGCCCGCAACGCCGTGGTGCAGCGCGGCATCGTGCGTCGCCGCAAGGTCGACGTCGCCGCCGACATCCCGGCCCGTCGGATCGCCGACCTGCCCGTGGAGCTCGACGGACCGGTCGGGCGCTCCATCCGCGAGGCCGAGCGCGAGCTCGCCGCCCGCCTCGTCTCGCGCTACGACACCGCGCTGGCGACCCGCACCTCCGGGGTCGTCGTCGAGGGCATCGACCACGAGCTGGTGCTGCGGGTGGCCGGCTGGGAGCTCTCCGACTCCTCCTCGGCCAAGAACGGCGAGCACGTCTTCGGGATGCTGCGGCGCATCGGCCAGGCCAAGGCGGGCCTGGCCGCCGACTACGCGGCCCAGCTGGCCCGCAGCGTCGGCAAGGTCGTCTTCTTCGCCAAGCACATCGACGTCATGGACGAGGCCGAGGAGCTCTTCGCCAAGCGCGGCATCAGCTACGCCTCGATCCGGGGCGAGCAGACCACCGCGAAGCGGCAGAAGAACATCGACGCCTTCGTGAACGACCCCGACGTCCAGGTGGCGGTCTGCTCGCTGATGGCCGCCGGCGTCGGCCTCAACCTGCAGGTCGCCTCCAACGTCGTGCTCGCCGAGCTCTCGTGGACCTCCGCCGAGCAGACCCAGGCCATCGACCGGGTGCACCGCATCGGTCAGGCCGAGCCCGTCACCGCGTGGCGGATCATCGCCGCGCAGACGATCGACACCAAGATCGCCGAGCTCATCGACAGCAAGGCCGGCCTCGCCGCCCGGGCGTTGGACGGCTCCGACCAGGAGGTCTCCTCGTCGTCCGACATCCAGGTCTCCGCCCTCGCGGCCCTGCTCACCGACGCCCTGGAAGTGCGAGAGAAGCGCCCCTGAGCCGAGGCGGCGCAGATGTGCCCGTGGAGGTTGCCGAGCCGTCGCAGATGGGCCCCCGGGACTGGGCCGAGGCGGCGCAGATGCGCCACGGGATGGACTCGAGTCGGCGCAGATGGCCGGCGTCGTACCAGCCGGCGGCGCGACGCAAGTCCTCGACGTCGGCGAGTGAGCAGCAGAACCCCGAGGGCCGCGCTGGAGACGACCAGCGAACCGAGGTAGCCGAGGTGCCGGCGAAGACGAGGAACGCGCCGCGCCGGACTCCAGGTGGGCGTCTCCATGCGGGACGGCGGGGCCTATCTGCGCCGCCTCGGCCCATACGGGGGCCCAAGAGCGCCGCCTCGGCCCAGTCCCGGGGCCCATCTGCGCCGCCTCGGCCCACATCAGCGGCCCATCTGCGCCGCCTCGGCCCAGTCCCGGGGCCCATCTGCGCCTACTCGGCGGCTAGAGGGTGCGGGACGAGAGGAACCGGTCTATCTCGATCCGGACAGCTACGCGTTCGGGGTTCTCCCGGGGCACGCGGTAGCGCGCGGCGTACCTCTCCTCGGCCCGACGTACGCCGGCGGGGTCCGTGACGACCCGGCCGGTGCCCTCGATCGTGGACCAGCGGGCCCGGTCCACCTGGCAGGCGGCGACCCGGCCGGGTCCCCCGGGGGCGTCGAGGTGCCGCGCCTTGTACGACGTCCGGGAGGTGATCACCCAGGCGCACTGCTCCTCGAGGTCCAGCGCCACGCCCACCGGCACCACGTGCGGGCTGCCGTCGGCGCGCAGGGTGGTGAGCGTGCACAGGTGCCGCTCGGTCCAGAAGGCCAGCAGGTCGGGCGGGAACGAGGTCCACTCGGGACGCCAGGAGGTCACGCCACATCGTGGCACGCACCTCGTGGGCAGCAGGGTCGTGGACCGGCTGGCTACGGTCGGGGCATGGTCCACCTGCCTCCCGCGATCGCCTCCGGGATCGACACCGTCCTCGACCGCACCGTCGCCCCGGGCTACCTGAGGACGGGTCTCGCGGTGCGCCGCCGGCTGTCCACCTGGCCGGCCGACCCGGCGGCCGGCGTCCTGGCCGGCAAGCTCGCCGTCGTCACCGGGGCGACCTCCGGGCTCGGCCTGGCCACGGCCGAGGGCCTGCTGCGCCTGGGTGCCGAGGTGCGGCTGGTGGCCCGCAACACCGAGAAGGGCGAGCGGGTCGCGAGGGACCTGCGCGCCCGCGTCCCCGACGCCCGCCTCGGCGTCGAGCGGTGCGACCTCGGTGACCTCGACGACGTACGGCGCTTCGTCGCCGAGCTCGACGTGGACCACGTCGACGTCCTCGTGCACAACGCCGGGGCGATGCCGCCCGAGCGGGCGGAGTCCCCGCAGGGGCACGAGCTGTCGATGGCGGTGCACCTGCTCGGCCCGGTGCTGATGACCGAGCTGCTGCGCCCGCGGCTGCGCGACGCCCGGGTGGTGCTGGTGACCTCCGGTGGCATGTACGGCCAGCGGCTGCGCGAGGACGACCCCGAGTACCGCGCGGGCTCCTACTCGCCGACCACGTCGTACGCCCGGAGCAAGCGGGCCCAGGTCGAGCTGCTCCCCGTGCTGCAGCAGCGCTGGGGCCCCGAAGGCATCTCCGTGCACGCCACCCACCCGGGCTGGGCCGACACCCCCGGCGTGGTCGACTCGTTGCCGCTGTTCCACAAGCTCACCGGACCCCTGCTGCGCGACGCGGCCGGCGGCGCCGACACCACCGTGTGGCTGGCGGCCTCGCAGCCGGTCCCGACCGGTGGCCGCCTCTGGCACGACCGGCGCCCCCGCCCCACGCACCTGCTCCGGCGGACCCGCACCGGACCCGCGGAGCGAGCCGTCCTGTGGGACTGGGTGGCGGCCGAGCTGGGCCTCCCAGAATGATCGGCCGGCGGGAGGCTCCGCTGAAGACCGGACTGTTCTAGTCCCTCGGGGCCAGGACGAGTCGACCGACAGGAGGTGCCGTCGGACACTGGTCTATACCTAACTTGGGGTAATGCGAGTAGCCGTTCTCCGATCCCTGGCCGCCTCCCTCCTCCTGGGGTTGACCACCGCCACGCTGAGCAGCGGTGTCGCGCTCACCCCGGCCTCCGCGGCCGGCGACGCGGTGGCGCCGATGCGCCTGATGAGCTTCAACATCCGCGCCGGCGTCAGCCAGGCCGACTTCAGCGACGCGATCGGCGAGGCCAAGCCCATGGCGGACGTCATCGGGCTGCAGGAGATCGGCCAGACGGACAAGCACCGCTACCTGCTCACCGACGCGGACTGGGGCTACTTCAAGCCCTCGCAGCTCCAGCAGAACCCGGTCATCTGGAACCGCCGGCTCTACGACTTCGTCTCCGGGGCCGGGGTCAAGATCGCCGACGGACGCAGCATCGGCACCGAGTACGGCGGCTCGCAGTCCGTGACCCGCCCAGACTCGTTCGCCACGGTCGTGCGCCTGCAGGTCCGCTCCACGGGGCAGCAGGTCTCCATCGTGAACGTCCACCTCATCCACGGTGCCGTCAAGGGGGGTCTGCCGGCGCCCGACCGCCCGAAGCTCTTCAGCCTGCTGGCCGACCAGGTGCGCGGCACCCGGGTGCTGGTCCAGGCGGAACGCGCCGGCTACGGCAACGACGCCGTCTACGTGATGGGCGACCTGAACGTCGGCTACAAGCAGGACTCCCAGAAGCGGCACCGCAAGCTGCCCTACCGCCGCTTCGGCGGCATCGGGCTGAGCTCCATGTGGAAGGACAGCCCCGCCCTGGGCGAGCGCTACGGCACGTACTCGCAGTCGCTGCTCGACCAGATCTGGGCCGACCAGGCCCCGCGGAGCACCGAGGTCGTCCGCAGCATCACCCAGTCCGACCACTACCCGGCGGTCGGCGTGTACGACCCGCCGCCGGCGGACCCGGGCTACGTCGCCCCGACCGGCTCGGTCGGCTTCGCCGGCGGCTCGATCACCTCGCCCGAGGGCTGGCGCAACGGCAAGGCGCCGTTCCTCGACTTCGACCTGACCGGCGACCTGCGCTACGGCTACGCCAGGGTCGAGCTGGACCGCGAGGCCAGCACCGCCACCGAGGGCGTGGACTTCACCTTCGACGCCAGCGGGTGGCAGGACGAGAGCGACCCACGCAAGCGGATCTCGCTGCGGGTGCTCAACGACGACGTCACCGAGGGTGCGGAGAGCGTGGTGCTGCGCCTCTCGGACCCGGTCAACTCCGCCATCGTGCCCCGCCAGAGCGTCACCGCCTGGATCGACGCCAACAGGAACTGAGCAGGCGGAGGCGGCCGGGCTAGATCCAGCGCTCGAACCAGATCCGGGTGACCCACTCGCTGTGGGTCAGCAGCCCGTCGGTCCAGATCGGCCAGAACCACGCGAAGTTCACCAGGGCGAGGACGACGAAGGAACCGGCGGCGATCACCCCGGCCGTACGCCGGGGACCGGGCACCGGTGAGGAGCCGATCAGCTTGCCGATGGCCAGGGTGAGGGCCAGCACCAGGAACGGCAGCGTCACCACGGCGTAGAACATGAAGATCGGCCGGTCGTCGAAGGCGAGCCACGGCAGCCAGGTCGACAGCGTGCCGAGCACGGTGAGGCCGAAGCGCCAGTCGCGTGCGCCGATCCACATGGCCGCCGCGAACAGCAGCGCCACCACCCCGCCCCACCAGATCGTCGGGTTGCCCAGGAGCAGCACCTGCCGCAGACAGGTGCTGCCCGTCGCGGCGGCGCAGCCCTGCTGGCCCGGCGGGATGTCGGTCTGGGCCGCCACGCCCACCGGCCGGTTGAGCAGCAGCCAGCCCGCCGGGTGGGAGGCGTAGACGTGGGTGCTGTCGTTGAGGAACTGGGTGTGGAACACGTAGACGTCCCGGTGGTAGCTGGCCAGGGAGCGCAGCGACTGCACCACCTCACCGAGGCCGCTGGCGTCCGGCTCGTCGCGGGTGGGCCAGTCCTGCCCATCCGCGAAGTGCGTGTACTGCGTGGCCGACAGGTGCTGCTCGTACTCCTGCGCGTGCATGAGCCAGCCCGTCCAGGTCGCGACGTAGACCAGCGCCGCCACCAGCACCAGCTGGACGAACGCCGGGACACCGTCGACCAGCGCCGACTTCGGCACCGACCACCGGACCCCGAACGAGCGGCGGGCGCCGGCGCTCCAGAGCCAGACGAGCAGGCCGAACACCGCCATCGGGTAGGCCGCCTCCCACTTCGAGCCCAGCGCCAGACCGAAGCTCACGCCGCCGGCCAGCAGCCAGGGGCGCACCAGCAGCCCGCGCACGGGGCCCCAGCCACCCGGTCGGGCCCGGCCCGCGGGGAGCAGCCGGGCCATCCGGGCACGGTGCCAGGCGCGGTCGTTGACGATGCAGGAGACGCCGCAGAGCAGGAAGAGCGCCACGAAGATGTCGAGCAGCGCGAGGCGGGAGAGCACCAGGTGCAGCCCGTCCAGGCTCAGCAGCAGCCCGGCGACGCAGCCGAGCGCCGTGGAGCCGGTCAGCCGGCGCCCGAGGCGGACCATCACGACCACCATCAGGGAGCCGGCGACGGCCGCCGAGAACCGCCAGCCGAAGGGGGTCATGCCGAACGCCTGCTCACCCAGCGCGATCAGCCACTTGCCGACCTCGGGGTGGACGATCATCGACGGCTCGTCCTTCCACAGGCCGGTGACGGTGCCGTGCAGGATGCGCCCGTCGGCCTTGTCGACGTACTCCTTGACGTAGCCGAAGTGCGCGAGTGACCAGGCGTCCTTGGCGTAGTAGGTCTCGTCGAACTCGAACTCGTGCGGGGTGCCGAGGTGCCACAGGCGCAGGAAGAGGGCGAACAGGCCGAGGCCGATGCTGGCCGACCAGCCGGCGACCGGGTCCTCGAGCCGCCGCAGGCCCCTGGCCCGGGTGCCGGCCGGGGGGACCGGGCGTCCGCCGGCGGTGCGGGAGAGCCCGGTCGTGTGGCCCACCGGCGGCTGTGGCGGGGCGGCAGTCGTCACGGTCGCTCATGCTACGGGCCCCACCCACCGCCGAGCGGCGTCGCGCGCCCTGCCTGCCATGATCGGGGGGTGACTCACGAGCCCGGCGTCCTCGTCCTCGCCGCCACCCCGATCGGCCGCGTGTCGGACGCGCCGCCGCGGCTGAGCGAGGAGCTCGCCACCGCGGGGGTCGTGGCCGCGGAGGACACCCGTCGGCTCAAGCGGCTGACCTCCGACCTCGGGGTGCGGATCGCGGGCCGGGTGGTCTCCTACTTCGAGGGCAACGAGTCCGCCCGCACCCCGGTGCTGCTCGAGGCGCTGCTGGCCGGGGAGCGCGTGCTGCTGGTGACCGATGCGGGCATGCCGTCGGTCTCCGATCCCGGGTACCGGCTGGTCGCGGCCGCCGTCGAGGCCGGGATCCTGGTCACCGCGGTGCCGGGGCCCTCCGCCGTGCTGACCGCGCTGGCCGTGTCCGGCCTGCCCGTCGACCGGTTCTGCTTCGAGGGTTTCCTGCCGCGCAAGGCCGGTGAGCGAGCGCGACGGCTGGCCGGGCTGGCCGCCGAGGAGCGCACGATGGTCTTCTTCGAGGCCCCGCACCGTACCGGCACCGCCCTCGCGGCGATGGCCACGGCGTTCGGCGACGAGCGGGCGGCGGCGGTCTGCCGGGAGCTGACCAAGACCCACGAGGAGGTACGCCGCGGGCCGCTGGCCGAGCTCGTCACCTGGGCCGGCGAGGGCGTACGCGGGGAGGTGACCATCGTGGTCGCCGGGGCCGCCGGCGGTCCCGACGTCGAGAGCGACCCGGCCAGCCTGCTGGCGGCCGTCGCCGCGCTCGAGGCGGGCGGGACCCCGCGCCGGGAGGCGGTCGTGGAGGTCGCCCGGCGGGCGGGGGTGCCCAAGCGCGAGGTCTACAACCTCGTCCACGGCACCGGAGCCGGCCAGTGAGGGCCGGCCAGTGAGCGCCGGGCCCGGGGTGGACGGCCGGATCACGTCCTACCGCCACGAGGGACTGGTCTTCGACGTCCGCGACGAGGGGCCGCTGGACGGCGTGCCGGCGATCCTGCTGCACGGCTTCCCCGAGCGCTCGACCACCTGGCGGGCGGTCGCGCCGCTGCTGCACGCGCAGGGGGTGCGCACCCTCGCGCCCGACCAGCGGGGCTACTCGCCCGGGGCCCGCCCTCCACGGCGTCGCGACCACCGCGTCGAGCAGCTGAGCGGGGACGTCGCCGGCCTCGCCGAGGCGATCGGTGCGCCCGTGCACCTCGTCGGCCACGACTGGGGCGCGGTCGTCGCCTGGGACCTCGCGGCACGGCGTCCCGAGCTGGTCCGCAGCCTGGTCGCCGTCTCGGTGCCACACCCGGCGGCCTTCCTGCGCGCGCTGAAGACCTCCGGCCAGGCCCGTCGCTCCTGGTACATGGCGTTCTTCCAGCTGCCGGTCCTGCCCGAGCTCTCGGCGCGCCGCCGAGGCGGTCTCTTCGACGGCTTCCTGCGGCGCGCCGGGATGCGCCCCGACGAGATCGCCCGCTTCCGCGACGAGGTCGTCGCGGACGGCGCCCTCCCGGGCGGGCTGGCGTGGTACCGCGCGATGCCTCTGGACCGCACCCAGACCGGGCGGAAGGTCCGGGTTCCCACGACGTTCGTGTGGAGCGACGGCGACGTGGCCGTCGACCGCGCCGGGGTCGACCTGACCGCGCGGTACGTCGCGGCGCCGTACCGTCTGGTGGTGCTGCCCGGGGTGAGCCACTGGATCCCGACACACGAGCCAGCGCGGCTGGCCACGATCGTGCTGGAGCAGGTGAGGGCGAGCAGCCCCGGGCAGGAGCAGCCGTGAGCGACGGACCCACCCGGACCCGGGCCGCGACCGAGGAGCGCAGTGGCAGCCGCCGCGACCGCGAGCGCCCGCCGTCCCCGGAGCCGCTGCCGCACCCGGTCGTCGACAACCACTGCCACCTCGACATCGCCGACGGCGACTGGCTCGGCACCGAGGCCGCGCTGGCCGCGGCGGCCGCGGTCGGGGTGCCGCGGATCGTGCAGATCGGCTGCGACCTGCCCGGCGCCCGCTGGGCGGTCGAGGCGGCCGCGCGGTACGACGCGCTCGTCGCCGGCGTCGCGCTGCACCCCAACGAGGCGCCCCGGCACGCTGCCCAGGGCACGCTCGAGGCCGCGCTGGCCGAGATCGAGGCGCTGGCCTCCAGCCACGCCGACGTGCGAGCGGTGGGGGAGACGGGGCTCGACCACTTCCGCACCGGTGAGGAGGGCCGCGCGGCCCAGGTCGAGTCGTTCCGGCGCCACATCGACCTCGCCAAGCGGCTCGACAAGACCTTGGTGATCCACGACCGCGACGCCCACGACGAGGTGCTGGCCGTGCTCGACGAGGAGGGTGCGCCCGCCCGTTGGGTGATGCACTGCTTCTCCGGGGACGCCGCCTTCGCCCGGCGCTGCCTCGACCGGGGCGCGCACCTGAGCTTCGCCGGGACGGTCACCTTCAAGAACGCCCAGCCGCTGCGTGACGCGCTCGCGATCACGCCCCGCGACCGGGTCCTGGTGGAGACCGACGCGCCGTACCTGACCCCGACGCCCTACCGCGGTCGGCCCAACGCCTCCTACCTGGTGCCGCTCACGATGCGGGCGATGGCCGAGGTGCGCGGCGACGACCTGGCCGTGCTGTGCGCGGCCGTGGACGCCAACACGGACGTCGCCTTCGGTGGGTCCTGGTAGCAGATCGAGCCTCCGCAGGGGTGCCGACAGGCCCACTTTGCCGTGGAGAGACCGGTCACGTTCTGTCCAGAACCGGCCTCGGGGAGTTTGCAGGGAGCCCAGGTGTCGTTATCGTCTTGTGACTGATGGCCGGGATCGGAGTTCGATCCGCCAGTGTTGGTGGCCGCCACGCACCGTCGGTGGCCCCGCGTACAACCCCCCGCCGCACGTCCCCGCCCCGGCGGAGCCGTGCGCCAGCGCTGGCAGACCCGAGAACCGGAACGTTCGACGTTCGGAGAATCGTGCCCTTCCCAGAGCACAGCAAGCTAGCCCGACTTTTCAAGAGCCGCTCCCTGATGGTCGCCCTGACGACCCTGGTGGTTCTCGCTGTGGCCGGCACGACCCTCGGGTACGCCGCGCGCAGCAAGTCCGTGACCATGAGCCTCGACGGCCAGGCCAAGACGCTGAGCGTCTCCGCCGACACCGTCGGTGAGGTCCTCGACGCCGAGGGCATCGAGCTCGGTCGGCACGACGAGGTCGCCCCCGGCCTCGACGAGGAGATCTCCGACGGTACCCAGATCTCGGTGCGCTTCGGGCGTCCCCTCCAGCTGACCGTCGACGGCGACAAGCAGACGCACTGGGTCACCTCGACCAAGGTCTCCTCGGCCCTGGGCGAGATCGGTCGCCGCTTCGCCGGCGCCGAGCTCTCCACCAGCCGCGGCGGCGCGATCGACCGCACCGGGCTCGACCTCGAGGTCGTCACGCCCAAGACCCTGATGGTCAAGGTCGGCGCCAAGAAGCCCGTCAAGCGGACCCTCACCGCCCTGACCGCCGGGGACGCCCTCGACGAGCTCGGCGTCAAGGTCTCCAAGCTCGACCGGGTCTCCCCGCGTCCGGGCAAGAAGGTCGAGGACGGCGACCGCGTGGTCCTCACCGACATCCGCGTCGCCACCAAGCGCGAGCGCACCCAGGCGATCGACTTCGCCACCGTGCGTCGCCCGGACTCCTCGCTGCTCGAGGGCCGGAGCAAGACGGAGCGCGCGGGCCGTGCCGGCGTCCGCGACGTCACCTACCGGCTGACCTTCCGCAACGGCGACCTGCGGACGACCAAGGTGGTGCGCTCCTCGGTGGTGCGCGCGCCGGTCACCCAGGTGGTCCTCGACGGCACCAAGCAGCCGGCCCCGGAGCCGGCTCCGGCTCCGGCCCCGGCCCCGGCCCCCGCGCCGGCCCCGGCCCCCGCGCCCTCGGCCAACTACGCGGCCGGTGGCTCCGCCTGGGACCGGATCGCCGCGTGCGAGTCCGGCGGCAACTGGGCCGCGAACACCGGCAACGGCTACTACGGCGGCCTGCAGTTCAGCCTCGGCACCTGGCAGGCCTACGGCGGCTCCGGTCGCCCCGACCAGACCAGCCGCGCCTACCAGATCTCCATCGCGGAGAAGGTGCGCGCCGCCCGCGGCGGCTACGGGGACTGGCCGGTCTGCGGCGCCCGAGCGTGACCCCTAGGCTCATCCCTGTGATGAGCCGGTGACGAGTGAAGCGTCCTCCGCTGCCGGCCCGAGGCTCCTCGGGCCGGCAGAGGTGCGTCTGCTCGCCGCCGAGCTCGACCTGCGGCCCACCAAGCAGCGTGGGCAGAACTTCGTCATCGACGCCAACACGGTGCGCCGCATCGTGCGGGCCGCCGGCGTCGGGCCCGACGACGTCGTGGTCGAGGTCGGCCCGGGCCTCGGGTCGCTGACCCTGGCCCTGCTCGAGGTGGCCGGTCGCGTCGTGGCGATCGAGGTCGACGAGCGGCTCGCCGGGCGACTGCCGGAGACGATCGCGGCGTACGCCCCCGGCGTGGCCGACCGCTTCGAGGTCGTGCTCGGCGACGCGATGCGCATCGACGCCGTCCCCGGCCCGCCGCCGACCGCACTGGTCGCCAACCTGCCCTACAACGTGTCGGTGCCCGTGCTGCTGCACATGCTCACCCTGCTGCCCTCCCTCGAGCGCGGCCTGGTGATGGTGCAGGCCGAGGTCGCCGACCGGCTGGCCGCCCCGCCCGGCTCCAAGGTGTACGGCGTCCCGTCGGTCAAGGCCGCCTGGTTCGCCGACGTGCGCCGGGCCGGCTCGGTGGGACGCAGCGTCTTCTGGCCCGCCCCGAACGTCGACTCCGGGCTGGTCGCGTGGACCCGCCGCGACCCGCCGCGGACGACCGCCACCCGGCAGCAGGTGTTCACGGTCGTGGACGCCGCCTTCGCCCAGCGTCGCAAGGCCCTGCGCGGCGCCCTGCGGTCGCTCGCCGGCTCCTCCGAGGCCGCGGTCGCGGCCCTCGAGCGCGCCGGCGTCGACCCGATGGCCCGCGGCGAGTCCCTCGACGTCCACCAGTTCGCCCGGATCGCGGAAGGACTCTCCCGATGACCGCAGAGATCTTCCCCCCCTCGCGCTCGACCACCGTGCGTGCCCCCGCCAAGATCAACCTCCACCTGGGGGTCGGCGGCGCCCGCCCCGACGGGTTCCACGCGCTGCACACCGTCTACCAGGCGATCGGCCTCTACGACGACGTCACCGCGGCGGACGCCGAGACCTGGGGCCTGTCGGTCGGCGTGGCCGACTACATCGACCCCGCGCACGTGCCGCTGGACGGCGCCAACATCGTCGACCGGGCCGCCGTGCTGCTCGCGGACCACCACGGCCTGGCCCGCCTCGCCGAGGTCGTCATCGCCAAGGAGATCCCGGTCGCCGGCGGCCTGGCGGGCGGCTCCGCCGACGCCGCGGCCGCGCTGGTCGCCCTGGACCGGCTCTGGGGTGTCGAGACCTCCGACGACGACCTGCTGGCGCTGGCGGCCCAGCTCGGCAGCGACGTGCCCTTCTCGCTGATCGGCGGCACCGCGCTGGGCACCGGTCGCGGCGAGATCGTGGCGCCGGTCGACGACCGCGGCACCTGGTGGTGGGTGGCCGTGCCGTCGGCCTCGGGCCTGTCCACCCCGGCGGTCTACCGCCGCTTCGACGAGATGTTCCCCGACGCTCCGCTCAGCCCCCCGCCGGCGGACGCGCTGCTCGCTGCGCTCGACGCCGGCGACCCGCTGCTGCTGGCCGCGGCGCTGCACAACGACCTCCAGCCCGCCGCCTTCGACCTGCGCCCCGATCTCGAGGCGCTGATCGACCGCGGCGAGGCAGCCGGTGCGCTGCGAGGCCTGGTCACCGGCTCCGGGCCGACCTGCGTCTTCCTCTGCGCGTCCGCCGACCACGCCCGAGACGTCGCCGCAGCCCTGGGCTCCGGAACGGACGCCGGCGGCACCGAGCCGGTGGTGCTGGTCGCCAACGGCCCGGTCGCCGGTGCCCACCTGGTCGAGTACGTCTAGGCCCTGACAAGAATGGCAAAAGTGGCAAACCTCCTCAATCTCGAACGTGTCTCGAAGTCCTACGGCGTGCGCCCGCTGCTCACCGAGGTCTCCCTCGGCATCGGCGCCGGCGAGCGGATCGGCATCGTCGGGCGCAACGGCGACGGCAAGACCACCCTGCTCGAGGTGATGACCGGCCTCGAGGAACCCGACTCCGGTCGGGTCTCGCAGAGCCGCGGCCTGCACATCGGCTACCTGCACCAGGGCGACGAGCTGGTCGACACGCACAGCGTCCGTGAGGCCGTGCTCGGCGGCATGGACGACCACGAGTGGGCGGCGGACTACCGCACCCGCGAGATCGTGGAGGTGCTGCTGGCCGGCGTCTCCCTCGACCGTCCCGTGGTCGGCCTCTCCGGCGGCGAGCGTCGGCGCTGCTCGCTGGCCGCGCTGCTGCTCGGCGACCACGACCTGGTCGTGCTCGACGAGCCGACCAACCACCTGGACGTCGAGGCGGTCGCGTGGCTGGCGGCGCACCTGGTCAAGCGGACCTCCGCGATGGTCGTGGTGACCCACGACCGGTGGTTCCTCGACGAGGTCTGCCAGTGGACCTGGGAGGTCCACGACGGGGTGGTGGACGCCTACGAGGGCGGGTACGCGGCGTACGTGCTCGCCAAGGCCGAGCGCACCCGTCAGGCCTCGGCCTCGGAGGCACGCCGGCAGAACCTGGCCAAGAAGGAGCTGGCCTGGCTGCGCCGTGGCGCGCCGGCGAGGACCGCGAAGCCGAAGTTCCGGATCGAGGCGGCCAACGCCCTGATCGAGGACGTGCCGCCGCCTCGCGACCGGCTGGAGCTGCAGAGGTTCGCCACCCAGCGGCTCGGCAAGCAGGTGATCGACGTCGAGGACGTGGACCTGAAGCGCGGCGAGCGCACCCTGCTCACGAGCGCCACCTGGCGCCTGGGTCCGGGCGACCGGGTCGGGCTGGTCGGCGTGAACGGGGCCGGGAAGACCTCGGTGCTCTCGCTGCTCTCCGGCGACCTCGAGCCGTCCGCAGGCAAGGTGAAGCACGGCCGCACGATCTCGATGCGGCACCTGACCCAGCAGCTCGACGACCTCGACCCGAACGCGCGGGTGCTGCCGATGGTGGAGTCGTTCCGCCGGGTCGTGAAGACCGACGGCGGCGAGATCAGCGCCACCTCGATGCTGGAGCGCTTCGGGTTCACCGGCGACAAGCTGACCGCGCGGATCGGCGAGCTGTCCGGTGGCGAGCGCCGCCGCTTCCAGCTGCTGATGCTGCTGCTCGAGGAGCCGAACGTGCTGCTCCTCGACGAGCCGACCAACGACCTCGACATCGACACCCTGAACGTGCTCGAGGACTTCCTCGACGCCTGGCCGGGCACGCTGATCGTGGTCTCGCACGACCGGTACTTCCTGGAGCGGGTCACCGACTCGGTCTGGGCGCTGCTCGGGGACGGCCAGATCTCGATGCTGCCCCGCGGCGTGGACGAGTACCTCGAACGCCGCGCCCAGAGCGGTGCGGCCCAAGGTGCAGCCCAAGGTGCGGTCCAGAAAGGTGACAGGGCACTTGGGGGCACTCTCGCCCCGCCGAGCGGGCAGTCCCAGGCACTGTCAGGGGGTCGAGCGGGCACTCCGGGGCAGTCCGGCCCGGGCCAGACGCACGCCAGGGTCAAGCCCAAGGCCGGCAGCGCGGACGAGCGCACCGCCCGCAAGAACGTCGCGCGCATCGACAAGCGGCTTGCGAAGATCACGGAGCTCCAGGCGGGCCTCGACGCGCAGGTACTCGAGCACGCCCAGGACCACGCGAAGCTGGCCACCGTGAGTGCCGAGCTGAGTGCCCTGGCTGCGGAGAAGGAGAAGCTCGAGCTGGAGTGGTTGCAGGCCGCCGACCTCTTGGAGTGACCGCCTGAAAGTGCCCGGTCAGCCGCGCGGGAGTGCCTCCAAGTGCCCGCTCGCGCCCGGGAGAGTGGCTGCAAGTGCCCGCTCGCGCCCGGGAGAGTGCCTGCAAGTGCCCGCTCGCGCCCGGGAGAGTGCCCCCAAGTGCCTGGTCAGGCGAAGGGGGCGAGCAGGGTGCGCAGCAGGGCGGCCAGGCGGGCGCGCTCCCGGGCCGGGAGGTCGGCCAGCAGCCGGGACTCGGCCGCGATCAGCGCGGCGAAGGCGCCGTCGACGGCGGTCTTGCCCTCGGGGGTCAGCCGGACGATCACCCCGCGGCGGTCGTCGGGGTCGGGGGAGCGCTCGACGAAGCCGCGGGCGGTCAGCCGGTCGACCCGGTTGGTCATGGTCCCGCTGGTCACCAGCGTCTCGCGCAGAAGCCGGCCGGGCGAGAGCTCGTACGGCGCGCCGGCGCGGCGCAGGGCGGCGAGCACGTCGAACTCCCACGACTCGACCGCGTGCGCGCTGAACGCCTCGCGCCGGGCCAGGTCGAGGTGGCGGGCGAGCCGCGAGATGCGGCTGAACACGGCGAGCGCGTCGAGGTCCAGGTCGTCGCGCTCGCGCGCCCACGCCTCGACCAGATCGTCGACCTCGTCCCGCATGGCACCACCCTACGCCCGGAGGTCGAGAATCTTGACATCGAGACAAGTTGGCGCCACCATAAAACTATCTTGACGTCAAGACATTGGAGCGGACGTGGCGCACACCTGGGACCCGGAGCGGTACCTCACCTACGCGGACGAGCGGGGCCGGGCCTTCGTCGAGCTCCTGGCCCGGGTCGCCGCCGATGACCCGAACGCCGTCGTCGACCTGGGCTGCGGTCCCGGCCACCTCACCGCCCTGCTGGCCCGGCGCTGGCCGGGGGCCGACGTCCGTGGCCTCGACTCCAGCCCGGAGATGGTCGCCACGGCCCGCGGACGTGGGGAGGGGGTGACCTACCAGGTCGGCGACCTGCGCGACTGGGCCCGGGACGCCGCGGGCGAGCCGGTCGACGTGCTGGTCTCCAGTGCCACCCTTCAGTGGGTCCCGGGCCACCTCGACCTGCTGCCCGCGCTGGTCGAGCGGGTGCGCCCCGGCGGCTGGTTGGCCTTCCAGGTTCCCGGCAACTTCGAGGAGCCCAGCCACACGATCCGCCGCGAGCTGGCCGCGGAGCCGGCCTACGCGCCCCACACCCGGGGGGTCGCCGACCCCGCCAGCCACGAGCCGGTCGACTACTTCAGCGCCCTGGCCGCCCTCGGCTGCACCGTCGACGTCTGGGAGACGACCTACCTGCACGTGCTGAGCGGCACCGACCCGGTCTTCACGTGGATCTCCGCCACCGGCGCCCGTCCCACCCTGCAGGCGCTGCCCGAGGGCCTGCGCCGCGACTTCGAGGCGGAGCTCAAGCGCCGGCTGCGGGAGGCGTACCCGCCGGCGTCGTACGGCGTGGTGCTGCCCTTCCGGCGGATCTTCGCGGTCGCCCGACGCGGGAACCGGGGGCCCGCGTGAGGCTCCACCACGTCCAGGTCGCCTGCCCGCCGGGCACCGAGGACGAGGCGCGGCGCTTCTACCGAGACGGGCTGGGGCTGACCGAGGTCGACAAGCCGGCCGAGCTGGCCGGGCGCGGCGGCGCCTGGTTCCGGTGGTACGACGCCCGGGGCGCCGTCGGCGCGGAGCTGCACGTCGGTGTGGAGAAGGAGTTCGTTGCGGCCCGAAAGGCGCACCCGGCCTTCGTGCTCGGCGACGTCGGCGCCCTCGAGGCGCTGGCCGCCCGGCTCGTCGCGGCCGGCTTCGAGGTCGATCGCAGCCAGCGCACCGGCTTCCCGGGCCACGAGCGGTTCCACGCGTTCGACGCCCACGGCAACCGCGTCGAGATCCTCGCCCCGCGCTGAGGGCTCACTGCCAGAGGGCGCGGACCTCGTCGGCCACCGACGAGGCCTGGGCCCGCCCGGCGCGGGCGGCGGCGGCCCGGTGGGCCAGGTCGAGCACGTTCTTGCCGATCGCCTGCACGGAGGTCTCGTCGGGGGTGATCGCGACGTGGCGCAACCCGGCGAGCTGCTGGGTGGCCGAGCGCACGGGGCCCAGCGCGCGGTCGACCGGAAGCAGCGCCACCACGCGCGTGCAGGAGGCGGCCAGGTCGGCGTTCGAGCCCGACCGGGCGCCGCCGTCGACGTAGGTCCGCCCGCCGATCGGCACCGGCGGGTAGACGCCCGGCACCGCGCAGCTCGCGGCCACCGCGTCGAGCAGGGTGACGTCGTCCGCGCCGCTGAAGCAGCGCAGCCGGCCGCTCTCGGCGTCGACGGCGGTGATGACCAGACGGCCGTCGTCGGCCCAGTCCAGGATCGGCAGTCGCTCGCGGATCGCGTCGTAGCGGGCCTCGAGCGTCGGCGTGCGCCCCGCCTCCGCCCGACGGGTCGCCCAGCCGCCTAGGTGGCGCCCCATCGCCTCCACGTCGCCGCGCGCGCGCACCATCGCCCAGGCGAACCCGGCCAGCACCCGCGTACCGATGGACGCCGGGGGCCCCGGACGCGGCGGCTGCAGCTGGCGCTCGTAGAGCTCGCCGAGGTCCAGCCCGGTGGTGACCTGCGCGCCGACGACGGAGCCGGCCGACGTCCCGACGACGAGGTCGGCGGCGGTGAGGTCCACGCCCGCCTCCCGGAGGCCCAGCAGCAGGCCGGTCTCCCACGCGATACCGGTGATGCCGCCGCCACCCAGGACCAGACCTCGTCGCTCGCTCATCCGCCGGAGGCTAGCAGCGGGCGGCTCAGGTGGCCGGCACGGCCTGCGCCGCCGCCGAGGCGTCGCCGCCCGAGCGACTCAGCCGACGCTCGAGGTAGGTCGCCAGGCGACCGAGCGAGTAGTTGATGGCGATGAAGATCAGGGCGACCATGAACAGGCTCTGGATCGGGTTGTCGAGCACCTGGGAGATCTGGTTGCCGCGGCGCAGCAGCTCGAGGTAGCCGAGACCGATCACCGCGGCCAGCGAGGTGTCCTTGAGGATCACCACCAGCTGGCTGATCAGGGCCGGCAGCATGATCCGGAACGCCTGCGGCAGCAGCACGCCGCGCATCGTCTGACCCCCGGTCATCCCGATCGCGAGGGCGGCCTCTCCCTGGCCACTGGGCAGCGAGGCGACGCCGGCGCGCAGGATCTCGGCGATGATCACGGAGTTGTAGAGCGCCAGCCCGATCACGAGGTACCAGAACGCGGGTTCGCCCGGCAGGAAGCTGAGGTCGACGCCCAGCTCGACCAGGGCGCGCCACACGAAGACGATCGTGATGACGACCGGCAGGCCGCGGAACAGCTCGATGAACCCGATCACGGGCATCCGGCCGAACCGGCCGAGCATCATCCGGCCGACGCCGAGCAGCACGCCGAAGAGCAGGGACAGGACGATCGCCAGGAGGGCGGCCACCAGCGTGGCGACGACGCCCTTGCCGACCAGGCTCCAGACCTGGCTGAACTGGTCGGACGACGGGTTCAGCCATGGGCCCCAGAGCTCCCCGTCGAACTGGCCCTGGTCGGCCAGGCGCTTGGCGACGACGAACGCGAGGAGCGCGATGGCGAGGGTGCCGACGATGGTGCCGAGCAGTGCCCGACGCCGTGCCTTGGGCCCGGGGAGGTCGTAGAGGACGGACCGGTCGCTCATCGCGCGATCGCCACCTTTCGCTCGATGACGGCGAGCAGCGCCCCGCCCGACAGCGTGATGACGAGGTAGCCGATCGCCACGCCGGTCAGCACCGGGATGTAGGGCAGCCCCTGGGCGCTGGTGAGGTTCTTGCCCACGCTGTAGAGGTCGGCGCCGATGCCGAAGGCGCCGGCCACGGCCGAGTTCTTGAACATGGCGATCTGCACGCTGCCCAGGGGCGGCACCGCGGAGCGGAACGCCTGCGGGAGGACGACCTGGCTCATCGTCTGGGTGAAGGTGAGGCCGACCGCGCGGGCCGCCTCGGCCTGGCCGGCGTCCACGGAGTTGATGCCCGAGCGCAGCGCCTCGCAGACGAACGCCGCGGTGTAGAGGATGAGCCCGGCGATGCCGAACACGTAGTAGCTGGCGTTGACGCCGACCTCGGGCAGGCCGAAGGCCATGAAGAAGAGCACGATCGTCAGCGGGCAGTTGCGGAACACGGTGACGTACGCCGCGCCGAAGGCACGCAGCGAGGCCACCGGCGAGACCCGGAACGCCGCGATGACGGTGCCGAGCAGCAACGACCCGACCAGGCTCCACCCGATCAGGCTCAGTGAGCGTAGGAAGCCGGACCAGTAGAGGTCCAGATTTCCGGTGACCGCCTCCACGGCGACTCCTCTCGGCATCCGGTGGGGGCGCGGGCGCCCCCACCGGTCGGGGTGCTACCAGGTCAGACGCAGGGAGCGGGCTCGGGGAGCGTGGGGGTCTCGGTGCCCTCGTTCTTGCCGGCGGTCGAGTTCCAGGCCTCGGTGTAGGCGTCCGTGTTGTCCTGCAGCGTCTTGTTGATGAACTCGCAGAACTCGGTGTCGCCCTTGGCGATGCCGATGCCGTAGGGCTCCTCGGTGAACTGGTCGCCGACCAGCTTGAACTCGCCGTCACTCTCGGCGACGAAGCCGAGCAGGATCACGTTGTCGGTGGTGACCACGTCGACCTGGCCGTTGCTCAGGGCGTCGGCGCACTTGTCGTAGATGTCGAAGAGCACCAGCTGCTTCTTGTTGGCGAGGTACTCCTTGATCTGCTCCGAGGGGGTGGAGCCGGTCACCGAGCAGACCTTCGCGTCGGGGTTGGCCTTGAGGTCCTCGGGGCCGGCGATCGCGTCGTTGTCGGTGGCGACCATGAGCTGCTGGCCGGCCGTGTAGTAGGGGCCCGCGAAGGTGATCCGCTGGGCGCGCTCCTCGTTGATCGTGTACGTCGCGACGACCATGTCGACGTCGCCGTCCTCGATCACCTGCTCGCGGATGTCGGAGGTCGCCTGCTTCCAGGTGATGTCCTCCGGGGCGACGCCCATGGCCCCGGCGATGATCTTGGCAACCTCGACGTCGAAGCCCTCGGGGACGTCGTCGAGGCCGAGCAGGCCGAAGCCGGGCTGGTCGAACTTGGTGCCGACGGTGACCTTGCCGGCCTCCTTGATGTCGGCCATCGTCGAGCCGGCCGGGAACTCGGCGTCGGTGGCGACCTCGACGTCGCCACCGCTGTCGCCACCACAGGCGGCGAGCGAGAGGGACAGTCCGGCGGCAGCGAGGGCCGCCTTGGTCTTCAGGAATCGCATGATCTCTCCTTCGTTGCCGGGGTGTCCCGGACTGGGTGGGGCGAGGGTCAGCTCAGTGCTTGAGGATCTTGCCGAGGAAGTCCTTGGCGCGGTCGGACTTCGGGTGGGTGAAGAACTCCTCGGGGGTGTTCTCCTCGACGATCGCGCCGTCGGACATGAAGACGACCCGGTCGGCGGCGGTGCGGGCGAAGCCCATCTCGTGGGTCACCACGACCATGGTCATCCCGCGCTCGGCGAGATCGACCATCACGTCGAGCACCTCCTTGATCATCTCCGGGTCGAGCGCGGAGGTGGGCTCGTCGAAGAGCATCACCTTCGGCTCCATCGCCAGCGCCCGGGCGATGGCCACCCGCTGCTGCTGACCGCCGGAGAGCTGGGCCGGGTACTTCTCGGCCTGGTGGGCGACGCCCACCCGGTCGAGCAGCTCCATGCCGCGCTTGTCGGCGTCGGCCTTCTTCTGGCCGCGCACCTTGATCGGCCCCATCGTGACGTTCTCCAGGATCGTCTTGTGGGCGAAGAGGTTGAAGCTCTGGAAGACCATCCCGACCTCGGCGCGCAGCTTCGCGAGCTCCTTGCCCTCCTGGGGCAGCGGCTGGCCGTCGAGGCTGATCGTGCCCTCGTCGATGGTCTCCAGGCGGTTGATCGCCCGGCAGAGCGTGGACTTGCCCGAACCGGACGGGCCGATGACGACGACGACCTCGCCGCGGTGGACGGTGAGGTCGATGTCCTGGAGGACGTGCAGCTGGTCGAACCACTTATTCACGCCGTCGAGGACGACGAGCGGCTCACCAGTGGCGGCCGGGGTCGTGGCGGCTTCCTGGGCTGTCATGTCTGGCAACCTATCGACATTTCGCCTCCGGGGGCCACGCACCCGCGCCCAGCGCAGGAACCGGGACCGGACCGTGACCTCTCCACGGGGCGCCGCGGCCGCTCTGAGTTCGCGCCGGCGCCGGTCCGCCGTACCCTTGACCGGTCATGACTGCCACGCCTGAGACCGACCAGAGCCCCCGGGGTCTCGAGACCGGACATCGTCCTTCCTCGACCAGCGGCGAAGCCCGCACCTACGAGGTCAAGACCTACGGGTGCCAGATGAACGCCCACGACTCCGAGCGCCTCACCGGGCTGCTGGAGGACGCCGGCTACGTGCCGTTCGGGGGCGCCGAGCGGGCGGACCGTGCTGGCCATGCCGACGTCGTCGTCTTCAACACCTGCGCCGTGCGCGAGAACGCCGACAACAAGCTCTACGGCAACCTCTCGCACCTCGCGCCGATCAAGGCGGCGAACCCGGGCATGCAGATCGCCGTGGGCGGGTGCCTCGCGCAGAAGGACCGCGCCACGATCACCACCAGGGCGCCGTACGTGGACGTCGTCTTCGGCACCCACAACATCGGCTCGTTGCCGGTGCTGCTGGAGCGGGCCCGGGTCGCCGAGGAGGCCCAGGTCGAGATCCTGGAGAGCCTCGAGGTCTTCCCGAGCACGCTGCCGACCAAGCGCGAGTCGGCGTACGCCGCGTGGGTCTCGATCTCGGTCGGCTGCAACAACACCTGCACGTTCTGCATCGTCCCCGCACTGCGCGGCAAGGAGAAGGACCGCCGCCCCGGCGAGATCCTCGCCGAGGTCGAGGCCCTGGTGGCCGAGGGCGTCAGCGAGATCACCCTGCTGGGCCAGAACGTCAACGCCTACGGCGTGGAGTTCGGCGACCGGCAGGCCTTCTCCAAGCTGCTGCGCGCGTGCGGCGAGGTCGCGGGCCTCGAGCGGGTGCGCTTCACCAGCCCGCACCCCGCCGAGTTCACCGACGACGTCATCGAGGCGATGGCACAGACGCCCAACGTGATGCCCTCGCTGCACATGCCGCTGCAGTCCGGCTCCGACAAGGTGCTCAAGGACATGCGCCGCTCCTACCGGCAGTCGAAGTACCTCGGCATCATCGAACGGGTCCGCGCCGCCATGCCCGAGGCGGCCATCACCACCGACATCATCGTGGGCTTCCCCGGCGAGACCGAGGAGGACTTCCGGGCCACCCTCGACGTGGTCCGCGAGGCCCGCTTCGCGGGGGCCTACACGTTCCAGTACTCCAAGCGGCCCGGCACCCCGGCCGCCACGCTGGAGGACCAGATCCCGCCGGCGGTGGTCAAGGACCGCTACGAGCGACTGGTGGAGGTCGTCAACGAGGTCGCCTGGACGGAGGCGAAGCAGCGGGTCGGCCGGCAGGTCGAGCTGATGGTCTCCGAGGGGGAGGGCCGCAAGGACGCCGCCACCCGCCGCCTGTCGGGTCGTGGGCCGGACAACCGGCTGGTGCACTTCGAGGCGGACTTCTCGCAGGTCGAGGGTGACTCCGTGCGCCCCGGCGACATGGTGACCGTCGAGATCACCTACGCCGCCCCGCACCATCTCGTGGCCGACGGCCCCGTGCGCGCGGTCCGTCGTACCCGCTCGGGGGACGCCTGGGCGGCCCGCACCGCTGCCCCGCAGCCGACCGGGGTCGGGCTCGGGATGCCCACGCTGGGGGTGCCCGCGGCGCTGCCGCCCGCCCCCGCCTGCGGCTGAGCGGGCAGTCAGAGGCACTCCCAGAGCGCTGACCGGGCAGTTGCCTGCGGGCCCACGGCGCTGACCGGGCAGTTGCCGGCAGGCCCACGGCGCTGACCGGGCAGTCAGAGGCGGTCGCGGCGCCTCCAGACTTCTCGGAAGCGCCCGGTCAGGTGCCTGAGAGTGCCTGGGAGTGCCCGGTCGGCTGGGGTCAGTCCGAGCGCGGGTCGGTCGAGGAGTAGCCGGCCTTGGGGGTGAGCCCCTCGGGGTTCTGCTCGGTCCGGCCGGGGGACTGCTCGGGGGGCGCCTCGGCGTCCGTGTCCTCGTCGGCGCTGGTGTCGCGCAGACCGTCGGTGGAGTGCTGGCCGGGGCCGGTGGGGCCGACCCGCTCGCTGCTCACGCCCATGCCGCCGTCGGGGACGTCGGGGACGTCGCGGCCGTCGGGGTCGTCGGGGCGGGTGGGGTCGTTGGCACTCGAGTCGGTGCTCATACCGGGGACTCCTCGGGGTCCTCGCCGTCGCCCTCTCCGCCTTCGGAGGAGGTGGCGCGGGTCGAGGTGTCCTCGCCCTCGCTCATCTCGTCGGGGGCGGCGTCGCTGACGGCGGGGTTCTTGTGCGTGGGCAGGTTGGGGATCACGGGATCGCCCCCCGGTGCTTGCTGGTCGGCGTCGACGGAGTCCACGCCGCCCGGGTTGGGCTCGCCGGGCTCGACCTGGGGGGACGGCCTGGGGCCGAGGTCCTTGCTCATCGGTGCTCCTCGTGCTCGGTGGGGGTGGGGAAGCCGAAGGTGGAGTACGCCGTGCTCGTACCCGTGCGGAGCGCGTCCAACACCGAGCGCTCGTGGGGCACGACCGGGTCGGGCAGCGCGGTCAGCGGGCACCACCGCAGGTCGCCGGCCTTCTCGGGCTCGACGACGCGCGGCTCGCCGGTCCACGTGCGGGCGGTGAAGAAGAAGTCGATCCGCTCGTCGATCGGCTCGCCACCGGCGGTGCGCTGCATCGCGGTGACGAAGGTGAGGTCGAGGCCGCCGACGCCGATCTCCTCGCGGGCCTCGCGGTGGGCGGCGTCGTACGCCGTCTCGCCCTGCTCGACGTGGCCCGCGGCGGCGGCTGCCCAGTGGTCGTCCATGTAGCCGGTGTTACGGCGCTGCTGGAGCAGCACCTCGACGCCGGTGGCGCCGTCGCGGAGCAGGAAGACGTACGACGCCGGGACGACGACGAAGCGGTCGGGCACGGTCATCGTCAGGTCGACGGCTGGTCGAGCGACGTCTCGGCGTTCTCCTCCTGGCGGGCCTCGTCGTCACCGTCCTGGTCGCGCTCGTCGTGGGTGACGGCGGGGATGTCGTGCGAGTCGTCGCGCTTGCTCACGCGCTCGACCCCGGGGCCGGGCTCCTTGGCCTCGTCGCCGGGGGTGCGGGTGCCGTCCGGGGCGTCCTGGCGCAGCGGTCCGCCGGGCGGGGTGGGGGCGTCGAGATTCTGGTCGTCGGCCATGCGGCGCTCCTTGGGGTCGGTGGCTCCGCCGGGGCGGGGCTCGGTGCTTTGACACACTAGCCACGTGCCCTCCCCCCGGATCGAGACCCCCGACGAGACGGCCGGGACGACCGCCGGCCGACGGGCGGACGAGGTGCCGCTGGTGGCGGTGGTCGGCGCCACGGCGTCCGGCAAGACCGGCCTCTCCCTGGACCTCGCCGAGCACCTCGGCGGCGAGGTCGTGAACACCGACGCCATGCAGGTCTACCGGGGCATGGACATCGGCACCGCCAAGCTGCCGCCCGACGAGCGGCGCGGGATCCCGCACCACCTGCTCGACACCCAGGAGGTCACCCGGACCGCCACCGTCGCGCAGTTCCAGACGTGGGCGCGCGAGGTCGTCACCGGGCTGCGCGCCCGCGGCCGGGTGCCGGTGCTGGTCGGCGGCTCCGCCCTCTACACCCGCGCGATCCTGGACCGGTTCGAGTTCCCGGCGACCGACGAGTCCGTGCGCGCCGGGCTGGAGGCCGAGCTCGCGGCCGAGGGGTCGTGGGCGCTGCACCGGCGCCTGGCCGCGACCGACCCCGACGCGGCCGCGAAGATCCTGCCGGAGAACGGTCGCCGCGTGGTGCGCGCGCTCGAGGTCGTCGCGCTCACGGGCCGGCCCTACTCCGCGTCGTTGCCGCAGCTGGAGTACGCCGACCCGCGCACCGTGCAGATCGGTGTCGACATCGACCGGCCCACCCTCGACGCCCGGATCGCCCGGCGGGTGGAGCAGATGTTCGAGCAGGGCTTCGTCGCGGAGGTCGAACGCCTGCTCGTGGCCGGCCTGGCCGACGGCGTCACCGCGTCGCGCGCGATCGGCTACCGCGAGGTGCGGGCGTACCTGGAGGGCAGGCTGAGCCTGGCGGAGGCCCGCGACCGGACGACGGCCGCGACCCGCCGCTTCGCCCGGCGACAGGACGGCTGGTTCCGCAAGGATCCGCGGGTGCACTGGATCGCTTTCGACGACCCGGGCAGGGTGGAGTCGGCGCTCGCGCTGGTGCGGGCGCTCCGGGAGCAGGGGAGCCGACGATGAGCCGCACGGTCTACTACACCGCCACCACCCTGGACGGCTACCTCGCCGACGAGCGCGACTCGCTGGACTGGCTCTTCGTGCAGGAGATCGCGGACGACGGGCCGATGAACTACGGCGACTTCATCGGCTCGGTCGGGGCGATCGCGATGGGTGCGACGACCTACGAGTGGGTCCGCGTCCACCTGGCCGCGGCCGGGGAGAGCTGGGGCTACACCCAGCCGACGTGGGTCTTCACCCACCGCGACCTGACGCCGATCGAGGGCGCGGACGTGCGGTTCGTCTCCGGCGACGTCGCCGGGGTGCACGCCGAGCTGGCGCAGGCCGCGGGGGAGCGCGACGTCTGGGTGGTCGGTGGCGGCGACCTGGCCGCGCAGTTCGCCACTGCCGGGCTGCTCGACGAGCTGGTGCTGAACATCGCCCCGGTGACCCTGGGCGCAGGCCGTCCGTTGTTCCCGCGGCCCTTCGACCTGCACCTGGAGGAGGTCGACCGCAACGGCGCCTTCCTCTGCGCGCGGTACTCCGTGGTGGGGCCGCGGGCGACGGGCTGACCCTCGACAGCCGGTGCCTCGTCGGGGCAGGCTGGGGCCCTCGCACCTCGTTCTCGGGAGGAACCCCATGCGTCGCTCGCGCTGCACCGCCGTCCTGGTCGCCCTGGTCCTGAGCGCCACCGGAGTCGCCACCACCGCCGGCTCCGCCGTGGCCAGCGGCGCGTCCTCGGCCGCGGGGCAGGCGGCCGAGACGCCGCCGGCCAAGCAGCCGACGGCGGTCGGGTTCGGCGGGGCCGTCAGCTCCGTCGACGCCGACGCCAGCCGGATCGGGCTGCGGGTGCTGAAGCGGGGCGGCAACGCCACGGACGCCGCCGTGGCGACCGCAGCCGCGCTGGGCGTGACCGAGCCGTACAGCACCGGCATCGGCGGGGGCGGCTACTTCGTCCACTACAGCGCCAGGACCGGTGCGGTGCAGACGATCGACGGGCGCGAGACCGCGCCCCGGACGATGCCCCGCGACGCCTTCGTCGACCCCGCCACCGGCCAGCCCTACCGGTTCACCCCGGAGCTGGTGACCAGCGGCGTCTCGGTCGGGACGCCCGGCACCCTGGCGACGTGGCAGCGGGCGCTGGCCCGCTGGGGCACCGCGTCGCTCGGCCGGAGCCTGGCCCCGGCGTCGCGGCTGGCCCGTCGGGGCTTCGTGGTCGACCGGACCTTCCGCGACCAGACCAAGGACAACCGCAAGCGCTTCGCGGCGTTCACCTCGACCAAGCGGCTCTTCCTGCGCGGCGGTCACCTGCCCGCGGTCGGCTCCCGCTTCCGCAACCCCGACCTGGCCGACACCTACGACCTGCTCGCCCGCCACGGCACCCGGCCCTTCTACCGCGGCCGGCTGGCGAACGAGATGGTGCGCGCCGTGCGCCGCCCACCGACGACGCGGAGCACGGACCTCCCGGTCCCGCCCGGCCACCTGCGCCGCCACGACCTCGCCGGCTACACCGCGCTCGACCAGGCCCCGACCAGGGTGGGCTACCGCGGGTACGACGTCTACGGGATGGCGCCCTCCTCCAGCGGCGGCACCACGGTCGGCGAGGCCCTGGCGATCCTGGAGCGCTACGACCTCGCCACGATGAGCGACGCCGACGCGCTGCACCACTACCTCGAGGCCAGCGCGCTCGCCTTCGCCGACCGGGGCCGCTACCTCGGCGACCCGGCGTACGTCGACGTCCCGCAGCGCGACCTCCTCTCCGAGGAGTTCGCCGCCGAGCGGGCCTGCGCGATCGACCCCGACACGGCGATGGACAAGCCGACCCTCGCCGGCGACGTCACGACGTACGACGGGCAGTGCGACGACGCCACGAGCGCCACGCGCCGGCAGCCCGGCGACACCGAGAACGTCGAGACCAGCAACCTCACCGTGGCCGACCGGTGGGGCAACGTCGTGGAGTACACGCTCACCATCGAGCAGACCGGCGGCTCGGGGATCGTGGTGCCGGGGCGCGGCTTCCTGCTGAACAACGAGCTGACCGACTTCAGCCTCGCCTACGACCGCTCGGACCCCAACCGGATCCAGCCCGGCAAGCGCCCGCGCAGCTCGATGTCGCCGACGATCCTCCTGCGCGACGGCAAGCCCGCCCTGGCGCTCGGCTCGCCGGGCGGCTCGACGATCATCACGACCGTGCTGCAGACGATCGTCAACCGGGTCGACCGGGGCATGACGCTGCCCGAGGCGCTCGCGGCCCCCCGGGCCTCGCAGCGCAACACCGCGAGCGTGACGGCGGAGCCGGAGTTCATCGAGGCCTACGGGCCGCTGCTCACGCCCTACGGCCACAGGTTCACCCCGGCCGGCGACGCCTTCACCAGCGCCGCCGAGATCGGTGCGGCCACCGCCATCGACTTCGGCCCCGGTGGGCTGCTCACCGTGGCGGCCGAGCCGCGGCGTCGCGGCGGCGGTTCGGCGCGGGTGGTCGATCCCCAGTAGCGTGGGGGCCGTGGAGAGGACCGAGATCGCGAGCGTGCGCCCGGGTCCGGAGCCCTACGAGTTCCTCAAGGGCCACGGCACCGAGAACGACTTCGTGCTGCTGCCCGACCACGACGGGAGCGTGCACGGCGAGCTCGACCCGGCCCGGGTGCGCGCGCTGTGCGACCGGCGCGCGGGCATCGGCGGGGACGGGGTGCTGCGCGTGGTGCGCACCGCGTCGTACGCCGGGGCAGACGCGGCCCTGCTGCCCGGGGCCGACGAGGCCGAGTGGCTGATGGACTACCGCAACAGCGACGGCTCGGCCAGCGAGATGTGCGGCAACGGCATCCGGGTCTTCGCCCGGCACCTCGTCGACGAGGGCCTGGCCACCTCCCCGGTCCCGATCGCGACCCGCGACGGCGTCAAGGTGCTCACCGTCGAGGGCGACGAGATCACCGCCGACATGGGTCGGGTCCGCGTGCTCGGCGAGACCGAGGTGGGCGTCGGCGCGCGCACCTGGCCGGCCGTGCACGTCGACATGGGCAACCCGCACGCGGTCGCCTTCGTCGACGACCTGGCCGAGGCCGGCCCGCTGCTCGAGGCGCCGACCCACGACCCGACGACCTACCCGCAGGGCGTGAACGTCGAGTTCGTGGTGCGCCGCGGGGAGCGGCACGTGGCGATGCGGGTGCACGAGCGCGGCTCGGGGGAGACCCGCTCGTGCGGCACCGGGGCCTGCGCGGTGATGGTCGCGGCTGCTCTGGCCGACGGGTGGGCCGACGGCACCGGGAACCCCCCGGCGCAGGACGTCGCCTACCGCGTGGACGTACCCGGCGGCACCCTGACGGTCACCTGGACCGCGGGCGACCGGGTGCTGCTCACCGGCCCCGGCCTCCTCGTCGCCCGGGGAACCACCGACCTCTGAGCCGACCCGTCGCTCGTTGACAGCGTGGAGCGTCGACCCCTCGCTTGCTGACGGGGTGGAGCGCCGACCCGTCGTCAGTTGACGACGGGTCGGCGTCCTGGGGTGTCGACGAGCGACGGGTCGGCAAGTCCTAGGCTGCGGGGCCATGGACATCAACGGAGCATCAGCCATCGTCACCGGGGCGGCGTCCGGCATCGGGGCGGCCGCCGCCCGCCGGCTCGCCGCCCACGGCGCGATCGTCGTCGTCGCCGACCTGCAGGCCGACCGGGGCGAGGCCCTCGCCCAGGAGATCGGGGGCGTCTTCGCCCGGGTGGACGTCACGAGGTCGGACGAGATCACCGCCGCCGTCGAGGCGGCCGCCGCGATCGCGCCGCTGCGTGCCGTGGTCAACTCGGCCGGCATCGGCGGGGCCCAGCGCACGATCGGCCGCGACGGCCGGATCGAGTCGGCCCACGACCTCGCCGCGTTCACCCGGGTCATCGCCATCAACCTGATCGGCACCTTCGACATGGTGCGCCAGGCCGCCACCGTGATGAGCCGCAACGAGCCGGACGCCGACGGCCAGCGCGGCGCGATCGTGAACATGGCGAGCGTCGCGGCGTTCGACGGCCAGATCGGCCAGGCCTCGTACTCCGCCTCGAAGGGAGGCGTCGTCGGGATGACCCTGCCGGTGGCTCGCGACCTGGCCGCCTCGGGCATCCGCCTCAACACGATCGCCCCGGGACTGGTCGACACCCCGATCTACGGGGAGGGCGAGGACGCCGAGGCGTTCAAGGCCCGGCTGGGCGAGAGCGTGCTGTTCCCCAAGCGGCTCGGTACCCCGGACGAGCTGGCCAGCATGGTGCTCGAGTGCCTGACCAACTCCTACCTGAACGGCGAGACCATCCGCGTCGACGGCGGCATCCGGATGCCCCCGAAGTAGGCACCGGGTCAGCCGCGCCACCGCGTCAGGTCGAGGAGCAGGTCGGCCCGACCTCTCGCGGCCTCGACCAGGCCGGCGTTGGCCTCGTCGACCTGCTCGACCCAGGCTCGCGCCTGCCCGAGGGTCTTCCCGGACGCCACGTGGCGCGCCAGCAGGCGGGGGAGCACGCACCCGGTCCGCGGTGACCACGTGCCACACGGTGTCGAGGTGCCCGCGGACCGTGCGCCAGGGCTCGTCCTCGAGCAGCAGGTAGCTGCCCTCGGTCACGATGAGCCCCGCGTCGGGTGGGACCGGGATGGCCCCCGCCAGGGGCTGCTCGAGGACGCGCTCGAAGGACGGCACCATCACGACGTGGTCGGGGACGGTGCGCAGCCGCGCGAGCAGGGCGGCGTACCCCCAGCCGTCGAAGGAGTCCGGCACCCCCTTGCGGTCCAGCAGGCCGCGCCGGGCGAGCTCGGCGTCGGCCAGGTGGAAGCCGTCCATGGGCACGACCACCGCGCCGTAGGTGCGGGCGAGGTGACCGGCGAGGTGCGACTTGCCGGACCCCGGCGCGCCGCAGATCCCGATCAGGTGCCGCCCCGCCGGGGGCAGCAGGTCGCCGAGCTCGCGGCCGTCGGGGCTGAGCGTCAGCGTCCTCACGCGGAGGATTGTGACACCCGCCGGGCGGCAACGGGTTCGCGTCGCTTCGCCCGGCGTCCTACATTGGAGGGCACATGACGAACGCACACGACTTCAACCTCGACGACGAGCTCGACGCCACCGCCGGCTGGGACGGCGTCGACCCCACCGACCTCCCCGACGAGGGGCCGGACGACGACGGGCCGGACGACGACGAGCCGGACGACGGGCCGCAGGGCTGGCTCGACGAGCCCGACCCCGAGGAGGTGCCGACCGCGGGCGCCATGGAGCTCGCCGAGCGCCACCAGCTGCGCCGGGTCGCCAGCCTGCGCACCGAGCTCGAGGACATCACCGAGGTCGAGTACCGCCAGCTGCGCCTCGAGCGCGTGGTGCTGGTCGGCGTGTGGACGACGGGCTCCGTGCAGGACGCCGAGAACTCGATGGCCGAGCTGGCGCTGCTCGCCGAGACCGCCGGCTCCGAGGTGCTCGAGGCCGTCTACCAGCGCCGGCAGACCCCCGACCCCGCGACGTACGTCGGGCGCGGCAAGGTCGACGGCATCCGCGAGATCGTGCAGGCCACCGGTGCCGACACCGTCATCTGCGACGGCGAGCTGGCGCCCAGCCAGCTGCGCAACCTGGAGGACAAGCTGAAGGTCAAGGTGGTCGACCGGACCGCCCTGATCCTCGACATCTTCGCCCAGCACGCCCGGTCCCGGGAGGCCACCGCGCAGACCGAGCTGGCCCAGCTCAACTACATGAAGCAGCGCCTGCGCGGCTGGGGTGGGAACCTCTCCCGGCAGGCCGGTGGCCGGGTCGCGGCGGGTGCCGGCATCGGTGGTCGTGGCCCCGGCGAGACGAAGATCGAGACCGACCGCCGGCGGATCAACACCAAGATCGCCAAGCTGCGTCGCGACCTGCGCGAGATGAAGGGGACCCGCGACACCAAGCGTTCCGAGCGCAAGCGGCACTCGATCCCGTCGGTGTCGATCGCGGGCTACACCAACGCCGGCAAGTCCTCGCTGCTCAACCGGCTCACCCAGGCCGGGGTGCTGGTCGAGGACTCGCTCTTCGCGACCCTGGACCCCACCACCCGGAAGACCACCACGGCCGACGGTCGGATCTACACGATGAGCGACACCGTCGGCTTCGTCCGGCACCTGCCCCACCAGCTCGTCGAGGCGTTCCGCTCGACCCTGGAGGAGGTCGCCGACTCCGACCTGATCCTGCACGTGGTCGACGGCTCGCACCCCGACCCCGAGGGGCAGCTGTCCGCGGTGCGTGAGGTGTTCGCCGAGATCGGTGCCGCGGGCGTGCGCGAGCTGGTCGTGATCAACAAGGCCGACGCCGCCGACCCGATGGTGCTGGCGCGGCTGCGCCAGCGCGAGCCGCACTCCGTGGTGGTCTCGGCCCGCACCGGCGAGGGCATCGCGCAGGCGCTCGCGCTGATCGAGGGCGAGCTGCCTCGCCCGGGTGTCGAGTTCAGGGCGCTGCTGCCCTACGAGCGCGGCGACCTGGTGAACCGGATCCACCAGCAGGGCGAGATCGCCTCGATGGAGCACACCGGTGAGGGCACCCTCGTCTCCGGCCGGGCGCACCCCGACCTCGCCGACGAGCTGGCGGCGTACGCCGTCAGCTGACTCGCCGCGAGACCGGCGACGGCCGGTGCTGGCTCGCGGTGTCCGAGGCCGCGGTTAGGGTTCTCGGGTGCCCGATGCCCCCAGCTCCGCCCCCGCTCCGGCCCCCACTCCGCCTGCCGCCGACCCCTCCACGGTGCGCGAGGTGCTCGCCACCGCGGTGCGCGAGCTCGGCGGGCAGGAGCGCGGCGGGCAGGTGCAGATGGCACAGGCGGTGGCCGACGCGATGGTCGACGGCAAGCACCTCCTCGTCCAGGCCGGCACCGGCACAGGCAAGTCGCTGGCCTACCTCGTCCCGAGCCTGCTGCACCGCCAGCGGGTCGTCGTCGCCACGGCCACGCTCGCGCTGCAGCACCAGCTCGTCGAGCGCGACCTGCCCCGCCTCGTGGCCGCCCTCGAGGGGCAACCGGGTGTCGACGCGTCGTACGCCGTGCTCAAGGGCCGCTCGAACTACGCCTGCCTGCACCGGGTGCGCGAGGGCGCCCCCGACGACCAGGGCGTGCTGGTCGAGGTGCCCGAGGGCTCGATGGGCAAGAAGGTGCTCGAGCTGCGCGGCTGGGCCGAGAAGCAGGCCGAGTCCGGCGGCAGCGGGGAGCGCGACGGCGCCCCGCGGCACACCGAGCGCGAGTGGCGCCAGGTCAGCGTCGGCCACCGCGACTGCCTCGGCGCCGCGAAGTGCCCCTTCGGCACGGAGTGCTTCGTCGAGCTGGCCCGCGAGCAGGCGCACAAGTCGCACCTGATCGTCACCAACCACTCGCTGCTCGCCATCGACGCCATCGAGGGCGTCCCGATGATCCCGGACTACGACGTCGTGGTCATCGACGAGGCCCACGAGCTGACCGCACGGGTCACCCAGGCGGCCACCGACGAGCTCGGCGTCGGTGACGTCGAGCGGGCCGCCCGGCGCTCCCAGCGCCACGTCGAGGGGGACGAGGCCGACGACCTCGCCGACGCCGCCGAGACGCTGCACGGCGCCATCGCCGACTCCAGCCCCGGGCGCTTCGAGCGGATCCCGCAGCACCTCGCCGATGCCCTGGTGCTGGTGCGCGACGCGGCCCGCGCCTGCCTCTCGGCCTACCCCAAGGACAGCGAAGCCGACTCCGACGCCGGGCGCACCCAGGCCAAGGGCACGGTGCAGGAGGTCTTCGCGTACGCCGAGCGGATGGCCGCCGACCTCGACTCGGACGTGCTCTGGCTCACCGAGGGGTCCACCACCGGGCAGAGCAGGATCCCGCCCCGGCTGTGCGTGGCACCCCTGCAGGTCTGGGGGCAGATGCGCGACAAGCTGCTCTCCGAGAAGACGGTGGTCTTCACCAGCGCCACCCTGATGCTCGGCGGCGACTTCTCCTCGCTGGCGAGCAGCATCGGGCTCAAGCCCTCGGAGCGCCTGCTGGAGGCCGGCCCGGCCGGCCCCACCGGCCCGGGCGGTGTGGAGGACGCGCTGCCCTGGCGCGGGATCGACGTGGGCTCGCCGTTCGACTACGGCCAGCAGGGCATCCTCTACCTCGCCCGGCACCTGCCCCCGCCCGGCCGCGACGGCCTCGGGCAGGCCCAGCTGGACGAGATCGTCGGCTTGGTCGACGCCGCCGACGGACGCACGCTGGGGCTCTTCTCCAGCCGCCGGGCGGCCGAGACCGCCGCCGAGGCGGTGCGCGAGCGACTGCCGCACCTGACCACGCTGGCCCAGGGAGACGCCCAGCTCCCCGAGCTGGCCAAGCAGTTCGTCAGCGACCCGCACACCTGCCTCTTCGGCACCCTCAGCCTCTGGCAGGGCCTCGACGTGCCGGGGGAGACCTGCCAACTGGTAATCATCGACCGGATCCCGTTCCCCCGGCCCGACGACCCGCTGATGAGCGCCCGGCAGAAGGCGGCCGACCAGGCCGGCGGCAACGGGTTCATGCAGGTGGCGGCCACCCACGCCGCGCTGCTGCTGGCCCAGGGCGCGGGCCGGCTGATCCGCACGACCAGCGACCGCGGGGTGGTGGCGGTGCTCGACCCGAGGCTGGCGACCGCCCGCTACGGGGGGTTCCTCAAGGCGAGCCTGCCGCCGATGTGGACCACCACCGACCCGGCGCTGGTGCGCAAGGCGCTGAGGCGGCTCTCCGGCACCTGAGCGTCCCGCCCCACGGGAGCGCTACAGGCGGGCGTGGCCGTCCCAGCCGCCGCGGGGCGCACCCAGCCCGAAGAACGACGCGACGCTCGGCGCGACGTCGACGGTGTGCGCCCGGCCTCTCGACGTGGCGCCGCGGGGCACCCGCGGGTGCCCACCGGCGACGAAGAACGGGATCGGCTCCGTCGCCGGGTGCCCGTGGTTGCCCGGGATCGGGTTCGAGACCGGCTCGGGGTCGCTGAAGCGCCAGCCGGGCTCGCAGTAGGCCACGACGTCACCGGCCTCCGGGCCCAGGCGCAACGACGCCCGGGTGCGGGGATGCGCAGCGAGCACCCCCGGCACCTGCTGCGCGAGGTGGCGGATCCGCTCGACCGCCTCGTCGCGCCGGGCGTCCGCACCGGTCCAGTAGACGAGGTCGGCGCCGCCGTTGTCGGCGATCCGGAAGCGCCCGGCCAGCAGCGGGTCCGCGGCGAGCGGGCCCTGCAGGCTGACGACGCGGTCCGGCGTCGACCAGTCCATCGAGTGGTCGGCCAGCACCAGCAGCATCGAGCGCTCCCAGCGGCCGCTGGAGCGCAGCAGGTCGACGAACCGCCGCACCTGGACGGTCGGTGTCGGCCAGGGCGGCCCGGCGGGCGGCCCGGACGTCGAGCGGACCGGTCACGTCGGCGTGGCCGAACCGGTCGATGTCGCCGAGGTTCACGAACACCAGGTGCGGGTCGAAGGTCCGCACCATCTCCAGCGTCGCGTCCATCGTGAACTGGTCGGGGGCGTGGCCGGTGAGCGGGAGGAGCGGCTGGGGCTCCCAGCGGTGGGTGGCCCGGGTGCCGAAGACCCCGTAGAGGTACCGCTTGCTGAGCACCGTGCCGGTCCTCAGCCCCCGCCGGTTCAGTGCCTCGATGACCGTGTCGGCACGCAGGTCTCCGGGGCGGTCCAGGTCGCGCACCTCACCGAGCGCGCGGTCGTAGATCGAGTTGGCGGGCACACCGTTGCGGTCGGGGCGGACGCCGCTCATCATCATCACGTGGTTCGGGATGGTCTCCGTCACCGGCAGCGACGAGGCGCGAGGGAAGTGCAGACCGCCCTCGCGCAGGGAGTGCAGCGTGGGGGTCAGCACCGGGTCGATCTCCCCGGGCCGGCAGCCGTCGACGACGAGCACGTACGCCCGTCGGTGCACCGCTGCCGCGGCGCCACCACCCGCGAGCGCCGGGGCGCCCACCGCGGCCGAGAAGACCAGGCCACCCCCCGCGGTGAGGAATGTCCGCCGGCTGGTCGCGGAGCGCGGGCTCGGGGCGCTCATCGCGCACCCACCGGGGTCGCGACGCGCCCGACCCGGCCGGTGCCGGACCGGGTGGACCACGAGGTCGAGTGGGTGATGGGGGTGTCCGGGTCGGCGCGGTCGCCGATCACGAACCAGTCCATCTGGGCCCGCTCCCGGGTCACGTCCAGCACGGAGAACCCGTGGCTGTCGAAGTCCAGGTACTTCACGTGCCGGTTGCCGGCCTTGATGCCCTCCTCGACCGCGGTGCTGGTGGTGTGCGGCGGGGTGCCGGTGATGTCCTTGAGATTGTTCGAGGTCACCGAGGCGCACACGAACTCCACCCCGGCGGAGTCGCCGAGGGCAGGGTAGGCCGAGGCGTCGTACGGCAGCTCGCAGGCCCAGCCCGAGTGGATGTCGCCGGTGACGAACAGCGCGTTCTCGACCCGGTGCCGCCTGATGTGCGCGAAGACCTCACGCCGGTCGTCGGTGTAGCCGTCCCACTGGTCGACGTTGAGCGGGGCACCGTCGCGGGGCAGGAGCCCGGTCACGTCGTTGACCGGGTCGAGGAGGTCGTGGGGCACGGCGCCGAAGTCGACCGGCGCGATCATCACCGGGTTGCCGACCACCTTCCAGTGCACCCGGTCGTGGTCGAGGGAGTCCTTGAGCCAGTCGAGCTGGCGGCGTCCGGTGATGGAGCGTGCGGGATCGGCGGTGGCGCTGCGGTCCTGCTCGTCGCGGTAGTTGCGCAGGTCGAGCATGCTGAGCTCGAGCAGCGTGCCGAAGCGCAGCCGCCGGAAGAGCCGGTCGCCGTCCCCGAGCGCCGCGGAGCCGTCCATCCGCACCGGCATCCACTCGTCGTAGGCCCGGTGCGCGCGGGCGCGGCGGCGCCGGAAGTCGCCCTCGCCGCCGTCGCCGTTCCCGGCCGTGTGGTTCTCGGCGCCGCGGCGCCACGCGTCGTTGGCGACCTCGTGGTCGTCCCAGGTGACGATCCAGGCGAACCTGGCGTGCGCGTCCTGGAGGTCGGTGTCGCGCTTGTACTGCGCGTGACGCTGCCGGTAGTCGGCGAGCGAGACCATCTCGTGGGCCGGCTGGTGCGCCCGGATGTCCCGGTCGTCCTGGCCGTAGCCGTACTGGCCGGGGCCGTACTCGTAGAGGTAGTCCCCGAGGTGCACGACGGCGTGCAGGTCGTCGCGGGCGGCCAGCCCACGGTAGGCGCTGAACCACCCGGCCTGCAGGTTCGCGCAGGACACGACTCCGAAGCGCAGGTGGTCGGGGGAGGCGTCGACGGCGGGCGCGGTGCGGGTGCGCCCGACCCGGCTGGTGGCCACGCCCTCGTCACCGGTGAGCTTGAAGCGGTAGTGGTACGTCGTGGCGGGTCGCAGCCCGGTGGCGTCGACCTTGACCGTGTGGTCCCGGTCGGGACCGGTGGCGAAGCGTCCGCGACGCACCACGCGACGGAAGCCGGGGTCGCTCGCGACCTCCCAGCGCACGTCCACCCGCGGCCCGGCCCCCGAGCCGGGGGTGCTGGCCGCGGTGGGGGTGACCCTGGTCCAGAGCACCACGGCGTCCGGCAGCGGGTCCCCGGAGGCGACGCCGTGGGCGAAGACCTGGTGGGACGCGCCGGTCGTGGACGGCGCGGACGTCGTGACCGCTGTGGCCGCGCGGGCGGGGTCGGTGGCGGCTGCCACCCCGACGACCCCGGCGACCCCGACGACGCCGACGGCGCCGGTGGCGAGCACGGTGCGGCGGGGCAGGCAGGCCTCGAGGTGGGGGGCCGGGCGGGAGTCAGGCTGGGCGGCGGGGTCGGTTCCGGGTCTCGTCACGAGGGCCCAACGACCCCGGGGGTCGCGTGTTCCGGGTCTCGGGCAACGGCCACTCGCCGTTCACCGTCTCGTCATCCGGCGGGTGGTCCGGGTCACGATCGCCCACCGTGTCGGCCAGCACCCACGCCACCAGCACCACCACCCAGCCGCCCAGCGCGTCGAGCACCCAGTGGTTGCCGGTGCCGACGATCACCACGGCGGTGCCCAGCGCGTAGGCCCAGGTGAGCACGCGCAGCCAGCGCCGGGCCACGTGCACGTGCACCACCAGGGCCACCCAGAGCGCCCAGCCGGCGTGCAGGGACGGGAAGGCGGCGAGCTCGTTGGTCAGCCCGCCGAGCCCACGCGGTGCCGAGGCGTCGGCCGCCCACCAGCCCTGGTCGGCGAACTCGTCGAGGACGTCGAGGTAGCCGGGCACCAGGCGCGGCGGGGCGGTGGGGGCCAGCAGGTACAGCACCAGCGCGAGCAGCGTCGCGAGCACCAGCGCCCGCCGGGCCGCCAGGTACGGCGTGCGGCCCCTGCGGAACAGCCAGACCAGGACGACGGCCGTCACCACGTAGTGCAGCGAGGCGTACCAGTAGCTGGTGAGCAGGCCGAGGGCGCCGTGGTCGGCGACGAGACGGTTGAGCGAGCGCTCCCAGTCGAGCCCGAGTCGTGCCTCGACCCCAAGCAGGGCGTGGGCGTGGTCGCGGGCCGGTCCCAGGTCGGCGTCCGCCGCCAGCCGGGAGAGGCTGTAGCCGACCCAGAGGCTCAGCACCAGGAGCAGCTCCAGCGCACCGCCGACCACCAGGCGGTGGTGACGCCGTACGCAGGTGAGGGGTGCGAGACTCACCCCTCCACTGTCGTGGAAGAAACCGCTCCGCGACAGCGAATTGACCCGGTCTGACCCGGATGGAAGCCGCCGGCTCGCATCCGGGGCCCTCAGACGCGGCGCAGGACCGCGGTCACCTTGCCGAGGATCGTGGCGTGGGTGCCGTCGATCGGGTCGTAGGCCTCGTTGTGCGGGAGCAGCCAGACCTGGCCGTCCTTGCGCTGGAAGGTCTTCACGGTGGCCTCGCCGTCGATCATCGCGGCCACGATCTCACCGTTGTTGGCGGTCGGCTGCTGCCGGATGACGACGTAGTCGCCGTTGCAGATCGCGGCGTCGATCATCGAGTCGCCGGCGACCTCGAGCATGAACAGCGTGCCGTCGCCGACCAGCTCCTGGGGCAGCGGGAAGATCGTCTCGACCCGCTCCTCGGCCAGGATCGGGCCACCGGCGGCGATCCGGCCGACCATGGGCACGTAGGAAGCGGGCGGCATCGCGTCGCCGGAGCCGGTCTCGTCGTACGTCGACTCGGCGGCCGAGGAGATCGACCGGCGCGCCTTGAGCACCTCCGGGAGGAAGACCTCGAGCGCGCGCGGGCGGTTCGGGTCGCGCTTGAGGAAGCCCTTCTCCTCGAGCACCTTGAGCTGGTGGGCCACGCTGGAGGAGCTGGTCAGCCCGACGGCGTCGCCGATCTCGCGCATGCTCGGCGGGTAGCCGCGCAGCTCGATGGCGTCCTTGATGTGGGCGAGCACCCGCAGCTGGCGCGGGGTCAGCCCCGTGGCGTCGGGGGGCCCGTCGGGCAGCTCGGCGACCTTGTCGCGGTTGAGGGGGACGACCTTGCTGCCGGCCGCCCGGCCGGGGGTCTTGTTGCTGGCCATGGTGCTGCCTTCCGGTTCACGAGGTCGGCCCGGGGTCGTGCCCGGGCGGTTGCCTCCACCGTAGTCATCCGGCTCCCGCTGTTCAAACATCTGTTCGAACGGCGTGTCGCGCTCCGAGCACGGGAGGTCCTTCGAACATTTGTTCGCCTGGAGCCTTGTGCCGTTCGAACACCTGCTCTACTGTCGAGGAATGTTCGATCGAACGTCTGATCGAGTGGCTGGTCTGGACCGGATCCCCGGGACTGTCGGTGGCCACGGTTAGACAGGTGATCGACAGCAGGAACCCAGCTGGCGCCCACTTCCCCAGGAGCCCCGATGAGCACCATGACGATCCACCCGCCCGTCCACTCGCACCGCTACCCGGAGCGCGCGGTGACCGAGACGCCCGCCCCCGTGCGGCTCCGACTGGTGCCGGTGCCGGCGCCGGTCGTGTCCCGGGCCGAGTCGCCGGTGCGGCTGACCCGACGCGGGCGGTTCGTCGTCCTCCTGGTCGCGCTGGTGGCGCTGCTGGCGCTGGGCGTCGCGGTGGGGGCCGGATCCGTGGCCTCGCAGGAGCGCGGTACGCCGACCCCGACCCGCACCGTCGTGGTCGACAGCGGCGAGACCCTGTGGGGGATCGCGGGTGGCCTGGCTCAGGACGGAGAGGTCCGCGCCATGATCGACACCATCAAGCGGCTCAACGCCCTCGACACCGCCATGGTCCGGACCGGCCAGCGCCTGCGCGTCCCGCTGACGGAGTAGTCCGTCCACACACCTCCGCCAGCCGCTTCGACCCCGGCTGGTGGGCCGGGGAAGACGAGGGGCGGGGCCCAGCTGGGCCCCGCCCCTCGCGGTATTTCGTCAGGCGGAATCGTGCCGGGCGGGGTCGTGCGCCGGGCGGGATCGCGTCGGGCGGGATCGGCTCAGCGAGCGGCGCGCCGGCCCCCGGGGGTCCGCGGTGGGCCGGCGAGCCTGGCGAGCAGCCGGGCCACCAGGATCAGCCCGATGAAGAGGCAGGCCACGGCGCCGAGCGACGCCAGGGCCAGGAACCCCCAGGCGCCGGAGTCGCCGCCGCGGGCATCGACCCCGAAGTCGATCGCCGCGAACACGAGGTAGCCCCAGGCGACCACGGCGAGGGTGACGCCCAGCGAGAGCGTGAGCAGGGCGGGGCCCCGCGACCTCGCCCCGGAGTCGCCCCTGGGTCCGCGTCGCGAGCCGCTGCGCCTGCCCGGGGTCGTCACCGGGCCATTCTGTCCGATGCGCGCCGCGGACGGCGGCCGACCCCCGGTGAGCGGGTGCCTGGTCTCGGGGACGTCACAATTCTCGGTTCCCCGAGGAGGGCTGTCCTACAGTGAGCACGTGGTGAACGAACCGAGCACCCTGCCGGGCGGCGAGATGACGTTGCCCCGCGCGGTGCTCGGACGTCTCTCCCGGCTCGAGCTCGCCCTGCTCAACGCCTGGCACCTCGACGACATCGCCCGCAGCCTGCTCGATGACCTGGGCGCCCTGCCCCACGTCTGCCGGGTCGGGTTCGCGCTCACCGAGGGCGCGGGGCGGCGGTTGCGCTTCACCGCCAGTGACGGCGTCGATCCCGGGCCCGACCTCGAGTGGTGCCACATCGACGCCTACGAGGACGTCCCGCTCACCGCCGTGGCGCGGACCGGCGAGAGCGTCGTGGGCGCCATGGCGCAGATCGTGCTGCGCTACCCCGCCCTCGAGGGGCACCAGGAGCGACACGGGGCCTACGCGCTCGCCACGCTGCCGCTCCCCGGGGTGGGCTCTCCGATCGGTGGACTCATCGTCTTCTACGACGAGCAGACGGAGGTGTCCGAGGCGCAGCTGCGGCTCCTGGAGGCGGCCGCCCGGCGGGCCGCCGACGCGGTGCGCCGGGTGCGGGTCACCGACGGGCGTGGTCCGGACGACCCTGCGCCGGCCGAGATCATCCCGGGGGTCGGGGGCCGGCGCGCCGAGCTGGTGCTGGAGAGCGACCCGCGCTCCGCCGGGCTGGCCCGGCACTTCCTGCGCGACCGGCTCTCGGAGTGGGACGTCGAGGAGGAGGCTGTCGAGTGCGCCCAGCTGTGCCTCTCCGAGCTGGTCACCAACGCGATCATGCACGCGGGCACCGACTCCGAGCTGATGGTGCACCTCGAGGGGGGTGTGCTCACCGTGGTCGTGCGCGACGTCGGGGCGACGGCCAGGCCGGGCGTGCCCGCGACGTACCTCCCGGTGCCCGAGGACGACGACCCGTTGCGGGTCTTCGGGCGGGGCCTCACCCTCGTGGACGCGATCGCGCACCGTTGGGGCTCCGAGCAGGACGCCTTCGGCACCACGGCCTGGTTCTCCCTGGAGCTCGACCCGGGCGAGAGCCCCTTCCTCACCGGCTGACCCGAGCCCCGCCGACCGCCCCCGACGGGCGCCGACCGGTCACGACACACCCCCCGGAATGACTATTTTCGGCGGCCCGCGGCGCCCTGACCTGCACGTTCTCGATCCGGTCAGGATCGGCCCCCGGCGTGTCGCCGGATCGCCTTGCGGCGACCTCCCTCGGCCGCGTACGGTAACCACAACATCTAGTACTTACACGGGTGTAGTTATCCACATCTAGTTCACAGAACCATGGTGGAAGCCCCACAGGTAGCCCGTTGTTATCCACAGTATGGCCCGCGATATCCACAGCCAGCGGGCCCCGTCGACGTGAGAGGAGCCCCCCGCGTGCACTGCCCGTTCTGCCGCAGCACCGACACCCGGGTCCTCGACTCCCGCGTCGGCGACGACGGCAGCTCGATCCGCCGCCGGCGTACCTGCTCGACCTGCGCCAAGCGGTTCACCACCGTCGAGGCCATGCAGCTGACGGTCGTCAAGCGCTCCGGCGCCACCGAGCCGTTCACCCGCGCCAAGGCCGTCGCCGGCGTCCGCAAGGCCTGCAAGGGCCGCCCGGTCTCCGAGGACGACCTGGCCTGCCTGGGCCAGGCCGTCGAGGACCACCTCCGCGGTGCCGGCTCCGCGGAGTTCCCGGCCCACGAGGTCGGGCTCGCGATCCTCGGGCCGCTGCGTGCCCTCGACGAGGTCGCCTACCTGCGCTTCGCCAGCGTCTACCGCGCCTTCGAGTCCGCCGAGGACTTCGAGGCCGAGATCGCGATGTTGCGCGCCGAGCGCGAGCTCGCCACCTCAGCCCCACCGGGCTGACCCAGTACCGCCCGGAGTGGATCGTGGGGAAGCGGTCCGCTCCGGGCGCACCATCTTGAACCGACCCCCCGACCCCGGGCACCACCCCGGGCACGAGCACCAGACCGCACGCCAGACGACGAAGAACCAGGGACAGAGGAGACACCATGACCGAGACGGTGAGCGGCAGCGCAGGAAGCGCCACCGCCGGGGGCCTGAAGATGACGCGTGTCTTCAGCACCGAGGGCGTCCACCCCTACGACGAGCTGACCTGGGAGCGACGCGACGTCGTCCAGACCAACTGGAAGACCGGCGCGACCGTCTTCGAGCAGCGCGGCGTCGAGTACCCCGACACCTGGTCGGTGAACGCGAGCACGATCGTCACCACCAAGTACTTCCGCGGCGCCGTCGGCACCGACGCCCGCGAGTGGAGCCTCAAGCAGCTCATCGACCGGATCGTGAAGACCTACCGCAAGGGCGGCGCCGACCACGGCTACTTCGCCACGGAGGCCGACGCCGAGCTGTTCGAGCACGAGCTGACCTGGCTCCTGGTCAACCAGTACTTCTCGTTCAACTCCCCGGTCTGGTTCAACGTCGGTACGCCGTCGCCGCAGCAGGTCTCCGCCTGCTTCATCCTCTCGGTCGACGACTCGATGGACTCCATCCTGAACTGGTACAAGGAGGAGGGCTTCATCTTCAAGGGCGGCTCCGGGGCCGGCCTGAACCTCTCCCGGATCCGCTCGTCGAAGGAGCTCCTGTCCTCCGGCGGCACCGCGTCCGGCCCGGTCTCCTTCATGCGCGGGGCCGACGCCTCCGCCGGCACCATCAAGTCCGGTGGCGCCACGCGCCGCGCGGCCAAGATGGTCGTGCTGGACGTCGACCACCCCGACATCGTCGAGTTCGTCGAGACCAAGGCGCGCGAGGAGGACAAGATCCGCGCGCTGCGCGACGCCGGCTTCGACATGGACCTCGGCGGCGCCGACATCCACTCGGTGCAGTACCAGAACGCCAACAACTCGGTGCGCGTCTCCGACGAGTTCATGCGCGCCGTCGAGGACGGCACGACGTTCGCCCTGCGCGGCCGCATGCACGGCGAGGTCATCGAGGAGGTGGACGCCCGCGAGCTGTTCACCAAGATCTCCAAGGCCGCCTGGGAGTGCGCCGACCCGGGCCTGCAGTACGACGGCACGATCAACGACTGGCACACGAACCCGGAGACGGGCCGGATCACCGCGTCCAACCCGTGCTCGGAGTACATGTCGCTGGACAACTCCTCGTGCAACCTGGCCTCGCTGAACCTGCTGAAGTTCCTCTCCGACGACGACACCTTCGACGGTGAGCTGTTCGCGAAGGCCGTCGAGGTGATCATCACCGCGATGGACATCTCGATCTGCTTCGCCGACTTCCCGACCGAGGCGATCGGCGACACGACGCGCGACTACCGCCAGCTCGGCATCGGCTACGCCAACCTCGGCGCCCTGCTGATGGCGATGGGCCTGGGCTACGACTCCGAGGGTGGCCGCTCGATGGCCGCCGCCATCACCTCGCTGATGACCGGTGTCTCCTACAAGCGCTCCGGTGAGCTCGCCGGCGTCGTCGGCCCGTACGCCGGCTACGCCCGCAACGCCACGGCCCACAAGCGGGTCATGCGCAAGCACCAGGCCGCCAACGACACGGTCCGCACGCTGGGCATCGCCGACTCGCGGGTGCACAAGCTGGCCACCGCGGCCTGGGCCGACGTGCAGAAGGTCGGCGAGACCAACGGCTTCCGCAACGCGCAGGCCTCGGTGCTCGCGCCGACCGGCACCATCGGCTTCATGATGGACTGCGACACCACCGGCATCGAGCCCGACTTCTCGCTGGTGAAGTTCAAGAAGCTCGTCGGCGGCGGCTCCATGCAGATCGTCAACCAGACGGTGCCGCGCGCCCTGCGCAAGATGGGCTACCAGCCCGAGCAGGTCGAGGCGATCGTCGCCCACATCGCCGAGCACGGCCACGTCATCGACGCGCCCGGCCTGAAGACCGAGCACTACGAGGTCTTCGACTGCGCGATGGGCGCCCGCGCCCTCAAGCCGATGGGCCACGTGCGGATGATGGCCGCGGCGCAGCCGTTCCTCTCCGGCGCGATCAGCAAGACGGTCAACCTGCCCGAGGACGCCACGGTCGAGGAGATCGAGGACATCTACCTGCAGTCGTGGAAGCTGGGCCTCAAGGCCACCGCCGTCTACCGCGACAACTGCAAGGTCGGCCAGCCCCTGGCCACCGGCAAGGGCGACAACAAGGGCCAGGACTCCAACACCACCACCCCGTCGGTTGAGGCTCTCGAAACCCAGGCCACCAAGGTCGTCGAGAAGATCGTCTACGCCCCGACCCGCAAGCGCCTGCCGAAGTCCCGGGTCTCGCGCACCACGTCGTTCACCGTGGGTGGCGCCGAGGGCTACATGACCTCCGGTGCGCACGACGACGGCGAGCTGGGCGAGGTCTTCCTCAAGCTGGGCAAGCAGGGCTCGACCCTTGCCGGTGTCATGGATGCCTTCTCGATCGCGGTCAGCATCGGCCTGCAGTACGGCGTGCCGCTGGAGACCTACGTCTCGAAGTTCACCAACCTGCGCTTCGAGCCGGCCGGCCTGACCGACGACCCGGACGTGCGGATGGCGCAGTCCCTGATGGACTACGTCTGGCGCCGCCTGGCCCTGGACTACCTGCCCTTCGAGGACCGCGCCGGCCTGGGCATCTACTCGGCCGAGGAGCGCCAGCGCCACCTCGAGACGGGCTCCTACGAGCCCGTCGAGGAGACCGGCAACTCCGCCGAGCTCCTCGACACCGCCCCGGCCGCCACCCCGTCGCTGGTTGAGGAGGGCGCGCAGCGCCCGCTCCCGCTGGTTGAGGAGGGCGCGCAGCGCCCGTCTCGAAACCCGGTGACCGTCGAGGCCGAGCTCGTCGAGACGAAGGACAGCCACGGCAGCGAGGCCCGCGAGGTCCCGGCCAAGCGGGTCCAGGAGGCGCACACCAGCGCCGAGCTGATGGAGAGGATCACCGGCACCGCCGTGGACTCGCCGCTGTGCTTCACCTGCGGGACGAAGATGCGCCCCGCCGGGTCCTGCTACGTGTGTGAGGGCTGCGGCAGCACCAGCGGCTGCAGCTGAATCGCTGAGGCTTGAAGGGCCCGTCACCTCGTCGGTGGCGGGCCCTTCGGCTGTCTCGTTGGGTCGCGGGCGTCTTGCAATCCTCCGGAACACGAAGCAGATCCACGAGTCCTTCGGGCCGCTCGCGCCGAGCCGCATGTACGCCAGCGGCGGCGACGGCCCGGACGTCCGCTTCGTGCCGGCCGCGCCGGAGGACGCCCTCGGCGTCGCCGACGACGAGGTCGACGCCCTGCTCGAGGCCGGCTGGCGGCCCGAGAACGTCTGCCTGCTCACCACCGGCCACCGGCACCCGGTGCAGATCGAGCGCACCGACTTCCACGACCAGGACGGCTACTGGAAGACGTTCTGGGACACCGAGGACGTCTTCTACGGCCACGTCCTCGGCTGCAAGGGTCTTGAGCGGCGAGCCGTCGTGCTGTGCGTCAACGAGCGCGAGGCGCGTGACCGGGCCCGCGAACGCCTGTACGTCGGAATGTCCCGCGCCACCGACGCGCTCGTCATCGTCGGCGACCCGGTGACGATCCGTGCCGTCGCCGGCGACCAGGTCGCCCAGCGGTTGGGCATCTGAGATGGCGCGCTGGGTGTGTGACTTCTGCGGTGAGATCGGCCGCCTGCCCGCGGGCGAGACCGCTGAGAGCGTGCAGTGCCCGACGTGCGGTGAGCCGGTCCTGCCGTACGACGGCTGAGCCCGCTCGGAACCGGACTGTCGGTGCTGCGGCCTAGCCTCCCGCCCATGAACCGGACGGGGGACGCCGATGACAAGTGAGCTGGAAGAGCCGCAGGACCGGACACGCGAGCTGGCCTTGAGGATGGGCATGTCCGCGCTGGAGCTCGCGGAGCTGTTCGGGGTCGGCTGGGTGGAGAACGTCGTGCCGGTGGATCACGCCGTCGAGACCGATCCGTACGACGGCGCCGACTTCCCACTCACCCCGTGGATGATCGCGGGTGAGCCTCCCCAGCTGATGATGCGGGTGCTCGACCATGGTGTCTTCCTCGCCGAGCCCCGGGGCAGGTGGCTCGGGGTGCATCCCCTCGAGTACGAGCCGAGTCGCCGGCAGTTCGTCTCGTACCACGAGCTCGCGACTCAGGGCCGCACCGTGGCTTCCGAGCTGGTGAGGCGTCGCCGCCGCAGGTTCCGCTACTGCCGCTTCTGCCGTCGGAGCACGCCGCCGGAGCTGCGTGACTTCCCGGACACCTGCATGGGCTGCGCCGAGGCCTGGCTCGGCCTCGTCCACTGAGCGCGCTGGCACTGTCGGTGCGGATCCCTACTGTCTCGCCCATGACTGGGGGAGAGAACACATGAGCACGTTGAACGCCGCGGTCGTGGCCGTACGCCTGAGGCGCTTCTGGCTGGGCGCCGCGATGAAGTCACCGGTCGTGCGAGCGAGCGACCTCGGCGAGGCGTGGCGCGACGTCACCGTCGTCCGCGAGGCGGCGACGCTGGTGCTGTACACGCCGTACGACTTCGGCGTCGGCGATCCGCTCGACGGCGACCTCGGGGCGTACCTGACCGGACGCGTCCACCGGCTGAGCGGCGGCACGGTGCGTGAGGTGGAGTGGCGCTTCGACCCGAGGGCGACCAAGCCGGTACGGCGGGCACGGTCGACGGACCTCGACATCCACTCGCCGGGCGACCCGGGCCTGGACGAGTACGCCGACCTGCTCGCACGGCTGCGCAAGCAGCTGCCCGCCGGCACGAGCGACGCGGCGCGTGAAGCACTCGGCCGACTCGCGCTCGCCGGCGCCAGCAGGCACCGGCTGTGGTTCGTGGCCGACGGCGACGCGAGTGAGAAGGCCATTCGGACCGTCCCGGGTGCGGGCGGCGCCCTGGCCACGGCGGTGGGCCGCGTGCAGAAGGCCGAGCCGCCGCTCCACCGGGTGGTCGTCGACCCCACCGCCACCAAGCTCGAGCGACTGTGAGGAGCGCGCGATGGACCTGAACGACGCAGCCGCGATCGGCCGACGGCTGCTCGACGAGCACGGGCTGACCGACTGGGCGCTGGTCTTCGACCGGGCCAAGCGTCGCGCCGGCATCTGTCGGTCCGGCCGCAAGGAGATCGGGCTCAGCGCGCCGCTGACCTCCCTGCACCCGGAGGACGAGGTGCGAGACACCCTCCTGCACGAGATCGCGCACGCCCTGGTGGGGCCGCAGCACGGGCACGACGCCGTCTGGCGGGCGATCGCCGTTCGTATCGGTTGCAGTGGTCTGCGGTGCTCCAGCGAGGACGCTCCCGCCATCGACGGGGACTGGGTCGGCGTGTGCGCCGCGGGCCACCGCGTCACCCGCCACCGCAGGCCGGAGCGGCCGGCGGCCTGTCGACGGTGTTCGCCCCGGTTCGATCAAGCCCATCTCCTCACCTGGACCCATCGGGGCCGCACCGTGCCGATGTCGCCGACGTACGTGGCCGCGCTGAATCGGATCCAGGCGCCGGCGGAGGCCGTCCCGACACCGGTGGTTCGCCGGGGCCAGGCGCTGCGGATCGTGGCCGAGGGCCCCTACCGCGGCGTGGTGGGCAGGCTGGTCAAACGGGGGCGCACCCGCTACCACCTGGAGGTCGACGGGCGCGTCCTCACGGTGCCGTTCCCGCTGGCCGAGCCACTCTGATCTCGAGCAGGCGAAGGGTGTCTGCGCGAGGTGACGCCGGCAGTGGCATCCTCACGGCATGGCCAGACCGGGGCAGGCAGTGACCACCGAGACGCTCGGTGCCTGGCTGATCAAGAGCAGCCCGCACGCCAGCCCGGTGGCGGAGCTCCTGCGGACGGACTTCGCGACCGTGACCCAGCGGTGCCTCCGGCCGAGCTACCGCGCCGACGTGGTGGCGTCGGGGCAACCGGTGCTCTTCTGGGTCAGTGGCAACGACCAGCGGCACCCGGCCGGCATCTACGGCCAGGGGCACACCACGGGACCCGCACAGGTCGAGGGGGGCGAGCTCGTCATGCCGGTCCGGCTGACCAGGCTCGATCCTCCGATCCCGCGCCGAGAGCTTCGCGAGCATCCTCGGCTCTCGCAGCTCGAGGTGATCAGGATGGCGGCGGGCAGCAACCCGTCGTTCGTCACCCGCGAGGAGCTGGGAGAGCTCGCGCGGCTCTACCCGCGGGTGAGCGTCGACTGGAGGTAGCCCAACCACAGCCCGTCGCGCGCCCGGGTCATCGCGACGAAGAGCTCGCGGCGCTGCCGCTCGCAGCGCTCGGCGTACGCCTCGGTCGTCTCACCGGGCCACAGCTCCGAGGCGCCCTCGCGCAGGCCGGGGAGCAGGACGAACTTGAACTCCAGGCCCTTGGACCGCTTGATGGTGCCGACCTTCACCCGGTCCGAGGTGACGCCGTCGTAGCGGGTCAGCTCGACGTACGGGACCTTCGCCGCGGCCAGCACGCGCTGGTAGTGCTCGACGTCCTTGCGCCGCTCGACGAGCACCGCCATGTCGCCCCAGGGCACCCCGAGCGCCGCCCGGGTCATCTCCACCTGACGGGTCAGCGCGACGTCGAGATCGTGCTGGGTGGTGGCCGTCGCGCGGACCGGCGGGTAGCCGTGCCGGGACGCCTCCGACTCGCGGCGGCCGAGCTGCGGCTCGCCGTCCAGGTCGTCGAAGGGGTCGGCGGCGACCAGCCGCCGCGCGGTCTCGAGGATCTCCACGGTGTTGCGGTAGTTGTTCTTCAGCACCGTGGCGCGACCGGTCACGCTGATGCCGGCCTCGGCGAGCGTGAAGCCACCCGGGTAGACCGACTGCTGGCCGTCGCCGATGATCAGCAGCTGGTTGGGCCCGTCGTCGGTGAACGCCTTGAGGAACTGCACGGCGACGAGGTTGAGGTCCTGCACCTCGTCGACGATCACCGAGCTGTAGCGGAACAGGTCGGGAAACCGCTCGACCGCCCGTCGGGCCTTGATCAGCAGGTCGTTGAAGTCGCTGATCCCCCGGGTGGCGAGCTCGTCCTCGTAGGCGACGTACAGGTCCCACATGGAGCCGCGCTCCTCGGCGCGCATCGGCGTCTTGCGCCCGACGCGCGTCAGCGAGCGGTAGGCGTCGAAGTCGGTGATCCCACGCCCCTTGATGACGTGGTCGAGCTCCTCCTGCCAGTACGCCGGTCGCTCGTCGATGCGCCCCAGGCTGGTCGCCGAGTCGGTGTCGCGCCAGGCGGCGCGGAAGGCCGCGGAGGACTGGCGCGGATCCAGCTTGCAGGTCTCGCCGGTCAGCTCGAGGCACCGGTACGCCAGCTTGTGGACGCCGACGAACTCGATCCGGTCGCTGGCGACCTCCGAGAGCCGGCGGGCCAGCGCGGAGAGCACCACGGGCAGCGTCTTCACGAAGCTGACGAAGAGCACCGGGTCCTCGGCGCGCTGTGCCAGGTAGATCGCGCGGTGCAGCCCCACCACGGTCTTGCCCGTCCCGGCGGGGCCACGCACGCGCGCCGGGCCGTTCCAGTGCGTGCGCACGAGCCGGTTCTGCTCCGGGTGAAGGAAGGTCATCCACTCCTCGATCGGCCCCGCGAGGGCGGTGTCGATCAGCACCTGAGCGAGCTGCTCGGCGTCGATGAGGGGCTCGGCCCCGGCCACCTCGACCACCTCGACCACCTCGACCACCTCGACGGTACGAGGACCCGGCACCCGCTCGGTCACCCGGCCGAGCAGGCGCGGGCTCGGCTCCGCCGTCGGCATCTCCGGGCAGCACTCCTCGACCGCCCGCGTCACGAACGCGACCTGCTCGGGACTCAGCCGGTGGCGCAGGCCGGCCAGCCACGGCACGACGTCGCGGTCGCCGAGGGCGGTCACCGGCCCGAGCGGCACGTTCAGCGAGCGGCCGGTGAACACCATCGCGGCGGAGATCGACGTACAGGTCAGTCCGGTGTGCCCGATGCCGTCCGAGAGGCTGTCGATCAGCGCCGACAGCTTGGCGGTCTGCTCGTCCTCGCAGGCGTCCCCGCGGTAGAGCGAGCCGCCGCGGATCTCGAGCTCGCCCCAGCTCTTGGCGTCCACGACCACGACGCCGCCGGGCCCGACCAGGATGAAGTCGACGTTCGCGCGCTTGGACCGCGGCCAGCGTCGATCCTCGAGCACCACCCAGCCCAGCGCGTCGAGCGGTCGGAGGATCGCCGCGAGCTCCACCTCGGAGCTGCACGCGGCCGCGAAGCTGCGGGCCTGCTCGCGCTTGAGGCGGGCGAGGTCGAACAACCCCTGCGCGTCGTCCAGCAGGGCGCGGCTCTGACGCGCGGCGGATCCACCAGCAGGCACCCGAGCCTCCCCTCTGACACAGAGGCACCAAAGTAGGGAAAATCGCGCGTCGAGTCTCGGGAACGCGAAAACATCCCTTGTTGCGGGGATTCCGAACGACGCGATCGAGCCGTAATGTGCCCAGAGGCCGGTCCGGGACCGCCTTCGTCGCCTCGAGGTCCACGGGAGCTCGGGCAGCGGCTGTGACCAGGGGGTTCGACCATGCAGCTGTCCCGTCTCCGCTCCTCCCGAGGGAGCCTCGCCGTCCTGGGCGTCGCCGCGCTGACCAGTGCCGCGGCGTTCGCAGGTGCGCCGGCGCTCGCCACCAGCACCACGGGCGACGTGCCCGTCTCGGTGGACACGCCGTACAGCAAGGCCAACGGCAAGCCCGTCACCCCGGGTGACGCCATCGCGGCCTGCGGCGCCAACCGGCGCCAGCAGAACGAGCCGACGGCTGCGGTCGACCCCCGCAGCCCGAACGTCGTCACGTCGGGCTCCAACGACTACTGCACCGTCCAGCTCACCGGCGGCACCTGGACCGGCTACTACCGCAGCACCGACGGTGGACGCACCTGGGACAACTCCCTGCTGCCGGGCTACCCCACCGACCAGTCCAGCGAGGGGCAGGAGAGCCCCCTGCAGCGCGCCGGGATCACCAACGCCGGAGACCCCGTCCAGGCGTGGGACCTCGGTGGCCGCGTCTTCTTCATGGGCAACGCCTTCAACCGCACCGCCCCGCAGAACGGCTCGGTGTGGATCGCCACCTACGACCAGGACGGCGCCCGCTACCTGCGCACCCGGATCGTGGCCAAGGGCACGCCCGCCCAGAACGGCGTCTTCAACGACAAGACCGCCATCGAGGTGGACCGCGGCGTCAACAGCCCCTACCGGGGCAACGTGTACGGCGCCCTCAGCGTCTTCCAGGGGTTCAACGGCAACAACGAGATCAAGTTCGTGCGCTCCACCGACCACGGCGCCACGTTCAGCAACCCCACCCGCATCTCCGAGGGGTCCAAGGGCAACCAGTTCGCCGACATCGCCGTCACCAGCGACGGCACCGTGTACGTCGTGTGGAACGGCACCGTCGGCAGCCGGGCGACCGGGCACGATGCGATGCTGTTCGTGAAGTCCACCAACGGGGGCAAGACCTTCACCAAGCCGCGGGTCGCGGCGGACTACGACGGGTTCGACGCCGCGGACACCGCCGGGGACCCCGACGCCGCCGAGGCCGCGCACGAGCGGGCCTTCGAGAGCGCCGACGGTCCCGAGTCCGACGCCGACGAGACCTCGGCCGGTGACTCCCGTGACTGCGGCTCGGGTCCGTTCGCGTGCCGCAGCGGCTTCGTCTTCTTCCGTCACGTCAGCCAGCCGCACGTCACCGCCGACCCGAAGGGCGACCCGAGCCGGGTGTGGATGGTCTACGACGCCTCGGTCCCGGCGACCGAGGTCGCCTCGACGTCGACGTACAACACGGCCCCGGTCGCTGCGGACGGCACGAGGCAGGTCGCCCAGGGGGCGATCTACCTGACGTCCACCCGCAACGGGGGAGCCTCGTGGAGCACGCCGACCCGCCTCGCGCCGCAGGCCGTCGGTCACCAGCTGTTCCCCGACGTGAACGCCGACGGCGGCACCCTGTTCGCCATCTGGCACGACAGCCGCAACGACCCCGGCTACAGCGTGCAGAACCCCCCCGGCAACGCCAGCGCCAAGGACGCCGCAGGCTTCCACCTGGCCACCAACGGCCTCGACACCTACGGGGCGTCGTCCACCGACGGCGGCGCCACCTGGTCGCAGGTGCGGCTCTCGTCGAACTCGCAACAGCCCAACCGGGAGATGTTCGGAGACCGCCGGGTGCCCTTCCAGGGCGACTACAACTACGTCTCCAGCGTGAACGGGTTCGCCTACGGGACCTGGACCGACAACCGCCAGGTGACGCCGGGCGACGACCCCCGCTACCTCGGCGGCGAGGGGTTCGACGTCCTGCAGTGCCGCGCCCAGGCGACGGACGGCAGCTTCGGCCCGGACACCTGCCCGAACGCCGGTGGGCTCGACCAGGACATCTACGGGGCCGCGATGACACCGTGACGCCGAGCTCAGGCGGCCGGGGTCCGCTGCCGTGCGAGGACCAGTACGACCGAGATCCGTCGATGTCGGCGGCTCGGCCGGGTGCCAGACTCACCGGACACGAGTCGGGAGGAGTCGACATGACGTCGTACTGGATCAACACGGTGAGCCTCGAGCACGTCGAGCTCGGCGTGGCCGGCGGGTTCACGCAGGCCGACCACGGCAAGGACACCCGGCTGCGCCGGCTCGCGCGCGGTGACGGTCTCGTCTTCTACTCGCCGCGGACGGCGATGCGCTCCGGGCGGCCGCTGCGGCAGTTCACCGCACTGGGGGTCATCTCCGGGGACGAGCCGTACCGGGTGGAGGTGCGCCCCGACCTCAGGCCGTGGCGGCTGGCGATGGAGTTCGAGGCGACGCATCCCGCTGAGGCCGGGCCGCTGCTGGAGGCGTTGTCGTTCGTCACCGACGTGAGGCAGTGGGGGGTGCCGTTCCGGCAGGGACTGTTCGAGATCGGTGCGGAGGACTTCGCGATCATCCGGGCGGCGATGACGGACTGAGCTCCCTGGGTTTCGAGGCTCGCTCCGCTCGCACCTCAACCGGCGGGGGCGGGGGGTGCGTCGACGTTGACGGTCGGGATGCCGCCGCCGGCGCGGGCGATCACCGCGACCGAGACCTCCTCCGTCGGGTTGCTCTCGCGGTGCACCGTGTGTGCCGGCACGTGCACGAAGTCGCCCGCCACGGCGTCGACGTAGCCCTCCACGCCCTCGCACTCCAGGCGGAGCACGCCGGAGACGATGTACAGGCTGGACTCGTTGACGTCGTGGTGGTGCCAGGCGGAGACGGCGCCGGGGGCGGTCGCGACCTGACCCGCCCAGAGGAGGCCGTGCTCGAAGGCCCGTTTGCGGAGCATCCCGGACGTCGGGTCGGCCGGCTCCAGGTCGTCGTTGCGGATCACGCGGATCGGGGTGGCCATGCGGGCAGTCTGCTACGCGTACCGACTCAGGTCGAGGTCGGCGAGGTAGATGTCGGTGCCGGGTGGGGCGGTGAGGATGAGCTCGGCGTGGCTGGGGTGGAGGGGGTGCGTGCCGGTGTGGTCGACGAGGTGGCAGGTGCCCTGGGGGGTCCGCCAGAGGTAGCCGCCGTGGGTCTTCCAAATCGAGTGTCGGCAATAACTGATGGCGATGCGCTGGCGGTGGTTTCGAGGCTCGTCGCTGGCGCTCCTCGCGCCTCAACCAGCGGGGAGCGTGCGCGCCTCAACCGGCGGGGAGCGTGCGCGCCTCAACCAGCGGGAGCGTGCGCCCCTCGACCGGTGGTGGTGGTTGGCTCAACCAGGGGTGAGTAGCGTCGGGTGTGGCGGGCGACCCCGCCACGACCCACGCACGAGAGGACCACGCATGAGCGACTACCAGGTCGTCAACCCCTCCACCCTCGAGGTCGAGAAGGAGTTCCCCACCGCCACCGACGCCGAGGTGCAGGACGCGCTCGCGCGCTCGCACGCGGCGTACGCCGAGTGGCGGACGACGAGCAAGGACGAGCGCGCGAAGATCCTGAACCGCGTCGCCGACCTGTACGACGAGCGTGCCGACGAGCTGGCCGCGATCATCGCCCGCGAGATGGGCAAGCCGCTGCGCGAGGGCAAGGGCGAGCTGCAGCTGGTCGCCTCGATCTACCGCTACTACGCCGACCACGGCCCCGACCTGCTCGCCGACGCACCGCTGGACCCCGCGATGGGTGGCAGCGCGCTGGTCCGCAAGGAGCCGGTCGGCCCGCTGCTCGGGATCATGCCGTGGAACTTCCCGTACTACCAGGTGGCCCGGTTCGCGGCGCCGAACCTGATGATCGGCAACACGATCCTGCTCAAGCACGCCCCGCAGTGCCCGGAGTCGGCGCTCGCGGTCGACCAGATCTTCGCCGACGCCGGCCTGCCCGCCGACGCCTACCTCAACCTCTTCGCCACCAACGACCAGGCGGCCGACATCATCGCCGACCGGCGTGTGGTGGGCGTCTCCGTCACCGGCAGCGAGCGCGCCGGCTCGGCCGTCGCCGAGATCGCCGGGCGCCACCTGAAGAAGGTCGTGCTCGAGCTGGGCGGCTCCGACCCGTTCATCCTGCTCGACGCCGACGACCTCGGTGCTGCGGTGAAGTCCGCCGTCCGCGGCCGGATGGGCAACGCCGGCCAGGCCTGCAACGGATCCAAGCGGATGATCATCGTCGACGAGCTGTACGACGACTTCGTCGAGCACTTCACCGCCGCGATGGCCGGCCTGACGCCGGGCGACCCGTTCGAGGAGAAGATCGGCTTCGGTCCGCTCTCCTCCGAGGGTGCCGTCACCACGCTGCTCGAGCAGCTCGACGACGCCGTCGCCAAGGGCGCCACCGTGCGCACCGGCGGCAAGCGGATCGACCGCCCCGGCGCCTTCGTCGAGGCCACCGTGCTCACCGACGTCACCCCCGACATGCGGGCCTACGGCGAGGAGCTCTTCGGCCCTGCCGCGGTCGTCTACCGGGTCGCCGACGCGCAGGAGGCGGTCGCGCTGGCCAACGACTCGGCGTTCGGTCTCGGCGGGGTGGTGTGGAGCGCCGACACCGAGAAGGCGCAGCAGGTCGCCGACCAGCTCGACACCGGCATGGTCTGGATCAACAGCGCCCAGGGCTCCTTCGCCGACCTCCCCTTCGGCGGCACCAAGCGCTCCGGCGTCGGCCGCGAGCTCGGCCCCTACGGCATCGACGAGTTCGTCAACAAGAAGCTGATCTACACCCCCGCCCAGCGCTGAGGTTCACCCGCCGGGCTCGTCGGGCTTCGGCCCGAAGAGCTCGGCGAGTGCGGCCCGGGAGCGGATGTCGAGCTTCAGGTAGACGTGGCGCAGGTGGTACTCCACCGTCTTGGGGCTGATGAACAGTGCCGCGGCCGCCTCCCGGGTCGTGCGCCCCGCCGCCAGCAGCTGGGCGATCTGCCGCTCCTGCGGGGTGAGGTCGTCGACGACGTGTGCCTGCCGGCGCTGCACCGTCTCGCCCGTCGCCCCGAGCTCCTGGGCCGCGCGGTCGGCCCAGGGGGTGGCGCCCAGCTGCTCGAAGGAGCGCAGGGCCGAGCGCAGCAGCGGTCGGGCCGCCACCCGCTGCCGCTCGCGGCGCAGCCACGCGCCGTACGCCAGCTCGGTGCGTGCCGTCTCGTAGCGGTCCGGCGTCTCGGCGTGCCGCGCCAGGGCGGTGCGGAAGTGCTCCTGGGCGAGCGCGCTCGAGGCGCAGAGCCCGAGTGAGCGCTCGGCGCGGGCCAGCGCCCACGGCTGCCCCTTGGTCGCTGCCCTGGCCGCGACCTTCGGGACGAGTGCCTCCGCCTCGGCACGGCGGCCCAGGTGGAGGTACGACTCCACCAGCTCGGGTCCGCAGGACTGGTCCGGGTCGGCCAGCCCCGTCTCGTCCAGCAGGGCCTCGAGCGACTCGTAGTGACGCAGGCCGCCTCCGAGAGGTCGCCCAGCCCGGCGGCGAGGTCCCCCCGCGCGAACTCCAGCCAGAACGTGCCCAGCCGGATCTTGTTGCGTCCGGCACAGCTCCTCCGCGGACGCCACGCCGTCCAGGCAGCGCCGTGGCGCGTCCGCGACGGGCGTCCAGCCAGGCCAGCCCGGCCAGGGAGAGCGCCAGGTCGGTGCACTGCTCGGTCTCGCCGGCCAGGCGGATCCCCTCGGCGTACGCCGCCTCCGCGTCGTCCCAGCGCTCGGTTGTGGCCGCGTCGCGGGCGATGTGCCACAGCAGGTACGGCAGGGAGCCCAGCGCCGCCGTGTCCCGCATCCGCTCGATCGCCTCCCCGACGACCGCCCGGTGGGGCCCGGAGTCCCGCAGCCACAGGGCGCCCTGCAGGCGCAGGGGCAGCCGGATCGGTGTCGCCCGGCTCGGTGCCCGGGGCCACCAGCGGGTACGCCGCCGCCCGGATCCGCGCGATCCCCTCGGTCCCGGCTCCGCTGATCACCAGAGCCATGCCGCTCGCCATGTGCCCGAGCGACGTGGTGGCCGGGTCGGCGCAGGAGTCCAGCAGCGACTCGATCCGGGCCGTGGCGCGAATGGCCGGCGCGGAGTCTCCGAGGTAGACCGAGACGTGGATGGCGTCGGCGAAGAGGCGGATCGCCAGCTCGGGGTCCGACGGCTCGACGGCGTCCGCCGCCTCCAGCAGCGTGGCCAGGGCGGTGTCGAGGGGGCCGCACCGGGTCTCGACCCCGCCCCTCAGCTCCTGGACGTGCGCCCGCAGGGCGGGGTCGGGGTGGCCGGCCAGGGCCCGGTCCAGGAGGTCGACGGCCCACTCGGTCAGGCCGGCCAGCCAGGCCGCCTCGCCCGCCGCCGCCAGCCGGCCGGCGGTCAGCGTCGGTGCCCCGGTGAGGTGGGCCGCGCGCTCTCGCGCCCGGGCGGCGATCGCGTGCGCGCCACGGGCCGACGCCTGGTCGGCCACCCGGTCGAGGGTCGCGGCGGTCGGTTCGTCGGGCCCCACGGCTCCCTCCGAGAGGTGCCACGCCAGCCGGTCCGGCTCGGCCTGGGGAACCACCGCGGCCAGGGCCCGGTGCGCCGCTCGGCGGACCTCCGGGTCGGCGGCGCCGTACACCGCCGAGCGCACCAGCGGGTGCCGGAACTCCACCCGGTCGTCCACCACCCGGACCAGTCCGGCGTCCTCGGCCTCGGCCAGCGTCGGCTCCTCGAGGCCCAGGACCCGGCAGGCCTCGTAGACCGTGGTCGCGCTGGCGCCGTCCGCGGCCGCGACCAGCAGTGCGGCGCGGGTGGCCCCGGTCAACGGATCGACCCGGCCGATGAACGAACGGCTGAGCTCCTCGGAGACCTGCAGGGGCGACTCCGGCGGGACCGCGTCGAACCGCTCGGCCCGGGTCGCGAGCTCGAGCAGGGCGAGGGGGTTGCCTGCGGTCGCCCGGTGCAACCGGGCGAGCCGGCCGCGAGGCACCGCCCCGGTGGTACCGGTCACGAGCTCGGTGGCGGCCTCGAGCTCTAGGCCGGTCAGCGCCAGCGTCGGCAGGGAGCTCCAGACCGCGCTTCCCGGCTCTCCGGTGCGCGTGCCCACCAGCACCGCGAGGGCGTCGGAGAACACCCGCCGGGCGGCGAAGACCAGCGCGTCGCACGACGGGCGGTCGAGGAGGTGGGCGTCGTCCACGAGCACGGCGATCGGCCGGTCCTCCGCCGCTCGCGCCAGCAGGCTCAGCGTCGCCGCTCCCACCGCGAAGCGGCTCGGTTCGGGCTGCGCCACCGCGCCCAGGAGCAGGGCCGACGACAGCGCCCCGGCCTGCGCGACGGGGATGGTCTCGAGCAGCGGGAGCACCGGTCGCAGGAGCTGCAGCAGACCGGCGAACGGCACGAACTGCTCGGACTCGACGCCCCGGGCGCGGAGCACGCGCATGCTCGCCGCCAGCGTCTCGGCCTCGGCCAGCAGCGCGCTCTTGCCGATGCCGGGCTCCCCGCTGAGCACCAGCACGCCGCTGTCACCCACTCGCGCACCGGCGAGAAGCATCTCGAGGGTCCGCCGTTCGGAGTGCCGCCCGACGAGCATCTCCAGCAGCCTACGCCGCTGGCGAGGCTGCCCGTCAGGGCCACACGGACCACTCCGCGACCTGTCCAGACCACCCCACCTGACTAGGTGGGGCACCTGATGCGAGCGCCGTGGGCCGCTGCCTACGTTCGAGCTCCACACCAAGGAACCGACCCGAGAGGACGCCCATCATGACCGATCTCCAGCAGCCCACCGAGGTGGACTTCGACAGGCTGATGGCCTTCGTCTTCCGGAGCGTCGAGGAGGTCGGGGCCACCCTGAACGCCGCCCTCGTCGTGATGGGGGACAAGCTCGGGCTACTACCGGGCGATGGCCGCCTCGGGGCCGACCACGCCCAGCCGCCTGGCTGACGACACCGGCACGGCCGAGCCCTACGCCCGCGAGTGGCTCAACGCGCAGGCCGCCGGCGCGATCGTGGACTACGACCCGGACACCGGCCTGTACCGGCTGCCCCCCGAGCAGGTCGTCGCCTTCACCGACGACGCCAGCCCGGCGTTCCTGCCCGGCTTCTTCCAGATCGCACTGGGCACCGTCCAGGACTCGCACCGGATCGTCGAGCGACGCGCGCAACGGGGCCGGCCTGGGCTGGCACGAGCACAACCACGACGTCCACGAGCGGCTGTGAGCGGTTCTTCCGGCCCAGCTACAACGCGCACCTCGTCGACGAGTGGCTGCCGGCCCTGGACGGTGTCGTGGCCAAGCTCGAGCGCGGTGCCCGGGTGGCCGACATCGGCTGCGGCCACGGCGCCTCGACCATCATCATGGCGCAGGCCTTCCCCAACTCGACGTTCCTCGGCTCCGACTACCACGCCGACTCGATCACCGAGGCTCGCCAGCGCGCCGAGGCGGCCGGGGTCGGCGACCGGGTGAGCTTCGAGCAGTCGGCGGCGCAGGCGTTCAGCGGGGCCGGGTGGGACCTGGTCACGACCTTCGACGCCCTGCACGACATGGGGGACCCGGTCGGCGCGGCGCGGCACGTGCGCAGCGCCCTCGCCGACGACGGAACCTGGCTGGTGGTCGAACCGATGGCCGGCGACCACGTGCAGGACAACCTCAACCCCGTGGGCCGGGCCTACTATGGCTTCTCCACGCTGCTGTGCACGCCCGCGTCGCTCTCGCAGGACGTCGGCCTGGCTCTCGGCACCCAGGCCGGCCCCGCGCGCATCCGGGACGTCGTCACGACGGGCGGGTTCACCCGCTTCGCCAAGGTCGCCGAAACGCCGTTCAACCAGATCCTCGAGGTCAGGCCGTGACACGCCAGCGGATCCCAGCCGGGCCAGGAGCCCCCGATCGCACCGGCGTCGTCGAACGGGACGGCGTGCGTCTGGCCTACGAGGTCTTCGGGGACGGGCGAGACCACCGTCCTGCTGATGCCGACGTGGAGCATCATCCACTCGCGCTTCTGGAAGGCCCAGATCGGCTACCTGGCCCGGCACCACCGCGTGGTGACCTTCGACGGCCGGGGCAGCGGCCGCTCCGACCGGCCGCGGGGGGCGGCGGCGTACACCGACGAGGAGTACGCCGCCGACACCGTCGCGGTGATGGAGGCCACCGGCACCCGCCAGGCTGTGCTGGTGGGCCTGTCCTGCGGGGTCACCTGGTCGATCCACGTCGCCGCGGAACACCCCGATCGGGTCCTCGGCGTCTTCGCGATGTCACCCGCCTGCGGGTTCGCGATCCGGCAGCCGGAACGGGACGGCCACGCCTGGGACGCGCCGGCCACCAGCACTGAGGGCTGGGCGAAGTACAACCGGGGCTACTGGCTGGAGGGCGACTACGACGACTTCGTCGACTTCTTCTTCGCCAGGATGTACACCGAGCGGCACTCGACCAAGCAGGTCGAGGACTGCGTCGGCTGGGCCCACGAGCTCACCCCCCAGACGCTGGTCGACACGACGGCCGGGCGGCTCGGCTGCGACGGTGCGGTGTGCACGCCGCTGGAGCCGGTCTGTGCCCGGGTGAGGTGCCCGGTGACCGTCGTGCACGGGCTCGACGACGCGGTGCGCCCACCCGTGATCGCTGAGCGTCTGGCCGAGCTGACGGGTGGGTCGCTGGTGCTGCTGGACGGGGTCGGCCACGGCCCGATGGCCCGGCACCCGGTGATGGTCAACCTGATGATCCGTGACTTCGTGGACGCCCTGCGCCCGCCCGTCGTCCGGCGCACCTGGGTGGCCGCCCCGCGGCGCCCTCATCGGGTGCTCTACCTCTGCTCACCGATCGGGCTGGGCCACGCCCAGCGAGACCTCGCGATCGTGCGGGAGCTGCGGGAGCTGTGCCCCGACGTCGAGGTCGACTGGCTGGCCCAGCACCCGGTGACCACCGTGCTGGAGGCAGCCGGCGAGCGCCTGCACCCGGCGTCGCGATGGCTGGCCAGCGAGTCGGGACACATCGAGCACGAGGCCGGCGAGCACGACCTGCACGCCTTCGCGGCGATCCGGCGCATGGACGAGATCCTGGTGCACAACTTCATGGTCTTCCAGGAGGTGGTCGAGCAGGAGGACTTCGACCTGGTCGTGGGGGACGAAGCATGGGACGTGGACCACTTCCTGCACGAGAACCCGGACCTCAAGCGCTTCGCCTTCGCCTGGTTGACCGACTTCGTCGGCTGGCTGCCGATGGTCGACGGCGGGGACGCCGAGGCGAGGCTGACGGCCGACCGGAACGCCGAGATGCTCGAGCAGCGAGCCCGCTTCGCACGGGTCCGGGACCGGTCGGTGTTCGTAGGCAACCCCGAGGACGTCGTGCCGCTGTCGTTCGGCCCGGGCCTGCCGCTGATCAGCGACTGGGTCCGCGACAACTTCGACTTCGCGGGCTACGTCACCGGGTTCGACCCCGCGGAGGTCGCCGACACCGGGGCTCTGCGGGACCGGCTCGGCCACCGGCCCGACGAACGACTCTGCGTGGTCACCGTCGGTGGCTCCGGGGTCGGCGGTCCCCTGCTTCGGCGCGTCCTGGACGCGGCGCCCCTCGTGCGGCGCCAGGTGCCCGACCTGCGCTTCCTGGTCGTCACCGGCCCCCGCATCGACCCGCGCTCGCTGCCGCGGCGGCGCGGGGTCTCGGTCCGGGGACACGTGCCGCGGCTCTACCAGCACCTCGCGGCGGCCGACCTCGCCGTCGTCCAGGGCGGCCTGACCACGACCATGGAGCTCACCGCCCACCAACGGCCGTTCGTCTACGTGCCGTTACGCCACCACTTCGAGCAGAACATCCATGTCCGGCACCGGCTCGAGCGCTACGGCGCCGGGCGCTGCCTGGACTATTCCGAAGCCGTCGACCCCGACGCGTTGGCGGACGCGATCCTCAAGGAGGTCGACCACGAGGTCGCCTACCGCCCGGTCGAGACCGACGGGGCGGCCACCGCAGCACGGATGCTCGCCGAGCTGCTCTGATCGACAAGCGCCCCGCGGCGACTATCCTTCGTGACTCACGTCACTACTCGGGAGGAACCTCCGTGTCCGTCTCCAGGTCCGTGCGCCCCCGTCGCGCGCTCACCGCTCTCGCGGCCGTCGTGCCGCTCTCGCTGGTCGGGCTGGTGGCCCCCACCCCGTACGCCGGCGCGTACGCCGCGTCCTCCGCCGCCCGCATCGAGACCGGGGCGGCCCCCGGTGCCCCAGGTGATCAGTCCAGCTGGACGACCGGCGCCAAGCAGGGCATCGGCACCTCGACCACCACCCGGTCGAAGGTCTGGTTCAGCCTCGCCGACGGGGCGATGAGCGAGGTCTACTACCCGCGCGTCGACGTCGCCAACGTGCGTGACCTCCAGCTGGTGGTCACCGACGGCCGGACGTTCACCGACGTCGAGGACGAGGCGACCACCCGACGCACCCGGCTGCTGGACCCGACCTCGCTGTCCTACCGCCAGGTCAACACCGACATCGAGCGCCGCTACCGGATCGTGAAGACCTACACCACCGACCCGGCCCGCTCGACGGTGCTCGTCGACGTCAAGGTGGTCAGCCTCGACGGCGGCCGGTACAGCAGCTACGCCCTCTACGACCCGTCGCTGGCGAACAGCGGCAAGCACGACGTCGGCCGGACCCACGGCAGCACGCTGCTGGCCCGGGACACCAGCGGTGACACCCCGGTGGCCAGCGCGCTGATGGCGCAGCCGGCGTTCCGCGCGACCTCGAACGGCTTCCTGGGGACCAGCGACGGGCTCACCGACCTCGAGGACAACCACCGGCTCAACTGGCGCTACCGCAGCGCCGAGGCCGGCAACCTCGTGCAGGTCGGCAAGCTGACCGCTCCTCGCCACGGCGTCACCCGGGCCACCCTCGCCCTCGGCTTCGGCCCGAGCACCGAGGCGGCGCGGAGCACCGCCCGCGGGTCCCTGGCGCGCGGGTTCGCCCGGGTCAGCGACGCCTACGACGCCGGCTGGGCCGGCTACCTCGGCGGCCTCGACCGCGACCCGCGCAGCGTGCGCGGCGACGCCGCCCTGCGCACCCAGTACCACGTCGCGGCGATGACGCTGCGGGCCCACGAGGACAAGACCTACCGGGGCGCCAACATCGCCTCGCTCAGCGTGCCCTGGGGTGAGGCGATCAACGCCGACGAGCCCGGGGTCGGTGGCTACCACCTCGTCTGGGCCCGCGACCTCTACCAGGTCGCGACCGCCCAGCTCGCCGCCGGTGACCGGGCCGCCGCCGAGCGCTCGCTCGACTACCTCCTCGACGTCCAGCAGAAGCCCGACGGCTCGTTCCCGCAGAACACGCTGCTCGACGGCACCCCGTACTGGGGCAGCCTCCAGCTCGACGAGGTGGCGTTCCCGATCGTGCTCGCCGCCCAGCTCGGCCGCGACGACGCCGCCACCTGGGGCCACGTCAAGAGGGCCGCCGACTTCCTCGTCGGCAGCGGCCCCGCCACCCCGCAGGAGCGCTGGGAGGAGGAGGGCGGCTACTCGCCGAGCACCATCGCGGCCGAGATCGCCGGCCTGGTCAGCGCCGCCGGCATCGCCCGGGCGAACGGCGACGAGGCCTCCGCGACGTTCTACACCGCGGTCGCCGACGACTGGCAGCGCCACGTCAAGGACTGGACCTTCACCACCACCGGACCGCTCGGCGACGGGTCGTACTTCACCCGCATCGACGACAACGGGGACCCGGACGACGGCCACAGCCTCGAGATGAACAACGGTGGCGGCACGTTCGACGAGCGGGCGATCGTCGACGGCGGCTTCCTCGACCTGGTCCGCCTCGGCGTGCTCCCGGCCGACGACCCGGCGATCACCGGCTCGCTGCCCGAGCTGGACTCCACCATCGAGGTCGACACCCCGCACGGGCCGATGTGGTACCGCTACAACCACGACGGCTACGGCGAGAAGGCCGACGGTTCGCCGTACGACGGCACCGGGGTCGGCCGCCTGTGGCCGCTGCTCTCCGGCGAGCGCGGTGAGTACGAGCTCGCTGCCGGCCGCCCGGCCGCCTCGTTCCTGCGCACCATGGCGGGCGCCGCGAACGCCGGCTGGATGATCCCCGAGCAGGTCTGGGACCAGCCCTCCACCGACAGCTTCACCTTCGGCGAGGGCACCGGCTCCGCGACCCCGCTGGCCTGGTCGATGGCGCAGTTCGTGCGCCTGGCCCGCTCCATCGATGCGGGGGCGCCGGTCGAGCAGCCCCGGCCGGTGGCGCAGCGCTACGCCGGTGGCGACCTGCCGGCCGGCCCGCAGCTGGCACTGACCAGCCCGGAGGCCGGCCTGAGGACCTCGGCGGGCACCGTCGAGGTCTCCGGCAGCACCGACGGCATCGCGGCGTACCTCAACGCCAACGGTGAGACCACCCGGCTGCCGCTCGACGGCGACACCTTCTCCACCTCGGTCCCGCTGCACCTCGGGCCGAACCAGCTCAGCGTGGTCGCGGTCGGGGCGGACGGCGGCACCACGCTGGTGAAGCGCACCGTCACCTCCACCAATCTCGGCGACGAGATCGGCACCGTGGCCGACCCGGCCGGCGACGACAACGGCCCGGGCACGTACGTCTACCCAACCAACGGCGCCTTCAGCGACGGGGCCTTCGACGTCCGCGAGCTCGGCGTCTACGACGACGGGGACGTGGTGAACTTCGCGGTCACCCTCGACGGCGCCACCACCAACCCGTGGGGCGGCAACCAGATGTCGGTCCAGCGCTTCGACCTCTACCTGCGCCCGGGCGGCTCAGCCGGCACCGGCGGCTCGACCGGGGTGCCGGCTCGCACCGGCACCAACGCCGACCTGGCCGGCGCCTACGAGCGGGTGATCACCGCCGACGGCTTCTCCGGGACGGGCGTGCGCGACGCCGGCGGGGCCGTGGTGGGCAGCGCGTCGCTGACCGCGATCGCCGCGACCCAGCAGTACGTCGTGTCCGTGCCGCGCAGCGTGCTCGGCCCGGTCGACCTGGCCGGGGCCGACTACGCGCTCACGATGATGAGTCACGCCGGTGACGACGAGGGTGCCGGCGGCATCCGGCCGGTCTACGACCTCGCGTACTGGCAGTCGACGGCCGGGACGAACATGTCCTGGATCAACGAGTACCGCTTCGGCGGCGGTGCGGGGGAGTGGACCGGCGACAACGCGGCGAAGGACACCGACACCTCCGACGCCAACGTGCTCGACATCCTGGTGCCGTCCGGCCGCACGCAGGCCGACGTCCTCGACTGGCGGGCCGGGAGCCCGGTGGTGCTGCCCTACGTGACGCTGACCGGCCCCTGAGCCGAGGCCCGCAACACTGTCGCGGGACGTCCCCAGTTTTGGGGACGTCCCCAGTGACTTCGAGCAGGGACCGGCACGCCACCGTCACCATCGACACGTCCCGTGGGAGGGACGTGGACATCGTGCGGGCGAGGAGACCACATTGCGATCTCGGGACGATCAGGCAGGCCGGTCCTGGCGGGCGCTGTCGACGGAGGAGAAGCAGCGGCGCCTGGCGCAGCTGCGCAGCCGGCAGCAGCAGCAGGTCGAGCGTGAGGTGCGTCGGCTCCAGCGGCACCTGGGCTGACGGGTCGCCGTCACGACTGGAGGGCCCGGCGCACGAGCGCGGGCGCGGGGTTGGTGTGCGCGACCCCGTCGATCACCACGGTGGGCACGGTCTCGTTGCCGTCGTTCACGCTGCGCACGAAGGCCCGGGCGTCCTCGTCGGCCCAGATGTCGACCCAGGTCGCCCGGCCGGAGACACCACGCAGGGCGGTGGTCAGGGTGAGGCAGAACGGGCAGCCGGGTCGCCAGTAGATCGCGACGCCGCCCTGCGCCCGGGCCTGCGCGTGCGAGACCGACGTCGGGCGGCCGGTGAGCAGGCGTCGGAGGTCCATGCTGACGAGGCTAGTCGGCCCGCGGGCGGGCCGGTGCTAACCGAGGTGGACGCGGTCACCCGGTCGCACGGTGCCCCCCAGCAGCACGTGGGCGTCCACGCCGAACAAGGGGTCGCCGTGCTCGTCGACCCCGCGGCCGGCCAACGCCTTGAGCACGCCCGAGCCGCGCTCGCCGGTGAGCGGGTCGACGTCGACGACCGCGCAGCGCGGGATGACGATGTTGACCCCCAGACGGGCGTCGCCGACCTGGACCTCCCGACCGACCCAACCCTCCTCGGCGTACGGCTCGTCGTCGGTCTCGAGCACCAGCGTGGCGCGGAAGCGGCCCGACTGCCGCTGCAGCTCGGGTCGACCCGTCCGCCGGGAGAGGTCGTGCAGGGAGGCCCGCGAGACCAGGCTGACCGGGGCGCCGTACACGACGGCGCCGGGACGCGCCGCGGCCAGCCGGACGGGGGCGCCGAGGTGCTCGGAGACCGGCCCGGCCCACGGGCCGTCGAGGAGGTCGAGCTCGGTGTCGCGGCCCCAGTAGTCGCAGACGATCGTCTCGCCGCTGGGTCGGGGCACGTCGGCCACCACCAAGCCCGAGGGAAGCCCGAGCGAGAGCACGTGGCCGTCCCAGCGCGCCGCGAGGGCGACCAGCCCCGGGTTCTGCACGGTGCGCAGCACCCGGTGCCCGGCGACGTCGACGAAGCAGAAGGCCCGGTCGCCGACCGGGCCACCCCGCTGGAGCGTCACCGCGTCGTACGACGCGTGCCGGGTGCCCTTGACCGGGGCGAACCCCACACTGGTGACCTGCATGCCCCGATGCTGCCATGCCACGTCACGCCGTCCCCGGCTTGCCGTCACGGGCGGTCGAGGAGGATTCTGTTCCCTGATGACTCCCGTCGACGACTACTGCGACCTGTGTGACCTCCCCCTGAGCACCTGCGTGCACGGCCGTCCCCCGACGCCGCCCGCCGAGCCGGTGAAGAAGGCCAGTCCGCCCCGGGTGCGCCAGGCCGCCCGGGTGCCCGGCTCGCCGTCGCCCGGCGCCCGCAAGGTGCCGCGCCGGTGGACGCCGTCGGAGGAGTTCCGCTCGCACATCCTCTCCGCGCTGCAGGAGCACCGCGGGCGCCTCGACGCCGACGACCTGATGGGCGAGCTCGAGACGCGGCTCGGCGACGTGCTCACCCCGGGCGACCGGGAGCGCTCCCCGCAAGGGGGCGACCGCTGGCACGTGGCGGTGCGCAAGCAGCGCAAGGAGCTCATCGACGAGGGCCTGGTCGTCCCGGCGCAGCCGGGTGTCTGGGAGCTCACCAGCCGGGGGCTCAGCGCGCCGACCGAGGCCGCGAGCGACTGACCCGCGTCACACGGACGAAACACGGAGCGCCGCAGACCTTACGCAGACGTCACGAGCCGGGGCCCGTGGCCGCAACACACGAGCCCTTGACTGGGTGACGACCCGCTGGACGACGGCGGGGCGCCTCTAGGGTTCCGCTGGTTCCGACCGGGTCTGGTCCGAGAGAGGCAGGCAGGGTCGCGGCCCTGTTCCACGGCGGGACAAAAGCCCGGGAGGCCCGTCCTTGCGGCCTGCCTTCGGGAGGGGCCGCCGTGATCCGCAGGAGCCCCCATGCGATCTCCCACCGCACCAGCCTCACCGGGCAGCTCGACCGAGACCGACGCGGCCGACCTCACCGACCTCGGCTACGACCAGGAGCTGCACCGGCGGATCGGCACCTACGCGTCGTTCGCCACAGGCTTCTCGTTCGTCTCGATCCTCACCACCGTCTTCCAGCTCTTCGCCTTCGGCTTCAGCTTCGGTGGCGGTGCGTTCTTCTGGACCTGGCCGATCGTCTTCGCCGGCCAGCTCACCGTGGCGCTGATGTTCGCCCAGCTCGCGTCGCGCTGGCCGATCTCCGGCGCGATCTACCAGTGGTCCACCCGGCTGGGCGGCCGGGCCTGGGGGTGGACCGCCGGCTGGCTGATGCTGGTCGCGCTAGGTGGTCACCCTCGCGGCGGCCGCGATCGCGTTGCAGGCGGTGCTGCCTCCGATCTGGTCCGGCTTCCAGATCCTCGGTGGCGACTCCGCCTTCAACAGTCCCACCGGGGCCGCGAACGCGGTGCTGCTCGGCGTGGTCCTGCTGGCGTTCACCACGCTGGTCAACGTCTCCGGCGTGCACCTGACCTCGCGGCTCAACGTCATCGGGGTCACGCTCGAGCTCGCTCGGCGTGGCGCTGCTCGTCGTCCTGCTCCTGCTGCACGCCGAGCGCGGCCCGGTCGGTGATCACCGAGGGCACCGGCGCCGGTGGTGGCGCGGCGTTCTCCGGCTTCGTGATCTCCAGCCTGATGGCGGCCTACGTGCATGGTCGGCTTCGACTCCGCGGCGGAGATGTCCGAGGAGACCCACCACCCCCGCCGCACAGCCCCGCGCACCATCCTGCGCGCGGTCGTCGCCTCCGGCGTCGGCGGGGCGCTGATGCTGCTGGTCGCGCTGATGGCAGCCCCCAGCCTCACCGACGGCCGGCTCGGCGTCGAGGGCATCGCCTACGTGGTGCTCGTCCAGCTCGGGGACTTCCTGGGTCGCCTCGTGCTGCTCAACGTCGCGATCGCGGTCTGCGCCTGCACGCTGGCCATCCAGGCCGCCACGGTCCGGATGGTCTTCTCGATGGCGCGCGACCGCAAGCTGCCGTTCTCCCGGAGCCTGGCCCGGGTCTCACCGCGCACCGGCACGCCGGTCGCCGCGACCGTGCTGGTCGGTGCGGCGGCCGCCGCGGTGCTGCTGGTCAACACGGGGGAGGCCGGCCTGTTCACCACGCTCGCCAGCGTCTGCATCATGCTGCTCTACCTGGCCTACCTGATGGTTACCGGGCCGCTCCTGCTCGCCCGCGTGCGCGGCCGCTTCGACGACGAGCGCCACCCCGAGGAGTTCCACCTCGGCCGCTGGGGCCTGCCGCTCAACGTCGTCGCCGTCGTCTTCGGCGTGGCGATGGCGGTCAACCTCGGCTGGCCGCGCGCGGAGGTCTTCGACCCGGCCGGCACCGGCGGGGTCGTGTTCCAGTGGTTCGCGCCGCTCTTCCTCGCCGGGGCGCTCGCCGTCGGCGCCGTCGCCTACGCCGTGCAGCGGGCCCAGGGCGCCCGGCCCGTCGTGGTCGCGGAGGTGACCGCATGAGCACCCCGCTGGTCACCCACGAGATCCCGGGCGGGGCGGCGTACTCCCTGCTGGTCCGTGCCGGGCGCACGATCACCCTGACCGCGCTCGGGGCCGATGCCTGTGCCAGCACCCTGCTGCTCGGCGCCGGGGCGCTGGCCCACGACCGCCTCAACCTGCCCGACACCCTCAAGGCCCAGCACAGCGCACGGGTGCGTCCGCCGATGGTGCTGATGTCCGACGGCGGGCTCGCCCTGGCCAGCGTGACGGGCTCCTCCCTGGAGTGGCACGACGCGCTGTGCGGTCACACCCGCGACGAGGACGTCGACCGCTTCGGGGTGACGACCTACGCCGCGGACCGCAACGCGCGGCACCTGTCGGCCCGCGCCGGTCTGCTCGCCGAGCTGCGCAAGCAGGGTCGCGCGGAGCGCGACCTGCACGGCTGCGTGAACTTCTTCGCGCGCGCCAGGATCGCCGACGACGAGGCCGGGACCCTCACCTTCGCCCCCGGTCACAGCGCCGCGGGCGACTGGGTCGCACTGCGCGCCGAGGTCGACCTGCTGGTGGTCGTCGCGGCCGCCCTGCACCCGCTCGACGCCACGGGGGAGTTCACTCCCGCACCGGTGCGGCTGGAGGTCGCCCCGGGGAGGCCCGCGGGCCGGACGACGCGTCCTACCGGTGGCGACCCGAGAGCGCCCGCGCCCTCGACGCCGCCGGGCGGGTGCTCGCATGAGCACCGGGCTGCGGGAGCGGATCCCTGCCGGGGAGGGGTACGCCGTGCGGGGTGCCGGCCGGCGGCCGGTTGCGCCTCATCGACGTCGCCGGCAACCAGGCGGCCGACACGCTCGTCTACGACGCCACCGACCTGACCAACCGCTACAGCGCCTTCGACACCGTGCGTGGCCAGGGCCGCGCCTACCTGGGCACGGGCTCGGTGCTGCTGAGCCAGCGCGGCGACGCGCTGGCCACGATCACCGACGACACCGTCGGGCGCCACGACACCGTCGGCGGCGCCTGCGCCGCAGGAGAGCAACGTCGTGCGCTACGGCTGGCACACCCGTCACCAGCACGCCTGCCGCGAGACGCTTCCTCGCGGCGGGCGCCCGGGTCGGGGATCGATGCCGGCGCGACCTGACCGCACAACATCAACTTCTTCATGAACGTGCCGCTCACCTCGACCGGCGACCTCACCTTCGCCGACGGCGCTCTCCGGCCGGGGGCAGTACGTCGAGCTGCGCGCCGAGCGCGACCTCGTGGTGCTGGTCTCCAACTGCCCGCAGCTCAACAACCCCTGCAACGGCTGGGACCCCACCGCCCTCGACGTCGAGGGGGCTGGGCATGAGCGCCACCGTCACCGACGACCGGGCAACCGACGACCGGGCACCCGACGACCGGGCACCCGACGACCGGGCCACCGCGGCCGGCTCGAGTACCCAGGTGGTCACCGTCCTCCACGCGGGGGTGCAGTCGCACCGTGCAGGACCTCCGCGGGCGCACCGGCTACTGGGGCGTCGGGGTCCCGCCGTCCGGGGCCTGGGACAGCACCAGCCTGTTCCTGGCCAACCTCGCCGTCGGCAACGACCGCTCGCGCGGCCGGCCTGGAGTGGGTCGTCACTGGTCCCACGCTCCGCTTCGCCGATCGTCGGCCTGGTCTGCGTCACCGGGCGCCACCACCGGTGCCACCCTCGACGGCCGGCCGTTGCGTCCGGGGGCCGTCGAGCTGGCCCGGCCCGGCTCCGTGCTCGTCACCGGGACGACGGCGGTCCGCCGGGATGCGCGGCTACCTCGCGGTCTCCGGCGGGCTCGACGTACCGGTCGACCTCGGCAGTCGCTCGACCTTCCTGCTCGGCACGATCGGCGGGTACGCCGGGCGCGCGCTGGCCGCGGACGACCGGCTGCCGCTGGGCCGGGCGGAGAACCGCTCCGCACCGCTGGACGTCACCGCGGCGCTGCCGGTGCTGGGCAACGTCTGGGAGCTGCGGGTCCTGCCCGGTCCGCACGGCGCGCCCGAGCACCTCACCGGGGAGGGCGTCGCCGAGCTGCTCGCCGCCACCTGGGCGGTCGACCACCGCGCCGACCGCACCGGCGTCCGGCTGGTGGGGCCCGACTCCGCGATGGGCCCGGACCGACGGCGGCGAGGCCGGCCTGCACCCGTCAGCAACATCCACGACTCGGCCTACCCCGTCGGCGGGATCATGCTCTCCGGGGACACCCCGGTCATCGTCGGTCCGGACGGGCCGAGCCTGGGCGGTTTCGTGGTCCCGGCGGCCACGGTCGCGCGCCGACCTCTGGAAGCTCGGCCAGCTCCGCCCCGGCGACAGCGTCCGGCTGGTGCCGGTGACCCTCGAGGAGGCCCAGCGGCTGACCGAGGAGGCCCGCACCTGGCGCCGCGACCTCGAGCTGCGGCTGGGGTGCGCGCCGCTCCCGACCCCAGTGCCGGCCCCCGTCCCGACCCCGTCGGCTCCCACCCGGACCTGCGCCCGCTCGCCGCACGGCACGTCCGCTCGGCCGGGCTCGACGTGACGATCCGGGCCTCGGGCGACCGGCACCTGCTGGTCGAGGCCGGCGACCCGGTGCTCGACCTGCGAGTGCGGGTCTGGGTCGGGCTGCTCGAGTCGCGCGCTGCGGCAGGCGGCGCCCGTCGGCCTCACCGAGACCGTGCCCGGCGTCCGCTCGCTGCTGATCGGCTTCGACCCGGCCCGGGTGTCCGCGGTCGCCCTGGCCGAGGTCGTGGACTCGCTCACCGACTCGCTGACCGAGCCCCGCCCGGGCCGTCATCGACTGTCGCGAGGTGACCCTGCCGATCGCCTTCGACCACCCGCTCGCCGCACGAGGCGATGCAGCGCTACCAGCGCGGCGTCCGTGCCGACGCACCCTGGTGCCCGGACAACGTGGAGTTCATCCGCCGGGTCAACGACCTGGACGCCCGCGGGGACGTCTTCGACATCGTGCAGCGAGGCGACCTACCTCGTGCTCGGCCTCGGCGACGTCTACCTCGGCGCCCCCGTGGCGGTGCCGATCGACCCGCGGCACCGCTTGGTCACCACGAAGTACAATCCGGCCCGCACCTGGACCCCGCAGAACGCGGTCGGGATCGGCGGCGTCTACCTGTGCGTCTACGGCATGGAGGGCCCGGGCGGTTACCAGCTCGTCGGGCGCACCGTCCCGGTCTGGCGGCACCGCCCGGCGGCACCGACCGAGCAACCCTGGCTGCTGCGGCACTTCGACCGGCTGCGCTTCCGCCCGGTCGGGGTCGATGAGCTGGCCGACCTGCGGGCCGACATCCACGCCGGCCGCGCGGACCTCGAGACCCGGCCGGCGACGTTCAGCCTGGCCGAGGTGGACCGGATCCGGGCCGCCCACACCGACGAGATCGACGACGACCGTGGCGCGCCGCCGCGCCGCTTTCGACGGCCGAGCGCACGCGCTGGGCGAGGAGGCACGATGAGCAACCCCGAGCGTGTTCCCCGCGCCGGAGCCGGCCACTGCGCCGTCCTGGCGCGGCAGGCTGGCCCGCGACCTCGACCAGCCGGCGTTCCTGTCGGTGCAGCCCGAGGAGGTGCTGGTCGCCGCCGAGGAGGTCGCGGCGGCGCTGCCGCTGGGCGGCGATGCCGTTCGCGGTGAAGGACAACATCGACGTCGCCGGCCTGCCGACGACCGCCGGCTGCCCGGCGCCGCACCGAGCCGGCCGCCGCGGCACGCCGACGGTGGTCGCCGCGGCTGGTCGCCGCCGGCGCGGTGCCGGTCGGCAAGACCAACCTCGACCAGTTCGCCACCGGCCTGGTCGGCACCCGCTCGCCCTACGGCGCCTGCGCACAGCGTCGCTGGCGCCCGCCCACGTCAGCGGCGGGCTGCAGCTCCGGCAGCGCGGTCGCGGTCGCCGCCGGGCGTGGTGCCGTTCGCGCTCGGCACCGACACCGCGGGCTCCGGCCGGGTGCCGGCGGCGTTCAACGGGCTGGTCGGCTGGAAGCCCACCCGGGGCCTCGTCCCGACCCGCGGCGTGCTGCCCGCCTGCCGCGTCGCTGGACTGCGTGAGGACGCTTGACCCGCGACGTCGCTGACGCGCGCAGCTGCTCGCGGCCCCTGGCAGCGGCCTCGACCCCGAGGACCCGTGGTCGCGCACCGGCGCGCCCGCCGCGGGGGTGGCCGCGGGAGCTGTGCGTCGGGCGTGCCCGCCGGCTGTCCTCGATCTCGATCCCGAGCACCGGGTCGCGTGGGACGCCGCGCTGGCGCGGGCCCGCGGCCGCTTCCGGGTCGTCGAGGTCGACGTCGAGGCCTTTCTCGAGGCCGCCCGGCTGCTCTACGAGGGGCCCTGGGTCGCCGAGCGGTACGCCGCGTTCGGCGACGTGCTGCCGAGCGGAGTCCACGCGCGGTGGACCCGACCGTGCGCTCGATCGTGCTGCCCGGGGCCGAGGCTGACCGGGGTGGAGACGCTTCCGCGGCGCTGCGAGCGACTCGCCGGGCTGCGTCGCCGCGCCGACGCGGTGCTGGCGGGGATCGACGCGCTCCTGCTGCCGGTGACGCCGGGCCACCCGACGCTCGCCGAGGTGGCGGCCGACCCGGTCGGCGACGAACTCGCGACTGGGCACCTACACCAACATGGTCAACCTGCTCGACCTCTGCGCGGTGGCGGTGCCGGCGGGGGAGCGGCCCGACGGGCTGCCCTTCGGCGTCCAGCTCCTGGCGCCGGCGTTCGCCGACGAGGCGCTGCTCGACCTGGCCGCGCGCTGGGAGGCCGCGGAGCCACCCAAGGCCCAGACGGCCGCGGGGTCTCCCTCGCCCGGCCGGCTCTCGCTGGCGGTGGTCGGGGCGCACCTGTCCGGGCTGGCGCTCAACGGACAGCTGACCTCCCGCGGGGCGAGGCTGCTGCGCCGGGCCCGGACCGACGCGTCCTACCGGATGTTCGAGGTGCCGCCCGGTGCGGGGCTCCCGGCCCGTCCGGCCCTGGTCCCCGCCGCGGACGGCGCGCCCCTCGAGGCGGAGGTCTGGGAGCTCTCGCCCGCCGCGCTCGGGGAGCTGCTGACGCTGGTGGCGCCGCCGCTGGCGCTCGGCACCGTGCGGATGGAGGACGGTTCCGAGATGACCGGCTTCGTGCACGCCGGAACCACGCAGGATCCCGCCCGGGTGCTGGGCGAGGACCTCACGTCGTACGGCGGGTGGCGGGCCTGGGTGAACCGCGCCTGAGCGGTGCCTGAGCAGCGATCGGGCGGCACATCTGCGCCGCCTCGGCTCAACCCAGGGGGTCGACCTCCTCGTGGTCGCCCACGGCGGCGGCGAGGCGGCCCAGGTGGTGCTGGCCGTCACCGAGCAGGTGGTCGAGGGCGGTGAGGTGGCTGGTGTAGCTGCCCACGCTGTACTCCGCGGTCATCGCGATCCCGCCGTGCAGCTGGATCGCCTCCTGGCCGATGTGGCGCCCCGCGCGGCTGACGCCCAGGCCGCAGCGGGAGGCCGCGTCGGCCACGGCGGCGTCGTCGCCGGAGACCAGCACCATGCTGGCCCACGAGACCAGGCTGGTGGCCAGCTCCAGCGAGACGTACATGTCGGCGGCCCGGAAGCTCAGCGCCTGGAAGGTGTTGAGCGTGACGCCGAACTGCTTGCGGCTGGTGAGGTACGACGTGGTGGCGTCCAGGGCGAACTGCATCGCGCCGAGCGCCTGGTGGCACGCGGCGACCCGGGCGAGGTCGAGCGCCCGGGCGATCACGGCCGTGCGGTCGACCGCCTCGCCCAGGGCGACCGCGGGCGTGCCCTCGAACGCGACCCGGGCGGCGCGGCCACCGTCGTGGGTGGGGTAGCCCTCGCGGGTCAGCCCGGTGGCGTCGCCGGCGACCAGGAAGAGCCCGGTGCCGCCGTCGGGCAGGGCGGCGCTGACGACGAGCCGGTCGGCGCGGGCGCCGTGCGGCACCGGCTCCTTGACCCCGGTGAGCCGCCAGGCGTCACCGTCGGCCTCGGCCTCGACGCCACGGGCGTCGGCGACCCAGCGGGTGCCGGGCTCGGCGTGGGCGAAGGCCAGCACGCTCCCGCCCTCCGCCAGCGGCCCGAGCACCTCGCTGCGCTGCTCGGCGGTGCCGGCCGCGGCCACCACCTGGCCGGCCAGCACGACCGCCGTCACGAACGGCTCGGGCGCGAGCACCCGGCCGAGCTCCTCGGCCACGATGCCGACCTCGATCGGCCCGGCGCCCATCCCGCCGTCCTCCTCGGCGAACGGCAGCCCGAGGACCCCCATCTCCGCCAGGCGGCCCCACAGGGACTCGTCGAAGCCCGGGTCGTCGGCGACCGTGCGACGGCGGTTCTCGAAGTCGGCGTACGTCTTGCCGAGCAGCCCGCGCACGGCCTCGCGCAGCGCCTGCTGCTCCTCGTCATAGGTGAAGTCCATGCCAGTCGCCTCTCAGAGTCCCAGGATCGTGCGCGAGATGATCTGCCGCTGGATCTCGTTGGATCCGCCGTAGATCGATGCCTTGCGGAGGTTCAGGTAGACCGGGGTGGCGCGGCGCGCCCACCCCGGCAGGTCGGAGCCGTCCCCGGCGCCGGAGGCCAGCGAGGCCGGTCCGGCGAGATCGACGACGAGCTCGCTGACCGCCTGCTGCAGCTCGGTGCCCTTGAGCTTGAGGACCGACGAGGCCGGGTGCGGCTTCCCGTCGGCCGAGTTGGCGACGACGCGCAGCGCGGTCAGCTCGAGCGCGAGGAGCTCGTTCTCCAGCTCCGCGATGCGGCTCGCCACCAGGGGGTCGTCGAGCAGCGTCGTCTCCGCGCCCGCCTCGCCGGTGGCGACCGAGCGGGCGTAGTCCTTGGCCTGGGCGAGCACGCGCTTGCTCGCGCCGACCGGGGCCACCCCGACCCGCTCGTTGCCGAGCAGGAACTTCGCGTAGTCCCAGCCCGCGTTGAGCTCGCCGACGAGGTTGTCGGCGGGTACGCGGACGTTCTCGAACCACACCTCGTTGACCTCGTGGCCGCCGTCGATGAGCTCGATCGGGCGCACCGTGACCCCGGGCGACGTCATGTCGATGAGCAGGAACGAGATGCCGCGCTGCTTCTTGACGTCGGGGTCGGTGCGGACCAGGCAGAAGATCCAGTCGCCGTGCTGGCCGAGCGTCGTCCAGGTCTTCTGCCCGTTGACGACGAACTCGTCACCGTCGCGGACCGCGGTGGTGCGCAGCGAGGCGAGGTCGGAGCCGGCGTCCGGCTCGGAGAAGCCCTGCGACCACCAGATCTCGAGGCTGGCGGTCTTCGCGAGGAACCGCTCCTTGATCTCCTGGGAGCCGAAGGCCGCGATCACCGGGCCGACCATCGAGGTGTTGAACGCCAGCGGGGCCGGCACGCAGGCGCGCTGCATCTCCTCGTGCCAGATGTGGCGGCGCAGCGGGGTCCAGTCGCGCCCGCCCCACTCGACCGGCCAGTGCGGCACGGCGAGACCGTGCTCGTTGAGGATCCGCTGGCTCGTGGCGATCTGGTCCTTGCTGAGCTCGCGGCGCTCGGCGACGGCGTCCCGGATCTCCTGCGGGACCTGGGTGGTGAAGAAGGTGCGCATCTCCTCGCGGAACGCGGCGTCCTCGGCGGACAGCTCCAGCTGCATCGGCAGTGCCTCCTGGGTCGGGAGCGGAGCACGGTGTGCCCCGCGCCCGTCACGGTACCCAAGCACCCGCGGCCGGTCGGGACCGGGCTACCGACCGGTAGCCGGCGTTCAGGTGCGGACGCTGAGCTCCTCGCCGAGGCGGGCGCCGCCCTGGAGCCGCATGTCGTCGCCGGACCAGAACATCCCGGGGTCGTAGTAGTTCGTCGGACGGCGGTCGTCGAGCAGCCCCATCGCGGCGTACGTCGCGGCCACCACCTCGGCGCAGTACGTCGACTCGGCCGCGGCCGGCCGGCGGACCCGACCGCGGGCCCAGCGCCCGGCGAGCGCCACGGTGGCCGGGAACGGGGTTCCGTCGAGCCGCGCGATCGTGGCGAGCACGGCGTCCTCCATCTGCGTGGTGACCGAGGCGTCCAGCTGGCGCAGCCAGGCGCGCTGCTCGTAGCGGCCGGTCCACTGGACGACCGCGTCGCGCAGGTCGTGCAGCTGGACCCCGCGGTGGCTCTCGCCGCTCCACACGCAGGGCAGGCCCCTGCCGAGCTCGGCGTGCCACAGCAACGGCGGCATGTCGTCGAGGACGACCGCCATGCCGACGTGGTTGACGGGCGCGTTGGTCAGCACCCGGATAGCGTGGTCGGCGGCCGAGTGGCCACGGAAGAGCCACAGGTCTCCGGTGCGGGTCAGGTCGACCGCCGCGTCGAGGTCCAGGTCGTGCTCAGCCATGAGAGGAGTCCGTCCGGTGAAGCTGTGGAGAGTGCTCGGGGTCGCGGGACTGGCCGGGGTGGCCACCACCGGTGCCATCATCGCCCGCGACCAGCGTCGGCGGGCGGAGCTCACGCCGGAGCAGGTCCGGGTGAGGCTGCACGAGCGGCTGGCGGAGTCAGCCCCCGACCAGATGGGACCCGACTGAATGGGCCCAGCCTGGATGGGCCCGACTGGTCAGTCCAGGGCCGAGGGGTCGTCGGGGACGTCGACGGAGTGGGCGCGCAGCACCGCGAGCGGCACCAGGTCGAGGGCGCGCTCGCTGGTGGCGGCGAGGACGACCGGGGCGGCGGCGCCGTCCTCGTGCGCCTGGCGCCACCGAGCCGCGACCACGCACCAGCGGTCGCCGGGGTGCAGTCCCGGGAACTCCCACTGCGGGCGCGGGGTCACGAGATCGTTGCCGACCCGCCGCTGGTGGTCGAGGAACTCCGCGGTCATCACCGCGCAGACCGCGTGCAGCCCCGAGTCGTGCGGCCCGACGGTGCACGTGCCGTCCCGGTGGAACCCGGTCACCGGGTCGCCACCGCAGGGCTCCAGCGGCCCGCCCAGGACGTTGCGCTCACTCATGACCGGCTGGATCAGCCGCAGTTGTCGCAGACACCGGTCGGCGGGATCGCCATGAAGCACGTCGGGCAGATCGTGGGCTGCTCGGCGGCCCGACGCTCCTTGCGCAGGCGGGCGTGGATCTGCTCGTAGCGCGGGGACAGCAGCGGGCGACCGCCGCCGGCGGGGGTGTTCGCCCCGGCCCACTCGTAGCAGGCCAGGCGCGCCTGCGCGGCGTGCTTCTCCCGCAGGTGCGGGTCGGTGAGCTCCTCGCCGTCGGCGAGGCGCACGGCCTCGTCGTAGCCGGAGCCGACCGTGCCGTCGCTCTTGTGCACGACGAGGGAGGTCAGGGCGGGCTCGTTGTTCTCGTGGTTGAGGCGCGCGACCTGCTCGAGCACGGGGCCGATCCAGCCCCGGACCTGGCGACGGGTCCGGATGCCGGAGGCCTCCTGCACCTCGGCGGCCAGCTCGGCGTACTCGATCAGCGCCTGGTAGGTGCCGGCCACGCGGGTCAGGATGCGGCGGGCCTCGGGCGCCCAGGCCGCCTCGGCCTCCTCGCGGGTGATCTCCTCGGGCTCCGGCGCCTCCGTCAGCACGTCGCCCTGATCGGCCCCGTCCGCAGTCGCCGTCGCGTCCGCCGGGTCCGTCGTGCGCCAGTAGGTCAGTCGGACGTCAGCCACGCCAATCCATTCCCGAGCGGGGCGGGCCACAACTTTTTCACGGCCTCGGGCCCCGGTTCGTACCCCCAATGTATGCCGTCTTCGGGCATTCGGCCCGATCGGGCCCGGTACCGGTTCGCCACCCGCCCGGAATCGGCCCGATCTGATCCTTCAATCCCCCGGACGGTGGAGGGGATCCGGAGCTAGGCTGCGCAGGGAGATGCCCGGCACCCGGAGCGTCTCGCGGAGCCCGTGACAGCGGGCCCGGGCCGAGGGAGGCACGATGCGCCGCGCAGTCGTGATCGTTGCCGGCGTGCTCGCCGCCGTCGCGTTCTCGGCCGCTCCGGCCGCCGCCGACGACACGGTCGTGGTGCACGGCCTCGGCTTCCCCTCCGGCGGGCTCACCAGCCTCGCGATCACCGGGTGCCCCGGGATCTTCCAGCGGGTCGCCGAGCCGGTGGCGACGTACCTCAGCAACAGCCCCGCCGTGACCGGCACCCGCAGCCTCAAGTACGACCTGGCCGGCGGCAACGCGGTCGGCTCCCAGCACGCGGTCTCCTCGATGACCGGCACCACCGTCGCCGGTCTCTCCGTGCAGGCCCCCCAGGGCTCCAGCGGGGTCGCCTACGCCGGTTACCGGGCGCCCGCGGACTGGGCCTCGAGCCTGGTGTGGATCGGCCGCGCGGACCTCGCCGCCGCCCCCGGTGGGTGGCAGCAGGTGGACGCCACCGGCCTGACCTACACGTGGACGCACTACGACCTCGCCACCCAGCAGGCGGTGGCCGCGAGCCCGGTGCCGCCGCCGGCGAGCGTGCGCGACTTCGCCGCGGCCCACGGTGGGGACGGGCCGGGTTTCTACACGTTGGGCTTCGGCTGCGACGGAGCGCCGTTCAAGATCGACACCCTGCGGGTGGGCAGCCCCGGCCAGGTCACGACCTACGACCTCGAGGGCTTCACCAGCAGCGCCGCGATCAGTGGCTCGGCCGGGCGGGTGGTGGCCGGCGACGAGGTCACCCTGACCGGCAGCGTCACCGACTCGCGGGGCCGCCCGGTGCCGCAGGGGCTGCTCGTCCTCGAGGAGCAGGAGTCCGGCGCCACGACGTTCGTGCCGGTCGCCGGAGCGGCGGCCACGGTGGACGCCTCGAGCGCGACGGTCGCCCCCCGGAAGCGGACGCTCTACCGCTGGCGCTTCACCGGCACCTCGTCCGTGGACGGCAGCGTCTCGCCCACCTTCACCGTCGAGGTCGCCACGGCGGTCACCGCGGCCCCCGAGCAGAGCGCGGACGGGGTGGTCGTCGCCGGCACCGCCCAGCCGGCGGGACCCGGTGTCAGCGCGACCCTGTGGCGGCTGACGCCGGCGGGCCGGGAGCCTGCGGGGGCCACCACGGTCGGTGCGGACGGGACGTACCGTCTCGAGCTGCCCGAGGCGAAGCCCGCTCGCCCGGCCGGCCGGTACGTCGTGACGGTCCCGGCGACCGGCCTCAACCTGGCCGGTGAGTCGGCCGTCACGGAGCTTCCCGGCAGCTAGTGGTTGGCCGGCGCCCCGGTGGGGTAGGAGTGCGTCATGTTCCTCCTCGCCCCGACCAGGATCGTCAGGCCCCTGCAGCTGCACAGCGAGCTGCTGCGCGGTCGGCTCTACCGCCACGGGCTCCTGCCCGCGGTCGGCGCCGCCTGGCTCGACGAGCCCGGCCAGGACGACGTGCTGGTCCGGACCTCCGTCGCGATCGGCATCCCCGGCGCGCTGCCCGACGTCCACGCCCTGGCCGTGCGGATCCCGGTCGCCGGGTCCGGGACCGGGGACCTGCTGTTCACCGGCTCCGGCTGGAGCCGGATCTCCCGTTACGTCCCGCGCCCGCAGCGCTCGGTGCCGGGGCGCTCGATGCCGGCCTCCCTGGCCTACCGCACCCCCGGGGGCGCCGTGCTCCTGCGGGCCCGCGCCAACGGGGCCGAGAGCTTCGAGCTGGCCTGCGCGACCTCCGGCGGGGAGTTCCGGGTCTTCGCCGACCTTAGGCTCTCGCGTTCCCCGGTCGAGGAGGAGGTCTCGTTCGACCCGGACGGCCGTCCCCTGCCCGGCCTCGAGCCGGTCCGCGGCGCCCGGTCGGCGTGAGCGGCGCCCCGGGGCCCGCCCCGCGCCTGATCGACACCCGCGCCCCGCGGCGCCCCGACGGCGTCGTCCTGGTGCTGCACGGCGGGGCGGCCCGGACCGACCGTCCGAGGGTCAGCCCCACCCAGCTGTCGGTGCTCCGGATGGTCCCGATCGCCGGGCGCATCGCCCGGGCCGGTCGCGGTCGGCTCGCCGTGCTGCGCCTGCTGAACTCCGCGCGTGGCTGGGATGCCGCGCGCACCCCGGTCGTCGACGTGCAGTGGGCGCTCGGGCAGGTCCGCGAGCGCTGGGGGGACCTGCCGGTGAGCCTGGTGGGCCATTCCCTGGGCGGACGGGCCGCCCTGCTCGCCGGCGGCGAGCCGCCCGTGCGCAGCGTCGTGGCGCTCAACCCGTGGCTGCACGTCGGTGACGCATCCGAGCTGGCGGGACGGCGGGTGCTGGTCGTGCACGGCACCGAGGACCGGATCGCCGATCCGGCGCGGGCCCGGGAGGTCGTCCGGCGGCTGGCCCGCACCACGGACGTGGAGCTCGTCGAGGTTCCCGGTGGCAAGCACGCGATGCTGCGTCACGCCACGACCTTCGAGAGGGCCGCGGCCGGGTTCGTCACCGAGACGCTGCTCGGCGCCCGCCGCTGAGCGGTCGGAACACGGGGCCCACCCCCGGTGTTGGGACAGGCATGTCCCGCACCTCTGCCCGCCACACCTCAGGAGCCCGCCCAGTGAGCCAGCTGTTCACCCCCATCACCCTGCGTGACCTGACCATGCGCAACCGGGTCTGGGTCGCCCCGATGTGCCAGTACTCCGCCGTCGACGGCGTGCCGGACGACTGGCACCTGGTGCACCTCGGCTCGTTCGCCCGGGGTGGTGCCGGCCTCGTGATCACCGAGGCCACCGCGGTCCTGCCGGAGGGGCGCATCTCCCCGGCCGACGCGGGCCTGTGGAACGACGAGCAGCAGCAGGCCTGGTCGCGGATCGTCGGGTTCCTGCACGCCCAGGGCGCGGCGGCCGGGATGCAGCTGGCCCACGCCGGGCGCAAGGGCTCGAGCCGGGCGCCCTGGGAGGGCCGCGGTGGCGTCGACGACGCGCACGGCGGCTGGACCCCGGTGGGTCCGTCCACCTCGGCCTTCCCCGGCCTGCGCGAGCCCGAGGCACTGGACCTCGACGGCATCGCCCGCATCGTCAGCGCCTTCGGCGACACCGCCGAGCGCGCGCTCGCGGCCGGCTTCGACCTGCTCGAGGTGCACGCCGCCCACGGCTACCTGCTGCACGAGTTCCTCTCGCCGCTGTCGAACGAGCGCACCGACCAGTACGGCGGCTCCTTCGAGAACCGCACCCGGCTGCTGCTCGAGGTCGTCCGCGAGGTGCGCGGGCGGGTGCCGGCCGGCGTCCCGGTGCTGGTCCGGATCTCGGCGACCGACTGGCTCGAGGGCGGCTGGGACGGTGACGACTCGGTGCGCCTCGCCGCCCTGCTCGCCGCCGAGGGCGTCGACCTCGTCGACGTATCGACCGGTGGCAACGCCCCTGCGGAGATCCCCCTGGAGCCGGGCTACCAGGTGCCGTTCGCCCGACGGATCCGCGAGGAGGCCGGCGTGCCCAGCGGTGCCGTCGGCCTGATCACCGAGGCCAAGCAGGCCGAGGAGATCGTCGCGGGCGGTTCCGCCGACGTGGTGCTGCTGGCCCGGGCGCTGCTCCGGGACCCGCACTGGGCGCTGCGCGCGGCCCACGAGCTGGGTGTCGAGATCGGGGACGGGATCGAGTGGCCGGACCAGTACCGGCGGGCCGCCCTCGACTGAGCGCGCTCACGTGACCTGCTCCCAGAGGGAGACGTTCGTGCGCGCCGCCGAGGTGTAGTGCCCGTGGGCCGTGTCTCCCGCGGCCCGCACCTCGGCGAGCGCGCCGCGCATCGTGTCGAACCCGGCGACCCACTCGCGGTGCGCGATGTCGTGCGCCTCGGCGGTGCGTCCCTGCCAGGTCGCCCGCAGGGCCCGCACCTGTGCCTCGACCTCGGCGGCCAGGCCGCGCAGGCGTGCGTCGGCGCGGACCAGCTGGGTGACCACGTCGCGCAGCTCGTCGACGTCCACGCGGAACGCCACCTCCCTCATCTCGGTGGGTCCAGTCGTCGGGCCAGCCGCGTGAGCCCGGCACCCGCCTCGTCGTCGCGCCCGACGAGGTCGAGGTGCGCCGCCTGCAGCAGCGTGGTCGTCGTGGCCAGGGCGTGGGTGACGGCCCCGGAGCCGCGCCGCCACTCGACCCACGCCTGCGCGAAGGACTCGGCGGCGGCCCCGGACCACCCGTGCAGCAGCGCGTCGACGCGTCGGTCGAGTGCCGCCCGCTCGGTGGCGAGCTCTGCAACCCGGGCCTCGAGCCCGCGGACCGCGCCGTCGAAGGGTTCGTGCTCCAGCCGGATGCCTGCGACGTCCATGACTCCAGCCTGCCCCTCCGGCCGGGGATCGGGAAGCCGACCGGCGCCGCCTGTGGAGAACTGCTCCGACAGCTCGCGCAGGGTGACCGAGCAGGGTGAACGGATCCATGATGGGAAGGCCCACGCAACCCCAGGCACCTGATCAGGGAGGCACCCGTCGTGTCCGCACCCCTCGGCCCATGCCCGCCGCTCCTCGTCGTGATGGGCGTCTCAGGCTCCGGCAAGTCCACCGTCGGTGCCGCCGTCGCCCAGCAGCTCGGGGTGCCGTTCGCGGACGCCGACGACTTCCACCCGCCGACCAACCTCGCCAAGATGAGCGCGGGCCTCGCGCTCGACGACGCCGACCGCGAGCCCTGGCTCGACGCCATCGGGTCGTGGCTCGCGGGGCACCCCGACGGCGCGGTGACCAGCTGCTCGGCCCTCAAGCGCAGCTACCGCGACCGTCTCCGCCACCGGGCGCCGGCGCTCACGTTCCTGCACCTGCAGGGCGGGCGTGAGGTCGTCGCCCGCCGCCAGGCGAGCCGGCCGGGCCACTTCATGCCCGCCTCGCTGCTCGACTCGCAGTTCGCCACCCTCGAGCCGCTCGCCGCGGACGAGCCGGGCCTCGTCGTCGACGTCGACCAGTCCGTCGACGCCGTCGTCCAGCAGTACGTCGACCGGTCGACGTCGTAGCACCCGGTGCCGGGCTGCCGCTCTCAGCGGACCGAGCGGTAGACCTCGAGCGTCTGCTCGGCGATGGCGCCCCAGCTGAAGGACTCGATCGCGCGGCGGCGTCCGGCGCGTCCCATCTCCCGGGCGCGCTCGGGGTCGCCGACGACCTCGATCAGGGCCGCCGCGAAGTCGGCGACGTACTGGTCGGGGTCGAGCGGGGTGCCGGTGCCGTCGGTGGCCTGCCGGATCGGCACCAGCCGTCCGGTCTCGCCGTCCACCACGACCTCGGGGATGCCGCCGGTGGCGGTCGCGACGACGGCCGTCTCGCAGGCCATCGCCTCGAGGTTCACGATCCCCAGCGGCTCGTAGATCGACGGGCAGGCGAAGACCGTGGCCGCCGAGAGCAGCGCGACCACGTCGGGGCGCGGCAGCATGTCGCGGATCCAGACCACGCCGTCGCGGGTCTGCGCGAGGCTGTCGACCAGGCCGACCACCTCGGCCTCGATCTCGGGGGTGTCCGGCGCGCCGGCGCAGAGCACGATCTGCACCTCCGGCGGGAGCTGGGCCACCGCGCGCAGGAACAGGGGCAGACCCTTCTGCCGGGTGATCCGCCCGACGAAGACCACCGACGGCCGGTCCGGGTCGACGCCCAGGGCGCGCACCCGGTCGGGGTCGCTCACGGGGGCCCAGTCCGCGGTGTCGATGCCGTTGTGCACGACGTGCACCTTGCCCGGGACGATGTCGGGGTAGGAGGCCAGCACGTCGTCGCGCATCGCCGCGGAGACCGCGATCACCGCGGCGGCACCGAGGTAGGAGGTCTTCTCCACCCACGACGAGACCGCGTAGCCACCGCCGAGCTGCTCGGCCTTCCACGGCCGCATCGGCTCCAGCGAGTGCGCGGTGATCACGTGCGGCACGCCGTACAGCAGCGAGGAGAGGTGGCCGGCGAAGTTCGCGTACCAGGTGTGCGAGTGGACCAGGTCGGTGCCCGCGCAGCCGTCGACGATGGAGAGGTCGACCCCGAGCGTGCGCAGCGCCGCGTTGGCCGACGCGAGCTCGGCGTGGTCGGCGTAGGACGACGTCAGCGCCTCGTCGCGCGGGGCACCGAACGCGTGCACGTGGGTGGTGAGGTCGCTGCGCTGACGCAGCGCGCGCACCAGCTCGGCCACATGGACCCCGGCCCCCCCGTAGATCTCCGGCGGGTACTCCTTGCTCAACACGTCGATTCGCACGGGACGAAACTACTCCCCGGAGGTGCTGTTCGCCGAGGGTTGGCGACGCTAGCGTTGCGCCATGCCCGCCTCTCACCGCAAACGCGTCCTGGCCATCGTCCTCGCCGGGGGCGAGGGCAAGCGCCTGATGCCGTTCACCGCGGACCGTGCCAAGCCCGCCGTGCCGTTCGCCGGGATCTACCGGTTGATCGACTTCGCCCTCTCGAACGTCGTGAACTCGGGCTACCTGCGCGTCGTGGTGCTCACGCAGTACAAGTCGCACAGCCTGGACCGCCACGTCACCCAGACCTGGCGGATGTCGACGATGCTCGGCAACTACGTCACCCCGGTCCCGGCCCAGCAGCGGGTCGGCAAGCACTGGTACCTCGGCAGCGCCGACGCCATCTACCAGTCGCTGAACCTGATCAAGGACGAGAAGCCCGACATCGTGGTGGTCGTCGGCGCCGACAACATCTACCGGATGGACTTCGCGCAGATGGTCGCGCAGCACGTGGAGTCCGGGGCCGCCTGCACGGTGGCGGCGATCCGTCAGCCGATCGAGCTGGCCGACCAGTTCGGCGTGATCGACGTCCGGCCGGAGGACCGTCGACGGATCCGCGACTTCCTCGAGAAGCCGAAGCAGGTCGACGGGCTGCCGGACTCGCCAGGCGAGGTCCTCGCGTCGATGGGCAACTACGTCTTCGACGCCGACGCGCTGGTCGAGGCGGTCACCCGCGACGCCACCGACGTCGGCTCCAAGCACGACATGGGCGGCGACATCGTGCCGGCGTTCGTGCGCCGCGAAGAGGCCGGCGTCTACGACTTCAAGGACAACGACGTGCCGGGCTCCACCGAGCGCGACCGCGGCTACTGGCGCGACGTCGGGACGATCGGCTCGTACTACGCCGCGCACATGGACCTGGTCTCGCCGCTGCCGGTCTTCAACCTCTACAACTTCGAGTGGCCGATCTACACCTCCTACGGCCCGCAGCCCCCGGTCAAGGTCACCCAGGGCGAGCACGGCCAGGTCGCCTCGACGCTCGAGGCGGTGCTCTCGCCGGGGGTGGTGATCAGCGGCGGCTCGGTCTCCCGCTCGGTGCTCTCCCCGGCCACGTTCGTCGGCGCGGGGGCGTCGGTCTCCGACTCGGTGCTGATGAACGGTGTGCGGATCGGCTCCGGCGCGATCGTGCGCAACGCGATCCTCGACAAGAACGTGGTGGTCCCGCCCGGGGCCCGGATCGGTCTGGACGCCGACGAGGACCGCGCTCGGGGGTTCGCGGTCGAGGACGGCCTGACCATCCTCGGCAAGGGCCACCAGGTCTCCGGCTGAACGGTCAGAGGATCCGGGCGGCGCGGGCCGGGGCGGCGTAGGCCTCCGCCAGCGTCGTCACCGTCTCGTGCGCGTTGAGCCCGCTGGGGTTGGGCACCACCCAGAGCTCGGCGCCGACGAGGCCCTCCGGTTGCCGGCCGGCGGTGGCCCGCGACCGGGCGAAGGCCGTCCGGTACGCGGTGATGCCGGCGACGGCGACCACCCGTGGCGTCGTACGAGCCACGAGGTCCTCGAGCCGACGACCGCCGTCGCGGAGCTCGTCGCGAGTCAGCTCGGACGCCTTCGCGCTGGCCCGCCTGACCAGGTTGGTGATGCCGAGGCCGCGGGCGCGCAGCCGGTCGCGGTCCGAGTCGTCCATGCCGGCCGACGGGTCGACGGGGTGCGTCAGGATCCCGGCGAGGAGCAGCGCCGGGTAGAACCGGTTGCCCGGGTGCGCGAAGTGGGTCTGGGTGGCGGCGGTCCACAGCCCGGGGTTGATGCCGACGAAGAGCAGCCGCACGTCCTCGCCGAGCAGGTCGGGCACCTCGACGCCGTTGCAGGACTCGAGCTCGGCGCGGGTGAAGCGGGGCATGCCCGGCAGCCTGTCACGACCGGTGCGCGACGGGAACCGGCGGAACCGTCGGCGGGGCGGTAGCGTCCCATGCTCATGCGACGGATTCTCGGTGCGGCCACGGTTGCCCTCCTGCTGACGGGGTGCGGCTCCGCGCCCCCGACCGGCCCGGCCCCCGCGCCGGCGATCGACTTCACCGAGATCGCCCTGGTCTCGGCCACCGCGGCCGGCGGCCGGGTGAGCGCCACGCCGGCCCGTGTGGACGACCCGGCGGCGGTGGCGGCCTTCGGCGACCGGTTCCGCGGCACGGTGCTCGGCCGCCGGGTGCGTGCCGTGGTTCGCCGGGCGGACGTCGGGGCGGACCGGGTGCTGCTCGCCGCGGTCGTCGCCATCGGCTGCGACGTCCCACCCGGGGTCCGGGTGGACCGGTCGTCGGCGGGGCCCCGGATCACCGCGCTGCCGGTGGAGTCGCCGCTGCCGGAGTGCTTCGCGCCGGTCACGACGGTGGCCGTGGTGAGCGTTCCCGCCGACGCGCTCTAGCCGACGGGCGGCGGCCGTCCGGGTCGTCCGGTCAGCGCACGACCGGCAGGTGGACGACGGTGTCCTCCAGCACGATGGCGCCCGGGGTCCGGCTGCCCATGCCGACGAACGTGTCGCTGATCGGGCTGGCGAGCAGGTAGAGGTTCTCGCCCTCGGGCACGTCGACGGCGACCGCCGGCAGCTCGATGCGGCGACGCTCGCCGAGCACCGGCGCGTCCTCGCTGAACGGCAGCACGTTGTCCTGGACGAGCTGGGCGTCGGCCGGCGACGTCCCGATGGCGAGGCCGTAGAACGCGCGGTTGCGCACCCCGGCGGCGGTCATCCTCCCGACCAGGTACGACGTGCCGGCGAGCCGGATCGGGCCCCGGGCGACCTCGTAGCTGAGCGGCGCCCCGCCGGCCTCGGTCGTGGCGACGGTGCCGACGTCCGCGGCCGTGTCGGGCCCGAGGTCCTTGACCGTGGTGCAGGTGTTCGTCGGGGTCGCCAGGTGCGCGCGGCCGTACCCGCCCAGCGACCGGTCCAGACCCTTGAGCTGCTCGTCGAAGAAGAGGCGCGAGAGGTGCAGGAACGAGCCGCCACCGAGCTGCGCGCTGCACGGGTCGGAGGTGACCGCGACGCCCCGGGGGAAGACCGCCGGCAGCACGTGCCCGCCGTTGTAGCCCACGAAGATGCTGCGCTCGCGGGAGCCGGCCGTCAGCGCGTGGCGCCAGTTCGACAGGCCCTGGCGCAACGGGAAGAGCGAGTCGGTCGTGCCCTGGCCGAAGAGGACCGGGATGTCGAGCCGGCGCCCGTGCGCGACGTGCCAGCGCGGGCCGTTCTTGCGGAAGAACGGGTTGAGGTCGGCGGTGCCCTCCGGGTCGCCGTCGGGCCACTCCCCGGTCGCGGCGCCCTCGGCGAGCCCGGTGTAGATCGGGGTCGGCAGTGCGTCGGTCGGCACGGCGGCGGCACTGAGCGCGGCCGCCCAGGCGGTGCGGACGACGTCCTGGGGGGCCAGGCTCTGGTGCAGGTCGTACCAGGTGATCTCGGGCGCGAGGGCGTCGAAGACGGGCTTGCCCGCGACCCGCAGCTCCTCGAACGCGCCGAGGAGCTGGTAGCCGCCGCCGTAGCTGCCGCCGATGGCTGCCAGGCGCGGGTCGCCGGGGGCGTCCTGCTGGACCCAGCCCAGCCGGCTCACGAGACGGACGAGCTCGCGCACGTCGCGCCCCTCGTACGCCGGGTTCTCCACGTGGGCCTGCCCGCCGCTGGCGCCGAAGCCGCGCTGGTCGAAGGAGATCACGCCGTACCCGTGGTCGAGCAGCTCGCGGAACGGCCCCGGCTGCGTCGTGCGGGAGCCGCCCCAGCCGTGGCTGTGCATGATCATCGGCACGCGGTCCGCGCGGGTGGCGCCGGCCGGCCGGAAGATCGAGTAGCAGATGTCGACCGGCTCGGTGGAGCCCGGCTCCGGGACGCTGCGCAGGCAGCCGTCGGTGGTCCGCACGGCGGTGGCGCCGGCGGTCCCGGCCTGGGCGGTGCCGACGCCGGTCAGGGTGGCTGCCGCGAGAGCGAGGGTGGTGGCCAGGGCGATGCGCTTCATGGGGACCTCGATCGTGAGGGGATGCTCCGTGTTCAACTGGCGGTGTACCCCGAAGTCACGGCTGTGACGCACGTCACGACCGTGGCTCACCCCTCAGCGGCAGTCGACGGCCCCGAGCCGGGCCAACCCGGCGAGGTCGCCCGAGCCGAACGTGGTGCGGCCGGTGTTCTCGGCGTACATCAGCTGGGACCGGTCCGAGACGTGGTCGAGACCGACCACGTGGCCGAGCTCGTGCATCAGGATCGCCCGGGCGCGATCGTCGGCCTCGCGTGCCGCGAGGGAGGCGAAGAGGTCGTGGTCGAGCGCGATCGCGCCGGTGATGAAGCGCTGGTGGCCGGGGGAGCGCTCGATCGCCGTGCTGCCGCCGACCCCGGCGACGTCGCCCGCGAGCCGGGGCTCCTCCTCGGGGGTCGCCCAGCCGATCACCACGGGGGAGGGGCGGAACGTCGCGGACCGGCGGTCCGCGAACGGGCGGTCATCGGTCGTGCCGGCACTGCTGAACCGGAAGCCGGTCGCCCGGCTCACCTCGGCGACCGACGCCTCGACCAGGGACGCGTAGCCGGCGGGGGCCCCCGCCGGGTTCACCGCGTACTCGATCTCGCGGCAGGGGTCGTAGCTGACCGGCTCGTCCCCGCCCCGCTGCAGGCGCAGGAACCGGTAGGCGCCGTCGTCGGCGGGGGCCTCCACGCGGTCGAGCAGTCGACCGTCGCCCAGCCCGACGAGGTCGCGCAGCCGGTCGCCGGAAGCGTTGGGCGAGACCAGCAGGATGCCGGTGAGCACGATCACCGTGATCAGCAGCGAAGGCAGGACCGGGCCGTGGTTGCGGCGGCTCCGCCGCGTACGCCGACGGGGGCTCGCCGCCGTCGGCATCGCCCCCAGCCCCAGCGAGCGGTCGAGGCGATCGAGCTCGGCCAGGCGCCGGTGCATCTCGCGGGCGCGCGAACGCCGCGAGGCGCGGGCCCGGAGTCGGTGGAACACGTGCCCCATGATCCCCGGCCGGCACAAGGAGCGCAGTGGTGAGGGGGTCCTTCCACAGTTCAGGACGGAGGTCTTCCGGACGCGGGGAGGCTTGGGTAGCGTCACGCTCACGCCGCCCGGCGGCGTCGGCCTCTCGGAAGGAGCCCCGCGTGAACCGGTTGCGGACGGCGCTTGCCCTCACCCTCGCCGGTTGCCTCCTGGCCCTCGGTGCCTGCTCCGAGCAGGACCCGCAGCCGAGGATCGCCCCCTCGGAGAGACCGTCGCCGAGCGCCTCTCGACCGGCGAGTGAGGCGTCGCCTGCGTCGCTTAGAGGTAAGGCCAACCAGGAGATGGCCGTGCGAAACTACTTCGCTTCGATCTCAGCCGCCAGGGCAACTGGCGATCCTTCTGAGTTCATCGCGGCATCAGCCCAAGACTGCGCGAACTGTCTGGTGCTTGCCAACAACATAAAGGCGGCGTACGCAAAGGAAGGGCGCATTGAGAGCGATGAATGGAGGATCGAATCTGCACGTTTCCAGCGGAAGGCGCCGTTGGGAATGATCTGGAACGTCGAGATCTATAGCCCACGTGAGCGTTGGTACGACGCGGACGACAACCTGGTGAAGATCGTTCGTGCCGACTCCCTTGCAATTGCGCTCGCGTTGGTTCTGGACGGCGACTCGTGGGTCGTTCGCGAACTCAGGATTAACGCATGATGCGCGTTGGATCGGTGGCGGTGGCGTTCGCGACGTTGTTAGTCATCGCGCCCGTGGGGGCGGCCGTGGGCGACCAGGGGCCAGTGATTGTAAGTACGACTGAGAACGGGATATGGGCAGGTGTCACTATTCACCATTCCGGGAGCACAGTTCCGGGCATGTACGAATCTGCAACAGGTGCAGCCACGTCGTCTAACTCATCCTCGCTGTCCGGTGCTGCCGCCGAGTTGATCACCGAGCCAATCGACTCGGCGCTTTTGGATACGTTCTGCCTCGGAGTCAATTGGACGACGGGATGCGTTCCGGCAGAAATCCAACCGGCGGTGGCTCCCACTCCGGTGACGGCGACGGCGGTGGCGGGCCCGCCGACCTTGACCCCCGGCATGGTCGCGCAGGCGTTCCGCAGCATCGACCTGCCGGCCTCCGAGCTGGCTGTCCAGCCGCCGAACGGTCGAACGCTGGTGAACTTCGCGACGAACTTCTACACCGAGCAGGGGTCCTTCTCCCGTGAGGTGCGGCTGCTGGGGCAGCGGGTGGAGCTGCGGATCCGGCCGAGCCGGTTCGCGTGGCAGTTCGGCGACGGCCGCTCCCTGGCCACCGCCGAGCCGGGGGCGCCCTACCCCGACCTCGAGGTCACCCACGAGTACCTGGTCAAGGGTGGCGTGAGCCCGAGCGTGGACACGACGTACGCGGCACGCTTCCGGGTCAACGGCGGTGCCTGGCGCGACGTGGACGGCACGGTGACGATTGCGGGGGAGCCGGTGGGCCTCGAGGTCTTGACCGCCACGCCGGAGCTGGTCGGCTACCGGTGAGGCCGGCGCGCCGCGGGCGGTGCTCGGCGCCACTAGGGTTCCGCTCGTGCCGACCCCTTCCGATCCCGTCGCGTGGAACACGTTCCTCGAGGGCGACAACCTCGAGGTGCTCGGGCGGCTGGCGGCAGGGGGCGAGCTGTTCGACCTCGTCTACATCGATCCGCCGTACAACACCGGGAATGACTTCGCCTACCACGACGACATCCGGGCCGGCGGCGGGCTGACCCGGCACCAGGCCTGGGCCGCGATGATGCGTCCGCGCCTCGGCGTGGCGCGCACGCTGCTGCGGGAGACCGGCGCCATCTACGTCAGCATCGACGACAACGAGGTCGCCCACCTGCGTCTGCTGCTCGACGAGGTGTTCGGCGAGCGCAACTTCCTCGCCCAGGTCGTGGTCAATCTCAACGCCAAGGGGCGCCAGCTCGGCACCGGCTTCGCGAGCGTCCACGAGTACCTCCTCGTCTACGCCTGCAACGCGCGACGCAGCGTCCTCGACGCCAGCAGCACCGAGACCGTCGACGAGCGCGACTTCCCCCTGGTCGCACCCGACGGGCGCCGCTACCGCCACCTGCCGTTGCGCAACACCAACAAGAAGTTCAACCCGACGACCGCCCGCACCCTGCACTTCACGATCTGGGGGGACCCCGAGACCGGCCGCGTGGCGACGAGCCCGTTCGACGGCGCCCAGGAGATCGGTCCGGTCTTCGGCGACGGACGCCCCGCGGTGTGGCGCTGGAGCCGGCCGCTCATCGACCAGCGCCCCGACGATCTCGTCTGCCGACAGGTGAAGGGCCGCCAGGGGGAGCGTGTCGACGTCTTCCAGCGCGACTGGTTGCACCCCGAGCGGCGCAAGAAGCTGCGCACCATCTGGCTCGCCGAGGAGATCGGCTCCACCGACACGGCCGTCGCCGAGCTGAAGGAGATCGTGGGCCACGTCTTCGAGTCGCCGAAACCCACCGGCCTGCTGCGCCGCATCCTGCAGACGATGCCCGACGACGCCCGCGTGCTGGACTTCTTCGCCGGCAGCGGCACCACCGGGCACGCGGTTGCCCTGCAGAACGCGCAGGACGGCGGCACCCGTCAGTGCGTGTCGATCAACTCCGCCGAGCCCACGCGCGAAGGCTCCAACGCCCGCCTCGCCGGGCTGGCCAGCGTCGCCGACATCACCCGGGCGCGGCTTCGCGCGGTGGCGGAGCAGGTGGGTGGCGGACTGCTCGAAGCATGAGTGGGAACAAGCTTTCGATTGCGTCTCACTCATGCGGGATCTGGGCAGGTCAGCGGGCCTGGACTGTCGGTGGTCCCTGGTTGAGTGGGGTCATGGAAGGCACCACGTTCTCGCCCCGCAGCCCCGCCGAGGTGGCGGCGGCAGGCGAACGCGGTGCTGCGCTCGTTGGACGAGGTGCTCTGGGCGGCGAGGACGCCGGACGAGATCGTCGAGGTCGCCGCGACCCTGGAGACACTGCGCTCGCACCTGGCCGCGGTCGAGGCCGCCGGCCCTGGTCGAGGTCGAGGGCCGCAAGATCGCCCAGCAGCACCTGGCGTGGTCCTCGACCGGGGACTGGTTCACCCACCTCGCCGGGACCTACCACGGCACCGGGCGGCGGGCGGTGCGGCACGCGAAGCTCCTCGTCACCGACCGCTTCGCAACCCGGGACGCGTTGCGCGACGGGCTGGTCTCCCCCGAGCAGGCCGGGATCATCTGTGACGCCATCGAGGAGCTCCCCACCGACCCGGACCTGCGCGAGCAGGCCGAGAAGACCCTCCTCGACGAAGCCGGCCGCCTGCATGCCACCGACCTCGCCAAGGCCGCCCGCCACCTCATCCACGTCATCGACCCCGAAGGCACCGAACGCAAGGCCGAGAAGGCCCTCGCCGCCCAGGAACGGGCCGCGCACCTGGGCCGGTTCCTCGCCCTCACCGAGGACGGCGCCGGCGGCATCCGCCTCAAGGGCCGCGGCACCGTGGAGGACGCCGCCAAGATCAAAGCCGCCCTCCTGCCCGCTGACCAAGCCCACCCCCGCGGCCGGTCCCGGAGCCGGCCCCGGCGCCGGCCCAGCCCTGGACTGTGCGGACGCGGGGGACGTGCGGGACCACGGGGCCCGGCTCTGGGACGCCCTGGTGTCGACCTGCGAGCACGCCCTGGCGACCGACCTGCCGCCCGACGCCCACGGCGCCCGGCCCCGGATCACGGTCACCACCAGCCTGGAGGCCCTGAAGGGCCAGCTCGACTGGTCGACGATCACCGACGACGGCACCGAGCTGTCCCCGGCCGTCGTCCGACGCCTCGCGTGCGACGCGGACATCATCCCCGTCGCCCTCGGCACCCACGGTGAGGTCCTCGACGTCGGGCGTACCCACCGGTTGGTCACCCCCGCTTTGTGGCGGGCCCTGGTCTGCCGCGACCGGCACTGCGCGTTCCCCGGCTGCACGAGGCCCCCGGTGATGGGCCACGCCCACCACATCACCCACTGGGCCGACCAGGGCCCCACCGCCCTGGACAACCTGGTCCTGCTCTGCGGCCACCACCACCGCACCCTGCACCACACCCCCTGGCAAGTCCGGCTCAACCCCGACGACGGAAGACCCGAGTTCCGGCCACCCCCGAAACCCGGACGCCACCACCCGACGCCCGGGTGGATCCGGTCACGGGCCCGACGCGAGTGATCCAGTCGCCGGGTTTCGAGGCTCGCTCCGCTCGCACCTCAACCACCGGTGGGCGCCGGGTTTCGAGGCTCGCTCCGCTCGCACCTCAACCAGCGCGGCGGCCCCCGCCGTTGGTCGAGGTGCGAGGAGCGCCAGCGACGAGCCTCGAGACCCCCGGGGGCCCGGGCAGGCGGGTGGTCCGCTCACCGGGTTTCGAGGCTCGCTGCGCTCGCACCTCAACCACCGGGGTGCGCTCGCACCTCAACCACCGGGGGCACCGGGTTTCGAGGCTCGCTGCGCTCGCACCTCAACCGGCGGGGGACTTGTGCTTGCGCCTCAACCGACGCCGGCGGCCTTCTCCAGTGCCTTCACCTCGTCGTCGAGGTAGGTCAGCAGCCGCTGCAGGTGGGGCACGGTGCGCCGGCAGCCGGTGAGGCCGAACGCCAGCCTCCCGTCGTACGACGTGCAGGTGATGTTGAGGGCCATCCCGTTGATCGGGATCGACAGGGGGTAGGTGCCGACCAGCTTCGCGCCGTTCCAGTAGTGCGTCTCCCGGGGGCCGGGCACGTTGCTGATGATCAGGTTGTACGGCGGGCGCACGATGCCCTGCATCCGCAGCAGCGGCGCGATGATCGCCGGGGCCTGGCCCAGCGCGCTCATCGCGAGGATCTGGGTCGGCGTCATGCTCGACAGGGCCTCCTTGCCGTCCAGCATCGACCGGTGGATCCGGGCGAGCCGGGCCGCCGGATCGGGCAGGTCGGTGGCCAGCTGGCACATCACGGCGCCGACCGCGTTGCCCCCGTCGGCCGAGGCGGACTGCGACTTCTTCGCGTTGAGGCCCACCGGCACCATCGCCACGAGCGGGGCGTCCGGCAGGGCGTCGAGCTCGATCAGGTAGGTGCGCATCGCGCCGGCGCACATCGCCAGCACCACGTCGTTGAGCGTGGTCCCGGCCGCCTTGCTGATCACCCGGAGCCGTTCGATCGGCCAGTCCTGGGCGGCGAAGCGACGCGATCCGGTGATGTTCTGGTTGAGGATCGTGCGGGGGGCGTGCAGGGAGAGCGCGGAGGTCTCGTTGCGCAGGCTGCGGGACACCGTCTTGACCAGGGCGCCCGGCATGCCCGCGGCCTCCACCGAGAGGCCGAGCGCCGAGCGCAGCGCGGCGATCGGCAGGTCCTGCAGGTTGGGCGTCGGCTTCACGACCGGCCGCGACGACGACCGCTCCGGGCGCCGGCCCCACATGGCGGGCATGTCCCGCTCGTCCGGGTCGGTGCTCAGCACGCTCTGCAGCAGCCGCATGGCGGAGATCCCGTCGACCAGCGCGTGGTGGGTCTTGGTGTACATCGCGACCCGGCCGTCGCGCAGGCCCTCGATCACGTGGGCCTCCCACAGCGGCCGCTCGCGCGCCAGCCGGGTGCTGTGCAGCCGCGAGCACAGCTCCAGGAGCTCACGGACCCGGCCGGGTCTCGGCAGCGCGCTGTGCCGCACGTGGTGCTCGATGTCGAACTGCTCGTCCACCTCCCACACCCACTGCCCGGCCGTGCCGATCGAGCGGTGGGGGCGCTTGAGGAACAGGGGCGCGATCTCGTCGACGTCGCGCATCGTCTCGTACATCTCGCGGGTGTAGCCGCGGCCCGCGCCTGCGGGCTTCTCGAACAGCTGCAGCCCACCGACGTGCATGGGCATGGCGCGATTCTCGGCGAACAGGAAGCCCGCGGCTGTCGGGTCGATCGGAGAGACCACGTAGGTACCTTTCGTTGAGGCGACGATCCTTGCCGGTGACGCGGGTCACCACAAGTATCGGCCCCGTCCCCGGTCCCTCGACCCGGCCCGGCCCGACCCGGCCCGGGGCAGCCGGGCCACGCGAAAACGCCGGGCCGTCGGGAGGGCGTGGCAGGATTCCTCGGCATGGAGCCGGGACCGCTCGATCGCATGTGGGCTCGAAGCCGCACCTCGCGCCGCGCCCGGATGGCCCGGCTCAGGTCGAAGCAGTGGCAGATCGCGCAGTGCGCGGTGGCCGCCGGCGTCGCCTGGCTGATCGCCTCCGACCTGCTCGGGCACCAGACACCGTTCTTCGCCCCCGTCGCGGCGGTGGTGAGCCTCGGGACGTCGTACGGCCAACGGCTGCGCCGGGTGGCGGAGGTGACCATCGGCGTGGCCATCGGCGTGTTCGTCGGCGACCTGATCGTCGCGGCGGTGGGCACCGGCTGGTGGCAGCTGACGCTGATCGTGGCGCTGGCGATGACCACGGCGATCGTCCTCGACGGGGGGCAGCTGTTCGTGACCCAGGCCGCCATCCAGTCGATCGTGGTCAGCACCCTGCTCCCGGACTCGGGGGCCGGGCTGCTGCGCTGGACCGATGCCCTGATCGGCGGGGCGGTGGCGCTGGTCGCGGCCACCGTGGTGCCCGCGGCGCCCCTGCGCCGCCCGCGGGAGCAGGCCGCGGTGGTGATGCGGAAGGTCGCCGGGCTGCTGCGCGCGTCCGGGGAGGTGATGGTCGACGGCGAGGTGGAACGCTCGCTGCGGCTGCTCGCGGACGCCCGGTCGACCGACAAACTGATCCGGGAGCTGCAGGACGCCGCCAGCGAGGGGCTCTCGGTGGTGGCCTCGTCACCCTTCCGGGTGCGGCACAAGGACAGCCTGCGACGGATGGTCGAGCTGGTCGACCCGCTGGACCGTTCCCTGCGCAGCACCCGGGTGCTGGTCAGACAGACGGCCGTCGCGGCCTACCACCGCCGGCCGGTCCCGGCGTCGTACTCCCTGCTCGCCCTCGACCTGGCCGACGCCGCCGACCAGGTGGCCGACGAGCTCGCCGCCGACCGGATGGCCACGGCGGCGCAGACCGCGCTCCTCGCGGTCGGGCAGGCCACCGGCCTGGTCGAGCGCACCGATGAGCTGGCCGCGGAGGTGGTGCTCGCCCAGCTGCGCTCGGTGGTCGTCGACCTCCTGCTGCTCACCGGGCTCGACCAGATGGAGTCCACGGACGCGCTGCCACCGCCGCCGCGATGAGCGAGCCGCGGTGGGTGCTGCACGTCGACCTGGACCAGTTCATCGCCGCCGTCGAGGTGCTCCGTCGCCCCGAGCTCGCCGGCCGGCCGGTGGTGGTGGGCGGCCGCGGCGACCCGACGGAGCGCGGTGTGGTGGCCACGGCGTCGTACGAGGCGCGCGAGCACGGGGTCGGCTCCGGGACGCCGTTGCGGGTCGCCGCCCGGCGCGTGCCGGACGCGGTCTTCCTGCCGGTCGACAAGCCGGTCTACGACGCAGCCTCGGCCCAGGTGATGGAAACGCTGCGTGGCCTCGAGTGGGGCGGGGTCCCGGTGGTCCTCCAGGTGCTCGGGTGGGACGAGGCGTTCCTGGCCGCCGGCCCCGGGCACGGAGAGCTGGGTGAGCCCGAGGAGCTCGCGCGGACGGTGCACGCAGCGGTGCTCGAGGCGACCGCGCTGCACTGCTCGGTCGGTATCGGGGACAACAAGCTGCGCGCCAAGATCGCCACCGACTTCGGCAAGCCGCGGGGCGTCTTCCGGATCACCGAGGAGACCTGGTCGGAGCTGATGGGGCCACGCCCCACCGAGGCGCTGTGGGGGATCGGTCGCAAGACAGCCCGCAAGCTGGCGGCGCTGGGCCTCGAGACCGTCGACCAGCTGGGGCACGCGGACGCCCGGCTCCTCGCCGACGAGCTCGGTCCCCGGATGGGTCCGTGGTACCGCCGCCTGGCTCGGGGTGTCGACACGAGCCCGGTCGACGCCACGCCCTACGTCGCCCGCGGGCACGGCCGCGAGGAGACCTACCAGAGCGACCTGACCGACCCGGCCCTGATCGCCGAGGAGGTCCGGGCCCTCACCGCTCGGGTGGTGGCGGACCTCGAGGGTGAGGGGCGTGCGGCGGTCCGGGTCCAGCTCAAGGTCCGGCTGCGTCCGTTCGTCACGCGGACCCGCAGCCTGAGCCTCCCGGAGCCCACCGACGACGCCGGCACGCTGGGCGACGCGGCGGTCTCGCTGCTCGGCCGGATCGAGCTCGACCGCCCGGTGCGGCTGCTCGGCGTCCGGCTGGAGATGGCCGACCCCCGAGAGCCTGACGAGCCCGCAGAGCCCGCAGAGCCCGCTGTGGCCGACTAACCCTTCTCCAAGCCCTCGCGCAGCTCGCGCACCACGGAGTCGACGACCGCCACGAGGTCCCCGTCGGTGCGGGCGGCGACGGCACGCTGACGCTGGTACGACGCGCCGCGCGCGGGGATGTCGGCGACCGAGCGCAGCTCGGCCTCGCAGCCGAGCCGCCGGGCCACCGGCAGGAGCCGCTCCAGGAGGTCGTCGAGGTCGTCGGTGACGAGCCGCTCGTTCGAGGCGCCGTCGAGGATGATGATGGCGTCGAGGCCGTAGCGGGCGGTGCGCCACTTGTTCTCCTGCACGTGCCACGGCGGCATCGTCGGGAGCGTCTCGCCGGCCGCCAGGCGGGTGTCGAGGTCGATGACCAGGCAGTGCATCAGCGCGACCAGCCCGGAGAGGTCGGCGAAGCTGGAGACCCCGTCGCAGACCCGGTTCTCCAGCGTCCCGAGGTGGGCGGCGGGGCGTACGTCCCAGCGGATCTCGGAGAGGCCGTCGACCACCCCGGTCGTGAGCTGGTCGTGGGCGTAGGACTCGAACTCCGCCCAGGTCTGGAACTGGAAGGGCAGCCCGGCGGTGGGCAGCTGCTGGAACATCAGGGCCCGGTTCGAGGCGTAGCCGGTGTCCACGCCCGCCCAGATGGGGGAGGAGGCCGAGAGGGCCTGGAGGTGCGGGTAGTAGTTGAGCAGCGCGGACAGCACCGGCATCACCCGGTCGCGCTCCGGGAGCCCGACGTGGACGTGCACCCCCCAGATGAGCATCTGCCGGCCCCACCACTGGGTCCGGTTGATCAGCTCCTCGTAGCGGTGGCCCGCGGTGAGCTGCTGGGCGGTCCAGGACGCGAACGGGTGGGTGCCCCCGCCGAAGAGGTCGACCCCGAGCTCGTCGGCGAGCGGCACCAGCCCCTGCAGGGTGGTGCGCAGCTCGGTGACGGCCTCGTCGACGGTGTGGCAGATCCCGGTCACGACCTCGACCGTGTTGCGCAGCAGCTCCTCGTGCAGGCGCTCCGGAGCGGGCAGCCGCTCGGCGGCCAGGGCGAGCAGGTCCGAGGCGGTGTTGGCCAGGTCACGCGAGCGCTTGTCGACCAGCGCGAACTCCCACTCGACGCCCAGCGTGGGCTCTGGGGACCCGTGGAAGTCGATGCGCACCCGCCCAGCGAAGCACACGGTCCGGCTGAGACGATGAGGGCATGCTGGAGGCCCGTGCGTTGAACCTGACGTTGGACTTCTGCCTGCGGGTGGGAGAGGTGCTGCTCTCCTCCGGAGCCGGCGCCGCGGACGTCACCGCCACGATGCAGTCGCTGGCCTACCACTTCGGCGTCCGCCACCCCGACATCGACGTCACCTTCACCTCGCTGCGGATGAGCCACCAGACCGACCCGGAGGAGCCGACGGTCATCCAGGTGCGCCAGGTCAAGCAGCGCGACATCGACTACGACGACCTCACCCAGGTCGACCACCTGGTCCGCGACGTCCTGCACGACCGGTTGGAGCTGGCGGAGGCCCGCACGGCGCTGGCCCGCATCGTCTCCTCGGGCCACAACACGCCACGCTGGGCGAGCACCGTCGGTTGGGGCGTGATGTGCGCCGGGGTCGCCCTGCTGATCGGTGGTACGCCGATCGTGATGGCGATCGCGTTCGCCTCCGCGGTGTGCATCGACCGGCTCCAGCTGCTGATGGCGCGCCGCCGGATCCCGTTCTTCTACCAGCAGGTCGCCGGCGGTGGCGTGGCCGCGGTGCTCGCGCTGACGGCGTCGGCCACCGGCCTGGACGTCGATCCCTCCCGGGTCGTGACCGCCAACATCGTCATGCTGCTGGCCGGCATCGGCTTCATGGGTGCCCTCCAGGACGCGCTGTCGGGGTTCTACGTCACCGGCGGCGCCCGCCTGACCGAGGCGCTGCTCTCGACGGCGGGCATCATCGGCGGCGTCAGCGGAGGTCTCTCGCTCGGTCAGTTCTTCGGGATCAGCGTGCGCCGCCTCGACCCCGGCCTGGCCAGCTGGGAGAGCGTGTCGATGATGGCGCTCGGCAGCGCGATCTGTGCCGGCGCCTTCGCCTACGCCTCCTACGCACCGCTGCGCATCATCACCCCGATCGCGGCGATCGCCGCCGTCGCCGTGGTGATCTCCCAGTCGATCGCGGTGCAGGGCTTCAGCCGGGCCTGGGCCACGGCCCTGGCGGCGTTCTTCATCGGTCTCGTCAGCTACACCGTCGCCGGGCGGATGCGGGTCCCGCCACTGGTGGTCGTGGTCTCCGCGGTCGTCCCGATGCTGCCGGGCATCTCGATCTACCGCGGTCTGGCGCTGCTCGGCGAGGGTGGCGCCTCCGCCTCCGAGGGCCTGCTGGCGATGGCGACGGCCGCGTCGGTGGCGATCGCGATCTCCTCGGGCGTGATCCTGGGGGAGTACGTCGCGCAGCCGCTCAAGCGCGAGGCCCGACGGGTGGAGAACCGCCTCTCCGGACCGCGCCTGGTCGGCCCGCTGCGGGTGCGCCCCGGGCGCGCGGACAAGCGTGCCCGCAAGGCCGCCGGGAAGTCGGCCGGCAATTCAGCCGGCGGTTCAGCTGGGGCCCTCGACGCGACCTGAGCCGCCACCGGGCAGCCGCGCCAGCCAGTCCCGGGCGCGTCCGTCGTACGGCGCCCGGCCGGCGCCCAGCGCGGCCTGCACCCGGTCGCAGGAGTCCATCGCCAGCCGGGTGACCTCCGCGGGGTAGCCGTAGCGCACCCGGTGGTCGGCGAACTCGTCCTCGTCGTCGACCCACACCCGGCCGGTGGCGCCGCGGATCACGTCGAGGTCGAGGTCGACCGCGTGCAGCACCACGCCGTCCCAGACCGGTGGCGTCACCATGTCGACGTACACACCGAAGGGTGCGCCAGGGGCGTGGAAGGTGGCCAGCCACCCGCGCCCGGCGTCCGGGCCGGCCACCGGGACCAGGCAGACCTGGTCGACCGGCGCGACGTAGTCGGCCCCGGGCCTGGCCATCGGCGTGCCGGCGGGGACGCCGAGCCAGTCGCCGTGCTCGTCGCTGCCGAGCAGCACGGCGTCGAACTCCCAGTGCGGGCGCTCGCCCCACTTGGTCATCACGACGCGGACGGCGTCACCAGGCTGCCGCACGCTGCTCAGAGGAGCTGGGTCTTCGCCGGGAGGTACCGCTTGCTCGCCCGGGCCGCGAGGTCCTGGTAGCGCGAGCCGGTGAACTTCGCGAAGGTGTGCAGGGCGTGCGCGTCCAGGCCGACGAGCACCCGCGCCTTGTTGCTCAGGATGCCCCGGACGATGATCTGTGCGGCCTTCTCGGGGGTCATCTGGGCGAGCTTCTCGTCGAAGTACTTGGCGGTCGCGGCCTGGTCCTCGTTGTGCGCGACGCGGGAGTTGCGGGCGATCGCGGTCTTGATGCCGCCGGGGTGGACGGTGGTGACGCCCACCTGGTGGCCGGCGACGAGCATCTCCTCGCGGATCGCCTCGCTCATCCCGCGCACGGCGTACTTCGAGGCGTTGTACATGCTCTGACCGGGCATCGAGACGAGACCGAAGAGCGAGGAGATGGTGACCAGGTGCCCGTCGCCGGAGGCGATCAGGTGGGGCAGGAACTCCTTGGTGCCGTGGACCACGCCCCAGAAGTTGACGCCGATGATCCACTCGATGTCGTCGTACTCGAGCTCGTCGAAGTCACCGGCCAGGGCGACCCCAGCGTTGTTGACGACCACGTTGACCCGGCCGAAGTGGGCCACCACACCCGCCGCGTAGGCGGCGAACGCCGCGCGGTCGGCGACGTCGAGGCGTCCGCTGTGCACCTCCCGGACCCCGGCCGCCTCCACCAGGCGGACGGTCTCGGCCAGGCCGGCCTCGTCCACGTCGGACAGCGCGAGACGTGAGCCGCGCCCGGCCAGGTTCAGGGCGAGGGCCCGGCCGATGCCGGAGCCGGCCCCCGTGATCACGGCCACCTTGTCGTCGAGTGTCTTCATGCGGTCATCTCCTCAGGGTGGGGGTGCTGCTCGGGTGCGCCGGTGCCGGGTGCACCGGGGCGGGTCACGGGGGCGGAGACGTCGTAGGCGGCCACGTCGAAGCGGGACAGCAGGTGGCGGAACGCCGCGGTGGTGCGGGGCCAGAGCACGGTGTTGCGGCCGTGCCTGTCGAGGTACCAGCTGGCGCAACCGCCCGTGCTCCACACGGTGCGCCGCATCCGCCGCTGGAGGTCCCGGTTCCACGCCCGAGCGGCGGCCGGCTTCGGCTCGATCGCGCCGTAGCGGTGCGCGTCCATCGTGCGCAGCGCGTCACGGAGGTAGGCGACCTGGGACTCGATCATGAACACCATGCTGGAGTGTCCCAGGCCGGTGTTGGGCCCGACCAGCATGAAGAGGTTGGGGAAGCCCGGCACCGTGGTGCCCTTGTAGGCGGCCATGCCGCCCTCGTCCCAGGTCTCGGCGAGCGTGCGGCCCTCGCGGCCCGAGACCCTCGCGGCGATCGGCAGCTCGGTGGCGAAGAAGCCGGTGGCCACCACCAGCACGTCGACCGGGCGCTCGCGGCCGTCGTGGGTGACGACGCCGTGCTCGGTGATCCGATCGATGCCGTCGCTCACCACCTCGACGTTCTCGGCGGCGAGGGCCGGGTAGTAGGTGTTCGAGATCAGGATCCGCTTGCAGCCGATCTGGAACGTCGGGGTCAGCCGCTCACGGAGCTCGGGGTCCACGACCCCCTTGGCGAGGTTGCCCAGGGCCATCCGCCGGGCCGGCCAGGCCAGCCCGGGCCGCCGGGTGAAGCCGGGGACGTAGCACTCGCGGCCCCAGTAGATCGCCGTGCGGTAGGCGCGCTGGAGACCGGGCAGGTGGCGCAGCGCCAGGCGCTCGAGGCGGCCGTAGCGGCGGTCGTGGCGCGGCAGGACGTACGGCGCGGTGCGCTGGTAGACGTCGAGGTGGGCGACCTGCTCCTGGAGCCTCGGCACGATCTGGATCGCCGAGGCGCCGGTGCCGATCACGGCGACCCGCCTTCCGGTGAGGTCGACCTCGTGGTCCCAGCGCGCGGAGTGGAACATCTCGCCGGCGAACCGGTCGATGCCGGCGATGTCGGGCAGGCGCGGCTCCGAGAGCCCGCCGGCGGCGAGCACCAGCGTGGTCGAGGTGACGCGGCCGGCGGAGGTCTGCACCACCCACTGCTGGTGCTCGTCGTCCCAGGTGGCCGACTCCATCGCGGTCTCGAAGCGGAAGCGGTCCAGGGTGCCCGAACGCTGCGCCGTACGGCGCAGGTAGGCCTGGATCTCGGGCTGGGGCGAGAACGACATCGACCAGTCCGGGTTCGGCGCGAACGAGTAGGAGTAGAGCTGGCTGGGGACGTCGCAGGCGGCCCCCGGGTAGGTGTTGTCCCGCCAGGTGCCGCCGACGTCCGCGCCCTTCTCGAGGACCAGGAAGTCGCGCTCGCCGTCCTCCTGCAGCTTGATCGCGGCGCACAGGCCGCCGAAGCCGGCACCGACGACCAGGTGCTTGACGGACGCGGGCAGGGGCGGGACGGCGGGCACGGGTCGACGGTATCTCTCGCCGAGGCGTGATCGCCTCCGACACCGACGACACCCGGGAGGACCTGCTGACGATCCCGGCCGCCTCCCTCCCCGCCCCGGTCGACGTCCTGCCCTGAGCGGTCCACACTGGAGGGATGAACGAGCTCGTGGAGCTGACCGAGGCCGAGTGTCGTGACCTGCTCGAGACCGACACGGTCGGCCGCGTGGCCTTCGTGACCCCCGACGGCCCGCGGATCGTGCCGGTCAACTACGCGCTCGGCCAGGAGGCGATCGAGTTCCGCACCTCGTCCTACACCGAGCTCGCGATCTACGCCCCCGGCACCCGGGTCGCCTTCGAGATCGACCAGCTCGACGGTGAGCGCCGCCGGGGGTGGAGCGTCGTGGCGCACGGGGTGTGCGAGCGCCTCGAGCTTTCCGAGTCCGCCGGACCGGAGCCCTGGGCGGGGGGCGTGCGGACCCTGTGGCTGCGGCTGCCGTGGCGCACGCTGAGCGGACGGCGCGTCGGCGGACAGCACTGGCCGCACCCCGTGGTGAGCGAGCGCGGCCGCGGGTACTGACCCGACCCGGCGTCCTATCCCTAGCGGGGGAGCGTGACGGCGAGGGTGGTGTCGGCGGGGCGGCTGTCGAGGGTGACGGTGCCGCCGTGGGCCTGGACGATCGCCTGCACCAGCGCCAGGCCCAGGCCGGCGCCGCTGTCGGTGCCGCGGGTCCGGGAGGAGTCGCCGCGGGCGAAGCGCTCGAAGGCGTGCTCGGCGAGCCCGGGCGGGAAGCCCGGACCGTCGTCGTGGACGGCGAAGCCGCCGTCGTGCGCGCTCACGGTGACCGTGCTGCCGGCCGGGGTGTAGCGGCGCGCGTTGGTGAGCAGGTTCGTCACGACCTGGTGCAGCCGCAGCTCGTCACCGATCACCTCGACGGCGTGGTCGGGCAGCGCGAGGCGCCACTGGTGCTCGGGAGCGAGCACCCGCGCGTCCGAGACCGCCTCGAGCAGCAGCCGGGTCAGGTCGACCGGTTCGCGCTCCAGCGGACGACCGGAGTCGAGGCGGGCGAGCAGCAGGAGGTCCTCGACCAGGGAGGTCATCCGACCGGACTCCTCCTCGACCTTGTCCAGCGCGGTGCGGGTCGTCTCCGGGTCCTCCGGGCGGCGCCGGGCCAGCTCGGTGTACCCCGCGATCGTGGCCAGCGGCGAGCGCAGCTCGTGCGAGGCGTCGGCGACGAACTGGCGGACCTGCAGCTCGCTGCGGTGCCGGGCGGACAGCGACGACTCGACGTGCGCCAGGAGGGTGTTCAGCGCGGAGCCGACCTGGCCGACCTCGGTGCGCTCGTCGGTGAGGTGGGCGGGCACTCGCTGGCCCATCTCGATCTCGCCCGACGCGAGCGGCAGCGCGGCGACGGCGTGGGCGGTGCCGGCGACCTCGCGCAGCGGCCGGAGCTGGCGGCGTACCACGAAGAGGCCCAGGCCGGCGGCGCTCAGCACGCCCAGCAGGGTCAGCAGCAGCTCCCAGCCGATCAGCGAGGTGACCGTGTCGTCGACCTCGGAGGTCGGCAGGCCGGTCACCACCACCGAGCCGGTGGTGTCGGTGACCGCCGTCACCCGGTAGGAACCGAGCGCCACCAGGTGGACGCCGTGCACCCGGCCGTCGACCGGGACGGCGGCCAGCTCGTCGAGGGCGGTGCTCGAGAGCTGGCGGCAGTCGCCGGGCGTCTCGGTGAGCACGCAGCCGCCCCGGTTGCTGTCCAGGATCGCGATCAGGGTGCGGGGCTGCTGGTTGCGGGGGTCGAAGCGTGGGGGAGCGGTGCGGGCGTCCCGGTCGCCGTCGTGGTCGTTGGCGCGCCTCTGCGAGCCCTGGATCTCGCTGTCGAGCCGGTGCATCAGGTTCGAGCGGATGGCGAGCGTGGTCGCCGTCCCGATCAGCAGCGAGATCACCGCGACCAGGGCCACGGCCGTGATGACCAGGCGTGAGGTCAGCGAGGCGAAGCGCTTCACGGGGCCGGCTTCAGCACGTAGCCGGCGCCGCGCATGGTGTGGATCATCGGTTCTCTCCCGGCGTCGATCTTCTTGCGCAGGTAGGAGACGTAGAGCTCGACCACGTTGGCCTGGCCGCCGAAGTCGTAGTTCCACACCCGGTCGAGGATCTGCGCCTTGGACAGCACCCGGCGGGGGTTGCGCATCAGGAAGCGCAGCAGCTCGAACTCGGTGGCCGTCAGGGAGATCTCCTCCTCGCCGCGGAACACCTCGTGGCTGTCCTCGTCGAGGCTCAGGTCGCCGACCGTGAGGACCGAGGACGACGTCTCCTGGCGGGCGCCCGAGCGGCGCATCAGCCCGCGCAGCCGGGCCACGACCTCCTCCAGCGAGAACGGCTTGGTGACGTAGTCGTCCCCGCCGGCGGTCAGTCCCGCCACCCGGTCCTCGACGGAGTCGCGGGCGGTGAGGAAGACCACGGGCACCTCCGGGTCGGTGGTGCGCATCCGGCGCAGCACCTCGAGGCCGTCGAAGTCGGGCAGCATCATGTCGAGCACCACCGCGTCCGGGCGGAAGTCCTTCGCCTGCGCCACCGCCTTCGTGCCGGTGTGCGCCATCGAGACCTGCCACCCCTCGTAGCGCAGGGCCATCGAGATCAGCTCGGCGATGTTCACCTCGTCGTCCACGACGAGCACGCGCAGGGGGGATCCGTCGGTCCTGGTCAGCTCCATGGGCCCCAGTCTGCCGAGGGTTCCTGTGTGTCCGCTGTGGGCGCTCTGTGCGACCGCGGGGGTCCTCATGACCCCCTGACCGGCTCCGCACATCCTCCGCACAGGCGCGGGGTCTCGGGCTGCGGAGCACGATCGCCACCGGCCGTCGGGCAGAATGGCCGGCATCATGCCCGGCCCCGCACCCACGTCCCCCGCCAGTGGGGAGCTGGTGATCACCTACCCGCCCGAGCTGCCGGTCACCCAGCGTCGCGACGACATCGCCGCCGCCATCCGCGACCACCAGGTCGTGGTGATCGCCGGGGAGACCGGCTCGGGCAAGACGACCCAGATCCCGAAGATCTGCCTCGAGCTGGGTCGGGGGCGCCGGGGCGAGGGCGGCGGGCTGATCGGGCACACCCAGCCGCGCCGGATCGCGGCGCGCTCGGTCGCCGAGCGGATCGCCTCCGAGCTCGGCACCGAGCTGGGCGACCTGGTCGGCTACCAGGTCAGGTTCACCGACCGGACCTCGAAGGCCAGCCGGGTCAAGCTGATGACCGACGGCATCCTGCTCGCCGAGCTGCAGCGCGACCGGATGCTCACGAAGTACGACACGATCATCATCGACGAGGCGCACGAGCGCAGCCTCAACATCGACTTCCTGCTCGGCTACCTGCGCCGGCTGCTGCCGCGCCGCCCCGACCTCAAGCTGGTCATCACCTCGGCCACCATCGACCCGCAGCGCTTCGCCGAGCACTTCGCCGAGCCGGACGGCCGTCCCGCCCCGATCATCGAGGTCTCCGGGCGTACCTACCCCGTCGAGGTCCGCTACCGCCCCCTGATCTCTGAGGGCGAGGAGGGCTCCGCCGTCGACGGCGAGGGCGAGAGGGTCGTCCGCGACCAGACCGAGGCGATCGTCGACGCCGTCCGGGAGCTCAGCGCCGAGGGCCCCGGCGACGTCCTGGTCTTCCTGCCCGGCGAGCGGGAGATCCGCGACACCGCCGACGCCCTCGGCGACCTGGCCGGCGCCCAGCGCCGCGGCCTGCCGCTCGAGATCGTGCCCCTGTACTCCCGGCTCTCCGCGGCCGAGCAGCACAAGGTCTTCGCCGCGCACACCGGACGCCGGGTCGTGCTGGCCACGAACGTCGCCGAGACGTCGTTGACGGTGCCCGGGATCCGCTACGTGGTGGACTCCGGCGTCGCCCGGATCTCGCGCTACTCCGTGCGTACCAAGGTGCAGCGGCTGCCGATCGAGCCGATCAGCCAGGCCTCCGCGGCCCAGCGCTCGGGTCGCTGCGGCCGGGTCGAGGCCGGCATCGCGATCCGGCTCTACTCCGAGGAGGACTTCGAGGGCCGCCCGGCCTTCACCGACCCCGAGATCCTGCGCACCAACCTCGCCTCGGTCATCCTGCAGATGACGTCGCTGGGGCTCGGCGACGTCGGCCGCTTCCCGTTCGTGGAGCCGCCCGACCGGCGCAACGTCACCGCCGGCGTGCAGCTGCTCGAGGAGCTCGGCGCCCTGGTGCCCGGCCCCCAGGCTGCCCGCGGTCCGCGGCTGACCGGGCTCGGCCGGCGGCTGGCCCGGCTGCCGATCGACCCACGCCTGGGCCGGATGATCCTCGAGGCCGAGCGGCTCGGCTGCGTGCGCGAGGTCCTCGTGATCGCCGCCGCGCTCTCGCTGCAGGACCCTCGCGAGCGCCCGGCCGAGCTGCAGGCGCAGGCCGACCAGCAGCACGCCCGCTTCAAGGCCGAGGACTCCGACTTCCTCACCTGGCTGAACCTCTGGCGCTACGTCAAGGAGCAGCAGCGCGAGCTCAGCAGCAGCGCCTTCCGGCGGATGTGCAAGCGGGAGTTCCTCAACTACCTGCGGGTGCGCGAGTGGCAGGACTTCGAGTCCCAGCTGCGCCAGGTGTGCCGGGAGATGGGGCTGGACCTCGGGCGCACCGGCGCCGGGGGAGCCCCAGAACCAGGCCAGGACCAGGCCCAGGACCAGGCCCAGAGGGCGGCACCGAGGGCGGGGCGGCGTACGACGCCGACGGCATCCACCAGGCGCTCCTCTCCGGGCTGCTCTCCCACATCGGCCTGCTCGACGAGCGGGACAGGAAGGACAAGGGCGCCCCCGGCCGGCGCCCGATGCGGGAGTACCTCGGGGCCCGCGGGGCGAAGTTCGCGATCTTCCCCGGCAGCGGGCTGGCCCGCAAGAGCCCGCAGTTCCTGATGGCGGGCGAGCTCGTCGAGACCAGCCGCCTGTGGGCCCGGCAGAACGCCGCCATCAAGCCCGAGTGGGCCGAGCGGCTCGCCGGGGACCTCGTCCGGCGCACCTACTCGGAGCCGCACTGGTCGCGCAAGCGCGCTGCGGTGATGGCCCACGAGCGGGTCACGCTGTACGGCGTGCCGCTGGTCGCCGACCGGCCGGTCAACTACGGCAGCGTCGACGCGCCGCTGGCCCGGGAGCTCTTCATCCGGCACGCGCTGGTCCACGGCGAGTGGGCCCAGCTGACCTCGGGCCGGCACCGGTTCTACGAGCACAACCTCGCGCTGCTCGAGGAGGCCCAGGAGCTCGAGCACCGGGCCCGGCGACGCGACATCGTCGTCGACGAGCACACCCTCTTCGACTTCTACGACGCCCGGGTGGGCGCGGAGTGCGTGGGTGGCGCGCACTTCGAGACCTGGTGGAAGCGGACCCGCCGCGAGCAGCCCGAGCTGCTCACCTTCGACCCCGCGATGCTCACCCACGACACCGCCGGCGAGATCCGCGAGGCCGACTACCCGCAGGAGTGGCACAGCAGCCTCGGCGAGGGCCTGACCTTCCCGATCAGCTACCACTTCGAGCCCGGCACCGCGGATGACGGCCTCACCATCGACGTGCCGGTCGCCACGCTGAACCGGGTCGAGGCCGACGACTTCTCGTGGAACGTGCCGGGCCTGCGCGAGGAGCTGGTGACCGGCCTGATCCGCAGCCTGCCCAAGCACCTGCGGGTCAGCTTCGTGCCCGCGCCCAACCGGGCCCGCGAGTTCCTCGCGGCGGTGCCGGCGGGGGAGGAGCCGCTGCTGGACGCGCTCGAGCGGTACTTCCGCGCCACCACCGGCGTCGTCGTGCCGCGCGAGGCCTGGGACTGGTCCAAGGTGCCCGAGCACCTGCGCCCGACCTACCGGGTGGTGGACGACACCGGCCGCGAGCAGGCACGCGGCAAGGATCTCGAGGCGCTCAAGGCGCCGCTGCGCCCGAAGTTCGCCCAGGCGATGGCGGAGGTCGCCGCGGACAGCGGGGTCACCGCCACCGGGCAGACGTCGTGGACCTTCGGCACCGTGGAGCCCTCCTTCACCCAGAAGCGGGCCGGGCACGAGGTGCGCGGGCACCCCGGCCTGGTCGACGAGGGCACGAGCGTCGGGCTGGCGGTCTTCGGCTCGACGAGCGAGCAGGAGGCGCAGCACCGGCTCGGGGTGCGCCGCCTGCTGCTGCTCACGACGCCCTCCCCGGTCAAGGCCGTCCTCGGCTCGCTCGACAACGCCCAGAAGCTGGCCCTCGCCGCGTCGCCCTACCCCTCGGTCGCCGAGCTGCTCGAGGACTGCCGGGCCGCGGTGGTGCAGGCCGTGGTCGATGCCCGGCCCCCGGTGCGCGACGAGGCGGCCTTCGGGGCGCTGCGCCTGGCCGCGGCCCTCGACCAGGAGACCGCGCTACGGGCCGTCCTCGGTGACGTGATCCGGGTGCTCGAGGCGTGGCGCGCTGCCGAGAAGCAGCTCAGCGGACGCACCGAGATGGCGCTCCTCCCGGCGATGAGCGACCTGCGCGACCAGCTCGCCCGACTCGTCACCCGGGGCTTCGTGGCCGACGCCGGCACGGCCGCGCTGCGCCGCTACCCGACGTACCTCGCGGCGATCGTGCAGCGCCGCGAGAAGCTCGCGACCGGCGGGGCCGCGGCCGTGAACCGCGACCGGACGCTGCTGGACCAGGTCGGCGACCTGCAGGCCGCGTGGCTGCACCGGGTCGAGGCGCTGCCGCCCGGCACGCCGCCGGGTGAGCAGCTGCGCCAGGTCCGCTGGATGCTGGAGGAGCTGCGGGTCTCGCTGTTCGCCCAGCAGCTCGGGACGGCCTACCCGGTGAGCGACCAGCGGATCCGCAAGGCCCTCGCGGCCACGACGTAGCCTTGGGCCGATGACCAGCCGTCCGCACCACCGCCCGATGATGCCGGGCCACCGCCTCTTCGACTCCCTCGTCGGCGGCGCCGACCCCGCCGAGGTGAGCGAGGCGGCCGACCGCGCCGCCACGCTGCTCGTGCGCGGGGCCCGTCGGGCCGGGGACGACGACGTCGTGGAGCGGCTCGTCCACCTCGCCGACACGGAGGGGATCGAGACCATCGCGCAGGTGTGGTCGGGCTCGCCCGCGGACTCGCTGGCCGGGTGCCTGTGGCGCCTTTACCTGCTGCGCTCGTGGGTGTACGCCGAGCCGGTCGCGGTCGCCCGGGCCTTCGAGGCCGGCCGGGCCAGGGCCCAGGTGGCCCGGGTGGTGGCCGGCGTCGCCGACCCACCGGGGCCGGACGAGCTGAAGGCGATGGTCGACGCGGTGCTGCGCGGGATCGCGGCCGGCGACTTCGCCGACGTGCTGCTGCGCGCCTCGGCGTTCGCACGGGTGGTCGCCACCGGGCGGGCATCCCTGCCGGAGGCCAGCCAGGCCGAGGTGCAGCGGATGCTGGCGCTGGCCGAGCAGCTCGAGGCGGCGGGCCACACCGAGCTGGGGCCCGGCCTGGGCTGAGCCCGCTTCCGGGCCCGTGTGGTCACCGGCGGACGGTTGACCCGGGGGACTAGGCTGGGTCCCGAGCACGTCGGACCGCGGCAGCCCCGGGTCCCACAATAAGCCGCTACGAGCGGCCACGCGCCGTGAGGCGCTCCCGGTCCGGCGTGCTCATCAGCCTCCGGCTAGCGTCGGCGCATGATCACCCGCACTCTCGGCGACCGCCAGGTCAGCGCCCTCGGGCTCGGCGGCATGCCGCTCTCACGACCCGGTCGCGACGGCACCCTGCCCGACCCCGAGCGCGCCATTGCCACCGTGCACGCGGCTCTCGAGCGCGGCGTCACGCTCCTCGACACCGCCGACTGCTACGGCCCCGACGGGCACCCGCGCGACTCGGGGCTCGGCCACAACGAGGAGATCGTCGCCCGGGCCCTGCGCGGGCGCGGCGAGGACGTCCTGGTGGCGACCAAGGGCGGCATTCGCCGGGACGGCGCCGACTGGCCGATCGACGGGCGTCCGGAGTGGATCCACGAGGCCGTGCGCGGCTCGTTGCGCCGCCTCGGCGTGGACGCCATCGGGCTCTACCAGCACCACCGACCCGACCCGTCCGTGCCGTACGCCGAGACGATGGGCGCCTTCAAGGAGCTGTACGACGCGGGCCTGGTGCGACGGGTCGGCCTGTCGAACGCCGACGAGGCCCAGATCCACGAGGCCCACGGCGTCCTCGGCGACGCGCTGGTGAGCGTGCAGAACCAGTACTCCCCGGCCTTCCGCAGCAGCGAGGGCGAGCTGGAGCTCTGTGGGCGACTGGGCCTGGCCTTCCTGCCGTGGAGCCCTCTGGGCGGGATGGGCGGCGCGGCCGGCCTCGGTGACGAGCACGCGGTGTTCGCCGAGGTCGCCGCCGCGCACGACGTCAGTCCCCAGCAGGTCTGTCTGGCCTGGCTGCTCGCCCGCGGCGAGCACGTGATCCCGATCCCCGGCGCCAGTCGGCCCTCGTCGGTCGTCGACTCGTTCGCCGCCACCGAGCTGGTGCTGAGCGCCGAGGAGCTGGCCCGGCTGGACGCCTGAGACCGATCGGTCGGCCCGCGGCGCCCCGGTCGGTAGGGTGGGCCCCACGGCCGGCAGCGGTCACGGGGACGGTGTCGGGCGGTGCGAGAGGGATGCGAGTGGCGGCAGAGGGACACGGGGGACGGGCCGCGACGTCCGGTCGCCCCCGAGGGACCGGTCGCCGGTCGACCCGCCGCAGCGCTGGTTCGATAGCTGGCCTGCTGGCGCTGCTGCTCGTCGCCTCGGCCTGCACCAGCAGCTCCGACCCCGAGCCGGCACCGACCCCGACGACGCCCTCGAGCGTCCAGCCGGGGAAGACGACGAGGCTCACCTTCGGGGTGTTCGGTCCGAGCCGCGAGGTCAAGGCGTTCCAGGACGTCGTCGACGCCTACAACGAGACCTCGGACGACAGCCGGGTCTCGATCGTCTCCTGGCCCGGCCACGACCAGCTGCTCGACGCGCTGCGGGCCGGGAAACCGGTGCCCGACGTCTTCCTGGCCTCGCGCAGCGACCTCGCCTGGCTGCGCCAGCAGAAGATCACGCAACCGGTCGACGACCTGCTCGACGAGCGCGGCGTCGACTTCGGCGACGACTACGCCCGCGACGCCCTCGACGCCTACAGCGTCGACAACCGGCTCCAGTGCATGCCCTTCGGCATCTCGCCGATGGTCATCTACTACAACACGGACCTCGTCGACTTCGACAAGATGATCGCCCGCGGGCTCGACGTCCCGGACGTCTCCCACAGCGCCAACCGCTGGAGCCTCGAGCAGTTCGCCACGACCGCGTCGTTCGCCACCCGCCCGGGCCGCCGCTCGCGCGGTCTGTACGTCGACCCCACGCTGCGCGGTCTCGCGCCGTTCGTCTACTCGGGGGGCGGGTCCCTCTTCGACGACGACGCCGACCCCACCTCGCTGACCCTCTCCAGCGGTGGCACCCGCGCGGCGCTCGAGCGCACCCTGCCGCTGCTGCGCGACCCGCAGCTCAACCTCACCGAGCGACAGCTCGCCAAGGCCACCCCGCTGGAGTGGTTCGAGCGCGGCCGGCTCGCGATGTTCGCGGGCTTCCGCTCGCGGGTGCCCGAGCTGCGCCGGGTGCCCGGACTGAGCTTCGACGTCATGCCGATGCCGGTGCTCGACAGCGCCGCGACCGTCGGTGACATCACCGGCCTGTGCCTCTCCTCGCGGGCGGCGAGCACGCCGGAGGCGGCCGACTTCCTGGTGCACGCGACATCGACCGAGTCGGTCGCGCGGGTCGCCCGGGCGGGCTCGCTCGCCCCGGCGAACCTCGAGGTCGGGCTCTCGGGCGACTTCCTCCAGCCCGGTCGCCAGCCCCAGCACGCCTCGTTCTTCAACACCGCCGTGCGCAGCATGGTGATCCCGCCGCTGCTCAAGAACGGGCCGGAGCTGGAGTTCGCGGTCTCCGCCGACCTGCGCGAGCTGGTCACCGTCCCGGTGCTCGACGACCTCGAGGCCATCACCCAGCGGATCGACGAGAAGTCACGTCTCTTCCTCGACCCCGGCTCCCCGAGCGAGTCGCCCTGAGCGGTCCGGCCGCTCAGTCGGTCGCGGGGTCGGTCCCCGGCTCGGGGTCGTCCTCGACGGGCGCCGGGGTGGCCGCGGTGTCGCCGTCGAGGATCGCCCGGGTCAGCACCGGTGCGGCCAGCGCGATCTGCCAGCTGCGCGCGCCGTACCCGGAGAGCTGGGCGACCACGGCGTCGAGCAGCTCTCCGGGGTCCCGGGTGGTCGGCGGCGACCACAGGGTGCGGCGCAGGTAGTCGGGGGTCAGCACGTTCTCGACCGGCAGTCCCTGCTGCTCGGCCAGGGCCGCCATCGCCTCGCGAGCCAGCTGCAGGCGCCGGGCCGCGACCGGGTCGCGCTCGGCCCAGGCCCGCGGCAGCGGGGGGCCGTCGCCACGAGGCGCGCGGGCCGGGAGGTCGTGCTCGTCCATCCCGGCGACCTCGGCCAGCGCCGCCACCCAGCGACCGGAGTAGCGCTCGGCTCCGCGACCGTGGAAGCCGCGGGTCGAGAGGAGGGCGGCGCGGTCGGTCGGCATCGCCTGCGCAGCGGCGACGATGGCGGCGTCCGGGACTATCCGCCCGGGCGTCACGTCGCGCTGCTCGGCGATCTCGTCGCGGGCCTGCCACAGGGCCCGGGCGGCGCCGAGCGCGCGGCGCCCGCGCACCCGGTGCAGGCCCGAGGTGCGGCGCCACGCCTCCACCCGGACGGCGGGCTCGAAGCCGCGCAGGTGGTCGAACTCCTGGCGCGCCCAGTCGGCCTTGCCGGCCTCGACCAGCTCCTCGGCGAGGGCGTCGCGCAGCTCGACGAGCACCTCGACGTCGAGGGCCGCGTACTCCAGCCAGGGCTCGGGCAGCGGACGGGTGGACCAGTCGACGGCCGAGTGCTCCTTGGCCAGCCGGAAGCCCAGGATCGTCTCGACCAGGGTGGCCAGGCCGACCCGGGGGTAGCCCAGCAGCCGGCCGGCGAGCTCGGTGTCGAACAGCCGGGTGGGGGCCAGGCCCACCTCGCGCAGGCAGGCGAGGTCCTGGGTGGCGGCGTGCAGGATCCACTCGGTGTCGCCGATCGCCTCCTGCAGCGGGGCCAGGGAGTCGAAGGCGATCGGGTCGACCAGGGCGCTGCCGGCGCCCTCGCGGCGCAGCTGGATCAGGTAGGCCCGCGAGGAGTAGCGGTAGCCCGACGCGCGCTCGGCGTCGACGGCGACCGGACCGGTGCCGGCGGCGATGGCCGCGCAGACCTCGGCCAGTCCGGCGTCCGTCTCCACGACGGGGGGCAGCCCGTCGCGCAGCCGCAGCAGCGGCTTCGGCGGCGCCTCGGGCTCGGTCGCTTCGGGCCCGGTCGGCTCGGGCTCGGTCGGCTCGGGCTCAGGGGTGGAGTCGGAGGACATCGTGGTCAGCGTCCCGAGCCCCGCTGGCCGCGGCGGCTCGGGATGGCGCTGACCCCTTCCGGCACCGGCGGGAGGCCGGCGGCGGTGCACAGCAGCTCGCCCCAGGCCTCGACGTGCGGACCGAGGTCGAGGGCGAGGGTGGACTGCGGGTCGCCGGTGGCGAGCGGCGTCCAGGACGCGCGGATCTCGATCTGGGCGGTGCCGCCGTCGTCGGCCATCCCGCCGAAGCTGTCGGTGGCGACTCGGGTGACCGTCCCGGAGGCGGAGGCGTAGGTCGCTCCGTGGGCGTCGAGCGCCTCGGTGAGCCACGACCAGCCGACTCCCGCCAGCAGCGGGTCGGTGATCAGGTCGACGTCGATCTCCGCGCGGGCGTAGGCGACGCAGCGGAACGTGCCGTCCCACGCGTCGTTGCCGGCGGGGTCGTGCAGCAGGATGATCCGGCCGGTCCCGATGTCGGTGTCGTCGACGGTGACGTCGGCCGAGAGCGCGGAGGAGTGCGGCGCGATGCGCTGCGGCGCGGGCATCTCCTCGCAGAACACCTCGGGGCGCAACCGTGCGGCGTGCATGCTGTCCACGGCCTCCCGGAACCCCGGGGGGCTTGCACCCGCACCCGTTCCGGGGTGCGTCTCCTGACGGACGACCATGGCCTCACCCTAGGTCGGGGGCCGCCTCCCGATGTGCGAACACGCCGGTTGACCTGCGAAGATTCGACGCGTGACTGCTGCCTCCGCTCTTCGTGACAGTGCCTTCCTGCGCGCGGCCCGGGGGGAGCCGGTGCCGCACACCCCGGTGTGGTTCATGCGCCAGGCCGGTCGCTCGCTCCCGGAGTACCTCAGGCTGCGCGAGGGCGTCGGGATGCTCGAGTCCTGCATGAACCCCGAGCTGACCGTCGAGATCACCATGCAGCCGGTGCGCCGCTACGGCGTCGACGCGGCCATCTTCTTCTCCGACATCGTGCTGCCCCTCAAGGCGGTCGGTGTCGACCTCGACATCAAGCCCGGTGTCGGCCCGGTCGTGGCGCAGCCCGTGCGCACCCTGGCCGACGTCGAGGCGATCCCCGACCTCACCGCCGAGCACGTCCCGTTCATCACCGAGTCCGTGCGCGGCCTGGTCGCCCAGCTCGGGGCGACCCCGCTGATCGGCTTCGCGGGGGCACCGTTCACGGTCGCGTCGTACCTCGTCGAGGGCGGGCCGTCGAAGGAGCACGCGAAGACCAAGGCGATGATGTTCGGCGCCCCCGAGGTGTGGGACGCGCTGATGCGCAAGATCGGCGGCATCGCCGCGGCCTACCTGGAGGTGCAGGTGGCCGCCGGCGCCAGTGCCGTGCAGCTCTTCGACTCGTGGGCCGGCGCCCTGACCCCGCAGGACTACGCGGCGCACGTGCTGCCGCACTCCGCGCGGGTCCTGGAGCGCGCGGGGGCGCTCGGGGTGCCGCGCATCCACTTCGGCGTCGGCACGGCCAACCTGCTGACGCTGATGGGGGAGGCGGGCGCGGACGTCGTCGGCGTCGACTGGCGCACCCCGCTCGACCTGGCGATCCCGAAGGTCGGCGGCCGCGCCGTCCAGGGCAACCTCGACCCGACGCTGGTCTTCGCGCCGACCGAGGTGATGACCGCCCGCGCCGCCGAGATCATCGAGGCCGGGCGCACCGCCCACGGCCACGTCTTCAACCTCGGGCACGGCGTGATCCCGTCGACGAACCCCGACCAGCTCAAGCGGCTGACTGAGTTCGTGCAGTCCTACCCGCTGTCCTGACCCTCACGGGTGGGCCGCCGCGGTCGGCTGCCGATCCACCGGCCGGGCGCCGAAGGTCGGCGCCAGCACGTTCCACCGACGCCAGGACAGGTGGCGATCGAGGCGGTGGGCGCCCTCGTCGTCCACGACCGCCAAGTCGATCCACCCGTTGCCCACGAGCTGGTGCAGCACGCGGTGCTCGGCCACGACCCGTCGGCCGGGTCGGGCGTTGCCATCCGGACGACGTCGCGGGTGGTGTCGTGCACCCCGGCCACCGCCACCGTGTCGTGGGGCAGCACGATCCCGCGCTCGGCGAGGCAGCGGCGGACCTCGGCGTCGTCGAGGGCAGCCGCCAGCAGGTGGGGGTTGACCGCACCGTCGTTGCCTGCGCAGGCTCCGCAGTCATACCCGCTGGCGTGGGCGTTGTCGGTCACCGTGGCGCCGTGCCCGATCACCAGGAGGCCGGAGGCCGGTCCAGGCGCCGGTGCGCCGGCGGAGGCGATCGCCCACGGTGGTGCCGGCCAGGGTGAGCAGGCCGGCCAGGGCACCGCCACTTCCGTCATCCCGCCGAGTCCGCGATGCCGAGTCCGCGATGCCGATCCGCGCGCTGCTCGACATCTGCGACGACCCCGACGCCTCCGAGCAGCAGTCGGACTAGTCGGGCGCAGTTGCGGTGGTGGCGACCGCTCGCCCTGAGCGCAGGCGTCGTGCGACCGGGCGAAGCAGCAGCCAGCCCGAGGCGGCCAGCGCCAGCAGCAGGATCGTGAACGGGAGCAGGATCCCGACGAGGGTGGCGAGTCCGACGGTGAGCGACGTGAGGCCGGCCCAGCCGGACGCCAGCCCCGCGAGGAAGCCGGAGTCGTCGTCCTTCTCGCCCGGCTCCTTCGCGGTGCGCTCGAGGTTCACTGTGATCGTGGAGAGCGACGTCTGGTCCTCGAGGAATGCCGACTGCTGCTCGAGCGAGTCGAGCTCGGCCTGGCGTCGGGTCAGCTCCCCCTCGATCAGCACGATGTCGCGCAGGTTCCGGGCCCGGTCGAGCAGGGTCTCGATCCGCGTGATGCTGCGTCGCTGAGCGCTGATCCGCACCTCGACGTCGATGACCTCGGTGGTCACGTCCTCGCTCGAGGCGCTCGAGTGGGAGAGCTCACCCACGGCCTCGAACGCACCCATGGCCTCGGTGAAGTCGGCCGACGGGACCCGGACGACGAGCCGGACCGTGGCCAGCTCCCCGTCCCGGCCGGTGTCGCTCTGCTCGTCGGTGATCTCGCCGCCGAGCTGGTCGGCGACCTTCTGCGCGTCGAACCGGGCCCTGGCCACGTCGTCCGACCTCAGCACCACCGCTCCCTTGGAGATGATCGCGCGCTGCTGGAGCCGGAAGTCGGCGTTCTTGGTGGCCCCGTCGACCTGCGAGCCGACCTTGCCGTCCCCGCCGAACACTCGAGAGGACTCCGGAGCTCCCTGGATCGCAGGTTCGACACTCGCCATCGAGGAGTCCGAACTGCCCCCGAGACCGCCGGCCGAGCAGCCGACGAGCAGGGCCCCGAGGGTCACCGTGGCCAGCACGAGTGCGGTGCCGGCGAGCCGGCCGGGTCGACGCTCCAGGATGGTCTGCATGCCAGGTGGGACGGCTGCCGGCCGCCGCCGGTTCCCTCGGGTCGTAGCCTGAGCGGGTGGACCAACAACCTCGACGACCGCGCGACCACGAGCGGCTGGCGGTCTCCCGGGAGATCCCGGCCCCGGCGTCGGCGATCTTCGACCTGGTCGCGGACCCGCAGGGCCAGGTCCGCATCGACGGCTCCGGGATGCTGGTCGCCACCTCGGGTGCGCAGCGACTGCGCGCGGTCGGTGACACGTTCGCCGTGGCGATGGACCGGGCCGCGCTCGGCGACCTGCCGATGGGGGAGTACGACGTGCTCAACACGGTGACCCGGATCGACCCCGACCGGCTGCTCGAGTGGAGTGTCGGCGCCGGGGGGCGCAGCCCGCTCGGACACGTCTACGGCTACGAGCTCGAGCCGCTCGAAGACGGCGGGACCCGGGTGACGTCGTACTGCGACTGGAGCAACCTGAACCCGAAGCTGCGCGGGCGCGTCACCTTCCCGGTGGTGCCCGCTGCGATGATGACCCAGACCCTCGACAAGCTCGCGGCGCTGGTCGTCGGCTGATGGGTCGACGACGCGTCGTCGTGGTCGGCGGCGGTGTTGCAGGGCTGACGGCAGCACATGCGTTGGCGGCCGCGGGCGACGACGTCCTCGTGCTCGAGGGTGCAGCCGAGGTCGGCGGCAAGCTGCGTCGGCACGAGGTGGCCGGCGTGAGCGTGGACGTCGGCGCGGAGGCGATGCTCAACCGGCGGCCCGAGGGCGTCGCGCTCGCGCGTGCGCTGGACCTGGCCATCGAGCACCCGACCGCGGCCAGCTCCCGGATCTGGACTCGCGGGGCGCTGCGACCGCTGCCCCGTTCGCTGATGGGGGTGCCGCTCGATCTCACCGGGCTGGCCGCCTCCGGCGTCCTCTCCTCGGCGGGTCTCGCCCGCGTCCGCGCCGAGCCCGGGCTCGCCCCGACCGAGCTGACCGAGGACGTGTCGGTCGGTGACCTGGTCGCCGAGCGACTCGGCGACGAGGTGGTGGACCGGTTGGTCGAGCCGCTCCTCGGCGGGGTGTACGCCGGCCGCGCCCGGGAGCTGTCTGCGCGCGCGACCGTGCCCCAGCTCGTCACGCTCGCCCGGCGCGGCTCCCTGCTCGACTCCGCGCGCTCACTGCCCGTCTCGTCCGTGCCGGTCTTCGCAGGTCTGCGCGGGGGGATGGCCGGCCTCGCCGAGGCGCTGGTGGGCGCGGGTGGCTTCGCGGTCCGCACCGGTGCGGTGGTGCGGCAGCTGCGTCGGTCGGGTGGTTGCGGACCCGCCGACCAGGATGGCTTCGCGCTCACGCTGGGTTCCGCGACCGACCAGGAGAACCTCACCGCCGACGCGGTCGTGCTCGCCGTACCGGCTGCTCCGGCCGCGCGGCTGCTCGCCGGGCTGGCCCCGGCCGCGGCGAGCGAGCTGGGCGGCATCGAGTACGCCTCGGTGGCCGTGGTCACGCTGGCCTTCCGCGCGGCGGAGGTGATCGCGACGTTCTCGGCCGGCGGGGGCGGCCCGTTCGCCGTCAGCGGGTTCCTGGTCCCGCCGATCGACGGACGACGGATCAAGGCCAGCACCTTCTCGTTCGCGAAGTGGGACTGGGTGCGCGCAGCCGGGCGGGGCGTCCTCGGCGGCGAGGACGTCCTGCACCTGCGCACGTCGATCGGACGGCACGGCGAGGTGGTTGCCCTCCAGGCCACCGACGACGAGCTGGTCGAGGCCTCGCTGGGCGACCTGGCGGACTCGGTCGGATTGCGCGCCCGCCCCGTGGACACCCACGTCCAGCGCTGGGGCGGGGGGCTGCCGCAGTACGCCGTCGGTCACCTCGACCGGGTGGTGCGGATCCGCGCCGACGTCGCCCGGGTCCCGGGGTTGGCGGTCTGTGGTGCGGCCTACGACGGGGTCGGGGTCCCAGCCGTGATCGCCTCCGCCCACCGGGCGGTCGCCGAGCTGGTGGGCCCCGGCACAATGGCCCCATGACCAGCCCGACCTCCAGTCCCGTGGACGGCCCAGACGCCGCCACCCCGCCCAGCCCCAGCAAGGCGGCGCGGATCCGTGAGATCAACGAGTCGATCCGCTACACGATGTGGTCGGTGTTCCGGCTCGCCGACGTCCTGGGCCCGGTCGACGGGGGCGCGGACCGGGCGGCCGAGGCGGCCGAGGTGGAGAAGCTGTTCGCGGAGCTCGCCGAGGGTGACGTGGTCGTGCGCGGCGTCTACGACGTCAGCGGGTTGCGCGCGGACGCGGACGTGATGGTCTGGTGGCACGCCGCCACCTCGGAGCAGCTGCAGCTCGCCTACCACCGGCTGCGGCGGACGTCGTTCGGGCGCCGGCTGGCCCCGGTGTGGTCGCAGCTGGCGCTGCACCGCCCGGCGGAGTTCAACAAGGGCCACATCCCGGCGTTCATGGGCGACGAGGCGCCCAGGGCGCACGTGTGCGTCTACCCGTTCGTGCGCTCCTTCGAGTGGTACCTCCTCGAGGACGCGGAGCGGCGCCGGATGCTCGCCGAGCACGGCAAGATGGCGCGCGACTACGCCGACGTCCGGGCCAACACGGTCGCCAGCTTCGCGCTCGGTGACTACGAGTGGATGCTGGCCTTCGAGGCCGACGAGCTCCACCGCATCGTCGACCTGATGCGGCACCTGCGTTCCTCGGACGCGCGTCGGCACGTGCGCGAGGAGGTGCCGTTCTACACCGGTTCCCTGGTCGGCGTCACCGACCTGGTCGAGCGCCTGCCGTGAGCGGGTTTCACCGGCTGACCGGTGAAACCCCCGCCTGTCAGCCGAGATCTCGGCCGACAAGTCCGGGTTTCCCCGGCTGACCGGTGAAACCCGCCGAGGCTCAGGCGTCCTTCGGCTCCAGGGTGAGGCTGATGGAGTTGATGCAGAACCGGTCGCCGGTGGGGGTGCCGTAGCCGTCGGGGAAGACGTGGCCGAGGTGGGAGCCGCAGCTGGCGCAGCGCACCTCGACGCGCTTCATCCCGTGCGAGGTGTCCTCGATGTACTCGACGGTGTCGCTGATCGGCTGGTAGAACGACGGCCAGCCGCAGCCCGAGTGGAACTTGGTGTCCGACTCGAAGAGCTTGGCCCGGCACGCCTTGCAGCGGTAGCTGCCGGTGGTCTCGGTGTCGGTGTACTCCCCGCGGAACGCCGGCTCCGTGCCGGCCTGCCGCAGCACGGCGTACTCCTGCGGCGACAGCTCGCTGCGCCACTGCTCGTCGGTCTTGTCCACGTCGTAGGCCATGGGACCAAATCTAGGGGTGGACACAAGTCCGGCGGCCCAGCGGGGAGAGGCGGCCTGCGCCCACGAGCTCCGGGCGCTCCCCGGCGCGGACCCCACCTGGCAGGTCGTGACGACGGCCGGCCTCGAGTTCAACCGGCCGGCCGGGCGAACGGCGATCGGCGGGTGAGCCTCCGGCCGCACGCGCTGCCGGCCTGAACCGGCTGGCCTGAACCGGCTGGCCTGAACCGGCTGGCCTGAACCGGACGGCTCGCTCCGGCTAGCGTGGTCCCATGGGAAAGACACCAGCCGCCGAGGTCGACGCCGGCGGGCGGGCCGTCCGGGTCTCCAGCCCCGACCGGGTGATCTACGAGGCCACGGACACGACACCCGAGGTCACCAAGCTGATGGTCGCGCAGTACGTCGCGAGTGTCGACGACGGCCTGATGCGCGCGCTGCGCGGCCGACCGACCGCGCTGGAGCGTTGGCCCTCGGGCGTGCGCGAGGGCTTCCGGCTGGCCACCGGCCCGCAGGACAGGGACGCCGAGGCGTTCTACCAGAAGCGGATCGCCAAGGGTGCTCCCGACTACGTCGAGTCGGTCGAGATCACCTTCCCCTCCGGGCGGACCGCGGCCGAGATCTGCCCGAGCGAGATCGCGGTGCCGGTGTGGTGCGCCCACATGGGCACCCTCACCTTCCACCCGTGGCCGGTACGACGCGACGACGTCGACCACCCCGACGAGCTGCGCCTCGACCTCGACCCGCAACCGGGCACGTCGTTCGGTGACGCGGTCCGGGTCGCGGGCGTCGCCCGCGAGCTGCTCGAGGAGCTCGGGATCCGCGGCTACCCCAAGACCTCCGGCAACCGGGGCGTGCACGTCTTCGTCCGGATCGAGCCGCGCTGGGACTTCGCCGACGTCCGGCACGCGGCGATCGGCTTCGGCCGCGAGCTCGAGCGTCGCGACCCCGGCGTCACCACCCGCTGGTGGAAGGAGGAGCGCGGCGAGCGGATCTTCGTCGACTACAACCAGAACTGCCGCGACCGCACCATCGCCTCGGCCTACTCCCTGCGCCCGCTGCCCGGGGCGCCGGTCTCCACGCCGATGTCCTGGGAGGAGCTGGCCGAGGTCCGCGACCCGCGCGCCTACAACCTCTTCACGGTGCCCGACCGGCTCGCGGACGGCGACCCGTGGGCCGACATCGACGAGGTGCACCACGACCTCACCCCGCTGCTCGACCTCTGGGAGTCGCTGCCGGGCGGCGAGCTCAACTTCCCGCCCGACCACCCCAAGATGCCCGGCGAGCCCCCGCGGGTGCAGCCGTCGAAGAAGGTCGCCGCGCACTGGGACGACCAGGGCCGCCGGGTCGAGGACTGAGCAGGGCGGGGGCGGGCCGCGCCGGGCGGGGCTGGATGGGCCGAAATGAAAGGAACCCGCCGGCGTTCCCCCCAGGGACGCCGCGCGGGTTGCCTCTCGTTGCCAGGGCCCACGGCACGGATGCCGTCGTGATCGATTCCCCCCGGAACGATCACCTGGTCCTGTTCCTCGTCGGCGGGCTCTCGCTCTCCGACTCCTGAACAGTAGAGCGACGCCGGCCACACCCGGGTAACGACAGATCCAGCAGTTGGTAACAGTCGCGGCGACCCCGCCGTGGAGGACGCTGGAGGTCGAAGCCGGGGGTCGAAGCCGGGACGCTCAGAGGCCGGTGATCCCCTCGCCGCTGCCGCCCGCCTGCTCGTCGAAGTTCTCGTGCTCGAGCAGGTGAAGCACCGGGACGCCGAGCTTGCGGCGCGCCCGCGAGGTCCAGTCCAGGTGGAAGAACTCGGCGACGACGTGCGACCGGGTCAGGATGATCGCCTCCCGTGCATCGAGGGCCTTCACCAGGGTGGCCAGCTCGTCGATGGGGTCCGATCCGACGACCTTGCCGTGCGCGTCGGCGCCGCTGGCGCGCAGCGCCTCGAGGGTGCTGGCCAGCTCGGCGTCCGAGCGCTCCTGGCAGTCCCGGCGGACGGCCTCGAGGTCGACCTCGCTCATCGCCATCGCAGGGGAGGCGAGCACCTCACCGGTCGAGAGCGAGCCCATGGCCGCCTCGACGCGGCCGGCGGCGTCCTCGAGGGGGAGCAGCACGTGGTAGGCGACCCGGTCCTCGAGCTCGTCGTGCAGCGAGTGCACCTGGGTGGCGTCGCTGATCGTCAGGGCCTGCTCGACGAGCAGGACGACGTTGTAGGTCTCAGTCATGGGAGTTGTCCTTGGTGCTCGAGGGGCTCGGCGGTGTGAGGATCGTAGCGAGGTCGTAGCCCGCCGGCTCGTCGAGCTGTTCGTAGCCGCAGGAACCGGCGTCACGGTCGTCGCGCCAGCGCTTGAAGTGGGCCGTGTGCCGAAATCGCCGGCCCTCCATGTGGTCGTACTTCACCTCGATCACCCGTTCGGGTCGCAGCGGGGTGAAGGAGAGGTCCTTGCCGGCGCTCCACCGGCTCTGGGTCCCCGGGACCCGGTCGGGATTGGCGATCGCCCACTCCTGCCACTCGCCCCAGGGGTGCTCCTCGACCGGGCAGACCAGGGGGGCCAGCTCGTCGACCAGCTCGGCGCGACGCTTCTCGGTGAAGCTGGCGCTGACCCCGATGTGCTGGAGCCGGCCGTCGGCCCAGAGGCCCAGCAGCAGGCTGCCGACCAGCGGGCGCTGCGGCGTGGAGCCCTTGTGCTCGCGGTAGCCGGCCACCACCACGTCGGCCGTGCGCTCGTGCTTGATCTTCAGCATCGTGCGGGCGTTCTGCGCGTACGGCGCGCCCAGCGGCTTGGCGACCACGCCGTCCAGCCCAGCCCCCTCGAACTCCTCGAACCACTGCGCGGCGAGCGCCGGGTCGGTGGTCGTGCGGGTCAGGTGGCAGGGACCCCTCAGGCCGGCCAGCGCCTGCTCCAGGGCGGCGCGACGCTCGCCGAACGGTCGCTCGACGTACGACTCGTCGCCGAGGGCGAGCAGGTCGAAGGCGACGTACCCGGCCGGGGTCTGCTCGGCCAGCATCGCGACCCGGGACTTCGCCGGGTGGATCCGCTCCTGGAGCACCTCGAACTCGAGGCGGTCGACACCGTCCTCGGTGCGCCGGGCCACGAACAGCTCGCCGTCGAGGACGCACCGCTCGGGCAGCTGCTCGCGCATCGCGGTCACCACCTCGGGGAAGTAGCGGGTCAGCGGCTTGGTGTTGCGGCTGGTCAGCTCGATCTCGTCACCGTCCTTGAAGACCAGGCAGCGGAAGCCGTCCCACTTCGGCTCGAAGAGCAGCCCGCCGTGCTTCGCGGGGTCGGGCATGCCGGAGACCGACTTCGCGAGCATCGGGCGCACGGGCGGCATCACGGGGAGGTCCACACCTCGAGGTTAGTCCGGGGGTTGGCCGCCCGCCCGCGGGATGCCTCTAGGGTTAGCGTGCTGTCCCCGGGATCGGTGCGGGGATGCTTTCCCCGGTTGGTCTGCCGGCAGGGCCCGCCTGACTTTGAATCAGGATCAGCGACGTAGGTTCGACTCCTACCCGGGGAGCGAAAGTCCGAAGCGAGGAACGAGCGGAGGTCCGATCCTCCCCAATCCAAGGCAGTGAGCATGGGTAGTCCGGCAGAGCACGACCTGACCGTGATCGTCCTCGCCGCGGGTGGTGGCACCCGGATGCGGTCGAAGACGATGAAGGTGCTGCACCCCGTCGGGGGACGCAGCATGATCGGGCACGTCCTGAGCGCGGTCCGGGCCATGGAGCCGACCCGCATCGTGGCCGTCGTCGGCCACCAGCGCGAGCAGGTCGGTCCCCACATCCAGGAGCTCGTGCCGGACGCCGTGCTCGCCGTCCAGGAGACGCAGTCCGGCACGGGTCACGCCGTCCGGGTGGCGATGGAGTCGCTGGCCGGAGCCGGCCACGGGTCGACCGGCACCGTGATCGTGGCCTACGGCGACACCCCGCTGCTGACCGGCGAGAGCCTGCGCGACTTCGCGGCCGACCACGAGGCGGCCCAGCGGGCGGTGAGCATCCTGAGCGGCATCGTGCCCGAGCCGTTCGGCTACGGCCGCATCGTGCGCGACGCGGACGGCGACGTCGAAGCGATCATCGAGGAGAAGGACGCGAGCCTCGAGCAGCGGGAGATCCGCGAGATCAACTCCGGGATCCTCGCCTTCGAAGCGGGCTTCCTCGCCGAGGCGCTGTCCCGCATCGGCAACGACAACGCCAAGGGCGAGTACTACCTGACGGACACCGTGCACCTGGCGCGCGACGCCGGCCTGACCGTCGGGGCGTACGCCATCGACGACGTCCGGCAGACCGAGGGCGCCAACGACCGGGTCCAGCTCGCCGACCTGGGGCGCGAGCTCAACCAGCGCATCGTCACCCGGTGGATGCGCGAGGGGGTGAGCGTGATGGACCCGACCACGACGTGGATCGACGCGGACGTGGTGCTGGGCCAGGACGTCACGATCCTGCCGGGCTGCCAGCTGCTCGGGGCCACCGTCGTCGGCGAGGACGCCGTGATCGGCCCGGACACCACCCTCAAGGACTGCGAGGTCGGGCGGGGCGCCCGGGTGGTGCGCACGCACGGCGAGCTCTCGGTGATCGGCGACGCGGCGACCGTCGGGCCCTACGCCCACCTGCGCCCCGGGACGAACCTCGGCGCGCGCGGCAAGATCGGGGGCTTCGTCGAGACCAAGAACGCCGTGATCGGCGACGGCGCCAAGGTGCCTCACCTCTCCTACGTCGGGGACGCCGAGATCGGCGAGGGCACCAACATCGGCGCCGGCACGATCTTCGCCAACTACGACGGGGTCGCGAAGCACCGCACCACGATCGGCAGGCACGCCCGGACCGGCTCGCACAACACGTTCATCGCGCCGGTCACCGTCGGGGACGGAGCGGGCACGGCCGGCGGGACCGTCGTACGACGTGACGTGCCGGCCGGTGCGCTGGCCGTCTCGGCCGGGCCCCAGCGCAACCTGGTGGGCTGGACCCTCGCCAGGCGCCCCGGTACGGCGCAGGCCGAGGCAGCCGAGGCAGCCGAGGCAGCCGAGGCCGCCCAGTCCGAGGGCGCGCAGGCCGAGGACGCCTGAGCGCGGCGCCCGCTCAGGCGGGGAGCCAGCGACGGCGCAGGCTGGCCACGACCGTGCGGGCGCCGGAAGCCTGCTCCAGCACCAGGTCGAGTCGCCCCTCGGCGCCGTAGCCGATCCGGGAGACACCGAAGCGGGCCCGGGCGGCATCGGCCCGGTCGGGGTGGCGGCGGGCGAGGGCCGGGGAGGGGCGCCCCACCCGCGCCTCGCGCTCGTCGTGCTCGCCGACGGCCAGCAGGCGCCACCCCTCGGTGCCGGACGAGCCGGCGGGCCCGAGGTGCGGACCGGTGAGGAGCCGCCCGGTGAGCCGGGGCTCCTCCTCGGCGGGGTCCACCTCGTTGAGCTCCAGGAGGTCGACGTCCGGGTGCGCCCAGGTGGTCACCTCGACGCCCGGGGTGGCCGTGCGGGCGACCCAGTCCAGCACCACGCCGCGCAGCACGCCGGCCACCTCGGCGACATCGTCCTCCACCGGGTCGCCGGTCCCCAGCAGGGCGCCGACCTGCGCGGCGGACCAGCCGGTCCGGGCGCTGAAGTCGGCGCGCCACCCGGCGTCGGCCTCCAGCTGGCCCGGGCCGAGCTGCTCCACGGCGTCCGGGAGCGTCAGCGCGACGTGCGGTGAGGTCGCGGCCGAGATCCCGGGCCAGCCGGTCACCAGCTCGGGGGCCACCAGGTTGAGCTGGCGGTAGGCCTCCACCTCGACGGCCGGCAGGCCCGGGTTGGCGCGAGGGGCCTGCCCCACGACGTCGAGGCCGAGCAGGCCGAAGAAGTGGGCGCCGGTGTCGCCGACGTCCTCGTAGCGGAACACCTGCAGCGAGCCGGGAGCCAACGCCTCCTGCAGGGTGCGCACGGTGTCGAGCGGGTCGAGGGGACGGTCGTTGGCCGCCACGAAGTCCGCGAACCGGCGCCGGTTGCCGCGGCGCCGGGTCAGCTCGCGGTAGAAGCTGCGCGCGTACTCGAGGCGGTTGCGCAGGTAGACCACGCCCCGGACCTCGTCGACCAGGCCCCGCCGACGCAGCACCGCGACCATCTCGGCCAGGGCGGGCCCGGAGCCGGGACGCGTCCACGCCTCCGAGGACATCAGCACGTGCGGGCAGTCCGAGCCGGCGACCTCGTCGGCGAGGGCGTCGACCAGGGAGCGGAACTCGGCGGCGTCGTAGCGCCGGTAGACGAAGTCGGAGTGGCGCACGCCCACCTCGGGCTCGTCGGTGACCAGACCGGTCAGGGGGTAGAGCCACCCGCGTCGGAGAAGCTCCTCGCGCCGCGACCACGCCTCGTGCTGGATCCTCGAGGAGCCCGCCTTGAACGAGCCGCAGTGCAGCCACAGGGTGCGGCTCACGCGTCGTCCCCCTCCTCGGCCTCGTCGGTCCCGTCGGGCTCGTGCGCCCCGTCGTGGGTGGTCCGGGACCCCAGGTGGCCGAGGAACCCGGCGAAGCGCTCGTGCGCGTGCGCCCAGTCGAAGCGGAACGTGGGGTCGGGGGTGCGCCAGCCGGGCCCGTAGTTGACCTCGAGCAGCCGCTCGGGGTGCCGCGGCACCAGGACCTCGACCCCGTGGACCTGTCGGCGCGCGGGCGGGAGCACGTCGTCGACCGCGAGGTCGCCGTGGGTGTGCGGCCAGACGTACATCCGCCCACCGCCCGGCCAGGCCGGGAACAGGTCGACCATCAGGCCGTCCGGGGCCGCCACCCGGCAGTGCCCGGGCCGCCGCTCCTCGAACTCCGCGTCCAGCAGTCCGGCGGCCAGGGCGCGGGTGCGGAACTCCTGCCACTGCCGGGCCGCCCCGGCGGCGTCGGGGGAGTCGTCGGGGTCCAGGACGACGGCGAGGTCGACGTCGTCGTCGTGTGCCAGCACCTCGCCCTCGCGGACCACTCCCAGGAGCGTCCCGGAGTCGAGCAGGCAGGGGTGGCCCAGGGCGGCGACCGCGGCGCTCACCTGTGCCACCAGCGACCACACGTCGCCGGCCTCGCGACTGCCGAGCGCGAGGTGGTAGCCGTGCGGGTTGAGCGTGTACGGCGCCAGGGCGCGTCGGCACTCGCCCCAGAACTCCTCGAAGTCCTCGGCCGAGCCCTGCCCCAGGCGACGAGCGCGCATCCGGCTCAGCTGCCGGTAGGCCCGGCTCGGTCGCTGGCGGAAGGTCAGGTCGGCCAGGACGCTGGCCTCGCGCCACGGTCGACCCCGCGCCTCGGGGGGCACCTCGTCGAGCTGCGCGCGCAACGCCGCCCAGGTGGTGGGGTCGCGCTCGGCGTCCCCGACGGCCACTGCCGCCGGACCCACCAGCTGCGCCAACGTCGCGCGCACGGCACGGACGACGGGCCGCGCGGGGACCACTGCGGGCTGCTCGGGGGGCACGCTGCCCGACCCTAGGGCATCAGGTCTCGCCGGTCCCGAGCCGTGGTCGAGGGGCAGGGTCCACGAGACGGAGTTGGGCGCAGCGGCTCCGGTGGGGGACAATCCGGAACGCACCGACCCGGCGAGCCAGGAGCTGTCTGAACGTGACCGGAATGAAGCGGACCACCGAGAAGAACCTGATGGTCTTCAGCGGGGGAGCCCACCCCGGGCTCTCCGCGGAGGTCGCCTCCCAGCTCGGCACCGACCTCGTGCCGCAGTCGGCGTACAAGTTCGCGAACTCCGAGATCTACATCCGCTACGAGGAGTCGGTGCGCGGCTGCGACGCGTTCGTGATCCAGAGCCACACCGCTCCGATCAACGAGTGGATCATGGAGCACCTGATCATGGTCGACGCCCTGAAGCGGGCGAGCGCCAAGCGGATCACGGTGGTCATGCCGTTCTACGGCTACGCCCGTCAGGACAAGAAGCACCGCGGTCGCGAGCCGATCTCCGCCCGGTTGGTCGCCGACCTCTTCAAGACCGCCGGCGCCGACCGGTTGATCACGGTCGACCTGCACGCCGACCAGATCCAGGGCTTCTTCGACGGCCCCGTCGACCACCTGATGGCGCTGCCCATCCTGGCCGACTACGTCCGGGAGAAGTACGGCCACGAGCAGCTCGCGGTCGTCTCGCCGGACGCCGGGCGGATCAAGGTGGCCGAACGCTGGTCGGCTCGCCTCGGCGGCGCCCCCCTGGCCTTCATCCACAAGTCCCGCCGTACCGACCGGCCCAACGAGACCCAGGCCAACCGCGTGGTGGGCCACGTCGAGGGCCGGATCTGTGTGCTCGTCGACGACATGATCGACACCGGTGGCACGATCGTGAACGCGGCCGAGGCCCTGATGAACGACGGGGCGGCCGGCGTGATCATCGCCGCGACCCACGCGATCCTCTCCGACCCGGCCGTCGACCGGCTCAAGAACAGCCCGGCGAGCGAGGTCATCGTCACCAACACGCTGCCGATCGTCGCGGACAGCCACTTCGACAAGCTCACCGTCCTCTCGATCGCGCCGCTGCTCTCGCGCGCGATCCGGGAGGTCTTCGAGGACGGCTCCGTCACGTCGATGTTCGAGGGCCACGCCTGAGCCCCGCCCGGGACCAGCTCGGTCGATGGATTCGCGCCCGCCGGGCGCGACGGCTAGACTTCTGCGGTTGCCTCGGCGAGGGAGCATCCGGAACTCCGGGGCTCCGTGATCGACAGGGCTGGCTGACCACGGTTGCGCCGCGCTGACTCGATCCGAGTGCGCGGCGCTTTCTCGTTCCGGGAGGGCCTGCGCAGCCCGGGGCGGCCACCGACGCACGAGTCCTGATCAGCAGCCGCACGAGGAGAGAAGCGCATGTCCGCCGAGAAGATCACCGCCGAGTCCCGCACCGAGTTCGGCAAGGGTGCCGCCCGCCGCATCCGCCGCGCGGACAAGGTCCCCGCCGTCGTCTACGGGCACGGCAACGACCCCCTGCACATCACCCTTCCGGGTCACGAGACCATGATGGCGCTCAAGCACGGCGGCGCGAACGCCCTGCTCGAGCTGTCCATCGACGGCAAGACCCAGCTGGCCCTGACCAAGCAGGTCCAGATCGACCCGATCCGACGCCACCTCGAGCACATCGACTTCGTCGTGGTCGTCAAGGGCGAGAAGGTCACGGTCGAGATCCCCGTGCACCTCAACGGCGAGGCCGCGCGCGACACGCTGGTCGTGCTCGACTGGCAGACCATCCAGGTCGAGGCCGAGGCCACGCACATCCCCGAGTACGTCGAGATCGACATCGAGGGCCTCGAGGCCGGCACCCAGATCCACGCCTCCGACCTCAAGCTCCCCGCGGGCTCCACGCTGCTGCTCGACCCGGAGGCGCTGATCGTCAACATCACCGACGCGCCCACCACCGAGGAGGTCGAGGCCGAGCTCGCCGAGGCCGAGGCCGACGCCGGCATCGAGCGCGACGAGAGCGACGCCGGCGACGCCGGTGACGAGGCGGCGGCCGGGGACGAGGCCGGCACCGGCGACGCGTCCGACGAGTCCTGAGCCACCACGCAGCGATCTCGTAGCAGCAGCCTAGAGAGGGCCGGGACCCCACCGTCATGACCGACGCCGAGACAGGCACGCCTGTGTGGCTCGTGGTCGGACTGGGGAATCCCGGCCCTTCCTACGCCGGGCACCGGCACAACATCGGCTACCTCGTCAACGACGAGCTGGCCGTCCGGCTGCGCGCGCCGTTCAAGGCGCACAAGTCGGGCCGCGCGGACGTGGTCGAGGGCCGGCTGGGTGCGCCGGGCACGCCCGGGCCCCGGCTGGTGCTGGTCCGGCCGCGCTCGTACATGAACGAGCTGGGCGGCGCCGTGTCGACGCTGGCGAAGTTCTACAAGGTGCCGCCTGAGCGGATCATCGCGATCCACGACGAGCTGGACATCGCCTTCGGCACGCTGCGGGTCAAGCTGGGCGGGGGCGACAACGGCCACAACGGGCTGCGCTCGATGCGCTCCTCGTTGGGCACCGGCGACTTCCACCGCGTGCGCGCCGGCATCGGCCGCCCTCCGGGGCGTCAGGACGTCGCCGACTTCGTGCTCTCGAACTACTCCACGACGCAGCGCAAGGAGCTCCCCTTCCAGGTGGGCGACGCGGCCGACGCGGTCGAGTCGTTGATCACCGGGGGCCTCGAGCAGACCCAGCAGCGCTTCAACTCCTGAGCCGGTCCACCGCTAGGGTGTCCCGGTGACCTTCGAACCCGGAACACCCCCCGCCGAGGCCCGCACCGACGACCACGTCCTGGCCACCTGGCTGGCCGACACGGCCGGTCGCCGCCTCCTGGAGGTCCGCGAGGAGGGCCTGACCGGCAGGGAGCTCAAGGACGCCGGGGACCTCGCCGCCCACGACCTGCTGATGGCGCTGCTGCGCGAGCACCGGCCCGCGGACGCCGTCCTGTCGGAGGAGCGGCCCGACGAGGGGGCCGGGAAGATCGACCGTCTCCAGGCCCACCGGGTCTGGATCATCGACCCGCTGGACGGCACCCGGGAGTTCTCGGAGCCGCCGCGCGAGGACTGGGCCGTGCACGTCGCGCTGTGGTGCGACGGCGAGCTGGTGGCCGGTGCCGTCGCGCAGCCGGCGCTCGGGGAGACCTTCAACACCGGGCACCCGCCGGTCGTGCCACCCGGCACCGCGGTCCGCCCGCGGATCGCGGTCTCCCGCAGCCGTCCTCCGGCGTTCGTCCACGCACTGGCCGCGGAGCTCGACGCCGAGCTGGTGCCGATGGGCTCCGCCGGCGTCAAGGTGCTCTCCGTGGCGCGGGACCTCACCGACGCCTACGTCCACGCCGGCGGACAGTACGAGTGGGACTCCGCCGCGCCCGTCGCCGTGGCCGCCGCGGCCGGGCTGTTCACCTCCCGCGTCGACGGCACCCCGCTGCGCTACAACCAGGAGGACGTCTACCTCCCGGACCTCATCGTCTGCCGCCCCGAGCTCGCCGGGCGCATCGTGGAGTTCGTGAAGCGGCACGGCACCGACTGAGCGAACCCCGCCCCGGTCAGCGTCGCGAGGAGCGCAGCAGGCTCTGGTGCAGGTCGAGGGTCTGGCGGGAGGGGTCCGCGCCGAGCTCCTCGGCGAGGTGGGACCGGTAGGACTCGAAGACGCGCAGCGCGTTGCCGATCTCGCCGAGCCCGGCGTGCGCCTGCATCAGCGCCCGGTGCGCCGTCTCCGAGGTCGCCTCGAGCTCGACGGCGACCAGCGCGAAGTCGAGGGCGTCGCGGAAGTGATCGATCTCCAGGGCGGAGCCCGCCGCCTCGGTCAGCATCTCCTGGCGGGCGCGGACCAGGTGGCTGTGCTCGGTGCGGGCCCAGTCGCTGTCGTCGTCGTGGGCGTGGAAGTCCCCGGCGTAGAGGGCTTCGGCCGAGCGGCGCAAGCCTGAGGGCGTCGTCGTGGCGGCGGTCCCGGACCGCCTGGTGCACGCGCCGGGTGCCGTGCATGAAGGCCGGCACGTCGACCCAGGCGTCGTGCAGGAGCACCCCGTCGGGATGCCGCGCGACGCAGTCGGTGCCCACTGCCCGCCGGATCTGGCTGCAGGCCGTGCGCAGGCTGGCGCGGGCGCGTTCCGCACTCACCAGGGGCCAGAGCTTGTCGATCAGGCTGGCCGTGCGGACCACCTGCCCGTCGCCCAGGGCCAGGAGGCGGAGCAGGTCCATCGTCTTGCCCGTGCGCCACTCGTGCGGGTCGACGACCGAGCCGTCGGCGCGCCGCACCTCGAGGTCGCCGAGCAGGCGGACGCGTATCCGCGACTCGCTGTCCATGGCATACCCCCCCGGGACCGTGCCTCCACACCGGTGTGCACGGCCCTCCCGGCCGCTCACCGCCCGAGTCTGTCAGAGCTCAGCTCCTCGGGGAGGGATTTTTTTCAAAGGGCTCACCAGCCGACTCGGACGGTCGTCCTTGGGGGGACAATGGGCCGACCATTCCGGGCACTGCTGTGCAACTCCCCGTAGTGCGATCCGACGCGCGGACCCCCTCCCCGAGAAGCACGGCTGGTGAGCCGCCATGTGGTCGAACCCCCAGTGCCCGACGACTCAAGGGTCCGGGAACGCCACCACCCGAGACAATCCCCAATTTGGGGGCTTCACTCAGGCAGGGCCCTGGAGTGTCGGCGGCTTCCAGTGCGACGCGTGCGCGGCCCCGACCGCGGCGAGCTGCGAGGAGACCTCCAGCTTGGCCAGGATGGACTTGACCTGGGTGCGCACGGTGGCCTCCGAGACGTAGGAGTGGCGCGCGATCTCACGCACCGCCCGTCCCTCCATCAGGTGGCCGAGGATCTCGCGCTCCCTCGTGGTGAGGGTGTCGAGACGCCAGCGCAGCTCCTGGAGCGTCCGCTTCTCCTCGTGGAAGCTGACGAGCAGGCTCTCCCGCTCCTCGCGGGTGAGGACCGGGCGCCCCTCTCCGATGAGCCTGATGGTCGACAGGATCGTGTTGAGCGGCGCGGTCTTCGGCAGCACGGTGCGGGCGCCGTGCCGGATGCACTCGCCCCACCGGGCCCGGTCGCTGTTCCCGGTCAGCACGACCACTGCGACGTCGGACTGGGTGAGCGGCTCGACCAGGCGGGTCCCGCTCCCGGCGGAGCCCAGGTCCAGGTCCAGCAGCACGACTCGGGGATGCAGGCGCAGCAGCGCGGAGAGCAGCTGTCCCGAGGAGAGGGACGCCTCGGTGACGGACATCCGGTGGACGTCGTGGCCCTGGAGCGCCAGGGCCACCTCGAGAGCCTCGGCGAAGAGCATGTGATCCTCGACGATGGCCACCCGGGTCTGGTTGCGGGCGCGGCTCATCCCGCCTCACCGCGTCCGGTCCGCTCGGCCGGCAGGGTCAGCGAGAACACCGCTCCGACCTGCGCCGACGAGCGCTCCAGGCACAGGTCGCCGCGCATCTCGCGGCTCAGTCGCCGGGCGACGTGCAGGCCGAGCCCCTGGCCGGGAGAGCCTGCGCCTCGGACACCTCGCTCGAAGAGGGTGCTCGCCAGCTCCGGCGGGACGCCGGGGCCGCGGTCGGCGACGCGCAGCTCGATCCGGTCGGGACCGGCCGTGACCTCCACCCGCACCTCGGACTCGGGTGCGTGCCGGGCCGCGTTCTCCAGCAGGACGTGGACGATCTCGGCGATCTCGTCGCGGCGGCCCCAGACCCGGCACCCGGTGCCCTCCCACAGGACCTGCTGACCGCGGGCGCGGATCGAGTCCACGAACGGGTCCACGACGTCGTCCAGCGCCACCCAGCGGGACTCCTCGCGGGGCGCGTCGGTCAGCAGCCGTTGCAGCCGCTCGAGCTCGGAGGCGTGCAGGGTCTCGAGCCGGGTGCGTGTCGCCGCGGGCAGGTCGTCGTGCGCCTCCGCCAGCAGGTGCACGGCCAGGGAGAGGCCGACGATGGTCGCCCGGACCTCGTGCAACGTCTCCTCGTCGCGCGACAGGGCCGCCTCGACCTTCTCGGCGTGACTGCCGATCTCCTCCAGTCGACCGGTGGCGCTGGAGAGCGCCGCGCACCGCCGGGCGTGGAGCACGCCGACACAGGCGATCAGCGGCAGCTGGACCAGGGTCAGGAGCAGGGCCAGCCAGGAGGCGGCTGCCGACACGAGCACGAAGTCCGCGATCACCAGGAGCGTCAGCAGCGTGATCACCAGGGCTGCGGCGCGTACCCCTCCGCCCGACAGCGCCAGACCCCGCAAGCGGCTCTCCGACCTCCGGCCCGGACTCTTGCCGAGTGCAAGTCTGCGCGAGAAGCTCGCGCGTTCGTGCTGCTCTCGCGGCTCATGGAGCCTGCGTAGATCAGCGATCATGCCCATCGGTGCCCCCGAGTAGCGACCTGGACTTTGTTCCTGCAATTCGTCCACGCTCGCGTCCTGCATTACGTCCCCCCCTAGTACGTGGGTACATGAAGACACCTGATCGCGAACGATACGTAAAAGGAACGTCAAATATGACCACTGGGCGGACGAACTCCCCCAAAGTGGTCAGGTATCCGGTGGTGAGGGTGCTTGCGGAACTGTTATCGGACTGGTATCGACCTGATCAGCGCACGCCCGACCCCGCCGGCGGTCCTGCCTCGGTCGGGAGCTGTGCGGTCCGGTCGTCCGGCCCGGTGAAGGGGCGCCGGGTGCGGTCGGCGGCCCGGTCCTGGGCAGCGACCAGCTCGCCGGCCAGCTCCGGCAGGGGGAGTCGTGCGCGCTCGCTGCTGCGGGCGAGGTAGCTCATCGACTGGTCGGCACCGAGGTGGTAGCGCTCCATCAGGATGCCCGACGCCTGAGCGACCAGGGCACGGGTGGCGGCGGCCTGCTCGAGCTCGAGGAAGCGGGCCGCGTGGCGCAGGGCGATCCCGGCGTGGTGGGCCAGCCCGGCCACCAGCGCCGCGGCCGGGCCGTCGAAGGCGTGCGTGCGGTGCGCGTAGAGCTCCAGGGTGACGGCGGCGCCGGCCAGGTGCGGCAGCCCGAGGAAGTGCGCGGAGCCGATCCCGCGGGCCGCGGCGCCGCGGCTCCAGATCGGCCACGACGCGTCGGCGTGGGTGTCGGGGATGGTCAGGACGCCACCGTCGGCGAGCGCCTGGGACGAGGGGTCGCTCTCCCCGACGCCCGGGCCGTCCCGGGTCTCGTCGAGGAGCGCTCCCCGGGTCGCGAGCGGGACGACCTCGCCGCCCTCGTCCCGGGTGCTCAGCCGAGCGGCGTCGGCACCCGCGCGGAAGCACGCCAGCTCGACCAGGCGGGCGGCGGCCTCGCCGAGGCTGCCGGCGGTCTCGACCACCTCCCACGACCCGCCCATGAGGTCGGGGTCACCGGTCTCCCCGGCGGACGACCCCGCACCGACCTGCGGCCGCGTGCTCACGCGTCGTGCTCGCGGAGACGTCCCCGGGACTCGACGTAGCTGCGACCGGTCGCGGGACAGCGCCAGGTGTCGGAGTCGTCCACCTGCTCGAGGGGGACACCGGCGTGGCCCACCCACCGGATCCGGCGGGCCGGCGAGCCGACCACGAGCGCGAAGTCGGGCACGTCCCGGGTGACGGTCGACCCGGCACCCACCATCGCCCAGCGACCGATCTCGACCGGGGCGATGCATACGGCCCGGGCACCGACGCTCGCACCGGTGCGCACGGTCACCCCGACCGCGGTCCAGTCGTCCCCTGACTTCAGCCGGCCTTCCGGCGTGACGGCCCGGGGGAAGGAGTCATTGGTGAAGACGACGGCGGGCCCCACGAAGGCGCCGTCCTCGAGCACCGCGGGCTCGTAGACCAGCGCGTGGTTCTGGATCTTGCAGCGGTCGCCGACCACGACGCCCGGCCCCAGGTATGCCCCCCGGCCGACGATGCAGTCGCTCCCGACCTGCACGTCCTCGCGCACCTGGGCGAGGTGCCAGACGGTGGTCCCGGCGCCGATCTCGGCGCTCGGGTCGACATCGGCGGAGTCCGCGATCCGGGCCGCTTGGGTGAGGCTCATGGGAGCCATCACAACGTGCCGGACACCCACTCGGCTGCCACCTGAGACAAATTGGCCAAAAGTAGGCACGATCTGTCCGTCCGGCGTGTCACCAATATCAGGGAAGCGGCACCGGTCTGTGCTCGCGGCCCGAGTCGGCAAAGGAGGCTTGGACCCATCAGCGTGTGGTGCCTTCACCCGGGGACAGGGGCCGCGCGGATCCAGTCGAGCAGACAGGTCAACCATGGCCCGCATCCCCGACGCCACCTCAACCCGGCGCGCTCTCTCGGTGCGCCTGCTCGTCAGGCTGGTCGTGACCGCTCTCGGTTTCGCCGGACTGGCCGCCGTGGCGCTGCCGGCGAGTGCCGCAGGCGACCCCTGCGGGCCTGCGGGCAACAAGATCGCGTGCGAGAACAGCAAGCCCGGTACGCCACCCTCGGTGTGGGACAACTTCTCCGGCTCCGGCGACAGCTCGATTCAAGGTTTCGCGACCGATATCTCTGTCGACCTCGGGCAGCGGATCGACTTCAAGATCGCGACTCCCGCCAGGGCCTACACGATCGACATCTACCGCACGGGCTACTACGGGGGTGACGGTGCCCGCAAGGTCGCCAGTATCCAGCCGAGTGCGACCCTCCCTCAGGCGCAGCCCAATTGCGTCAACGACCTCACCACGCAGCTCTACGACTGTGGCAACTGGGCGGTGTCAGCGTCCTGGACCGTGCCCAGTGTTGCCGTCTCCGGCGTCTACATCGCGCACCTGAAGCGTACGGACACGGGCGGAGCAAGCCACATCACGTTCGTCGTGCGCGACGACTCCAGCCACTCGGACGTGGTCTTCCAGACCGCCGATCCCACGTGGCAGGCCTACAACCTGTACGGCGGGTCCAACATGTATGAGGGCGGCGCCAACGGGCGGGCCTACAAGGTCAGCTACAACCGGCCGGTCCTGACCCGGTCCGGGACCGGTGGCCGCGACTTCTACTTCGCCAACGAGTACCCCATGGTGCGGTTCCTGGAGAAGAACGGCTACGACGTCAGCTACCTCGCAGGGGTGGACTCCGACCGTAGGGGCGCCCTGCTCAAGAATCACAAGATCTTCCTGTCAGTGGGTCACGACGAGTACTGGAGCGGTGCACAGCGGGCCAACGTGGAGGCCGCCCGTGACGCCGGCGTGAACCTGATGTTCCTCAGCGGCAACGAGGTGTACTGGCGCACGCGCTACGAGTCGTCGGCCGACACCTCCCGAACTCCCTACCGCACGATGGTCGTCTACAAGGAGACCTGGGCCAACAGCAAGATCGACCCGTCGCCGGAATGGACCGGGACCTGGCGAGACCCCCGGTTCGCGCCACGCTCCCAAGGCGCTGGCCTCCCGAGAACGCTCTCATCGGCACCATGTACATGGTCAACCACGACGATCTCGCGGTGACGGTGAACGCTGAGGAGGGGAAGCTCCGGCTCTGGCGCAATACCTCGCTCGCGACGATGAACGCCGGGACCAGCAGGGCGTTGGCCCCCCACACGATCGGGTACGAGTCCAACGAGGACCTCGACAACGGCTTCCGCCCCCCAGGCCTAATCCGGCTCTCCACCACCACCGGGGCGACGCCACAATATCTCCAGGACTTCGGGAACACGGTGGCCCCGGGCACCACGACCCACCACCTCACGATGTACCGCGCCCCGAGCGGGGCGCTGGTCTTCAGCGCGGGGTCCGTGCAGTGGACGTGGGGACTTGCCGGGGAGCACGACTCGGACTACGCCCCCGAGCCAGCCGACGTCCGGATGCAGCAGGCGCAGGTGAACCTCCTGGCCGACATGAGCGCCCAGCCCACCACCCTGGATCCCGCACTGGTCGTTGCTACCAAGTCGTCCGACACCACCGGACCCACCGCCACCATCACTAGCCCCGCCGCCGGCTCTCAGCAACCCAACGGCACGCGGGTCACGCTCGTGGGCACGGCTAGTGACGCTGCTGGCCGGGTGGCAGGCGTCGAGGTGTCCACCGACGGTGCCACGTGGCACCCAGCAACGGGAACCGCAGCGTGGACGTACACCTACGTGCAGCAGGGCACTGGGCAGGTGCCGGTCCGCGTGCGCGCGGTCGACGACAGCGCCAACATCGGGGTCGTCGCCACCCGCACGTTCACGGTGGCCTGTCCGTGCTCGCTCTTCGGGGCCGCGGTCCCGAGCACACCGAGTGCCAACGACGGCTCGGCCGCCGAGCTCGGTATCCGCTTCAGCCCAAAGATCGACGGTTTCGTCACCGGGGTGCGCTTCTACAAGGGCACCGGCAACGGCGGAACCCACTCCGGCTCCCTGTGGAGCACGTCGGGTCAACGACTGGCGACGGGCACCTTCACCAACGAGACCGCGACCGGCTGGCAGACCGTGAGCTTCGGCGCGCCGGTGGCCGTCGCAGCCGGCGCGACCTACGTCGCGTCCTACACCGCTCCGCAGGGGCGTTACGCGGTGCTGTCGGACGCGTTCTCCATGGGTCCGATCGACGCAGATCCACTCGTCGTGGCCGGAGGGTTCGGTGCGAACCCCGCGGGCGTCTACGCCAACGCCGGCAGCTTCCCTACGAGCAGCTACCGCAACAGCAACTACTTCGTCGACCCTCTCTTCACCTCGGTCGACGAGTCGCCCCTGACGGCCTCGGCCCAGTGGCCTCTGCCGGACTCGTCGAGCGTGCCGCTCGACACCACCGTGCGGGCCACCTACTCCAAGCCGCTGACAACGGGCACCCAGGGCCTCGTCCTCAAGGACGCCCTGGGCGGCACGGTGGCCGGCTCGACCTCCTACAACGCGACGACGCGGACCGTCACCTTCACCCCCGCCGCAGCGCTGGACGGGTTCGTCAAGTACACGGCCACCCTCGCGGGCACCGACGCCCAGGGCAACGCGGTGACCACCGGGAAGACGTGGCAGTTCACGACCGCCAAGCCGCCAGGGCAGCCAGGAGTCTGTCCGTGCACGCTGTTCGACGACACCTCGACCCCGTCGGTGCTCGACTCGGGTGAACGCGTCCCGGTCACGCTCGGCGTGCGGTTCCAGTCGACCGTGCCGGGCACGATCACCGGCATGCGCTTCTACAAGGGCCCCGGCAACACCGGCACCCACGTGGGGACGCTCTGGTCCGCCGCCGGCACGGCGCTCGCCACCGGGACCTTCACGGGCGAGTCTTCCAGCGGGTGGCAGACCCTGAGCTTCGACACTCCGGTGTCGGTTTCGGCGAACACCGACTACCTGGTGTCCTACCGTGCGACGACCGGCGCCTACTCGCTCACGCCCAACGGGTTCGCGGCCGCCGACCTCTCGCGGCCGCCGCTGAAGGTCGTGTCGTCTGCCGGTAGCTACAACTACTCGGACGCCTTCCCGGGCTCGAGCTCGGCCAGCAACTACCTGGTGGACCCGATCTTCGAGAAGCTCGCACCGACGATCTCGGTGGTCGCTCAGTCACCGGCTCCCGGTGCGGTGGGGGTCGAGCGCACCAGCACGATCCGGACCTGGTTCTCGGACCCGATCAGCACGACCGGCTACTCGATGGCCGTGCGGCAAGGCAGTACGGCTCTGGCCGGGGCCACCTCGCTGAGCAGTGACGGCACGACCTTGACGTTCACGCCGGCGGCACAGCTGCCGGCCGACGCCGACATCACGGCCACCCTCAGCGGGGTCCGCTCCGCCGAGGGCGCAACCCTCCCCACCCAGACCTGGACGTTCCGCACCGAACCCCAGGGGACGCCGGCCTCGCAGACGCTCTTCGAGCAGCAGCTGCCGGCGACGCCGAGCGTCGACGACAGCTCGCCGGTCGAGCTCGGCACGGTCGTGACGCCGCAGCAGGACGGCACGATCACCGGCGTCCGGTTCTTCAAGGGCACCGGCAACGGGGGAACCCACACCGGTTCGCTGTGGTCGTCGTCCGGCACACGGCTCGCGACGGTGACCTTCGCCGGGGAGACCCCGAGCGGATGGCAGACCGCGACCTTCTCCCAGCCCGTCGCAGTGACCGCGGGCACGTCGTACGTCGTCAGCTACTTCGCACCCCGGGGCCACTACTCGGCCGCTGCCGGATTCTTCAGCAACGTCTACAGCAACGGTGACCTGACGGCGCCGGCCGGAGACAACGGCCGGTACCTCTACGGAGCGGGTGGCGGCCTGCCGCAGTTCTCGTGGGGCTCGACCAACTACTTCGTCGACGTCGTGTTCAAGGCCGCACCGGCCACGATCTCGGTGACCGACCGGACCCCGGCAGCGGGAGCGACCGGCGTCTTCCGGGGGGTGGCCCCGTCCATGACGTTCTCCGCCCCCATCGGCACCGGCTGGTCCATGACGGCGAGCCGGGGTACGACGGCGATCGCGGGCACAGCCGCCCTCTCCGCGAACGGCAGGACGCTGAGCTTCACCCCTGCCTCCGACCTGCCGGCGGACACGGACGTGACGATGACCGTCAACGGCGTGGTGTCGACCAGAGGGGCCGTCCTCCCCACCCAGAGCTGGACGTTCCGCACCGATCCGTCGACACAACCCCACGTCTCGATGTTCTCAGACGAGGCCCCGGTGACAGCCTCGACCGACGACACAGCGGCGGTCGAACTCGGCACGGCGTTCACTCCCTCGGTCGACGGCTCGGTCCTGGCGGTGCGGTTCTACAAGGGGACGGGCAACACCGGGACGCACACAGGCTCTCTCTGGAGTTCCGAGGGCACCCTGCTGGGCGCCGTCACGTTCACCAACGAGAGCGCGTCGGGCTGGCAGACCGCTGCCTTCGCCACCCCCGTACCGGTGGTCGCCGGCCAGACCTACGTGGTGTCCTACTACGCCCCCAACGGTCGCTACTCCGCGACACCCGCCTTCTTCGGGTCGGCCTGGACCGCCGGACCCCTCACGGCACCGACGAGCAACAACGGTCGCTACCGGTACGGCGGTGGATTCCCGGCCAACTCCTACAACGCGACCAACTACTTCGCCGACGTGGTGTTCCAGGCAGTTCCCTAGCCGGCTCATTCGTCGATCCCCAACCTGGGGTATCCGGTCGCAGGTCGTCGGACGCGGCGCGGCACCAGCCTGTCGAATGAGGGCACACACCACAGGGGGACTACTGATGACATCAACGCACAGGCTCGGCGTCGCGGTCGTGGGCGCCGGGTACTGGGGCCCGAACCTCATCCGCAACTTCCGAACGAGCGATGACTGGGACCTGGTCGCCGTGTGCGACCTCGACACCGACCGCGCCGAGCGGGTCCTGGGCTCGCAGAGCGGGGTGCTCGTGAGTGCCGACCTCGACACCGTGCTGGCCCGCGACGACGTGGACGCCGTCGCGATCGCGACGCCGGCGCGTACCCACCGCCCCATCGCGGAGGCCGCCCTGCGTGCGGGCAAGCACGTCCTGGTCGAGAAGCCGCTGGCCCACGACCGGGCGTCGGGTCAGGCGATGGTGGACCTGGCTCGCGAGCAGGGTCTCGTGCTGATGGCCGACCACACCTACTGCTACACCCCGGCGGTGCTCAAGATCCGAGAGCTGGTGGCCGCCGGCGAGCTGGGCGACATCCTGTTCATCGACTCGGTGCGCATCAACCTCGGGCTGATCCAGCCCGACGTGGACGTCTTCTGGGACCTCGCCCCGCACGACCTGTCGATCCTCGACTTCATCCTGCCGGGTGGTCTGCGGCCCACCGGGGTCTCCGCCCAGGGCGCCGACCCGCTCGGCTCGGGCAAGGCCTGCGTCGGCTACCTGACGCTGCCGCTGGCCGGGGGAGCGATGGCGCACGTGCACGTGAACTGGCTCTCGCCCACGAAGATCCGCCAGATGGTGATCGGCGGATCGCGCCGGACCCTGCTCTGGGACGACCTGAACCCGCAGCAGCGGCTGAGCGTCTACGACCGGGGGGTGGACCTCACCCAGCAGTCGGTCGACGCCGTCGACCGGGCCTCCAGCCAGATCTCCTACCGACTCGGCGACACCTGGTCCCCGGCGCTGCCGGAGCACGAGGCCCTGGGGGCCATGGTCGCGGAGCTGGCCCGCAGCATCCGCGCCGCGGACGCGCCGCGCACCGACGGCGAGGCCGGCCTGCGGGTCCTCTCGGTGCTCGAGGCGGCGGCGACCAGCCTGGCCTCGCACGGTGCCCTCATCGGGGCCGGCTTCGCCGGCTCCGCGCGGCTGGAGTCGGTCCGATGAGCCGCCTCGAGGCCGCGAACGTCCTGGTCACCGGTGGCGCGGGCACGATCGGCTCGACGCTGGTCGACCAGCTGCTCGACGCCGGGGTGGCGCACGTCGACGTGCTGGACAACCTGGTCCGCGGCCGGCACGGCAACCTCACCGGTGCGCTCGCGTCCGGCCGGGTCTCCCTGGTCGAGGGCGACATCCGCGATCGCGACCTGGTCCACGACGTGACCCGCGGCAAGGACCTGGTCTTCCACCAGGCCGCCATCCGGATCACCCAGTGCGCCGAGGAGCCCCGGCTGGCCCTCGAGGTGCTGGTCGACGGCACCTTCAACGTGCTCGAGGCCGCGGTCGACGAGCACGTCGCCAAGGTGGTCGCCGCGTCGTCGGCCTCGGTCTACGGCATGGCCGAGGAGTTCCCGACGGGGGAGCGGCACCACCACCACAACAACGACACGTTCTACGGCGCCGCGAAGTCGTTCAACGAGGGCATGCTGAGCAGCTTCAAGGCGATGTACGACCTCGACCACGTGCGACTGCGCTACTTCAACGTCTACGGCCCCCGGATGGACGTGCACGGGCTGTACACCGAGGTGCTGGTGCGCTGGATGGAGCGGATCGCGGACGGCAGGCCGCCCTTGATCTTCGGCGACGGCCAGCAGACGATGGACTTCGCCTACACCAGCGACATCGCCCGGGCCAACGTGCTCGCGGCGGTCAGCGACGTCACCGAGGGCGTCTACAACATCGCCAGCGGGTCCGAGACCAGCCTGCTCGACCTCGCCAAGGCCCTGCTGCGGGTGATGGGCTCGGACCTCGAGGTCGAGCACGGCCCCGAGCGCGCCGTGAACGGCGTGGTGCGACGGCTCGCCGACGTGCGCGCCGCGCGGGAGGACCTCGGCTTCGAGGCGCGCATCGGCCTCGAGGCCGGTCTGGCCGAGCTGGTCGAGTGGTGGGCGCCGCTGCGTGAGGAGATCGCCGCCGGGCGTGAGCTGAGCGGGGTCGGTTCGTGAACCGGATCAACGTGATGCAGCCCTGGATGGGCGAGGAGGAGACCGCCGCGCTCGCCGAGGTGATCGCCTCCGGGTGGGTGGCCCAGGGGCCCAAGGTCGCCGAGTTCGAGCGGCGCTTCGCCGAGACCCAGCAGGCGGCCCACGCGGTCGCGGTGTCGAACTGCACGACCGCGCTGCACCTGGCTTTGGTGGTCGCCGGGATCGGCCCGGGCGACGACGTCGTCGTCCCGTCGTTCTCCTTCATCGCCACCGCCAACGCCCCCACCTACGTCGGCGCACGGCCGGTGTTCGCCGACGTCGACCCGGTGACCGGCAACGTGACGCCGCAGACCCTCGCGCTCGCGTTCACCGACGCGACCCGGGCGGTCATCGTGGTCGACCAGGGTGGTGTGCCGGTCGACCTCGACCCGATCCGGGCCCTGTGCGACCCGAGGGGGATCGTGGTGGTGGAGGACGCCGCCTGCGGGGCGGGCTCGACCTACCGGGGTCGTCCGGTCGGAGCGGGCGCCGAGATCGCCGCCTGGTCCTTCCACCCCCGCAAGATCCTGACCGCCGGTGAGGGCGGCATGCTGACGACCTCCCGACCCGAGTGGGCCGACCGGGCGCGGCAGCTGCGCGAGCACGCCATGAGCGTCTCGGCCGCCGACCGGCACGCCGCCGTGATCTCCCCGCCCGAGGTCTACGCCGAGATCGGCTTCAACTTCCGGATGACCGACCTGCAGGCCGCCGTCGCGCTGGTCCAGCTCGACCGGTTGCCGGAGGTCGTGCAGCGGCGCCGCGAGCTGGCCGACGCCTACACGAAGGCCATCGCCGAGATCGAGGGGTTGCGCGCGGTGGCCGACCCGGCCTGGGGCACCTGCAACTTCCAGTCGTTCTGGGTCGAGGTGCTGGAGGACTTCCCGCTGGACCGCGACGCCCTGCTGGTCGCGCTCGCCGAGGCGGACATCTCGGGCCGGCGCGGGATCATGGCCTCGCACCGGCAACCGGCGTACGCCGGTCGCGACACCGGCTCGGCCGACCTCGCGGTGACCGAGCGGCTCACCGACAACACCCTGATCCTGCCGGTGTTCCACCAGCTCTCCGAGTCCGAGCAGGCCCGGGTCGTCGACGTGCTGCGCGACGTCGGGTCCCGTCGATGAGCGGACTGCTCCTGGTAGCCGCCGGTGGTCTCGCCCGGGAGGTCCTCGCGGCCGTGCGGGCCGGGCACGGCACCGGCGGGGAGCTGCGGATGGTCGACGACGCACCCCGTACCTGGGGCACGGAGCTGGACGGCGCCCCGGTGGTGGGCGGGCTGGAGGAGGTCAAGCGCCACGAGCACGACCAGGTCGTCGTCTGCGCCGGCCGCGGCGCGGTGCGACGCAGACTGGTGGCCCGGCTGGCCGGGCTCGGTGTCGAGCCCGAGCGCTACGCCACCGTGATCCACCCCCGGGTGCACGTGCCGGCCTCGTGCGAGATCGGTCGGGGCAGCGTGCTGCTCGCCGGCGTCGCGCTGACGGCCGACGTCTCCGTCGGAGGCCACGTGGTCGTGATGCCGAACGTCACCCTGACCCACGACGACCACGTGGGAGACTTCGCCACCCTGTGCGCCGGCGTCAGCCTCGGTGGCGCGGTGCGGGTCGGGGAGGCCGCCTACCTGGGGATGAACGCCTGCGTGCGGGAAGGGCTCAGCGTCGGCGCCGGCGCCGTGCTCGGCATGGGGTCCGTGCTTCTGCGCGACCTGCCCGACGAGCAGACCTGGGCCGGTGTGCCCGCCGGGCCGCTGCCCGGGGACGAGCCCCTGACCGGGCCGGTGGAGTTCTTGTCCGAGGCGGATTCCTCATGAGACGGCGTCGACCGCAGCCCCTGGTGTCGAGTCCGTCCGTTTCTGTGGTCATTCCCTGCTACAACTATGGACGCTTCCTGCCGGACGCCGTGGACAGCGCGCTCAGCCAAGCCGGGGTCGACGTGGACGTCCTGATCGTCGACGACGCATCGACCGACGGCAGTGAACAAGTTGCCTCGGAGCTCGCTGCAGGTGATGCGCGCGTGCACGTTCTGCGTCACCCCGAGAACATGGGACACATCCAGACATACAACGACGGTCTGGCGAGAGCCACAGGCAAGTACGTGGTGCTCCTCTCGGCCGACGACCTCCTAGCGCCGGGTGCCTTGAGTCGCTCGGCTGCTTTGATGGAGGCGTGCCCCGAGGTCGCACTCGTCTATGGCTACCCCGTCGAGTTTGCCGAGTCGCCGCCGCTGCTGCTCAGGAGATCAACCGAGTCGTGGACGACCTGGCGGGGTGTCGACTGGATCGAGCGGATCTGTGCAAGAGGCCGCAACACCATCATGAATCCCGAGGCGATGCTCCGGACCTCAATTATGCAGGATCTTGTCGGCTACGGCGTCGATCACCCTCACGCAGCCGATCTCGAGCTGTGGTTGCGTGCGGCGGTACGCGGGAATGTGGGCCGGGTGAACGGTCCGCCGCAGGCCTACTACAGGATCCACCCCGGGAACATGCACTCCACTCGCTTCGCAGGTTTGCTGACGGATATGGAAGCTGTGCGTCGTGTCTTCGACGACTTCTTTCTGGGTGATGGAAGGCACCTACCTGAAGGCAGCCGCCTGCACGACCGAGCGATGCGGTCGATCGCCCGTGAGGCGCTACGGGTCGCTTGCCTACTGCTCGACACCGGCAAGTCTGAGGGGTCTGAGCCGGCTGAGCTCTCGCAGTTCGCTCTGGAGATCTGGCCGAGAGCGTCGGGGTCCAGGGCCTGGGTCGCCTACGAACGTCGGACGTGCGGCGCGATCGGGGTCCTGCGTCGGCGCGCCTTCGCCCGCTGTGACTCCCTTCGGTGGGCCGTCCGCTGGCGGCGTTGGCAGAGGTTCGGTACGTGAGCACCACGTCGGTGCCGGAGGCGGGTCTCGAGCAGAGGGTGCGACGCGGCCTTGCCTGGAGCACCCTCAGCAATCTTGTTCTGCGTCTCGGCTCGGTCGTGGTGGGTGTGTTCTTGGCTCGGCTGCTGGACCCGACCCAGTTCGGCGTCTTTGCCGTGGCGTTGACCGTGCAAGGCGTTCTGATGACACTGGCGGATCTTGGCCTGAGTGCCGACCTGATTCGCTCTGGCGACTTCGAGCGAAAGGCGCCCACCGTTGCGACGCTGGGACTCGTCGTGGGACTCGGTCTGTCTCTGATCATGGTCACCACCGCCGGGCAGATGGCGGACCTCCTTGGTAGCCCACGCAGCGACGGCGTGATTGCCGTGCTGGGGGTCACTGTGCTGCTGTCCGGCGTGGGAGTCGTACCGTATGCCTCCCTGAATAGGGAGTTTCAGCAGCGCAAGCTGTTTCTGATCTCCGCCTGCGACTTTCTGATCGGCACCTGCGTTACTGTCGCCATGATCCTGGCGGGCGCAGGGGTGATCTCGATCGCCGTGGGGCGAGTGGTGGCCGCGTCGATCGCTCTGATCCTGCAGTTCAGACTCGCGGGAGTCCGCCCTCGCTACGGGTTTGACAGGAGCGTCTCTGCAGGGGCGCTCCGGTTCGGCATTCCGGTGGCCCTGGCAAACCTGCTGTCCTGGGCTCTGCTCAGCATCGACACGGTCATCATCTCGCGTTACCTCGGCCCCACCACCCTGGGCTTCTACGTGATCGCTTTCAACGTCTCCTCGTGGCCGATGTCCACCTTGGGCCAGATCGTCAGGTCGGTGGCGCTGCCCTGGTTCGCGCGAGTTGCGCCGAGCGGGACCGGCAGGGATCCGACCCTCGGGTCAGCGATGGCGATAGCCTGGGCGGTCGCAGTCCCAGCGGGATGCCTGTTGTCCCTGCTCGCGACGGAGGTGCTGAGCGTCGTGTACGGGGACCGATGGACCCCGGCCGCGCCCGCTCTCGTGGCGCTGGGCATCTTCGGGGCAGTCCGAGTGGCCTTCGACCTCGTCGCCTCGTTCCTCCTTGCCCGAGGTGCGGCGCGGACCACCCTCGGTGTGCAGGTCCTGTGGTTCGCGGCCCTGGTGCCGGCTGTGTTGTGGGGAACCCGAGTGGGTGGGATTGCCGGCGCAGCCTGGGCGCACGTCGCGGTTGCTCTGCTGTGCATCACCCCTGCGTATCTGCTGGCCCTAGGACGGGCGGGCGTCGACCTGCGTCTCGTCGGGGCAGCCCTGTGGCCTCCGGTGGCGGCTATGGCGCCGGCAATCGTCGCTGCGCACTTCGCCATGGAGATGTTCGGCGGCAGTTTCACAAGCCTGATGGCTGGCGGAGTCGTGGGCGTCCTGGTCTACGCAGCGCTCATGGGGCGCTGGATCGACAATAGGGTCCGGAGAGGAAGAGCGGAATGACGTTGCGAGACCTCCCAGCACGGGTGCACCGGTCGATAGAGAATCTTGAGTGGGGTCGGCCCGCTGTCGACCTGGTGGCCCGGTCCTGGCGGCGGGGTACCATGCCAGCACTTCTCGACCGTCAAAGACCAGCGCACCGCACGACGCTCGCCCGTGCCTCGGTCTCGGTCATCATTCCTTGCTACAACTACGGTCGCTTCCTGGATGAATCGGTAGGAAGCGCTCTGAGCCAGGTGGGCGCTGATATCGAGGTGATTGTCGTTGACGACTGCTCCACGGACGGCAGCGCACTGAAAATGTACGAGCTGGCGAAGTCGGACCCCCGCGTCATCGCGGTGAGCAATCCGCGCAACCTGGGACATGTCCACACCTTCAACCGGGGTTACGCAGAGGCGACGGGCGACTTCATCATCCGGCTCGACGCGGATGACCTACTGACACCCGGCTCCGTAGGTCGCGCTCTGCAGCTGTTCGAGGAGAACCCGAATGTCGGGCTCGTCTACGGCCACCCGCGCCACTTCACCACTGCGGCGCCACCACGGCCTCGGATCGGCGACCCGACCTGGTCCGTGTGGGCAGGGCACCAATGGATCAGGGAACGCTGCCGCCGCGGATACAACTGCATCACGACGCCGGAGGGGATCATCCGAGCCTCCGTGCTGCGACAGGTGGGGCCTTTGAACACGACCTTGCGATTCGCGCAGGACATGGAGATGTGGCTGCGCGTCGCTTCGGTCTCGGACGTGGGACGGATCAACGACGTGGATCAGGCGTTCCACCGCGATCACGATGCCAGCATGAGCGTCAACGAGGGTGCCGGGCTCCTGACCGACCTCGTCGAACGGCGGCTCGTCTTCACCGAGATGTTCCGCACGCAGAAGGCTGAGTTCGAGGACGTCGATGATCTCGAGGCGTTGTTCCGCAAGACGCTGGCGGAGCAATCGCTAGGTCATGCAGCGCATTTCCTGGATCGCCGTGGAGCTGGCACGGCGTTGGTGCCGGAGCTGGTGGACTTCGCCGCGGACACCTATCCAGAGGCCGAAACGTTGCCGGCGTGGGACCGGGTCCTTCGGCGCACGGGAGCGTCCCGAGGTCCGGGCCTTCGTCACGCGCGGGTAGTCGGCGCTCGTGTCCGCGACGAACTCGATTTCCTGCGTTGGACCCGCACCGGGCTCTGATGAAGGCTAATTTGGCCCGACGGCGGCGTCACTTGACCTAGAAGCAGTTGGCCTGGTGCGAGAAGGCAAGCCCGCGGTGGATCCGTTCCAATGCAAGGAGTAGAAGCGTGAATCACGAGCCGATCCCTTTTGTCGACCTGCGACTGGCCCACTCTCGGGTGGCCAGTGCTGTCGAGACCGGATTCGCCCAGGTCCTGGATTCCGCCTCGTACGTGTTGGGCCCAGCGGTGGAGGCGTTCGAGATCGAGTACGCCGCCTACTGCGAAGTCGGCGAGTGCGTCGGCGTGGCGAACGGGACCGATGCCCTGGAGCTGGCACTCCGGGCGCTTGGTGTCGGTCAGGGTGACGATGTCATCGTCCCCGCGAACACGTTCGTGGCGACGGCCGAGGCCGTGGATCGGGTGGGCGCCCGCATCGTCCTGGCCGACGTCACCGGGGACCACCTGATCGACCCGGCGTCGGTGAAGGATCGGCTCACCGCCGAGACCCGTGCGGTGATCGCGGTCCACCTGTACGGGCAGATGGCACCGGTCGACCAGCTGCGAGACATCCTGCCCGCGGACGTGCTGGTGGTGGAGGACGCCGCACAGTCGCAGGGGGCCCGCCGCCATGGCGCCCGCTCTGGATCTGTCGGTGACGCGGCGGGGACGAGCTTCTACCCGGGTAAGAACCTCGGTGCCTACGGAGACGCGGGCGCCGTGACCACGTCGGATGCCCACGTTGCGGAGCACATCCGTGCGCTGCGGAACCACGGGGGAGTCAAGCGCTACGAGCACACCGTCATCGGTGGCAACTCCCGGCTGGACTCGCTGCAGGCGGTCGTGCTGTCCGCGAAGCTCGCCGTGCTGGACGACTGGAACTCGGAGCGCCGTGCAGCGGCCGCTCGGTACTCCCACCTGCTCGAGGGGGTCGAGGGTCTCGAGCTGCCCACCACAGCGACTGGCAACGAGCATGTGTGGCACCTGTACGTCGTCCAGAGCGACGAGCGTGACCGGCTTCTGGAGCGCTGCTCGGCGGTGGGGATCGGCGCGGGCATCCACTATCCGACCCCGATCCACCTGCTGCCCGCATTTCGGCAGCTCGGACATGGACCCGGAGACTTCACGGTCGCGGAGCGAGCGGCACGCCGTATCCTGTCCTTGCCCTTGTTCCCGGGCATCACCGAGGAGCAGCAGGAACGCGTGGTCGCAACGGTGGCGGCGCACTGAGATGGGCCCTGGGGCGGGCGGCAGCGCGGAACGCGTGCGGGAACTGGTGACGCGAACGCTCCGCGAGGGTGCCCGCGAGTCGGCGGCTCGGTTGGCCGTTCGCGCAGCCACCCGGCTGCGGCACGAGCGTCTCGACTTCCTGCTGCCGGAGGACGTCTCGGACTCCGCGTCCTTGCGCCTCCCGCCGGGACGGCGGCTTCCGACCGGCGCGCCAGCCACGATCGGCTGGGTCTGCTCGCCGCCGGTGCCGGGGTCGGGTGGCCACACGACCTTCTTCCGGATGGTCGAGGAGCTCGAGCGGCGCGGCCACGTCTGCGTACTCTTCCTGTACGACGCCCACGGGGGGGACCTCGCCCGGCAGACGGCGGTGATCCGTCAGCACTGGCCCACGATGAGGGCCGAGATCCGCGACGCCCGGAACGGCCTCGACGGCCTCGACGCAGGCGTTGCCAGCGGGTGGGAGACCGCGCACGTGCTGGCGACTCGCGGCACCGCGCCCATGCACCGGTTCTACTTCATCCAGGACTTCGAGCCATTCTTCTACCCCCACGGCTCCCACTACGCGCTTGCCGAGGACTCCTACCGCTTCGGTCTCCACCACATCGCCCTGGGGGGAGCCGTTGCCGGGCTGCTCAAGTCCGAGGTCGGGGTCGGGGCCGATGTCGTCCCGTTCGGGTGCGACACCGACGTCTACCGGCTCGCGTCGCCACCGGCCCCGCGCAGGGGAATCGTCTTCTTCGCCCGACCGCACGTCCCTCGACGAGGCTTCCTGATGGGGATGCTGGCGCTCGAGCAGTTCCACTCGCGTCACCCGGAGCAGGAGATCCACGTGTACGGCGACGCGTTGCGTGGCGCGCACTTCCCCGTGACCGACCATGGCCGGCTCAGGCCCCACGAGCTGAACGACCTCTACAACCGGACCATCGGCGGCCTGGCGCTCTCCTTCACCAACGTGACGCTGGTGGCTGACGAGATGCTGGCGTCCGGCAACATCCCAGTGGCCAACAAGAATCCGTACTCTCACGCCGGCCTCGCCAACGAGCACGTCGTGTGGGCGGATCCGACTCCTGGCGCCCTTGCAGACGCGTTGTGCGGTTTGGTGGAGTCGACAGAGATCGCGACGCGCGCCGCTCGAGCGGCCGAGATCGTCACCGGGAGCTGGGCTGACTCCCGTGCGCAGGTCGCGAGGATCATCGAGGACGTCCTCTGGGATTGACGGCGGGGGACGGGTGGCGGCGACCGGTTCACCATCTGCCTCCCGTCGATCAGGGTGAAGCATCCCGGATCTTGGCAGTTCCTGTGCGGGGTGCGGTTCTGGGTTGAGGGCGTCGCAGCACCGGTCACCTTGCGGCGCCCGTCGATGCCCTGCAGGACGCCAGCGAGCCCGGGGCCACCGGCTGCTCTCAGCCACGCGCGGTCTTCGTGAAGGTCTCGAACCTTCGCCCTAGGCGGCCTGATCTCGCCTGGGTCGGCACTGTCGAGGCCGTGGCGACTGCGCCCGTCGACCGAGGCCGGATGCGCCCGTCACTAATCGGCGTCTACTGGATATACCTAATTTTGGGGTGGCGCGGGGGCACTAGGACTAATGCTCCCTGCGCGCCTTAAGAACCGGGTTTGAGCCGCCGAAGGTTGAGGTGTCACCACATCCCGGGGCGCCGCGACCCGGGTGACTCCCCCCTGCTCATCAAGTCGGAAGTAGAAATCGATGTCTTTGGTCCCCTCGCGCAACAAACCGCCGCGACCCCGGCTGTCCAAGATCCTGGGCACCCCCCTGATCTTCACGGCCCTGCTCGGCCTGCCGGTCGTCGCCTCGACCACCGCCCTGAACCCGGTGGCGGAGACGACGTCTTACGGCATCTGGTCGGACTCCGCCGTTCCGGCGAACCCGACGGAGGACGACGCGGCGTCGGTCACGCTCGGTGTGGACTTCAAGTCCTCCATCGCGGGCTCGGTGACCGGCGTCCAGTTCTACGGCAGCGAAGCCAACGAGGGCCCCCACAAGGGGAGCCTGTGGAACTCGGCCGGGAAGCGTCTCGCTTCCGTGACCTTCCCCGCCACCTCACGCGCCGGCTGGCGCACCGCGACGTTGTCCAGCCCGGTCAACATCCGCCCCGGCTACACCTACACGGCCTCCTACGTCGCGCCCAAGGGCAACTACGCGATCGAGCAGAACGTCTTCAACGACGGCAGGACCGTGGCCACCAGGGCGCTGACCGCGCTGCGCGGCACCTACGTCTACGGGACCGGCCGGCCGACCAAGACCTGGCGTGCCTCCAACTACTTCGTCGATGTCGTGTTCGCGCCTGGGGTGACGAGCACCCCGGCCCCGGCCCCAGCCCCGGCCCCGGCTCCGGCCCCGGCCCCGGCCCCGGCTCCGGCTCCGGCTCCGGCTCCGGCCCCGGCCCCGGCTCCGGCCCCGGCTCCGGCTCCGGCCCCGGCCCCGGCCCCGGCGCCGGCTCCGGCGCCGAGCGGTTCTGACCTGCGGGGATGGCGGCTGACCTCGAGCAACGTCGGTCTTGCTCCTCACGGGCTCAGCTGCGCTTCGCTGCCGGCCTACACGGGTCCCGCGAAGCCGGCCCGCGGTGCGGTGATCAGCAAGGTCCGCGTGACCTCGCCGCTCGACCTGTCCAACGGTGACATCACCGTCGACAAGTCCTGCATCCGACCCACGAGCACCGGGTACCACAACAAGTTCCTGGTCACCACGACGATCTGCGGCGCCTCCTGCAACGCCAGCCCGGTCGGGAATGTCGTGATCCGCGACTCCGAGATCGACGCCAGCAGCATGGCTGCATCAGAGATCGCCACGTCGTGTGCGTTCCTCGGCGTCGGCACGCTGCAGCGCAACTACATGCACGGCATGGGCTCCGGGATCTGCTTCTTCGAGACGGGCACCGTGCACAACGCCCTGGCCGAGCAGAACTACGTGACCGGGCTGCGCTCCTCGGGCGAGTCGCACAACGAGGCTGCCACCATCCGGGACTTCCGCAAGAACGCCACCGACACCCGCACGGTGCAGTTCATCGACAACCGACTCGACGCCTCCGGCGGCAACACCACCGGCGGCCTCTTCATCCAGCCCACGTGGGTCTCGATCTACAACGTCACCCTGCGCGGCAACTACTTCGAGGGTGAGGGCTACAACCTCTACGCCGAGACCAAGGGCGGCACCTACGCCAACATGAAGGCCGTGGACAACCGCTTCCGGTCCACCGGCTGGGGACCCGTCTCCACCAGCGGCCCCGGCTGGGCCGAATGGCGCAACAACTACAAGTACGACGCGTCGAAGCCTGACGCCACGGGCACCGTCGTCCAACCCTGACGGTCACTGTCTCGACGAAGGCCCCGGTCCCCGCGACCGGGGCCTTCGTCAGCCAACACACGCGCTGAGTCGAGGTCGACGATTCTTTACCTTCGCGGGCTCACGTTCGCCTGTGTCCATACCGCAATTTAGGTACTTTCAGAGCAGCTCGCAGCCTGCCGGCCGACCTCCTCGAGATGCCCCCATCCCGTCTCGTCCCCCCTCCTCTCCAAAGGCGATTCATCGTGAAGAACTTCCGTACCGCGGTCGAGCGCGCCCTGATCTCGACCCTGCTGCTCGCTCCTCTCACCGCGATGTCCAGCCCTGCTGTGGCGGCGCCTGCCGCGGCGGGTGCCCAGCGATCGACCGCCGTCGCCACCGAGACCCTGTACCGGGAGACGTTCGAGTCCAGCGCGGACAGCTGGTCGACCAGCTCCCGCTCCGTGCTGACCGTGGTGAATCGCGGTAGGAACTCCGGGCAGGCCGCCCGCCTCCGCGCCACCGCCGCTGGCAGGCTCGCCGTCACGACCAGCGTCTCGCACAGCCACCTGAGCGGGTTCCACGCGGTGAACGCCTGGCTCCGCTCGACCCGCGGACCGGTCCCCGCCAGCCTCGTCGCACGTGAGATCGAACCAGCAACGGGCGCCGTCCTGACGGTGGTACGTGACAGCTTCGTGGTCGGTAGGCAGTGGCGCAGGGCGAAGGTCGAGTTCTTCCGCTCCTCAGACACCTCTCGGATCTCGGTCGAGGTCCGCTCGAAGCAGGCTCGGGGAGACCGCATGCTGCTCGACGACGTGAGCGTCGTCCGCAAGAGTTCAGCCACGACGCCGGCCCCGGCTCCGGCTCCCACGCCGGCTCCGGCTCCGGCCCCGGCCCCGGCGCCGGCTCCGACTCCGGCGCCGAGCGGTTCTGACCTGCGGGGATGGCGGCTGACCTCGAGCAACGTCGGTCTTGCTCCTCACGGGCTCAGCTGCGCTTCGCTGCCGGCCTACACGGGTCCCGCGAAGCCGGCCCGCGGTGCGGTGATCAGCAAGGTCCGCGTGACCTCGCCGCTCGACCTGTCCAACGGTGACATCACCGTCGACAAGTCCTGCATCCGACCCACGAGCACCGGGTACCACAACAAGTTCCTGGTCACCACGACGATCTGCGGCGCCTCCTGCAACGCCAGCCCGGTCGGGAATGTCGTGATCCGCGACTCCGAGATCGACGCCAGCAGCATGGCTGCATCGCAGATCGCCACGTCGTGTGCGTTCCTCGGCGTCGGCACGCTGCAGCGCAACTACATGCACGGCATGGGCTCCGGGATCTGCTTCTTCGAGACGGGCACCGTGCACAACGCCCTGGCCGAGCAGAACTACGTGACCGGGCTGCGCTCCTCGGGCGAGTCGCACAACGAGGCTGCCACCATCCGGGACTTCCGCAAGAACGCCACCGACACCCGCACGGTGCAGTTCATCGACAACCGACTCGACGCCTCCGGCGGCAACACCACCGGCGGCCTCTTCATCCAGCCCACGTGGGTCTCGATCTACAACGTCACCCTGCGCGGCAACTACTTCGAGGGTGAGGGCTACAACCTCTACGCCGAGACCAAGGGCGGCACCTACGCCAACATGAAGGCCGTGGACAACCGCTTCCGGTCCACCGGCTGGGGACCCGTCTCCACCAGCGGCCCCGGCTGGGCCGAATGGCGGGACAACTACTTTTACGCGCCCAGCCAGTCCGGCGCCCGAGGTGCCACCGTCAGGCCCTGATCGACGTCGGGCGGCCAGCGTCCTCGTGCCGCTCGGCACGGCGGCGCAACTCATCTGGACGACGGCGGCGTCGCAGTAGCCGGTCGATGCGCACCACCGCGAAGCTGGTGACCCCGAGGCCGATCAGGAGTCCGACCGCCATGGCCCGCGTCGGGCTCCGCGGAACAGTCGTGATCACCGCCGATGGTGGCGTCTGCGTCAGCTGGACCCGCTGGCCGGGGGCGACGTCCAGCTGGTCCTCCTGGTGCCGGATCGCGGCACGCACCCGGAGGACGGCGTCATCGATCCGTTGCTGCACGCCGGCGGCCGTGTGGTCGGCGGCCTCGATGTCGATGTAGGGCTCGGATGCGCTGGGCGCCCACTGGCTCCCCTGATGGCGTAACGAAATCGACTCACCGCGGGTCACGCCCCTCCCCACCAGGGTCGCCTCCGCCTTGCTGGACGTCACCCGGTTGGGGGCCCCGTTGACCTCCATGACGGCGATCGAGGCGATGGCAGCGGGGCTCGACTGCTGGAGGACGTTCTGGCTGTCGGCCGCGCCGGGCATGAGCACGACGAGCGTCACGCGCGCCGTGTGGACGTCGGGCCCGTACGAGGCGGTGGCGACCAGGCCGGCCGTGGCGATGGCGCCGATCAGGACGACGTACCACAGGCGCACCGCGGTCCTCAGGAACTCGAGTGTCGTCATGCGCCCCCCTTGTGGCGATCCTGCCACGCCGTCACGGCGGTCGTGCCAGAATCGCAGCGACCGATCGGATTCCTCAGGGGGGTTGTGCCGTGCTGCTGGGTGACATCGTCGAGGCGTTGCGCAGACGCTGGATCCTGGCGCTCTTCTGTCTGGTCCTGGTCATGGGCGCCACCGGACTGGTGGTCCAGCGGTCATCGCCGACCTACGGCTACTCGTCCACGCTCCTCCTGCTCCCCCCGACGGTATCCCGGGTGGCTGACCCGAGCGTGCCCGACTTCACCCAGGGGAATCCGCTCTTCTACCTAGGGGCGCTCAACCAGACGCGCGACATCCTCATCGGGTCCATGACCTCGAACGACACGCAGCGCAACGTGGCCGAGGAGTTCAGCGGGGTCTCCTACACGATCGCGCCCGACATCCTCGGCAGCGGTCCCGTGGTCGTCATCACCGTCGAGGCGACCTCCAGCTCGGTGGCCGCGAGGGCGATCGTCGGCCTGACCGAGATGGTCCCCAGTCGGTTGGCCAGCATCCAGGAACGGCTGGACGTGGAGGACTCGGCCATGATCACCGCCAGGTCGCTCACCACAGACGAGAAGCCGGAAGTCAGCCACAAGCAGCAGATCCGGTCCGCGATCGTGACCGCCGGTGGGCTGGGACTGCTCTCACTGTTCTTCATCGGCATCGTCGACTCCTTGCTCGCCGCCAGGGCGAGGGACAGGGACGGAGCAGACCCGGCCAGCGTCGAGGAGTCCCTCGGCGAGAGCGCCGGCGACGCTGAGCGGCCTCGGAGCCACCGTGAGGTCTCGAAGTCCCCGAAGACCCCGAAGACCCCGAAGACCCCGAAGACCCCGAAGACCCCGGAGACCCCGGAGACCCCGGAGACCCCGGAGACCCCGGAGACCCCGGAGACCGAGGCACAGCGAGAGCCACCGAGCGATCCTGACGCCGGCCACCGCAGTACCCCGTCCAGGAAGTCCGCGGTCGCGTGATGACCGCGGTCGGGATGCAGCGCACCGCGTCGCCTCCCGACGCGGTCACGATCCTGACGATCTACCTGGTCCTGCTCCTGGCGATCCCGGCATCGATGGTGCTCTCGGCCATGGGTCAGATCGGCGGTCCCAGCACGCTCCTGGCCGTGGTCTGCTTCCTCTGGTGGGCGTGGCACCGGGTGCATCGCAACGACCACTGGGACGCCAGCGCCCAGCCGGTGCGCAATGCTGCTCTGTTGTTCCTGCTCGCCGTCGCGGTCTGCTACGTCCACTCGGCCGGGCTCGCGCTCCCGGGCGACGAACGGAGCTCGGCCGACGGTGGCCTGGTCCGGATGGTCGGCGCCGTCGGCCTCGTGTGCGTGTTCGCCGAAGGGGTCGACGACCGGGATCGCCTGTGGACCTTCGCGCGCCGCTGGGTCCTGGGTATCGGTGTCATGTCCGCCCTCGCTCTGGTGCAGATCGCCACTGGTCAGCTCTGGGTCGATCGGCTCTCGATCCCCGGGCTGACCCCGGCCGAGGGCCTCGGCCTGATCCAACGCGGACTGATCACCCGGCCGAGCGGCACCGCCACCCACCCGATCGAGTTCTCGGCCATGCTCGCCATGACGATGCCGCTGGTCTTCGCGGTCGCCGGTCGGGAGACCCGACGACCGCGGCTGCTGAAGCTCATCGCGCTGTGCGTGCCCGTGGTGATCCTGCTGACGGGGTCGAGGACCGCCCTGGTATGTGGTGCGATCGCCTTCCTCGTGATGATGACGTCGTGGTCGCGACAGGCCCGTCTCGTGGCGGGCGGGCTGACCGCGCTGACGCTTCCGGTGATGTTCGTGGCGAAGCCCGGCCTGCTCGGCGGTCTCGGCGCGCTCTTCTCCGGCGCGTCCTCCGACCCGTCAGTCACGTCACGCACCAACAGCTACAGCATCGCCGCCTTCTACTGGGAGCACCACCCGTGGTTGGGCCGCGGCGTGGGCACACTCCTGCCGAGGTACTGGATCTTCGACAACATGTACCTCAACCTCCTGGTGGGCGGGGGGCTGGTCGTCGTCGCGGCTCTCCTCTGGCTGTTGCTGGTCGCCGCCAGATCGGCGGTCCGGGCGTCTCGCCGGTTCACCGCTCCTGCCGACAAGCAGCTCGCGACGGCCGGCCTGGCCGGGGTCCTGGCCGGGGGGCTCTCGCTGGCGTTCTTCGACAGCCTGGCGTTCCCTCAGGCGACAGGCACCTTGTTCCTGCTCATCGGGCTGAGTGGCGCGACCTTCCGCCTCGCGTCGGACCCGAAGGCAGTGGCTGCCGTCCCCGCCGAACCGGTGCGTCCTGGCGCGCCGTGATGGCCTGGCCCCGGCGCCGTAGGCGACGCTTGACGTGGGTGGTGCTCGCCGTCGCGAGCGTGCTGCTCCTGGTCGCAGCGGGCCTCGCGGTCTTCGGCCCACGCTCGACCCCGCCGCCCGGCGGCGGGACCGTCGGCGAGACAGAGCAGCTCATGGGCTGGGAGCTGACGAAGGACAACACCGGTCTCGCTGCCCTCGGCCTGTCCTGCGACGTGCTGCCGGTCTACCGAGGGCCGGACCGACCGGAGGCCGGCACGGTGATCCACCGCCGGCGCATCACGAGCCCGCTCATCCTGGCCGCGGGGGACATCACGATCTCTGAGAGCTGCGTCCGGCCGACCACCGTCTGGCAGGGCCTGCCGCTGCTGAGCACGACCGACAACGACACCGGCGAGATCACGCCGTTCCGCGTGACGATCCGGGACAGCGACTTCGACGGGTCGCTGCTGAGCGAGCGTGATGCGGCGTTCACCCTGGCCTTCGTCGGCATCGCCGACCTGTACCGCAACTACGTGCACGACCTGGGCAGCGGCCTCGCCCTGATGAACACAGGTCAGACCCTGGGGGCCGTGGTCGAGGGCAACTTCGTCACCGCCCTGGTCGCCCACGGGGACGCGGCCACCGGGGGCAACCACAGCGACGGCTTCACCGTGCGGGACTTCGACACCAGTACCGCCCCGAGCAGGACGCTCGTGGTGCGGCGCAACCGTTTCGACTGCAGCTCCGGCAACGACACCGGGGCGTTCTTCGTCCAGACCTACGCCGGGGACATCGACAACCTGACTGTCACCGGCAACCTGCTGGAGGGGCTCGGGTACCAGCTCGGGCTCAACGCCGACTTCGGCAACAGCTACCGCGGCGTGCGCGCGATCGACAACCGGTTCGACGGCCGCGGCTACGGTCCTGCCTACGTGCAGGGCGGCGCCGGATGGGACGTGTGGCGCGAGAACTACCTCAACAACCCCGGGGGTCCGGGGAACCGCGGGGAGATCGTCGCCGAGCCCTGATTCCGAGGACCACCTCCAGCAGGCGTCGCCCGCCCAACGACAGCAGCAGTCGCTTGGCCGAGCCTCGTGCGGCCTCGCGGGCCACCCGGCTGGGGCCGAGCACCGCTCGTTCCGTGACGAACTCGCCGACGGTGGGGTCGGGCAGGTTCTCGAGCAGACCGGGGAAGGCGTCACGATGCGGCCGCGACGTCACCAGACGGCCGCGGATCCGGTTGCTCACGTTGTCCTCGTGCACCACCTGCAGCCAGCCCGGTCGACCGCCGAGATGGACGGCCGGCATCTGCTGGTCGAGGGTGTTGTGCCATGCGGACCAACACGTGACCGCCGCTTCCCACGGCTCGGACACCGAGCAGAAGGCATTGTGCGGGTCCCGTCGGCCATAGACACGGGACGGGCCGAGGATCAGGCCCTGGTCGACGTAGACGACCTGCCTGTCGCTCGAGGCGGTGGCCGTCTGCACGCGGTGGGCGAAGTCGCGGGCCAGGCCGTCGTCGTTGTCCAGATTGGTCGTGATGAGGGTCGGCCCGCGCTCTGGAACCACCCGACGTAGGTCGTCGAGGAGCTCGTCGTGCGACACGCTCTCGCGGTAGATCGGCGTGAACACTGCCGACCGGGCGTGGGCCTGCATCCTCTCGACCAGCCAGTCGGGGCTCAGCGGGTCGAGGTAGATGATCCAGTGGATGTCGGCCGTCTGGGACCGCACGGAGGGCAGACAGTACTTCTCGAAGAGGTCCACGCGTTGGCGCAGCCAGTTCTCCCGAGCCCGGATGTAGCTCTCCGCGCCCCCTGACGGGAGGTTGAACCGGGTCAGCAGGACGTGGTCCGCCCGGCCGCTCAACGGCCGCCTCCGGAGTGTTGGAGCGTCCCGGGTCTGATGAAGGTCTCGTGCCACACCTCGAGGCTCATCAGGGCCCAGATCCTGGCCTCCTCGTTGAACCGACCACTCTCGTGCCGGCGGATCAGACGCATGACCTCGGAGCGCTCCATCGTCTGTCCGACGAACGAGTCGGTCCCGGTCAGGCGGTCTCGCACCGAGTCGCGAAGACCCGCGCGGAACCACGCGTCGAGGGGAACCCGGAAGCCGACCTTGGGCCGGTCGACCACAGCGGCCGGTACGTACTGGCGAGCGACCTCCTTGAGCACCCACTTCGTCACGCCCCCGCGGACCTTCAACCACGACGGCATGCTGAGGGCAAGCTCCACCAGCCGGTGGTCCAGCAGTGGTGGTCGCAGCTCGAGGGATGCGGCCATGGACATCCGGTCACCCCGCTCCAGGAGGTTGTCCGGGAGCCAGGCGGTGAGGTCGTGGCGCAGCATGCGGTCGATGGCGTCCACGCCCGTCACACCCGTCGGTCGGTCCCGCGTCGGGACCCCTCCCAGGAGCCGTCGTCGCTCCGCCGAGGTGAAGGGTGCGAACCAGGTGTCGAGACGATCCCGCTCGTCGGGCGCCCCGGCAGCGCGAAGTGCGATCCTGGCCTTTGCTCCACGACTTCCGAGTCGTCCCTCGACCGGCGCGACGAGAGCGCGGCGCACCCGCGCCGGGACGAGGTCCGCGCGGCTCATGGCGTGGGCGTAGCGGTACTTGGGGTAGCCCGCGAACAACTCGTCCCCTCCCTCGCCGGACAGCACCACGGTGACGTGCTCGCGGGCGAGCCGGGCGAGTCGGTGGACGGCGACGTCCGCCGGCTCTGACATCGGCGCGTCTCGGTGCCAGGTGAGGCGGGACCAGTCGGCCTCGAAGTCCGCTGCGCGCACGTGGACCTCGTGGTGCTCCGTGCCGAGCCGGTCACTGACCTCCCGGGCCCAGGGCAGCTCGTCGTGGCGGGGGTCCCCGAAACCCGCCGAGAAGGTCTTGACCGGTTCGGCGCCGCGCATCTCCTGCATCAGGGCCACGATCAGACTGCTGTCGACCCCGCCACTGAGGTAGGCCCCGACGGGCACGTCCGCGACCATGGCGGCGCGTACGGCGTCCCGCACTGCTGCATCGACGGCACCCACAGCCGACGCTTCCGTCCAGCTGACCGACGGGTCCACCTCCGGGGGGGCCCAGTACGCAGTGGTCGAGCATCGACCATCAGCCGCCACCACGGTGCGGTGGCCCGGCTGCACCTTCTTGACGTGGGCGAACAGGGTGTCGGGGGCTGGCACCGATCGGCCCGTCAGGTAGGCGTCGAGACTGGCGAGGTCGACTCCCGGCGGCTGGGCCGATGCCTGGTGGATCGCCTTGATCTCCGAACCGAAGACCAGGGAGTCTGCGTCGAGACGGAAGTAGAGCGGGAGGACGCCCAGCGGGTCGCGCACCAGGTGGACGTCACCGGTGAACCGGTCGTGGGCCGCAAAGGCGAACTGACCCCGCAGGCGACTGACGAAGTCGAGTCCGACGCTCGCGAGTCCCGCGAGGACGACCTCGGTGTCGCCCCGGGTGACGAAGGGGTAGTCGAGGGTGCGCCGCAGCTCCTGGTAGTTGAAGATCTCGCCGTTGAACGCCAGCACCCATCGTCCGTCGGCCGAGTGCATCGGCTGGTGGGACGCGGCGACGTCGATGATGGACAAGCGGGTGTGGGCGAGCCCGATCGAGCCCTCCGCCCAGGTCGAGGACTCGTCGGGGCCGCGGTGAGCCAGCACAGCGGCCATGGCCTCGAGCACGTGTGGCTCCACTGGTCGCTCGCCGAAGTGTCGAATGCCGGCTACTCCGCACATCGCGACTCCTTGATCTCGTGCGTGAGGTTGGTCAGTGTCGCGGCGCGAGCCTGCCACGTATCGCCGAGCACCGACGCCCGGAGCTCGGGTGGGTCTCCGGGTTCGGAGAGCGCCTCACGTATCAGCGTGACGAAGTCGTCCCGGGTCTTGGCAACCCGCACCCGGTCCCGGTAGGCGTCGACCTCGGGGTAGTCCGTGGTGACCACCGTGAGTCCGAGCGCGAGGTACTCCTTGAGCTTGATGGGATTGGCGAACCGGATCCACTCGTTGTCGAGCCAGGGCATGAGCGCCACGTCGAAGCCACGCCCCAGGGACGGAATGTCGGTGTAGGAGCGATGGCCGAGCCAGTGCACGTTGGGGAGGGCGCAGAGCTCGTCCATCGAGCAGGTCGCGTCGCCCACCAGGACGAGCTGCACGTCGGGCAGCTCGGCGGCTGTCTTCCGCAGCAGGTCCATGTCGACCACGTAGTCGTCGAGGCCGCCGAAGAACCCGATCCGTGGACGAGGCAGACGGGCCACGGCGCTGTCCAGGTCACCACCGGGCACGAAGTGCTCGACCTCCACCCCGTGATCGAGGAACACTGCCCGGTCGCCGACCAGATCCCGGTCCATCCTCATCAGCTCGTGACTGACGTAGAGAACGCGGTCGCTGTGGGTGAGGAGCTGCTCCTCGAGCGTCCTGACCCACTCGCCGTCCGCCTCCGGGAAGGCGGACTGCAGGTCGGAGCGGTTGAACACGAGCGAGGCACGGTCCATCTGCGACACCACTGGCCAGGCGGTCGGGATCGTGACTCCGATGTCGGGGTCCCGGCTGATTCCGACCAGCCGCGCCGCGACGCGGACCTGCTGGCGGATGAGCCAGGCGTTGAGACGCGCACCGCGGCCCTCCCCGTACAGGGGAAGGATGACCGGCGTCATCACGTGGAAGCCCGGGACTGCCGGAACGGGCCGGCGGATGAACTTGGCGGTGCTCCGGGCCTTGCGCAGGATCCGCCGGGCCGGGTTCGTGCTGCTGCCCCGGCGCGGAAGCCGGAGCCCCAGGCTGTTGACGACCAGCACCCTGCGGGTGGTGGCCACGTGGCGCATGAGCTGGAAGTCCGAGTGCGCCTGGTTGTGGTACCACCAGTCCTGGGCGGCGAACCAGATGAAGCCGGGCGGGTCTGTCGATTCGCTGCGTCGCGTCGCCCTCGGCTTCGATGGTTGGCTGCGGGCCAGCGCGGCTCCGATCGCTCCACGGTGGGCGGCGCTGCCCGGTGACCGCAGGACCTGCCCGGTGGCCAGCCCGGCCTGGAACAGTACGGAACGGACGCGGCCGTGGTGACGGCGGAAGTCGATCGCACGGTTCCGGATCAGGATGCGCCACAGTGCAGGGTCGGATCCGTAGGGTCCGCTCGCATGCATCGCTCGCGCGCGCGGCACGAAGCGAACCCGGAAGCCGACCTCGCGCACCCTGCGGCAGTAGTCGACCTCCTCGGAGTAGAGGAAGAAGGACTCGTCCCACGCCCCCACCGCGGCCCGACAGGCAGGCGAGATGGCCAGCATGGCTCCGGTGGCCCACTCGATGTCGTGGGGAGCGGCGTACTCCTCGGCCGCACCGACCGTCTCCGAGAGGCCCAGCGCGGCCGCTCGGCGACCTCCCAGGAGCGCCTCGGCCCAGACCCGGGCCACGGAGGGCTCCCGACGGATCGACGTCGAGAGGCTGCCGTCCTCCGACGTGAACCCTGGGAAGGTCAGACCCACGTGGTCTGACAGCTCGGACGTGAGCGCGGCGACGCATCCCGGCTCGAGTCGCAGGTCCGGATTCATGACGACGACGATGTCGTCCTGTCCGGCGGCGTCGACCCCCGCATTGATGGCGGCCGCGTAGCCCGCGTTGCGGCCCATGCGAACGACGTGAGCGCTCGGCCACAGGTGCTGGACCTCGTCCGGCGTTCCGTCCTGCGAGTCGTTGTCGACCACGACGAGCTGCCAGCGGGGGATCCCCTCGAGGCCGTCGGGAAGGCTGTCGATCAGTGCTGCCAGGTGTGGGCGGCTGTTCCACGTCACGACGACGACCGTCACACGGTCTGGCTGCCTCACATGCTCCCACTTTCCGGTCGTCGGCCGTACGCGCGCCCCGGTGTGCGTCGCTGATAGGACAAGCAGGCAGCATCCTGGGGCGCTGCGCTGGAACATGGCCCGCCGATCCCCCATATCGGTGATACGGAACCGGATTGCCGCGTGCATGCACGCGCCCGGTTCGAGGGTGTGGCTATGGCTGAGCGCACCCACGTCCTGATCGTCGTGCAGAACCTCCCCGTCCCACTGGACCGACGGGTGTGGCTGGAGTGCCAGGCGCTCACCCGCCGCGGGTTCGACGTGAGTGTCATCTGCCCGAAGGGCCCCGGCGACGCCGCGCTGGAGGTCATCGACGGAGTCCGCATCCACAAGTACCGTCCTGCGCCTGAAGCGGCGGGGCTGGTCGGGTACCTCTACGAGTTCGTCTACTCGTGGCTACGGACCGCGCTGCTCTCCAGGCGCGTGTGGAAGCGCCGACCGTTCCAGATCCTCCAGGCCTGCAACCCGCCGGACACCTACTGGCTCCTCGCCCGGATGTGGAAGCGCCGTGAGGTGAAGTTCGTCTTCGACCAGCACGACCTCAACCCGGAGCTGTACCTCTCGAGGTTCGGTGCCCCCCAGGGCCTCGGCGGGAAGGTCCAGCTGGCCGGCCTGCGTTGGCTGGAGCGGATGACCTACCGCACGGCCGACCACGTGATCTCGACGAACGAGTCGTACAAGCGCATCGCGGTCTCGCGGGGCCACCGCGACCCCGCGGACGTCACCGTGGTCCGCAGCGGACCGGACACCCGGGTCATGCGCCCCGTCCTGCCGCGGCCCGACGCGCCGCGGCGCGAGCGGCACTCCCTGGTCTACCTCGGGATCATGGGGCCCCAGGACGGCGTCGAGACGATCCTCGACGTGATGGTCGAGCTCGTGCACCGACGTGGCCGCACCGACGTCGAGGCCACGCTGCTCGGCTTCGGTGACTGCCTCAAGGACCTGCAGCTGCGCAGCATCGCGCTCGGCCTCGAGGACGTGGTCACCTTCACCGGGCGAGCCGGCGCGGAGATGATCGCCGAGCACCTCAGCGCCGCCGAGGTCGGCCTCTGCCCCGACCACAAGACGCCCCTGAACGACGTCTCCACCATGAACAAGACGATGGAGTACATGGCCTACGCCTTGCCGTCGGTCTCCTTCGACCTCGTGGAGACGCGCGTGTCGGGCCAGGACTCCTGCCTCTACGTGGCAGACGGGGACGTCGCGGCGTTCGCCGACGCGGTGGAGCGGTTGCTCGACGACCGGGAGCTGCGGGTCAGCATGGCGCTGCGTGCCCGGTCGCGGGTGTGCGCGTCGCTGGACTGGCAACCGCAGGCGGAGGCCTACGTCGGCGTGCACGAGTGTCTCGCCGGTCGCCTCCCGTCGACGATCGGCGCTGCCGGAGCCGACGCGGACGCCGGCAGCGCCGGCCAGTCGTACGTGCCCCTCGACGACGCCGAGCTGCGTCGCTTCGTCACCCAGCGCGACCCGTTCGTCGGCAGCTCCGAGGTGCTGGCGTCGTGACGCCCCGGCTCTGACCCAGGCAGGCAGGGGTCAGGGGCGCACCACCGACGGCGACCAGGCCTGCTCGATCAGGAGACGGGGTCGAGCCGCCGCATCCGCCTCGATCGCCCACACGTCGGTGACGCCGGGCTCCTGCTCCCTGGGGAGCCCGTAGAGCAGGGTGTCGTCGTCGAGCCACTCCACCTGGTCGTCGACGTTCGCAGCCTCGTGGCGCAGCACCTGCTGCTCGCCGGTCGCCAGGTCGAGGACGGCGAGGGACCACCAGGTGCCTTCACCAGGCCCATCGACCTTGTAGGCCACCCGGGTGCCGTCGGGCGAGATCGACGGGCACTCGGCGTTGGTGCGCACGGAGCTGAGCGTGCGGTCGGCCAGATCACCCCGGACGAGGTAGGTCGTCCCACCCGTCGCGGCGGTGGCGTAGAACATCCTGTCGTCCACGAACGTGACGCCCCAGATGTTGAGGTCCGTGGGGGCAACCTCGCGGCCCTTGAGGACGAGCTGGAACTTCTCGAGATCACCGAGGCTGCGGCCACCGAAGGGGCGGATCTGGGTCGCCGTGGAGAACCCGCTCTGCATGTACGAGTGTCCGGCCACGAAAGTGGTCGTCGCCACCAACGAGGCGTCTGGTGACAGCCGGGTGCGGCTCGGGATGCCGGGTAGCGCCGCGCCGGCGGTTCGGTGCCACGACTCGTCGTACTCGTCGAGCACGAACCGGGTCACCACCCCGCGCACCGTGCGGAGACAGGAGGCGTTGGTGGCCGTGGCGTCCACGCGGTCGCAGCTGATGGACGTGAAGGCTCTCGCCCCGCCGGGGTCGGACAGGGGCACCATCGCCACCGTTCCGTAGCGGTTGTCGAGCCCGGTGTGGCGGAACACGATCCGGGGTCCGTCGACCTGCGCCGTGTCGACTCCGGCGACGGTGGGATCCGCTTCGTGGATCGCTTGGTAGCGCTGGGCGTTGGTGAGCACGTAGACGCCGATGCTGCCCGCGACCAGCACGGTCAGCGCCAGGAAGACCGCGATCCTGTGGCCCCGCGTCATGAGACCGCTCCGAGGGGGCGGTCGAGTCGGCTGAGCATGGTCAGGGCGACGGGGAGGACGGCCAGCAGCGCAGCAGCCACGCTCAGCAGAGCCGTCTGGGGTCCCACCGCGAACCAGAGCAGGCCGAACCCGGCAGAGGACGCCATCCTCGCCACGGCCACGGTCGTCTGCGCCGCGGCGATGCCACTTGCTCGGAGAGAGGGCTCGACGAGCCGGCTGGCCAACGCGGCGGTCACTCCGTCGGTGGCCGCGTAGAAGGTTCCCAGGAGCAGGAGTGCGCCTACGGTTCCCGCGACGCCGTTGCCCGGCGCGGCAGCCGCGAGGTACGCGGCCACCAGGGCGCCGTGCCCGAGGACGATCACGCGCGCCTGTCCGAGGCGATCGGCCAGCCTCCCTACCGGGATGGCGAGCGCCAGGTACGCGATGTTCGTGCCGACGTACATGAGGGGGAACCAGTGGGTGGCGAACTCGCCGCGGTCCAGGAGCGCGAGGTACAGGAACCCGTCGCCGACCGTGAGCAGCGCGAGCCCTCCAGCAACGGCGAGCAGGAGGAGCAGGTGCGGCTCGGCGAGCCCTTGCCAGCGGAACCCGGGAGCGGGTGGGTCGGTGTGGGAGCGGGTGTGACCGTGGGCGAGGGGGCTGGGGTGGGCGGCAGCTCGGCCACCCGGTCCGGTACGAAGAGCCCGAGCAGCGCCACACCGAGCACGGCGAAGCCGAACGAGACCAGCATCACGGTGAGGTAGCCGTCGGGGATCCACCACAGCAGGGCGAAGGCGATGAGCGGACCGAGGACGGCACCGATGGTGTCCAAGGTGCGGTGGACCCCGAATGCCTGACCGAGGTGCTCCGGTGGGGTCGCCGCCGAGATCATCGCGTCGCGGGGCGCGGTGCGGATCCCCTTGCCGACGCGGTCGGTGGCCACCACTGCCGAGATCACCGCGAGGCCGGTGCCGAAGAGCAGCGCGAACCGGGCCGCGCACGAGATGCCGTAGCCCGCGAACGCAACCCACTTCGGGTGCCCACCTCGGTCGGCGGCCCAGCCGCCGGCCATCCGCACGAGCGAGCTGACCCCTTGGTAGAGCGCGTCGACGAACCCGTAGGCGACGGTCGAGAGCCCCAGCGAGGCGGTGAGATACAGGGGGAGGATGGCGGCCACGGACTCCGAGGAGATGTCGGTGAGCAGACTGACCAGCCCGAGGGTGACGACGACGGGGGCGACCCGGTGACGGGAGTGGGTCGGGGGAGTCGGTTCCGGTGCGGACGACGGTCGACGACTCGCCCGCCCGGCAGGGCTGTCGCGGACACTGATGTACATCGAGCTCAGGCCTGTGGGGCCGCGAGGATCGCGAACACGCTGTAGGCCGTACGCCCGTCACCGGGGGTCACGGTCACCGTGACGGAGTTCCGGCCGCTCCGGAAGGCCGCTGCGCTGGAGCCCCCCACCGCCGTGGTGGGGACCTCACGCAGCCCTGCTTCTACGAGGGTGCTGCGGTAGAACCGCAGGAGTCGTTTCTCGCCTCCGGTGGCGGTTGCCACGAGTCCGGTCTGGAGCCGAGACCCCGCGACGGAGACGCTGCTCGTGATGATGCGCGACCCGGGAGCCGGCGGCAGGGACTTGTGGGGGTAGCCGGCGACCAGTCGACCGCGGGCCTGACCTGCAGGCGGGAGTGGACGGGATACCAGCGGGTCCGCGCTGCTGGGCCCCGGGTCGAGGCCGGGCAACGTCTCGGCCCGTGCGGCCCCGGAGGCAGCGGGGTCCGTCTCGGCGGTCACGGTCCCTCGCGGGGCGGCCGGACGGGAGGGGCGCGTGCGGGGTGCGGACGACGACGCACCGGACGGGGCGGGCGCCCCCGTCGCGCTCGTCCTGCCGGAAGAGGCCCCGGCGCCGCCCGGAAGGGTCGAGCTGCTCCCCGCCGAGCCGCCGGAGCTCGGGCGGTCAGACAGCAGGGGGCGGGCCGCCAGGAACACGAGCAGCACTGCCAACGAGGCCAGACCCACCACGACGATGGAACTTCGGACGGTCATCTCGGTCTCCCATCATGGGGTCGGGCCAGCGGTTTCGGCGCCTCCCGGGACGGCGTCCGTGGACTCGTGGAGCCTCGGGGTGGGGGCTGGATCAACAGGGCGGCCCCTGACTCAGAAGTCCACCCGACCTCTCGTGCTGTCAGGGTCCGGCCATTCTCTGGCCGAGGTCCGCAGCCCCCTGAACGCCACCCACCACGGCGAGGTGGGCCCGCGCCGCGCTGCTGTACCACCACGAGCTTCCATCGTTCGCGGGGACCGTGGCGACCAGGGTGACGAGGAACCACAGGGCAGCCACAGCGACACCCACCAGCGGTGAGAGCCCGGGTCGAGCACGCATCGAGGGTGTCCTTCGTCTGGGTGGGGGACGAGCACCTGCATGCTCCGGATGCCTCCAACGTAGGAAGAGGTGGTCCTGCCTGTCCGGCGGTAGCGCAGCGGAATACCCAGAACAGGGGATGGCTCATCGCCGGGTGCGTCGGTGCGTCCGTGCCCATGTCGCCCGGCATACTCCTCCCCGTGAGGCACGCACCCCCGGCACCGGGCCCGAGCGGCCCCGTCCCCGCCCGACTCGGGTGACCCGGCGGCTCATCGCCGGCCTCGCGACCGCCCTCGCGGTGCTCACCGGTGCCTGCTTCGCCGTGCAGGAGCACGACCGTCGGGAGGTCGCCGGTCAGCGGCAGTCCGGCGCACAGCACGGGGCCGGGCCGCGCTACCCGATGACCCGGCTGGTGACGCCGACCCCCGACCGGGCGGCCGGCTCCAGGGATCGGGCCGACCCCGACTGGCTGGTGCGCACCGGGGCGCGCACCGGCATCCAGGTCCCGGCCCTGCGGGCCTACGCCCAGGCCGAGCTGCGCCTCGACGGGGCCGAGCGGGGCTGCCGGGTCGGGTGGCCGACCCTGGCGGGCATCGGCTGGGTCGAGTCGCAGCACGGCACCCTGGGCGGCCGCACGCTGCGCCCGGACGGCCGGTCCTCGAGCCCGATCCTCGGCCCGGCGCTCGACGGCACCGGCAGCTTCGCGGCGATCCGCGCGACGCCGGGCGCGCGGGGCTGGCACGGCGACGCGGTGTGGGAGCACGCCGTCGGCCCGATGCAGTTCCTGCCCGGCACCTGGCGCGCGTGGGCCAGCGACGGCGACCGCGACGGGCACGCCGATCCGCTCGACCTCGACGACGCGGCGGCCGGCTCGGCCCGCTACCTGTGCGCCGGGGGACGCGACCTCGGCACCCGCGCCGGCTGGGAGGCGGGGGTCCTGTCCTACAACCGGTCGCGGGCCTACATCGACGCGGTCTACGCCGCAGCCACGACGTACGCCGCTGCGGTCGGGTCGTAGACTCGCGCACGACCCCCTGCCAGCATCCCGGCCGGGGGCTGTCGTGCTGTCCCACGCGCTCGCGCGGGGGAGGGGCGACGCCGTTCCGACGACCAGGAGCCGCTGTGCACCTCACCGGCCTCGCCGACGCCGTCCTCGCCGACCCCGTGCTCGCGCAGGCCGTGCAGGACGCCCGCGGCGGCACCGTGCGCGCCCTCGACCTCACCGGCCCCGAGGCGCTGCGCCCGTTCCTCGTCGAGGGGCTGCTGCGCGCCGGGCGCAGCGTGCTCGTGGTGACCGCGACCTCCCGCGAGGCCGAGGACCTCACCGCCGCGCTGGCCGACCTCGTCGACCCCGCGACGGTCGCCTACTACCCCAGCTGGGAGACGCTCCCGCACGAGCGGCTGAGCCCCCGCAACGACACCGTCGGCCGGCGCCTCGCCGTCCTGCGCCGGCTGTGCCACCCGGGGACCGACGCCTCCAACGGCCCGCTGAGGGTCGTCGTGGCACCGGTGCGCTCGGTCCTCCAGCCGCAGGTCAAGGGCCTGGGCGACCTGGCGCCGGTCGAGCTGGTGCCCGGGGCGACCGCGCCCCTCGAGGACGTCGTCCGCCGCCTGGCCGACGCGGCCTACTCCCGGGTCGACCTGGTCGAGAAGCGGGGTGAGTTCGCGGTCCGCGGCGGCATCGTCGACGTCTTCCCGCCGACCGAGGAGCACCCGTCGCGGGTGGAGTTCTGGGGCGACGACGTCGAGGAGATCCGTACCTTCTCGATCGCCGACCAGCGCACCCTGGCCACGGTCGAGCGGCTGTGGGCGCCGCCCTGCCGCGAGCTGCTCCTCACCGAGGACGTACGGCGCCGCGCCGCCGAGCTGGGCGCCGCGCACCCGCAGCTGCTCGACCTGACCGACAAGATCGCGAACGGCATCGCGGTGGAGGGGATGGAGTCGCTCGCCCCCGTGCTGGTCGACGAGATGGAGCTGCTGGTCGACCTGATGCCGGCCGAGACCCACGTGCTGGTGCTCGACCCCGAGCGGGCCCGCAGCCGCGCGCACGACCTGGTCGCGACCAGCGAGGAGTTCCTGGGGGCGAGCTGGGCCGCCGCGGCCGGTGGCGGGGCCGCGCCCATCGACCTGACCAGCGCGTCGTACCGTTCGCTGGCCGACGTGCGCGAGCACGCGATCGCCCGGGACCGGCCCTGGTGGACGATGAGCCCCTTCGGCCTCGACGGGGGAGCCGACGCGTTCGCGGGTCCCGCCGATCTCGCCGATCCCGACGCGCTGGTCGGCGGGGTCACCAGCCGCCCGCTCTCGGCGAAGCCGGCCGAGGCCTACCGCGGCGACGTCGACCGTGCGATCGCGGACATCGAGCAGTGGGTCAAGGCCGAGCACCGGGTCGTCGTGCTGCACCCCGGCCACGGTCCGGCCCAGCGGATGGTCGAGGCCCTCGGCGAACGCGACGTCCCGGCCCGGCTGGTCGACGACGCGCTGAGCACCGACGCCCTCGACCCGCACGTCGTCACGGTGACCTGTGGCGCCCTGGACCGCGGCTTCGTCGACGAGGAGCACCACCTGGTGCTGCTCACCGGCGAGGACCTCTCCGGCCAGCGGTCCAGCACCCGGGACATGCGCAAGATGCCGGCGCGCCGCAAGCGCCAGATCGACCCGCTGGAGCTGGCGGCCGGGGACTTCGTCGTGCACGAGCAGCACGGGGTCGGCCGGTTCGTGGAGATGAGGCAGCGCGAGGTCGGCGGGGCGACCCGGGAGTACCTCGTCCTCGAGTACGGAGCCTCCAAGCGTGGCGGCCCGCCGGACCGGCTCTACGTCCCGGCGGACGCGCTCGACCAGGTCACCCGCTACGTCGGCGGCGAGCAGCCCTCGCTGGACCGTCTCGGGGGCGGCGACTGGGCCAAGCGCAAGGGCCGCGCCCGCAAGGCGGTGCGCGAGATCGCCGCGGAGCTGATCAAGCTCTACGCCGCGCGACAGGCCACCCAGGGCCACGCCTTCGGCCCGGACAGCCCCTGGCAGCGCGAGCTCGAGGACGCCTTCCCGTTCGCGGAGACCCCCGACCAGCTCAGCACGGTGGACGAGGTCAAGGCCGACATGATGCGCACCGTCCCGATGGACCGGCTGGTCTGTGGCGACGTGGGCTACGGCAAGACCGAGATCGCCGTGCGCGCCGCCTTCAAGGCCGTGCAGGACGGCAAGCAGGTGGCCGTGCTGGTGCCGACCACGCTGCTGGTCACCCAGCACCTCTCGACCTTCGAGGAGCGGATGTCGGGCTTCCCGGTCAACCTCAAGCCGCTCTCGCGCTTCCAGAGCGACAAGGAGGCCAAGGAGGTCCTGGCCGGGCTCGCCGACGGCACGGTCGACATCGTCATCGGCACCCACCGCCTGCTCAACCCCGACACCCGGATCAAGGACCTCGGCCTGATCATCGTCGACGAGGAGCAGCGCTTCGGGGTCGAGCACAAGGAGCAGATGAAGCGGCTGCGGACCTCCGTCGACGTCCTCGCGATGAGCGCGACCCCGATCCCGCGCACGCTCGAGATGGCGGTCACCGGGATCCGTGAGATGTCCACGATCACCACCCCGCCCGAGGAGCGGCACCCGGTGCTCACCTACGTCGGCGCCTACGAGGACCGGCAGGTGATCGCCGCGATCCGCCGTGAGCTGCTGCGCGAGGGCCAGGTGTTCTTCATCCACAACCGGGTCAGCTCGATCGAGAAGGCGGCCGCGCGGATCAAGGAGCTGGTGCCCGAGGCGCGGGTGGCGACCGCCCACGGCCAGATGGGGGAGCACCAGCTGGAGCGGGTGATGCTCGACTTCTGGGAGAAGAACTTCGACGTGCTGGTCTGCACCACGATCGTGGAGTCCGGTCTCGACGTCTCCAACGCCAACACGATGATCATCGAGCGCTCCGACACCCTCGGGCTCTCCCAGCTGCACCAGCTGCGGGGTCGGGTCGGTCGCTCGCGCGAGCGGGCCTACGCCTACTTCCTCTACCCGGCCGAGAAGCCGCTCACCGAGACCGCGCACGAGCGGCTCGCGACGCTGGCCCAGCACTCCGACCTGGGCGGCGGCATGGCGATCGCGATGAAGGACCTCGAGATCCGCGGCGCCGGCAACCTGCTCGGCGGGGAGCAGTCCGGGCACATCGCGGACGTCGGCTTCGACCTCTACGTCCGGCTGGTCGGTGAGGCCGTGAGCGAGTTCAAGAACGACGGCTCGGCCGGCGAGGAGCTGCGCGAGGTGCGCATCGAGCTGCCGGTCGACGCGCACCTGCCGCACGACTACATCCCCAGCGAGCGGTTGCGGCTGGAGATGTACAAGCGGCTGGCCGAGGTGCGTGCCGACGGGGACATCGACCTCATCCAGGCCGAGCTGGTGGACCGCTACGGCGAGCCGCCGCAGGAGGTCTCCTCGCTGCTGCTGGTCGCCCGGTTCCGGGCCCGGGCCCGGCAGGCCGGCGTCGGGGAGGTCACGATCGCCGGCAAGAACGTGCGGTTCGCCCCGGTCTCGTTGCCCGAGTCGCGGGTCGTCCGCCTGCTGCGGATGTACCCCCGGAGCGTCGTGAAGACCCAGCTCGACACGATCCTCGTGCCGCGCCCGCAGACCGCGGTCGTCGGGGGGCGGCCCATCACCGGCGTGGCTTTGCTTGAATGGGCGCGGAGTGTGATCGACGCCATCATCGATCCGCCCCAGGACCCCCCGAAGTAGTCGGCTCGAAGTAGTCGTCCCGAAGTCGTAGTCGCCGAGGAGAACCCGCTGTGAGCATGTCCCGTCCGCAGGTCCGCCGTCCCGCCCGGGTCGTCGTCGTGTCGCTGGTGCTCGCCGGGGGCCTGTCCGGGTGCGGCGTGGCCGGCACCGACTTCCAGCCCGGCGTCGCCGCGAAGGTCGGCGACGCGACGATCAGCACGCGCGAGGTGAACGCGGTCACGAGCAGCTACTGCTCGTCGATCGAGACGCAGCTCGCCGAGAACAACCAGGTGCTCCCGCTGCGCTACCTGCGCGCCGGCGTCGTCGGCCAGCTCGCCCTGGTCGCCGCGGCCCGCCAGCTCGCCCGGCAGTACGACGTCAAGGCCGGCAGCGACTACACCCGCCAGGTCGCGGACCTCGAGGACGCGGTCGCCGCGCTGCCCCAGGAGCAGGCGGACGCCGTGCTCGCGGTCGGGTCGTCCGCGACCTACCTGGCCAGCGTGCAGGCCGCCGTCGGGGCGAAGGCGCTGGCCGACCGGGGCAAGACCGGGGCCGACCAGGCGGCCGCGGGCGCGGAGGGGCAGAAGCTCTTCGCCGCGTGGCTCGACGACCACCACGTCGAGCTCGACCCCCAGTTCGGGGTGGCGATCGAGGACGCGCAGGTCGTCCCGACCGACGACTCGCTGTCCTTCCCGGCCGGCCGCGTCGCGAAGCTCGGCGGGGCCGACACCCCGGACCAGGCGTACGCCACGTCGCTGCCCGACTCCCTGCGCTGCGGCTGAGCATGCAGGGGCCTGCGGACGGCGAGCCGCTGGTCGCGTTCGTCGCGGACATGCGCCGGCTGCGGGCCGAGTGCGACTGGAAGCGGGCCCAGACCCACCGCTCGCTGGCGCGCCACCTGCTCGAGGAGGCCCACGAGACGCTCGAGGTGCTCGACGCCTGGGACGACGACCCGGACCCGGACCACCTCTGCGAGGAGCTCGGCGACCTGCTCCTGCAGGTCTACTTCCACGCCGCGATCGCGGAGGAGGCCGCCGAGTTCACCATCGACGACGTCGCGCGCGGCCTCATCGCCAAGATGCGGCGACGCAACCCGCACGTCTTCGGGCCGCCCGGGGAGCGTCCGGTCCACCAGGACGCCGCGGCCGTGAACGAGGCCTGGCACGCGATCAAGGCCCGGGAGCAGGCCCCGGAGCGGGCCCCGGAGCGGGCCCCGGAGCGGCCCGAGGTGGCCCCGGAGGGTCGGCCCGGCGCCGGCGCCGACGGGCTGCCCCCGTCCCTTCCGGCGCTCCTGGCGGCTGAGAAGGTGCTCGCGCGTCTCGAGCGCCTCGAGCGTCTGGAGCGCCTGGAGCCGGACGCGGCGTTGCCGGCCGGCGCCGCGGCGAGCGAGGCCACGGCCGAGCAGATCGGGGAGCGGCTGCTCGCGGTGGTGGCCGACGCCCGCGCCGCCGGGATCGACCCCGAGCAGGCGCTGCGGAGCGCGGTACGTCGTCGGACCTGACCGCGCCCGTCGGGTCTGCGGCGATCGAGCTCCCTTCGGCGCTAGGCTGGCTCGCGACGTCCGCCTACCCCCAGGAGCAGACCCGTGGCATCCATCGAAGCTGTCGGCGCCCGCGAGATCCTCGACTCGCGCGGCAACCCCACCGTCGAGGTAGAGGTCCTTCTCGACGACGGTGCCTTCGCCCGGGCCATGGTGCCCAGCGGCGCCTCCACCGGGGCCTTCGAGGCGGTCGAGCTGCGCGACGGCGGCGACCGCTACCTCGGCAAGGGCGTCGGCAAGGCCGTGGACGGCGTGCTCAAGACGATCGCGCCCGCCATCGAGGGGCTCGCCGCCGACGACCAGCGGCTGGTCGACCAGACGATGCTCGAGCTCGACGGCACGCCGAACAAGGCCACCCTCGGCGCCAACGCGATCCTCGGCGTCTCCCTGGCCGTGGCCCGTGCGGCCGCGGACTCCGCGGGTCTCCCGCTCTACCGCTACGTCGGCGGGCCCAACGCCCACGTGCTGCCGGTGCCGATGATGAACATCCTCAACGGCGGCTCCCACGCGGACTCCAACGTCGACGTGCAGGAGTTCATGATCGCGCCGATCGGGGCGCCCACCTTCCGCGAGGCGCTGCGCCAGGGCGCGGAGGTCTACCACGCGCTCAAGTCGGTGCTGAAGAAGAAGGGCCTCGCGACCGGGCTCGGCGACGAGGGCGGGTTCGCGCCGAACCTGGAGTCGAACCGGGCGGCGCTCGACCTGATCGCGGAGGCCGTCTCCGCCGCCGGCCTGACCCTGGGGCGCGACATCGCGCTGGCCATGGACGTCGCCGCCAGCGAGTTCTTCGACGGCTCCGGCTCCTACTCCTTCGAGGGCGGCTCGAAGACCAGCACCGAGATGACCGCCTACTACGCCGAGCTCTGCGCGGCGTACCCCATCGTCTCGATCGAGGACCCCCTCGACGAGGAGGACTGGGAGGGCTGGAAGACCATGACCGACCAGCTCGGCGGCAAGATCCAGATCGTCGGCGACGACCTCTTCGTCACCAACGTGGAGCGGCTGCAGCGCGGCATCACCGGCGGCCAGGCCAACTCGCTGCTGGTCAAGGTCAACCAGATCGGCTCGCTCACCGAGACCCTCGACTCCGTCGAGCTCGCCCACCGCAACGGCTACCGCTGCATGATGAGCCACCGCTCCGGCGAGACCGAGGACACCACGATCGCCGACCTCGCCGTCGCCACGAACTGCGGCCAGATCAAGACCGGTGCCCCCGCTCGCTCCGAGCGCGTGGCGAAGTACAACCAGCTGCTGCGCATCGAGGACGAGCTCGGTGACGCCGCCCGCTACGCCGGCGCGCGCGCGTTCCCGCGCTACCAGGGCTGAGCGGCACCCCTCCATGGCCGACAACCGCCGCACGCCGTCCCGGGGCCAGCGCCCCGGGGGGCGTCCCGGACCGGGGCGGGTCCCGGCGGGCACCCGCCGCCCCACGGCCGCCGGTTCGTCCGCGGCGGTCGCGCGCCGGCCCCGGTTCACCGGCCGGGCGGCCGTGCTGGTGCTGGTACTGGCCCTGCTGGCGGTCTCCTACGCGTCCTCGATGCGGGCCTACCTCCAGCAGCGTGCGCACATCTCGGACCTCAAGAGTCAGATCGCGCAGCGCGAGGCGAACATCGACCAGCTCGAGCGCGAGAAGCGCCGCTTCCGCGACCCGGCGTACGTCGAGTCCCAGGCCCGGGCCCGCTTCGGGTTCCTGATGCCCGGCGAGACGGCGTACACCGTGATCGGGGCGGACGGCCGGGAGCTGGCCTCGCACGCCACGCTGAGCGACCCCTCGACCGTCGACCCCAAGACCCCCACCGCGTGGTGGAGCGAGGAGTGGAAGTCCGTGCGGCTCGCCGGCAACCCCCCCAGGCCCCAGGCCCCGCCGGCCAGCCGGATCGACGGGTCCCGGCAGTGATCGGGCAGTGAGCGGGGTGGACCCCGCCGACCTGGGCGCCATCGAGGCCCAGCTCGGTCGTGAGCCGCGGGCCATCCACGAGGTGGGGCACCGCTGCCCGTGCGGCAACCCCGACGTCGTGACCACGGCGCCGCGCCTGCCCAACGGCACGCCGTTCCCGACGACCTACTACCTGACCTGCCCCCGCGCGGCGTCGCGGATCGGCACGCTCGAGGGCACCGGGACGATGAAGACGATGCAGGAGCGCCTGGCCGAGGACCCGGAGCTGGCGTCGGCGTACGCCGCGGCGCACGAGCGCTACCTCGCGGCCCGCGACGCCCTGGCCGCCGAGGTGGGGCAGAGCGTGCCCGAGATCGCGGGCATCTCGGCCGGGGGCATGCCCGACCGGGTCAAGTGCCTGCACGTGCTGGCCGGTCAGGCGCTGGCCCAGGGCCCGGGCGCCAACCCGCTGGGCGACGAGGTCCTCGAGCTGCTGGGGGAGTGGTGGACGTCCGGGCCGTGCGTGAGCCCCCAGGTGTGAGCGGCCCCGTCGCCGCGATCGACTGCGGCACCAACACCATCAAGCTCCTCATCGGCGAGCTGCCGGACGTCGCCGTCCGCGAGATGCGCATGGTGCGCCTGGGCCAGGACCTCGACCGCACCGGGAGGATCTCGCCCGAGGCGCTGGTCCGGGCCTTCGCCGCGGTCGAGGAGTACGCCGGGCTGATCGCCGCGCACGGCGTCCCGGTCTCCCGGATCCGGTTCTGCGCCACCTCGGCCAGCCGGGACGCCACGAACGCCGACGACTTCACCGCGGGCGTGCGCGAGCGGCTCGGGGTCGAGCCGGAGGTGCTCGACGGCGCCGGAGGAGGCGGCGCTCTCGTTCGACGGCGCGGTGCGGCACCTGGGCACCCCACCGCGCTCGCCGGTGCTCGTCGTCGACATCGGCGGCGGCTCCACCGAGCTGGTGCTGGGCTCCACCACCTCTGAGCGGCGCGACGCGCACTCCATGGACATCGGCTCGGTGCGCCTGCACGAACGCCACCTGCACTCCGACCCGCCGACGCCGGCCGAGGTCGCGGCCTGCGTGGCCGACATCGACGCCCACCTGGACGCCTGCCCGGTCGAGGCCGGCGCCGCGGCCACGGTGGTGGGCGTGGCCGGCACCGTCACCACCCTCGCCGCCGGGGTGCTCGGCCTGACCGCCTACGACCGCTCCGCCATCGACCAGGCCGTCCTCGACGTCGACGAGGTGCACGCGCTGGCCCGGCGACTGGTCGCGATGGACCTCGTCGAGCGCCGGACGCTGGGGTACCTGCACCCCGGCCGCGCCGACGTGATCGGCGCGGGGGCGCTGATCTGGTCGCGGGTCCTGGAGCGCTCGGGCGCTGCCGAGGTGGTCGTCTCCGAGGCCGACATCCTCGACGGGATCGCCTGGTCGATCGGCTAGGGCCCGCGCCAGCGACATGTTTACCGGGGTCGGCATCGGGCACGAGGGGCGCATGAGCCACTCCACGCCGCCGTCCACACCCGAGGAGCCGGTCGGCGCCCTGGTGCACCGGCTGTCCGAGCAGATCCCCGAGCTCGTCCGCAGCGAGCTGCGCCTGGCCCAGGCCGAGCTGGCCCAGAAGGGCAAGAAGGCCGGACTGGGCGTCGGGCTGTTCAGCGTCGCCGGCCTCCTGGCGTTCTTCGCCGTCGGCACCCTGATCGCGACCGCGATCCTGGCTCTCGCCGTGGCCCTGCCCTACTGGCTGTCCGCGCTGATCGTGGCGGTGGTGCTGCTCGCCGCGGCCGCCGTCGCCGCGCTGGTCGGCAAGAAGGAGGTCCAGCAGGCCACGCCCGCCACCCCCGGACGCGCGATGGCCGGTGTCCGGAAGGACAAGGCCGCCATGAAGGGAAAGCACGCATGAGCACCAACGGCAGCACCCCCGCGGACAGCACTCCGAGCACCCCCGAGGAGATCGAGGCCGACATCGCCCGCCAGCGCGAGCGGCTGGCCGACACGGTCAACGACCTCCAGGCCAAGCTGGACGTGAAGACCCGGACCAAGGAGAAGGCGGCCGAGCTCAAGGGCCGCGCCACCACGCCCGACGGCAGGCCCACGCCGCAGGCGGTCGGCGGAGCCGCGCTCGCCGTCCTGGCGGTGGTCGGCCTCGTCCTCCTGCGTCGTCGCCGCCAGGGCTGACCCACCGCACCACCCAGGGCTGACCCACCCACCACCCACGAGGAGCAACCCGATGAGCAAGCTGATCCTGATGACCGCTGCCGCCGCGGGCTACGTGCTCGGCGCCCGCGCCGGGCGCGAGCGCTACGAGCAGATCGCGACCACCACCCGCAGCGTGATGCGCAACCCCAAGGTGCAGTCCGCCCGGCAGCAGACCCAGGCGGTGGCCGCGGAGAAGGCCTCCGCCGCCGGCACCGTCGCCGCCGAGAAGGCCAGGCAGGCGGCCGCCACGGTCTCCGACAAGGTGAGCCGCAACGGCTCCGACAGCACCGACGGTCCCGGCAGCCCCGGCAGCGCAGCGGGCACCCGCGCCGGCGATCCGGCCAGCACCACCGCACCGCCGCTGTCCTGACCGGCCGCCCCCTCCCGCACCCGGTGACCGGCCGGCTCTTCGCCTCACCGGTCCCGCCGGGCAGCGGGTGGCCCGACGACCCCGCCGCGGTACCGGGCACGGGGCGGGACGACCTGGACCGGCTCTCCGCCGAGATCTCCGTGTGCCGGGCGTGCCCGCGACTGGTGCGCTGGCGTGAGGAGGTCGCGGTGGGCAAGCGGGCGGCGTTCGCTGCGGAGCCGTACTGGGGTCGCCCGATCGCCGGGTGGGGCGCGGCCGCCCCACGCGTCCTGGTCGTGGGTCTGGCGCCGGCGGCCCACGGTGGCAACCGGACCGGCCGGATCTTCACCGGGGACCGGTCCGGTGACTGGCTCTTCGCGAGCCTGCACCGGGTCGGCCTCGCCGCCCTGGCCACCAGCACCCACGCGGGGGACGGCCAGCGGCTCGTGGACGCCCGGCTGGTCGCCGCCGTCCGTTGCGCCCCGCCGGACAACCGGCCCACCGTGACCGAGCGGGACACCTGCGCGCCGTACCTCCAGCGCGAGCTCGCCCTGGTCACCGGCTCCGTGCAGGTCGTGGTGGCGCTCGGCGGCTACGGCTGGGACGCCGCCCTGCGCGCCGCCCGGGCGCTGGGCTGGGAGGTGCCCCGGCCCCGGCCCCGGTTCGGGCACGGCGCCGAGGCGCTGCTCCACGCCCCGGGGCGTGACGTGGTGCTGCTCGGCAGCTACCACCCCAGCCAGCAGAACACCTTCACCGGCCGGCTGACCGAGGAGATGCTGGACGCCGTGCTCGCCCGGGCGGCGTCCCTGCGCACGTGAGGGCCGGGGCGGTTGCGATACTGCACCGGTGACCCTCCACGCCATCACCGTCCTCGGGCACGACCGGCCCGGCATCATCGCCGAGACCACGCAGCGGCTCGCCGGCCTGGGCCTGAACCTCGAGGACTCCTCGATGACCCTGCTGCGCGGGCACTTCGCCATGACGCTCGTCTGCGCCGGCAGCGCCACGCGCACCGACGTCGAGGCCGCCCTGGCGGGCCTCACCGACGGTGACCGGCTGACCGTGACGGTGCGCGAGGTGCCCGAGGAGCACCCGCAGCGCAGCAGCGGGTCCGGCTGGGTGCTCACCGTGCACGGCGGGGACCGCCCCGGCATCGTCTCCGCCCTCGTCGCCGAGGTCGCCGCCGTCGGCGGGAACATCACCGACCTCACCACCCGGCTGGCCGGCGACCTCTACCTGCTCCTCGCCGAGATCGACCTGCCCACGGGCACCGACGTCGCGGCGCTGGACGCCGCGATCGCGCAGGCCGCGGCCGGGCTCGGCATCGTGGCCACCCTGCGCGAGGCCGAGGCCGACGAGCTGTGAGCGAGGAGCGCCCGTGGCTGCAGGGCGGGCCCGACGACCGGGTCGCCACGTGGTCGGAGGCGGAGCTCGGGGTGGAGGGCCGGGTGCGGGACGTGGTCCGGGCGCCCGCGCCGGTGCTCTCGACCCCCGGGGGTCGGGTCGACCCGACCTCGCGCCGCGACCGTGCAGCTCGCCGCCGACCTGGTGGCGACCATGCGGGTGGGCCCGGGGTGCGTGGGCCTGGCTGCGCCGCAGGTGGGCGAGGGCGTGCGGATCTTCTGCGTCGACGTCTCCGCCCATCCCAGGACCCGCGGGCACCACGGCACCTTCGTGCTGTGCAACGCCGAGGTCGTGGAGTCCAGCCGCAACGAGAAGGCGCGGGAGGGCTGCATGAGCGTGCCCGACCTGACCGGCGACGTGAAGCGGGCCTCCCGGGTCGTCGTCCGCGGCGAGCTGCCCGGCACCGGGGAGCCGGTCACGATCTCGAGCACGGCGTTCGAGGCCAGGGCGCTGCAGCACGAGATCGACCACTGCGCCGGGCTGCTCTTCCTCGACCGGGCCGCCGGCGCCCACGCCATCCACCCGCGCCGGACCTACCTGTGACCACCGCGAACCGCAGGACCCCAGCCTGACCCAGCCCCCGTATCCCAATCGGCAGAGGAAGTCGCCTTAAAAGCGATCGAGTGTGGGTTCGAGTCCCACCGGGGGCACCGACCGCAGGACGGAACACGCGGGACGCTCTGTTCGTTGAACCCCATGAGCCCCACTACGCTGGGACCCAGATCGTCGGACGCGCACCAGAGCGGTGTTCGTCCCCGGCCTCCAAGGAGGAGACCATGCAGAGCAACAACCCGGTGTTCCGGCGCTCGGAGGAGTTCAACCGCTCCGGCGCGAGCACCTACGCCCACCAGTCCCCCTCCACGTGGGGCACCGGCACTCCCGGCCTGCCGACCCACGAGACGCCCGAAGCGCGGATGACGATCGACTCCGTCGTCCAGAAGACCGGCATCTCTCTGGGGCTGGTCATCGTCGCCGCCTTCGCGACCTGGGTGATGACCCCCTCGATCGACAACGGCCAGATCAGCAGCGGCCTCATCAGCGCCGTGACGATCGGCAGCCTGGGCGCCTTCGCGCTCTCGATGGTCAACGCGTTCAAGCGGGTCGTCAGCCCGGGCCTGGTGATGGCCTTCGCCGTCCTCGAGGGCATCGCGCTGGGTGCCCTGAGCAAGATCTTCGACGTGCAGTTCGGCAGCGGGGTCGTCTCCGGGGCCGTGATCGGCACCTTCGCGGCCTTCGTCGGGACGCTGGCGGCCTACAAGTTCTTCGAGATCAAGGTCGGCGCGAAGTTCCGGATGATCGTCACGGCAGCCGTCTTCGGCATGATCGGCCTGAGCCTGATGGAGCTCGTGCTGAGCATGTTCGGCGCCAGCGTCGGCCTGTTCGGCTTCGGCACGCTCGGCATGCTGACCGCGATCGCCGGGCTCGTGCTCGGGGTGTTCATGCTGGTCATGGACTTCGACTTCGTGGAGCAGGGCATCGCCAACGGCCTGCCCGAGCGCGAGTCGTGGCGGGCCGCGTTCGCGATGACGGTCAGCCTGGTCTGGATCTACACCAACCTGCTGCGTCTGCTGGCCATCTTCAGCAGCGACTGACGCCGCACGCCGCAAGACTCACGCAGGGCCCCGGGCATCGCCCGGGGCCCTGCGTCGTCCGCCCGGGCCGGCGGTGGAGTGGTGCCCAGGGCGGTGCCGGGCCGGAGCTCAGGCCGGGGCGATCTCGTCGGTGCTCGCGGCCGACTCCTCGGCGACCTCCGGGGCCCGGCCCTCGGTGTGCGGGTGGCGCCGGCGGTGGCGCAGCTCGACCCACATGCCGCGCACCCCGCGACGGGCACCGGCGACCTCGGTCCCGCCGAGCTCGGTGCCGGGGTGGTTGACGGCCCGGATTGCGGCGGTGGCGACGGGCAGCACGCCCTCGCCCCGCAGCGCCTCGGGACGGGCCTCGTCGTCCGGGATCAGCCCGAGCGCGGCCATCGTCGAGGGCAGCAGCACCGCGGCCAGGGAGTGGTAGCCGTCGGCGGAGGGGTGGAACTGGTCGGGGCCGAAGAGCAGGGCCGGCGCCGCGGCGAACTCGGGGCCCAGGATCGAGCCGAGCGACACCGTGCGACCGTCCTCCTCCAGCACCGCGATGGTCTGGGCGGCGGCGAGCCGGCGTGACCAGGTGCGGGCGACCTGCTTGAGCGGGGGTGCGATCGGCTTGATCGTGCCCAGGTCCGGACAGGTGCCGACCACGACCGCGACCCCGGCCTCGTGCAGGCGGCGCACGCCCTCGGAGAGGTGGCGCACCGAGGCCGAGGGCAGCATCCCGTGCGTCACGTCGTTGGCGCCGATCAGGATCACCGCGACGTCCGGCTCGATCGGCAGGGTGCGCTCGATCTGCGCACCGAGGTCGGAGGACCGCGCCCCCACCACCGCGAACTCGCGCAGGTAGACCCGTCGGTCGGCGCGCTCCGCGAGCCCGGAGGCCAGCAGGGCACCGGGGGTCTCCTCCACGCGCTCCACCCCGTAGCCGGCGGCGCTGGAGTCACCCAGCAGGGCGAGCTTCAGCGCGGGCCCGGGTCGCCCGCGGCCGTACCACCCGGTGGCGTCCGGGGGAGGCTCGGTGCTGATCACCCCGATCGCCTTGCGGGCGAGCTTGGCCTCCGCGGTCAGCACGCCGTAGAGACTGGCGCCCACCAGGGACAGCCCGCCGCCGCCGAACGCGGCCGCGGACGCGAGCTTGCGTGCTGCTCCGGCTTTCCCCACCCCCTCACTCTACGGAGGCCCGACACCCGCCCGCACGTTGGTGCCGAACCCGGCACGGGGGCCTAGATTGGCCGGGTGCAGTACGTGACCTCACTCCTCGACCTCATCGGCAACACCCCGCTGCTGAGGCTGTCCCGCTCGCTGGCCACCGAAGACGGCCCCGCGCCCGACGACGCGACCGGCCCGATGGTGCTGGCCAAGATCGAGTACCTCAACCCGGGCGGCTCGGTGAAGGACCGCATCGCGACCCGGATGATCGAGGCCGCCGAAGCCTCGGGCGCCCTGCAGCCGGGCGGCACCATCGTGGAGCCGACCTCCGGCAACACCGGCGTCGGGCTGGCCATGGTCGCCCAGGCCAAGGGCTACCGGTGCGTCTTCGTCTGCCCGGACAAGGTCAGCGAGGACAAGCGCAACGTGCTCAAGGCGTACGGCGCCGAGGTGGTCGTCTGCCCGACGGCGGTGGCGCCCGAGCACCCGGACTCCTACTACAACGTCTCGGACCGGCTCTCCAGCCAGCCCGGGGCCTGGAAGCCCGACCAGTACTCCAACCCGCACAACCCCCGCTCGCACTACGAGACCACCGGTCCCGAGATCTGGGCGCAGACCGAGGGCCGGATCACGCACTTCGTCGCGGGCGTCGGCACCGGCGGCACCATCAGCGGCATCGGTCGCTACCTCAAGGAGCAGAACCCGCAGGTGCAGGTGGTCGGGGCAGACCCGGCCGGGTCGGTGTACTCCGGCGGCAGCGGACGCCCCTACCTGGTCGAGGGCGTGGGAGAGGACTTCTGGCCCGACTGCTACGACCGGGACGTCGCCGACCGGATCATCGAGGTCTCCGACGCCGACTCCTTCGCCTTCACCCGGCGCCTCGCCCGTCAGGAGGCGCTGCTGGTGGGCGGCTCGTCGGGAATGGCAGCGTTCGCCGCGAAGCAGCTGGCCCTCGAGCTGGCCGGCACCCCCGAGGGTGAGAACGCCGTGATCGTGGTGCTGCTGCCCGACTCCGGACGCGGCTACCTCACCAAGATCTTCAACGACGAGTGGCTCGGCCAGTACGGTTTTCCGTTGGACGACGAGTCGGCGCGCGACACCCAGACCGTGGGCGAGGTGCTGCGCGGCAAGGACGGCCGGCTGCCCGACCTCGTGCACACCCACCCCAGCGAGACCATCGCCGAGGCGGTGCACATCCTCAAGGAGTACGGCGTCTCACAGATGCCCGTGGTCCGCGCGGAGCCCCCGCTGGTGGCCGCCGAGGTGGCCGGGTCGGTCTCCGAGCGCGACCTGCTGGACGCGCTGTTCACCGGCCACGCCGCCCTGACCGACCCGGTCGAGCAGCACATGTCCCCGGCCCTGCCGACGATCGGCTCGACGGAGTCGGCCGGCGACGCCGTGAAGCTGCTCGAGCGGGCCGACGCGGCGCTCGTGCACGAGGACGGCAAGCCCGTGGGCGTCCTCACCCGGCAGGACCTGCTGGCCTACCTGGCCCGCGCCTGAGCAGACGGACCGGCCAACGAGAACAGGCACCACGAGAACAGGGCGGCGACCACGTGGTCGCCGCCCTGCTCGTCCCACCTGCCGATCAGATGAGGCCCTTCTCCTTCAGCCAGTCCTCGGCCACCTTGTCGGGCTGGCCCAGGTTGACCGAGACCTCCTCGTTCAGGGAGTTCATCTCGTCCTGGGTGAGCGCCTCCGAGATCGGGTCGAAGATCTTGTCCAGCTCGTCGCCGTACTTGTCGTAGACCGCCTTGGTGAACACCGGGCTCGGGTTGTAGAGCGGGAAGAAGCCCTTGTCGTCCTCGAGCACGGTCAGGTCGAGCGCCGCGATCCGACCGTCGCTGGTGAAGACCTCGCCGAAGTTGCACGGGTCCTGCTTGTCCGCCGCCGTGTAGACCAGGGCGGTGTCGAGCACGGTGACCTGGTTGTTGGGGAACTCGAAGCCGTAGGCCTTCTCCATCCCGGGGAGCCCGTCGTCGCGGCTGGAGAACTCGCTCTCCACGCACAGCGAGGCGTTCTTCGGGTCGTTCTTGATCAGGTCGCCGAGGTCCGACATCGTCGTCGGGTTGCCGAGCTCGTCGGCGGCCTCGCTCGGGAAGGCGAGGCTGTAGGTGTTGTTGAACTCGGCGGGGGCGAGCCAGACCAGGTTGTTCTCCTTGAGGTCCTGGTCCCGGACGGCCTCGTACTGCTGGACCCGGTCCGGGATCGGCTTGGTCTCCTTGAAGAAGCTGATCCAGGCGGTGCCGTTGTACTCCCAGTAGGTGTCGATCTTGCTGGAGGTGAGCGCCGCCCGGGCCGCGTCGGTGCCGCCGAGGTTGATCTGGTCGGTGACGTCCGCGCCGGCGTTCTCGAGCGCGAGCTTGCTGATGTTGCCCAGGATGAGCTGCTCGTCGAAGTCCTTCGACCCCACGGTGATCGAGGCGCCCTTCAGCGGGCCCTCGCCACCTCCGGAGCTGGAGCTGCCACCGCCGCAGCCGGCGAGGCCGAGGGCGAGGGCGAGGACCCCCGTCGTGGCGAGGATGTGCTTGGTTCTCATGGTCGTCCTTTCGATCATCGGATCAGGCGGATCGTTCGAGTCGGGCCGCGGCCCGGTGGGCCGGGGTCACAGACCGCGCGGGGAGAGGAAGTGCCCGGCCACGCCGGCCAGGTAGTCGATGAGCAGCGCGAGGCCGGAGGCCATGACGACGCCGGTGATCAGGATCGGGTCCCGGTTGAGCCCGATGCCGGAGAAGATCACGAAGCCGAGGCCCTTGGCGCCGAAGAAGGTGGCCAGGGTCGCGGTGCCCACGTTGATGATCAGCGCGGTGCGGATGCCCGCGATCATCACCGGGACGGCGAGCGGGAGCTCGACCTGCCACAGCACCATGCGGGGCGAGAGGCCCATCCCGCGGGAGGCCTTGATCAGGCTGGGGTTGACCTGCTGCAGACCCACCATGGTGTTGCGCAGGATCGGCAGCACCGAGTAGGCGACCAGGCCGATGATCACCGGGGTGGTGCCGATCCCCATCCAGATGACCACGATCGTGATCAGCCCCAGGGACGGGATCGCCTGACCGCCGTTGGCGACGGCGAGGGCGATCGGCACCGCGCGGCGGGCGAAGCCGCGGGTCAGCAGGATGCCGAGCGGGATGGCGATGGCGATGACGATCAGGGTCGAGATCGCGACGAGCTCCAGGTGGGTGACGAGGCTCTCGGTCAGCACCTTCTGGTTCAGGACCCGCTGCTCGATGCTGTCGAGCTCGCGGGAGCTCACCCAGAACCAGGTGGCCGCCGCGATCACGGTCAGGAAGACCGGCATGCCGAGCCAGCCCAGCAGGGAACGGTGCGTGCTGGCGAGCTCGACCTTGACCGGGGCCCCGGCCGGGGCCTGGGTCGGTGCAGGCACGGTGTCGGTGGCCATCAGACCTCCGCGGTCACGTGGGTCTTGGCCGCCAGGTAGAAGCGTGAGTGCTGCTCCCGCATGGTGCGCACGGCCGCCATGATCGTCTCGAGGTCGACCACCCCGAGGTAGGCCCCGGCGGAGTCGGTGACGATCGCGCAGCCGCCGTTCGAGGTGATCAGCTCGTTCAGGGCGTCGGCGAGAGTGGCGTGCGGCTCCACCACCGCGGTGGCCGGCAGCCCCATCCGCTTCGGGTCGAAGCCGGGGCGGCGCAGGTCCTGCGCGTTCGCCCAGCGGGTCGGACGACGACGGTCGTCGAGCAGCAGGATCGCCGACCACTCCGAGGCGTCCAGGCGGCGGGCCAGGTCCGCCGCGGGCTCGGTCATCGACCCGGTGGGAGCATCCGTGGCCATCTCGACGTCCCGGATCCGGGAGAGGTTCAGCCGCTTGAGCGAGGCCCCCGCGCCGATGAAGTCGGAGACGTAGTCGTCGGCGGGCGCCGTCAGGATCGCCTCGGGCGTGTCGAACTGCGCGATGTGGGACTGGTCGCGCAGCACCGCGATCCGGTCGCCCATCTTGATCGCCTCGTCGATGTCGTGGGTGACGAAGATGATCGTCTTCTGGATCTGGGCCTGCAGCCGCAGGAACTCGTTCTGGAGCCGCTCGCGGGTGATCGGGTCGATGGCGCCGAACGGCTCGTCCATCAGCATCAGGGGCGGGTCCGCCGCCATCGCCCGGGCCACCCCGACCCGCTGGCGCTGGCCGCCGGAGAGCTCCTTGGGGTAGCGGTCGCGGTAGTCCGCCGGGTCCATCCCGACCATGTGCAGCAGCTCGTCGACCCGGTCGTCGATGCGGCCCTTCTTCCAGCCCACCAGCTTGGGCACCGTGGCGATGTTGCTGGCGATGGTGCGGTGGGGCAGCAGCCCGGTCTCCTGGATGACGTAGCCGATCCGGCGGCGCAGCTCGTCGGCGCTGCCCTTCGTGACGTCCTCGCCCTCCAGGATGATCCGCCCGGAGGTCGGCTCGATGAGCCGGTTGACCAGCTCCATCGAGGTCGTCTTGCCGCAGCCGGAGGGGCCGACGAAGACGACGATCTCGCCCTTGTTGACCGACAGGCTGAGACGGTCCACGGCTGGCTTCGACTGCCCCGGGAACTGCTTGGTGAGCTCGTCCAGCTCGATCATGGTGGTGGGCGTGGGTGTGGTGGTGGGGGTGCTGTCGGACGTGGTCATCGGATACCTCGCGGAGTGGTCAGTCGTCGGACGACGACGAAGAAGGCGTCGAAGAGCAGGGCGATGGCGATGATCGCGAGCGTGCCGCCGTACACGAGGTTCTCGGCGCCGGGGTTGCCCAGCGAGCGGATGCCGCGGAAGATCTCGTTGCCGAGGCCCGGGCCACCGACGAAGACCGCGATCGCGGCGATGCCGATCACGACCTGGGTCGAGACGCGCAGGCCGGTGACGATCACCGGCCAGGCGAGGGGCAGCTCGATCTGCCACAGCCGGCGCCACGGGCCCAGCCCCATGCCGCGGGAGGCCTTGACGATCGCGGGGCTGACGGAGGCGAGCCCGGCGACGGTGTTGCTCACGATCGGGAGCAGGGCGTACAGCGTGAGGGCGACGATCGCAGGTGGCGACCCCAGCCCGAAGACGGGGATGAAGATCGCGAACAGGGCGAGGGAGGGGATCGTCAGGAAGAACGAGCTCGCGCTCAGGATCGCCGGACGCAGCAGCGGCGAGCGGTGGGCGATGATGCCCAGCGGTACGCCGGCGACGGTGGCGATCAGCATGGCGCTGAGGACCAGGCGGATGTGCTCGATCGACAGCTCGAAGAGGTTCTCGTAGTTGCCGGAGAGATAGTCGGTGAAAGTCATGGGCCCCCATTCGTGGCTGACACGGTGCGGACGGTGCGCCTCTGGAATTTCCGGCACGGGTCAGAAGTCGTCTCGTGAACCTAGCCGAGATCCGTCGCTCGCGCGCGCCACAGCGGCGCCCGTTATGCGAACGACACCGTCCCGGGGGGCGCCGGACAGCGAGGTCCGCCGGGTGGTAAGGCTGCCCCGGCCGCTCCCGATCAGCCCAGCGGCACCGTCCAGACGAAGGCGGTGCCGCTCGGCTCGCGGGCGTCCATCCGGCAGCTGCCACCGAGCTCGCGGGCCCGTCGGCGCACGTTGCGCAGCCCGCTCTCGGCCGGCTCCGCGGGCGGCCCCGCGCCGTCGTCGAGGACGGTGAGGCGGAGCTGGTCGCCGTCGACAATCACCTCGATCTGCGCCTGGCCGGCGCGGGCGTGCCGGGCGACGTTCGAGACCGCCTCACGCAGCACGGCCATCAGGTGCGCGCGCACGTCCGCGGGCACGGAGGTGTCCACGGGTCCCCTCGTACGCACCTCGGGGCTGAACCCCAGAGCGGGGGAGTACTCCTTGACCAGACCGCGCAGCTCCGCGCGCAGCGAGTCCGTCCGCCGGCTCTCGAGCTCGAAGATCGTGCCCCGGATGTCGCGGATGGTCAGGTCGAGCTCGTCGACCGCCCGGTCGATCCGGGCCGCGGCCTCGGGGCTCGCGATCCCGGCCCGCAGCCCCTGGAGGTGCAGGCCGGTCGCGAAGAGTCGCTGGATCACGACGTCGTGGAGGTCGCGGGCGATGCGCTCGCGGTCGGAGACCACGGCCATCGCGGCCCGCTCGGAGAGGGCCTGCGCGCGGTCGAGGGCCAGGGCGGCCTGGTCGGCGAACGACGCGAGCAGCTCGCGCTCCTCCACCAGCTGGGGACGGTGCACGGGGTCGTAGAGCGCAGCCAGGGCGCCGTGCTCGGCGAGGTGGGCCCGCAGTGGGATCACCACCACGAAGTGCTCCCCGAGCCAGAGGTCGATCGGGTCGCCGGCCACCAGCCGGTCAGCGCCGCGCGCGACCGCGGCCAGGAGATCGCGGCGCAGGCTAGTCGACAGCACGCCCCCGGGGTCCTCCGCCGCCTCCACCTCCGGCGGGCGGCTTCCCGGCAGGCTCAGCACGGCGGTGGCGTGGGCGCCGGAGAACGATCGCGTGGCCTCGGCGATCCGGCGCAGCGCGAGGCCCCGGTCGACCGGGGGCTGCAGGGCGCCCGTGAGCTCGGCCACGGCCTCGAGCCACCGGCGGCGCCGTTCGCTGAGACCGTAGGCCCGGGCGTTGTCGATCACGAAGCCGGCCGCGGTCGCCAGGGTCTGCACCAGGGTCTCGTCCTCGACGGTGAAGGGGACGCCGCCGGCCTTCTCGGTGAGGTAGAGGTTGCCGAAGACGGTGCCGCGGATCCGGACCGGCACGCCGAGGAACGACGTCATCGGCGGATGGTTCGCCGGGAAGCCGTACGACGAGGGATGGGCGGACAGGTCGTCGAGGCGCAGCGTCTCGGGTTGGTCGATGAGCAGCCGCAGGATGCCTCGGCCCCGGGGGAGGTCGCCGATGCGCCCGCGGGTCTCCGCGTCGATCCCGGTGGTGACGAACTCGACGAGACCACCCTCGCCGCCACCGATGACGCCCAGGGCGCCGTAGCGGGCGTGGGTCAGCTCGGTCGCCGACTCGACGATGCGCGTCAGCACGCTGCCCAGGTCGAGGTCCGTGGAGATCGCGGTGACGGCGTCCAGGAGGGCGCGCGCGGGGCCGGACAGGGGTGGCATCGCCCCAGTCTGGACCCTGGTGGCCGCGCGGCGCGCGCCCTACCTCACCCCCGCATCATCGGGGAGTCCCGCTCGGTCGACCAGCCGGTGCCCAGACGCCGCCCGCTGAGCTCGCTCCAGGGGATCCTCAGCACCAGGTTGCGGGGGCCGGACACCCACGGTCGGGGAGCCCAGACCGTGCGGACGTGATCGAGCTTGTCGGGGTCGGTGATCACCTCGGCGCGGCCCCGGACCACGACGCTCCAGCCCCGTTGGTCGGCGTGGTCGACGTGGTCGACCTCGAAGGCGAGCACCGCGTCACGTCCGTGGGTGCCCAGGACGCTGTACGGCGAGGTGCGCACCACGAGGGCGTCGTCCACCACCGCGTAGTTGACCGGCACGAGGTGCGGTCCGTCCGGGGTCGAGAGCGCGATGCGCCCGACGACGTGGCGGCGCAGCAGATCCGCGCACTCGTGCTCGCTCATCTCGAACGACTCGGCCATGGGGCACCTCCCAGCTGGATCGGGTGTCCCCATCCTCCGGCGTGCCGTGACCCCGGTACAGGGCCGATGGTCCCGGACGGGGGCGCCCAAGGGCCGGGCGGTTACGACGAGGGCTGCGGGATGTTCCCGCAGTCCACCTTCGGGTTCACCCCGACGTAGTTCAGCGGTCCCGCCAGGACCGTGAGCACGGTGTCCCCGGTGGACTTGCAGCTGACCTCGCGGTCGCTGCCGAAGTAGCCGCGCTGGTACGCCGCGACGACGCCGACCACCAGCCAGACGACCACGATGATCCCGATCAAGCTCCTCATGACGCGACTCCTGTCCTGGGCGCCCGGCGGCGCATCCGATCGGCTCGTACCCGTCGGGCCGCCCGTTGACGCCCCCTCGACGTCCCCGTGGACGCCGGCCTGTCCGCCTGTCGCCTGTCCGCCTGTCTGCCAGTCGGGTCAGTCGGGCGTCGCCGGGGAGGAGTAGCTGGCCTGGTAGGCCAGGATCGCGGTCCGGCCCTCGGCCAGCGCGGTCTCGAGCTGGTCGACGAGCCCAGCAGCCCCCTCGGTCGAGCCGCTGTCGGCGACCATCTCGATCTGCTGGGCGATCCGGCCGGCCGGCGTGACGCCGAGGTTGAGGGCGCCCCCGGCGAGCTTGTGCGCCACCTGCTTGAGCCTCTGGGCGTCCCCGGCGGCGCAGACCTCGCGAATGGTGGCCAGGGTCGTGGGGGAGTTGGTGACGAAGTTGCCGATCGCCCGGTCGAGGTACGAGGTGTCCTCCGGGTCGAGGTCGCGCAGCTCGTCGATGCGGGGCAGGTCCAGCCCCACCGGCCCCGGGACTGGTGGTGTCGCGGGCGGCGTCGCGGGACTGGTCACGGGCCCTGTCACGGGACTGGTCACGGGCCCTGTCACGGGTCTGGCCACGGGGGACTCCAGGTTCAGCCAGTGGTCGAGCACGGCGGTCACGGCGGTCGGGTCCACCGGCTTGGTGAGGAAGTCGTCCATGCCGGCCGCCAGGCAGCGCTCCCGCTCGCCCTCCACCGCAGCGGCGGTCATGGCGATCACGGGCAGGTGCGGACCGTCGCCGGCCCGCTCCCGGATCGCCCGGGTCGCGGCGTACCCGTCCATCCGGGGCATCTGCACGTCCATCAGCACGGCGTCGAAGCTCTCGCTCTCGAGCAGCTCGAGGGCGCTCACGCCGTCGTCCGCGGTGACGGTCGCGTAACCCTGGGAGGCGAGCACCCCCACGGCCACCATCTGGTTCACCGGGTTGTCCTCCACGACGAGGATCCGCAGGCCCACGCCCCGCCTCGTGGGGCCGGGCCGCGCGGGCACGTGCACCGGGTCGGCCTCGCTCAGCTGGCGCAGCAGGGCGGCGCGGAGCACGTCGGAGAGCACCGGCTTGGTCAGGCACTCGCTGATGCCCGCGCCCAGCACCCGAGCGGGATCGAGGTCCGGGGCGGAGGTCAGCACCAGCAGCGGCAGGTCCGCGAAGGCACGGTCGCGCCGGATCTGCTCGGCGAGGTCGAGCCCGTCGCGCCGCGGCATCGCGAGGTCCAGCAGGGCCCCGTCGAACGGGTCGGACTCCGCCACGGCGGCCCTCAGCGCGGCCACCGCGGCGTCGGCGTCGGCCACCGCGGTCGAGCGCACGTCCCACCACGCCAGCTGCTCGGTGAGGATCTGGCGGTTGTGCTCGTTGTCGTCCACGACCAGCACCCGACGGCCGGCCAGCCAGGTGCGGGCATGGTGGTCGCCGGGATCGGTGCTGCTGCCCCGGGGGGCGCCGAAGAAGGCCGTGAACCAGAAGACGCTGCCGCCCCCCGGATTGGGGCGCACCCCGATCTCCCCGTCGAGCGCCTCGACGATCTCCCGCGAGATGGCCAGGCCCAGCCCGGTGCCGCCGTACACCCGGGTGGTGGAGGCGTCCGCCTGGGTGAAGGGGTCGAAGAGCTGGTCGGCGTCGACGTCGGGCAGGCCGACCCCGGTGTCGGACACCTCGACGCGGAGCAGCGTGCGGCCCTCCGGAGCCGGCTCGGCGGTCGCCCGCACGAAGACCTCGCCCCGCTCGGTGAACTTGACGGCGTTCGAGCCGAGGTTGGTGAGGACCTGGGCGAGCCGGACGGGGTCGCCGGCCAGGGTCTCGGGCACCTCCGGGTGGCAGGAGACCATCAGCTCGAGACCCTTCGCCCGGGCGCCCTCGCCGAGCACGCCGACCACCTGGTCGAAGACGGGGCGCACCTCGAAGTCCAGGTGCTCGAGCTCCAGGCGGCCGGCCTCGATCTTGGAGAAGTCGAGGACGTCGTTGATGACGTTGAGCAGGGCGCGTCCGGCGACCTTGACCCCGGAGGAGAACCGCAGCTGCTCCGGGTCCAGCGCGGTGCGCAGCAGCAGGTCGTTGAGGCCGATGACGCCGTTGAGCGGAGTGCGGATCTCGTGGCTCATCGTGGCCAGGAACTCCGACTTCTGGCGGGAGGCCTGCATCGCCTGGTCGCGGGCGTCCGCCAGCTCGGTCTGCGCCCGCTCCCGCTCGGCGACCCGGGCCAGCTGGACAGCGACCTGGCCGGCCATCGACTGGATCATCTCGTGGCGGTACAGCGGTGGGGCGGAGGTGATCGCGACGACCGCGCGGACGGCGTCCCCCAGCAGCACCGGGAAGGCGATCGTCAGCCGCGCCTCGTCCCACACCGCGGCGCGCTCGGTGAAGGCCCGTTCGGCCAGCTGGAGCTCGGTCTCCGCGAGGCCCGGGCGATCGGCGTCCGCCAGCTCGCCGGGGACGTGCAGCGCCACGATGCCCGTGCCGTCCTCGGTCGGCACGAAGGCGCGGGCCCGCTCCCAGTCGTCGTGGAGCAGCACCAGGGACTGCGCCTGGAGGAGCACCTCCTCCAGGGTGCGGGCCTCGTTGGCCGCGGTGGCCACCGCCTGCATCAGCACGTTCTGGGCGACGGAGTCCTCGAGCGCCTCCTCGGCGAGCTTGGTCTCGGTGATGTCCTGGTGGGTGCCCGACATCGAGACGACCCGACCGTCCGGGTCCCGGGTCGCCACCCCCCGACCACGCGTCCAGACCCAGTCCGGCTCGCCGCGGATCCTCGCCACCCAGTCGAAGGAGTCCCGTCCGTCCAGGGTGGCGCGCACCTGCTCGTCGACCCGCTCGCGATCGTCGGGGTGCACGATGCCGAGGAAGGACTCGTAGGTCGCCGGGAAGGCAGCCGGATCGAGGCCGTAGAGACGGCTCAGCCCGAGCGAGGCGTGGATCCGGTCCGCGGGGACGTCCCAGGTCCAGCTGCCGATCCGGGCGATCCGCTGCGCCTCGTCGAGCAGCTGCTCGCTGGTCCGCAGCTCCTCCAGCACGCGGCGGCGAGCACCGTAGTCGCTGATCCGGTGCAGGACGCCCCTCAGCGCTCCGTCCGGACCGTGCAGCGTGCTCTCCCGCAGCAGCACCCACAGGCAGGTGCCGTCACGCCGGACGAACTGGACCTCGACGTCGGTGGGGTTGACCAGGCCGCGGCGCAGCCCGTGAAGGTGCTCCGTGAACTGCTCACGGCCGACCTCGTCGAGCGTGTCGAAGACCGTCAGGTCGGCCAGCTCGGACTCCTCGCAGCCGTACAGCCGGGCGATCTCGGGGTTGGCGTAGATCGTGCGCCCCTCGAGGTCGAGGACCCAGATCCCGTCCGGCGACGTCTCGACGATGCTGCGGTACAGCCCGTCCAGCTCCCTGTCCGGGTCCGCGTGGACCTCCATGGCACCTCCTCGCCGCCACGATAGGGGAGCGGGGGCGCCGACGGTGGGATCGGGGGCGCCAGGTCGGGAGCGGCTCAGGACTCACCGGCGATGAGGTAGCGACCGTCCTCGTAGACCAGCTGCAGGCTGACGTTGCCGGGCACCTGGGAGCCGTCGGTCTTCGTGTAGAGCACCTCGTAGCTGACCGTGAGGTCGCCACGATCGGCGCTGACCGAGCGCAGCTCCGCGCGCTCGATGGTGTCCCAGAAGCCCCGGTAGCCGCCGATCCCGCCGCTCTGCTGCTGGAAGGCGGGCGTCAGCAGGCCGAAGGCACTGGTGGGGTCCGACGTGACGGTGCCGAGGTAGTCGGAGACGAACGACTTCATCCCCGCTGCGGTCGGCCGGTCGGCCGGGCTGGTCGACTCGCTGGCCGACTCGCTGGCGGACTCGCTGGCGGACTTGCTGGCGGACTTGCTGGGCGAGGGGCTGGCGGAGTCCTTCGCCGAGGGCGACGTGCTGCCGGAGGTCTGCGGGGCCGTGTCGTCGGTGGGGTCGTTGCCGCCGGAGGTGTCGGTGAGGACGGCCCAGGCGATGATCAGGACGAGCAGAAGCACGGCGCCCCCGACCAGCAGCACGGCGAGGCCGGGACGACGTCGGCCGCCGCCGCCGCCCGCCGCGACGGGTGTCGGGGCGATGGCGGTCGGGGGGCCGGTCGGCGGGGGATCGGCCGGTGGCGGATCGGCCGGTGCGGCGGGTGCGGCCCGCCGGGTCGCCGACTCCCGGGTCTCGACGGGGGCCACCCCGCCGGCGAAGCGCTGCGTGGAGTCGGCGTCGGCGGGCGTCCGCTGCGAGACCTCGGCCGGGGCGGGGTGCAGGACGCTGCCGGTCGGCCCGGCCCGGAGGAAGTCGCGGACCTGCGCCATCGTCCAGCGCTCACGCGGCTCGCGGGTCATCGTCGACTCGAGGAGCGGGGTCAGCCAGCCGGCGTTCGCGAGGCGGGGCGGCTCCTCGTGCACGATCCGGTACAGCGCTCCCATCAGGTTGCCGGCCACGTCGTACGGCGGCTGGCCCGACAGTGCGTGGTACAGCGTCGCCCCCAGCGACCAGACGTCGCTGGCGTCGGTGGCCGACTCGCCCGAGGCCACCTCGGGAGCGAGGTAGGCGGGCGAGCCCGTCACCAGACCGGTCTGCGTCAGCGAGGCGTCGGCCTCGGCCCGGGCGATGCCGAAGTCGGAGAGCTTCACCTGGCCCTTGCGGGTGACCAGGATGTTGGAGGGCTTCACGTCGCGGTGCACGATGCCGGCCGCGTGGGCGGCGGCCAGCGCATCGGCGGCCTGCCTGATCAGGGGCGACGCCTCGTCGGGGGTCAGGGCGCCGTCGCGTCGGACCAGCTCCGAGAGGGTGACCCCCTCGACGTACTCCATGACCAGCCACTGCTGGTCGTCCTCGAGCACCAGGTCGAAGACCGCCACGACGTGCGGGTGGTTGAGGCGGGCGGCGAGCCGGGCCTCGCGCTCGGCGCGCTCGAGGTCGGGGCTCGTGCCGCCGGGCATCATCCCGATCCGCTTGAGCGCGACCTCGCGCCCGAGCACCTCGTCGCGGCCGAGCCAGACCGCGCCCATGCCGCCACGGCCGATCTCTCGGTCGAGGGTGTACCTGCCTGCGATCACTGGTGGAGCCTCCCGGGTGCCGGGCCACAGCCTAGCGACGCCCGGCCGACACCCGGCCGAGGCCCGGATCGCGGCCCGGTGCGGGTCGTCGTCCGCACCGAACCCGGTGGTCGTCGCCGCGGAGCGATGCGGCAGGCTGGGCCCCGACGTACCCGATTCGGAAGGCTCACCGTGTCCATCGATCCCACCCTCCTCGACGACCTCGAGTGGCGCGGCCTCATCGCCCACTCGACGGACCTCGACGCCCTGCGCGAGGCGCTGGGTCGGGGGAGCGTGCGGTTCTACGTGGGCTTCGACCCGACCGCGCCGAGCCTGCACCTGGGCAACCTGGTCCAGATCCTCACCGCGCGGCGGCTCCAGGACGCCGGGCACACGCCGTACGCCCTGGTCGGCGGCGCCACCGGCATGATCGGCGACCCGAAGGACACCGGGGAGCGGACGCTGAACTCCCTGGACACGGTCAAGGACTGGGTGGCCCGGGTGCGCGGCCAGATCGAGCCCTTCCTCTCCTTCGAGGGCGCGAACGCCGCCACCATGGTCAACAACTACGACTGGACGGCGAGCCTGTCCACGATCGACTTCCTGCGCGACATCGGCAAGCACTTCCCGGTCAACCGGATGCTGGCCCGCGACGTGGTGAGGTCCCGGCTCGAGGCCGGCATCTCCTACACCGAGTTCAGCTACGTGCTGCTCCAGTCGATGGACTTCCTCAACCTGTACCGCGACCACGGGGTGACGCTCCAGTTCGGCGGCTCCGACCAGTGGGGCAACCTCACCGGCGGCGTCGAGCTGATCCGCCGCAGCGACGGCGGCAAGGTCCACGCCTTCGCCACCCCGCTGATCACCAAGGCGGACGGCACGAAGTACGGCAAGACCGAGGGCGGCGCCCTCTGGCTCGACCCCGAGATGATGTCGCCCTACGCCTTCTACCAGTTCTGGCTCAACGTCGAGGACGAGAAGGTGGGCGAGCTGCTGCGCATCTTCACCTTCCTGGCCCGCGCCGCAGATCGAGGAGCTCGAGGCCCAGACGGCGGAGAAGCCGTTCCTGCGCGCCGGGCAGAAGGCGCTCGCCGAGCAGGTCACCACGCTGGTGCACGGGGCGCAGCCGAGACCGAGCGGATCAAGGCGGCCTCCGCGGCCCTGTTCGGCGGGGGTGACCTGAGCGGTCTCAGCGCCGGCGACCCTCGGCGCGGCGCTGCGCGAGGCCGGCGTCGGCGCCGGTCGACGGCGGCGACGGCCTGCCCGGCGTCGTCGACCTGCTGGTCGGCATCGGGACTGGCCAAGAGCAAGGGCGACGCCCGGCGCACCGTCACCGAGGGCGGCGCCTACCTGAACAACCAGCGGGTCGAGGACCCGGAGCTGGTGCCCCGCGGCGACCGACCTGATCGGCGGCACCTGGTTGGTGCTGCGCCGCGGCAAGAAGAAGTTCGCGGGCGTCGAGGTCCGCTGAGGTGGAGCGCCGGGCGCTGGGTGGACCGACTCGAGGAGCACGCCCGGACGGCGCTGCCGGCACCCGTCCTCGACTACCTCGGTCCAGGGCGCCCGTGACTCGGTCTCACCGCTCGAGGCCGCGGAGGCGTGGCGCGCGGTGCGCTTCCAGCCGCACGTGCTGCGCGACGTCACCGAGCTCGACCTCCGTCGAGGTGCTCGGGGCACCGGTGCCGAGTGCCCTGGGGCGTGGCCCCGACCACGCTGCAGCGCGCGTTCCACCCGGAGGGGGAGCTGGCCATGGCGCGCGCGGCCGGCCGCGGCCGGCTCGCTGCTCTGGTCGTGTCCAGCAACGCCGGCACCCGGTTCGCGCAGATCGGTGAGACCGGAGTGGAGTGGTGGCTGCAGGCCTACCTCTCGGCCGACCGGACCCTGTGCGAGCCGATGCTGGCCCGTGCCGTCGCGGCCGGGGCGCGCGCCGTCGTGCTCACGGTGGACACCCCCGTGGTGGGCACGCAAGACCGCGCCGGGACACCCTCGGTCTGGGAGACGATCGACCCGGCGGTCGTCCGGGTCGAACTTCGACGCGGACTACGAAGGACGGGTCGGGTCCGAGAAGGCCCTGGACCTGGGACCGCACGACATCGGCTGGCTGGCGGGGATCACCGGTCTCCCCGTCGTGGTCAAGGGCGTCCTGCGAGCCGAGGACGCTCGGCGGTGCGTGCAGGCCGGCGCCGCGGCGGTGTGGGTCTCCAACCACGGGGGCCGACAGCTCGACCGAGCCAGGCCACGGCGCACTGCCTGGCGGGTGTGCTCGAGGCGGTGGACGGTGAGGCCGAGGTGTACGTCGACGGCGGCCTGCGCGCGGGACTCGACATGCTTGCCGCGCTCGCGCTGGGGGCGGACGCAGGTCTTCCTGGGTCGGCTTCCGCTGTTGGCGCTCGTCGAGGGGGAGCCGGGGGTGCGCGGCGATGCATGCCGAGCTGCTCCGCGAGACTGCTCGAAGCCATGCGTCTCGCGGGCTGCCGCACGGTGGCCGACACGCGCGGGCTGGCGGCCCGGGTCCGGCCAAACCGCCTCTGACCTGCGAAAACGCCAATTGTGGCCCGGGTCACGTCGACCCGATTTGAACATCTCGCCAATCTTCCCCTAATGTTCTCTTTGTCGCCAGGGAGCGGCGGGAAGCAAGACCGCGAGGTCGGGCTTCCGGCCCCCGGTACGACCAACCCCTGCAAGTCACCTCATCGGGGTGCGCGAGCGTGCGCCGCAAGGCGCCACTCCGAACTCTCCGGGGAGTCGGTGTGTGCGCGACGAGGTGAGGGAAGAACCGCCGAATTGCGGCGGCGGAATTCGACCCGCTAAGTTTTACCGAAGTCACCGCAGCCGGCGGCCGAAAGGCGAAGGAACGGTGTGCGTTTGATCCTTGAGAACTCAACAGTGTGTCATAGTCGACGAATTAGTTTGTTATGCCTCGTTTTCCGTGTCTATCTTTGCCTTTTGGGTGGGGTTGTTGTCGTGGATTCGATGTTTTTTGGTAAGACAATGATTCTGGCGATCATTTGTCAGATGTTTTGTTCTTGCCAGGGCATCTCTTTTTCCTCGCTTGCTCTTCGGGATGTGTGGTTGGGGTGTTGTTTTTCAACGGAGAGTTTGATCCTGGCTCAGGACGAACGCTGGCGGCGTGCTTAACACATGCAAGTCGAGCGGAAAGGCCACTTCGGTGGTACTCGAGCGGCGAACGGGTGAGTAACACGTGAGTAATCTGCCCTCCACTTTGGGATAACCTCCGGAAACGGTGGCTAATACCGGATATGACCTGGGCCTGCATGGGTTTGGGTGGAAAGTTTTTTCGGTGGGGGATGTGCTCGCGGCCTATCAGCTTGTTGGTGAGGTAATGGCTCACCAAGGCTTCGACGGGTAGCCGGCCTGAGAGGGTGACCGGCCACACTGGGACTGAGACACGGCCCAGACTCCTACGGGAGGCAGCAGTGGGGAATATTGGACAATGGGCGGAAGCCTGATCCAGCAACGCCGCGTGAGGGATGACGGCCTTCGGGTTGTAAACCTCTTTCAGTAGGGACGAAGCGTGAGTGACGGTACCTACAGAAGAAGCACCGGCCAACTACGTGCCAGCAGCCGCGGTAATACGTAGGGTGCGAGCGTTGTCCGGAATTATTGGGCGTAAAGGGCTCGTAGGCGGTTTGTCGCGTCGGGAGTGAAAACCCAGGGCTTAACTCTGGGCTGGCTTTCGATACGGGCAGACTAGAGGTATGCAGGGGAGAACGGAATTCCTGGTGTAGCGGTGAAATGCGCAGATATCAGGAGGAACACCGGTGGCGAAGGCGGTTCTCTGGGCATTACCTGACGCTGAGGAGCGAAAGTGTGGGGAGCGAACAGGATTAGATACCCTGGTAGTCCACACCGTAAACGTTGGGCGCTAGGTGTGGGGTCCATTCCACGGATTCCGTGCCGCAGCTAACGCATTAAGCGCCCCGCCTGGGGAGTACGGCCGCAAGGCTAAAACTCAAAGGAATTGACGGGGGCCCGCACAAGCGGCGGAGCATGCGGATTAATTCGATGCAACGCGAAGAACCTTACCTGGGTTTGACATATGCCGGAAAGCCATAGAGATATGGCCCCTTTTAGTCGGTATACAGGTGGTGCATGGCTGTCGTCAGCTCGTGTCGTGAGATGTTGGGTTAAGTCCCGCAACGAGCGCAACCCTCGTTCTATGTTGCCAGCATGCCTTCGGGTGATGGGGACTCATAGGAGACTGCCGGGGTCAACTCGGAGGAAGGTGGGGATGACGTCAAGTCATCATGCCCCTTATGTCCAGGGCTTCACGCATGCTACAATGGCCGGTACAAAGGGCTGCGATGCTGTAAGGCGGAGCGAATCCCAAAAAGCCGGTCTCAGTTCGGATTGGGGTCTGCAACTCGACCCCATGAAGTCGGAGTCGCTAGTAATCGCAGATCAGCAACGCTGCGGTGAATACGTTCCCGGGCCTTGTACACACCGCCCGTCACGTCACGAAAGTCGGCAACACCCGAAGCCGGTGGCCTAACCCCTTGTGGGAGGGAGCCGTCGAAGGTGGGGCTGGCGATTGGGACGAAGTCGTAACAAGGTAGCCGTACCGGAAGGTGCGGCTGGATCACCTCCTTTCTAAGGAGCACGTGCCCCGCGCCATCACCGTTCGTGTGGTGGGCAATGGTGGTGTTCACTAGTGGAATCGTCGATGAAGCTTGACCCTGTCTGGGTCACTTCTCCTCAGTACTGCTCTGTTCCTCCTTGTCGGGGGTGGGTGTGGAACCTGGGGGAGTGTGGTGGTGGGTGATGGGTTGACACACTGTTGGGCCCTGAGGGATCAGGCGGCCCCCATATCGGATGCTGTCGCTGGGCTGGTCTTGGGCCGGGTGGTTGTGTGGTGTTGGGTGTGGGGTTTTTGCTTGTTCCTGATGACCTTGTTTGTTGAGGTTGGGCCTCCTTTCATCGCTGGTGCTGGAAAGTGCTGGGTGGGTGGTTGGTGGGTTTGTTGTTTGAGATCTGCATAGTGGACGCGAGCATCTTTGTAGCAATTGTTGTTGTGTTGTGTTTGTGAGACAAGCTACGAAGGGCACATGGTGGATGCCTTGGCATCGAGAGCCGATGAAGGACGTAGGAGCCTGCGATAAGCCCTGGGGAGTTGGCAACCAAGCTGTGATCCGGGGGTGTCCGAATGGGGAAACCCAGCTGGAGTCATGTCCAGTTACCCGCGCCTGAATATATAGGGTGTGTGGAGGGAACGTGGGGAAGTGAAACATCTCAGTACCCACAGGAAGAGAAAACAACAGTGATTCCGAGAGTAGTGGCGAGCGAAATCGGATCAGGCTAAACCTCATGCGTGTGATAGCCGGCGGGCGTTGCGTATGGGGGGTTGTGGGATCATTCAGTACATTGCTGCCGGAGGTACGCAGAGTAAAAAACCACAGTTGAAGTTGAAGTCCATTGGAAAGTGGCGCCGTAGAGGGTGATAGCCCCGTAAGTGTAAGGCAGTGGCTCTGGAGTGACATCCCAAGTAACACGGAACCCCTGAAATTCCGTGTGAATCTGGCGGGACCACCCGTTAAGCCTAAATACTCCTCGATGACCGATAGCGGACAAGTACCGTGAGGGAAAGGTGAAAAGTACCCCTGGCGGGGAGTGAAATAGTACCTGAAACCATGTGCCTACAATCCGTCGGAGCGGTTCGTACAATTCGATGTGCGTGCTGTGACGGCGTGCCTTTTGAAGAATGAGCCTGCGAGTTTGCGTTGTGTTGCGAGGTTAACCCGTGTGGGGAAGCCGTAGCGAAAGCGAGTCCGAATAGGGCGTTTGAGTAGCACGATCAAGACCCGAAGCGAAGTGATCTATCCATGGGCAGGTTGAAGCGCCGGTAAGACGGCGTGGAGGACCGAACCCACTTAGGTTGAAAACTGAGGGGATGACCTGTGGATAGGGGTGAAAGGCCAATCAAACTTCGTGATAGCTGGTTCTCCCCGAAATGCATTTAGGTGCAGCGTCACGTGTTTCTTGCCGGAGGTAGAGCACTGGATAGCTAATGGGCCCTACAAGGTTACTGACGTTAGCCAAACTCCGAATGCCGGTAAGTGAGAGCGTGGCAGTGAGACAGCGGGGGATAAGCTCCGTAGTCGAGAGGGAAACAGCCCAGACCATCAGCTAAGGCCCCTAAGCGGTGACTAAGTGGAAAAGGATGTGGAGTCGCAGTGACAACCAGGAGGTTGGCTTGGAAGCAGCCACCCTTGAAAGAGTGCGTAATAGCTCACTGGTCAAGTGATTCCGCGCCGACAATGTAGCGGGGCTCAAGTCATCCGCCGAAGCTATGGCATTCATGCGTAAGCCAAGCCGCCCTAGAGGTTGGTTCAGGTGTGTGGATGGGTAGGGGAGCGTCGTGTGGCGAGTGAAGCGGCGGAGTGATCCAGCCGTGGACGCCACACGAGTGAGAATGCAGGCATGAGTAGCGAATGAGGAGCGAGAAACTCCTCCGCCGAATGATCAAGGGTTCCAGGGTCAAGCTAATCTGCCCTGGGTAAGTCGGGACCTAAGGCGAGGCCGACAGGCGTAGTCGATGGACAACGGGTTGATATTCCCGTACCGGCAAAGTAGCGCCCATGACGAACCCGGTGATGCTAACCATCCGAAACTGGCTTACCGATCCCTTCGGGGTGAGGCGGGCAGGCGGAGCGTGGGATCCGAACTGGTAGTAGTCAAGCGATGGGGTGACGCAGGAAGGTAGTCCAACCGTACCGATGGTTGTGTACGGCTAAGGGTGTAGGGAGTGACCTAGGCAAATCCGGGTCGCTGACTTTGATGTCGATCTTGAGACCTGATGGGGAGCCCTTAAGGGTGAAGTGGATGATCCTATGCTGTCGAGAAAAACCTCTAGCGAGCTACGCGCCGCCCGTACCCCAAACCGACTCAGGTGATCAGGTAGAGAATACTAAGGCGATCGAGCAAACCATGGTTAAGGAACTCGGCAAAATGCCCCCGTAACTTCGGGAGAAGGGGGGCCCGGATCGTGTACCCACTTGCTGGGGAAGCGTGAAGGGCCGCAGAGACCAGGCCCAAGCGACTGTTTACTAAAAACACAGGTCCGTGCGAAGTTGTAAGACGATGTATACGGACTGACTCCTGCCCGGTGCTGGAAGGTTAAGGGGACCGGTTAGACAGTAATGTCGAAGCTGAGAACTTAAGCCCCAGTAAACGGCGGTGGTAACTATAACCATCCTAAGGTAGCGAAATTCCTTGTCGGGTAAGTTCCGACCTGCACGAATGGAGTAACGACTTGGGCGCTGTCTCAACCGTGGACTCGGCGAAATTGCACTACGAGTAAAGATGCTCGTTACGCGCGGCAGGACGGAAAGACCCCGGGACCTTTACTATAGTTTGGTATTGGTGTTTGGTTCGGCTTGTGTAGGATAGGTGGGAGACTGTGAAGCGGCCACGCCAGTGGTTGTGGAGTCAACGTTGAAATACCACTCTGGTCGTACTAGATGTCTAACCTAGGTCCATTATCTGGATCAGGGACAGTGCCTGATGGGTAGTTTAACTGGGGCGGTTGCCTCCTAAAATGTAACGGAGGCGCTCAAAGGTTCCCTCAGCCTGGTTGGCAATCAGGTGTTGAGTGTAAGTGCACAAGGGAGCTTGACTGTGAGACAGACATGTCGAGCAGGGACGAAAGTCGGAACTAGTGATCCGGCGCCAGCAGGTGGAAGCGGCGTCGCTCAACGGATAAAAGGTACCCCGGGGATAACAGGCTGATCTTCCCCAAGAGTCCATATCGACGGGATGGTTTGGCACCTCGATGTCGGCTCGTCGCATCCTGGGGCTGGAGTAGGTCCCAAGGGTTGGGCTGTTCGCCCATTAAAGCGGCACGCGAGCTGGGTTTAGAACGTCGTGAGACAGTTCGGTCCCTATCCGCCGCGCGCGCAGGAAACTTGAGAAAGGCTGTCCCTAGTACGAGAGGACCGGGATGGACGAACCTCTGGTGTGCCAGTTGTCCCGCCAGGGGCACGGCTGGTTAGCTACGTTCGGAAGTGATAACCGCTGAATGCATCTAAGCGGGAAGCACGTTTCAAGATGAGGTTTCCCACCGGAACAACCGGGTAAGGCCCCCAGCAGAACACTGGGTTGATAGGCCGGAGGTGTACAGCAGCAATGCCTAGCCGACCGGTACTAATAGGCCGAGGGCTTGTCTCACACACACATCACCCCATCACTCGCAGTGGGTGGGATGTCGCAAGACAACCGCGCACACTACACCATGCATCGCGTCCACTAGGCAGTTCCCAACCAACAGACCCCCTCTCTCTGTCTTTACGGAGACCGGTGGGGGCGCGATGGTGGAAACTGAATACACACCGAGCTTGGAACACCCATCAGTGCACACGAACCTGGTGCGTGTTTACCGCAAGAGTTACGGCGGCCATAGCGAAAGGGAAACACCCGGTCCCATCCCGAACCCGGAAGTTAAGCCTTTCAGCGCCGATGGTACTGCACCCGAGAGGTTGTGGGAGAGTAGGACGCCGCCGGACATACACTTCGTAGAGGCCACCGCAAGGTGGCCTCTACGCTATTTGCGACCCGTGTCGGGTCGAGGACGTCGAGAGGTGAACAGTCGTGGCCGAGGATCGTGGCAACCAGCGCCCCGCCCGTGGTGGGGGCCGGCCGTCGGGGCCCCGTCGAGCCGGGTCCGGCTCGCGGCGGCAGCAGCAAGGAGTCGCGTCCCGCCCGCGCGGGCGAGCGGTCCGAGCGCCCGGAGCGTCGCAGTGACGCGCGCTCGTCCGCCTCCTCCTCCCGCTCGGGTGGCGACCGGCCCGGACGCAAGAGCGACTGGAAGCGGCCGGCCGACAAGCAGGGGCCCCGCTCGGACGGACCAGGCCAGTACGACGGTCCGGACCTGCCCGAGGAGATCACCGGGCAGGAGCTCGACCGGTCCGTGACCGGCCAGCTCAAGGGGCTGCCGGAGAAGCTGGCGCCCGCGTGGCCCGACACCTCGCGGCCGCCGGCATGCTGCTCGACACCGACCCCGAGACGGCCTACCAGCACACGCTCGCGGCCCGGGCGCGCGCCTCGCGCATCGCCGTGGTCCGCGAGGCGACGTGGCGAGGCCGCCTACGCGGCCGGCCACTACGCCGAGGCGCTCGCCGAGCTGCGCGCCGCCAAGCGGATGAACGGCGCGACCGACTACCTGCCGATGATGGCCGACTGCCACCGCGCCCTGGGCAACCCCGAGCAGGCCCTGAAGCTGGCCAAGAGCCCCTCGGTCGCCAACTTCGCGCCGGAGGCCAAGGCGGAGATGACGCTCGTCGAGGCCGGCGCCCGTCGCGACATGGGTCAGCTCGACGCCGCGCTGCGCACCCTCGAGCTGGCGCCGCTGACGAACAAGAACCGGGCGAACTGGGTGGTCCGGCTGCGCTACGCCTACGCCGACACCCTCGAGGCCGCCGGCCGCGAGACCGACGCCCTTGCCTGGTTCCACCGCACCCACTCGATCGACAGCGACGAGATCACCGACGCCGCGGAGCGTGCCGAGAAGCTGGAGAAGAAGGGGGCCTGAGCGGCTCAGCGCAGGTCGCCGTCGAGGTAGACCCATCGTCCGCCGCGCCGGACGAACCGGCTGCGCTCGTGCAGGACGCCCTGCGCCCGGCCCGAGCGGTGGTGCGCCCGGAACTCGACCTCGCCGTGCTCGTCCGCCGCTCCGCCGTCGGCGGTGTCGAGGATCTCCAGCCCGTGCCAGGTCAGTCCGGGCTCACCGGTGAGGTCGTCGGGCCGGGTGCGCGGGTGCCACGTGCGGAACAGGTGGTCGGTGACCCCGAGGGCGTAGGCGGTGTACCGCGAGCGCATCAGCTCCTCAGCGGTCACCGCCTCGGCGGCCCCCCGGTGCAGCCGCCCGCAGCAGGCGTCGTACGCCGCCGCGAGGCCGCACGGGCAGGGGCGCCGCAGGACAGGTCTGCTCATCGCAGCAAGGCTATCGGCGATGAGCCGATGTTGTGTCCGTGGGTAGCGTGGTGGCGTGATCGATGCTGAGGCCACCCCCGCCCCGTCCCTGCACACCGTCGGCGAGCTGCGTGCCGACGGACACGCCCTGCGGACGCTGCGTGAGGAGATTCGGGCCAACCTGCTCGGCGCCCTGGCGGAGGGGCGTGACCCGTGGCCCGGCCTGCACGGGTTCGAGAGCACGGTGATCCCACAGCTCGAACGCGCCCTGATCGCCGGCCACGACGTCGTGCTGCTCGGGGAGCGTGGCCAGGGCAAGACCCGGTTGCTGCGCACCCTGGTCGGGCTGCTCGACGAGTGGACCCCGGTCATCGAGGGCTCCGAGCTGGGTGAGCACCCGTTCGAGCCGATCACCCCGGCGAGCCGGCGGCGGGCCGAGGAGCTCGGCGACGCCCTGCCGGTCGCGTGGCGCCACCGCGACGAGCGGTACGCCGAGAAGCTCGCCACCCCGGACACCTCCGTCGCCGACCTGATCGGTGACGTCGACCCGATGAAGGTCGCGGAGGGCCGCTCGCTCGGCGACCCGGAGACCATCCACTTCGGGCTGATCCCGCGCAGCCACCGCGGCATCGTCGCGATCAACGAGCTGCCCGACCTCGCCGAGCGGATCCAGGTCGCGATGCTCAACGTCATGGAGGAGCGCGACATCCAGATCCGCGGCTACGTGCTGCGCCTCCCGCTCGACGTCCTCGTCGTGGCCAGCGCCAACCCCGAGGACTACACCAACCGGGGCCGGATCATCACCCCGCTCAAGGACCGCTTCGGTGCGGAGATCCGCACCCACTACCCGACCGAGCTCGACGACGAGGTCCGGGTGATCCGCCAGGAGGCGCACCTGGCGGCGGACGTGCCCGACCACCTCGTCGAGATCCTGGCCCGCTTCACCCGCGCGCTGCGCGAGTCCAGCGCCGTGGACCAGCGCTCCGGGGTCTCGGCCCGTTTCGCGATCGCAGGAGCCGAGACCATCGCCGCCGCGGCCCTGCACCGGGCCACCGTCCGGGGCGAGCAGGAGCCGGTGGCCCGGGTCGTCGACCTCGAGACCGCCGTCGAGGTGCTCGGCGGCAAGATCGAGTTCGAGTCCGGGGAGGAGGGCCGCGAGCGGGAGGTGCTCACCCACCTGCTGCGCACCGCGACCGCGGAGACCGTGCGCCAGCACTTCCGCGGCCTGGACTTCGCCGTGCTCGTCGACGCGCTGGAGGGCGGCCTGATGGTCACCACCGGCGAGCAGGTCACCGCACGCGACTTCCTCGGCGGGCTGCCGGTGCTCGGGGAGTCCGAGCTGTACGACGAGGTCTGCGACCGGCTGGGCGCCGCCAACGACGGGCAACGCGCCGGCGCGATCGAGCTGGCCCTGGAGGGTCTCTACCTCGCCCGCAAGGTCAGCAAGGAGTCGGGGGGCGGGGAGACGGTCTATGGCTAGGTCCGGGGCCGGACAGGGGCACGCCTCCCGCTACGGCCGCTACGTCGGTGGCCCCGATCCGCTCGCGGCGCCGGTCGACCTCGCCGAGGCGCTGGACGCCATCGGCGAGGACGTCATGGCGGGCTACTCGCCCGAGCGTGCCATGCAGGAGTTCCTGCGCCGCGGGGGCCGCGACCAGGCCGGGCTCGACGACCTCGCCCGCCGGGTGGCCGAGCGGCGCCGCGACCTGCTCGAGCGCCACCACCTCGACGGCACCATGGCCGAGGTCCGGGAGCTCCTCGAGCACGCGGTGCTCGAGGAGCGCAAGCAGCTGGCCCGCGACGTCACGATGGACGACGCGGACCGGGCCTTCCGCGAGATGCAGCTGGAGAACCTCCCGTCCAGCCCCGCGGCCGCGGTGAGCGAGCTGTCGTCGTACGACTGGCAGAGCCGCGAGGCCCGCGAGGACTTCGAGAAGATCAAGGACCTCCTCGGCCGGGAGCTGCTCGACCAGCGCTTCTCCGGCATGAAGCAGGCGCTCGAGAGCGCCACCGACGAGGACCGTGCAGGGGTCAACGAGATGCTCGACGACCTCAACGGGCTTCTCGACAAGCACCGAGCCGGTAGCGACACCCCGGCCGACTTCACCGAGTTCATGGAGAAGCACGGGGACTACTTCCCCGACGACCCGCAGGACGTCGAGGAGCTCCTCGACTCGCTGGCGCAGCGCGCCGCCGCGGCCCAGCGGATGCGCAACTCGATGACGCAGGAGCAGCGCGACGAGCTCGACGCGCTCGCCACCCAGGCCTTCGGCAGCCCCGAGCTGATGCAGTCCCTGGCCCGGCTCGACGGCAACCTGCAGGCGCTACGCCCCGGGGAGGACTGGGGCGGCTCCGAACGCTTCGGTGGGGAGGGGGGCAGCGGCACCGGCCTGGGGCTCGGCGACGGGACGGGGGTCCTGCAGGACCTCGCCGACCTCGACCAGCTCGCCGAGCAGCTCTCGCAGTCCTACGGCGGCGCCCGGATGGACGACCTCGACCTCGAGCGGCTCGCGCGCCAGCTCGGCGACGAGGCGGCCGTCGACGCCCGCACCCTCCAGCGCCTCGAGCAGGCGCTGCGCGAGAGCGGGACGCTGCGGCGCAGCTCGGACGGGCAGCTGCGGCTGACGCCCAGGGCGATGCGCCAGCTCGGGAAGTCGCTGCTGAAGGACGTCGCGAAGCGCATGTCGGCGCGCCAGGGCCAGCGCGACCTGCGCCGGGCCGGCGCCGCGGGGGAGCGCTCCGGGGCCACCCGCGAGTGGGCGTTCGGTGACACCGAGCCGTGGGACGTGACCCGCACCCTGACCAACGCGATCGTGCGCACCGTCTCCGAGGGTGGCTCGGCCGCCGGCGGCCTGGGGCTGCGGATCGAGGACGTCGAGGTGCAGGAGACCGAGGCTCGCACCCAGGCCTGCGTGGCGCTGCTGGTCGACACGTCGTTCTCGATGGCCATGGACGGGCGCTGGGTGCCGATGAAGCGCACCGCGCTGGCGTTGCACACGCTGATCCGGAGCCGCTTCCGCGGTGACGACCTCCAGCTGATCGCCTTCGGGCGGCACGCCGAGGTGATGGAGATCGAGCAGCTCACCGGTCTCGACGCGCAGTGGGACAAGGGCACGAACCTGCACCACGCCCTGCTGCTCGCGAACCGGCACTTCCGCAGGCACCCGCACGCCCAGCCGGTCCTGCTCATCGTCACCGACGGCGAGCCGACCTCCCACCTCGAGCCGGACGGCGAGGTCTACTTCTCCTACCCGCCGCACCCGTTGACGGTGGCCTACGCGGTGCGTGAGCTGGAGGCGTCGGGCCGGCTCGGGGCGCAGACCACGTTCTTCCGCCTCGGCGACGACCCCGGCCTGGCCCGGTTCGTGGACTCGATGGCCACCCGGGTCGACGGCCAGGTCGTGGCGCCGGAGCTGGACGACCTCGGTGCCGCGGTGGTGGGCTCCTACCTCGGCTCCCGCGGCCCGCGCGGCAGCGGCGGCGACCGCCTGGGCGACTGGTTCGGGGGCCGTGGGTTCTGGGTCGGCGACTGAGGCGACCCCGCGAGGGCGGGTCTCAGCCGACCTGGTCGGCGTGCAGCTCGGCCCAGACGACCTTGCCGGTCGGCAGCGGCTCGGTGCCCCAGCGGTCGGTCAGGGCGCCGACGATCGCGAGGCCGCGGCCGCCGAGGGCGTCCTCGCTGGGCTGCTGCTCCTCGGCGTCCTTCTCCCACACGTCCTGGACGGCGATGCGGACCCGGTCGGCCGAGCGGTCCAGCGAGACCCGGAACGGCGAGTCGGCGTGCCGGACGGCGTTGGTCGCGAGCTCCGAGACGATCAGCACCGCGTCGTCGAGCAGGCTCGGCTCGTACCAGGGCTCCAGGACCCGGGTGACGAAGCGGCGGACCGACGCCACGGCCTCCGGGACGGGGAGGAAGAGGCGCGAGGGTGCGCCGGCCCGGTAGTCCGAGGGGAAGTCGTGGCTCGCGTAGCCGTCGGGGGGCTGCAGGGTGGCGTGCAGGGAGCAGACCCGGTGCACGTCGGCGAGCGGTGCGCCTTCGAGACTGGTGGTCGGGTAGGCGCACAGGAGCGAGAAGTCCAGCTCGTCGACGAGGACGTTCCAGTGGCTCTCGAGCTCGAGGGCGGCGGCGACGAGGCCGCGGTCCCACAGCAGGGTGACCATCTCGCCGAAGACCCGCAGCCGGGTGCCGTCCGCCACGGCGTCGGCGATCCGCCGGCCCACGTGGAGGCGGAACAGGTCGTGGTCCACGGCGTCGGTGCCCAGGAAGGAGCCGAGCGTGGTCGCCGCGTCGAGGAGCACGAGCGAACCGTCGCGCTCGCAGCCGGCGACATCGAGACCCCGTGCGGTCAGCCGCTCGGTCAGGACGGTGCGGTGCGACGCGGTCGCCAGCGCGAGAACGCGTTCGCCCGCGCCGAGTCCGCCGACGACGAGCTCCGCGAGCGCATCGATCAGCTCCGAGTCACTGTCGTAGAAGATCGCCGCGTGTTCCCGTGCCACGGCGACAGACATGTCCTGCACGAACCTCACCCTACGTCCGTCTCGTCCGGCTGTCCCCCCGATGACCAGTCTTCGTCGCGGACTGGACCGGGTGCAGCAGTGCGGCCAGGGTCTCGACCCCGTCGACGAGACGGGGACCGGGGCGGGCCCAGGCGGCGTTCGCGTCGACTGCGTGCACCGCGACCCCGGCCGGGAGCACCCCGCTGGCGACCAGCTCGTCGGCCAGGACCCGGGCGCCGGCCAGGTCGAAGCCGCACGGGGCGACGACGACGACGTCGGGAGCAGCCTCGTGGATCGCCGGCCAGGTGGTGCGCACCGACGCCGCGCCCCCGGTGCCCAGCAGGGCCTCGCCCCCGGCTGCCTCGATCATCTCGGGCACCCAGTGACCGGGGGCGAACGGCGGGTCGGTCCACTCGAGCAGCATCACGCGCGGCCGTGGCCGCCCGGCGACGCGGGCGCGGACGGCGGCCAGCCGCTCTCGCAGCCGGGCCACGAGCTGTGCGGCGGCAACCTGCCGCCCGGTCGCCTCGCCGAGGGTGAGCACCGAGGCGAGGACGGCGTCGAGGGTGTGCGGGTCGAGGGTGAGCACCTCCGCGGTGCAGCCCAGGTGGGCGAGGGCGTCGTCGACGACGGTGACGTCGACCGCGCAGACCGCGCAGAGGTCCTGGGTGACCACCAGGTCGGCGTCCAGCGCGGACAGGGCTCCCTCGTCCAGGCGGTACAGGTCCTCGCCGGCCCGGACCGCCCTGGTCACGAAGGCGTCGATGTCGGCCGGCGCCAGGCCTTCGGGCAGCGCGGAGGTCGACACGATGGTGCGTTCCCGAGCCTGCGGGGGGAAGTCGCACTCGAAGGTCACGCCCACGACCTCGTCCCCCGCGCCGATGGCGAACAGGATCTCGGTGGTCGAGGGCAGCAGGGAGACGATGCGCACGCCTCACCGTAGGTCGTCCCACCTACGATGCCACGCATGGGTGACCCGTCGAGCACCGTGCTGATCGCCCTGGTCCTGGCCGGGCTGACCGCGGGGTTCGTCGACGCCGTCGTCGGTGGCGGTGGGCTCATCCAGCTGCCGGCGCTCCTGCTCGGGCTGCCGGGCGCCTCGCCGGTCCAGGTGCTGGCCACCAACAAGCTGGCCTCGATCTGTGGCACGACGGTGAGCTCCGCGACGTACTACCGCCGGGTGCGACCCGACCCCCGCACGTTCCTGCCGCTGATGCTGCTGGCCTTCGTCGGCTCCACGATCGGCGCGCTTGTCGCCTCGCTGCTGCCCCGGGAGGCGTTCGACCCGATCGTGCTGGGGGTGCTCGTTCTGGTAGGGGGGTACGTCGTGGCCTCGCCGAGGATCGGCGGTGCGACCGCGCTGCGCTTCTCCGGGCACCGGCACACGTCGATCGCGATGCTCACCGGGCTCGCGATCGGCTTCTACGACGGTGCGCTCGGGCCCGGCACGGGCTCGTTCTTCGTGTTCACGCTGGTCGGACTGCTCGGCTACAGCTTCCTGGAGGCCTCCGCGAAGGCCCGGATGGCCAACTGGGCCACCAACCTCGGGGCGCTGTGCATCTTCGTGCCCCAGGGGGCGGTGCTGTGGAAGGTCGGTCTGCTGATGGGCCTGGCCAACCTGGTCGGCGGCTACCTGGGGGCGCGGACGGCGGTCTCCCGGGGGTCGCGCTTCGTGCGGGGCTTCTTCATCGCGGTGGTGGCGGCCTTCACCGTGCGCATCGGCGGGCAGGTGCTCGGTCTGTGGTGAACCGCTACCTGACCCTGGCCCGGGACGGCGAGGCCGAGATCGAGGTCAGGCGCTCGCGCTTCCGGTGCACGCTGGCGCGGGTGGAGGACGAGGCGGCCGCCCGTGCCGTTGTCGAGGGCCTGCGCAAGCGGCACCGGGACGCGCGCCACCACTGCTCGGCGTTCGTGATCGGACCGGATCGCGCCGTCGAGCGCTCGAGCGACGACGGCGAGCCGGCCGGCACCGCGGGTGCCCCGATGCTGGAGGTGCTGCGCGGCCACGTCGCAGGTCCGCCCCTCGTAAGTGCCGGTGGGGGTGCCGGTGAAGCTGCCGACGAGGGCGTCAGTGACGTGGTCGCGGTGGTCACCCGGTGGTTCGGCGGCACCCTGCTCGGCGCGGGCGGACTCGTCCGGGCGTACGGCGACGCCGTCCGGGCCGGGCTCGAGGTCACCGGCACGCGGCCGCGCAGCCTCGTCGTCGAGCTGTCCCTCGAGGTCGGGCACGAGGACGCCGGCCGCGTCGAGAGCGAGCTGCGCTCGCGCGGCGCGACGGTGCTCGACGCCACCTACTCCGCACGGGTCACGCTGCTGCTGGGTGCCGCGCCCGACGCGGTGGGGGCGGTGCACGCGCTGGTGGGCGAGCTGAGCGGTGGGGCGGCGGCGGCGCGGGTCGTGGGCGAGCGCTGGGTCGACGCTCGCTAGCCTCGGGGCATGGCGGCCACGCACCCCTTCTGGACCAGTGTCTTCCTCGACCTCGCTCCCGGGGCCCCGGCAGTCTCCGCCGTGGCCTTCTGGTGCGAGGTGACCGGCTACGCGGCGTCCCGGCCCCGCGGCGAGGACGACGAGTTCCGCACGCTGGTGCCGCCGGCGGGCGACGACCACCTGAGCGTGCAGCGTCTGGGCTCCGGCCCCTCGCGCCTGCACCTCGACCTGCACGTGCAGGATCCGCGGGCCGCCGCCGAGGAGGCTGTCACGCTGGGCGCCCGGGTCGTGGCCGACCGGGGCTACGTCGTGCTGCGCTCTCCCGGTGGCTTCCCCTTCTGCTTCGTCACGCACCCCGACTCAGAGCCGGCGCCGCCGGCCACCTGGCCCGGTGGGCACACCTCGGTGGTGGACCAGGTCTGCCTCGACGTCGGGCGGGCGTCGTACGACCGGGAGTGCGACTTCTGGGAGCGGCTCACCGGGTGGGAGCGGCGGGTCAGCGCGGACCACGAGGAGTTCCAGCGGCTGGTCCGGCCGGCCGGGCAACCGGTGCACCTGCTGCTCCAGCGGCTCGACGAGACCCGGGGCGACGTGCGGGCACACCTCGACCTCGCGACCACGAACCGCACCGCAGAGACCGAGCGCCACCTCGCGCTCGGCGCGCAGCTGCGCGCGGTCCACGACGCCTGGACGGTGCTCGCCGACCCGGCGGGAGCGGCGTACTGCCTCACCGACCGGAGCCCGGGGGGCACGGTGCTCGACGGGGCGGCGGGGGCCGCAGGATCGGTGGGCCGGTGAGCGAGCCCGCCGACGACCCCGCGATCCGCGCCGCCACGGACGAGGACTGGGTCCGGATCTGGCCGATATTCGACGCGACGGTGCGCGCCGGTGAGACCTACGCCTTCCCGCTCGACCTCACCGTGGAGACGGGCCGGGGTTGGTGGATGTCGCAGCCACCGGGGCTGACCGTCGTGCTCGAGGAGGACGGCGCGGTCCTCGGCAGTGCCCGGATGGGCCCCAACCGACCCGGGCGCGGGGACCACGTCGGCACCGCGTCGTTCATGGTGGCGCCGCAGGCGCGGGGACGCGGCGTCGGTCGTCGCCTGGCCGAGCACGTCGTGCGGTGGCACCGCGACCAGGGCTACGCGGGGATCCAGTTCAACGCCGTGGTCGAGACCAACACCGCGGCCGTGGCGCTGTGGCGCTCGCTGGGGTTCACGATCGTGGGCACCGTGCCGGGCGCCTTCCGCTCAGCCGCGCACGGCCCGGTGGGGCTGCACGTGATGTTCCTGCCGCTCGCCTGAGGCGGGGCTCAGACGGGTTCGGCGAACCCCGGCAGCGAGTCGGTCAGGATCTGCCGGAACGGCGCCTCGGCCTCGAGCTGGCTGAGGATCCCGATGCCGCCGAGCCAGGTGCGGTGGATCAGCAGGTAGGCCGGCGGCAGGTTGAGCTTGATGGCGATCGTGTACGACGGGGAGCGCGGGTTGTTGACCCGCTGGAACTGGGTGCGCATCCACTCGCGCGAGAAGCGGAACCGCTCGACCTTGGTCGGCTCCACGAACGGTGAGAGGTAGTCGAGGAGCTGGCGCGCGTCGATCTTGACGTTCGCCTTGACGAAGCCCTCCGCGCGCAGGCCCTCGAGCAGCGCCTCGTCGTCGTCGATGCCCGCGATGCGGATCAGAGCGCCCATGGAGGACGGCAGGCCACCGTCGGGCAACCGGGCGACGGCCCCGAAGTCCAGCACGCCCATCTTCGCCGGGCCCCCGTCCTCGCCGGGGATGACACGGAAGTTGCCGGGGTGCGGGTCGGCGTGCAGCATCCCGGTGCGGGCCGGGCCGGAGAAGAGGAAGCGCACGAAGAGATCGGCGAAGTGGTCGCGCTCCGCCTGGCTGCCGTTCGCGATCACCGCGGCGAGCGAGGAGGTGCTCTCGAGCCACTCGGTGATGAGCACGGTCTCGCCGACGGCGACCACGTCGGGCACCACGATCTCGGGATCGTCGCGGAAGGCCTTCGCGAAGGCGTGCTGCGCGTCGGCCTCGAGCCGGTAGTCGAGCTCCTCCGCGGTCCGGGCCTGCATCTCGGCGATGAGCGGCTTGATGTCGACGCCGGGGATCAGTGGCGAGAGCGAGCGGGCGAGCCGGGAGAGCTGGCGCAGGTCGGAGACCAGGGCCTCGCCGGCGCCGGGGTACTGCACCTTGACCGCGACCTCGCGGCCGTCGTGCCAGCGGCCCTTGTGCACCTGACCGATCGACGCGGCGGCGGTCGGACCGCCGTCGAGCCAGACCAGGTGCTCCCTCCAGTCCGGGCCGAGGTCGCGGGCGAGCGCCTCGCGCACCGTCTGGGTCGGCATCGGGGGAGCGGAGTCCTGCAGCTTGGTCAGCTGGTCGCGGTACGGCCCGGCCATCTCGTCGGGCAGGGCCGCCTCGAGCACCGAGAGCGCCTGGCCGAACTTCATCGCCCCGCCCTTGAGCTCGCCCAGCGTGCGGAACAGCTGCTCCGCAGTACGCTGCTGTATCTCGTTCATCACGAGCTCGGCCGGCTGACCACCCATCCGCTTGCCGAAACCGAGGGCCGTGCGCCCGGCGTAGCCCAGGGGCAGCGCGGCCAGGCGCGCGGTCCGAGCCGCGGCCTTGCGCGGGAGGTCATTCACCTCGCCAGTGTGTCAGCCGCCCGAAATGCCCACCTCGACCAGCGGGACGCCGTTGGTTGAGGAGCGAGCGCCGCAGGAGGGCGACCCCCGTTGGTTGAGGAGCGAGCGCAGCGAGCGTCTCGAAACCCGGTGACGGGGGCTGGGTCGTCTCGCGGGGTCTCGAGGCTCGTCGCTAGACGCTCCTCGCACCTCGACCAGCGGGGACGCCGCTGGTTGAGGAGCGAGCGCAGCGAGCGTCTCGAAACCCGGTGACGCGGGCGGCCGGTCGCACCGGGTCTCGAGGCTCGTCGCTGACGCTCCTCACACCTCGACCAGCGGGACGCCGCTGGTTGAGGAGCGAGCGCAGCGAGCGTCTCGAAACCCGGTGAGCGACCGCGGCGGTTGATGGTCGCCGGGTCTCGAGGCTCGTCGCTGGCGCTCCTCACACCTCGACCAGCGGGACGCCGTTGGTTGAGGAGCGAGCGCCAGCGAGCGTCTCGAAACCCGGTGAGGTAGGCGGCCGGTCTCGCGGGGTCTCGAGGCTCGTCGCTGGCGCTCCTCACACCTCGACCAGCGGGGACGCCGCTGGTTGAGGAGCGAGCGCCAGCGAGCGTCTCGAAACCCGGTGACGTGGGCGGCCGGTCGTCGCGGGGTCTCGAGGCTCGTCGCTGGCGCTCCTCACACCTCGACCAGCGGGACGCCGTTGGTTGAGGAGCGAGCGCCAGCGAGCGTCTCGAAACCCGGTGAGGCAGGCGGCCGGTCTCGCGGGGTCTCGAGGCTCGTCGCTGACGCTCCTCACACCTCGACCAACGGCGGGCATGCCGGTGGCCCCGCCGGGGGTGGCGGGGTGTGGGGCGGGGGAGCTACTGGTCCGGTGGGTGGGCGCAGGGCCGGGACGGGTTGTTGCGGGTGACGTCGAGGGTGCCCTCGTGGTCACGCAGGTACGACAGGCCGTGAGGTGAGGTCCAGAGGTAGGTGCCGCGTTCGACCTGGGTGTACCGCCAGCCGCCGTGGGTCTTCAACCGGTGGTGCCTACGACACAACGGGCGCGATGTTGCACGAACACGTCGAGCCGGCGGAGCTGTCTGGTGCGTAGGGGGTGATGTGGTCACAGTCCGCGTCGTGCTCATCGAGGGCGGCACCCGCGGGCGGGGCGGGTGCACCACGGGAAGACACAGGTGTGGTCCACCAGGACGGCCGCTTCGTGCATCCGGTCGGGGACCTCGTAGGCGTCGACCCGGACGTGGTCGTTCAGGTCGATGACGGGCTTCACGGTCACGGAGGTGTCGGGGGTGCCGCACCAGGCCCGGACCTGCTCGACGGTGACCAACGACCGGGTGTTCTCCAACCGGCCCAGCCGGCCCAGATCACCGAGGCGACCGTCTACGAGGGCGGCGTCGGAGAGGTGGACGTAGAGCACCACCTGCCGTGCCTTCCGCCGCGGCCTGAGATCAGCGCCGGTGTCGGTGGTGTGGGTGGTGAGGTCGAGGGTCTGCTGGGCGCGGGCGAGGTCCCCCACCGCGGCCGCACGGCGGACGTCCAACGAGTCGGTGGACCCGAGGGCCTTGAGGTGCTCCGCCCCGGCACTGACGGCGGCGTCGAGGTCGAGGGCGTCGGCGACGTCGAGCTCACCCCACACCGACGCCGTCCCGTTCAGGGAGGTGTTGGTGGTGTCGATGTCGAAGCGCCGCCCGTCCGCGGCCGCCCGGCGGCGGTTCTCGGCCTCCTCGGGCATGAACCGGGCGATGGCCTCCTCGATGAGCCGGTCGAGGACGTAGGGCCCGATCTTGTGCGCCACGGCCGCGACGTGGGCGTCGACGAACGCCGCGGCCTCCCGGGACAGGTGGATCGTCGCCCGGGCGATACGGCGGGCCTTCCACGCCACCAGGTCACCCGCAACGACCCGGGCCCAGACCCGGGGCAGGCGGTACCGGAGCTCGACGGCCTCCCCGAGGTAGCCCCTGCCGGCGTCGGTGGAGACCCCGATGGCGGCGGCGAGCTCGGCGACGCAGAACTCCGCCACCAGGGGTGCCCCGGGTCCGGCGACCGGGACCCCGGTGTCGCCGTAGTCGCGGTCCCACACGGTCGCCGCGTCGGCCAAGGAGTCCACCGAGTGCATCGCCGCCCAGTCCACCGCGAGCCGCAGCTGGCGGGCGGCCTCGGCGTCCTCGACCCGGCGTGCCGAGCGCACCGCGGCGAGCACCGCGGAGGGGCTGTCGGGGTCGGCTGATCGTCTCGGCCATGACCCCATTCCAGCACCGACCACCGACAGTCAGACCCCGGATCCACCCCATCCGGGGGAGGGTGTGGAGAACTATCTTCTGGGCATCCCGGAGCCCGGACGAGTAGGTTGCGGACATCTGAGTCGCAAGGGGGACAGATGGCAGGATGGAGCATGGAGTTCGGCCCCGGAGCAGGGCCAGGCGTGATCGGGCCGGGCTCGATCGACGACACCGATCCGGACGCCTCGGGCGATGGACGCCTGCAGCTGGCCGACGTCGGCAAGCTCGCCCGTCGAGCCCGGCGCATGGTCGTCGCGGTGGCCCGCGAGGAGGACCGGGTCACCTTCTCCCGGCTGATCCGGGACCACCTCGGCACCGACCCCACGACACTCGACGTGGTCGAGGAGACGTGGCCGACGTACGAGCACGTGAACGTGCAGGTCGGCCTGGATGCGTGGCTGGCCGGGCCTGGCCGAAGCCATCAGCTGATCGGTGTCACCGAGTTCCGCCACCGCGACTTCGACCTCGCCGAGCTGATCCGCCGGACGTCGCCCCACGGGCTGATGCCCGGGAACGTGGCGCGGCTCAACCTGGCGACCGGTCCGGACGGGCAGGTGCACGCGTGCGTGGTCTGCGCGGTCTACCTGGTGCGGGAGGGCGACGAGCTCGCGGTGCTGCTGCTGCGGGTCGGCCTCTCCGACATGGGCGAGTCGTCGAGCCGGCTCGAGATCGCCGCCGTGCACACCGACTTCGCGACCCGGATCTCCTCCGAGATCCGCGCGTCGACGCTGGAGCACAACGTCTACCGCCGGCAGGTCATCTCCTTCCGGGGCGACATGTTCGGCGAGCGCCAGGCCGTGCTGTCGTTCCAGCGCCGCCCGACGATGACGGTCGACGACCTGATCCTGCCCGCGGAGACAGTCGACGCGATCAGCCGGCAGGTGGTGGGGGTGGCCCAGCACCGGGCGCAGCTGCTCGCCGCCGGGCAGCACCTCAAGCGGGGACTGCTGCTCTACGGCCCGCCCGGGGTCGGCAAGACGCACACCGTCCGCTACCTGATGAGCCAGCTGACCGGGACCACGATCGTGCTGCTCGCCGGCGACACCCTCGGCATGATCGGGGCGGCCTGCTCGGTCGCGCGGACCCTCCAGCCGGCGATGATAGTGATCGAGGACGTCGACCTCATCGCGGAGGAGCGTGGCCGCTACGGCGGGGAGCACCCGCTGCTCTTCCAGCTGCTCAACGAGATGGACGGTCTCGCCGAGGACGCCGACGTCGTGTTCCTGCTGACCACCAACCGGGCCGACGTCCTCGAGCCGGCCCTGGCCCAGCGCCCCGGCCGGGTGGACCAGGCCGTGGCGATGGAGCTGCCGGACCGGGAGAGCCGCCGGCGTCTCCTCGGGCTCTACCGGGGCGGGCTGGAGATCGACGAGAGCGGGCTCGACGCCGTGCTGGACCGCACCGACGGCGTCACTGCGTCGTTCCTCAAGGAGCTCCTGCGTCGCGCCGCCGTCCGCGCCGCCGAGTCACCGCCCCCGGCGGGCGAGGCGGGCGGAGCGGGCGAGGCGCCGCTGCAGGTGAGCGCCGTTCAGCTCGGCCAGGCCCTCGACGAGCTGCTGGACACCCGCAACGCGATGACGCGGGTCCTGCTCGGCGGGCACCGCTCGCCCGAGGACTAGGACGTCTCGGGGAACTTCACGCCCGTGTTGGCGTGGCAGCGGTAGCCGAACGGGTTCTTGGCCAGGTACTGCTGGTGCTGGTCCTCGGCGTAGTAGTACGTCGGGGCCTCGCGCACCTCGGTCGTGATGTCGCCGAGCCGGCGACGGGCGAGCTCGTCGCCGTACACCTTCGTCAGCTCGTGGGCGGTCCGCTCCTGCTCGGGCGAGGTGAAGTAGATCGCCGAGCGGTACTGGGTGCCGATGTCGTTGCCCTGGCGCATGCCCTGCGTCGGGTCGTGCACCTCGAAGAAGCGCTTGACCAGGTCGGCGTAGGAGACCTTCGCCGGGTCGAAGACCACCCGGATCGCCTCGGTGTGGTTGGTGCGGCCCGAGCAGACCTCCTCGTACGACGGGTGCTGCGTCGTACCGCCGGCGTACCCGACGGACGTCGACCAGACCCCGGGCAGCTGCCAGTAGATCTCCTCGGCGCCCCAGAAGCAGCCGAGGCCGAAGAGCGCGACCTCGAAGCCCGCGGGAGCCTCGTCGGTGACCAGCGGGGCATCGAGCACGCGGTGGCGCTCGACGAGGTGGAAGCTGCGCTCGCTGCGGCCGGGCAGGGTCTGCTCGGGGGCGAGGAGCTCGGACTTCTGGCGGGTGAAGAAGGACACGCGCACTCCTGGGGTCGATCGGACGTCTCACCAGTCTGCAACAACGCCGGTGACCGGTTCCTTCCTCGGGGAGCGCACGTGAGTAGCCTCGGGCCATGAGCGAGCAGCAGCACAGGAACAAGTCCGGCTTCGAGACGCGGGCCATCCACGCCGGCTACGAGCCCGACCCGACGACGGGTGCGGTGATCCCGCCCATCTACGCGACCTCGACGTACAAGCAGGACGGGGTCGGCGGGCTGCGCGGCGGCTACGAGTACAGCCGGTCGGGCAACCCCACCCGCACCGCCCTCGAGGGCGCGCTGGCGGCGCTGGAGGAGGGCGAGCGCGCGTTCGCCTTCGCCTCCGGCCTGGCCGCCGAGGACACCATCATCCGCTCGCTGTGCACCCCCGGGGACCACGTGGTGATCCCGGACGACGCCTACGGCGGCACGTTCCGGCTCTTCGACAAGGTCGCCAAGGTCTGGGGGGTCGAGCACAGCCCGGCCGCCGTCTCGGACGTCGACGCCGTCCGGGCCGCGATCCGCCCCGGGAGCACCCGGCTGGTCTGGGTGGAGACCCCGACGAACCCGCTGCTCAACATCGGCGACATCGAGGCCCTGGCCGCGGTGGCCCACGAGGCCGGTGCCCTGCTCGTCGTCGACAACACCTTCGCCTCGCCGTACCTCCAGCAGCCGCTCAGCCTCGGTGCCGACGTGGTCGTGCACTCCACCACCAAGTACGTCGGTGGGCACTCCGACGTGGTCGGGGGCGCCGTCGTGGTGCGCGAGCTCGAGCTCGCCGAGCGGATCGGCTTCCACCAGAACTCCATGGGCGCGGTGCCCGGGCCGTTCGACGCCTTCCTCACCCACCGCGGGATCAAGACGCTGGGCGTGCGGATGGACCGGCACTGCGACAACGCCGAGCGGGTCGTGGACTTCCTCGCCGGCCACCCGGCGATCGCCCAGGTCATCTACCCCGGTCTCGAGGAGCACCCCGGCCACAGGGTCGCCGCGCGCCAGATGAAGCGCTTCGGCGGGATGGTCTCGTTCCGGGTCGTCGGCGGCGAGTCCCGGGCCCTCGCGGTCTGCGAGAACGCCGAGGTCTTCACGCTGGGGGAGTCGCTGGGCGGCGTCGAGTCGCTGATCGAGCACCCCGGCCGGATGACCCACGCCAGCGTCGCCGGCACCGACCTCGAGGTGCCCGCCGACCTGGTCCGGCTCAGCGTCGGCATCGAGACCGCGGAGGACCTCCTCGCCGACCTCGACCGCGCCCTCTCCGTTGGCTGAGGTGCGCGGTCGGGCTGCGACCGAGCCCCGGACGGACGTCGCGATCTGCGTCGACTTCGGCTCCACGTTCACCAAGGCCCTGCTCGTCGACCTCGTCGAGGGCCGCGTGCTGGCCGCGGCCGAGCACGCCACCACCCTGCCCACGGCGGACGGCGCGGGCGACATCCTCGACGGGTACGACGCGTGCCGGGCCCGGCTGGTCGAGCGCGACCCACGCGCCGCCGACGCCGAGGTGCTCGCCTGCTCGAGCGCGGGCGGGGGCCTGCGGATCGCGGTCGTCGGCAACGAGCCGCTGGTGACCGCCGAGGCCGGGCGCCGGGTCGCCCTCTCCAGCGGTGGCCGGGTCGTGCACGTGCTCGCCGCCGCGGCCGGCGGCGGGGACTTCGCCGACCTGCTGGAAACTCGCCCCGACGTCGTGCTGCTCAGCGGCGGCACCGACGGCGGCAACAGCGAGGTCCTGCTGGACGCCGCCCGGCGGCTGGTCGCCGCCGGCTGGTCCGGCCCGGTCGTCGTCGCGGGCAACGTCGCCGCCCGCGACGAGGTGGCCGCCGTGCTCGGCGCCGTGCCGCACGTGCTGGCCGCCAACGTCGTGCCCCGGATCGGGGTGCTCGCCCCGGAGTCCGCGCGGGCCGCGGTCCGCGAGATGTTCCTCGCCCACGTGATCGGGGGCAAGCACCTCAGCCGGCGCACCGACCCCGCGACGGGCGCGGAACACTTCACCACGATGGTCCGCGGGGCGACCCCCGACGTCGTCCTCACCGGCGTCGAGCTGCTCGCCCGGGGGCTCGACGAGCGGCACCCCGGGGTCGGCGACGTGGTCGTGGTGGACGTGGGCGGTGCCACCACCGACGTGCACAGCGTGGTCGAGATCGACCCCGACACCGGCCTGCTCGACGACGGCCTGGCCCGCGAGGTCGTCGCGACGACGCCGGTGACCCGCACCGTCGAGGGTGACCTCGGGATGCGCTGGTCCGCGCTCAGCACCGTCGAGCAGGCCGACGAGCCGAGCGAACCGCTGCGGGCCGCCGCCCACCAGCGCCAGCAGGACCCCGCCTTCCTGCCCGGCACCGACGTCGAGCGCGACGACGACGAGGCGATCGCCCGCGCCGCCGTCGGCCTCGCCCTGCGTCGCCACGCCGGTCGGGCGCGGGTGGTGCTGAGCCCCGAGGGCCGCGTCGTCGAGCGCAGCGGCAAGGACCTGCGCGAGGTCGACCTGGTGGTCGGCTCCGGCGGCGCGCTGCGCCACGGCCGGCCCGGCGTCGCGGCCCGCGTGCTGGCCGGGAGCACCGGTGAGGACGTCGAGGGCGGGTGGCAGCTGCCGTGTCGCCCGGAGGTGGTCGTGGACGCCGACTACGTGCTGGCCGCGGCCGGTCTGCTCGCCGGGCCGCACCCGACGGCGGCGTACCGGCTGGCGCTGCGCGTGCGCGGCGAGCAAGGTGGTTAACCTGTCGCGGTGAGCAACGAGGCGCACGGTCCCAAGGACTCCGAGCAGGTCGAGGGCAGGCGTCGGCTGCCCATCTCCATCCCGCTCCCCGGGCGACGACCCCGCCCCGCCGAGTACGACGACGGGCTCGGCCAACGGCTGGCCGCGCAGTGGGCCCAGCTCCGCGACGAGCAGCGGCGTCCCGAGCCCGAACCCGAGCCGATCGTGGCCGGGACCTCGAACTTCACCCGGGCGCAGGTGCCGTGGGGCCTCGACCTCGCGGCGGCCTGGAGCTGGCGGCTGCTGGTGATCGCGGCGGCCGGACTGGTGCTCTCCCGGGCTATCGGCTTCCTCTCCGTCGTGGTGCTGCCGGTGGTGATCGCCCTCCTCTTCGCCGCGCTCGTCTGGCCCGTCGTCACCGGCCTCAAGCGGTTGGGGCTGCCCCGGGGACTGGCCGCGATCATCGTGGTGCTGGCCGGCATCGGGTTCGTCACGGCCATGCTGACCTTCGCCGGCCAGCAGGTGGCGAACGGCGCCAACGACCTCGCCGACTCGACGGTCCGGGGGCTCGACGAGGTGAAGAACTGGCTGCAGACCGGGCCGCTCAAGGCCAGCGACTCGCAGATCAACACCTACATCGACCAGGCACAGTCGGCGATCACGCCGAAGGGCGACGCCTCGATCCTGAGCCGGGTCACCGAGGTCGGCACCGCGGTCAGCCACGTCCTGGCGGGCTTCTTCATCGTGCTCTTCGCGACGTACTTCTTCCTCGCCGACGGCGAGCGGATCTGGGCCTGGATCGTCCGCCTGGCGCCGCGCGCCGCCCGCCAGCACGTCGACAGCTCGGGCCGCGTCGCCTGGATCTCGCTGACCCAGTTCGTGCGGGCCACCGTGATCGTGGCCGCCGTCGACGCCATCGGCATCATGATCGTCGCGGCGATCCTGCAGGTGCCGTTCGTGCTCGCGATCGGCGTCCTGGTCTTCCTCGGCGCGTTCATCCCGATGGTGGGCGCCACCATCGCCGGCCTGGTCGCGATTCTGGTGGCGCTGGTCGACCAGGGCCCGATCACCGCGCTGCTCATGCTCGGCGGGGTGGTCCTGGTCCAGCAGATCGAGGGACACGGGCTCCAGCCCTTCCTGATGGGTCGCTGGGTCTCGGTGCACCCGCTCGGGGTGATCGTGGCGATCGGCTGCGGCGTCCTGGTGGCGGGCATCCCCGGCGCCCTGGTCGCGGTCCCGCTCGCGGCCGCCGTGAACGCGGTCGTCCAGCACCTGGCGAACTACACCGAGCCCGGCGGTGACGCCGACGACCAGCTCGAGACGGACTATGCGCAGCGCGGCGAGACACCGCCGAACGACGAGGAGCTGGCCCATGAGTGAGCTCGTCACGCTGGACGACGTCCGGGCCGCCCGCGAGGTGCTGGAGGGGGTCTCGGTGCGCACCCCGATGGAGGAGTCGCGCTGGCTGTCGGCGCTGACCGGTGGCACGGTCCGGCTCAAGTGCGAGAACCTCCAGCGCACGGGTTCGTTCAAGGCCCGCGGCGCCTACGTACGGATCGCCGGGCTCTCGGAGGCCGAGCGGGCCCGCGGCGTGGTCGCGGCGTCGGCCGGCAACCACGCCCAGGGCGTCGCGCTGGCCGCGCAGCTGCTGGGCATCCGCTCCACCGTCTTCATGCCCGAGGGCGCGCCGATCCCCAAGGAGAAGGCGACCCGGGCGTACGGCGCCGACGTGGTCTTCCACGGTCGGTACCTCGAGGACGCGCTGGTGGCGGCCCGGGCCTTCGCCGCCGAGACCGGCGCCGTGCTGATCCACCCCTTCGACCACGCCGACGTCGTCGCCGGTCAGGGGACCGTCGGGCTGGAGATCCTCGAGGACGCCCCGGAGGTGCAGACCGTGCTGGTGCCCACCGGCGGCGGCGGGCTGCTGGCCGGTATCGCGATCGCGGTGAAGGCGCTGCGACCCGACGTCCGCGTGGTCGGCGTCCAGGCCGAAGGGGCCGCGGCGTTCCCGGGATCCCTGCTCCACGGCGCGCCGGTGCCGCTGCCGTCGATGAAGACGATGGCCGACGGCATCGCGGTCGGGCGGCCCGGGGACATCACCTTCGCCGCCGTGCGCGCCCACGTGGACGAGATCGTCACGGTCTCGGAGGACTCACTGGCGCGCGCCCTGCTCGCGCTCCTCGAGCGGGCCAAGATGGTCGTCGAGCCCGCCGGCGCGGCCGCGGTGGCCGCGCTGCTCGACAACCCGACGGCCTTCGGCACGCCCACGGTGGCGCTGCTCTCCGGCGGCAACATCGACCCGCTGCTGCTCGGCAAGGTGATCCGGCACGGCATGGCCGTGGCCGGTCGCTACCTGAACCTGCGGGTATGCATCCCGGACACCCCCGGGGGCCTCGCCCGGCTGCTCGGCGAGGTCGGCGGGCTCGGGGCGAACGTCCTCGAGGTCGTCCACGCCCGGATCTCGCCGACCCTGCACCTCGACGAGGTCGAGGTGCAGCTTCAGCTCGAGACCCGGGGCGAGGAGCACGCCAGGCAGGTCCTCGCCCGCCTGCGCGAGCGTGACTACCGCGTCGACTGAGCCCCGCTCAGCCGGTGTAGGGGACCGCCGCCACGATGACGACCTCGAGGGTCTTGTCGTTGGGGGCGACGTAGGAGACGGTGTCGCCGACCCTGGCGCCGATGATCGCGGTGCCGAGCGGGGACTGCGGCGAGTACACCTTGAGGTCGTGGACGGAGTCCTCGATCTCGCGGGCCCCGAGCAGGAACGTCTCGGCCTCGTCGTCGTCGTCGCCGACGAACTTGTAGGTGACCTTCATGCCGGGGGAGACGGTGCCGTCGTCCTCCGGGGTCTCGCCGACCTCGGCGCGACGCAGCATGTCCTCGAGCTGCCGGATCCGGGCCTCGACCTTGCCCTGCTCCTCGCGGGCGGCGTGGTAGCCGCCGTTCTCCTTCAGGTCGCCCTCGTCGCGGGCGGCGCTGATCTCCTCGATCACCCGCTGGCGGACCGGGCCCTTGAGGCTCTCGAGCTCGGCCGTGAGCTTGTCGAAGGCGTCCTGGGTCAGCCAGATCGTGCCCTGCTCGGTGGACTGCGTCATGGGTGCTCCTGAGATCGATGGGGTACGGCGGGCCTACCCACCTGGTGCTGGTCGCGACGTCCTGATCGGCCGGCCACGACGTACGGGCCCTGCGCGATGACTCGCGGGCCCGTCAGTGGACGGCCCCACGGGACAGTCGGAACGGGCAGTTTAACAACTCGACCGCGAGTTCGCAGGTCAGCGTGGGCGGGACTCCCCCGGGGCGGTGCACCCGACCAGCTCGACCGAGGTGGCCCGGCGCTCGGTGCGCACCTCGATGAGCAGCGGCTGCCGCTCGCCGTAGGTCGGGGTGAACGAGCGCTCGCCCACCGTGGTGTGGTCCTCCGCGAACGCCCGCACCCGGCAGCGGGCGCGCACCCCCGCGTCGGCGAGCCGGACCTCGACCCGGGCGGTCGCCAGGTGCTCGTCGACCACCTCGTAGCCGACCAGCGCCGAGTCGACGTCCGGGGTGGCGTGCTCCCACGTCGTCCACCCCAGCCAGGCCAGGAAGACGAGCCCGAGGGTCACGCTGGCGGCGAGGAGCGCCCGCCGTCGCCAGGGCGCGGGAGCGCCGTACCGGTCCTGGAGCTGGTCCTGCGAGGTCACGCTCAAGGGTCGCACCTACGATGGGCCCATGCCGCATGACCCCCGTACGGGGCCCCGCGCCGGGCTCCGGCTGATGCACGTGCACGCCCACCCCGACGACGAGTCGAGCAAGGGCGCCGCGTCGACCGCGCGCTACGTCGACGAGGGGGTCGACGTCCACGTCGCCACCTGCACGGGAGGTGAGCGTGGCTCGATCCTCAACCCCAAGATGGACCGGCCCGACATCCTCGAGAACATCAGTGAGGTGCGTCGCCAGGAGATGGAGCGAGCCCGCGACATCCTGGGGATCCGCCAGGACTGGCTCGGCTTCGTCGACTCCGGCTGGCCCGACGGGGACCCCAAGCCGCCGCTGCCCGAGGGCTGCTTCGCGCTGGTGCCGCTCGAGGAGGCCGCCGCGCCGTTGGTGAGGCTGATCCGGGAGTTCCGACCGCACGTCGTCACGACCTACGACGAGCGCGGCGGCTACCCGCACCCCGACCACGTCAAGTGCCACGAGATCAGCATGCACGCCTTCGAGGCGGCCGGCGACCCCGAGCGCTACCCGGGGCTGGGGGAGCCCTGGCAGCCGGCCAAGCTCTACTTCCACCACTCGTTCAACCGCCCGCGCATGCAGGCGCTGCACGACGCGATGGTCGAGCACGGCCTGGAGTCCCCGTGGGCCGAGCGGCTCGCGGAGTGGAAGACGGAGCCCGAGTGGGACGCCCGGATCACCACCCGGGTGCCCTGCTCCGAGTACTTCGGCGTCCGCGACCAGGCCCTGCTCGCGCACGCCACCCAGATCGATCCGGACGGGCACTGGTTCGCGATCCCCCGCGAGCTCCAGGAGAAGATCTGGCCCACCGAGGACTACGAGCTGGTCGTGAGCCACGTCGCGGCGCCGACCCCCGAGGACGACCTCTTCGCAGGCATCGTCGACCCCGCCTGAGAGACTGGTGACCATGTTCCCCGAGCTCTCCGCGCTGCTGACCAACGAGCTCACGACGCTCGTCCTGCGACTGGCCGACCCCAGCCCCCAGCCGGAGGACGTCAAGGCCGGCTGGACGGCCTTCGCGCTGTTCCTGCTGCTGCTCGTGGCCGTCGGCCTGCTCGGGCTCAGCCTCGTGCGTCACCTGCGCAGGGCGCAGGCCAACGACCGGTCGGGGATGTTCGGGCGACCCGACGGGCCCGAGGAGTCCGACGGGCCGGGCGGGCCCAGCGACGCGGCGAGCGGGAACGGCCCGGAGCCGACCACCCGCGCCTGACGCAGCGCTGGAGCCGGCCCGGCGAGCCTCAACCCCGGCGCACCAGGCGCACCAGGCAGTCCCACGCCAGCCGGTCGGGGTCGCTGCCGTGACCCTGCTCGACCCGGCGGGAGACCCGTTCGGCGCGGATCACCTCGAAGTGCTGTCCGCCGAGGTCCGCGAGCACGTCCTCGGCGGTCATCAGCACGGCCGGGTCCTGCGGGCCACCGGTGCCGTCCACCAGGTTGGTCGAGTCGTGGGCCACCACCAGCAGGGTGCCGCCCTCGCGCAGGGCCTCGAAGGCGTGGCGTACCGCGGCCCGGCGCTCCTCGGCGGGCAGCTGGAGGTAGGCGAGCAGCACCACGTCGTACGCGTCGGGGTCTCGCCAGGTGGTGGCGTCGGCGACCTGCCAGCTGAGCGGCACGTCGCCCGCGAGCTGGCGGCCCTTGTCGAGGGCGACCGCGGAGAAGTCGACGGCGGTCACGTCCCAGCCCCGGCCGGCGAGCCAGATCGCGTTGCGGCCCTCGCCGGCCGCGAGGTCGACCGCACGCCCGGGGGGCAGGTCGGCGAGCTCCTCGGCGACGAACTGGTTCGGGTCGGCCGACCAGACCAGCTCGGTGTCGGCGTAGCGGCGGTCCCAGGCATCAGCATCCATCTGGCCACCGTAGCCACCGGCCGGGGGCCGCGGCTCACCCCCGAGGGTCAGCGGTCCCCGTCGACGCTGTGACCGTGTGGGCGGCCCGGGTCGTCGTAGGCCGGCGAGGTCTGCCCGGCGCGCAACGACTCGAGCTGGGCGCACACCGCGAGGCCGTAGAAGAACGAGAACGCCGAGAGCAGCGACCAGAGCAGCAGGGCCACGATCCCGGCCAGGGGCCCGTAGGTGCTGCCGAACGAGACGCTCAGGTGCACGTAGGTGGCCAGCCCCCCGGTGGCCAGGAGGGTCAGCAGCACCGAGATGGCCGAGCCCAGCGCGAGCCACGACAGCGCCGGCTGGCGGCGCCGGGGCGCGTGGTCGAAGAGCACGGCGATGGCGAAGACCAGCAGGGCGGTGCCGGCCGGCCAACGGGCGGTCCGGAACCCGAGCGCCAGGCCCTCGGACCATCCGTAGGTGGCGACCATCTGGTCGGCGAACGCGCCCCCGGCGACCAGCAGCAGGAAGCCGAGGCCGACCGGCACCGCCAGGACGGCGGTCAGCACGGCGGCGCGGCCGTACTTCGCGGGGGCCGGGCGGTCGCGGCGGATCCCGTAGATCCGGTTGGCGCCCCGCTCGACCTGGGCCATCGCGGTGGTCATCGAGACCAGGGCGAACAGCAGCCCGAGGCTGAGCGCGAGCTGGCCGGCCCGTTCGCTGCTGGCGGGGCCCTGCACGGCGTTTGCCAGGGCGTCGCTGGAGCCGCCGCCGGGGGAGACCGCCTGGATGGTCCGGGCGATCACCTTCGCCGGTCGTTCCCGGTCGATGTCGGAGGCCAGGCCGGTGAGAGCCAGCATGAACGGCACCACCGCGAGGGAGGCCTGCAGGGCCAGGGCGCGGCTGTGCGTCGTCCCGTCGCCGAGCCGGAACCGGACGAACGACTCGACCACGATCCGACGCAGGCCGAACTTGCGGGTCAGCCGCCAGGCGTCCTCGGCGTCGAGCTCGTCGCCGTCCATCTCGACGGTCACCGGGACCGTGCGGGCCGAGGTCATCGGCTCGCCGGCGCGCGGCGGGGGGCCGGTGCGGGGCACCGCCGGAGGTGATTCATGCCGGGGATTCAAGCACGCCGTGCCGGGACGGCTGGTTCATCGGGCCTTCATCCGGCACCGCTAGGTTCGCAAGCAGCTCGGGACGCCCCGGTGGCCCCGACTTCTGAGACAGTGGTGCACGTGAGTCCGTGGGAGGAATCGTGACCAGCACGACCCAGGCCGTCGCCGGCGCCGGGCGACGGGCGCAGGCCGCGGCGGGGCTGCGCGGCTCGCTGCGCTGGGGGCGGACGCTGCTGTCCGTGGCCGGCGTCGCGGCGCTGCTGGTGCTCGTGGTTCCCCTCGTCGCGGGGGCGCCGTGGGCCCGGGTCGCCGCCGCGCTGGGCACCGTCTCGCCGCTGGACCTGCTGCCGCTGGCCCTGCTCTGGGCCGGCGGGCTCGTCGCCCACACCGTCACACTCACTGCCGCCCTGCCGCGGCTCACGCACCGCCGGGCCCTGACCCTGAGCCTGACCGGGAGCGCGGTCGCCAACGTGCTGCCCTTCGGGGGCGCCGCCGGGATCGCGCTCAACTACCGGATGACCCGGTCCTGGGGCTTCGACCGGCCGGCCTTCGCGGCGTACACGGTGGTGACCAACGTCTGGGACGTCGCGGTCAAGCTCTGCCTGCCGGCCGTCGCGCTCGCCGTGGTGCTCCTCACCGGCCACGCGAGCGCCGGCACCCTGGTCAACGAGGCACTGGTCGCGACCGGCCTGCTGGCCCTGATGGCGATCCTCGGGGCGGCCGTGCTGGCCAGCGACCGGGCGGCCGTGGCGGTGGGCGGGGCCCTGGACGCCGCCGTCGGGCTCGTCCTGCGGGCCGTGGGCTCCCGCCGGGAGATCCTCGCCGGGGCCGCCCTGCTGCGGGTGCGGGCCGAGTGCCGCTCGTTGGTGGTCTCCGCCTGGCCGCGCCTCACCACCGGTGTCGTCGTCTACACCTGCTGCCTGGCCGTGCTGCTGTGGGGCTGCCTGCACGTCACCGGGGCCGGCGTGGTGCCCGCGCTCGTCTTCGCGGGCTTCGCCCTCGAGCGGGTCCTCACCCTGACCGGGATCACGCCGGGAGGCGCCGGCGTCGTGGAGGTCGGGCTGACCGGCATGCTGATCGCCGTGGGCGGGGACCCGGTGGGCGTCGTGGCGGGCGTGCTGCTCTACCGTGTGTTCACCTACGGCCTCGAGATCCCCGTCGGTGGCGTCGGCCTCGCGGCGTGGCTGTGGGCCCACCGGGGTGCTCGTGCCGAGATCGCGGAACAGGGGGCCTGATGCGCATCCTGCACGTCACCGACTGCTACCTCCCTCGTCTGGGCGGGATCGAGACGCACGTCGCGGACCTCGTCGCCCAGCAGCGCGCCGAGGGCCACGACGCGGGCGTGCTGACCCTGACCCCGGCAGGGGAGGACCCTCCGGTCGATCCCGGCTGGGTCACCCGGGTGACCCACCAGCGGGTCTCCCTCACCGGCCCCGGCCCGGGCTCCCGGCAGGTCGAGGCTCTGCTGGCGCGGGCCGACGCGGTGCACGCCCACGTCTCCGTGGTCTCGCCGTTCACCTTCGGGACCGTCCGGCGGGCCGCCGCGCGCGGCGTCCCGACCCTGGTCACCGTGCACTCGCTGTGGTCCCACCTCGGCGTGCTGCCGGTCCTCGGCGGCGCAGCCACCGGGCTGGCCGCGTGGCCGGTCCAGTGGTCCGCCGTCAGCGACGCCGCCGCCGCGCCGGTACGCCGGGTGCTCGGCGGGAGCCGGCCGGTGCTGGTGCACCCCAACGCGGTCGACCCGACCCGGTGGCAGGTCGCGCGCCACGAGCCGGCCGTGCCGTCGATCTTCAGCGTGATGCGCTTCGCGCGCACCAAGCGCCCCCTGGCCCTGGTTCGGATGCTGCGCGAGGTGCGCGCCGCGCTGCCGGCGGCGTCCGGACTGCGCGCGGTGCTGATCGGGGACGGGCCGCAGCGTGCGCCGGTCGAGCGTTACCTCGAGCGGCACGACATGCGGACCTGGGTCGAGCTGCCCGGGCGGCTCTCGCGCGAGGAGATCCGCGCGGCCTACGCCGACGCCAGCCTCTACGTCGCCCCCGCCGAGCGCGAGTCCTTCGGCATCGCCGCGCTGGAGGCGCGCTGCGCCGGGATCCCGGTGGTGGCCAGCAGTCGCGGCGGGGTGGGCAGCTTCATCACCCCGGACGTGCACGGGTTCCTGGCCGACGACGACGACGCGATGGTGGCGGCCATGCTGACGCTGCTCACCGACCGCCCCCGGGCGGGAGCCATCGAGGCCCACAACCGGGTCGCACCGGTCGAGCTGGACTGGCCGTCGGCCTCGGCGCGGGCCCTGGACGGCTACGCACGGGCCGCCCTGGTCGCGGGCGGGCGCACCCGGCAGCTCGTCGGAGGCGGCTGGTGAGCGGCGAAGCGCGCCGTACCCTCGTCTCCTTCCACGCCCACCCCGACGACGAGGCGCTGCTGTGCGCCGGCACCCTCGCCCGGGCCGCGGCCGAGGGGCACCGGGTGGTGCTGGTCCTGGCCACCGCGGGGGAGGCCGGCCTGGCCGCGACCGCGCACGCCACCGACCTCGGCGAGCGGCGCCGCCGTGAGCTCGACGCGTCCGCCGCCGCGCTGGGCGTGGCTCGGGTCGTGGTGCTCGGGTACGCCGACTCCGGCTGGTCCGGCGCGCCCCCGCCCGCACCGGAGGCGGGACCCCCTGCCGAACCCCGGGTCGGGTCGGACCGGGCCGACACGCCGTTCTCGTGCGCTCCGGTCGAGCAGGTCGCCGCCGAGCTGGCCCGGGTGCTGGCCGAGGAGCGCGCCGACGTGCTGACCACCTACGACGCCGCCGGGGGCTACGGGCATCCCGACCACGTCCAGGTGCACCGGGTCGGGCTGCGGGCCGCGGAGCTGGCCGGCACGCCCGTCGTCCTGGAGGCCACCGTGGACCGCCGTGCGCTGCTGCGAGCGGTCCGGCTCCTGAGCGTGCTCGGTCGGGTGCTGCCGCTCCCGGCGATCCCGGACCTGCGGGCGGCGTACACCGACCCCGCGGACCTCACCCACTGCGTCGACGTGCGGGACGTGCTCGACGCCAAGCGGGCGGCCATGCGGGCCCACGCCAGCCAGGCCGGCGGGGACCAGGGCGTGCGGACGCTGCAGCTGCTGCTGCGCCTGCCCCGACCCCTGGCCCGGCGGGTGCTCGGCCGGGAGTGGTTCCGCGAGGTGGGCCGGGTCCCGGGCGGGCCGCCGCTGGACGACGTCCTCGCCTCGCTGCGCGCCGGGCCGATCACCACCCCGACCCCCCAGGACGACCGATGAGCTCCGACCGCGCCTCTCGGACCGGTACCGACGGGAGGGGTCCCGACGAGACAGGTGCCGACGAGCCGCGCACCGGGCCCGCCGACGTCGAGCCCGACCTCAGCTGGGTGTGGCGGCTGTGGGCGGTCGTCGCGGTCTTCTTCGTCATCACCCTGGTGCGCTCGTGGCAGGTGGACATCCCGCTGCGCGACGTGCACGGCTCGATCCTGCGCAGCCGGGTGGCGATCTCGTTCGCCGTCTTCGTCGGCGCCGTACTCGTCGACGTCGCGTGGCGCACCCCGCGCCCGGGGTGGTCGCTCCCGGCCGCTTGGGCCGTGCTGCGCGCGCGCTGGACGCCCCGTCGGGTCGCGCTGCTCTGGAGCGGCCTGCTGGCCTACCACCTCGTCTACTTCAGCTACCACAACCTGAAGAGCTGGGACGTCTTCAACAGCCCGCGCGACGACCTGCTGACGAGGATGGACCGCTGGCTGTTCCTCGGTCACTCACCGGCCGTACTGCTGCACGACCTGCTCGGCCAGGACGTCGCGACCTGGGTGCTGATGGTCTGGTACGAGTCGTTCCCGACGATCGTCACGATCTCCTTCGTGGCCATCCCGGTGCTCGCCACCCGGATGCGCCAGGGCTACGTCTTCCTCGCCTCGATGATCTGGGTCTGGATCCTGGGCGTGGCCTGCTACTACGCCATCCCGTCGCTGGGCCCCTTCGACGACGAGCCGCAGATCTTCGCGGGTCTGCCCGAGACGATCGTCTCGCGCACCCAGGTGCTCTACATGGCGCAGCGCGCCCACCTGCTGGCCGACCCCGCCGCGCCGGACGCCTTCGCCCAGGTCTCGGCGTTCGCCAGCCTGCACGTGGGGGTCACCGCGGTGATCACCGGGATGCTGCTCTACTACGGCTTCCGTCGGCTCTTCGCGGTGATGATGGTCTACCTGGCCGGCACGATCGTGGCCACGGTCCACCTCGGCTGGCACTTCTTCGTCGACGACATCGCGGGGCTCCTGATCGCGGGTCTCGCGATCGCCCTGGGGCACTACACGATCCACCCGCGCGGGCCCTGGCCCCGGCGGCGTCAGCAGCGTCGTCAGCAGCGTCGTCAGCGGGGGCCGGTCACCACGGTCGGCTGAGCGCCGAGGCCGTGCTCGCACAGCGGTCCGACCCCGCCGGGGCGCGCCTCCCAACGCGCCAGCAGCCGCTCGCTCGCGGCCAGGGTGCGCCGCCAGGAGCCGGGGGCGGAGGTCCGGTCGGTGTCGTGCAGGAGGACGGTGCCGCCCGCGGCCAGGGTCCGCTCGACGGTGCGCACGATCCGCTCGGGGGTCGCCCGGGCCTCCCAGTCGCGACCCCACGCCGACCACAGCACGGTGCGCAGGCCAGCCGCGTGCGCCGCCGCCAGGGCCGGGGTGCTGAGCACGCCGTACGGCGGCCGGTACCACTGCGGGCGCACCCCGGTGACCTGCTCGACCAGCGCCACGGTCTCGCGCAGCTCGGCGAGGAGCCGCCGGGGGCGGAGCGGGAGCACGCAGTCGTGGTCCCAGCCGTGCACGGCGAGCTCGTGCCCCCGCTGCGCCATCTCGGCGACGAGACCGGGGTGCCGGGCGACGTGCTCCCCGAGCAGGAAGAACGTCGCGCGCCGCCCGTGGCGCTCCAGCAGGTCGAGGAAGTACGGCGTGGAGTGCGGGTCGGGGCCGTCGTCGTAGGTCAGCGCCAGGTGGGCGGTCCGACCGATCCCGGACAGGCGTGGGGCCAGGCGGCGCCGGGCGGGGCCGATCGAGGCCAGGGACGGCGCGGCGAGGGCCGCGAGGGGGAGGCCGAGGGGCACGAGGTGTCGTGCGGCCGCGGCGCCCCTGCTGCTCATCGGGCCCTCACCGTGCGCTGACCAACGGGCGCAGCGGGCTGCCCGCCAGCCGGGCGACCAGGTGGCCCAGCGCCTGCCGCAGGAGCAGGTGGCCGACCACCACGACGCCCGCCCCGAACGCGAGGCCGGCCAGCACGTCGCCGGGGAAGTGCGCCCCGACGTAGACGCGGGACAGCGCCATGAGCAGCGCGGCACCGACGGCCACCAGGCCCCAGCGCCGGTCCGCCAGCAGGACCCCGGCCGCCACAGCACCGGCCATCACCGCGTGGTCGCTGGGGAAGGAGAAGTCGGTGGTCCGCGAGACGAGGACGGACACGTGCGGGAGGACGTCGTAGGGACGGGCCTCGCCGACGAGGTGGCCGAGCGGCTGGTTCAGCGCGAGGGCGAGCAGCATCCCCACCGGCGCCCAGAGGGCCGCGGTGACGGCCCGGAGGTCCCGGTGACGTCGGGCGACCCACCAGCCGGTGAGCAGGAGCAGCGCGAAGAGCACCACGCCGTAGCTCGTGTAGGCGACGGCCGGCCCGTGCAGCCAGGGGGTCGAGCGCGCGAACGAGCTCACGTCGAGGAACCAGGCCCGGTCGACGGGGAGCTGGCCGGCAGCGGAGTGGGCGGAGCCTGACGGGGACATTGAGCTGACGCTACGAGTCGCGGATGAAGGCCGGATGAAGGCCGTCGGTCTTCATCCGGGGGTCATGTTCGCTGGCTTGACTGGGCCCACCCGGAGACCACCGGGAGGAGCGAGGAACGCCATGTCCCTGACCAGCACGTCGCGGGCCAGCACGTCCAGCGCCGGCACCAGTACCGCCACGGGCGCCGGCCGTGGCCGCAGCGGGTCCGGGCGGCGCCGGGTCGACATCGTCTCGGGCAGCTTCGGGGCCGGGCACGACGCCGCCGCCCACGAGATCGCGGCTCGCCTCGAGGCGGCCGGCTACGCCACCAGGACCTCGGACATCGTCGACCTGATGCCGGGCCGTCTCGGCCGGACGCTGCGCGCGGGCTACCTGCACCAGATCCGGTCGCTGCCCGCGAGCTGGAGCTGGACCCTGCGCCAGCTCGAGCACCACCCGGGCGCCGTCCGGGGGGTCGAGCGGGCGCTCGGGGCGGCCCACCCCGGGCTGCTCGCGCTGGCCGGCGACGGCCCCTCCCTGATCGTGTCGACCCATCCGTTCGCCAGCCAGGCCCTCGGTGGGCTGCGGGCCGCCGGACTCCTCGACGTACCGGTGACGACGTACCTGACCGACATGTCGGTGCACCCGCTGTGGGTCCACCCGGGTGTCGACCTGCACCTCGCCCTGCACGAGATCCCGGCCGGCGAGGCCCGTCGCCGCGGCGCCCGGGAGACCCGGGTGGTCCGTCCCGCGGTGCCGGACGTCTTCTCGGGCGCGGTCACGGCGCCCGCCGACGTACGCCGGCGGCTCGGGCTGCCCGCCAGCGACCCGCTGGTGCTGGTGGTCGGCGGCTCCTGCGGCGTCGGCGCCCTGGCGCGCACTGCGCGGGAGGTCGCCTCGACCGGGCTCGCGGTCCCGGTGGTGGCGTGCGGCCGCAACGACCGGCTGCAGCGCCGGGTCGTGGCCGGCGGCTACGCGTTCGCCCTGGGCTGGCACGACGACATGCCCGGGCTCCTCGGCGCGGTCGACGTGGTCGTGCAGAACGCCGGCGGCTTCACGTCCCTCGAGGCGCTGCGGGCCGGGGTGCCCGTGGTGACCTACCGCTGCATCGCCGGGCACGGCGAGACCAACGCCCGGGCCCTCGACGACGCGGGCCTGGTGCCATGGGTGCAGTCGCGCCGCGAGCTGGCCTCGCTGCTCGCCGACCTCCTCGCCGCGGGCCGGTCGGGCCGGGCGCCCGCACAGTGGGCGGCCCGGCCCGACGTGGTCGGCGCGATCGAGTCGTTCGTCGGCGCCCGTTCTACCGGGGGGTAGGTTTCGCCTCGACCCCGAACCGAAAGACGCCCTCCATGCCCCAGGACCGGTACGACGACACCTACGACTACGTGGTCGTGGGTGCCGGCAGCGCCGGCTCGGTGCTGGCCGCCCGGCTGAGCGAGGACCCCGCCACGAGCGTGCTGCTGCTGGAGGCGGGCGGCGAGGCCGACGCCGACGAGGTGTCGATCCCGGCGGCGTTCCCCTCGCTGTTCAAGACCCGCCGGGACTGGAACTACGCCACGACCCAGCAGAAGCAGCTGCACGACCGGCGGGCCTACTGGCCCCGGATGAAGGCGCTCGGCGGGTGCTCCTCGATGAACGCGATGATCTACGTCCGCGGCAACCGCGTCGACTACGACTCCTGGCGTGACCAGTACGGCGCCCACGGCTGGGGCTACGACGACTGCCTGCCGTACTTCCGCCGGTCCGAGGGGAACACCCGGCTCGGTGGCCGCTTCCACGGCCAGGACGGTCCGGTGCACGTGGAGGACCGGCGCTACACCCACGAGCTGAGCTCCGCGTTCGTGGAGAGCGCCGTGGCCGGGGGGCTCACGGCGAACGACGACTTCAACGGTGCCGAGCAGGAGGGGGCCGGGCAGTACCAGGTGACGTGCCGGGGCGGGAGGCGCTGGTCGACCGACGACGCGTACCTCGCGCCCGCCCGCCACCGGGCGAACCTCACCGTCCTCACCGGCGCCTTCGCCAGCCGGATCGAGCTCGACGGAGCCTCGGGTCAGGGCGCGCGTGCCACCGGCGTCACCTTCCGCCGGGCGGGCGCCGAACGGACCGCACACGCCCGGCGCGAGGTGCTGCTCTGCGGCGGCACGGTCAACAGCCCGCAGCTGCTGCTGCTCTCGGGCATCGGACCGGGCAACCACCTGGCCGAGCACGGGATCGACACGTTGGTCGACCTGGCCGGTGTCGGCAGCAACCTCCAGGACCACCCGGCGGTACCGCTGATCTGGTACACCCGGGGCACCACGGACCTCGCCCAGCTCAACAACCTGCGCAGCCTCGCCCGCTGGAAGGTGCGGGGGAGCGGGCCGCTGTCGTCGAACGTCGGGGAGGCCGGTGCGTTCTTCGCCAGCCGGGGCGGTCTGCCCGCCCCCGACATCCAGGTCCACGTGGCACCGTCCGGCTTCTACGACAACGGTCTCCACGAGCCGACCAGCCGGATGTTCACCGCCGCTCCGACCCTCGTCTCGGTGCGCAGCCGGGGCTCGATCCGGCTGCGCTCGGCCGACCCGGCCTTGCATCCCGCGATCGAGGCGGCCTACCTCGACGACCAGGCCGACCTCGACGCGCTGCTCGCCGGCGCGCGGCGCACCTGGGAGCTGTGCACGCAGGGGCCGCTCGCGCACTACCTCGACCGGCCGTGGCAGCTCCCGGAACGCCCCACCGAGGAGGACCTCGTCGAGCACATCCGCACCTGGACGCAGACGCTCTACCACCCGACCTCGACCTGTGCGATGGGGTCGGGCGACGACGCCGTCGTCGACAGCGACCTGCGGGTCCGGGGGGTGGACGGGCTGCGGGTCGTCGATGCCTCGGTGATGCCGGCCGTGCCCCGCGGCAACACCAACGCCCCGACCATCATGATCGCCGAGAAGGCGGCCGACCTGCTGAGGACCTCCCGATGACCCAGACCCAGGACCACCCCCACGCCGCCGGCTCGGCCGGCCCCCCGACGTTCGACTCGCTCGACCCCACCACCGGCGACGTGGTCGGCACCCACCCGGTGCACACCGCGGACGACGTCCGGGCGGCCGTGGCCCGGGCCCGCGAGGCCGCCGCGTGGTGGTCGGCGCTGTCGTTCGACGAGCGCGAGGGGCACCTGTCCGCCTGGAAGGGCGCGATGACGCGCCGGGTGGCGCAGCTCGCCGACCTCATGCACCGCGAGACCGGGAAGCCGCACGGCGACGCGCTGCTCGAGGCGACCCTGGCCATCGACCACCTGGCCTGGGCGGCCGGGCACGCCGGCAAGGTGCTCCGGCGGCGGCGGGTCTCACCCGGGATGCTGATGGCCAACCAGGCCGCCACGGTGGAGTACCTCCCGCTCGGGGTGATCGGCGTGATCGGGCCGTGGAACTACCCGGTCTTCACGCCGATGGGCTCGATCGGCTACGCCCTGGCCGCCGGCAACGCCGTGGTCTTCAAGCCCAGCGAGCTCAGCCCCGGCATCGGGGAGTGGCTGGCGCGCACCTTCGAGCAGGTCGTCGGGCGCCCGGTGCTGCAGGTGGTCACCGGCCTGGGTGAGACCGGTGCGGCGCTGTGCCGTGCGGGCGTCGACAAGATCGCCTTCACCGGCTCCACGGCGACCGGCAAACGGGTGATGGCCGCCTGCGCCGAGACCCTGACCCCGGTCGTGATCGAGGCCGGCGGCAAGGACGCCCTGCTCGTCGACGCGGACGCCGACGTCGACGCCGCCGCGGACGCCGCGCTCTGGGGGGCCTGCAGCAACGCGGGCCAGACCTGCACCGGGGTCGAGCGGGTCTACGTCCACGAGCGGGTCTACGACGCGTTCCTGGCCTCGCTGACCGGGAAGGCGCGCGGTCTGCGGGCCGACGACGGCCCCGGCTCGCACCTGGGCCCGATCACGATGCCCAAGCAGCTCGACGTCATCCGCGGTCACATCCAGGACGCCCTCGATCGCGGGGGCCGGGCCGTCGTCGGGGGCGCGGACGCCGTCGGGGAGCGGTTCGTGCAGCCCACGATCCTCGTCGACGTCCCGGAGGACTCCCTCGCCGTGCAGGAGGAGACCTTCGGGCCGACCATGACGGTCACGAAGGTGCGCGACATGGACGAGGCCGTCGCGCTCACGAACGCCAACCGCTACGGCCTGGGCTCCACCGTCTTCTCCAGGTCGCGGGGCATGGAGCTCGCCGGCCGGATCCGCTCGGGGATGACCTCGATCAACGCGGTGATCGCCTTCGCCGCAATCCCCGGCCTTCCCTTCGGTGGCGTCGGCGACTCGGGGTTCGGCCGGATCCACGGGGCCGACGGGCTCAGGGAGTTCACCTACGCCAAGGCCATCGCACGCCAGCGCTTCAGGCCGCCGCTCGCGCTGACGACGTTCACCCGGACCGAGAAGAACGAGCAGCAGCTCGCCCGACTGGTCACGATGCTGCACGGCCGTGGGAACAGCATCGGCCGCGGCTGAGCGCCGGACCGGCTAGCGCAGGGAGTACGTCGCCAGCGACACGCCGACGTAGTGGGTGGCGAAGGCGAGGATCGTGAAGGTGTGGAACACCTCGTGGAAGCCGAACCAGCGCGGCCACGGGTCGGGGCGCTTGAAGCCGTAGACGACCCCACCGAGGGTGTAGAGCGCGCCGCCGGCGGCCACCAGCACGAGCACCGCGATCGCCATCGGCGTGCCCAGGCGCTCGGAGGCTCCGCGGGCGAAGCCGGGGATGAAGAAGACCGCGGCCCAGCCCAGCGCGATGTAGATCGGGGTGTAGAGCCAGCGGGGTGCGTCGGTCCAGAACACCCGGAACAGCACCCCGAGGATGGCCCCGGACCAGACCGTGGCGAGCAGCACGGTGCGCTGGGTGCCGTCCAGCAGCATCAGCGCGAACGGCGTGTAGGAGCCGGCGATCAGGATGAAGATGTTGGAGTGGTCGAAGCGGCGCAGGAAGGCCCACGTCCGCGGCGACCACGTGCCCCGGTGGTAGATGGCCGAGACCGTGAACAGGACCAGCGCGCTGAGGCTGAAGATCGCCGAGCCCCAGCGCGTGGTGGCGTCGGGGGAGAGGGCCACGAGCACGATGCCGGCGGCCAGCGTCAGGGGAGCGGTCGCCAGGTGCATCCAGCCCCGCAGCTTCGGCTTGACCTCGGCCACGCTCTCGGCGAGGGAGTCGAGGCCGTGTCGGATGGCCTCGTTCACGTGGTTGCTCATGCGCCGACGCTACCTCCTGCGGCGCCCCGCCCCGACGGAAGGGGACGGACGTCACGCGCCGTCGGCCGCACCCGGCGCGGCCGCGGCCGGGCGCCGCTAGCATCGTTGCGTGGCGGACTGGAAGAAGGGCGTGCGACGGGTGCTCTACCCGGCCTACGAACGCCGGATGCTGCGACGGATGCCGACCGAGAACCTGCCCCGGCACGTCGGGGTGATGCTCGACGGCAACCGGCGCTGGGCCCGTGCCGTGGGTGCCGACAGCGCGCAGGGGCATCGGGCGGGGGCGGCCAACATCGAGCCGCTGCTCGGCTGGTGCGAGGAGGTGGGGATCGAGCACGTCACGCTGTGGCTGCTCTCCACCGACAACCTGAACCGTCCGGCCGCCGAGCTGACCCCCCTGCTCGGGATCATCGAGGAGGCCGTCGCCTCGCTGGCCGACGAGCGACGCTGGCGGCTGCACCCCGTGGGAGCCCTCGACCTGCTCCCCCAGGGGACGGCCGAACGGCTCAAGGCGGCCGCCGAGGCCACCCGCGACGTCGACGGGATCCTGGTCAACATCGCCGTCGGGTACGGCGGGCGCCGCGAGATCGCGGACGCCGTCCGCTCGCTGCTGCACGAGCAGGCCAGTCGGGGGATGACCCTCGAGGAGCTCGCCGAGGTGATCGACGTGGAGCACATCGCCGAGCACCTCTACACCCGTGGCCAGCCCGACCCCGACCTCGTCATCCGCACCTCGGGGGAGCAGCGGCTCGGTGGGTTCCTGCTGTGGCAGAGCACGCACAGCGAGTTCTACTTCTGCGAGGCGTACTGGCCGGACTTCCGCCGGGTCGACTTCCTGCGCGCCATCCGGGCCTACGCCCAGCGCGAGCGGCGCTACGGCTCCTGACCCGGCCCGGATCGGGCCCTGATCCGGCCCTGATCGGGCTCATCGTCGACCCGCGACATGCAGTTCACCCCGCGCACGGGCGTGTCGGACTTGCGCGTCGGGTGTCGCGGCGTAATTTCCAAAGTGTCGGTGGGTGGGGAAGCCCGCCGAATTCGGGAGGCCCGCTCGTGAGTACTCACGGTTCGATCGCACGACAGGCCCCGTCCTGCCGCGCGGACGGGGGCCGGCACTCCGGCCCGCGGGCCCGGTCCCGGTCCACGTGGATGAGCTAGGACCGGGGCGAGGAGTGCGCGCGCCGGCCCGTGAGGGGTGTCACCATGACGACGCAGCCCGAGATGCAGCGCTCCGGCCGGACGGACGGCGTACCGGCCGTCCACACCTACGTGCTCGACACCAGCGTCCTGCTGGCTGACCCCGGCGCGATCCGCCGGTTCGCCGAGCACGAGGTCGTCCTGCCGGTGGTGGTGATCACCGAGCTGGAGGGGAAGCGGCACCACCCCGAGCTCGGCTTCTTCGCCCGCAGCGCACTGCGGATGCTCGACGAGCTCCGGGTCGAGCACGGCCGACTCGACCAGCCGGTCTCGGTCGGGGAGGAGGGCGGCACCCTGCGGGTCGAGCTCAACCACACCGACCCCTCGACGCTGCCCTCGGGCTTCCGGCTGGGCGACAACGACACCCGGATCCTCGCGGTGGCCCGCAACCTCGCCGACGAGGGGTGCGAGGTCACCCTCGTCTCCAAGGACCTGCCGCTGCGCATCAAGGCTTCGGCCGTGGGCCTCGACGCCCAGGAGTACCGCGCGGAGGCAGGGCTCAGGGGCAGCGCCTCCGACACCGGCTACTCCGGGATGGCCGAGCTGGCTGTGACCGCGGAGGCCCTCGACGAGCTGTACACCGACGGCACGCTGGAGTCCGCCGAGGCGCGGGACATGCCGTGCCACCAGGGGCTCGTGCTGCTCTCCGAGCGGGGCACGGCGCTGGGACGGGTCGGGCCCGACAAGCGGGTGCACCTGGTCCGCGGCGACCGCGAGGCGTTCGGCATCCACGGCCGCTCGGCGGAGCAGCGGGTCGCGCTGGAGATGCTGCTCGACCCCGAGGTCGGGATCGTCTCCCTCGGCGGACGGGCCGGGACCGGCAAGTCGGCGATGGCCCTCTGCGCCGGGCTCGAGGCGGTGCTCGAGCGGGGCCAGCACAAGAAGGTGGTCGTCTTCCGGCCGCTCTTCGCGGTGGGTGGCCAGGAGCTCGGCTACCTGCCGGGCTCGGAGTCCGAGAAGATGTCACCGTGGGGCCAGGCGGTCTTCGACACCCTGGGATCGATGACCTCGCGCGACGTGATCGAGGAGATCCTCGACCGGGGGATGCTCGAGGTGCTGCCACTGACCCACATCCGAGGTCGGTCGCTGCACGACGCCTTCGTCATCGTCGACGAGGCGCAGTCGCTGGAGCGCAACGTGCTGCTCACGGTGCTCTCCCGGATCGGCGCCAACTCCAAGGTGGTGCTCACCCACGACGTCGCCCAGCGCGACAACCTCCGGGTCGGGCGCCACGACGGGGTGGTCGCGGTGATCGAGCGGCTCAAGGGCCACCCGCTGTTCGCCCACGTGACGCTGACCCGCTCGGAGCGCTCACCGATCGCGGCGCTGGTCACCGAGATGCTGGAGGATGTGACCGTCTGAGGTGCCGAGACGCACCACCGGCGGGCACCGGCCTCGGGGCCGGTGCGCCGGGGATGGACCGGTGGGGTCCCAGGGGCTCGTGTGACGAGACGCCGGCCACTATCTCGGTGGTTCGGTTTGCAACCACCCCCCGGGTCATGCAGGCTGGGCCGTGATCATTCCGTGACCTGCATGGGGGACATGCGGGTCCGGAGGATCGCCCCCGAGCTGCCTACCCCGTGAGTACCCCTGTGCCCAAGCGTGACAAGTACGTCCCGAAGCACCGTGATGTCGCCGAGTCGTCGCCCCTGAGGGCCGCCCCCGGCAAGGCGGTGCGGACCACCGTGCTGCTCTCGACCGTGGCCGTCGTGGCCACCGGCGCGACGGTCTCGGGCGGTCTGCTGACCGCTCCGACGAGCCTGAGCGCGGCGTCCAGCACCACCGAGACCTCGACGACGCCCCGCTCGGCGCCGGCGCCGGCGCCCCGGACGCAGCGGCTCACCGAGCGGCAGGTGGCCGACCGCGCCGCCGAGGGCACCTCGCGCTCCGCGGACCGCCGACGCGCCGCCGACCCGGTCAAGGCCGCTGCGCTCAGCGAGAGCGACGGCCCCGCCCTCGCGCGCACCGAGAAGATCACCCCCTCGGACCCGCGGGACATCGCCCGGGCCCTGCTGCCGGAGTTCGGCTTCTCCGCCGAGCAGTTCTCCTGCCTCGACGCGCTCTACGTGGGGGAGAGCGGCTGGCGCGTCGACGCCGACAACCCGTCGTCCTCGGCGTACGGCATCCCGCAGGCGCTGCCCGGCGAGAAGATGGCCTCGGCCGGCGCCGACTGGGCCACCAACCCGGAGACCCAGATCCGGTGGGGCCTGGGCTACATCCGGGACAGCTACGGCTCCCCCTGCAGTGCGAACTCCTTCAAGCAGGGCAACGGCTGGTACTGAGCGCCCGGGCGCCCGCGACTCACGGGTGGGTCATGCTGTCGACGTCGAGGGCGGCGTCGAGCTCCTGCTCGCTGATCTCGCCCCGTTCCACGAAGCCCAGGGCCAGGACGGTCTCGCGGATGGTGGCGCCGTCGGCGAGCGCCTGCTTGGCGATCTTCGCGGCGTTCTCGTAGCCCAGGGTCCGGTTGAGCGGGGTGACCACGGACGGCGACGACTCGGCGTACTGCCGCATCCGCTCGGCGTTCGCGGTGATGCCGTCGACGCAGCGCTCGGCCAGCAGGACGCTCGAGGTGGAGAGCAGCCGCACCGACTCCAGCAGGTTGCGGGCCAGCACGGGCATCATCACGTTCAGCTCGAAGCTGCCGCTGGCGCCGGCCACGGTCACGGCGGTGTCGTTCCCGATCACCTGGGCGCAGACCATCAGCGTGGCCTCGGGCAGCACGGGGTTCACCTTGCCGGGCATGATGCTCGAGCCCGGCTGCAGGTCGGGCAGGTGGATCTCGGCCAGGCCGGTGGTGGGCCCGGACGACATCCAGCGCAGGTCGTTGCAGATCTTGGTCAGGCCCACGGCGATCGTGCGGAGCACGCCGCTGAGCTCCACCAGGGAGTCGCGGGTGCCCTGGGCCTCGAAGTGGTTGCGGGCCTCGATGAACTCCTCGGCGGCGAGCTCGTCGAGCACCTCGATCACACGCGCCGCGAAGCCCTGCGGGGTGTTGATGCCGGTGCCGACCGCCGTACCGCCGAGCGGCAGCTCGCGGACCCGGGGGAGCACCGAGGTGAGGCGTTCCGCGCCGTAGCGCACGGTCGCGGCGTAGCCGCCGAGCTCCTGGCCGAGCATCACCGGCGTGGCGTCCATCAGGTGGGTGCGCCCGGACTTGACCAGCCCGGCGAACTCCTCGGCCTTGCGCGCCAGGCTGGCCTCGAGGGTGCCCAGCGCCGGCAGCAGGTCGTGGACCACGGCGAGCGTCGCGGCGACGTGGATGGCGGTGGGGAAGGTGTCGTTGCTGGACTGGCTGGCGTTGACGTGGTCGTTGGGGTGCACCTCGACCCCCGCCCGGCCGGCCAGCGAGGCGATCACCTCGTTGGTGTTCATGTTCGAGCTGGTGCCCGACCCGGTCTGGAAGACGTCGAGGGGGAACTGCTCGTCGTGCTCGCCGGCGGCCACCGCGCGGGCGGCGTCCTGGATGGCGGACGACTGCTCGGCGGTGAGGATGCCCAGCTCGCCGTTCACCCGCGCGGCGGCCCCCTTGACCAGCCCGAGGGCGTGCACGAGCCGCGGCTCGAGGGTGGTGCCGCTGATCGGGAAGTTCTCGATCGCGCGTTGGGTCTGGGCGCGCCACAGGGCGTCGCGGGGGACCTGCACCTCGCCCATGCTGTCGTGCTCGGTGCGGAACGCGGTCTCGGTCACGGGGTCGGTCACGGGGTCGGTCACGGGGTCGCTCATGCGGCTGACGGTACCCGCGCCACGTAGAGCCAGTACTGCTCGTCGCGACCCTGGAGCGTCACGTCCAGGGCGAGCGCCTCGACCTCGCCCCCGACCCCGGTCAGCGCCGACTCGAGCTCGGGCGCCTCGTCGGCGCTCCACACGACCAGCGCACCGCCCGGTCGCAGCACCGCGAGGGCCGAGGCCAGGAACGCCGGGGTGTAGAGGGCGGCGTTCCGCTCGTGGACGAGGTGGCGGGGCCCGTTGTCGACGTCGAGCAGCACGAGGTCGTACGACGCAGGGCGAGCCTCCGCGATCGCGGCGGCGACGTCGGCGGCCACCAGGACCACCCGCCGGTCGGCCAGCAGCGCGGGGCCGTGCGGGATCGTGCCGTTCCGCATCCACTCGACGAGAGCCGCCTCGATCTCGACCACCGCACACTTCTCGACGCGTCGGTCGGCCAGCACCTCGTGCATCGTGAAGCCGAGCCCCAGGCCGCCCACCACGACGGCCCGGGGCTCCTTCACCAGGGCCAGGGCGGCGCCGGCGAGCGCCCGCTCGGTGGCGGTCTCGACCGTGTCCATGACGAAGATGCCGTTGGCCCGCAGCTCGAGCGCCGGGGGCGCGCCCCCGTCGCGACGCTCGCGCAGCACCAGCTCCCCGCGCTCGGACTCCGCGCGGGCGATCTCGACGTACTCCATGCGGACATCTTCGCGAATCCGTGGGCCGGTTCGCACCCTCGCCGGTGGGTTGGTTCGGTCACCGGCCGAATGGGTACGCGCAGGTGACCGATCCCGACGCAGAGGAGAACGCGTGCCCGACCACGACCAGCCCGAGGACCACGCACAGGACGGCAAGCAGGTCTCGGAGGTGTCCGGGATGGATCCGGCGGAGGCCGACGACAAGATCCTGCCCGGTGACGCCACCGCCGGATCGCCCAGCGACGAGAGCGGGGCGGCCCAGGAGGGGACCGCCGGGCCGAACGCCGCGCCCCGCCACGACCCGCCCGAGCCCGGCAACAAGTCCTCCCGCTGAGCCGACCCGTCGCCTGTTCACAGTCAGGAGCGCCGACCCGTCGTCAACTGACGACGGGTCGGCGCTCTGCTGCGTCAACAGGCGACGGCTCGGCGGTGTCTGGCGTCAACTGACGACGGGTCGGCTACTCGGCGGAGCGGACCCGGAGGCCTGAGATCGGCACGGTGACCGCGCCGGAGGGGTCGGTGAAGAAGTCGTTGCCCTTGTCGTCGACGACGATGAAGGCGGGGAAGTCCTCGACCTCGATCCTCCACACCGCCTCCATGCCGAGCTCCTCGTACTCGAGGACGTCGACGGACCTGATGCAGTCCTGGGCCAGCCGGGCGGCCGGGCCGCCGATCGAGCCCAGGTAGAAGCCGCCGTGGCGCTCGCACGCCTCGGTGACGACCTTCGAGCGGTTGCCCTTGGCCAGCATCACCTTCGAGCCACCCGCGGCCTGGAACTGCTCGACGTAGGAGTCCATCCGTCCGGCGGTGGTCGGGCCGAACGAGCCCGACGCGTAGCCCTCGGGGGTCTTGGCCGGCCCGGCGTAGTAGACCGCGTGGTCCTTGAGGTACTGCGGCAGGCCCTCGCCGGCGTCGAGGCGCTCCTTGATCTTGGCGTGCGCGATGTCGCGGGCGACGACCAGCGGCCCGCTCAGCGAGAGCCGGGTCTTCACCGGGTGCTGCGCCAGCTCGGCCAGGATGTCGGCCATCGGCCGGTTGAGGTCGACCTTCACCACGTCGTCCTCGAGGTGCTCGTCCGTGGTGTCGGGCAGGTACGACGCGGGGTCGGTCTCGAGCTGCTCGAGGAAGACGCCCTCGGCGGTGATCTTGCCCAGCGCCTGGCGGTCCGCGGAGCAGGAGACGGCGATGGCGACCGGGCACGACGCGCCGTGACGGGGGAGGCGCACCACGCGCACGTCGTGGCAGAAGTACTTGCCGCCGAACTGCGCGCCGATCCCGAAGGACTTGGTCAGCTCGAAGACCTGCTCCTCGAGCTCGGTGTCCCGGAAGCCGTGGGCGGCCGGGGACCCCTCGGTGGGCAGGTGGTCCAGGTAGTGCGCCGAGGCGTACTTCGCGGTCTTCAGCGCGAACTCCGCCGAGGTGCCGCCGATGACCACGGCCAGGTGGTACGGCGGGCACGCCGCGGTGCCGAGCGCCCGGATCTTCTCGTCGAGGAACGCCAGCATCCGCGTCGGGTTGAGGATCGCCTTGGTCTCCTGGAAGAGGAACGACTTGTTCGCCGAGCCGCCGCCCTTGGCCATGAAGAGGAACTTGTACTCGGGGGCGCCGCCGGAGTCGGGGGTCGAGTAGATCTCGATCTGGGCGGGCAGGTTCGTCCCGGTGTTCTTCTCCTCGTACGTCGTCAGCGGGGCGAGCTGGGAGTAGCGCAGGTTGAGCCTCGTGTACGCCTCGTACACCCCGCGGCTGATCGCCTCACCGTCGTCGGCGCCGGTCAGCACGCCCTCGCCCTTCTTGCCCATCACGATCGCGGTGCCGGTGTCCTGGCACATCGGCAGCACGCCGCCGGCGGAGATGTTGACGTTCTTGAGCAGGTCGGTGGCCACGAACCGGTCGTTGCCCGACGCCTCGGGGTCGTCGATGATCCGGCGCAGCTGCGCGAGGTGCGCAGGGCGCAGGTAGTGGGCGATGTCGTGCATCGCCTCGCTGGTCAGCCGCTCGATCGCCGCGGGCTCGACCTGGAGGAAGGTGCGGCCGCCCGCCTCGAAGGTGGAGACTCCCGCGGTCGTGACGAGCCGGTACGGCGTGTCGTCCGCGCCGAGCGGAAGCAGGTCGGAGTACTGGAACTCGGGGTCGCTCTGGTCGCTCACGGGCGCTCAGACTACGCGGCGCGGACCCCGACCCGGGCCGGCCCCCGGCTGCTCGTCGGCCGCCAGCGGCGCGGCGGACGACTGCTTGACACCTCGTGAGACGTAGGTAACACTCTCAGTGGTTCAGCCACTGTGCCACTAAGTCTATAGGCCCCCTCGGTGCCCGCCGCATGTCGCAGGCGCCCTCGCAAGGAGACAACCAGCATGAGTGTTCGAAGCTACCGACGGGCCGCCGCGGCCGCCGCCATCCTCCCCCTGGTCACCCTGGCGGCCTGCTCCGGCCCGGGCAACGGTGATTCAAGCAGCGGTTCCGGCGCCGCCGCGTCCGACTGTGGCGACGTCTCGCTGCGCCTGTCCCACCAGTGGCCCGCCGCCACCGGCGACGCCGACGGCGACTTCCGCTCCGAGCTGGCCCAGAAGTTCGCCGACCAGATCGAGGAGGACACCTCCGGCCAGGTCAAGGTCAAGATCTACCCGAGCAGCTCGCTGGTGGAGTCGACCGAGCAGTACGACGCGATGATGGGCGGCTCCATCGACATGACCGTCTTCCCGCTCGACTACGCCTCGGGTCGCGTCCCGGACTTCAGCGTCACGCTGATGCCGGCGCTGGTGCGCAACCACGAGCAGGCGCAGGCCTGGGAGACCGCCGAGATCGGCACCCGCCTCGACGAGGTCCTCGAGGACAACGGCGCGAAGATCCTGACCTGGGTCTGGAACGCCGGGGCCGTCGGCTCCAAGAAGGACCCGGTCGTGGCTCCCGGCGACATCTCGTCGGGCATGAAGATGCGGGCCGCGGGCAGCTACGTCGAGAAGATGCTCGCCGACGCCGGTGCCGGCATCACCAGCCTGCCGTCGAACGAGATCTACAGCGCCATGCAGACCGGTGTCCTCGACGCCGCGGTCACCTCGACCGGGTCGTTCGCGTCGTACAACCTGCAGGAGCAGCTCTCCTCGTTCACCTCGCCCACGGAGAACACCTTCTGGTTCATGTTCGAGCCGATGCTGATCAGCACGAAGTCCTTCGAGAAGCTCTGCGCCGAGCAGCAGGACGCCGTCACCAAGGCCGGCGAGGACCTCCAGGAGTTCGCCTACACCGCCTCGCAGGAGGACGACGCCCGCGTCGCCAAGATCTTCTCCGACGCCGGCGTCGACGTCACGACCATGGACGACGCCGCGTTCGCCGAGTGGCAGACGCTCGCCGAGAAGCAGTGGGAGTCCTTCGCGGGGTCGGCCCCCAACGGCCGTGAGCTGCTCGACCTGGCCAAGAAGGCCGCCGACGAGTGATGGCCCCGAGTGGGTCCCCGGGGTCACCCGGGGGCCAACTCGAGTCCCGTTCCACCAGTTCCAGCCGTTCCAGCAGACCCACCCCGACCCACCCCTGAAGGAAGCACATGCGAGCGCTCAAGTACGCGCTGTCGTTCCGTTGGGCCAACGCGCTCTCGGAGGCCGCCGGCTACCTCAGCGGGATCGCCCTGGTCCTGGCGACCCTCGCCATGATGCACGGGGTGGTCACGCGGTACTTCTTGAAGAGCCCCACCGTCTGGCAGACCGAGATCAGCATCTACCTGCTGGTGTTCGTCACGTTCGTGGGTGCCGCCTACGGGCTCAAGCACCACGCGCACGTCGGCGTCGACCTGCTGGTGGAGCGTCTCCCGATGCGGGCCCAGCTCGTCGTCCGGGTGGCGACCGCCGTGCTGGCGATGGTGGTCGTGGGCGCCGTCCTCTACACCGCGTACGGGACCTGGCTGGAGGCCTACGAGGGCGACTTCCGCACCTCCACGGTGCTGAGCACCCCGTTGTGGATCGTCTACGCCATCCTGCCCGTCGGGATGCTGCTCGTCCTCTTCCAGTACCTCTACTTCACGATCGACGCGGTCCAGTGCCTGCTCGCCGGTGGCGACCGCCTCCGGTCCGCCGCCCTCCTGGGGCAGGGCAACGTTGAGCTCAACGCCGCGGTCGAGACGACCACGGATCCCGCCGCCGACCGCGTCGTGAACCACCCCGAGGAAAGGCAGCGAGACTCGTGAGCTCAATCCAGATGGGAGCCCTCATCGGCGCGATGGGGATCTTCCTGTTCATGACGGGCATGCCGATCGCGTTCTCGCTCGGCCTCACCGCCATCATCTCGATCTTCCTCTTCCTCGAACCCTCCGAGTTCGACCTGTTCGGCAAGTTCCTCTACGACTCGGTGAACGACTTCGGGCTGCTGGCGATCCCCCTCTTCGTCCTGATGGGCAACCTGTTCGGGGGGTCCACCGCCAGCAGACAGCTCTTCGAGTTCGGGGAGGCCTGGCTCAGCAAGATCCGGGGTGGGCTCGGCATGTCCAGCGTCCTGGCCTGCTCGGTCTTCGCCGCGCTGACCGGGTCGAGCCCGGCGACCTCCGCCGCGATCGGGCGCATCGCCATTCCCGAGATGCAGGCCCGCGGGTACTCCGCTCGCATCGCCTCCGGGGCCATCGCCGCCGGCGGCACCCTGGGCATCCTGATCCCCCCGAGCGTGACGCTCATCCTCTACGGGATCGCGGCCGAGGTCTCGATCGGGCAGCTGTTCGCCGCCGGCATCATCCCCGGCATCCTGGTGACGTTCCTGTTCTGCGTGTGGATCTTCATCGCCGTCTCCCGCGAGCAGCGCAAGGCGGCCCGCACGGAGCCGGTGCACGCCGAGCCCGTAGGGGTCGGTGCCGGTGCCGGTGCCGGTGCCGGGAGCGCTGGTAGCACCACGGCGGGCGACACCACGCTGCGCCCGGGCGAGTACCTCACCCGCGACTACACCTGGGGCGAGCGCTTCTCGTCGCTCTTCAAGGTCGTCCCGTTCCTCCTCCTGATCGCCGCGATCCTCGGTGTCCTCTACACGGGCGTCGCCACCCCCAGCGAGGCCGCCGCGGTCGGTGTCGTGCTGGTCCTGCTGCTCGTCGGCCTGGTCTACCGGGGCCTGAAGTGGCGCCAGTTCGTCCACGTGCTGCTCGAGACCACCAACCAGAGCACGATGATCCTGATGATCACGGCCTTCTCCGCGGTGATCGCCACCGTGCTGAGCTTCCTCAGCGTGCCGCAGGACCTGGCCCAGCTGGTCACCGAGCTCCAGGTCAACCGCTGGGTGGTCATGGTGGTGATCAACCTCTTCCTGCTGGTCCTGGGGCTGTTCCTGCCCCCGGTCTCGATCATCGTGATGATCACCCCCGTGCTCTACCCGCTGATCATCGGCCTGGGCTTCGACCCGATCTGGTTCGGCATCATCATGACGCTGAACATGGAGATGGGCCTGATCACGCCGCCGGTGGGGCTCAACCTCTACGTGCTCAAGGGCATCGCTCCCGAGATCCCGCTCAAGGAGATCCTGATCGGGACCCTGCCCTACGTCGGGGTGCTGGCGTTCGGCATCACGCTCCTGTCGTTCTTCCCGGGCATCGTGACCTGGCTGCCCGGCCTGCTCTACTGAGGGTGGCGAGGACCGCGGTGGAGGGCGAGCAGAGCGTCGTCACGTTCGACCTGTTCAGCGCCCTGATCGACTCGCGCACCGGCGGGGCGGCGGTCTTCGACCAGCTGTCCGCCGAGTGCGGGTGGGCCCTCACGGGTGTCGAGGTCTACGACGACTGGGACGCACGCCACAAGCAGGTGCAGCGTGGCTGCCGGGAGTGGGTGCCGTACGCCGTCCTGGCCGGCACCGCCCTCGGCGAGACCTACGCGGCCCGAGGGCTGGCGGGCGACCCGACCGAGCACCTCGACCGGGTGCTCGCCACGCTGCCGGACTGGCCGTTGTGGCCCGACGTGCCCGACACGCTCGCGGAGCTCGGCCGGCACCATCGGGTCGGGCTGCTCTCCAACGTCGACGACCACCTCTTCCGGCGTACCCGGGCGGCGGCGCACGTGGACCACGCGGTGGCGCTGACCTCCGAGCGGCTGGGGGTCTACAAGCCCGACGCCCGGATCTACCAGCGGGCCCGGGCGGGACTGGGCCGGATGGTGCACGTCGCCACCTCGGCCCGGGACGTGCGCGGTGCGCTCGAGGCCGGCATCCCGGTGGTGCGCCTGCGCCGGCCCGGGCACCACCTGGACCCGTCCGGCCCGACGCCGCCCCTGGAGGCGGCGGGGGGCGCGGACCTCCTCGGCGCGGCCGGGCTGGTCGCCCGGGCACTCGCCCCTTTCTGAAGCCGCCCGAACCGGCCGGGTCCCAGCCCGGGGGGCTGGTCTCGCACGTCGACGACCACCTCCTCCGAGGAGGGGGCGCCCGGGCGGCGGCGCTCGTCGAGCACGCCGTGGCGCAGACCTCCCCGAAGTGGCCGGGCGGGGAGCCCGGGCCTCAGCCCAGGGCGCGGTAGCGCGCGAGCCGGCGCTCCAGGCGGGGGCCGCGGTCCTGGCGCAGCAGCGTCGCGAGCTCCTCCTGGAGCACCCGGCCGACCCGTCGGCAGAACTCCTCCGGCTCGTCCGCGGCGTCGGGGTGCTCGGGGACGACGCGGTCGACGATGCCGTTGGCCAGCAGGTCCGCGGAGCGGACCCCCTGGCTGGTCGCCATGGCGGGGGCGTGCTCGACGTCGCGGTGCACGATGGCGCTCGCGCCCTCGGGCGGCAGCGGGGAGAGCCAGCCGTGCTGGGCCGCCACGACCCGGTCGGCCGGGAGCAGGGCGAGCGCGCCACCCCCACAGCCCTGGCCGAAGAGCAGGGTCAGGGTGGGGGCCTCGAGCGTGACGAGGTCGGCGAGGCAGCGGGCGATCTCGCCGGCCAGGCCACCTTCCTCGGCCTCGACGGACAGGGCCGCCCCGGGGGTGTCGATCACGGTCACCAGCGGCAGGTCGAGCTCGGCGGCCAGCCGCATGCCGCGGCGCGCCTCCCGTAGGGCGCCCGGCCCCAGGGGCCGGTCCTCGGTCTGCCCGCGACGGTCCTGGCCGAGGAAGACGCACGGGGCGCCTGAGAAGCGGGCGAGGGCGATCAGCAGCCCCGGGTCGTGCTCACCCTCGCCGGTCCCGCTGAGCGGGACGACGTCGGTGGCGGCGTAGCGCAGCAGGCGACGTACGCCGGGCCGTTCGGGCCGACGGGACCGGGTGACGGACTCCCAGGCGGGCACGTCGATCATCTCGGGTGTCACCGTGGGCTCCTCGTCGCACACCCGCACGGCGCGGTCGGCGCACAGCACGTCGAGGGCGCGAGCCAGGACCTCGGCGATCTCCTCGGGGGCGACCACGGCGTCGATCAGGCCACGCTCGTGGAGGTTCTCCGCGACCTGGACGCCGGGAGGGAAGGGGCGACCGTAGAGGGCCTCGTAGACGCGGGGGCCGAGGAAGCCGACCATGGCGCCCGGCTCGGCGACGGTGACGTGGCCCAGCGAGCCCCACGAGGCGAAGACCCCGCCGGTCGTGGGGTGGCGCAGGTAGACCAGGTAGGGGAGCGCCAGCGACTTGTGGTGGGCGATCGCTGCGGAGATCTTGACCATCTGCACGAAGGCGACGGTCCCCTCCTGCATCCGGGTGCCCCCGGAGACGGGCGCGGCGAGGAGGGGCAGTCCCTCGGCGCTGGCCCGCTCGACGCAGCGCACGAGGCGCTCGGCCGCGGCGACCCCGATGGAGCCGGCGAGGAAGCCGAACTCGCAGGCCATCACGGCCACGCGGCGACCCCGGATCCGGCCCTCGCCACTGAGCACGGACTCGTCGAGCCCGGTCCGGTCGCGGGCCGTCGCCAGCTCGGCGGCGTACTCGGGCGTGGTCGGGGGATCCACCGGGGGCACGTCCCAGGAGGAGAACGAGCCCGGGTCGAGGACCAGGTCGAGGAGCGCCCGGGCGCTCGGCCCCCGGCTCATCGCGACACCGCTTCCGTGCCGGCGGTGGCCTCGAGCCGGTCGAGGTCGTCGAGCCAGGCCCGGACGCTCTCGTCGTGCTGGCCCAGCACCGGTGGCGGCAGGTGGTGCTCGCGGGCCCCGGCGTAGGCGTTGTCGTCGAAGCGCAGCGGCGGGCCGGGCAGCTCGATCCGACCGGCCGTGGCGTGCTCGACCTCGATCACGAGACCCTGCGAGCGGGTCTGCTCCCAGGCGTAGACGTCGTCCAGGGTGCGCACCTTGCCGGCGGGCACGCCCGCCTCGGCCAGGCGCAGCAGCCACGACTCGGCGCCCTGGGCGGCGAAGGCCCGCTCGATCGCCTCGATCAGCACGTCGCGGTGGGCGACGCGCTCCTCGTTGCTCGCGAATCTCGGGTCCGCCGGGTCGAGCCCCACGACCGGGGCGAAGCGCTGCCACAGCGAGGTGCTGCCCACGGCCACCTGCACCGGGGCGTCGGCGGTCCGGAAGAGGCCGTAGGGCGCGATGGAGGCGTGGTGGTTGCCCAGCGCCCGGGGGACCTCGCCGGCCACGGTCGCCCGGGTGCCCTGGAAGGCGTGGACGCCGACGATGGAGGCCAGCAGGCTGGTCCGCACCACGCGGCCGCGGCCGGTGACGTGCCGCTCGTTCAGGGCGGCCACGACGCCGTAGGCGCCGTACATGCCGGCCAGCACGTCACCGATCGGCACCCCGAGCTTGGTCGGCTGGTCGGGGTCGGGGCCGGTCATGGACATCAGCCCGGCCTCGCCCTGGGCGATCTGGTCGTAGCCGGCCCGGCCGCCCTCGGGGCCGTCGTGGCCGAACCCGGTGATGGAGAGGATCACCAGGCGGGGGTTGATCTCGTGCAACCGCTCCACCGAGAAGCCGAGCCGGTCCAGGACGCCGGCGCGGAAGTTCTCCATCAGCACGTCACAGCGCCCGACCAGCCGCTCGACCAGGGCCCGGCCCTCGTCGCTCTTGAGGTCGACCGTGATCGACTCCTTGTTGCGGTTGCAGGACATGAAGTACGTCGACTCGCGCGTCTCGCCCTCACCCACGAACGGCGGACCCCACATGCGGGTGTCGTCCCCGGTCCCCGGTGCCTCGACCTTGATCACCCGGGCTCCGAGGTCGCCGAGCATCATCGCGGCGTGCGGACCGGCCAGGGCGCGCGTGAGGTCGAGGACGGTGATGTTGGAGAGCAGGTTCATGGCGGCGGAAGGATCCCTTCGGATGGTCGAGTGGCTGAGCCACTCGTACAGTGAACCTCCGCTAGGCTGGCTGTCAAGCACGGGATCCGCCGCGCGGACGAGCCCGGCAACGACGTTCGAAGGAGATCGCCCATGGGCGACAGGATGAGCGAACGACGCTCCATGGCCCAGGCGCAGGCCATGCGGCCGATGCCCAAGTCGAGGCTCTACGAGCAGCTCGTGGAGCGGTTGCTGGCGCTGATCGCGGAGATGCAGCTGACCGCGGGGGACCGGCTCCCCCCGGAGCGCGAGCTCTCGGCCGGGCTCGGCGTGAGCCGGGCCTCGGTCCGCCAGGCGCTCGTCGTCCTCGAGGTCCAGGGGCTGGTCGAGGTCCGCCACGGTGAAGGGGCGGTCCTGCTCGAGACGCCCCGGGACTCGGCCGTGATGACGGCGCTGCGCGCCCACACCCGGCGGCTGTCCGAGGTGATCGAGGCGCGTGAGGCGCTCGAGGTGAAGCTCGCCGCCCTCGCCGCCGCCCGCCGCAGCGACGTCGACCTCGCGCGTATCGAGGAGGCCCTCGAGGAGATGCAGCAGGACGTGGCCCGGGGCGGCCGGGGGCTCGAGGGTGACGAGCTCTTCCACGGCGCGGTCACCGCCGCGGCCCGGTCCGGGCTGCTCGCCGACCTGATGGCGGAGATCTCGATGGCGATCCGGGAGAGCCGGATCGAGTCTCTCTCCCAGCCCGGTCGCCCCGAGCGGTCGCTGGCCAGCCACCGCGAGATCGCCCGCGCGATCCGGGCCCAGGACCCGGTGGCGGCTGCGCGCGCCATGGACGAGCACATCAGGCTGGTCAGCGACGTGGCCATCCTGCGCGACGACTCCTAGACCCGGCCCGGCCGTTCCGGGTCCCGCTCAGGGCTGCCGGACGGGGACGCGGCCCGTCGACCCGCGGTCGATGAGGCGGGTCGGCACCACCACCCCGGAGGGCTTCGGGTGCTCGCCACGCACGTGGGCGAGGGTCAGCGCGACGACGTGGCGGCCCTGGGCCGCCACGTCCTGGGTCACCGTGGTGAGACCGAAGAGCTCAGCGACCGGGTGCCCGTCGACCCCCATCAGGGAGATGTCCTCGGGCAGGCGCAGCCCACGCCGCTGCAGCGTGCGCAGGGCGCCGATGGCGAGCTCGTCGGAGTAGGCGAAGACCGCGGTGGGCGGGTCGGGCCGGTCCAGCAGCTGCTCCATGGCGCGGGCCCCCGCGCCCACGTCGAAGGTCTCGGTCACCATGTACCCGTCGGGGACCGGCAGGTCGGCCTGGGCCATCGCTTCGCTGAAGCCGCGCGTGCGCAGGGTGTCGGACGACCAGGCGGTGCCCTCGGTGTCGCTGGTGCGGATCATCGCGATCCGGCGGTGCCCGAGATCGACGAGGTGGCGGACGGCGCTGACCGCGATCGCGTGGTCGTCCACCTCCACGTGCGGCAGGTCGAGCAGGCGGCCGCCGGCGATCACGACGTCGACCCCGAGCAGGTCGAGCCGGTCCACCTCGAGGGCGAGCAGCGGCAGCGCGACGAGAACCACGGCGTCCACCTTGCGCCGCGAGGGCAGGTGCTGGAAGAAGTAGCGGCGCTGGGCCTCGCCGTCGACCTGGTAGACGAGCATGTCCAGACCGGCCTCGCGCAGGCCGCTCTCGATCGCGGCCAGCATGGCGCTGTAGAACCACACGTCCAGCTTCGGCACGACCACCGCGACCCGGCCCTTGCCGCGGGTGGAGAGGCCGGAGGCCTCGGGGGAGACGACGTAGGAGAGGTCGTCGGCGACCTGCCGGATCCGGTCGCGGGTCGCCTCGCTGACCCCCGGCACGTCGCGCAGCGCGCGCGAGACGGTGGCGATGGAGACGCCGGCGCTCCTCGCCACGTCAGCCATGTTCACCTCGTTCGAGCCGCGACCTGGATCACTCATGAACGTCACCATAACCATCATGCAAACGTTTGCGAAGGGGTCTTGACGCATCAACGTGGCGTGCGCCACAGTGTGCGGGAGAAGTTGCAAACGTTTGCGGAAGTCCGTCGGTTCCCTCGGGAGGGCTCGACAGCCGGGCCTCCGCAGGTTTACAACCTGTCCGAAATGGTGACGGGGGTCACGCAGCTCCAGGGGTGGTGCGGGAGCATCCCCACAACGATTCGAGGGAGTCGAAGATGGCAACAGGTAAGCGACGCCGCATCGCAGCGGTCGGGCTGGGGGTGGCTCTGGCCATCAGCACCTCGGGATGTCTCTCCTCGGGGGACAGCAACAGCGGCGGGGGGGCCGCGAGCGGCAGTGACAGCGACAACTCCGTCACCATCCTCGGTGCGTTCGGCGGGGAGGAGCAGAAGGCGTTCGAGGAGTCCCTGGCGGGCTTCGAGAAGGACTCCGGCATCACCATCAAGTACACCCCTGACACCGACTTCACGACGACCGTCGTGCAGCGCGTCAACTCGGGCGACGCGCCCGACATCGGGCTCTTCCCGCAGCCGGGCGGCCTGCTCGACCTCTCCGACGACATCGCGCCGCTCGACGACGTCATCGACGTGGCCGCGGTCGAGAAGACGCTGATCCCCGGCTTCCTCGAGGCGGCGACCAAGGACGGCACCGTCTACGGCGCCCCCATGCGGATGGCGGTCAAGTCGATCGTCTGGTACCCCAAGCCCGCGTTCGAGGACGCCGGCTACTCGACGTCCCCGGCGAGCTACCAGGACCTGCTGGCCGAGTCCGAGAAGATCAAGGCCGACGGCACCGCGCCGTGGTGCATGGGCTGGGAGTCCGACCAGGCCACCGGCTGGGTCGGCACCGACTGGCTCGAGGAGATGGTGCTGCGCATCGGCGGCCCGGACGTCTACGACCAGTGGGTCAAGCACGAGATCCCCTTCAACGACCCGGTGATCGTCAAGTCGCTGGACGCGTTCGGTGAGATCGCCAAGGGCGACGGCCTCGTGCTCGGTGGGTCCAAGGGCATCCTGAACACCGGCTTCGCCGACGCCATGACCCCGGCGTTCAAGTCCGAGCCGGACTGCTACCTGCACCGTCAGGGCAACTTCGCCACCGGCTTCTACCCCAAGGACGTCCAGGCCGACCTCGACGGCAGCGTGGGCACGTTCTACTTCCCGGCCTACGACGGCGGCTACGACGGTCAGCCGCTGCTCGGCGGCGGCGACCTCGCCGCCGCCTTCAACGGTGACGACCCCGATGTCAAGAAGGTCATGGAGTTCCTGACCTCCGACAAGTTCGGGGCGGAGTGGGCCGGGGTCGGTGGCTGGCTCTCGCCGCACGCCACGTTCGACGCCAGCAACTACGCCGACGAGACCACCCGGTCGATCGCCAAGCTGGCGGCCGACGCGGACGTCTTCCGCTTCGACGGCTCCGACCTGATGCCGAAGGCGGTCGGGTCCGGCACGTTCTGGCAGGAGATGGTCAAGTGGGAGAGCGGTCAGTCCACCAAGGACACGCTGGACGCGATCGAGGCGTCCTGGCCCGCGTCATGACGGTGACGACGGACGGCCCCAGCACCGGTTCGCCGGGGCTGGGGCCCGACCCCTCTGCTGAGCCGACGGTCTACGGCCGGGCGAGCGCCCCCAAGATCCTGCTGGGCCTGGTGGGGATGATCGTGACGGCGTACGCGATGTACAACGTCTTCCTCTCCTTCGGCCTCTTTCCCGAGGTCTACCTGAACTCCAAGATCCTGATCGGCGTGATCGCCGTCGTGGTCGGGGTCGGCGGCGCCGCGGTGCTCTTCTTCTTCCTCAACATGTTCGTCGAGGGGATGCCGGCCAAGCTCTCGGGGCGGGTCGTCCCCTACGCCTACCTGCTGCCGGGCTTCGGCCTGATCGGGCTGATGCTGCTCTACCCGGCGGTCCAGACGATCGTGTACTCCTTCGCCGACCAGAAGAGCGAGAACTGGGTCGGACTGGAGAACTACCGGACGATCTTCGCCGACTCGGCGTTCCGCCAGACCCTGCTGAACAACCTGCTCTGGCTGATCATCGTCCCCGCGGTGACGGTCGCGATGGGCATCGTCGTGGCGGTGCTCACCGACAAGCTCAGCAAGCGGGGGGAGAGCCTGTCCAAGAGCTTCATCTTCCTGCCGATGGCGATCTCCTTCGTCGGGGCGTCCGCGATCTGGGGCCTGGTCTACGACTTCTCCACCGGCAAGAGCCAGACCGGCCTGCTGAACGCGGTCTGGACGACGCTCGGCGGGACGGCCCAGACCTGGCTGCAGATCGACACGGCCAAGCTCAACTCGATCCTGCTCATGGTGATCGTGATCTGGCTGCAGGTCGGCTTCGCGATGATCCTCATGTCCTCGGCCATCAAGGGGGTCCCCGAGGACACCATGGAGGCGGCCCGGATCGACGGCGCCAGCGAGTGGCAGATCTTCTGGCGGGTGGTGATCCCGCAGATCAAGGGCACCACGATCACGGTCTTCATCACCGTGCTGATCCTCGTGCTGAAGATCTTCGACATCGTCTACGTGCTGACCAACGGTGCCTTCAACACCAACGTGATCGCGAACCTCTTCTTCTTCGAGCTCTTCGCCAACGGCAACGCCGGCAAGGCGTCGGCCATCGTCGTGGTGCTGCTCGTCGCGATCACCCCGGTGCTCATCTACCAGGTCCGGCACTTCCGCGCCGAGGAGGCGAACTGATGAGCGATCGGATGGATGCGGTGGCCCTGGCCGAGCACGAGCGCATGGAGGGCCGACAGCCACGACGACGTCGCGGGCTCATGGCCGACGGTCGTCGGCGCAGCTGGGTCTCGATCGTGGTCACCGCGCTCCTCGTCGCGCTGTGGACGCTGCCGACGCTGGGCCTGCTGGTCACCTCGTTCCGCAACCGCACCGAGGTGTCGCAGTCGGGCTGGTGGACGATCCTGCTCAACCCCGGCAACGCGGGGTGGACGACCGACAACTACCGGCGGGTCTTCGAGGGCACCGACCTCGGCACCGGCTTCATCAACAGCCTGGTGGTGGCCATCCCGGCCACGGTGATCCCGATCATGTTCGCCGCTTTCGCGGCGTACGCCTTCACGTTCATGAGCTTCCGCGGCAAGGACGTGCTGTTCATCGTCATCGTGGCAGTCATGGTGGTGCCCATCCAGGTCGCCTTCCAGCCGCTGCTCAACCTGCTCGGCCCGCGCGGCCTGCAGATCACCAACCAGTACTTCGCGGTGTGGCTGCTGCACACCGGCTTCGGGATGCCGCTGGCGATCTACGTGCTGCGCAACTACATGACGACCCTGCCCAGGACCGTCATCGAGTCGGCGAAGATCGACGGGGCGTCGCACTACCAGACGTTCTGGCGGCTGATCGTGCCGATGTCCGTGCCGGCGCTGGCGGCCTTCGGGATCCTGCAGTTCCTGTGGGTCTGGAACGACCTGCTGATCGCCAAGCTGTTCCTCGGCTCCGGTGAGAACTCCACGGTGATCGTCGAGCTCCAGGGCCTGATCGGGACGGCCGGCGTGGGCCAGGAGCTGCTCACGGCCGGAGCCTTCGTCTCGATGGTGCTGCCGATGGTGGTCTTCTTCGGGCTGCAGCGTTTCTTCGTGCGCGGGCTGACGTCAGGAGCGGTGAAGGGCTGAGGTGGTGGCGCAGACTCTCCACCTGGTGCGGGAGGGCGTGAGCCTCGTGCTCACGCCCTCCTCCCACGGTGTCCCCACGATCGTGCACTGGGGGGCCGCCCTCGGCGACCTCCCGACCACCCACCTCGAGGCTCTCGTCGGCCTGCACCGGCCCGGGGTCCCGCACTCCGCGCTCGACACCCCCCGCCTGCGCGGCGTGGTCGGCGAGAACGTCTCCGGTTTCACCGGGCTGCCCGGGCTCGAGGGGCTGCGCCCTTCCGGACCCGCCGGCCCGGCCGTGGCCTGGGCACCCCGGCTGCGGGACTGGTCGTGGGCCCTCGAGGAGGGGGACGACGCCCGGGTGCGCCTCGCGGCCGGCGACCCAGAGTCCGGATGGGACGTCGTCGTCGAGCTCGAGCTCACCCGCGAGGGCCTGGTCCGCACCCGCACCCACGTGACGAACGCCGGCGCCGGGGACCTGGTGCTCACCGCCGTGCGCGCGGCGCTCCCCGTCGCCGCCCGGGCCGGCGAGCTGCTCGACCTGACCGGACGCTGGTGCCGGGAGCGCAGCCCGCAACGGCGCGAGTGGTTGCTCGGGACGCACCTGCGCGAGGGCCGGCACGGACGCACCGGCCACGACGCATCACTGGTGCTCGCCGCCGGGGTACCGGGCTTCGGCTTCGGCCACGGCGAGGTGTGGGCGACCCATGTCGCCTGGTCCGGCGACCACGTGGCCTACGCCGAGCGGACCCCGGAGGGGGAGTGCCTGCTGGGCGGCGGCGAGCTGCTCGGCCCCGGGGAGATCGTGCTGGCCGAGGGCGAGGGGTACACCTCGCCGTGGCTGGTGGGTGCGTACTCCCGCGAGGGTCTCGACGGGGTCGGCGACCGGCTCGTCTCCTGGGTGCGCCGGCACGCCCCCCGCACCCGTAGCGAGCGCAAGGTGCTGGTCAACACCTGGGAGTCGTCGTACTTCGACCACGACCTCGCCCGGCTCTCGGCGCTCGCCGACGCGGCCGCGTCGGTCGGCGTCGAGCGCTTCGTGCTGGACGACGGCTGGTTCCGCGGCCGTCGCAGCGACCACGCCGGGCTGGGCGACTGGACCGTCGACGCCGAGGTCTGGCCGCACGGCCTGCACCCGATCGTCGACCACGTGCACGCGCTCGGCCTGGACTTCGGGCTGTGGGTCGAGCCAGAGATGGTCAACGAGGACTCCGACCTGGCCCGCGCCCACCCCGACTGGATCCTGCGCGGGCGCGCGGCGCTGCCCGAGCAGTGGCGCCACCAGCAGGTGCTCGACCTGCAGGTGCCCGCGGCCTACGCCCACGTCCGCGACGCACTGCTGGCCCTGCTCGAGGAGTACGAGATCGCGTTCCTCAAGTGGGACCACAACCGGGACCTCGTCGACGTCTCCCACGACGCACGCCCCGCCGTGCACGGGCAGACGCTGGCCTTCTACCGCCTGCTCGACGAGCTGCGCAGCGCCCACCCGGGGCTCGAGATCGAGTCCTGTGCGAGCGGTGGCGGCCGGATCGACCTCGAGGTGCTGACCCGGACCGACCGGGTCTGGCCCAGCGACACCATCGACGCGGTCGAACGCCAGCGGATCCAGCGCTGGACCTCGCTCCTCGTGCCCCCGGAGATGCTCGGCGCCCATGTCGGGGGCCCGGTCGCGCACACCACCGGTCGCCGTGCTCCGCTCGGCTTCCGGGCGGCGACGGCCCTGCTGGGGCACCTCGGGATCGAGTGGGACCTGCGCGACCTCTCCGCGGCCGAGCGCGACGAGCTGGCCGCCTGGGTGGCGCTGCACAAGCGGGTCCGCCCGGTGCTGGCCACCGGCCGGCTGGTGCGCGGTGACGACCCGGACCCCGCGGTGGTCGTCTCCGGCGTCGTCGCCCCGGACGGTGGCGAGGGGTGGTACGTCGTGGCCACGACCGGCACCGTCCTGACCCAGGCGCCGGCACCGGTCCTGCTCCCCGGGCTCGACCCGGCTCGCAGCTACCGGCTCTCGGTCGAGACGCCGGCCGGGGAACGGCACGGCTCGGACCTCGGCACCACCTGGCTCGACGGCGCGCCGGTCGAGGTGCCGGGGGCGGTGCTCACCACGCTCGGAGTCCGGCTGCCCGTGCTGGCGCCGGAGACTGCGCTGGTGCTACGGGTGCTCGCGGATGCTTGACCTGCCCGACGACTGGGTGTGGGACTTCTGGACTGCGGACGACACGGCCGGCCCCAGCGCGGCGTACCACCTGTTCTTCCTCAAGGCGCCGCGCTCCCTGCTCGACCCCGAGCTGCGCCACCGCAGCGCGTCGGTGGGCCACGCGGTCTCGACCGACCTGGTGCGGTGGACGCGGGTGGCCGACGCGCTCGGACCGCAGCCCGCCCCGGCGTTCGACGACCTCGCGACCTGGACCGGTTGCGTGGTGCGCGACGACGACGGCTCGTGGTGGCTGTTCACCTCCGGGCTCTCCGGGGTCGAGGGCGGCAACGTGCAACGCATCGGGGCGGCCACCTCCGAGGACCTGCTGACCTGGACCCGGCTCCCGGACGTCGTGCTGGAGGCCGACGCCCGGTGGTACACCCGGCACGCCGACCTCTCCCGCGAGGAGCACTGGCGCGACCCCTGGGTGGTGCGCGACGACACCGGGCGCTGGCACATGTACGTCACCGCCCAGGGCCCCGGCGTCCGCGGCCACGGGGTCGTCGGTCACGCGGTCTCCGCCGACCTGCGGCGATGGGAGGTCACCGCGCCGCTGAGCGACGTCACCGGTCGCTTCGACCAGCTGGAGGTCATCTCGGTGCTCGAGGTCGCGGGCCGCTGGGTGCTGGTCTTCTCCTGCCTCGGGGCCCAGATGCCCGGCGCCGGCTCGGGCGACGGGGGCATCTGGAGCGTCCCGGTCGGCGGACCGGGCGGCCGGGTGGATCCGGCTCGGGCGGTGCGGCTGACCAACGAGCGGCTCTACGTCGGCAAGGTGCTGGTGCGGCCCGACGGGGGTGCGGTGCTGCTGGCCTTCGCCCACACCGACGCGGACGGCGCGTTCCGCGGTGGGGTGATCGACCCGCTGCCGGTCGTCTGGCGCGCCGACGGCCGGGGTCTCCGCCTCGATCCCGGGACCGCCTCGGACGCAAACGTTTACGCGCCCGAGGGCGCACGCTAGGGTGATCGGCGTCACTTCACTACGGACCGTCCGGCACGTACCTGCCGGTGAAGGAGAGAACAGCTCATGGCAACTGTGACGTTCGAGAAGGCGCAACGCTGGTACCCCGGGGCCGACAAGCCCACGGTTCCGGGCATCGACCTGGAGATCAAGGACGGCGAGTTCATGGTCCTCGTCGGCCCCTCCGGCTGCGGCAAGTCCACCACCCTGCGGATGCTCGCGGGCCTGGAGGAGATCGACGCCGGCAAGATCTACATCGGGGACCGGGACATCACCCACACCCCGCCCAAGGACCGCGACATCGCGATGGTCTTCCAGAACTACGCGCTCTACCCGCACATGTCGGTGGCCGAGAACATGGCCTTCGCGCTCAAGATGGCCAAGGTGCCCCCGGACGAGCGCAAGAAGCGGGTCGACGAGGCCGCCAAGATCCTCGGCCTCGAGGAGTTCCTCGAGCGCAAGCCCAAGGCACTCTCCGGCGGCCAGCGCCAGCGGGTGGCCATGGGTCGCGCCATCGTGCGCAACCCGCAGGTCTTCTGCATGGACGAGCCGCTGTCGAACCTCGACGCGAAGATGCGCGTGCAGACCCGCACCGACATCGCGAAGCTCCAGGCCGACCTCGGGGTCACCACCGTCTACGTGACCCACGACCAGGTCGAGGCGATGACCATGGGCGACCGGGTCGCGGTGATGAAGCTCGGTGAGCTCCAGCAGGTCGACACCCCGCTCGGTCTCTACGACAAGCCCGTCAACCTCTTCGTGGCCGGCTTCATCGGCTCCCCGCAGATGAACCTGCTCGAGGCGCACGCGAAGGACGGCCAGGCCCAGATCGGCCAGTACCTCGTCCCGGTCGACCCGGCGGCCTCGAAGCGGATGAAGGGCAACATCACCGTCGGCGTCCGCCCCGAGGCATGGCGCCTGGTCTCGGAGAACGAGGGCGGCCTGCCGGTCCGGGTGACCGTGGTCGAGGAGCTCGGCGCCGACGCGTTCGTCTACGGCTCCAGCGGCATCGAGGGCGCGCCGAACAACATCATCGTGCGCGTCAACGGGCGGGACTCGGTGCACAAGGGCGAGACGATCCACGTCACGACCGACCCGCACAACGTGCACGTGTTCGACACCGACACCGGCGAGCGCCTCAGCGACTGAGCGCGAGCCGCCGGGCCCGACCGCCGCCGGTCGAGCCGCGCACGCCCCGGGCCCCACCGGCCCGGGCGTCGCGCGGCTCAGCCGGCGGCGGCCCGGTCCGCGGTGCGCCGGATGGCCTCGGTGAGGGTGTCGTGCAGGGCGTGGGGCAGGTCGTGGCCCATGCCCTCGACCAGCAGCAGCTCGGCGTCCGGCACGGCGGCCGCGGTGGCCCGGCCCCCCGAGACGTGGACCATCTTGTCGGCGAGGCCGTGGACCACGAGCGTGGGCACCTGGAGGCCGCGCAGCCTGGGCCCGCGGTTGGGCTGGGTCACCACGGCCAGCATGTGGCGCATCGCGCCCTGGGTGCTGACCCCGCGGCGGAAGGTCTCGAGGGCCCGGGCCCGGACCTCCTCGTCGCTCTGCGGGAAGCCGGGCGAGCCGATCATCCGCCAGGTCTGCGCGCTGGCGCGCACGTAGGCCTCCTGCCCGCGCTGGCGGGGCCCGACCAGGGCGGCCAGCAGCGAGGGGTGCTGCCAGCCGACCGTGCGCCTGCCCGTGGTCGACATGATGCTCGTCATCGAGCGGACCCGTCGCGGCTCGGCGATCGCCATGGTCTGCACGATCATGCCGCCCATCGAGACCCCCGCCACGTGCGCGGCGTCGAGCCCGAGGTGGTCGAGGAGGCCGAAGGCGTCGTCGGCGAGGTCCGCCAGGGTGTACGGCACTCGGACCCGGGTGCCCGCGAAGGCCCGGACGAGGGTGTGGCGTGAGACCCGGCCCGGCATCCGGGAGGAGCGGCCGGTGTCGCGGTTGTCGTAGCGCACGACGAAGAAGCCGGCCCGGGCCAGGGCCCGGCACAGGCCCGCGTCCCACCAGGTCATCGGCCCGCCGAGGCCCATCACGAGCAGCAGCGGCTCGTCGTCGGGGTCGCCGAAGGTCTGGTAGCAGAGCTCGACCCCGGGGCGCACCGGTGCGAAGAGCTCCTCGGAGACGGGAACCTCAGGGGTCTCGGGGTGGACCGGAGGACGGCGGGTCATCGGCCAAGTCAACCTCATCTACCCCAGATCGATGGCACGTGGCCGGATGTCCACGGAAAATGGACCGCAGACACCTAGCGTCGGTATGTGAGCTCGACCCTGGCGTCCTTCCTGCGGCCCGACGGCTTCGCCGCGCCGCGCCCGACCGCGGTGCTGCGCGAGGGCAGCCTGGTCACCGAGGCGAGCCGGTACGCCCTGCGCACGGCGGCCGGGCGCCGGGTCCGGCCCCGCACGCCGTACGTCGCCCCGAGCGCCCATCGGTTCGCCGAGCCGGTCGTCCTGGTGCCGGGCTTCCTGGCCGGGGACGCGTCCCTGGCCCTGATGGCGCGGGCCCTGCGCCAGCAGGGCTTCCGCACCTACCGCGCCCACATCCGGGCGAACGTGGGGTGCACGCTCAACGCCGCCGCCCAGCTGGAGTCGCGTCTGGAGTCGATCTCGCTCCGGCGGGGGTCCCGGGTGCAGATCGTGGGGCACAGCCTCGGGGGCATGCTGGCGCGGGGCATCGCCGTGCGCCGGCCCGACCTGGTCTCCGGGATCGTCACGATGGGGAGCCCGATGCTGGCGCCCGCCGCCCACCACGTCTCGCTGGCCGCGAGCGTCGAGCTGCTCGTCCGGCTCAGCCGCGCCGGGGTGCCCGGGCTGCTGGCCGAGGAGTGTGTCGCGGGCGTCTGTGCGCGGACGAGCTTCGACGAGAGCCGGGCCCCCCTGCCGGCCGGCACCGGCTTCACCGCGATCTACTCCCGACGCGACGGCATCGTCGACTGGCGCGCCTGCGTCGACCCGCTGGCGACGCCGGTCGAGGTGTCGACCTCCCACCTCGGGATGGCCTTCGACCCGCGCGTCATCGACGAGGTCGGCGTCGCCCTCGAACGGCAGGCGCGGCTCTGGGCGCGCTCAGCCCTCGAAGTCGATCGCGGCGAAACTGCGTAGCTTCTCGAGGCGGTGCTCCGAGGTGATCTTGCGGATCGTGCCGCTGCGCGAGCGCATCACCAGCGAGTCGGTCGTGCAGCCCCCGGCGCGGTAGCGCACGCCGCGCATCAGGTCGCCGTCGGTGATGCCGGTCGCCACGAAGAAGCAGTCGTCGCCGGTGACGAGGTCGTCGGTCGAGAGCACGAAGTCCGGGTCCAGGTTGTGCCCGGCGTCCAGCGCCTTCTGCCGCTCGTCGTCGTCCTGCGGCCAGAGCCGGCCCTGGATCACGCCGCCGAGGCACTTCATCGCGGTCGCCGCGATGATGCCCTCCGGGGTGCCGCCGACGCCGAGCAGCAGGTCGATGCCGGTGTCGGGGCGGGCCGCGGAGATCGCGCCGGCGACGTCACCGTCCACGATGAACTGGATGCGGGCCCCGGTGGCCCGGATCTCCTCGGCGATCCTGGCGTGGCGCGGCCGGTCGAGCAGCACGACGGTCACGTCGGAGGTGCTCGAGCCCTTGGCCCGGGCCACGGCGCGGATGTTCTCGGCGACGGGCTTGCGGATGTCGACCACGTCGGCGGCCTCCGGGCCGGTGACCAGCTTCTCCATGTAGAAGACCGCGGAGGGGTCGTACATCGAGCCGCGCGGGGAGACCGCGAGCACCGCGACCGCGTTGGCCATGCCCTTGGCGGTCAGCGTGGTGCCGTCGATGGGGTCGACCGCGACGTCGCACTCGGGCCCGGTGCCGTCACCGACGGACTCCCCGTTGTAGAGCATCGGGGCGTTGTCCTTCTCGCCCTCCCCGATCACGACCGTGCCGTTCATGCCGATCGTGGAGATCATCACCCGCATCGCGTTCACGGCGACCGCGTCGGCCCCGTTCTTGTCGCCGCGGCCCACCCAGCGACCGGCGGCCATCGCGGCCGCCTCGGTGACGCGCACCAGCTCCAGGGCGAGGTTGCGGTCGGGGGCTTCGGGGGAGGTCGAAGTGGCGTCGGGCGAGGCGGTGGCGGGGGGCATGGCGTGATGGTAACGGTCAGCCCGGGCCCCGCGCGTAGGTCTCGACGGCTGTCTCCTTCACCGAGAGCCAGACATCGCGGCCGGGCACCAGCCCGAGCTCGCCCGTGGCCGCGGGGGTCACGTCGGCGATCAGCTCCACGTCGGCCCCGACGAGCAGGCGGACGGCGTCGCCGTGCGGGGCGGCGCTCAGCACCGGGCCGCGCCAGCGGTGCCGCGCCGAGCCCTCGGGCTGGTTCAGTGAGACGGTGACCGCGCTGGGGCTGAACGAGCGGAGCACGTCGCCCTCCCGGATCACGTTCAGCCCGACGAGGCGGGCCACGTGGTCGGTGCGCGGTCGGGCGGCGACGTCCTGCGGGGTCCCGGTCTGGGCCACGGTGCCCTCGTCGAGGACCAGCACCCGGTCGGCCAGCGTGAGCGCGTCGATGGCGTCGTGGGTGACCAGCAGCACGATCCCGTCGTACTCCGCGAGGTGGCGGGCGAGCTCGACGCGCAGCGAGGCGGCGACGCCCACGTCCAGGCCGGCGAACGGCTCGTCGAGCAGCAGCAGCGCCGGCGCGGGTGCCAGCGCGCGGGCGATCGCCACCCGCTGGGCCTGCCCGCCGGACAGCTCCCGGGGACGGCGACCGGCGAGGTCGCCGAGGCCGAAGCGCTCCAGCCAGGTGCGGGCGGCCGCGTCGGCGTCGCGTCGGGCGGTGCCGCGCGCCCGCAGACCGAAGGCGACGTTGTCGAGGGCGCTGAGGTGGGGGAAGAGGGACTGGTCCTGGAAGACGTAGCCCAGCCGGCGTTCGCGGACCAGCCGCGGTGGCGAGGTCCAGGACTCCCCGGCGACCTCGACCGACCCGTCCATCGCGACCAGCCCGGCCAGCGCGCGCAGCAGCGTCGTCTTCCCGGCCCCGTTCGGGCCGATCACGGCGACGACCTGGCCGGGGGCGGCCTCCAGGTCGGCGTCGAGGCGGCCGGGGACGCGGACGGTGGCGACGAGACCCCTTCCGGCGGGCGCGGGCGGCCGGGCCTCGGTGGTGGCGCTCACGGCGTCGTCAGCCAGTGGTTGCGCAGCGCGGCCAGGGTGGCCACCGAGACGACCAGCAGGATCATGCTCAGCGTGCGCGCGACCTGCGGGTCGGACTGCAGGGCCTGGTAGATCAGCGAGGGCATCGTCTGGGTGGTGCCGGGGTAGTTGCCGGCGAAGGTGATGGTGGCGCCGAACTCGCCGAGCGAGCGGGCCCAGGCCAGGATCGCCCCGGCCAGCACCCCGGGCAGCGCCAGCGGCAGCGTGATCCGGCGGAACGTCGTCCAGCGGCTGGCACCCAGCGTGGCGGCCACGACGTCGTACGCCTCGCCGGAGGCGCGCAGCGCGCCCTCGACGCTGAGCACGTAGAACGGGAGCGAGACGAACGTGTGCGCGACGACGACCCCGAGGCTGGTGTAGGGGACGCTCAGTCCGGTGCTCTCGCGCAGGAGCTGGCCGACCAGGCCGTTGCGCCCCAGTGCGGTGACCAGGGCGACCCCGGCGACGACCGGCGGCAGCACGAGCGGGACGGCGACGGCGGCGCGCAGCAGGGCCCGGCCGGGGAAGTCGACCCGGGCCAGCAGCCAGGCCAGCGGGGTGCCCAGCAGCAGGCAGACGACCACGGTGCTGGCCGAGGCGGCCCCGGTGAGGGCGAGCGCGTCGCGGACCACGGGCGAGCGCAGCTGGTCGAGGAAGCTGCCCCACGGGGTGTCCAGCACCAGCGTGGCCAGGGGGACGACGAGCAGCGCCGCGGCCAGCGCGGCGGGCAGGACCAGGACGAGAGGGGGGCGCCCCAGGGTGCGCGGGGCGGCGCCGGTGCTCACGGGCGGCCGAAGCCGGCGTCCTGGAGGACCTGGCGGCCGGTCGAGGAGGTGACCAGCTCGACGAAGGCCGCGGCGAGCTCGGCGTGCCCGGACTGCTCGAGGGGAGCGATGGGGTAGGAGGTCACCTCGTCGGCCGCGCGGGGGATGTCGAAGGCGCGGACGGCTTCCCCGGCGGCGCTGGCGTCGGTGGCGTAGACGAGCCCGGCGTCCGCCTCGTCGCTGGTGACCTTGGCCAGCACGGACTTCACGTCGACCTCCTGGCTGGCGGGCTCGGCCCTGACGTGGTTGTCGTCCAGCAGCGCGGCAGCGACCTTGCCGCAGGGGGCGGTCGGCACGCAGACGACGTAGGTGACCTCGCCGGTGTCGAGGTCGGCGAAGCCGGTGAGGGAGGCCGGGTTGGTGGCGGGGGTGACGAGCACCATCGTGTTCGTCGCGAAGACGGTGGGGTCGTCGGCGAGCGCGGCCGCGGCGGCGTCCATCGTGGTGGTGTCGGCGGTGGCCAGCACGTCGGCCGGCGCGCCGTCGACCGCCTGCTGGGCGAGGGTGGCCGAGGAGTCGAAGGCGAGCCGCACGCGGGTGCCGGGGTGCTCGGCCTCGAACCGGTCGGCGAGATCGGTGAACGTCCCGGTCAGGGAGGCCGCCGCCAGCACGGTGATCGTGGTGGTGCCGGTGCCGTTCGCGCCCCCGCACGCGGTGAGGGCGGTGGCCGGGGCCAGCAGGGCCAGGGCGAGGGCAAGGGACTTCTTCACGGGCGCTCCACGACGACGTTGGTGGACTTGACGGAGGCGAGGGCCCGCACTCCCGGCTCGAGACCGAGCTCGTCGGCGGCCTCCGCGCTCATCAGCGAGACCAGGCGGTGCGGCCCGCAGATCATCTCGACCTGGGCCATCACGGTGTCCTTGACGACGCGGGTGACGATGCCGGGCAGCCGGTTGCGGGCGCTGACGGCCGAGGCCCGGGTGCGCTCGCGGTCGGGGTGGTCGGCCAGCGACTCCGCGAGCGTGGCGAGGTCGGCGCCGGCGATGACGGTGCGCCCCTCGGCGCTGGACGAGGCGACCCGGCCGGCGTCGACCCAGCGGCGCACGGTGTCGTCGCTCACGCCCAGCAGCTCGGCTGCTTCCGCAACTCGGTAGGTGGCCACAGGCAGATCATGCCGCAGATGCGGTCATCTGCGCCACCTTCTACCGCACCTGCCCCCGCATCTCCCCCCGCACGGCCGACCCGTCGCTTGTCGACGTCGATTCCCGCCGACCCGTCGCTTGTTGGCGGAAACAAGCGACGGGTCGGCGATCCCGGGCGTGAACGAGCGACGGGTCGGCGATCCCGGGCGTGAACGAGCGACGGGTCGGCGCGGGGGGAGTAGGGGCCGCCTGTGAGGATGGGCGGGTGAGCGAGGAGCAGCCGGAGACCGCCGGGACGCCGTCCGAGGGGCCGGTCCCCTCCGAGACCGGACCGGGTGCCGCGCCGCGCGGGGCCGCTCCCGTCAAGGCGCCGCGTCCGCCGCGGACGACCAACGGCCTGATCGGCGCGCTGGTCGCCACGCTGCTCGCGATCGGGGTCTTCCTGGCCCTGAGCTCGCTGAGCGGCAACGACCTCGAGATCGAGCCGGAGGCGGTCGACTACCGGGCAGCCGCCTCGGCCGTCCACGACGCCGGCACCCAGGTGGTCTACCCGCGGCGGCTGCCGGCCGGCTGGATCGCCACCAGCGTCGACTACGTGCCCGGCGACCGGGGCGGCTGGGGCATCGGCATGCTGACCGACGCCGGCGACTTCGTCGGGATCCGGCAGGAGGACGCCCCGCTCGACGACCTGCTCGCGACCTACGTCGACGAGCAGACCACCGCCGGGGACCGGATCGAGGTGGACGGCTCGCTCGCGCCCAGCTGGCGCGAGTACGCCGACGACGGCGGTGACCACGCCTACGCGGGCGAGCTCGGGGCGGACGAGCTGCTCGTCTACGGGTCCGCGCCCACCGCGCAGCTGCGCCAGGTGCTCGAGCTGCTCACCGACCAGAAGCCCTGACCCGGGGGCCCGGCTACTCCTGGCCGGCGGAGGTGACCGCGTCGAGTCGTTCGCGGGCACCGTCGAGCCAGCGCTGGCAGGTGGTCGCGAGCAGCTCGCCGCGCTCCCACAGCGCCAGCGACTCCTCGAGGCTCGTCCCGCCCTGCTCGAGGCGGCGGACGACGTCGACCAGCTCCTCGCGGGCGGTCTCGTAGGAGAGCGTCTCCTCCGTGGCGGTCGGGTCCTTCGGGCTCATCGCGTCTCCTGGTCGGGGTCGTCGCTGCGGTGCGCGGCGTCGTGCTCGGCGCCGGTCGTGGTGGCGTGGATGCGTCCGTCGGCCACCCGGACGCTGATCGGGGCGGCGGCCGGGACGCCGTCGACCGAGGTCACGACGTGCCCCGCGCCGTCCTGCAGCACGGCGTAACCGCGCTGCAGCGTGGCCAACGGGGAGAGGGCGCGGGCCCGGGCCCGCTGGTGGCCGATGTCGTCGGCCGCCCGGTCGAGCTGGTGCGACAGGGTGCGGCGGGCCCGCTCGCGCAGGGCGCGGACCTCCTCGGAGCGGGTGTCGAGGATCGTGCGGGGATCGGCCAGGACGGGACGCGAGCGGAGCGCGTCGAGGCCGCCCTGCTCGCGGGCCAGCCAGCCCCGCAGCGTGCTGCGGATCCGCTCGCGGGCCTGGTGGACGCGGCGCAGCTCGTCGGCGACGTCGGGCACCACCAGCTTGGCGGCGTCGGTCGGCGTGGAGGCCCGGACGTCGGCGACCAGGTCGAGCAGCGGGCTGTCCGGCTCGTGCCCGATCGCGGAGACCACAGGGGTGCGGGCGTGGTGGACGGCGCGGACCAGGGCCTCGTCGGAGAACGGGAGCAGGTCCTCCACGGAGCCACCGCCGCGGGCGATGACGATCACCTCGACCCGCGGGTCGCGATCCAGGCGCTCCAGGCCCTCGATCACCTCGCTCGCGGCACGGGGGCCCTGCATGGCGGCGTAGGCGACCTCGAAGTCGACCGCGGGCCAGCGGCGTCGCGCCTGCTCGAGCACGTCGCGCTCGGCCGCCGAGCCGGACGCGGTCACCAGGCCCACACACCCGGGCAGGAACGGCAGCGGTCGCTTGAGCTCGGCCGCGAACAACCCCTCGGCGGCCAGCAGCTGCCGTCGGCGCTCGAGGCGGGCCAGCAGCTCGCCGAGGCCGACCATCCGGATCTCGCGGGCCTGGAGCGAGAGCGTGCCGCGGTTGGCGTAGTACGACGGCTTCGCGTGCAGCACGACACTGGCCCCCTCGACCAGCGGCGGGTTGAGGCTGTCGAACAGGGTGCGCGCGCACGTCACCGGCACCGAGATGTCGGCGATCGGGTCGCGCAGCGTCATGAAGACGGTGTTCAGGCCGGGCCGCCGGCTGACCTGGGCGATCTGGCCCTCGACCCACACCGCCCCGAGCCGCTCGACCCAACCGGCGATGGCGTTCGCGATCTGGCGGACCGGCGCGGGCGTCTCCGGGGAGGTCTCCATGGCCATGGCGTGACCCTAGGCCACGGCACGGACGGTCCCGGGCGGGTGTGGCACGGTGGCCGCCGTGCCCGGACCCGCGGCTCCGACCGCGTGCCGCCTAGAGTGGGGCCCATGAGCACCGACCTGGGCACTCCGCAGATCCTGTCGCCGGACGAGGCCGAGAAGGCCGTCCTGCTCGCGGCGCCGCGTGGCTACTGTGCCGGCGTCGACCGCGCGGTGGTCACGGTCGAGAAGGCGCTCGACCTCTACCGCGCCCCGGTCTACGTCCGCAAGCAGATCGTGCACAACAAGCACGTCGTCGCCGACCTCGAGGCCCGCGGTGCGGTCTTCGTCGAGGAGCTCGACGAGGTGCCCGAGGGCGCCACCGTCGTCTTCTCCGCCCACGGCGTCTCGCCGGAGGTGCACAGCCAGGCTGCCGCCCGCTCGCTCAAGACGATCGACGCCACCTGTCCGCTGGTGACCAAGGTCCACCACGAGGCCAAGCGCTTCGCCGAGGACGACTACGACATCCTGCTGATCGGCCACGAGGGACACGAGGAGGTCGAGGGCACCGCGGGTGAGGCCCCCGAGCACATCCAGCTCGTGCAGGGGCCCGGCGACGTCGCCGGGCTGGTCGTGCGCGACCCCGCCAGGGTGGCCTGGCTGTCCCAGACGACGCTGTCGGTCGACGAGACGATGGCGACCGTCGACGCGATCCGGGAGCGCTTCCCGTTGCTGCTCGACCCGCCCAGCGACGACATCTGCTACGCCACGCAGAACCGCCAGCTCGCGGTCAAGGAGATCTCGCCGGACACCGACCTGGTGATCGTGGTCGGCTCCGGCAACTCCTCGAACTCGGTACGGCTGGTCGAGGTCGCCCTGGAGGCCGGCGCGAAGGCGTCGTACCGCGTGGACGACGCCTCCGAGATCGACGAGGCCTGGTTGGAGGGGGTCCGCACCGTCAGCGTCACCTCGGGCGCGAGCGTGCCGGAGGAGCTCGTGCAGGGGGTGCTGGGCTTCCTGAGCGACCGGGGCTACCCCGACGCGCAGGCGGTGCACAGCGCGGAGGAGTCGTTGATCTTCTCGTTGCCCAAGGAGCTGCGACGCGACCTCAAGGCCGCCGCGGCCGCGGCGCGGGCCTGAGCCCCGACCGGAGCAGGACACGACCATGGCCCGTTTCGTCGACATCCACCCCGACAACCCCCAGCCCCGCCTCGTGGAGCAGGTCGTCCAGGCGCTGAACGACGACGCCCTGATCGCCTACCCGACCGACTCGGGCTACGCCCTGGGCTGCCGGTTGGGCAACCGGGACGGCCGGGACCGGATCCTGCGGATCCGCGGGCTCGACGACAAGCACCACTTCACGCTGATGTGCCGCGACTTCAGCCAGCTGGGCCAGTTCGTGCACGTGGAGAACTCGTCGTTCCGGGCGATCAAGGCGGCCACCCCCGGCCCCTACACGTTCATCCTGCCGGCCACCGGTGAGGTGCCCCGGCGGCTGCTGCACCCCAAGAAGAAGACGGTCGGGGTGCGGATCCCCGAGCACACCTTCGTCCAGGCGCTGCTGGCGGCACTCGGCGAGCCGCTGCTGACCAGCACCCTGATCCTCCCCGACGAGGACGAGGCCCGCACGACGGGCTGGGAGATCAAGGAGGACCTCGACCACGAGATCGACCTGGTGGTCGAGGCGGGGGAGACCCCCGCCCAGCCCACCACCGTCGTCGACTGGTCGGAGGGCGTGCCCGACGTGATCCGTCGGGGCGCGGGGGACCCGGACCGGTTCAGGTAGCGGTCAGCCGGTGAGGGCCCGGTGGCGGACCCCGAGGCAGGCCAGGCACAGGGCGTAGCCGACGAGGAGCGCCAGGCTGTGGTGGGAGAGCCCGGAGAGCACCGCCTGGACGACGCCGTCCTCGGCCTCGGCGATCATCTCCGCCCGGGTGAGGCCCACCAGCGTGAAGACACCGAGCATCACCAGCGGCGGCAGCACGCCGACCACGAAGAAGTCGGTGGGGCGGACCAGCAGCGCCACGCCGACGCACAGCGCGACGAAGCACAGGTCGAAGAAGATGCTGACCCGGCCCACCAGGAGCAGGTCGACGACAAGGGCGCTGAGCGCGAGGGCCACGGCAAGCGCGACGACCTGTCTGCCGCTCTCGCGACCGGCCTGCCAGAGCGTCCTCGGACGGCTCCGTACCCGGCCCAGCCCCGCACCGTCAGTGTGGCTCACAGCGCCACGGTATTCCCGCCGGCCGCCTCCTCGGGTGCGGCGCGCCGGTCGACCGAGCGCGGCCCGGCCGGCCCCGAAGGCAGGTCGGGGACCGTGCCCAGCGACCGGGCGGTGGCCCCGACCTGGCGCGGCGACGCCAGGGCCTCGTCGGTGACGGCCAGGTCGGTGAAGCGTCGGGCCGCCACGAGGACCCGTGACTCCAGCGAGCCGACGGCCTGGTTGTAGTGACCCACGGCGGCGTTCAAGGAGCGGCCGACCTGGTCCAGGTGGTTGCTCAGCAGACCCAGCCGGCCGTGCAGGTCGCGACCGAGGCGGTGGATCTCCCGGGCCTGCGCCGCGAGGGTCTCGTGGCTCCAGCCGTGGGCGACCGTGCGCAGCAGCGCGATCAGCGTGGTCGGGGTGGCCAGCACCACCTGGCGCTCGGCGGCGTACTCGATCAGGCCGGGGTCGGTCTCCAGGGCAGCGGCGAGGAACGACTCGGCCGGCACGAAGAGCACCACGAACTCGGGGGACTCCGGCAGCGAGCGCCAGTACTGCTTGGAGGAGAGCAGCGCGACGTGGGTGCGCAGCTGCTGGACGTGCCGGTGCAGGTGCCCCGAGCGCTCCTGCTCGTCATCGGTCGAGGTGGCGTCGAGGTAGGCGTCCAGCGGCACCTTGGCGTCCACCACGATCCGGCGCTCGCCGACCAGGTTGACGACGAGGTCGGGGCGTCGCGCCCCCTCGTCGAGGCGGACCTGCTCGGAGAAGTCGCAGCGGTCCACCAGGCCGGCCAGCTCCACGGCCCGGCGCAGGTGCAGCTCCCCCCAGCGCCCGCGCACCTGCGGCTTGCGCAGGGCGGTGGAGAGCGACTGGGTCTCGCGGCGCAGCGCCTCGGTCGAGAAGCGCATGTCCTGCACCTGCTGGTGCAGCTGGCCCTGCCAGCTGGAGCGCTGGTGGTCGAGGTCTCGCATCTGGTCCTGCAGGCGCTCGAGGCCCTCGCGCACGACGGCCTGGTCGGCCGCCCGCAGCGCGAGCACCTCGCCGTCGTCGTACGCCGCGCGCCCGCGCGCCCAGAGCACCCCGAGCGCGGCGCCGAGGGTGGCCGCGACGAGGAGGCAGAGCAGCAGGGTGAGCAACCCGAGCGATGTGGTGATCTCCATGCCGGCGATGATGCCGGGCGCCACCGACAGTGTGCCCCCGGGCCCGGCCCGCCCCCGGGGTGGGGCACAATTCCTCCACGATGACGAAGCCCCCGCACCAGCTCCGCGACACGTCGGTCCTGGCCATCGGCTCGGCGGTGAGCGGGTTGCTCGCCTACGTCTTCTTCGCGCTGGTGACCCGCGCCCTCGGCTCGGAGGGAGCGGCACCGGTCTCGGTGCTGTGGGCCTACTGGTCCTTCGCCGGCGCCGCGCTCACCTTCCCGCTGCAGCACTGGATCGCCCGCTCGGTCGTCGCCCACTCCGGGGAGCGCTCGGTCGGGGCCTCGCTACCGGGCGTACTGGGCCTCAGCGCGCTCGCGGGGGTGGTCACCTTCGCTGTCTCGTGGTGGGGCCGCGAGCTGCTCTTCGGCTCCGGCGACCTGTGGTTCCCGCTGCTGGTGGGGGCGGTGACGCTGGCCTCGGCCGCGATGGGGGTGGTGCGTGGCGTGCTGACGGCGCGACGTCGTTTCCGCGCGGTCGGCCTCGGGCTGGTCAGCGAGAACCTGGTGCGCAGCCTGGCCGCGGTGGGGCTGATGCTCGCCGACGTGCGCGAGCCGGTGGCCTACGGGCTGTGCCTGCTCGTCGGCTACGCCGCGGTGGCGGTCTTCCCCTCCACCTTCCGCCTGGGGCGCGAGGGCAGCGACGGCGAGGGCGACTCGCCGTGGGCCTTCCTGGCCGGGGCCGGCGGGGGACAGGTGATCGGCCAGGTCGTGCTCACCGGCGGTCCGGTCGTGCTCGCGCTGGCCGGCGGCTCGCCGGCCGAGGTGACGGCGCTCTTCGCCGGTCTCGCGCTGTTCCGGGCGCCGTACACGCTGGCGCTCGGGCTGGTCTCGCAGCTCACCGGCTGGTTCAGCCGGCTCGTCGTGCTGCGTGACGGCCTGGCGCTGCGCCGGATCCGGCTGCGGGTCGTCGCGCTGACCACCGTGGGCTCCGCCGGAGCGGCGGTGGTGGGCGCACTGCTCGGGCCGGTGCTGCTACCGCTGATCTTCGGCGCCGACGTCACCCTGGCCACCGGGCGCACCCTGGTGCTGGCGGTGGGCAGCACGGTCGCGATGGCGAACCTCGTGGTGACCCTGATGCTGCTGGCGCTGGGCCGTACCGGCGTGCTGATCCGCGGCTGGCTGCTCGCCCTGGTGCCCGGCGTGGCCTGGTTCGCGCTGTCCGGGGTGCCGGTGCTGGAGCGGACCTGCGTGGCGTTCCTGGTCGTGGAGGTCGCCGCCTTCGCGCTGCTCGTGCGTGAGGAGACCCGGGGCACCGCCGCCCTCGCCGCCTGACCTGACCCACCCGGAGGTAGGACCACGGCAGGTCCGGCAGCGAGGAGCCGGGCTCAGCCCTGGGTGGAGAGCGCTCCCACCAGCGAGTCGACGACCCGCTGCTGCTCGGCGGCCGTCAGGTTGTTGTGGAACGGCAGTCGCATGAGCCGCCCGCTGATGTCCGTCGTGACCGGGCACTCGGGCGTGCCGACGGCGAACTTCTTGCCTGCGGGGGAGTCGTGCAGCGGGATGTAGTGGAAGGTCGTCTGCACGCCCTCGGCGCGCATCTGCGACATCACCCTGGTCCGGGTGTCGTGGTCGGGCAGCAGCACGTAGAAGAGGTGGTAGGCCGGGACGGCGTCCTCCGGCACGGTCGGCAGGGTCAGGCCCAGCTCGGCCGCGTGCGGGGTCAGCAGCTCGACGTACCGCTCGTGGACGGCGCGGCGCTTGCCCTGGATGGTCTCGCGCTGCTCCAGCTGGCCGACGAGGTACGCCGCGAGCGCGTCGGAGAGCCCGAACGACGAGCCGGTGTCGCGCCAGGAGTACTTGTCGACCTGTCCCTGGAAGAACGCCTTGCGGTTGGTGCCCTTGTCGTAGAGCACCCAGGCGCGGTCGACGTCCGCCGGGTCGTTGAGCACCAGCGCGCCGCCCTCGCCGCAGACGAAGTTCTTCGTCTCGTGGAAGCTCAGGGTGGCGAAGCGGCCGAGGCTGCCCAGGGGCTGGTCGCGCCAGCGGCCGAAGAGCCCGTGCGCGTTGTCCTCGATGATCGCCACGTCCGGCCGGTCGCGCAGTGCCTCGCGCAGCCCGTCCATGTCGCACACGATGCCGGCGTAGTGCACGACCACGATGGCGCGGACCGTCTCGTCGAGCAGCGCGGCGACGTGGCGCGGGTCGGGGCCCAGGGTGTGCGGCTCGATGTCGCAGAACTTGATGCCGGCGCCGGCGCGGACGAAGGCCACCGCCGAGCTGACGAAGGTGAACGACGGCACGATCACCGTGTCGCCGGGCTTGAGGTCGAGCAGCAGCGCGCTCATCTCCAGCGCGGCCGTGCAGGAGGTCGTCAGCAGCACGTCCGCGGCGCCGGCGTCCTCGCGCAGCAGGTCGCTGGCCCGCTTCGAGAACGGACCGCCGGAGGACGTGTGCCCGCCGCCGATCGCCTCCGCGATGTGGTCGAGCTCGGCGCCCTCGACGCTGACCTTGTTGAACGCGATCTCGGGCAGCGTGGTCACTGCTCGTCCTCCTTCGTCGTGGCCGGCCGGTCGGCCCAGGGCAGGGATCGCCCCAGGAGCCGGGCCAGGGCCCTGTCACTGTCGTGGAAGTGCTCGCGCAGGCGCGCGAGCAGGTGGTCGTCGAGCACGGGCTTGTCCTGCCGGCTCTCGTTGACTGCCTCGCCGGCCGCGGGCGGCCGGAAGCCGGGGTCCACCCCGATCGTCGCGTAGAGCCCGGCGACGGCCAGCGGGTCGGTGCGCATCTCCTCGAGGAAGAGCACGGTGAGGTCGGTGCCGAAGCGCTCGAGCCACGGGCCGAGGTAGTCGACGTAGCGGCCGCGCTCGAGGTAGGCGAAGGGGGAGACCGACGTCCGCTCGGGGTCCCACGCCAACGGTCCGGCGAGGTTCTCGGCCAGGGCCTCGGCGAGGCCGCGGGTCTCGAGCCCGGCGTCCGTGCTGAAGGCCCAGTGCGAGATCGCGCGGACCACCGGGTCGCGCAGCTGCACCAGGACGAGCGGGTCGCCGAGCACGTCCGCGGCCCGCCCGGCGGCCTCGGGGTACTCCAGGTAGCTGGTGCTCTTCTCACCCAGCACCGTCTCCTGGCCCGCGTGCGCGAAGTAGGTGCTGCGGTACCACTCCAGGCCTCGGCCGGCGAGCTCCTCGGAGAGGAAGACCTTCGGCTCCGGCCGGCGCGGGCGCGCCATCGCGATCTGCGGGTGCGCGGCCAGCTGGTCGTGCAGGTAGGTGGTGCCGCAGCGCTGGGCGCCGATGACCAGGAGGTGCCGCGTCACTCCGGGATCCGGGTGGTGACGTGGTAGCTGTCCTGGGCGCTGACCGCGTTCAGCGTGCGGACGACGTACTCGCCGAGCATCGAGAGCAGCGCGATCGTGAAGCCGTTGAAGATCGAGAGCAGCACGACGGTGGTGGTCCACCCCTGCACGTCGGTCTTCCCGAAGATCCCCATCAGCAGGTAGAAGGTACCGAGCAGGAAGCTCACCGCGGAGATGCCGAACCCGACCAGGGCCGCGAGCCGCAGCGGGTAGGAGGAGTAGCTGAACAGGATCGTCAGCACCAGGCGCAGGATCTTGACCATGCTGTAGTTGCTCTTGCCGACCGTGCGGGGCTCGTGGCGCACCGTCACGTTGCCGCGCTTGCGCGAGTAGAGCAGCGCCTGCCCGGTGATGTAGGGGTAGGCCGTGTTGGACGCGCAGATCCGGTTCACCACGTCGCGGCGCAGGATCCGGAAGTTGGAGACCACGAGATCCTCGGGCTGGGCGAAGATCCGCCGGTTCATCGCGCTGATCATCTTGCTGCCCAGGCGCCGGTAGCCGGCCGCCTGCTTGGTCGCGAACTCGCCGAAGACGACGTCCTTGCCGGTCATCGCCGCGTCGATCAGCAGCAGCGCCTGGTCGGGCGGGTTCTGCAGGTCGTCGTCCATGGTGATGACGAAGTCACCGGTCGCCTCGCGCAGGCCGGCGAGGTTCGCGTGGTGCTGGCCGTAGTTCTGCAGCATGTCCAGCGCGACCACCGTCGGGATGGTCCGCGCCTTCTCGGCGATGACGTCCCAGGAGCCGTCGGGGCTGCCGTCGTTGACGAGGATGACCTCGTGGTCCAGGCCGGCCTCGGTGAACACCTCGACGACCCGGTCGACGGTGGTGCCGACGATCTGCTCGCTGTTGTAGACCGGGATCACGATCGAGTACGTGAACTGGCGTCGATCGAGGAGCCCGTCCCCTGTGGGTGACGTCATGGGGCGATCCTGACACACCTCATCGCGCATCCAGCATCGCCTCGATCTCCTCCCGGGTCCGCTTCGGGATCCGCTTGTTGATGAACCACTTGAACGGCCCGGGTGTCGAGCCGACCTTCTGGTAGTCGCGGAGCAGGACCGGCTTGAGCCAGTCCGGACGGCCGGCGCGGGCGTAGCCGCCCAGCGCGATCACCGTGGGCGACTGCCGACCGATCCACCGCCCGTAGCCCTCGAGGCCGCCGGGCCAGGTGTCGTCGACGTAGTCCTTGAGGCCGTTGCCGAAGAGCTGCAGCCGGCTGGCGTTGGTCTGGTGGCTGAGCACCAGCGCCTGGGGGGCCTCGACGGAGATGATCCGGGCGTCCTTCGGGAGCATCGACATCACGAGGTCGACGTCCGCCCGCTGCTGGTCGAGGTCCTGGGTCTTGTTCTCCACGGCCTGCGCCGCGGTGAGCCCGGTGGCGACCAGGGCCCAGGCGGCCACGACGGCGCTCAGCGCCCGCACCGGCACCCGCGGGGCCAGCGCGGCGACGACCCCGCCGATGCCGACCGCGGCGGCCGGCAGCACGAAGAAGGCGTCCGGCCAGCCGTTGAAGGCCTTGAACGACCACAGCACGCACCCGAGGACGACCACGCCGACGCCGACCAGGGAGGCGCCCCGCGGGGTCGTCCGGGTACGCCGGAGCGCGGCGTGCAGCCCGATCACGAGCGCGGCGAGGATGCCGAGGATGAGCACCCACAGGGTCCACCCGTAGGCGGAGGTCATCACGGACCAGATCTTGGTCGGGTTGTTCGCGATCCCGCCCTGCTTGGTGTAGCGCAGGTTGATCAGGAAGAAGGCGTCGAGGAAGACCTGCAGCCTGCCGATCAGGGCGTACGCCAGGACGGTGATCGCGGTGGGGATGATCCCGCCGACCGCGATTCGCAGCAGCGCGTCGAGCCGGGCGTGTCGCCCCCTCCAGCCGCCGCCCTCGCCCCGGGCCCCGAGCAGCGCCGCCACCGCGACGCCCGCGATCGCCGGGAACGCGACGGGCTGCCAGGTCAGCGTCGACAGCGCGATCATCGCGCCGGCGGTGCCCCAGCGCTGGTGCACCATCGCGAGCAGCGCCAGGGCGAGGAGGCAGACCATGGTGGTCTTCTCGCGGGGGCCGAAGGTGGCGTAGCGCAGGAAGCCCTGGCAGCTCAGCAGCGCCACGGCGCTCGCCAGCCCGGCGGCGCGGGAGCCGAAGAGGTCGCGCCCGAGCAGGTAGACGACCATGATCGTGGCCACCGAGACCAGCATCAGCGTCACCCGCATCGCGAGGATGTCGTCGACGCCCACCAGCTGCCCGACCCATGCCCCGGCACCGGGGACGAGGTGGGCCAGGGGGCCGGCCCGGTTGAGGATCGCCACGAACGGCGGCACGCCGTCGGCGACCTGCTGGCCACCGTAGGAGTAGACGCCCAGGTCGCGCGAGAGCAGCCCGTCGAAGCCCTGGAGCACGTAGACGACCAGGGCCGCCAGCCCCGTCGCCCACACCAGGGGGTCCAGGCCCCGCAGCCGGTCGCGGGCACCCGAGAGATCCACCACGTCAGCCCTCTCGGCCCAGGTCGACGACGACGGGGGCGTGGTCGGAGGCGCCCGCCCCGGCGCGCTCGTCGCGGTCGATGAACGCGTGGTCGACGCGCGCGGCCAGCGAGGGGGAGCCCAGGACGAAGTCGATGCGCAGCCCCCGGTTGCGCTCGAAGCGCTGGCGGAAGTAGTCCCAGTAGGTGTAGACCTCCGGGCCCGGGGTGTGCGGGCGCACCACGTCGACGTACCCGTCGTCGAGGAAGCCCTGGAAGGCGGCCCGCTCGGCGGGCGTCACGTGGGTGGAGGTCTTGAACTGCGCGATGTCGAAGACGTCGGTGTCGAGCGGCGCGATGTTCCAGTCACCGACCAGTGCGGTGTCCTGGTCGTGCCACCTGCCGGCCGCCGCGCGCAGGCGTCGGAGCCACTCGAGCTTGTAGAGGTAGTGCGGGTCGCCGACCTTGCGACCGTTGGGCACGTAGAGCGACCAGATCCGGACGCCGCCACAGGTGGCGCCGATCGCGCGGGCCTCCGGGACCACCGGGTCGCCGAAGCCGGGCATCTCCGGGAAGCCGACCTCGACGTCCTCCAGCCCGACGCGGCTGATGATGGCGACGCCGTTCCACTGGTTGGTGCCGGCGGCGGCCACCTCGTAGCCCAGGGACTGCAGGCCCAGCAGCGGGAGCTGGTCCTCGCGGGCCTTGGTCTCCTGCAGGGCCAGCACGTCGACGTCGTGTCGTTGCAGGAACGCCTCGACACGGTCGACCCGCGAGCGGAGGGAGTTGACGTTCCAGGTGGCCAGGCGCACGGGGCGTCAGACTAGCGGGCCGCGCCGGCCAGGGACGAAACCCCCTCCACCAGTCGGTCGACGTCGTCGGTGCTGGTGTACGGCGCGATGCCGGCCCGCACCGCGCCGTCCTCTCCCAGGCCGGCGTGGCGCGAGGCCTCGAGCGCGTAGAAGTGGCTCGCCGGCGCGTTGACGTCCAGCGCGGCGAGCCCGGTGTGCACCTCCCGACCGGTGCGGCCGGCCACGGAGAACAGCGCCGTCGGGGTGCGCCGGGCGGGCCGACCGTGCAGCCGGACCCCCGGCAGCCCGCGCAGGCCGTCCAGCAGCCGCTCGAGCAGGACGTCCTCGTGCTCCTCGAGCACGGCCATCGACTCGAGCACCCGGGCCCGCCGCTGCGGTGCCGTCGAGGCGAGGTCGGCGAGGAAGTCGACCGCCGCGCTGACCCCGGCGAGCAGCTCGTAGGGCAGCGTGCCCAGCTCGAAGCGCTCCGGCACGGCGTCGCTGCTCGGCAGCAGCTTGTCGGGGGAGAGGGTCTCCAGCAGCCGCGGGCTGGCCGCGACGGCGCCGAGGTGCGGGCCGAAGAACTTGTACGGCGAGCAGGCCAGGAAGTCGGCCCCGAGGTCGGCCAGCTCGACCGGGGCGTGCGGCACGAGGTGCACCCCGTCGACGTACACCAGGGCTCCCACCTCGTGGGCCTGGCCGGTGATGGTGGCCACGTCGGGGCGGGTGCCGAACAGGTTGGAGGCGGCGGTGACCGCGACCAGCCGGGTGTGCGTGGAGAGCACCGTCTCGAGGTCGTCGAGCTCGGCGCTCTCGGGGTCGAAGCCGAGCCAGCGCACGGTGGCGCCGACCCGCTCGGCCGCGATCACCCAGGGTCGGATGTTGGCGTCGTGGTCGAGCCGGGTCACCACGACCTCGTCGCCGGGGCCCCAGGTGCGGGCCAGGGTGCGGGCGAGGTCGAAGGTGAGCTGGGTCATCGAACGGCCGAAGACGATGCCGCGCGGGTCGGCGCCGAGCAGGTCGGCCATCGACTGCCGGGCACCCCGGGTCACGGACTCCGCCCGGCGCTCCGCCTCGGTGACGTCACCCCGGTTGGCGAGACCGGCCGTCATCGTCTCGGCGACGGCCCGGGCCACGACGAGCGGCACCTGCGAGCCGCCGGGGCCGTCGAAGTGGGCGGTGCCGTGGGCCAGGGCCGGGAACTGGGCGCGCACGCGCTCCAGGTCGAGGCGGAGGTCGGAGCCGGCGGCCATCAGACGAACGCGCTCTCGCCGGTGATCGCACGGCCCACGATCAGCGTGTTCACCTCGCGGGTGCCCTCGTAGGAGTAGATCGCCTCCGCGTCGGCGACGAAGCGGCCGACGTGGTGCTCGAGCAGGATCCCGTTGCCGCCGAGGACCTCGCGGGCCCAGCCGACGGTCTCCCGCATCCGGACGGTGCTGTGCACCTTGCACAGCGAGGCGTGCTCGTCGCGCAGGAGGCCGAGGTCCTGGAGCTGCGAGGCGCGCACGTTCATCGCGGTGGCGGCGGTGACGTTGGAGAGCATCTTGACCAGCAGGTCCTGGACCAGCTGGAAGGAGGCGATCGGCTTGCCGAACTGCTCGCGCGCCTTGGTGTAGCGCAGCGCGTGCTCGTAGGCGCCACGGGCGCAGCCCACGGCCTGCCAGGCGACCCCCATCCGGGTCACCCGGAGCACGTTGGCCGTGCTGGCGAAGGAGTCGGCGCGCTGGAGGCGGTGGGTCTCGGGCACCCGCACGTCGGCCAGGTGGATCTCGGCGTTCTGGACGACGCGCAGGGCGATCTTGTCCTGCTGGACGTCGAAGGTCATGCCGGGGGTGTCCTTCTCCACGACGAACCCCTTGACCTCGCCGTCGGCCTCGTCGCGGGCCCAGATGATGACCAGGTCGGCGAAGGAGGCGTTGCCGATCCACTTCTTCTCGCCGTTCAGCACCCAGCCGTCACCGTCCCGGACCGCGGAGGTCGCCAGGCCCCCGGCGATCGCCGAGCCGGTGTCGGGCTCGGTGAGCCCGAAGGCGCCGATCAGCTCCATCCGGGCCATCGCGGGCAGCCACCGCTCCTGCTGCTCAGGGGAGCCGCACAGGGCGATCGACCCCATCGCCAGGCCGCCGTGGACCCCCATGAACGTGCCGATCGACGGGTCGACCCGGCTCAGCTCCATCGCCACCATCCCGTCGACCAGCGCGCCACGCGCCGGGCAGCCCGGGCCGTCGTAGGCCAGGCCCGCGATGCCGAGGTCGGCGAGGCCCGCGACCAGCTCGTGCGGGAACTGCGCGCGCGTCCAGTGCTCGTTGATGACCGGCTCGACCTCGCGGGTCATGAAGGCCCGGACGCTGCTCAGCAGCTCGCGGTCCTCGTCGCTGAGCAGCAGCTCGAAGCCGAGGAAGTCCGAGAAGGGCGTGTCGGTGAGCGCCGGGTGGTCCTGGTTGCTCGAGGCGGTCGGGTGTGTGTGGTGGGTCACCCTCAGAACCTAGGTCATGGCTCCTGAGGTAGGGAACGGGGCGAGTCAGTCGGCGTGCCGCAGGAGCGTCCGCAGGGCCGCGACGTCCGCGGGCGGCAGGTCGCGCCGGACGTACCAGTGGAACTGCGCCCCGTCCGCGGGCAGACGGAGGTAGGACCGCTCGACGACGGGCTCGAGCCACGGGAGGCGGCGCAGCGGCTTGCCGACGCTCAGCACCTCGTACCCCTGGTCCTCGATCCACCGGCCGTAGCCCTCGCTGCCGCCCGGCCAGGTGTCGTCGACGTAGCGGACGAGCCCGTTGCCGAAGAGCTGGAGCCGCGAGGGGTTGCGCCGGTGGAGCAGGACGAGCGGTTGGGGTGACTCGACGCTCAGGAGCCGGGCGCCGTCGGGCAGCCGGGCCAGCACGGCCTCGGCCTCGTCGCGCTGCGCGGAGAGGCCGTCGTAGCGACCGGTCACGGCGTACGTCGAGGCCGCCGCCACGGCGAGCACGGACCAGCCCACGGCCACCGACCTGAGCGCCGCGCGGGGGAGCCGTCCGCGCAACGCCGCCAGCGCGCCACCCGTGCCGACGGCGGCCGCCGGGAGCGCGACGAACGCGTCCGGCCAACCGTTGAACGCCACGGCCGACCAGGCGAGGTTCACCAGCACGGTGACCGCGAGAGCGGCCAGCGCCGCCCGCGGGGGCTCGCACCGGGTCCGGCGCCGCACGGCGACGGCCCCCAGGACCAGGACGGCGAGCGAGCCACCCAGCAGCACCCACACCGTCCAGCCGTAGCCCTTCAGCAGGCTGTCCCAGACTCCCGCAGGGTGGTCGAGGACGGAGTCCTGGCGGGTGTAGCGCGCGTTGATGAGGTAGAAGTCGTCGACGAGGAGGCGCAGCCGCCCGCTCACGGCGTAGGCGCCCACGACCACCGCCGTGGGAGCCAGGCCGCCGAGGGCGACCCGGGCCAGGGCTTTCGCCCGGGCCCGGTGACCGGTGCTGCCGAGGAGGACGGCGGTGGTGACGCCGGCCAGTGCGGGCAGGACGACCGGCTGCCAGGTCAGGGTGGCCAGGGCGACCAGAGCGCCGCAGGTGGCCCACCACTGACGGGACGTGGCCAGCAGGGCGAGCACCAGGAACAGGACCATCGTGGTCTTCTCCCGAGGACCGTCCGTGGCGGAGCTGGCAAAGCCCTGGAAGCAGAGCATCGCCGCCGCGGCGACCAGACCGGCGAGGCGTGGGTCGAACCGGTCACGGGCGGACAGCTCGCCGGCGAACAGGTCTCCGGCGAACAGGTCTCGGGCGAGCCGGTAGGTGGCCATGACGACCGCCACCGAGAGCAGCATCATCAGCACCCGCATGGCCAGCAGGTCGTCGACGCCGACGTGCCGGGCGACCCACGCGCCGATCCCCGGTACCGCGTGCGCCAGCGGCCCGGCCCGGTTCAGGATGCCCGCGTAGGGGAGGGTGCCGTCGGCGAACTGCTGGCCGGCGTAGGCGTAGACCCCCATGTCCCGCGAGAGCGGGCCGTCGAAACCGCGCAGCAGGTAGACGACCAGTGCGACGGTGCCGCAGAGTGCGAGCAGGGGATCGACCCCCGGCCGTCGCGTCGACCGGGTCAGGCTGAAGCTCACGTGTGTCCCCCCCGAGTGGTGCCGCGCCGATCCTAGGGCCGGCTTGGGCCGGGCGGGATGCTGGGGGAATGAACTCCGCACGCACCACCCTGCGAGACAAGAGGGCCGAGATCCTCGGCGAGCTCGCCATCCTCGAGGAGCTGCCCGGGGACCGGGGCGAGATCTCGTTCGGCAAGCGGGTGGGGGAGGGCACCTCGATGGCGGTGGACCGGCTCTCGCAGGTCGCCGTGCACGACAAGCTCCAGCTCACCCTGGCCGACGTGGACCGGGCGCTGGCGAAGGTCGACGAGGGCTCCTACGGCACCTGCGACCACTGCGGCGAGCAGATCCCCGAGGGTCGCCTCGAGGCGCTGCCCTGGGCGGCGCTGTGCGTCCGCGACGCCGCCCGCCGCTGACCTCGCTCAGCCTGGCTGCTCGTCGAGGAACGCGTCGACGACGGGGGCGAGCTCGTCGGCCTCGGTCAGCAGGCCCAGGTGGCCACCGTGGTAGAGGTGCAGCCGGGCGTGCGGGATCAGGCGCGCCTGCAGCCGGGGGTTGGCGGCCGGGATGATCGGGTCGTCGTCGCCCCCCATCACCAGGGTCGGCTGCCGGAGCAGGCCGAGGAACGGCAGGCTCGTCCAACCCGCCATGGCCGCCAGCTGGTAGTAGTAGCCCCGCTTGGGGCCCGACCTCGTCGCCGCGTGCAGCAGGTCGGCCCCGTGCCCGGGATCGGTGCGCATGGAGCCGCCGTAGATCGTCGGCGCGACGCGGGCGGCGTAGTCGGGGTCGCGGTGGCGACGCGGGGTCGACATGATCCGCAGCACCCGGGGGTGGGCGGGCACCATCAGGGCCCCGGTACCGGTGGCGACGAGCACGACCCGGCGTACCCGGCGCGGCGACTGCACCGCGAGCTGCTGGGCCAGCCCGCCACCCCAGGAGAGTCCGAGGACGTCGAACTGCCGGTGACCGAGCTTGGTCATCAGGGCGCCGAGCCAGGAGGCCAGCCCCGCGATCGGGTAGGGGAACGGTGGGGCCTGGCTGCCGCCGACCCCGGGGACGTCGAAGCGCACGAGGCCCCGGTCGGGGTCGAGGGCGTCGACGAACGGTTGCAGGGCCTCGAGGCTGACCCCGATGCCGTTGCACAGCAGCAGCGGCGGCCTGCCGGTGTGGGTGCCGCGGGCCGGCCGCACCGAGACGCGGGCCTGGAGCCCGCGCACCGAGACGGTGCGGATGCGGTCCCGACGGCCGGCCTTTCGGTCGGCGGTCCGTCGCACCGGGCGCTCAGCGGTCATGGATGTAGGTACCGGGAGCCTCGCACAGCGGCTCGTACGTCGCGTTGCCGAGCTTGCGTGGCCGGGTTCGCTCGGCGCCGGCCCGCTCGTTGAGCCACTCGACGTAGTCGTCCCACCAGCTGCCGCGGACCTTGTGGGCGCCCTCGAGCCAGGCGGAGGCGGCCGTGGGGTTCTCCGACGCCGTCTGGAAGCTGGCCTTGGGGTTGCCCGGCGGGTTGACCATGGCCGCGATGTGGCCGCTGGTCGAGAGCACGAACTTCGTCCGGCCACCGAAGAGCTGCGTGGTCTGGTAGCAGGACTCCCACTGGCACAGGTGGTCGGCGATCCCGGCGACGACGTAGGTGTCGCGGTCGATGGCGCCGAGGTCGACCTTCGAGCCCAGCATCGTCGAGTGGCCCGGCGTCACCAGGGCGTTGCGCAGCGCGAGGTCCATGAAGTCGTGGTGCATCGCGGCGGTCATCCGCACCGGGTCGGCGTTCCAGTAGAGGATGTCGAAGGCCTTGGGGGCGTGGCCCATCAGGTAGTTGTTGACCCAGTAGTTCCAGATCAGGTCGTTGGGCCGCAGCCAGGCGAAGATCTCGGCCAGCGCCCGGCCGTCCAGGTAGCCCTTCTCCCGCGAGGCGCGGGTCGAGGCGGCGGCCGCCTTGTGCGAGAGCAGCGCGCTCGTCACGCCAGCCCGATCCTGGTCGAGCACGGTCACCATCAGGCTGAACGCCGCGACCCGGTCGAGCTCGCCGATGGCAGCGAGGTGCGCCATCAGCATCGAGGCGATCATGCCGCCCGAGCAGATCCCGAGCACCGAGGTGCTGTCCTGGCGCGAGATCTTCTCGCAGGCGGTCATCGCCTCGAGGATCGCCCCTCCGTAGGTGTCCAGACCCCAGTCGGCGTGCCGGGTGTCGGGGTTGCGCCAGGAGATCACGAAGACCTGCTGGCCGCCGCGCACCAGGTGCTCGACCAGGCTGCGCTGCTCGGCGAGGTCGATCACGTAGTACTTGTTGATCGTCGGCGGCACGATCAGCAGCGGCACCTCGCGGACCTTGGGGGTCTGCGGTGTGTACTGGATCAGCTCGAAGACATCGGTGCGCAGCACGACGGCCCCGGGGGTGACGGCGAGGTCATGGCCGACCTCGAAGGCGTCGGGCTCCACCATCGAGGGGACCCGGGGCGGGGCCGCGAAGTCGCGCACCAGCCGGCGTCCGCCCTCGACGAGGTTGCCTCCACCGGTGTCGAGGGTGCGCTTGAGCACCTTGGGGTTGAGGAAGGGGTTGTTGCTGGGTGCGGCGGCCTCGACGAGGTTGTCGACGATGAAGCCCATCCGCTGGCCGTCGCCCCAGTCCAGCTCGGCGTCGGCGACCAGCCCGCGGGCGGCGGCGCCGAGGGCGAGGTAGCCCTGGAGGGTGCGCTTGAAGAGCGGGTTGCGCGACCACGCCTCCTCGGTGAAGCGACGGTCCTTCTCGGCGGGAGCGAGCTGCGAGCGGCCCACCCCGATCCGGGCCAGGTCGGCACCCAGCCCCAGCCCGCGTCGTGCGACCCGCCGGGGACGGCGGGCGAGGGCCGCGGTCATCCGGACGCCGGACATGCCCGGCACGAAGCGCCGCAGCGGACTGCTCGAGGCCTCGGTGAGCAGCATGTCGAGGGGGGTGCCGAGGGGGTCCTCGCCCGTCTCCCGAGGGGAGGCGGGGCCCTTCGGGGAGCTGCTGTCGGGAACGGCCCCCGTGGGGGCGGGGGTCTGGGTGTCCTTCTCGGACCTGGTGGTGGCGCTCACGTGTTGCCTCCGGCATCGTCGTCTGGCTCCCTGTCTACTACCCCGTGTGTGGGCGATCACACGTGGGTGTCGGGCTCAGCCGCCGCGCAGGGCCGCCTTGATCGCGACTCGGCGCTCGTGGGGCACGTCCCGGTGGAGGTACCAGCGGACCTGGCCCCGGGAGTCACCCACGAAGACGTAGGACTCGTCGAGCACCCGCCCGATCCACAGCGGGGTGTGGTCCGCCCCGACCAGGACGACCGCGGGGGCGCGCTCGCCGATCCAGCGGCCGTAGCCGGCCGTGCCGCCGGGCCAGGTGTCGTTGACGTAGCGGGTCAGCCCGTTGCCGAAGAGCTGGAGCCGGGTGGGGTTGCGGCGGTGCAGCAGCATCAAGGTCTGCGGCGCCTTGATGCTCACCACCTCGGCGTCCGCGGGCAGCTCGCGCATCACCGCGAAGCCCTCGGCGCGCTGGGTGAGGAGGACGTCGGTGCGGGTGTGGACGCAGTAGGCGGCGGTCAGCACGCTCGCGGCGACGGCCCAGGTGACGGCCACGCCGGTGACGGCCCGGGGCGGCAGCCGGTGGGCCAGCAGTGGGACGAGGCCGGCGAGGCCGACGGCGGCGAAGGGGAGCGCGACGTACGCGTCGGGCCAGCCGTTGAAAGCCACGGTGGACCACGCCGCGCAGACCAGCACGCCGAGGCCGAGACCGGCGACCGCGGCGTTCCGGGGCTCGTGCCGGCCACGACGGGCGGCGGCGACGACGGCCAGGGCGACCAGGGTCACCAGGCCGACGCCGATCACCCACACGCTCCACCCGTAGGCGCCGCTGAGACTGCCCCACAGCACCCGGGGCCGGCCGACCATCGAGGTCTGGTCGGTGTACCGGGCGTTGATCAGGACGAAGTCGTCGAGGAACAGCTGGAGGCGACCGATGGCGGCGTACCCGACGACGATCACCACGGTGGGCACAGCGCCGCCGACCGCGATCCGCAGCAGGGCGGAGAGCCGGCCGCGGCCGAGCAGCGCGGCGAGCCCGACGACGGCGATCGCGGGGAAGAAGACCGGCTGCCAGGTGAGGGTGCCCAGCGCGATCATCGCTCCGGAGGTGCCCCAGCGCCGGTGCACCATGGCGAGCAGGGCCAGCGCGAGCAGCAGCACCATGGCCGTCTTCTCGCGCGGGCCGTTGGTCGCGTAGACGGTGAAGCCCTGGAAGGAGAGCAGGGCCGCCGCCGCGGTGATCCCGGCGGCCCGGCTGCCGAACAGGTCGCGACCCAGGAGGTAGAGGGCCACCACGGCGCCGACGGAGAGCAGCAGGAACAGCACCCGCATGCCACGCAGGTCGTCGACGCCGACGAGCCGTGCGGCCCCGGCGCCGAGGCCGGGCACGAGGTGGGCCAGCGGCCCGGCCCGGTTGAGGATGGCGACGTACGGCGGGACCCCGTCGGCGACCTGCTGTCCGCCGTAGGCGTAGACGCCGAGGTCACGCGAGAGCGGGCCGTCGAGGCCGCGCAGCAGGTAGACCGCCGCCGCGACCACCGCGCAGAGGAGTGCGACGGGGTCGAGCGTCCGCAGCCACGCCAGGGCGCGCAGGCTCCGGCCGGCCGGTCGGTCCGTGGGGCCGGGGAGCGTGGCGGCGGCGGGTGTGGTGGTGAGGGTGAGGGGCCCCGAGGCAGGTGTCACGTCCGGAGAATAGGCCCCGGGGACAGCCCGTGCCGGGAAGGAGAGCTGCGCGCCCGACGCAGATTCGTGGCAACCTCCGGGCGCCCGTAGACTCGCGCCCCGTGGCTCTCACCATCGGCATCGTCGGTCTCCCCAACGCGGGCAAGTCGACGCTCTTCAACGCCCTGACCAAGAACGACGTCCTCGCGGCGAACTACCCGTTCGCCACCATCGAGCCGAACGTCGGCGTGGTCGGCGTCCCCGACGAGCGCCTGGCGAAGCTCGCGGAGGTGTTCGGCTCGGCGAAGGTCCTGCCCGCGACGGTGGAGTTCGTCGACATCGCCGGCATCGTGGCCGGCGCCTCGCAGGGAGAGGGGCTGGGCAACAAGTTCCTCTCCCACATCCGGGAGTCCTCCGCGATCTGCCAGGTGACCCGGGTCTTCCGCGACGAGGACGTCACGCACGTCGACGGCGAGGTCAATCCGTCCGCCGACATCTCCACCATCTCGACCGAGCTGATCCTGGCCGACCTGCAGACCGTGGAGAAGGCCATCCCGCGACTGGAGAAGGAGGCGCGCGGCAACAAGGCCGTCGTCGCCAACCTCCAGGCCGCCAAGGAGGCCCTCGGGATGCTCGAGGCCGGGACGCCGATCAGCTCGACGAAGATCGACCGCGAGCTGGTCCGCGAGCTGTCGCTGCTGACCGCGAAGCCCTTCATCTACGTCTTCAACTGCGACGCCGACGAGCTCGCCGACGAGGCGCTCAAGGACAGGATGCGCGCGATCGTGGCCCCGGCCGAGGCGATCTTCCTCGACGCGAAGTTCGAGGCCGAGCTGGTCGAGCTCGACGACGACGAGGAGGCGCGCGGGATGCTCGCCGAGATGGGCGTCACCGAGCCCGGCCTCGAGACCCTGGCCCGGGTCGGCTTCGACACCCTGGGGCTGCAGACGTACCTGACCGCCGGGCCCAAGGAGACGCGGGCCTGGACGATCCCGAAGGGCGCGAGCGCCCCCGAGGCCGCCGGCGTCATCCACACCGACTTCCAGCGCGGCTTCATCAAGGCCGAGATCGTCTCCTTCGACGACCTGATGGTCGCGGGCTCCATGCAGAAGGCCAAGGAGGCCGGCAAGGTGCGCATGGAGGGCAAGGACTACGTCATGGCCGACGGTGACGTGGTGGAGTTCCGCTTCAACGTGTGACCCGACGCGTTGTCATCCGGAGCCGTTGACTGTCGATATAGTGGAGGATAATCTCAGTTATATGAGAACTGCGGCGCCGCTTCTCGCTCCGATCTTCCGGTCGGACGGTCAGGCGCGCCTGCTCGCCACCTTGTTGCTCACCGGTGACGAACTGAGCATCACCGATCTGGCCAAGCGGGCCGACCTGGCCTACCCGACCGTGCACCGCGAGGTCGCGCGCCTGGTGGACGCTGGCATCCTGATCGAGCGACAGGTGGGCCGCACGAGGCTGATCCGCGCCAACGACGAGAGCCCGCTGGTGGATCCCCTGCGCGAGATCCTCACGGTCGCGACCGGCCCGGTGGTGATGCTGGCCGAGGAGCTCGGCCGCGTCGACGGGATCGAGTCGGCGTTCCTCTACGGCTCCTTCGCCGCGCGGATGCTCGGGGATGCCGGCCCGGCACCGCACGACATCGACGTCATGGTGCTCGGCGAGCCCGACGTGGACGCGGTGTACGAGGCGTGCACTCGAGTCGAGGCGGCGGTGCACCGTCCCGTCAACCCGACGATCCTCAGCCCTGAGGAGTTTGCGGCGCCCTCCGGGTTCCTGGACAACGTGCGCAGCGGCCCGGCGGTCGCCCTGATCGGGGAGCCGCCATGGCGCTGACGCCGCTCACCCGCGTCCAGCAGGCGACGGTCATCGCGCTGGTCGAGGCACGACGTCTCGATGTCGTGCCCGCGGACCTCGCGCGTGCGACCTCGTTCCTCCGCCAGGCCGAGGAGCGCCTCAACCAGTTGCCGCTGCTCACCAGTGTGGTCGTCAAGTACGGCATTGCCTACGACGCCTGCCACGACACGGGCGAGGCGCTGCTGGCGGCGTACGGCTTCCGTACGACCAACGGGCCGGGGCAGCACGAGGCGCTCGGCCGCTACCTTCGAGCTGTCTTCCACAAGCCGCCCGCGGACAAGGCGGCGCGAGAGTTCGACCGCTTGCGACGCGCTCGCAACCAGGACCGCTACGAGGCGAAGCCGGTGGGTGCCGCGGCGACCGAGAAGGCCGAGCAGGTCGCCCGGACGCTGTTCGACGCCGCCCTTGCCAGGGGCATCTCACCGTGACCCTTTTGCCGGCGGAGTGGCGTACTGGTTACGGCACGAGTGTGCGGGGCTGAACGTCAG